>NZ_FOAO01000004.1 GCF_900109665.1 Blastococcus sp. DSM 46786
CCGCCGTCCCCGGGTGGGGTGGTCGGCGTGCCCGTGGTGTCCTCCGGCGGGGTGGTCGGCTCGCTGGTCGTGCCGCCGCCCTCCGAGGGCGCCGAGGGCTGGTCGGTGACCGGGCCCGCGCCGCCATCAACCGGGACCGCGGGGGCCGTCGTGCCGGCCGGCGCCGGCTCGTCGGCCGGGACCGCGGGCGCGGGCGCCACGGGCCGGGGGCGCCCCACCGGGGTGGCGCCGCCACCGGTGACGGGGACCAGTTCCGGGAGCGTCGCGCCCGGCCGCACCGCGACGGCGAGGCGGACCACGTCGCCCGGACGCAGCAGCGTGCCCGCCGGCTCGAGGCCGGTCACGGTCCCCGGGGGACGCTCCGACGTCGGGTCCTGCACCTGCCGCACCGTGAGACCGAGGGCCCCGAGCTCCCCGGCGACCTCCGCGGCGGGTCGGCCGAGGTAGTCCCCGGGCTCCAGCACCACACCCGCCTCGGCCGACGGGCCGGAGACGGCGCCGGCAGCGTTCCCGGACTCCGTGCCGGGACCGGGACCCAGGGTGAGCGCACCGGCGCCGAGGAGAAACGCCACGAGCGGCAGCAGCACCACGAGCGCCGGCCGGCGGACCATCGTCGCGGCCTGCGGGCGGGTGACCGGGGCGGCCCGGCGCTTCGCGGCGGCGCGGTGACGCTGCTCCGCCCGGCGTTCCCGCCGCACCGGCGCGCGCACCACGGACCGGGTCGGCGGTTCCCCGGACGGCTGCCGGATGGTCTCCTCGATCGCGGAGAGGAAGGCGTCGCCGTCGCGCGGGCGTTCCCGGGGGTCCTTCACCAGGGCGGCGTCGATGAGGGCGCGGACGTCGGGGGGCAGCTCGGCCGGGAGCGGTTCCGGGGTCTCCTGCACCTGCTTGAGCGCGACGGTCACCGGGTTGTCACCGTCGAAGGCCGCGTGCCCGGCCAGGGACTCGTAGCCGACGAGGCCGAGCGCGTAGACGTCGCTGGCCGGGCTGACGTGCTCGCCCCGGGCCTGCTCGGGCGACATGTACTGGGCGGTGCCGACGACCTGCCCGGTGCGCGTGATCGGTGCGCTCCCCGCCGACCACGAGATGCCGAAGTCCGTGAGCTTCACCGTGTCGCCCGGGCCGAGCAGGATGTTGGCCGGCTTCACGTCGCGGTGCACCACACCCGCCCGGTGTGCCTCGGCCAGGCCGGCGGCCGCCTGCCGCAGCAGCGAGAGGGTGGCGCGGGTGTCCAGCGAACCCTCCTCGGCCAGCCGCGCCGAGAGCGACGAGCCCTCCACGAGCTCCATCACCAGGTAGGCCAGGCTCTCACCGGTGTCGGGGGCGGTGGTCTCCCCGTAGTCGAGGACGGCGGCGATGTTGGGGTGGCTCAGCCCGGCCGCGTGCCGGGCCTCGGAGCGGAAGCGGGCGACGAAGACCGGGTCGTCGGCGAACTCGCTGCGCAGCACCTTGACCGCCACCGTGCGGTGGAGCTGCAGGTCACGCGCGCGCCAGACCTCGCCCATGCCACCGACCGCGATGAGCTCGTGGAGCTGGTAGCGGCCGTCCAGGCAGCGTCGGCTGGTCTCGGCCGTGGTCACTCCCGATCTCCTCGTGTGCGTCCCGCGAGGGCCTCCCCGCGCGTCGTCCCGTGCCCGTGCGCCCTCCGGGGGTGCCCGCCCGGGCCGGCATTCAACCCCGCAGGGCCCGATCGGCTGCGATGAGCGGTGCCGCTCGCGGCGGCGCCGCGGGGGTCTCGTCCGGCTCGACGCCCTGTCCGCGGAGACGCGCTCGGCCACCGGCCGCTTCGTGGAGACCGCCGCGCTGGACGTCACGGACGCCGATGCGGTGCCCGCCGTCTTCGCCGCCACCGAGGCCGGCGTCGCCCCGCTCGCCAAGGGCCTGCGCAGCCCCTCCCCGGTGTCGACGTGCCGGTCCACCCGGCTGCATCCGCTCGGAGATGCACCAGCACGCGCAGCAGCGGACCCGCTCCGTGGTGGTCACGCCGACCGGGGTCCGGGCCGTGGTGGCGGCCATCGAGGCCCGGCGGACCACGGCCTACGTCCCCGCGTGGCCGTGGGTGCCGATCGGGCCGGCCATGCGGGGACTGCCGCTCTCCGTGGTCCGCCGGCTCACGTGGGAGCCGCCGCGGGCGTGCTCAGTTGTAGTTGACGTGCACGTGATCCATGTGGTTGGCCGTCGCGCTGCCGCGGTTCTCCATGGCCTGCCAGGACCCCCCGGGCGAGGACAGCATCCGCTGCTGCCAGATGAGGTAGTCCACGCCGAGCTCGGCCCAGTGCGCGCGGTGGTACTCGACGATGGCGTCCCCGAGGGCGGCGTTCGACATCACCATGTAGTCCAGCGCAAGACCGGAGGGGTGCCCGCCCGGGTCGGCGGCGCTGGCCCGGGTGCCGCCCAGGGTGATCCCCGCGGCGCCGGGCACGTTGCTGACCACGGCGTCGGCCGCGGACTGGGTCTGCGAGCGGACGCTGCCGGCGGTGTTGCTGATCCGCGCCACGGCCGTGGCCGCCACCGAGGCGGCCGCCGTCGCCGCCGCCCGGGCCTGCTGCGTGGGGCTCGCCGGAGCCGCCGCCGCCTCCTGCTCGGCGGCCGCCGCGGCGGCCGCGGCCTCCTCCGCCGCCTTCTTCTCGGCCTCGGCGCGGGCCAGGGCCTCCGCCTCGGCCGTCTGCCGGTCCAGCTCGGCCTGGTCGGCCGCGGCCTGGGCCTGCTGCGCCGCGGCCTGGTCGGCCTCCCGGGTGCTCCGGCTGGCCGCGAGGTCCTCGAGCGGGGCGAGGTCCTCGGTCACGTCGATGGGGCCCGACTGCGCGGAGAGGCCCAGTTCCTCGGCGACGCTGACCGACTGGGAGGTGCCGGCCTCGGCCTGGGCGGTCGGCTCGACGCCGACGAGGCTGTTCACCAGCACGGCGCCCGTGACCGCGACGCCGAGGTAGAGCGCGGGCCGGCGGACGGCCGCGGGCGGACGGCGGCGGAGGGCGAGCGGGCCGCGTCGGCCGGTGGTGGTGGTGCGGGGATCCATGGTGTTCGGGTGCTCCGGGGTGTGGGGCGCGACCGGTCGCCGGGGGCGGGGCGCGGAGGATGCGGACAGCGGGCCCGGGCGCGGGTCGCGGGGCCGTCGGGCACCGGCGGGGAGGCCGGTGCGGGCCGACGGCGGGCGACCGGCGCGACGCCGGGCAGCGCGTGCGATCAGATCCGCGGACGCGCCCGGAGGCGGCGGTGCCGGCGGGCGCAGGGGCGTGCGGCGGTGCAGGGGCGCGCCATGCGGCGGCTCTCCGTTTCTTCCGTGGTGCCGCCTACCGGGTTAGCTGACGGATTCGGGCGGGAAGTGGCCCTACCCGCGACGGGACGTGCCCGGCGCGCGATTCACCCCAGTGCTGCGGTGGGTCCCCGGCCCGCCCCGGAGGACGGCTCGGCGGCGCCCGGTGGACCTCCCCGGTGGGGAGAGAACGACCGGCCGGGCCCCGCCACGGTAACCGCCGTTATGCAGTCGTGACAATCCGCAGGCGCTGATTTCCAGGACGTGATGTGTGTCGCGACGGCGCGGACCCCCGGTCGGTGGTGTACCGCGCGCGGGAGCTCACCCGGCGTCGGCCCAGGAACGGACGACCGCGACGTCGAGCGGGAAGTCCACCGGGAAGGCGCCGAACAGCAGCCGGCCGGCGGTGGACGCCGCGGCGCGGACCGCGTCGGCGACCTGGTCGGCCAGGTGCTCGGGCGTGTGCACGACCACCTCGTCGTGGAGGAAGAAGGCCAGGTGCGGCCGCGCCCCCACGTCGCCCTCCCCGCCCAGCCGCCACAGCCGGTTGCGGAGGTCGGCCAGCCAGCACAGCGCCCACTCGGCCCCGGTGCCCTGGACGACGAAGTTGCGGGTGAAGCGGCCCCACGCGCGGCGGGCCCGGTCGCCCTCCTCGTGCGGCCACACCCCGGGGAGCGGCGATCCCCGCCCGAGCAGGGTGTGCACCACCTCGCCGCGCTCGCCGGCGCGGGCGGCCTCCTCCACCAGGCCGATGGCCCGGGGGTAGCGGCGGGCCAGCCGGGGCATCATGCGCCCGCTCTCGCCGCGGGTGCCGCCGTACATCGCGCCGAGGATGCCGAGCTTCGCGTCGGCCCGCGTCGCCACGGTGCCCGCGGCGACCATCCCCGCATACAGATCGGCGGCGCGGGCGGCCTGCGCCATGGCGTCGTCCCCGCTCATCCCGGCCAGCACCCGCGGCTCGAGCTGGGCGACGTCGGCGACCACGAACTGCCAGCCCTCGTCGGCGACCGCCGCGGGCCGGACGACCGTGGGCACCGAGAGCGCCCCACCCCCGGAGGAGGCCCACCGACCGGTCACCACCCCACCGGGCACGAAGACGGCGCGGAACCGGCCGTCGCGCACCCACGTGTCCAGCCAGGCCCAGCCGTTGGCCGCCAGCAGCCGGGACAGCTTCCGGTACTCCAGCAGCGCCGGGATGCCGGGGTGGTCGAGCTGCTCCAGCGTCCAGGACCGGGTGTCGGGGACCGGCAGCCCGCCGTGCTGCAGCACCCGGAGCAGCTCTCCGGGCGAGTCCGGGTTGAGCGCCGGCGCGCCGAACGCCGCGCGGACCTCCCCCAGCAGCCGCTCGAGCACCGCCGGGCGCCTCCCCGCCCCCGGGCGTGCACCCAGCAGGCCGGTGAGCAGGCGCGCGTGCACGTCGGCGCGCCAGGGCAGGCCGGTGTGGGTCAGCTCGGCGGCGACCAGCGCCCCGGAGGACTCCGCGGCCAGCAGCAGGGCGAGCCGGTCCCACTGCGGCGAGGCGGCCAGCACCGCCTGCTGGCGCCGGTGCTCGGCCACCGGGTCGAGCAGGTCGGCCGGGTCGGCGAGCGGGAACAGGGCCGGGTCCGGCGGCGGGCCGGGCTGCAGCGCGTCCCAGCCCGGCGTGTCCTCCCCGGCGAGCAGGTCCTGCGCGGCGAACGGGGACCGCCGCAGGATCGCGTGGCCCAGCCGCAGGTCGGTGCAGCGCTCGACGCGCACCCCGGCCGTCAGCAGCGCGGGGTACCAGCGGGTCGTGTCGTCCCACACCCAGCGGACCGGCGCCGCGCCCTCGCGCTCCGCCACGAACCCGGCGAACGCCGCGGTGTCGAGCCGGGTGCTGCGGCCGGCTGCCCCGTCGGCGCCGAGCTCGACGGCCTCGACCGCGCCGGCGCCGCGCCGGAGCAGGACCCGCTCCACCTGCGTCCCGGGCCTACGGAGCGGGTGGGCCGCCGCGGCCGAGCAGCCGGTGCAGGCAGCGCACCGGAGCGCCGAGGACCACCCGGGTGACGTGCACCCCGAGGCGGAGCAGGTCGGCGTAGTCCGGGGGACGGACGGTGGTGGGCGGCCCGCCCGCACCGGGCGACGGACGACGAGCGGCGGCGGGCGGGCCGAGCGGGGTCGGCGGGCCGGGCGGGGTCGGCGGGCCGGGCGGGCGTGCCACGTGGCCGGGCGCCGCGGGACCGGGCGCCGCGGGGCCGGGCGCCGCGGGGCCGGGCGCCGCGGGGCCGGGCGCCGCGGGGACGAGGAGATCGACCGCCGACCGGCGCCGCGGACCCCGCAGCGAGTCGAACGACGGGATGGCCGGCGCCACCGGCCCCTCCTCGTCGGGGTCGGCGTCGCCGCCCTCGTCGGCCGGCCGCGTGCCGGCACCCGGCAGCCGCGCGGGCGGCTCGGGGACGACGGCCCGGATCGCGGTGACGAGCCCGGGGCCCAGCCCGGGGACGGCGCCGAGCTCCCGGCGGGTCAGGGCGGCGAGTTCCCCGGCCCCGGTGATTCCGGCACGGGTCAGCGCGGTGACCGCCCGTGCGGGCAGCCCGAGGTCCCGGATCGTCCCCGCGGGCTGTCCCGGTGCGCTGGTCGGCATGTCGGCCAACCCTAGCGATGCCCTCCGGCCACCGCTGCGGTGGCGGTCGGATCAGACCGCCACCACCTCGTAGGTGTGCCCGGCGGCGCGCAGCCGCTCGACGAGCACCTCGCCCATCGCCGTCGCCGGCGTGAGCGAGCCCGCCCGGTCGGGCAGCCGGTCCCCGTCGAGGGCGAGCGCGAGGGCGGCCTCACCCAGCATGACGGCGGTGGCCTTGTAGCCCGGGTCGCCGCTGCCCGCGGCGGTCGCCCGGTAGCGGCGCCCGTCCTCGGTGGTGGCGTCGACGACCATGCGGAAGAAGCCCTTCTCCCGGACGGACTCGCCCGGGCCGGTGCCGGGCGCCGGCAGCACGCGGTCCAGCAGCGCGCGGGTCGGCGCGAGGCTCATGGCCGACACGGTCGCGAGCAGCCCTGCGCTGATCCCCGCGGCGGTCACCGCCCCCAGCGGGCCGCGCCCCGTCCCCATGACCTCGCCGTAGCGCAGCCCTCGCCCGTAGGCCCAGTCCTGGAGGGCGTTGCTCCGCCGAACGATGCGGGTGTTGAAGGGCGCCATGACGAAGGGCGCCGTCCACCGCCCGCCCGGCGTCTGCGCGGGCATCCCGGCGTCCCGCGGCTGGCGGGTGTCCGGCTCCGCCGCGCGGTCGGGGCTCAGCGCGAAGGGGTCGCCCACCACCCGGCGCCGTGCCGGATCGGCCTGCAGCGCCTCCACCTGCGCGCGCATCGAGTCGATGGTCCCGCCGCTGAAGCCGCCCCGGAGGGTGGCGACCAGCTGGACCTCGCGCAGCCCGCCCGCGCCGTCGGCAGCGGCCTGCCGGCCGAGCAGAAAGACGCTCAGGTCCGAGGGGATGGAGTCGTACCCGCAGGCGTGCACGATGCGCGCGCCGGTCTCCTTCGCGACGGCGTCGCAGCGCTCGATCGCGTCCCGGACGAACAGCACCTCCCCGGTGAGATCGGCGTAGTGCGTGCCGGCCTTGGCGCACGCCTCCACCACCGGCAGGCCGTACCGGGCGTAGGGGCCGACCGTGGTCACCAGTACGCGGGTGGCGCCGGCGAGGGCGTCCAGCGAGGCGGGATCGGTCGAGTCCGCCTCGGCCAGCGCCCAGTCCCGGCCGCCGGAGGGCAGCGCGCGCCGGACCTCCTCGAGCCGCTCCCGGGACCGCCCGGCCAGCGCGATCCGGGTCGCGGGCGGGGCGTGCTCGGCGAGGTAGCCCGCGAGCAGCCGGCCGACGAAGCCGGTCGCCCCGTAGACGACGAGGTCGTAGGTCCGTGCGTCTTCTGCCATGCCGCCATCCTGTCCTGCCCGGGGTCCGGTGTCCCCCGGGCCTCCGCCCGCGGGCGGGTGCACCGGGACGTCTCGGGGAGGTCACGACCCGGAACAGGGGTCACTCCGACCTCTCGCGTGCTCGAGGAAGTACGGGGACGTGCCGATGGAGGTCGCATGGCAGTGCGGCTCGCATCGGTGCGGACCGCGACCCGTCGGCAGGTCGCGGAACGGTCGTCGACGTCCCCGTGGTGGCGGTCGGCGGTGGTGTACCAGGTCTACCTGCGCTCGTTCGCGGACGGGAACGGTGACGGCGTCGGTGATCTCGCCGGCCTGCGCTCCCGGCTGCCGTACCTGTCGTGGCTCGGCGTCGACGCGGTGTGGATCAACCCGCACTACCCCTCCGGGGGAGCCGACGGCGGCTACGACATCGTCGACTACCGCGCCGTCGACCCCGAGTACGGCGACGTCGCCGACCTCGAGGCGCTGGTCGCCGAGGCCCGCGCGCTGGGCCTGCGGGTCGTGCTCGACGTCGTCCCCAACCACACCTCCGACCGGCACCCCTGGTTCCAGGCCGCGCTGGCCGACCCGGACTGCCCCGAGGCGTCGCGCTACCACTTCGCGCCCCCGTCGGAGGAGCCGCCGAACAACTGGCAGTCGCTCTTCGGCGGGCCGGCGTGGTCGCGGACCCCCGACGGCCGCTGGTACCTGCACCTGTTCGCCCCCGAGCAGCCCGACCTCAACTGGCGCGACCCCGCCGTCGCCGCCGACTTCGAGCGGACGCTGCGCTTCTGGCTCGACCGCGGCGTCAGCGGCTTCCGCGTCGACGTCGCCTACGGCCTGTACAAGGACGCCGGCCTGCGGGACAACCCGGGGGCCTACTCCCCCACCCTCTTCGGCCACGGCCCCGAGCAGGCGATGACCTGGAACCAGCCCGAGGTGCACGACGTCTGGCGGCGCTGGCGGTCGATCTGCGACGAGTACCCCGACACCATGCTCGTCGGCGAGGTCTGCCTGGCCGACCCGCGCGAGGTGGCCCTCTACTCCCGCCCCGACGAGATGCACCAGTCGTTCAGCTTCCGGCTGCTGAAGTCGGCGTGGTCGACCGAGGCGTTCGCCGACGGCGTGCGCAGCGCGCTGGACGCCTTCGGCGAGGTGGGCGCTCCCGTCTCCTGGGTGCTGGGCAACCACGACAAGGACCGGCAGGTCACCCGCTTCGGCGGTGGCGCGGTGGGCACCGCCCGCGCCCGCGCCGCGGCGCTGCTGATGCTGGCCCTGCCGGGATCGGCCTACGTCTACGCCGGCGACGAGCTGGGCCTGCCGCAGGCCGACGTCCCGGACGAGGCCAAGCGCGACCCGATCTTCTTCCGCAGCGGGGGCACCCGCAGCGGGCGCGACGGCTGCCGCGTGCCCATGCCGTGGAACCCCTCCCCCGGGGTCGGGTTCTCCGCCGGCGCCGACGCCGAGCCCTGGCTGCCCATCCCGGCGGAGTGGGACCGGTACGCGGTGTCCCGCCAGTCCCGCGACGGTGGCTCGATGCTGACCCTCTACCGCCGCGCGCTGGCGCTGCGCGAGGCGCACCCGGCGCTGGGCTCGGGTCAGGCGACGGTGAGCACGCGGGGCGACGTCCTCACCGTGCGGTGCACCGCCGACGACGGCAGCGTGGTCCGCTGCGTGGTGAACATGGGCAGCGGGACGACGCTGGTGCGCACCCGCGGCACCGTCCTGCTGGCCTCCAACACGCACGTGCGCCGCTCTCCGGCCACCGTGGCGCTGCCTCCGCACACCGCGATCTGGCTCGCCGAGGGCTGACCTCCCCCGTACGGGGCAGGTCGAGTGCCGGGACGCGGAAGTAGTCCCGCTGATCGGCCGATGGGGTCTGGTGACCAGCGTGGCGGAACGATCCGGCGGGGAACCCAGCTCCGGCGTACCCGCACCGGCTCCTGCGGACGCCGGCGCTCTGGCGCTGTGGGCGGAGATCGCCGAGCTGGAGGACCGCTCCCGGTTCGACGAGGACGGGTTGGAGCAGCGAGCCGAGCTGGCGCTCGCCGAGGCCCGCGAGGTCGGGCTGCCCGAACTGGAACGGCGCGCCCGCTTGGTCCAGGCCGACCTGGTGCGGCGCCGCGGCGACGTCGCCGAGGCCGGCCGGCTGGCCGAGGAGATCCACCGCTGGGCCGCCGACCACGGAGCCCGCTACCCGCTGGCGCGCAGCCACTTCGTCCTGGCCGCGGTGTTCCAGGAGCTGGGTGACCTGTCCCTGGCGCTGGAGCACGCCGTCCGCGCCGTCGAGCTGCTCGACGACGACGTCCGGGCGCAGACGCGGATCGACCACCACGCCCGGCTGGCCGACTGCCTCGGGCTCCACGGCGACCTCGCCGCCCGCGACCGCTACGACCACGTGCTGCAGCTCGCCGAGGAGATCGGCGACGTCGACCGGCAACTGCTGGTGCTCAACAACCGCAGCTACTGCGAGATCCTCTCCGGCCGCTTCGAGGAAGCGCTGCTCTGGAGCGCGAAGCTGCAGGACCTGGCGGCGCGGCACGGCGTCCCTCTCCGCGTCGGGCGGCTGGACACCGTCGGCCGGGCGCTGCTGGAGCTGGACCGGCTCGAGGACGCCGAGGTCGCCATGCTGCCCGGTCTGCACCCCGAGGTGCTCGACGCCTCCCTGGACGGTGACGCGGGCGCCGACTTCCTGCTGACCCTCACCGAGATCCGCCGTCGCCGCGGGCACCACGCCCAAGCGCAGGAGAGCCTCGACGAGTGCGTGCGCCGCTGCGAGCGGCACGGGCTGACGTCCATCCGGGTGCGCGCCCGCCGGGAGCAGGCCGAGCTGCACGCCGCCGCCGGGGACTTCCGGGCGGCGTACGAGGAGCACCGGTTGTACTGCGACGAGCTCATGGAGCTCCAGTCGGCCGAGCGCGATGCCCGGGCCCGGGCGCTGCAGGCCATGTACGAGACGACCGAGGCCCGCCGGCAGAGCCGGCGGTACCGCGAGCTGTCACTGCGCGACCCGCTCACCGGCCTCTACAACCGCCGCTACGTCGACGACGAGCTGCCGCGCCTGCTGGCCGCGCACCCGGGCGAGGTGACCGTGGCGCTGCTGGACCTCGACCACTTCAAGCGGATCAACGACACCTGCTCCCACGAGGTGGGCGACCGGGTGCTCCGCACCGTGGCCGAACTCCTCCAGGAGCACGGCCGGCGGGACTCCGACCCGGGCGGTTCGTTCGTCGCCCGGCTCGGCGGCGAGGAGTTCCTGCTCGTGCTGACCGGCGCCGACCCCGGCACCGCGGTGCGGCAGCTGGAGGCGGTCCGCCGCGCGGTCGGTGCGCACCCCTGGGACGAGCTGACCGCCGGCCTGCCGGTGACCGTCAGCATCGGCTCGGCCCACGGCTGCACCACGCCGGCGGACGCGCTCGGCCGGGCCGATGCCGCCCTGTACGCGGCCAAGCGGCAGGGGCGCGACCGCGTCGTGGTCGCCGCCTGAGACCGACGGCCGCCGCGCGGTGGTCAGACGGGCTCGACGCCGAAGACGCGGGCCAGCCGTTCGATCTTGCGGGCGCGGCCCAGCCGGGGCAGGTCGCTGCCGTCCCGGATCACCTGGCCGCGGGCGTCGAAGTCGGCGAGGAAGTCCCGCGCCCAGGCGACGTCGGAGGGCGCGGGGCTGATGACCTCGTTGATGACCGGCAGCTGGTCCATGTCCAGGCAGAGCTTCCCGGTCAGGCCGAGGGAGACGGTGACGGCGCTCTGCTCCCGCAGCACCGGCAGGCTGCTGCTCACGGTGGGCCCGTCGATCGGACCGGGGAGGTTCCCGATGCGGCTGGCCAGCACCAGGCGGGTCCGCGGGTAGGACATGGCCAGCTCGTCGGCGCTGGTGCCGGTGTCCCGGCGGTAGTCGCCGCTGCCGAACGCCAGCCGGAAGGCCCCGCGGGCACGGGCGATGTTCACCGCCTCCTCGATGCCGAGGGCCGACTCGACCAGCGCCAGGACGGGCGTGACACCACCGAGCCGGTCGAACGTCTCCGTCACGTGCTCGGCAGCCTCGGCCTTGGCGAGCATGACGCCGAGCAGCCCCGGCAGCCCGGCCAGCCCCGCCATGTCGTCGGCCCAGTACGGCGTCGCGTGGTCGTTGATCCGCACCCAGGCGCTGCGGTCCTCCCGGGAGAGCCACTGGATGACGCCCTCGCGGGCCTCCGCCTTCCGCGCCGGGTCGACGGCGTCCTCGATGTCGAGCACCACCGCATCCGCCCGCGACTGGTGCGCTACGTCGAACAGCTCCGTGCGGGCGCCGTTCACCAGCAGCCAGGAGCGCGCGTCCTCGGGACCGACCTTCGTTCGTCTCACCACGCCCCCATCCTCGTACGGATGCTCCCCGGCCACCGCTCGGGGGGCGGCGTCAGGCTTCGGCCACCTGCGGGGCCACCTCGGTGCCCAGCAGCTCGATGCCCCGCATCAGGTCCTCGTGCGCCAGCCGCGGGTTGGTCATCTGCAGCGCCACGCGGTCCACGCCCCCCAGCTGCTCGGAGACCCGCCGCAGCTTGGCGGCCACGGTGCCGGGATCGCCCATGAAGAAGGCGCCGTCCGGCCCGCTGGTGGCGTCGAACTGCGCCCGGGTCGGGGTGGCGAACCCCCGCTCGCGGGAGATCTTCGCGAACATCTCGTGCCAGCCGGGGTAGATCGTGTCCGCGGCGGCCTGCGTGCTCCCCGCGACGAAGCCGAACACGTGCAGCCCCACCTTCAGCGCCTCCGGCGGGTGACCGGCGTGCGCCCCCGCCCGGCGGTACAGGTCGACCAGCGGGGCGAACTGGCGGGGTTCGCCGCCGATGATCGCGACCATCAGCGGCAGGCCGAGCAGGCCGGCCCGGGCGAAGGACTCCGGCGTGCCCCCCACGCCCACCCAGATGGGCAACGGGTCCTGCAGCGGGCGGGGGTGGACGCCCTGGCCGGTCAGCGGCGGGCGGTGCTTCCCCGACCAGGTGACGTGCTCGGACTCCCGGATGCGCAGCAGCAGGTCGAGCTTCTCGGCGAACAGCTCGTCGTAGTCGGCCAGGCTCAGCCCGAACAGCGGGAAGGCCTCGGTGAACGAGCCGCGCCCCACGACGAGGTCGATCCGCCCCCGGGAGATCAGGTCGAGCGTCGCGAACTGCTGGAAGACCCGCACCGGGTCGGCGGCGCTGAGCACGGTGACGGCGCTGCCCAGCCGGATGCGCGAGGTGCGCGCCGCCGCGGCGCCGAGGATCACCGGCGGCGCGGAGTCGTAGTACTCGCTGCGGTGGTGCTCACCGATGCCGAAGGAGTGCAGGCCGACGCGGTCGGCGAGCTCGATCTCCTCGAGCAGGTGCGCCATGCGCTCCTCCGGGCCGATCAGCCGCTCGGTGCGCGGGTCGGTCACCGCCGCGACGAAGCTGTCGACGCCGACGTGCATGGCCGTCCTCCGGGAGCTCGGTTCGGGACGGGACCGGCCGGCCCCGCGGCTCAGTCAACACCGCCGCGGGGGGGCGCCGCTCCCGGCCGGTGGGCACGCCTCCCCCAGCGCCGCCGCCCAGGTCAGCTCGCCGGCCGCCCGCCGGTCGACGACGAGCACCGCGTCCCCGGCCGACGGCGTGGCCCCCACCCGCGCGAGGTACCGGCGCCAGCGGGTCGCGTGGCGGCGCATCCGGCCCTCGGGGACCGCCCGGCCGCGCGCCCGCTGCCCCTCCCGGGCGAGCTGCGGCGGCACGTCGAGGAGCACCAGCCGCAGCGACCGGCCCGACCGGCGGGCCGCCCGCACCACGAGGCCCCGCCAGCTCCGGCTGGTCCAGGGATCGGTGAGCACGACGAGCGGGGCGTTCCCGCCCACGGCCCGCAGGACGCGCCACCGGTGCCAGGCGTGCACCCACGGCCGCAGCAGGCGGTACGGGACACCGGGAGCGGCGCGGCGCAGCCGGCCCGCGACGTCCTCGGAGTCCAGGGCGGTCCCGGCCGGGCCGTCGTGGGCGAGCAGGCGACGCAGCAGCGTGGTCTTCCCGCTGCCCGGCAGCCCGCCGACGACGAGGAGCGCGCGGCCGGACCGCTCCGGCGGCGCCCCGCGACGGCCGGCTGCCGACGGGACCGTGCTGCTGACCACGCCGCCTCCTCGGTGCTCGGGAGGCGAGTCTTCCCGAGCGGGGTGCGTCTTCCCGGGGAGCCACCTGGACGTCGGCTGTGGACGGCTCCCGGTGCGGTCAGCCCGCGGGGACGATGCGATCGAGCCAGGCCAGCAGGTCCCGCACGACCTCGTCGCGGTTGGTCTCGTTGAACACCTCGTGCCGGGCGCCGGGGTACGCCTGCAGCGTCACGTCCCGCAGCCCGGCCTCCCGCAGCCGGTCGACGAGGACCCGGACCAGCGCCAGTTCGCCGTTCAGCGGGTCCGCGTCGCCCACCACCACGTACACCGGCAGGTCGGCGCGCACACCGCGCAGCCGCTCGGCGTCGGCCAGCTGGCGCCCGGCGAGGAACATCTGCCGGCTGTCCGCGGTCGCCAGCCCGAAGCCGCACCGCGGGTCGGCGACGTAGGCGTCCACCTGCGCCTCGTCGCGGGAGAGCCAGTCGTAGTCGGTGCGGGCCGGCTGGAACGGCGCGTTGAACGCCGAGAGGTCGGTCGGCCCGTCCAGGTCCACGGCGGGCTCGAGCAGGTCCAGCACCGTGGTGCCGGAGAGCACCAGCGCGGCGAGGTCCGCGGAGTGGTCCAGCACGTGCTGCTGCGCGGCGAAGGAGCCCATGCTGTGCCCGAGCAGCACCAGCGGCGCGCCGGGGAGCTCCGCCCGCACGGAGTCGCTCACCCGGCCCATGTCGCGCACCAGCTCGTCCCAGCCGCCGGGGCCCAGGTCGCCCCACGCGCCGTCGCGGGCGGTCGCGCCGTGACCGCGGTGGTCCTGCCCGACGACCACCCAGCCGGCCCCGGTGAGCGCGGCTGCCAGCGCCTCGTAGCGCAGCAGGTGCTCCCCCATGCCGTGCGTGAGCTGCACGACGCCGCGCACCGGCCCGGCGGGGTCCCACCGGTAGACGGTCAGGGGGACGTCGTGGGCGGAAGGGATCGTGGAGGTCTGGTCCGGCATGCCGGGAGGCTACGGCCGCGCGGTCGCCGGACGCATCCACGGAGGACGTGCAGCCGGCACCCAGCCCGTGCACAGCCCGGCGGCCGACCGTGGCGGCATGGACGACGACGCGACCGGACTGCTCCTCGACTCCACCGCGGCCACGGCGCACAGGAGCGCCGCGTGAACGGCCGCCGCGCCGTCCTCCCGCTGCTCCTCGGTGCGGCCCTCGTCGTGGTCGGCGCCCTGACGCTCACGCCGGAGGGCGCCGGCTCGTCGTGGGGCTCGCCGGCCGAGGAGCTGCGCTGGTACGTCACCGGCCTGGACTCGCCCGTGACGGTGCGCCAGCTGCTCGGCAACCTCGGGCTCCTGGTGGTCCCCGCCGCCCTGGCGGTCCTCCGGTGGCCGGCGCTGGGTCGGCCGTCCCGGCTGATGGCGGCGGCCGGGTCCGCGGGCGTCGCCATCGAGCTGCTCCAGTGGGCGCTCCCCCTGGGCCGCGTCGTCTCGCCGCTGGACGCCGCCCTGAACGCCACCGGCGCCGTCGTCGCCGGGCTGGTGGTGGCCGCCGCGACCGCCGACCGGCCACGGGGCGGGCTCGTCGGGCGCGCCGGCGTGCCCGGCTGACCTCGGGGCGCCGGCGCGTCAGCGCGTCTCGGCGATCCGCTGGATCGCCGCGAGGGTCACCGGGATGCCCTCGTGCGCCTGCCGGGTGCGCAGGGCGATCTGCTCGTCCGCCCGCTCCCCGTAGCGCTCGGCGAACATCGCCAGCCCGGCGGGCAGGAACTCCCACGACTCGGTGAGCTCCGTGCCGCCGGGGACGGGGGCCATGCGGAAGCCCCACCGCACGAAGCCGGCGCCGACGACCCAGGCGAACTCGCGGCCGCGGTCGGCGGCGACCACCTGCGAGCGGGTCTCCCAGGTGCGCTCGGGGGTGGCGTTGTGCCCGGTGAACCGGTCGCCGACCCGTCCCGATGCGCCCTCGTCCCACCAGCACTCCTGGCAGATCGGGCTCCACTCGCCGGTCCGCGTCACGTCGGAGACGAGGTCGTACAACGCCTCCGGTGAGGCGGCGACCGTGATCGAGGCCGAGTGGCGCAGTTCGCTCATCGGCGCAGTCTCGCAATCGTCATGCGTGCCCGGCGACGCACCCCGGGTATGCGGCGCCGCGTGGAGGAGCTGCTTCAGGAGCTCGTGAACGTCCTGGTCGTCATCGTGGAGGCCTGCGGCGCTGCGGTCATCATCGTCGGCGCGGTCTGGGCGTTCCTGCTGTTCCTCTGGGTCGGCCTCCGAGACCGGAGCACGCGGGCCTTCGTCCCCGTCCGGCTGACGCTGGGCCGCTTCCTGGCCCTGGGCCTGGAGTTCCAGCTGGCGGCAGACATCCTCAAGACGGCGGTGGCACCGAGCTGGGAGGAGATCGGTCAGCTGGCCGCCATCGCCGCGATCCGGACGGCGCTGAACTACTTCCTGGGCAAGGAGATCGCCGAGGAGCGCCGGCAGATCGGCGAGGACGGGGACGACTCCTCGGGCGACCCGACCGACCACCGGCGCACCGGGCGCACCGTGTGAGCTCGACGCTGGCCGCGGTCACCGGCACGATGTCCCAGGTCGTCGCGGCGATCGCGCTGGTCTCGGGCGGCCTCGCCCTGGCCGTCACCCGCCGCCCGGCGCTCGCCCTGGGCATCCTCCTCGACCTGCTCGTGGCCGCCGGCCTGCTCCGGCTGGTGGGCGACCCCGGCTGGCGGACCGTCGCCACCGTCGCGATCGTCATCGCGATCCGCCACCTGGTGACCTACGGCCTGCGGCTGGGAGCGCGGTCCTGGAAGGAGACCAGGAAGCGGCGACCGGACCGGACGCGACAGCGCTACGACGACTCCGCCCGGCACCTGCTCCGTCCGGCCTGGCGGCGGTGACGGTCGTCGTCGGCCGGGGACCGGTCGGTCAGCGGGCCGGCCGGAACGTGTGACCGGGCCCCGGCTGGGCACACCGGTCCGGATCCCGCCCCGACCCGAGAGGAACGGCCATGGCCGCACACGCCGGTGAGAAGGCGCAGAAGACCGGGGACTTCTACTGCGCTTCCTGCAGCGAGAAGGTCCACGTCACCCAGGGCGACGAGATCCCTCCGTGCCCGAACGGCCACAAGACGTTCGAGACCCGGCGGAACGAGCCGGGCAACAAGAGCTGACGCCCGCTGGCACGCTCTGAGGACGACACGTGGAGGGCCAGGAGCGCTGTCAGGTGGTGCCCGCCGGTGCACCAGTGCGGCTGACCGAGGTCGTGCTCGGCCCGTCCCGATGCCTGCCCCCGGTCGGCGAGACGACCTGGGCGCGACTCGTCCGCACGTCCGCGTTACCTCGCCGGCCCAGCGGGTAGCCCTCCGCGGTCGCGCGGCCCACGCGCGACCGGACGACCCGGGAGGGCAGCAGCGTGGCCGGAGCGGTGACGGCGGACGAGGTCATGGGGCACCTGACCGACGTGGACTACCCGGCGGACAAGGATGCGCTCCTGGCGGCCGCGTCGAGCCGGGGTGCCTCCGAGGAGGTGCTGCGGGCGATCCGGGCGATCCCGCCGGTCGACTACCGCAACGACGACGAGGTGATCCGGTCGCTGCGGCTGGACCCGTCACCGGGACGCGAGCCGGGTGCGCAGGCCCGGGCCGAGGCGGCCCAGGGCGTCGGCCAGGCCGTCCGCGACCCACAGGAGGATCGAGTCACGGGCGAGGACCGTCGCACGGTCTGACGCCCGGCCCCGGCGGCGACCCGGTCGGGCCGATCGGCTTCCTCAGGCGCGCGTGACCGCCGGCGTGCCGGGTAGGGACGCGGCCATGCCTCCGGACGTCGCCCCCGGGTTCCGCCTGTTCCTCCCGGAGGACGTCGGCCACACCGTCGTCGACTCCGATGACCCGTCGGTCCACGACACGGCTCGCGACGTCAGGGTGCCGGCGTGAACGCGCTGCTGCAACGGCTGGCCGGGCGCGCCCGGCCGGAGCCGCGGGGGACCCTGCGCGTGGTGGACCCGAACCCGCTCAACTGGCTGTACATCACCTACAACACCGTCGAGGAGCCGGTCCGGGTCACCCGGCGCGGCAAGGTCCGTCCCGCGGCGATGAGCTCCTACCGGTGGCGCGGGAACCGCACCCTGGAGATACGGGTGCGCCGCGGCGAGCGGTTCGCCGACGGCACGGCCCTCGACGCCCGCTCGGTGCACCGCGCGTACACCGAGCAGGCACGGTGGCACTCCCCGCACCCACCCGGCACCCACTTCAACATCGACCCGCGCACCCGTGCGGAGGTCGTCGACGAGCGCACCGTGCGGCTGCACCTGCCCGAGCCCGACGGGCTGGTGCTGGGCAAGCTGCGCGCCACGCACGTCATGAGCGAGCGGTTCTGGCGCGACCTCGGGTTCGGCTACGCGCGGGACGAGACCGGTGAGGGCCACTGGTAGGTGATCGACGCACCGGGGCCGTGGGCCTCCGGACCGTTCACCCTGGTCGAGGGCAGATCACTGATCCACACCGAACCGGTCGTCACCGACGGCGAGGACCGGACCTGGCTGCAGACCGAGGACCGCTCCCCCACCGTGCGGCTGCGCGCCAACCCGCACTACTGGGACCGGATCCGCGGGCCGCGGGTGCGCGAGGTCGAGTTCCGCAACGACCTCGACCGCTCCCGGGCGCTGGACCTCGTGTGCGACACCGTCGGCGAGGTCGACATCGTCACCGAGGTCCCGCACCGGGACGCCGACCGTGTCCGCCGGTCACGGCACGCCCGGCTGATGACCGTCGACGCCGTGCGGGCGCTGGCCGGGGCGATCGACCGCGGCGCCGACGGCCTGCCGCTGGCCGACGTCCGTGCCCGGCGCGCGCTCAACCTGGCCGTCGACCGCGCCGCGCTGGTGCACGACCTGTTCGGCGGGCACGCCCGGCCGCTGGCCGGTCTCACCCCGCCGACGGCGCTCACCGCCCTGCACCGGGCTCCCGGGCGGCTGCGGCCGTATCCGTACGACCCGTCCCGGGCGGCCCGGCTGTGGCGGGAGTCGGGCGGTGCACGGCGCCCCCTGCGGCTGGCCGCCATGGCGGACTGCGAGGCGGTGGCCCACGCGGTCGCCGCCCAGTGGCACACGGCGCTGGGTCTCGCGGTCGAGGTCCGGGTGCTGCGCAGTGCCGAGGAGCAGCGCGAAGCCCGGCGCCGGCAGGCGGCCGAGCTGCCCCGCGACTGGGACGTGCTGCTGCTCGAGCAGGGGTCGCAGTCCGTCGACGTCCCCCCGCTGGAGCTGCACCGGGCGTTCGCCGGCCGGTCCGGCGAGTTCCGCGCCGGGCCGGTCGACCCGGAGTTCGAGCGGTTGTTCGGGCGCCTGACCGCGCAGCGCTCGCAGGTGCGGCAGGTGCTCGCCGCCAACCGCATCGACCGGTACGTGACCGACCAGGCGCTCGCGTTGTTCCTCGTCGCGCCGCAGGTGCTCTACGCGGTCAACGAGCACGTGGACTTCACGCCGTACGCGACGACGTTCGAGCTGGCCGACACGTCCGTCCGCCGGAGGCACTGGTCGCTCCGGTGACCTACCGGTTCGCGGCCGGGATCCGCCGACCCCGGCCGACCCCCGGGGGCGGCGGTCACTCGCGGCCCGCGTCAGCGGCCGCGGGCGTCTCCCCGCCCTCCAGGTCGCCCTCGGTGTCGAGGTAGGCCTGCTGGAGCTCGGCGAGCAGTTGCGGGTCGGGTGACTCCCACATCCTCCGGTCCACCGCCTCCAGCAGCCGCTCGGCGATGCCGTGCAGGGCCCACGGGTTCGACGTCTCCATGAACTCCCGGTTCTCCGGGTCGAGCACGTAGGTCTGCGCCAGCTTCTCGTACATCCAGTCGGCGACGACGCCCGTCGTGGCGTCGTAGCCGAACAGGTAGTCCACGGTCGCGGCGAGCTCGAAGGCGCCCTTGTAGCCGTGCCGCCGCATCGCCGCCAGCCACTTCGGGTTGACCACCCGGGCGCGGAACACCCGGGCGGTCTCCTCGGTCAGCGAGCGGGTGCGCACCTGCTCGGGCCGGGTGGAGTCACCGATGTAGGCCTTGGGTGCGGAGCCGGTGAGCGCGCGGACGGTGGCCACCATCCCGCCGTGGTACTGGAAGTAGTCGTCGGAGTCGGCGATGTCGTGCTCGCGGGTGTCGACGTTCTTGGCGGCGACGGCGATCCGCTTGTAGGCCGCCTCCATGTCCGGGCGGGCCTGGACGCCGTCCAGGTCGCGGCCGTAGGCGTAGCCGCCCCACACCGCGTACACCTCGGCGAGGTCGGCGTCGCCCCGCCAGTTGCGCGAGTCGATCAGCGGCAGCAGCCCGGCCCCGTAGGCGCCGGGCTTCGAGCCGAACACCCGGGTGGTGGCCCGCCGGCGGTCGCCGTGCCCGGCGACGTCGGCGTCGACGTGGGCGCGCACGAAGTTGTCCGCCGGCCCCTCGTCCAGGCCGGCGACCAGGGTGACGGCGTCGTCGAGCATGGTGACCACGTGCGGGAAGGCGTCGCGGAAGAAGCCGGAGATCCGCACCGTGACGTCGACCCGCGGCCGGCCCAGCTCGTCGAGCGGCACCGGCTCCAGCGAGGTGACGCGGCGCGACGCGTCGTCCCACACCGGCCGGACGCCGAGCAGCGCCAGCACCTCGGCGACGTCGTCCCCCGAGGTGCGCATGGCCGAGGTACCCCACACCGAGAGCCCGACCGAGCGCGGCCACTCCCCCGTGTCGGCGCGGTAGCGCTCGAGCAGCGAGTCGGCCATCGCCTGGCCGGTCTCCCAGGCCAGCCGCGAGGGCACCGCCCGCGGGTCCACCGAGTAGAAGTTGCGGCCGGTCGGCAGCACGTTGACCAGCCCGCGCAGCGGCGAGCCCGAGGGCCCGGCGGGCACGTACCCGCCGTCGAGGGCGTGCAGCGTGGCGTCGAGCTCGTCGGTGGTGCGCGCCAGCCGGGGCACGACCTCGTCGACGGCGAAGCGGAGCACCGCCTCGACCGCCTCGTCGTCGCGGTCCAGCACCTCCCGGACGACCTCGGGAACGGCGGCCGGCGTCCAGCCGCGGGTCTCCATGCCGCCGACGAGGGCGGCGGCGAGCTCCTCCACCCGGTCGGTCTCGCGCAGGCCGGCGGTGCCGTCCTCGGCCAGGCCGAGCGCCTCGCGGAGCCCCGGCAGGGCCACCGAGCCGCCCCAGATCTGCCGGGCGCGCAGCATCGCCACGACGAGGTCGACGCGGTCCTGGCCGGCCGGCGGTGACCCGAGCACGTGCAGCCCGTCGCGGATCTGCGAGTCCTTGATCTCGCAGAGCCACCCGTCGACGTGCAGGATCATCTCGTCGAAGTGGTCGTCCTCGGGCCGCTCGTTCAGGCCCAGGTCGGCGTCGAGCTTGGCCGCCTGCAGCAGCGTCCAGATCTGCGCCCGGACGGCGGGCAGCTTCGCCGGGTCCATCGCGGCGATGTTGGCGTGCTCGTCGAGCAGCTGCTCGAGCCGCGCGATGTCGCCGTAGCTCTCCGCGCGGGCCATCGGCGGCACCATGTGGTCGACCAGCGTCGCGTGCGCGCGGCGCTTGGCCTGCGAGCCCTCGCCCGGGTCGTTGACCAGGAACGGGTACACCAGCGGCAGGTCGCCGATCGCGGCGTCGGGCCCGCAGGACGCCGACAGCCCGACCGTCTTCCCCGGTAGCCACTCCATGTTGCCGTGCTTGCCGACGTGCACGAGGGCGTGCGCGCCGAACACCGACCGCAGCCACCAGTACGCCGCGAGGTAGTGGTGCGAGGGCGGCAGGTCGGGGTCGTGGTAGATCGCGATCGGGTTCTCGCCGAAGCCGCGCGGCGGCTGCACCATGACGACGACGTTGCCCGCGCGCAGCGCCGCGAAGACGATGGCGGGGGCGGCGGGTTCGGAAGTGTCGACGAACAGCGAGCCGGGCGGCTCCCCCCAGTGCTCGGTCATCGCCGCGCGCAGGTCCTCGGGCAGGGTGTCGAAGAAGCACCGGTACTCGGCGGCGGGGATGCGCACCGGGTTGCCCGAGAGCTGCTCCTCGGTCAGCCAGTTCTCGTCCTGGCCGCCGGCGGCGATCAGCGCGTGCACGAGCGCGTCGCCGTCGAGCTCGGCGACGCCGGGCAGCGCGCCGGGGCCGTCGAACGGGCCGATGTCGTAGCCGGCGCCGTGCATCGCGGCCAGCAGCCGCACCACCGACGCCGGGGTGTCCAGGCCGACGGCGTTGCCGATGCGGGCGTGCTTGGTCGGATAGGCCGACAGCATCACGACGATCCGGCGCTCCCCCGGCGGGGTGTGCCGCAGCCGGGCATGCGCGACGGCGGTGCCGGCCACCCGGGCGGCGCGCTCGGGGTCGGCGACGTAGTGGGTGAGCCCGTCGTCGTCGGTCTCCTTGAAGGAGAACGGCACGCTGATCAGCCGGCCGTCGAACTCCGGGATCGCCACCTGGTTGCCGACGTCGAGCGGCGAGAGCCCGTCGTCGTCGGCGAGCCACTCGTCGCGGGAGCGGGTCAGGCACAGGCCCTGGACCACCGGCACGTCGAGCTCGGCGAGCGCACCGACGTCCCACGCGCCGTCGTCCCCACCGGCCTGGGCGGTGGCCGGCCGCGAGCCACCGGCGGCCAGCACGGTGACCACCAGCGCATCGGCGGTGCGCAGGGCGGCCAGCAGGTCGTCGGGCACGCTGCGCAGCGAGCTGACGAAGACCGGCACGGCGCGGCCGCCGGCGTCCTCGATGGCGGTGCAGAGGGCCTCGACGAAGGCGGTGTTACCGGCGAGGTGGTGCGCCCGGTAGTAGAGGACGGCGACCCGCGGGCCGGTGACCGTCCGCGCGGTCCGGTCGAGCAGGCCCCAGTCGGGCGCGACCGATGCCGGCTCGAAGCCCTCACCGGTGAGCAGCACCGTGTCGGAGAGGAAGCGGTGCAGCTGGGTGAGGTTGTCCGGCCCGCCCTGGGCCAGGTAGCCGTGTGCCTCGGTGGCCACGCCCATCGGCACGGTGGAGAGCTCCATGAGCTCGGCGTCGGGCACCTGCTCGCCGCCGAGGACGACGACCGGTGCCGGCCCGGCCAGGAGCGGCGCCAGCACCTCCTCGTACTGCCGGCGGACGCCGAGGATCCGGACGACGACCAGCTCGCTGCCCTCGGTGACCGCGGCCATCCCGGCGGCGTCGAGGCGGGCGGGGTTGCCCAGGCGCCAGCCCGCGCCGCTGGCGCGGGCCGAGAGCAGGTCGGTGTCGCTCGTGGAGAGCAGGGTGAACACGGCGGCGCCGCCTCCCTCGGGGTCCGCGCCCCGGTCCGCTGGGCACGGCAGCCGGAGTGTCTGGCTCGGCCGGGAGGCCTCACAGTGGCGGGACCGCACCGGATTCGCACCGCTGGCCGCCGCTCCGCTGACCATGGGCGGCCCGAAGGGACGGCCTCGCTGCACTGCCGTGATGTGGCCCGGACGCTACCGGGGGGTGCGCGCTCAGCGGCGCAGTACCCATGCTTCGCATCCGAGCGGTGTGCCCGAGGGGAAGGAGGGGTACCGAACGGTTCTAGCTGGGAGTCGCCATGGCACTGCGTCCGCACCTCCGTCGCACCCGCGAAACGCCCGAGGCGCCACCGGCCGCCCCGCAGGCCCCGCCGCCCGCCCGACCCGCGCAGCAGCTGCGCGCCGGGCAGCCGGTGTCCGGCGAGCGGCTCGCGCCGGAGCACTCCCCGACCGGCGGCCGCGTGCCCGCCGTGCACCGGATCGGCGCGGTGGTCGTCGCAGCGGTGATCGCCGTCTTCGGCATCCTCGGCTTCGCCGACGGGCTGGACTTCTTCTCGACCGAGGGCGAACAGGTGCTCGGCCTCTCGTCCAACGGCCTGCTGTCCGCCATCTCCGTCGTCACCGCAGCGGTCCTGATCGCCGCCGCCGTGCGCGGGCCGCGGATCGCCTCGACGGTGATGATCGTCGTCGGCGTGCTGTTCCTGGTGTCGGCGCTGGCCAACCTCGCCGTGCTGAACACCGACCTGAACTTCTTGGCGTTCCGCTTCCCGAACGTCGTGTTCTCGGTCGTCGCCGGGCTGGTGCTGCTCGTCCTGGGCGCCTACGGGCGGGTGAGCGGGAACCTGCCGCCCACCAGCCCCTACGCCCGGCCAAGCGGCGACGACGACGGCGTCGAGCCGGAGGAGTACCCCTCGACGCCGGAGGAGTTCGCCGCCGAGCAGGCCATGCGCGAGGCGGAGGTCGCGGTCGTGCAGCACACCGCGACCCCCGACCAGCAGCGCCGCGTGGCCGCCATGGCGTCGGCGCACAGCCGGGCCGAACGACGCCGGGTCTGGCTCTCCTTCGACGGCCCGGCCTGACCGCCGTCCCGGACCTGCCCACGAGCTGATCCAGCCTGCGTCGGTGGCCTACGACGCGCTCGCGGAGAGCATCGCGCTCATCGAGCGCGGCGTGCCGGAGGCTCCGCCGAGGCTCAGCCGCCGGCGGCGGTTCGCCGCCCTGGCCGTGGACGTCGACGGCGACGTCGCCTGCACGCTCTTCGCCCGCCGCAGCGTGGGATACGTCGCCGAGGAGACCTGGGTCCTCGTCCGGCGTGGGCAGGAGTGGGTACTGCTCGGCGGTGGCGGGAGCGGCTTCGAGGACGACGACCTGGCCGACCGCCCCGACGCGGCAGCCTTGAGCGGTCAGCTGCTCCTGACGGGGAGCGGGTCGGTGCTGCGCAACGGCGGCCGGTCGCTGCCGTGGGGTGCCCGGTACGTCTCCTACGCGAGGGTGCGGGCGAGCCGGGAGGTCGATCGGCTGGTCGTCGGCGCCCGCCGGCTCGCCGTGCCCCGGCACGGGCACCTGGTGGTCGTGTGGGCCGGGCGCCGGCCGCCCACCGCAGAGGCGCTGGCGCGCGACGGCCGCCGGCTCGAGAGCCGGCGGCTCGACCTGCGGTCCCCCCGACTCCCGGAGGTCTACCGCGATCCCGGGTAGCGCCCGACCAGCGGGGATGCGCCACACGGACTGGTCAGGCCCGGATCGGCCCCCTACCGTGGCCCCGGTGCGGCGGGGAGGGCAGGACGACCGGCGAGGAGCCGGTCCCTCCGGGGCTACCCCGGGGTCTCGCAGCGAAGCTGGACGATGCGTCACCCGCCGGACGGCGCGCTCCGCGCACGTCCCGGCGCCTCCGTCACGGAGCGGCTGCCCTCCCCGCCGTGCTCTCCGGCGGCCCGGCCGGTGACGGCCGGCCGGCGCGCCCAGGTCACCGCGAGCGGCATCGCCACGGCACTGCTGGCGGGCACCTGGCGGCGCCCGCAGATGGTGCGCCGGGTCGCCGTCGCGCTGAGGTACCGCCGCGCGCCCCGCTGGGTGGGCACGCTGGTCGGTGAGGTGCTCGAGGCCTACTGGCATCCGCCGGCCGACCGCCCGCGGGAGCTGGCGCTCTTCGTCCGGAGGACGGAGGGCTGGGCGCGCGGCCAGGCCGCCGACGTGCCGCCGCGGGTGGTGCGCTGGGAGCCGGTGCCGACCGCCGTCGTCCGGCCCCGGCTGCCCACGGTCGAGCTGTCCGACCTGAGTGCCCTGGCCCGGCTGCTGGGCCTGGACCAGGGCGAGCTGGCGTGGTTCACCGACGCCCGCAACCTGGAGCGCACGGTGCCGGAGCCGCTGCGCCACTACCGCTGGCGTGCGGTGGACCGCCCGGCCGGTGTGCGGCTGCTCGCCGCGCCCAAACCCCGGCTCAAGGAGATCCAGCGGCGGCTGCTGCGGCACGTCCTCGATGCGGTCCCGGTGCACGGTGCCGCGCACGGCTGCGTCCCCGACCGCTCCGTGCGGACGGCGGCCGCGCCGCACGCCGGCGCCGCCGTCGTCCTGCGGATGGACCTGGAGCACTTCTTCGGCAGCGTTCCGGCGCCCCGGGTCCACGGCCTGCTGCTCGGGCAGGCCGGGCTCCCCGAGCCCGTCGCGCACGCGGTCACCGGCCTGGTGACGACGGTGCTCCCCGCCGCCGTGTGGCGGCGGGTTCCGCTCCCGGACGACGTGGGCGCCCGGGAGCGGCACCGGCGGCTCGGTGCCCGGCTGGCGGTGCCGCACCTGCCGCAGGGCGCGCCCACCTCGCCCGCGCTGGCCAACCTGGTGTGCTTCCGGCTGGACCGCCGGCTCGCCGCGCTCGCCGACGCGTTCGGCGCGACCTACACCCGCTACGTCGACGACCTGACCTTCAGCGGCGGGCCGCGGGTGGGCCGCGGCCGGCTGGCCGCACTCGTCGGCGAGGTTGCCCGAGAGGAAGGGTTCCGGGTGAACGCCGCCAAGACCCGGGCGATCAGCTCGGCCCGCCGGCAGGACGTGCTCGGCATCGTCGTCAACGACCACCCGGCCCTGCCCCGCCGGGAGCGGGACGCGCTGCGCGCCCTGCTGCACAACTGCGCCACCCACGGCTGGGCCACCCAGCTCCGCGGCCGCGACCCGGCCACGTTCCGGGACCACGTGCTGGGTCGCGTGGCGTGGGCGGCGTCGGTCGACCCGGCGTCCGGCGCCCGGCTGCGGGCGCTGGCCGACCGGATCGACTGGAGCTGAGGCCGACCGCGCTCGGCGCGGGACGTAGCCTCGCGGACGCCATGTCACCAGCCGGGCCGCCCACCCCACCCCTGCGCGACCGGGCCGACGCCTGCCCCGGTGCGCTGCAGACCCACTCCGCGGCGGACGGCGAGCTCGCGCGGGTCCGGGTTCCCGGTGGGCTGCTCCGCGCCGACCAGGTGCGCGTCCTCGCCGCGGCCGCCGTCGAGCTCGGGGACGGCGCGCTGGAGCTGACCAGCCGCGGCAACGTGCAGCTCCGCGGCCTCCGGCCGGGCTCTGCGGGTGAGCTGGGCGACCGGCTGGCGGCGGCGGGGCTGCTGCCGAGCGACAGCCACGAGACGGCGCGCAACCTGCTCGGCAGCGTGCTGAGCGGACGGGCCGGGGGCCTGCTCGACGCCCGGCCCTGGATACGCGGCTTCGACGCCGGGCTGTGCGCGGACCCCTCCCTCGCGGCGCTGCCGGGGCGCTTCCTGGCCACGTTCGACGACGGCCGGGGGGACGTCGCCGCGCTGGGCGGCGACGTCGGCCTGTTCGCCCTCTCCCCCGGGACCGTCGCGCTCACGCTGGCCGGCGCGGATTCCGGGCTCCGGGCCGGCCCCGCGGACGCCGTCGCCCTCGCGCTGGCCGCGACGCGGGCCTTCCTCGCCGAGCGCGCCGGACAGGGTGGGACCGCCTGGCGGCTGGTCGAGCTGGCGGAGGGACTCGCACGGGTGACGGCGCGGGTAGCCGGTATGCAGGTGGAGGCACCGGCCGACCCGCGGGTCGAAGTGCCGGCCGAGCCGCTCGTGCGCCCGATCGGCGCGGTGCCCCAGGACGACGGCCGGACGGCGCTGGCCGCGGTGGTGCCCCTGGGCCGGCTCACCGCCGCCCACCTCTTGCTGCTGGCCGACCTCGCGGCGGAGGTCCAGCTGACGCCGTGGCGCGGGGTCGTCGTCCCCGATCTGGCCGACGGCTCGGCGGCTGACCTCCTGGTCGAGGCGGGCTTGGTGCTCGATACGGACAGCCCGTGGACCCGCGTGACCGCGTGCGCCGGGTTGCCCGGGTGCGCCAAGTCGCTCGCCGACGTCCGCGCCGACGCGACCGCCGCCGTGATGGTCGGCTCCCTGCCGGCCGGTGGCGCGCGCCAGCACTGGGCCGGCTGCGAGCGCCGCTGCGGCCGGCCCGGCGGTGCGGTGGTGGACGTGGTCGCCACCGGATCTGGTTACCGGATCGACGCACCGACCGCCTGACGGCTTGCGGCCGCTGTCAAGGTTGTCTCGCGATCTGTGGACAAGCCGATGACCTGCAGATTCATGCTGCACCCGTCACTGTTCGGCGGTAGTATTCGCACATGTGTTCGACAGATTCGTCCGATGCGCTGGCCCGGCTGGCCGCCGCGCTGGACGACCTGGCCGCCGAACGGCTCGAGGGTGCGTTCGGCCCGCAGCTGATCGAACGACTGGGCCCGCTGCTCGTGGCCGGTAACCGGTTGACCGCCGAGGTCGCCCGCACCGTCCGCCAGGGCGAGCTGACCGGAGCAGCCGAGCACGACGGGCACAAGACCATGGCCTCCTGGCTGCGCGGGCACGCCCGCTTCTCCCCGGCCGCCGCGTTCCGGCTGGTGACCACCGGGCGGGCGATCGAGGCCCTCCCGGCGGTCGCCGCCGCAGCCGCGACCGGGGCGCTGCCCCCGGAGGCCCTGGCGGTGATCGCCCCGGTGACCACCCCGGCCAACCTGGCCGCCGCCGAAGCCCAGGACGTCGACCTCGCCGGCGTGGACGCCGCCCTGACCGAGGTGGCCGTCACCCGGCCGCACGCCGAACTGCGCCAGGTCGTGAAGCACTACCTGGACCGCCTCGATCCCGACGGTGCTGAGCCCGACCCCACCGAGGGCCGGTCGCTCACCCTGGTCAAGCACGCCGACGGCAGCGTGAGCGGCCGGTTCGAGCTGGATGCCGTGGGTGGGGAGAAGCTGCAGACCGCGGTCGAGTCGATCGTGCAGGCCTCCCGGCCCGCCGGGGACATGCGCACCCGCGCCCAGCAGCAGGCAGACGCCCTCGTCCAGCTGTGCGACAACCAGCTCGCCGCCGGCACCCTGCCGGTCCTGCGCACCCACAAACCACACGTGGTGGTCCGGGTGGACCTCGAAGACCTCATCGACCCCGCCGCGGCCGGCCCCGGCGCCGCCCAGACCGGCTTCGGCACCATCATCTCCGCCGCCCGCGCCCGCTGGCTGGCCTGCGACGGCAACATCAGCCGCATCGTCATCGGCCCCGACGGCGAAGTCCTGGACTACGGCCGCCGCCAACGGATCTCCCCACCCCCGCTGCGCCGCGCCCTGGACGCCCGCGACCGCGGCTGCGTGTTCACCGGCTGCGACGCCCCCGCCCACTGGTGCGACGTCCACCATCTCATCCACTGGATCGACGGCGGCCAGACCAACCTCGGCAACTGCGCGCTCCTGTGCGAACGGCATCACACCAAGATCCACCACGGCTTCCGGATCGAACGCCAACCCGACGGCCGATGGCGCACCTGGCGGCCCGACGGCACCGAGATCCTCGTCCTCCCCCGCATCACCGCAGAACCCGAGCGATCCCGGGCGGGCTGACCGGGCGCGGGCGGGCTGGGAGCACCGACGTAGCCTCTCCGCCCGATGGTGGTCTACGAGTACGAGAAGGACGGCGCCGAGATCTACCGGCAGTCGTTCGCGACGATCCGCGCCGAGGCCGAGCTCGGCGGGCTGCCCGACGACGTCGCGCGCGTGGCGGTCCGGATGATCCACGCCTGCGGTCAGGTCGACCTGGTCGAGGACATCGCCTGCTCCCCCGCCGTCGTCCAGCAGGCGCGCGAGGCGCTCGACGCCGGCGCGCCGGTGCTGTGCGACGCCCAGATGGTGGCCAGCGGTATCACCCGGCGCCGGCTGCCCAAGGACAACGACGTCGTCTGCACCCTCAACGACCCACGCACGCCGGGGCTCGCCGCCGAGCTCGGCACCACCCGCACCGCCGCCGCACTGGAGCTGTGGCGCGACCGCCTCGACGGCGCCGTCGTCGCCATCGGCAACGCCCCCACCGCCCTGTTCCACCTGCTCGAGATGGTCGCCGCCGGCGCCCCGCGCCCCGCCGCCGTCCTCGGCATCCCCGTCGGCTTCATCGGCGCCGCCGAGTCCAAGGAGGCCCTCGCCGCCTCCGACCTCGAGTTCCTCGTCGTGCGGGGCCGCCGGGGTGGCAGCGCCATCACGGCGGCCGCGGTCAACGCGATCGCGAGCGACGCCGAATGAGCGGGCAGGATCGTGAGCCGCGCAGCGAGGAGCCGGCGGAGAGCGGAGCGCCCCGCGGGAGCGAACCGGGTGCGATGACCGGCCGGCTGTACGGGGTCGGGCTCGGGCCCGGCGACCCCGAACTCGTCACCGTCAAGGCCGCCCGGCTGATCGGCGCCGCCGACGTCGTCGCCTTCCACGCCGCCCGGCACGGCCGCTCGGTGGCCCGGGCCCTCGCCGAGCCCTACCTGCGCGCCGGCCAGGTCGAGGAGCTGCTGGTCTACCCGGTCACCACCGAGACCACCGACCACCCCGGGGGCTACCAGGGCGCCATCGACGAGTTCTACGAGGCGGCCGCCGCCCGGCTCGCCGCGCACCTGGACGCCGGCCGCGACGTCGTCGTCCTCGCCGAGGGCGACCCCCTCTTCTACGGCTCCTACATGCACATGCACAAGCGGCTGGCGCACCGCTACCCCACCGAGGTCGTCCCCGGCGTCACCAGCGTGACCGCGGCCGCCGCGGCCGTCGGGCGCCCGCTGGTCGAGCGCGACGAGGTGCTCACCGTCCTCCCCGGCACGCTGCCCGCCGACGAGCTCGCCGCCCGCCTCGCCACCACCGACTCGGCGGCGGTGATGAAGCTCGGCCGCACCTTCCCCCAGGTGCGCGAGGCCTTCGAGCGCGCCGGCGTCCTCGACCGCGCCCTCTACGTCGAGCGGGCCACCACCGACCGCCAGCGCTGCCTGCCGCTGGCCGAGGTCGACCCGGCGAGCGTCCCGTACTTCTCCCTCGTCCTGCTGCCCAGCCCGCTCACCCCGCAGGTCACCGGACCGGCGCCGGAGGCCGGCCGGCCGGCCGACGCCGGTGAGGTGGTCGTCGTCGGCCTCGGTCCCGGCGCCCGCAGCTGGACGACCCCCGAGGCCGCCGAGGCGCTCGCCGCCGCCGACGACCTGGTCGGCTACGGCCCCTACCTCGACCGCGTCGCGGTCAACCCGCGCCAGACCCGCCACGCCAGCGACAACCGCGTCGAGGCCGACCGCGCCGCCCACGCGCTGACGCTGGCGCAGCAGGGCCGCCGGGTCGCGGTCGTCTCCAGCGGCGACCCCGGGGTCTTCGCCATGGCCGCCGCGGTGCTCGAGGTCGCCGAGCGCCCCGAGTTCACCGGCGTCCCGGTGCGGGTCGTCCCCGGTCTCACCGCCGCGCAGGCGGTCGCGTCCCGGGTGGGCGCCCCGCTGGGCCACGACTTCTGCGTCCTGTCGCTCTCCGACGTCCTCAAGCCGTGGGAGGTGATCGTCGACCGGCTGCGCCACGCCGCCGCCGCCGATCTGGTCATCGCCCTCTACAACCCCCGCTCCAGGCACCGCCCGCACCAGCTCGGGGAAGCGCTGCGGGTGCTACTGGAGGCGCGCCCGCCGCAGACCGTGGTGGTCGTCGGCCGGGACGTCGGCGGGCCGCAGGAGACCGTCCGGGTCACCACCCTCGGCGCCCTGGACCCCGCGTCGGTGGACATGCGCTGCCTGGTGCTCGTCGGGTCCTCGCAGACCCGCGTCACCCCGTCGGGCGCCGTCTACACCTCCCGCAGCTACCCGCGCTGACGCGCCGCGGCGCGGGAATGCCGCCGGGATCGTTGCGCTTGGCCACCATCGTGGCTCCTCCGACCCTCCGCCGGGACCCCGCGTTCTGGACTGCCGCCGGCCTGCTCCTGCTGGTCCTGGCCGCGTCGGGGGTCCCCACGCCGCTGTACCGGGTGTACCAGGAGCAGTTCGGCTTCGGGGCCGGGGTGCTGACGATCGTCTTCGGCATCTACGCGCTGGCGCTGCTCGCCGCACTGCTGGTCGTCGGGGGGCTCTCCGACCACGTCGGCCGGCGGCCGGTGCTGGCCGGCGGGCTGCTCCTGCAGGCCGCCTCCATGGTGGTGTTCCTGAGCGCCGACAGCGTCGGCTGGCTGCTGGCCGCCCGGGTGCTGCAGGGCCTGTCCATGGGCGCGCTGACCGGCACCCTCGGCGCCGTGCTGCTCGACACCCAGCGCCCGGCCCGCCCGCTGGGCCCCCTGGTCAACAGCGCCGGTCCCGGGATCGGGCTGTCACTGGGCGCGGTCGGCGCCGCTCTGGTCGTCGAGCACGTCGCGTCCCCCACCCGCTGGGTCTTCGCCGTCCTGACGGTGGTGCTGCTGCTGGGCGCCGCCGCGGTCCCTCTGCTGCCCGAGACCTCCCCGCGCGCACCCGGAGCACTGCGCTCCCTGCGGCCCACCGTGCGCGTGCCCGCTCCGCAGCGGACGGCGTTCCTGACCGCGGTCCCGGCCATCGTCGCCGCCTGGGCGCTCGGCGGGCTCTACCTGTCCCTCGGGCCGTCGCTGGTCGCCTCGGTCTTCGGCATCGAGGACCACCTCGTCGGCAGCCTGCTGGTGCTCGCCATGCAGGGCACGGCTGCGCTCGCCGCCGTGCTCGGCCGGGATCTCGCCCCCGAGCGGGCCATGGTCGCGGGCGCCGCCGTCTTCGCCTCCGGCGTCGCCGGCACGTTCGCGGCGCTGCTGACCGGGCAGGTGGCCGTGCTGTTCGCCTCGGCGGTCGTCTCCGGCCTCGGCTTCGGCCTGGCCTTCCTCGGCGCGGTCGCCACGGCGAGCGCCGGGGTGGCGCCGGCCGAGCGCGCCGGGCTGCTGTCCAGCGTGTTCGTCGTCGGCTACCTCAGCTTCAGCGTGCCCGCGGTCGTCGCCGGGGCGGCCGCGGGGGCCTTCGGCCTGGAGACGGTCACCGAGGTGTACGCGGCCGTGCTGGTCGTCCTCGCGCTGACCGCGATCGCCGGGGTGCGGGTGCGCCGCCGCCGCGCCGGGGCCGCCGGGACCGCCGCGGCGACGACCGGCGCGGCAGCGGAACGGCTCCCGGCCTGACGATCAGCGGCCGGGGTAGGGCTGCACCGTGAGCGCCCTGGCCAGGTGCGCGGCGTTCTCGGCCAGGGTCGCGGTCGTGGAGGCGACCGCCTCGGGCGTCTCGTCGAGGTCCTTGTAGTCGGTGCCGCCCATGGCCTGGTCGTTCCAGTAGGTCGCCCCCTGCGCGGGGATCGTGAAGCCGATGTCGTCCAGGCCCTGGAACAGGTCGGCGACGATCTTGTGCGCGCCGTCCTCGTTGCCGACGACGGAGACGACCGCCACCTTGCCGGTGACCTTCGGCCGGCCCGAGTCGTCGGTCTCGGAGAGCTCGCCGTCGAGGCGCTCCAGCACCCGCTGGGCGACGCTGCTCATGTGCCCCACCCACGTCGGCGTGGAGACGATCAGGATGTCGGCGGCCATCATCTGCTCGCGGATCGCGGGCCACTGGTCGCCCTCGCCCATGTCCACCTCGACGCCGGGCTTCACGTCGTGGTCGACGACCCGCACGACGTCGCCGGTGACGCCGTGCTTCTCCAGCTCCCCCAGGATCTGGCGGGCGATCAGGTCGCTGCTCGACGGGGCGGGCGAGGGCTTGAGGCTGCAGACGAGGGCCAGGGCACGGAGGGGCGCGGATTCGGTCATGCCGGTGCACTGCCCCGCTGACCTGCGTCGACACACATGACGATCAGATTGCGCGCGACCGGATCCAGCCCCGCACCTCGTCCACAGTCGCCACCACCGGGACGCCGGCCGGCAGCGGTGGCCGGCGCACCAGCACCACCGGCACCCCGAGCTCCCGGGCCGCGGTGAGCTTGGCCGCCGTCATCGGGCCGCCGCTGTCCTTGGTGACGACGACGTCGACGGCGTGCTCGCGCAGCAGGGCCAGCTCGTCGTCGAGGCTGAACGGGCCGCGCGCGAGGACGGTGGTGGTGCGCGCCGGCAACGGCGGCTCCGGCGGGTCGACGGAGCGGACGACGCAGTGGGCCGTCAGCCCGGCGAAGGCGGCCAGCCCCTGCCGGCCCGTGGTGAGGAATACGCAGCCGAACCCCTGCACCGCCCCCGCCGCCCCGGCCAGCGAGTCGACCCACCGCCAGTCGTCGCCCGGCTGCGCGGACCACCCCGGCCGCTGCAGGCGCAGCAGGGGCACCCCGGTGGCGCCGGCGGCCGCGGCGGCGGAGGCGGTCATCGCGGTGGCGAACGGGTGCGTCGCATCGACGACCGCGTCCACCGGGTTCGCCCGCAGCCACTCCGCCAGACCTCCTGCGCCGCCGAACCCGCCGATCCGCACCGCACCCGGCGGCAGCGCCGGTTCGGCGACCCGGCCGGCCAGCGAGCTGACGACGTCGACCCCGTCGGCCACCAGCGCCGACGCCAGCCGCCGCGCCTCCCCGGTGCCGCCGAGGACCAGCACCCGGCCGGTCACCGGAGGCCGCCGTGCATGCTGGTCGGGTGGCGACGACGACCGGCACCGGCCTGCGCTCGGGCTGGACCACCGGCGCCTGCGCGACCGCCGCCACCACCGCCGCCTACACCGCGCTGCTCACCGGCGAGTTCCCCGACCCGGTGACGATCGACCTGCCGAAGGACCGGCACCCGGCGTTCGCGCTGGCCACCGAGCGCCTGGACGACGGCGCCGCGACCGCGGGCGTGGTCAAGGACGCCGGTGACGACCCCGACGTCACCCACGGCGCGCTCGTCTCCGTGCGGGTGACGCACGGCGTGCCGGGCAGCGGGGTCACCTTCCGGGCCGGCGAGGGCGTGGGCACGGTGACCAAGCCCGGGCTGCCGCTGGCCGTCGGCGAGCCGGCGATCAACCCGATGCCCCGGCAGTTCATCCGCGAGCACGTGGCCGCGGTCGCCGCGCGGCACGGGGGTACCGGCGACGTCGTCGTCGAGGTGTCGGTGGAGCACGGCGCGGAGCTGGCCCGGCGCACCTGGAACCCGCGGCTGGGCATCCTCGGCGGGCTGTCGATCCTCGGCACCACCGGCGTCGTCGTGCCCTACTCGTGCTCGGCGTGGATCGACTCGATCCGCCGCGGCATCGACGTCGCCCGCGCCGCCGGGCACCCGCACGTCGCCGCCTGCACCGGCAGCACCAGCGAGCGCGTCGTCGTCGAGCGGTTCGGCCTGCCCGAGGACGCGCTGCTGGACATGGGCGACTTCGCCGGCGCCGTCCTGAAGTACCTGGGCCGCCACCCCGTGCCGCGGCTGACGATCGCCGGCGGCATCGGCAAGCTCGCCAAGCTCGCCGACGGGCACCTGGACCTGCACTCCGGTCGGTCGCAGGTGTCCTTCGCGTCGCTGGCCGACCGCGTCCGCGAGGCCGGCGGGGCACCCGGCCTCGTCGACGGCGTGCGGAACGCCAACACGGCGCTGGACGCGCTGCAGCAGTGCCGCGCAGCCGGCCTGCCGCTGGGTGACCTGGTGGCCGCCGCCGCGCGGGGGACGGCGCTCGGCGTGCTGCGTGGCGCGCCGGTCGAGGTCGACGTGCTCGTGATCGACCGCGCCGGCACGGTGGTCGGGCAGAACTGAGCCTCGTCCGGTCGGACGGCCCCGCTGCAGGGGCCCGCCGCGAGCTCGCGAGCGGTGGGGGGCAGCGGGGTCCTTCATCGGCATCGGGCGGTCGAGTAGAGGTGGCTGTCGGGGAACTCCCCGGCGGTCAGCACCGAACCGACGATCACCACCGCGGTGCGCCGCACCCCGGCGGCCTCGACCTGGCCGGCGATGTCGGCCAGCGTGCCGCGCAGCACCAGTTCGTCGTCGCGGCTGGCCCGGGCGACGACCGCGACCGGGCAGTCCGCGCCGTAGGAGGGCACCAGCTCGGGCACCAGCTCGGCGATCCGCTGCACGGCCAGGTGCAGCACCAGCGTGGCCCGGGAGGCGCCGAGGGTCGCCAGGTCCTCCCCCGGCGGCATCGGCGTCGACCGGGCCGAGGTGCGGGTCAGGATCACCGTCTGGCCGACCCCGGGCACGGTCAGCTCCCGCTTGAGGGAGGCGGCCGCGGCGGCGAAGGCCGGCACACCGGGGACGACGTCGTAGGGCACGCCCGCGGCGTCCAGCCGGCGCATCTGCTCGGCCATCGCGCTGTACACCGACGGGTCGCCGGAGTGCAGCCGGGCGACGTCGAGCCCGGCCTCGTGCGCGGCGACCAGCTCGGCGGTGATCTGGTCGAGGTCCAGCTCGGCGGTGTCCACCAGCCGCGCGCCGGGCGGAGCGGTGCCCAGCAGCTCCCGCGGCACCAGCGCCCCGGCGTAGAGGCACACCGGCGCCGACGCGATGATCCGCGCCGCCCGCACGGTGACCAGGTCCGCCGCACCCGGACCGGCGCCGATGAAGTGCACCGTCATCGCCTGACCCCCGACCAGATCGTCACGGGCATGGCCGCCTTCCAGCCGGTGAATCCGCCCACGGGGGCGGCGGTGGCGACGCCGAGCCGCACCAGCTCGCCGCCGTGCCGGGCGTACCGGTCGGCCAGCACCGCCTCGCTCTCCAGCGTGACGGCGTTGACCACCAGCCGCCCGCCGGGCCGCAGCGCGGCCCAGCACGCGTCGAGCACGCCGGGCACGGTCGCCCCGCCGCCGACGAACACCGCGTCCGGCGCGGCCAGCCCGGCCAGGGCCCCGGGCGCGGCGTCGAGCACGACCTCCAGCCCGGGGACACCGAGCCGCGCGGCGTTGCGCCCGATCCGCTCCGCCCGCGCGGGGTCGCGCTCCACGGCCACCACCCGGCAGGAGGGGTGGGTGCGCATCCACTCGATGCCGATCGACCCGGCGCCGGCCCCGACGTCCCAGAGCAGCTGCCCGGGCAGCGGGGCCAGCCGGGCGAGGGTGACCGCGCGGACGTCCCGCTTGGTCAGCTGGCCGTCGTGCTCGTAGGCGTCGTCCGGCAGCCCGGGAAGGGCCGGCAGCGGCACGGTACCGGGATCGGCGACCACCTCGACGGCGGTGAGCACCAGCGGGTCGGTCTCCGGGTGCGGCCAGCCGTCCGCGGTGCCGGTGACGGCGCGCTCCCCCGGGCCGCCGAGCTGCGCCAGCGCCGTGAGCCGGCTGGCGCCCAGCCCGAGCGACGCCAGCAGCGACGCGACCGCGGCCGGCGTCGACCCGTCGGAGCCGAGCACCAGCAGCCGGCGGCCGGGGGTGGTGTGGGGGGTGACCAGCTCGACGGGGCGGCCGACCACGGAGACCACCTGCGCCTCCTCCACGGCCCAGCCCAGCCGCGCGCAGGCCAGCGTGACCGACGACGGGTGCGGCACGACCTCGACTGCCCGCGGGCCCAGCGCCCGCACCAGCGAGGTGCCGATGCCGGAGAGCATCGGGTCGCCGCTGGCCAGCACGACCACCCGCCGCCCGGGGTGCTCCCGCGGGAGCCGGGCCAGCGCCGGCCCCAGCGGCGAGGGCCAGGGCACCCGCTCGGCGGTCACCTCCGGCGGGACGAGCGCCAGCTGGCGGGCGCTGCCGCGCAGCACGTCGGCGGCCCCGACCGCGCGGCGGGCGCGCGGGGAGAGCCCGTCCCAGCCGTCGGCGCCGACGCCGACCACCACGATCGGGCGGTCGGCGGGGTCCTCGGCGTCGGGCACGGGCGCCGATCCTAGGGATGCGCCGGGATCAGAACGGCACCAGCTGGCCCAGCAGGCCGGAGCCGCTGCCCCTGCCCGAGAGCACCCGGCAGAACTCGACGGCGTCGAGTTCGAGCCGCTCGCCGCCCGTCCCCGACGACCACTGGCCGCCGGCCGGCCCGGTGAGGCTGAGTCCGTACGGCCGGCCGTGCCGCTGCGCCCACTCCGCCACGACGTCGGCGACCAGGACCCCGTCGTGCCCGGGCGTGAGCTCCGGTTCCCGCCCCGACGCACGGCAGACGTCGATCCGGTGCATCCAGACGTCGCGGGTCAGCACGACGTCGAGCAGGAAGCCGATCCGCCAGTACTCCCGGATGGCGCCGTTGACCTGCTCCTCGGGCAGCGTCGCCCGGCCCGCGACCCGGGACAGCCGGCGTCGACCCCGCACGGCCCGAGGCGCGGTGGCCTCGAGAGCGGCGACGATGGCCGGGCCGTCCTGGTCGGCGTGCGCGCGGACCTGCACACCGGTCAGCGCGTCGATGCCGCCGCCGGCCTTGCCGGCGAGACGGTTCTGCCGGGCCATCTCCCGCACCGAGGCGGCCATCTCCGCCATCCCGAGGACGTGCGCGGCCATGGCCCGGACGTCCCAGCCCGGGCAGTCGGTGGGCCGGCTCCAGTCGGCCGGGTCCAGGTCGCGGAGGAGGGCGAGCATGCGCTCGTACTCCGTGGCGGCGAGCCGGTAGGCGGTGGCCCTGTCCAGCGTGGCGGACCGCGGGCGGGGACGGGTGGGAGCAGGAGCGGGAGCGGTCACGATGGACCTCCTGGGATCAGCGGGCGGACGGGTTGCTGCGGTGGTGGCCGAGCCACATGTCCATGACGTCGGGCAGGACGGCGGTGAAGGCGCCGGTCTCGAACGGTTCGTCGGGCGCGTTGGACAGCTGCTGGGAGATGATCCCGCCGACCAGCGCCGTCCAGGTGCGGTAGGCGCGGTCGACGTCGACGCCCGCGGCGAGGTGCCCGGCGTCCCGCAGCCGGACGAGCAGCACGCGGGACGCGGCGTCGAGCTCGACGGCCGGCTCGTACGCCCGCGCCGAGGGCGTGAAGCCGGGCACCGGGCGCCAGAACATGAGCGCCGAGTGGGCGGGGTGCTCGACCGCCCAGCGGACCAGGACGGCGGTGCCCTCACGCCAGGCGGTGAGGGGGTCGGCGCCGTCCCCGGTGGCCCCGGCCTGCTCGAGCACCCTCTGCAGGGCGCGCCACCCCCGCTCGAAGAGCGCGTCGTACAGGGCGTGCTTGCCGTCGAAGTACCCGTAGAGGGACGGCGGGCGGATGCCCATCCGGCGGGCCACCTCGCCGAGCGTCAACCCGGCGACACCCTGCTCGGTCATCACCTCGACCGCCACGTCGAGCACCTGCTCGATCGTCTCCTGCCGCCGCCGCCGGCGACGGTCCGGTACCACGGTTCCGGCCACGTGCGGAGTGTTCTCCTAATGACGTTAGGACGTCAAGAGGGTCTTAGGTCGGCGCTCCGGCCGGAGGGGGTCTGTCGCCGGAGAGCCCGCCCGTGGTCTGATGACGCCGCCACACGCGACGGCAGTGGAGGAAGCCCGGTGAGATCCCGGCGCGGTCCCGCCACTGTGACCGGGGAGCCCGTTCCCACGCTCGACCACGGCACCTGAGCCCGCTCAGGAGCGGGAAGGTCGGGGACGGGCGTCGATCCGGGAGCCAGGAGACTCCAGCCGTCGTCCCTGCCACCTCCGGGCGTGGACACCCGGGGAGAGGACGCGTGCCATGCGCGGGTACCCCGCATGAGCTTTCCCTTCACCGCCGTCGTCGGCATGGACGACCTGCGCCTGGCCCTGCTGCTCAACGCCGTCTCCCCGGCCGTGGGCGGCGTCCTGGTGCGGGGCGAGAAGGGGACCGCGAAGTCGACCAGCGTCCGCGCGCTGGCCGCCGTCCTGCCGCCGGTCGACGTCGTGGCCGGCTGCCGCTTCGGCTGCGACCCGGCCGCCCCGGACCCGGACTGCCCCGACGGCCCGCACGAGCCCGGCGCCGCCGCCCGCACCCGCGCCGCCCGGCTGGTCGAGCTGCCGGTGGGCGCCTCGGAGGACCGGCTGGTCGGCTCGCTGGACCTGGAGCGGGCGCTGACCGAGGGGGTCAAGGCCTACGAGCCGGGGCTGCTCGCCGCCGCGCACCGCGGCGTCCTCTACGTCGACGAGGTCAACCTGCTGCACGACCACCTGGTCGACCTGCTGCTCGACGCCGCCGCCCTGGGCACCGCGTACGTCGAGCGGGAGGGCGTCTCCGTGCGGCACGCGGCCCGGTTCCTGCTGGTCGGCACGATGAACCCCGAGGAGGGCGAGCTCCGCCCCCAGCTGCTCGACCGCTTCGGGCTGACCGTGGAGGTCGCCGCCCCGCGCGACCCCGACGTGCGCGCCGAGGTCGTGCGCCGCCGGTTCGCCTCCGACGCCGACCCCGCCGGCTTCGCCGCGCAGTGGGCCGCCGAGGAGACCGCGCTGGCCGCCCGCATCGCCGGCGCCCGCGCCCGCCTGCCGCGCGTCGTCCTCACCGACGCCGCGCTGCGCCAGGTCACCGCCGTCTGCGCCGCCTTCGACGTCGACGGGCTGCGCGCCGACCTCGTCACCGCCCGCGCCGCGATCGCGCACGCCGCCTGGTGCGGCCGGGAGGAGGTCACCGAGGACGACGTCCGCGTCGCCGCCCGGCTGGCGCTCCCGCACCGGCGCCGGCGCAACCCGTTCGACGCCCCGGGGTTGGACGACGACACGCTCGACCAGGCGCTGGCCGACTCCCGTCCCGACGAGGACCCCCAGCCCCCCGAGGGCGGCGGCCCGGACGACGACGGCCCGGACGGCGGCGAGGACGGCGACGGCGGGCCTGACGGCGGCGGGGGGCCTGACGGCGGCGGGGGCCCAGGCATAGGAAGCAATACCGGCGGATCGAGCGCCGATACGCAGGTAAAGGATCCTCTGCCTGACGACGGCGAGGGGGCGGGCGGGCCGACGACCGCCCCGCGCGGTGAGGGCGGCGGGCACACCGACGCCACCCCCGCCCCCGAGAAGGCCGCGGTCGCGCCGGCCGACCCGTTCCGCACCCGGCGGCTGGAGGTGCCGGGCATCGGCTCGGGCGCCGCGGGCCGGCGGTCGCGAGCCCGGGCCGAGCGCGGCCGCGTGGTCGGCTCGACCCGCCCCGAGGGCAGCGTCACGAAGCTGCACCTGGCCGGCACCGTGCTCGCCGCCGCCCCCCACCAGCGGTCCCGCGGTCGCAGCGGACCGGGCCTGCTGGTCGAGCGCGACGACCTGCGCCAGGCCGTGCTCGAGGGCCGCGAGGGCAACCTCGTGCTGTTCGTCGTCGACGCCAGCGGCTCGATGGGCGCCCGCTCGCGCATGGCCGCGGTCAAGGGCGCCGTCCTGTCGCTGCTGCTGGACGCCTACCAGCGCCGCGACAAGGTCGGGCTGATCACCTTCCGCGGCGGCGAGGCCGAGCTCGCGTTGCCCCCGACCTGGTCGGTCGAGGCGGCCGCCGCCCGGCTGCGCACCCTGCCCACCGGCGGGCGCACCCCGCTGGCCGCCGGGCTGCTCGAGGCGCACCGGACCCTGGCGCTGGAGCGGGTCCGCGACCCCCGGCGCCGGCCGCTGCTCGTCGTCGTCACCGACGGCCGGGCCACCGGCGCGCGCGGCGACGACCACCTGGGCGAGGCCCGCCGGGCCGCCGGTCTGCTCGCCGCCGCCGACGTCGCGGGGGTCGTCGTCGACTGCGAGTCCGGGCCGGTGCGGCTGGGCCTGGCCGCGTCGCTGGGCGCAGCGCTGGGCGCGCGGACGATGCGCCTGGAGGAGTTGGGCGCCGAGGCGCTGGCCGCCACCGTCCGCGACGCTCGGAAGGCGGCCTGAGGTGCCCCAGGGTCAGGTCCCCGTCGTCCCCGCCGACGGGTTGACCACGCGGCAGCGCCGCAACCGCCCGCTGCTGGCGGTGCACACCGGCGAGATGAAGGGCAAGTCCACCGCCGCCTTCGGCATGGCGATGCGGGCGTGGAACCAGGGCTGGTCGATCGCGGTCTACCAGTTCGTCAAGAGCGCCAAGTGGAAGGTCGGCGAGGAGAACGCGCTGACCGCGCTCGGCGGGCTGCACGCCACCACCGGCCAGGGCGGTCCGGTGGTCTGGCACAAGATGGGCTCGGGCTGGAGCTGGTCGCGCCGCCAGGGCACCGAGGTCGACCACGCCGCCGACGCCGCCGAGGGCTGGGCGCAGATCAAGCGCGACCTCGCCGCCGAGGCGCACCGGTTCTACGTGCTCGACGAGTTCACCTACCCCATGAAGTGGGGCTGGGTGGACGTCGACGACGTCGTCGCGACGCTCGCGGCGCGCCCCGGCAACCAGCACGTCGTCATCACCGGGCGAGACGCTCCCCCGGCGCTGGTCGAGGCCGCCGACCTGGTGGTCGAGATGGCCAAGGTCAAGCACCCGATGGACGCCGGTCAGAAGGGCCAGCGGGGGATCGAGTGGTGACCCGCCTCCCGCGCATCGTCGTCGCCGCGCCGTCGTCGAACGCGGGCAAGACGTCGGTCACCACCGGCCTGGTCGCCGCGCTCACCGCCCGCGGGCTGACCGTCTCCCCGCACAAGGTCGGCCCCGACTACATCGACCCGGGCTACCACGGGCTCGCCGCCGGCCGCCCCGGCCGGAACCTCGACCCCTGGCTGGTCGGCGAGGAGCGGATCGCCCCGCTGCTGCTGCACGGCGCCCGCGGCGCCGACCTGGCGGTGGTCGAGGGCGTCATGGGGCTGTTCGACGGCGCCACCCACCCGAGCGTCGAGCCCGGGTTCGCCTCGACGGCGCACGTGGCCGGGTTGCTGCAGGCGCCGGTGCTGCTCGTGGTCGACGCGTCGTCGCAGGCGCGCAGCGTCGCCGCCCTGGTGCACGGCTTCGCCACCTTCGACCCTGCGGTGCACCTCGGCGGCGTCGTCCTCAACCGGGTCGGCAGCGACCGGCACGAGGCGATCCTCCGCGAGGCGCTCGGTGCCGCCGGCGTCCCGGTGCTGGGCGCCCTCCGGCGGCTGGAAACCCTGCACACGCCCTCCCGCCACCTCGGCCTGGTGCCGGCCGCCGAGCGCTCGGCCGAGGCGGTGGCCACGGTGCGCCGGCTCGGCGAGGTGGTCGCCGACGGCGTCGACCTGGATGCCGTGCTGCGGCTCGCCCGCACCGCGCCCGACCTCACCGCCCAGCCCTGGGACCCGGCGGCGGAGGTGGTGCCGACCGGGAGCCGCCCGCGCATCGCCGTCGCCGGGGGGCCCGCGTTCACCTTCGGCTACGCCGAGAACGCCGAACTGCTCGCCGCGGCCGGCGCGGAGGTGGTGACCGTCGACCCGCTGCGCGACGAGGCGCTGCCCGAGGGCACGGCGGGGCTGGTGGTCGGCGGCGGCTTCCCCGAGGTCTACGCCGCCGAGCTGTCGGCCAACGAGTCCCTGCGCGCCGACGTCGCGGCGCTCGCCGCCCGCGGGGCACCCGTCGCCGCCGAGTGCGCCGGGCTGCTGTACCTGGCCCGCGAGCTCGACGGCGTGCCGATGTGCGGTGTCCTGGACGTGGCGACGGCGATGGCGCCCCGGCTGACCCTGGGCTACCGCGCCGCGGTCGCGGTGACCGGCTCGGTGCTCGCGCCGGCCGGCACCCGGGTGCGCGGGCACGAGTTCCACCGCACGCACGCCGATCCCCCGGCCGGCCCGGCCCCCGCCTGGCAGTGGTCGAGGACCGGCGCCGAGGGGTTCGTCTCGGGCGGCGTCCACGCCTCCTACCTGCACCTCAACTGGGCCGGCGCCCCCGAGCTGGCCCAGCGCTTCGTCACCGCCTGCGCCCCCGCCGTCCGAACGGAGCACGCCCGTGCACATCGCTGAAGGATTCCTGCCCGCCGGGCACGCCCTGGGCTGGACGCTCGCCGCGGCGCCGTTCGTCGCGCACGGCGCCCGGGCCGTGGTCAAGGAGGTGCGGGAGAACCCGGAGTCCACCCTGCTGCTCGGCGCGGCCGGCGCGTTCACCTTCGTGCTGAGCGCGATCAAGCTGCCGAGCATCACCGGGAGCTCCAGCCACCCGACCGGCACCGGCCCGGGCGCCATCCTGTTCCGGCCACCGGTGATGGCCCTGCTCGGCACGGTGGTACTGCTCTTCCAGGCGCTGCTGCTCGCGCACGGCGGGCTGACCACGCTCGGGGCCAACGCTTTCGCCTTCGCCGTCGTCGGGCCGTGGGCCGGGTACGCCGCCTACCGGCTGACCCGCGCGGCCGGTGCCGGGCTGCTGCCGGCGGTCTTCGTCGGCGTCGCCCTGGCGGACCTCGCCACCTACGTCACCACCTCGCTGCAGCTGGCGCTGGCCTTCCCCGACGCGAGCACCGGGCTCGCCGGCACGCTGGCCAAGTTCCTCGGCGTCTTCGCCGTCACCCAGATCCCGCTGGCGATCGGCGAGGGCCTGCTGGGCGTCCTGCTGTTCCGCGTCCTCACCGTCAACGCCCGCCCCGAGCTCGAGCGGCTCGGCATCCTGAAGCCCGCGCCGGTGCCCACCGGAGGTGCCGCGTGACGCGCCGCGCGCTCGTCAACGCCCTGCTCGTCGTCGCGGTGGTCGCGCTGTTCGCCGTCCCGCTGCTCGTCGACGGCGGCACCTCCGGGTACGGCGGCACCGACGCCGCCGTCACCGAGGAGCTCGAGGCCGACGGCTACACCCCGTGGTTCGAGTCGTTCTTCAGCCCGGCCGGCGAGGTCGAGTCCGGGCTGTTCGCGCTGCAAGCCGCGCTGGGCGGCGGCGTGCTCGGCTACGTGCTGGGCCGGCTCCGCGGCCGGCGGACGGCGGCGACGGCGACGGCGACGGCGATAGCGGCGGCGACGGCGACGACGACGACGTCCGGGGGCACCGCGGCGGAGGCCGACCGGCGGTGACGGGCCTGGCGGTCGACGAGGCTGCGTGGGGCAGCGCCTGGCGCGGGCGCTCGCCCGGCGACAAGCTGCTGCTCTGCGCCGGCCTGGTCGGCTGCGCGCTGCTCCTGCCCGCCTGGCCGGGCAGCGTGCTCGTCGGCCTCGCCGCCGTCGCGCTGGCGCTGGGCCCCGCCCGGGTGCCCGCCCGCACCTTCGGCCGGGCCATCCGCTGGCCGCTGGCGTTCATCGCGATCGGCGCGCTCACCGCGGTGGTCGCGGTCGGTGACGGCGGGATCGGCTGGGCACCGGACGCCGCGGCGCGGGCGGGCTCCCTCGTGGGCCACGCGGTGGCCGGCAGCGCCGCGGTGCTGCTCCTGGCCACCACCACCCCCATGTCCGACCTGCTGCCCGAGCTGCGCCGGCTGCGCGTGCCGGCGGCGGTCGTCGAGGTGGCCGGCGTGACCTACCGGCTGGTGTTCGTGCTGCTCGAGAGCCTGGGCACCATCCGCGAGGCGCAGGCCGCGCGCATGGGGTGGGCCGGCCCACGCCGCTCCTACCGCTCGGCCGGGATGCTGGCCGCCGCCGTGCTGACCCGGTCGTGGGACCGGGCGCGGCGCATGCAGGACGGCCTGGCCGGCCGCGGCATGGAGACCGGCCTCCGGGTGCTGCCGGATGCGCTGCCCTCCTCCCGGCCCTTCCTCGCGCTCGCCCTGGCCCTGCCGGCGGGCATCACCGCGCTCACGCTGGTGGTGCGGTGAGCCACCGCGCGCTCGCCGCCTCCGGCCTGGTCGCGGGGTACCCGGGTGCGGCACCCGTCCTCGACGGGGCGGGGCTCACCGTCCCACCGGGCCGGCGGCTGGCGCTGCTGGGCGCCAACGGGTCGGGCAAGACCACGCTGCTGCGCTGCCTGTCCGGGGCGCTGCCCCCGGCCGCGGGCGTGATCACGGTCGACGGCGCGCCGCTCCGGCACACCCGCCGCGGGCTGCGCGAGCACCGGCAGGTGGTGCAACTGGTGCTCCAGGACCCCGACGACCAGCTGTTCAGCGCCTCGGTCGGGCAGGACGTCTCGTTCGGCCCGCTGAACCTCGGCCTCGCCGAGGAGGAGGTGCGGGCCCGCGTCGCCGAGGCGCTCGCGCTGCTCGCCGTCGCCCCGCTGGCCGCCCGCCCGACGCACCAGCTCTCCTACGGGGAGCGCAAGCGGGTCGCCATCGCCGGCGCGGTCGCCATGCGCCCCTGCGTGCTGCTGCTCGACGAGCCGACCGCCGGGTTGGACCCGACCGCGGTCGCCGACACCCTCGCCGCGCTCACCCGGCTGCAGGAGCACGACTCCACGGTGGTCATGAGCACCCACGACGTCGACCTGGCGCTGCGCTGGGCCGACGAGGTGGCCGTCGTCGTCGACCGCACCGTGGTGCAGGGCCCGCCCGGCAGGATCCTCGGCGACGGCGACCTGCTCGCCCGCGCGCGGCTGTCCCGCCCCTGGGCGCTCGCGGTCGGTGCCCGGCTGCGCGCACTCGGCCTGCTCCCCGACGGGCCGCTCCCCCGGGACGCCACCGGGCTGCTGGCCGCCCTCCCCGACCGCCCGGGGGTGCCGACGTGAGGTCCGTCGGCATCGGGCTCGCCTCCGGCGTGAGCGCCGCCGAGGTGCTGGCCGCCGTCGACGCGGTGCTCCCCGACCCGGCCGGGCCGGTCGCGCTGGCCACGCTGGACAGCCGGGTGCGCGAGCCGGGCCTGGTGGACGCCGCCGGGCGGCGTGGCTGGCCGCTCACCGGGCACCCGGCCGAGGTGCTGGCCGGCGTCCGCGTACCGGCACCGTCCGGCGCGGTCGCCCGGCGGGTCGGCACCCCGTCGGTCGCCGAGGCCGCCGCGCTGCTGACCGGTGGCGTGCTGGAGGTCGGCAAGACGGTGCACGGCCGGGTGACGGTCGCCGTCGCCCGGCTGCCGGACCCCGCCCACCCCGCTGCCGAGCCACCAGGAGGAACCGTGACCCCCCACGACGCACCGCACCCGGTCGGGCTGCGCCTGGCCGGGCGGCGCGTGGTCGTCGTCGGCGGTGGGGCGGCAGCGCACCGCGGCGCGGCGGGCCTGCTGGCCGCGGGCGCGCAGGTGGCGGTGGTCAGCCCCGACGTCACCCCGGCCCTGGAATCGGCGGCCGCGGCCGGGCGGCTCACCTGGTGCGCCCGCCCCTACGCCGCCGGCGACCTCACCGGCGCCTGGTTCGCCCTCGCCGCGACCGGCGACCCGGACGTCGACGCCGCGGTGCTCGCCGACGCCGACCGGGAGCGGGTGTTCTGCGCCCGCACCGACGGCTCGCCGGCGGCCAGCGCCGAGCTGCCGGTCACCGGGCGCGCCGGGGACCTCGTCGTGGCGGTCCACGGCGCAGACGACCAGCGGGCGGCGGCCGGGCTCCGCGACGGCGTCCTCGCCGGTCTGGCGGACGGGACCCTGGCGGTGCGCCGGCGGGAGCACGGGCGCGGCAGCGTGGTGCTGGTCGGCGGGGGCCCCGGTGACCCCGGCCTGATCACCGTCCGCGGCCGCCAGGCCCTGGCCACCGCCGACGTCGTCGTCGCCGACCACCTCGGCCCCCAGCCGCTGCTGGCCTCCCTGCCCCCCGAGGTCCAGATCATCGACGCCTCGAAACTGCCCCGCGGCCGCTCCATGGCCCAGGAGACCATCAACGACCTCCTCGTCAACCACGCCCGGGCCGGGCGCCGCGTCGTCCGCCTCAAGGGCGGGGACCCCTTCGTCTTCGGCCGCGGCTACGAAGAACTCCAGGCCTGCACCGCCGCCGGCATCCCCGTCGAGGTCGTGCCGGGCATCACCAGCGCCGTCGCCGTCCCCGCCCTCGCCGGCATCCCCGTCACCCACCGCGGCCTCACCCACGAGTTCGTCGTCGTCTCCGGCCACCTGCCCCCGGGCCACCCCCAGTCGCTGGTCGACTGGGCCGCCCTGGGCCGGCTCCGCGGCACCCTGGTCGTCCTCATGGGCGTCGACACCGCCCCCGCCATCGCCACCGCGCTGATCGGGCACGGCCGCGCGCCGGACACCCCCGTCGCCGTCGTCACCGACGGCTCCACCCCCACCCAGCGCGCCCTGCGCACCACCCTGGCCGACCTCCCCGCCACCCTCACCCAGCACGGAGTCCGCCCCCCGGCGGTCTGGGTCGTCGGCGAGGTGGCCCACCTCACGTCAGCCGGTCGAGGGCGTGTCGCGGCGTGCCGGTGACGCTGCGTGCCCGGGTTCGCGGCGCAGCGCGACGGCTCCGGACGAAGTCGGCCGCAGGCATGGTGGTGCCGCGGATCGCCCCCTAGCGTGGGCCCGTCCGGACGGACCCGTCCGTCGCTGAAACCGGTGACAGCCGCCCGGACGCCGCCGAACCACCCGCCGGATCCGTCCGGCACCGGACCGGGGACCCACACGCACCACCGGGGTGAAGCGGCCGACCGGCCTGCACGGGCCGCCGGACGCCGGGCGCCTTCCCGCCCGAACCCGTCAGCTCACCCGGTAGGCGGCCGTGGAAGAAAGGAAGACCCGCCGAACATGGCGAGTTCGCTCAGCCCTGCCCACCGCCGGATCACCGGTCGGCGGGCCCTGCTGGCCCTCGTGGCCGCCGGCGGCGTCGCCCTGACGCCGCTCCCCGCCTCTGCCGAGCCGCACCGGCCGGCCACCTCCCAGGAAGCCGCGGAGCTCATCGCCGCCCGCGCGCACGACCTGGAGGTCCTCACCGAGCGGTTCAACGAGACCCGTGAGCAGCTCAAGGCCACGCAGGCGGCCGCCGACGCGGCCGCCGAGGAGCTCACCGCCGCGCAGGCGGCGCTGACCGAGGCGCAGGACCGCGTCCGCACGGTGGCGCGCAGCGCCTGGACCAGCGACCGGCTGGGCACCGTGGAGGCGATGCTGACCAGCGGGTCGCCCACCGAGCTGGTGGACCGGATGGGCATGCTCGACACCATCGCCGCGCACAACAACGGCGTGCTGGGTGAGGCCCAGAGCGCCGGGGAGGACGCCGAGCGCGCCCGGGCGGCCGCCGAGGAGGCCGCGGCCGACGCCCAGACGCAGGTCGAGCGCGTGGACGCCCAGCGGGCCCGGCTCGACGAGCAGATCGCCTCCTACCAGGCGCAGTACGAGCGGCTGAGCGCCGAGGAGCAGCGGGCCTCCCGGGCCGCCGCCGAGCGGCACGCCGCCGAGGAGGCCGCGGCCGCGCAGGCGGCCGAGACCGCGGCCGAGGCGGCGGAGGCGGCGGAGGCTCCTGGAGCGGCACCGGCCCCGCGGGCAGCGGCCCCCGCTCCGGCGCCCGCCGCCGCGGCGCCCGCACCGGCGCCCGCCGCCGCGGCGCCCGCACCGGCTCCCGCCGCTCCCCCGCCGCCGGCACCGCCGGCGCCGCCCGCCCCGTCCGGGGGCAGCGCGGCGGCGCAGACCGCGGTGAGCACGGCCATGGCACAGATCGGCGACCCCTACGTGTGGGCGGCCGCCGGGCCGAACGCCTTCGACTGCTCGGGCCTGGTGCAGTACGCCTACGCGGCCGCCGGCATCAGCCTGCCGCACTCCAGCCGGATGCAGTCCACCATGGGCACGCCGGTCTCCCGGTCGGCCCTGCAGCCCGGCGACCTGGTGTTCTTCTACAGCCCGGTCAGCCACGTCGGCATCTACATCGGCAACGGCCAGATGGTGCACGCCGCCACGTCCGGGGTGCCGGTGAAGGTCGCCTCCGTGGACTCGATGGGCGGCTACAACAGCGCCCGGCGCATCGCCGGCTGAAAAACACCCCCTGCCCCCCACCGCTCGCAAGCTCGCGGCGGGCCCCTGCAGGGGGGAGCCGGCCGGCATCATCGCCGGCTGACAGCCGCGGGAGCATCGCAGCGAGGAACGAGCGAGGAGCGGACCGGGGCGCGGAAGCCGGCCGGCATCACCGCCGGGTAGCTCCTCCGGTGCGCGGGCGGCCCGGCCGCCCGCGCACCGGGACCTCGGCGGCGGCCGCCAGGGCTGCGCGTGGGACGATCGCCTCTCGTGCGGGTCGGGACGGGGGGCGGGCTGCCCCGCGAGGTCAGGGTCCTGGCGGTCATCGCCTTCGTCGTGGCCCTGGGCTTCGGCATCGTCGCCCCGGCCATCCCGCTGTTCGCCCGCTCCTTCGGCGTCGGGACCACCGCCGTCGGCCTCGCGGTCAGCGCCTTCGCCTTCTTCCGCTTCGTCTCGGCCTTCAGCGGCGGCACCCTGGTCGAGCGGTTCGGCGAACGGCTGGTGCTCGCCGCCGGGCTGGTGATCGTCGCCGTCACCACCGGGCTCGCGGGGCTCGCCGGGTCCTTCCCGCTCTTCCTCGGGTTGCGCGCCGCCGGTGGCATCGGCAGCGCGATGTTCACCGTCGCGGCGCTGTCGCTGCTGCTGCGGGTCGCTCCGCCGTCGCACCGCGGCCGGGCCGCCGCCACCTGGCAGGGCGGCTTCATCCTCGGCGGCATCGCCGGTCCCGCGGCCGGCGGGCTGCTGGCGGAGCTCTCACCGCGGCTGCCGTTCTTCCTCTACGCCGGCTTCCTGCTGGTCGCCGGCGCGGTCGGCATGGCGCTGCTGCGCACCGCCGAGCCCGACCCGGCCGCGCCCGAGGCGGCCGACGTCGCCGGCCCCGACCTGGATGCCGGCCCGGTCCGGCTGGGCAGCGCGCTGCGCTCCCGGGTCTACCTGGCCGCGCTGGTGGCCAACTTCGGCGTCGGCTGGGTGCTGTTCGGCGTCCGCAACTCCCTGGTGCCGCTCTACGTCACCGAGGAGCTCGGGCGCACGGTGGCCTGGGCCGGGGCCGGCCTGCTGGCCGGCTCGCTCGCCCAGGCGCTGGGGCTGCTCCGCTCGGGCCGGCTGGTCGACGCCTGGGGACGGCGGCCCTCGCTCGTCCTCGGGGCGGCCCTGGCGACCGCGGCCATGGCGGTGCTGGTCCTGCCGTCGGCGATCTGGGCCTTCCTCCTCTCCATGGCCGTCTTCGGGCTCGGCGCCTCCCTGCTGGCCAGCGCACCGGCGGCGCTGGTCGGCGATCTCAGCGGCGGGCGGGGCGGCCGGGTGGTGGCCGTGTTCCAGATGTCGGCGGACCTCGGCGCCATCGCCGGCCCCCTGGTCGCCGGCTGGCTCACCGACGTGGCCGGCTTCCAGGTCGCGTTCGGCGTGAGCACCGCGGTGCTCGCCGCCGGCCTCGTCGGCGGGCTGGCGATCCCCCGGGCGGCGCCCGCCCCGGCACCGGCCGCGGCGCGCGCGGCCTGACCCGGCCCGGCGCTCAGCGGCTCCGGTACAGCCGCGTGGTGATCGGCAGGAACACCAGGGCCAGCGCCGCGGCCACCGCGAGCGAGACCAGGATCGCCGGCACGTCGGGCTCCCCGGCCATGAGCGACCGCGACGCCGTCGCCAGGATCGAGATGGGGTTGACGTCGACGAACGCCTGCAGCGGCCCGGGCAGGGTGGCCGGGTCGACGAAGACGTTGGACAGGAACGTCAGCGGGAAGATGGCCATGAAGCCGGCGTTCATGACGGCGTTCGGGCTGCGCAGCAGCAGGCCGAGCACCGAGAACACCCAGGACAGCCCGAACGAGAAGACCACCACCAGCGCCAGGGCCGCGACGGCGCCGGTGACCCCGGCGTCGGGGCGGTAGCCGAGCAGGACGCCGACGGTGATGAGCACCGTGCCGGCGATGACGTACCGGACGCTGTCCCCGAGCAGGGAGCCGAGCAGCGGGGCCGGGCGCCAGATGGGCAGCGAGCGGAACCGGTCGACGACGCCCTTGGTCAGGTCGGTGTTGAGCGCGACACCGGAGTAGACGGTGGTGAACAGCACCGACATGACCAGCAGGCCGGGCAGCGTGTAGTCCAGGTAGGCGCTGGTGGAGCCCGCGATCGCGCCGCCGAACAGGTACGTGAACATCAGCAGGAACATCACCGGCGTGACGGTGACGTCGAGCAGCTGCTCGGGGACGTGCTTGACCTTCAGCATGCCCCGCCAGCCGAACGTGAGCGCCGTCTGCAGCGGGCCGGGCCGTGGCGGCCGCTCGGTGCCGGCGATCGCCCGGCGCACCGCCGCGGCGTCGGCGTCCGTGGTCGCGGTGGTCATGACGTCTGCTCCTCCAGGGTCGGTGCGGGTCCGGGCGGCTCCTCCGCGCCGCGGCCGGTGAGCGCGAGGAAGACCTCGTCCAGGCTGGGCTGGTCGAGCGAGAAGTGCGCGAGGCCGATGCCCGTCCGGGCCAGCTCGGCCACCGCGGTCGCGGCCCGGGCGGGGTCGGGGCAGGTGGCCGACAGGACCGCCGGGTCCGGCTCCAGGGAGACCGGGCCCAGCGCGCGATCCAGGACGTCGGCCGCGTCGGGGCGGCGGTCCGGGTCGAGCAGCCGCACGTGCAGCGCCCCGGTGCCCACCGAGGCCTTCAGCTGGGCCGGTGTGCCCTCGGCGATCACCCGGCCGCGGTCGATCACCGCGATCCCGTCGGCGAGCTGGTCGGCCTCCTCGAGGTACTGCGTGCAGAGCAGGATCGTGGTGCCCCCGGCCACCAGTGCGCGGGCGATCTCCCACACCTGGTTGCGCGACCGCGGGTCCAGCCCGGTGGTCGGCTCGTCGAGGAACATCAGCCGCGGGGTGACCACGATGCTCGCCGCGATGTCCAGCCGGCGGCGCATGCCCCCGGAGTAGTGCTTGACCAGCTTGCCGGCGGCCGCCGCGATGCCGAAGGCCTCCAGCAGCTCGTCGGCGCGGGCCCGTGCCCCGGCGCGCGACAGCCCCAGGAGCCGGCCGAGCAGCACGAGGTTCTCCCGCCCGGTCAGCTCCTCGTCGACCGACGCCAGCTGGCCGGTCAGGCTCACCTGCGCGCGCACGGCGTCGGCCTCGGTGACCACGTCGTGCCCGAGCACCCGGGCGCTGCCGGAGTCGGGCCGGATGAGCGTGGCCAGCATCCGGATGGTCGTGGTCTTGCCCGCCCCGTTGGGGCCGAGCACGCCGTACACCGTCCCGGCCGGGACGGCGAGGTCGAGCCCGCTCACCGCGGTCGTCGTCCCGTAGGACTTGGTCAGCGCCGTCGCCTCGACGGCCAGTGGTGCGTGCAGCGCCATGGGTACCTCACCCGGGTTCGCGTCGTGCGGTTGCCTCGTGGTGTCAGACCGACTCTCCCCGCCCGGCTCATCGGCGGCGAGCGAGTTTTCTTCCCCGGGCCGCGAGGGAGGTTCAGAAACCTCGGTCCAACCCGTGTGACTCCGAGTGCACCGGGGAACGGCCAAGCGCAGCGCGCAGGCGTCGTCGCGCACCGGAGCCGGTGCGCGCTCGGCCGGACGGACGGAACCCGCCGCGAGGAGGCACGCACCGATGGACATCGCCGCGATGCGGGCCAGCTTCGCCAAGGCGGCCGCCACCGGCGACGAGGCGCCGCTGTACTTCTACTCGCACCTGTTCCTCAGCCACCCCGAGACCCGTGCGATGTTCCCGGTCTCCATGGCCCACCAGCGCGACCGGTTCTTCCACGCGCTGGGCGAGGTGGTGTCGCACGTCGACGACCTCGATGGGCTGGTGCCGATCCTCAAGCAGCTGGGCCACGACCACCGCAAGTTCGGCACGCTGCCGGCGCACTACCCCGCGGTGATGCCCAGCTTGCTCGCGACGCTGGAGCACTTCGACGACGAGTGGGACGAGCACCGTGCGCGCACCTGGACGGAGGCCTACGAGCTCGTCGCGTCGGTGATGGTCCAGGGCGCCGAGGAGTCCGCGGACCAGCCGGCCACGTGGCGGGCCGAGGTGGTGGCGCACGAGCGCCGCGCGATCGACGTGGCGGTGCTGCAGGTGCGGCCCGAGGTGCCGGTCAACTACCTCGCCGGGCAGTCGATGTCGCTGGAGATGGACCGCCGCCCCCGGCTGTGGCGCTACTACTCCCCCGCCAACGCACCGCGCGAGGACGGCACGCTGGAGCTGCACGTGAAGGCGCGCCCCGGCGGCCCGGTCAGCACCGCGCTGGTGCGCAGCACCGAGGTGGGCGACCTGCTGCGCCTGGGCCCCCCGCTGGGCGAGCTCACGCTGTCCGACAGCTCCGACCGCGACCTGCTGCTCGTCGCCGGCGGCATGGGCCTCGCGCCGCTCAAGGCGCTGGTCGACCAGGTGGCCCGGCAGGGCCCGGCCCGCCGGGTCGACCTCTACGTCGGCGCCCGCACCGAGGACCAGCTCCACGACCGCGCGGCGATCGCTGAGCTGCAGGCCGCCCACCCGTGGCTGGGCGTGACCTGCGCGGTCTCCGACGACGACCTGTCCGGGCTGGAGCACGGCGACGTGGGGGACGTCGTCCTCCGGCACGGGCCGTGGCTCAGCCGGGAGGTGTACGTGGCCGGTCCGGCGCCCATGGTGGACGCGACCGTCGAGGGCCTCCTGCGGCACGGCGTGCCACGGGAGCGGGTGCGCAGCGAGGTGTTCGCCCCTAGCCGACCGGGGCCCAGTGCCGAGGGGAAGGTGACCGAATGACCACCACCGAGACGTCCGGGGCCGGAGGGAACGCACGGCGGCTGACGCCGGAGCAGATCCGTGGTGCCCGGTTCACGGGCGGCACGATGCTGCACCCCGGCTACGACCAGGGCGAGGTCGACCGCTTCCGGGAGCTGGTGGCCGCGGAGGTGGGCAGCCTCGCGGACGAGCGCGACGACCTGCGCCGCCAGGTCGCCGCGCTGCAGGAGCGCCTCTCGGGCGTCGTGGTGCCCGCGCCGCCGAGTGAGCAGGCGGTGAAGATCCTGGCCAGCGCTCAGCAGACGGCCGACGAGTACGTCGCCGAGGCCGAGGACTTCAGCCGGCAGATGACCGCCGAGGCCCGCGACCAGTACGAGGAGCAGCTGCGGCGCGCCCGCGAGAACGCCGGGGCGATCATGCAGGCGGCGCAGGAGGCGGCCGCCCGGCTCACCGTGCCCACCGGCGGGGACGGCGACGCCGCAGGTGAGCGCACCACCGCCGAGCTGGAGGAGCAGGTGGCGTTCCTCAAGGCGTTCGCCCAGGCCTGCCGGGCGCAGCTGCGCGCCTACCTCGAGGCCCTGCTCACCGACGTCGAGACCGAGTGGGGGCGGGTCGACCCGGCGCTGGCACCCGAGGCGCTCGCCGCCGCCCAGACCGGACGGCGCCCCGGGGGCACCGTCGTCCCGCAGACGGCGTTCCACGGCAACAGCGCCGCCGGTCCGGCGGAGGACGCCGCGGAGGATGCGGACCGGGTCGCGCCCGCGGGGGCGCGCGCCACCGGCTCCTGACCCACCGCCCCGGCTCCTGACCCACCGCCCCCGGCGGCGGGGCGCTCGGTCACGCGTCGATCCTCCGGCGCGATAGGTTTCCCCCGAACCGCACCCCGCCGAGAGGCCCCCGCGATGCCCGATGTGCTGCTCGTCCTCCTCGTCGTGGTCCTCGCGGCCCTCGCGGTGCTCGCCGTCGTCGTGCTCGTGCTCCGCCGGCGCAACCTGGCACGGGCGGCGGGCCCGCGGCCGCGGGTGGACCCGCTGGCCGACGAGCCGGACGTCTACGACCCGCACGCCATCGGCGTGGGTGACGTGATCACCTACGCCGGGATCGACCACGTCGTCCGCGGCACCATCGTGCTGGAGGAGGGCGGGACGACCTGGCGCGAGCACCTGCTCGACGGGTCGACCGGCCGGCGCTGGCTCACCGTGGAGGACGACGAGGGCGACCTCGAGATGGCGCTGTGGATGCGTCGCGAGGGCACGAACCTGACCCCCGACGGCGACGTGGTCCTCGACGACCGCGTGCACCGCCAGATCGAGCGCGGCCGGGCCGACTACACCGCCGAGGGCACCACCGGCACCCCGCCCAGCGGCACGGTGGACTACGCCGACTACGCGACGGCGGACGAGACCGGCCTGCTCGCCTTCGAGCGCTGGGCGCCCACCCAGTCCTGGGAGGTCTCCACGGGACGGGCCGTCAGCCGCGGCGAGCTGACCGTCTACCACCGGACGCCGGGCACATGAGCCTGCACCAGCTCGACGTGACCCCCCGCGACGTCTCCGCCGGAGCGCTGGGGCTGCTGATCGACGGGCCGGCGCCCGTCCCGCTGGCGCAGCTCCGGATCGCCGGCGTCGCGGGTGCGACGCTCACCCTCGGCGTGCTCGGCGCCTCCCACGTGGTCTCCGCCGAGGCCGGCGGCCACCGACTGACCGAGGAGGTCTCCTGCGACGCCGTCGGCGCCGGGGGCCGCCCGCTCCCGGCCGGGCTGCGCGCGGGCGGCTACGCGTTCACCTCGGCGACCACCACCACGTCCGCGGACGAGCTCGACGCGACCGCACGGCGCCTGCGGGAGCTGGCCACCGGCGATCCGGCCTGGCTGTGCGGCGCCTTCCCCGGGGCCGCCGGCGCGCTGACCGCCATGACGGCGCAGCCCCTCGCCCCCGGCGGCTGGGCCTGGCAGACCTGGCACCTCTACCCCGCCGGCGGCTCCGGCGAGGTGGTCACGACGCGGACGAGGTGGACGCCGTGAGCCCGGCCCGCCGACTGGCGGCGCTGCTGCTGATCGTCGCCCTGCTCGCCGGGTGCGGCAGCGGGACGCGGGTCCGCGACTTCCTCGACGACACCTACGAGCGGACCGAGATCATCGACGACACCTCGGTCTACAGCTCGCCGGACCCGGTGGGCACCACCACCGCGGCGATCGCCGACGCCGTGCCGCCCGCCGAGCGGCAGGCCGACGGCGGCAACGAGTACCTGCGCTACGACGACGACATCGTCATCGTGAGCGCGGCCACCGGCGGCAGCACGGTGCGCGTCGAGGACCTCGACGGCCGCTACCGCAGCGGCTTCTTCGCCTTCCTCGGGCCTGGCTTCCGCCCGGGCTCCCCCGCCGGCACCGGTGGCGGCGGCGGTCCCGGCGACGGCAAGTGACCCGCCGCTCCCCCAGCCCCTCACCGACCTCAGGAGAGTTCCCGACGTGACCACGACCTGGCAGGCCCTCGAGTTCGGCACCGTCGACGGCGACCTGCTGGTCCAGGGTGTCGTGGGGACGCTGCTGTTCTTCGTCATCGGGGTGGGCGTGCTGGCCCTGGGGTTCCTGGCGCTGGACCTCATCACCCCGGGCAACCTGCGCACCCAGGTCTACCTCGACCACAACCCGAACGCGGCGATCCTGCTGGGCGCCAACCACCTCGCGCTGGCGATCATCGTGGTGACGGCGATCATGACCAGCGGCGACGACCTCGGCCAGGGGCTGGTCGACACGGCCGTCTACGGCACCATCGGGGTCGTGCTGCAGGCCGTGGCTCTCCGTCTGCTGGACGCGGCCATCCCCGCCGACCTGCGCGCCCTGGTCAACGAGCCGCGGTTGCGCGGCTCGGCCTGGGCCGTGGGCGTCAGCCTGGTCGCGATCGGCGCGGTGAACGCCGCCGCGCTGTCGTGACGCCGTGACGTCGTGACGTCGTCGGTGGAGGGGGTCGCCGTCCCGGCACCGGCCCGTACCGGGGACGGCGGTGCCGTGCGCTCGCGCCCGCTGCTGCTGGCCGCCGTCGCCGTCTGCGCCGCCTGCGGGCTGGTCTACGAGCTGGTGCTGCTGACCCTGTCGGCCAGCCTCGTCGGCGGCGGGATCACCCAGACCTCGCTCATCGTCGCCGGGTTCGTGGCCGCGCTGGGCGCCGGCGCGCTGCTGGTCAAGCCCTTCCTGCCGCACGCCGCGACCACCTTCGTCGCGGTCGAGATCCTGCTCGGCGTCGCCGGGGGCCTCAGCGCCGTCACCCTGTACGTGTCGTTCTCCTTCTACGGCACCAGCACCGCCGTGCTGCTCGCCGCGACCGCCGTCCTGGGCGTCCTGGTCGGCGCCGAGGTGCCGCTGCTGATGACCCTGCTGCAGACCGGCCGCGACGACATCGACGCCGAGGGCAGCGGCACGGTGCTCGCCGACCTCAACGCCGCCGACTACGCCGGTGCGCTGCTCGGCGGGCTGGCGTGGCCGTTCGTGCTGCTGCCGCTGGCCGGTCAGGTGCGGGGCGCGGCGATCACCGGGCTGGTCAACCTGCTCGCCGCCGCGGTGGTGTGCGGCCTGCTGCTGCGGCGGCAGATGACGCCGCGGGCGCGGCGCACGGCCACCGGCGCGCTGCTGGCGGCGGCCCTGCTGCTCGGCACGCTGCTGGTGCAGGCGCGGGACATCGAGACGACCGCGCGGCAGCGGCTCTACGCGGACCCGGTGATGGTCGCGGAGCGCTCCACCTACCAGGAGATCGTGCTGACCGCGCGCTCCGGGGACCTCCGGCTCTACCTCGACGGCGATCTGCAGTTCTCCAGCCGCGACGAGCACCGGTACACCGAGTCGCTGGTGCACCCGGTGCTCGCGCGCGATCCCGCCCGGGTGCTCGTCCTCGGCGGCGGTGACGGGCTGGCCGCGCGGGAGGTGCTGCGCCACCCGTCCGTGCGCGAGGTGGTCCAGGTCGAGCTCGACCCCGAGGTCGTCCGGCTCGCCCGCACCCGGCTGGCCGAGCTCAACGCCGGCGCGTTCGACGACCCCCGCGTGCGGGTGGTCGTGGACGACGCGTTCCGCTGGCTGCGCTCGCCGGCCGCGACCGGCTTCGACGCGGTGGTGGTGGACATGCCCGATCCCGACACCCCCGTGCTCGGACGGCTGTACTCCGCCGAGTTCTACGGCCTGGTCTCCGCCGCGCTCGCACCGGGCGGGCTGGTCACGGTGCAGGCCGGCAGCCCGTACTCGACGCCGGACGCCTACTGGCGGACCGTCTCCACGCTGGAGGCGGCCGGGCTGGCGGCGACGCCGTACCACGTGCACGTGCCGAGCTTCGGCGACTGGGGCTTCGCACTGGCCCAGCAGGCGCAGCAGCCGCCGGACCTGGCCCTCTCCCCCGATGCACCGCCCACCCGCTTCCTGGACGCGGCGGTCCTGTCGGCGGCCGGGGTCTTCCCGGCCGACCGCCCGCGGCAGCGGCTGGAGCCCTCCACCCTGGACCGGCCGCTGGTCGTCGAGGACATGCGCAGCGGCTACGTCGGCTGACGGCGCCGTGAGCATCGCAGCGAGGAACGAGCGAGGAGCGGAGCGGGGCCGGAAGCCGACCCGTGATGCCGTCGGCTGACAGTGAGGATGTGGGCGAGCAGCGGAGCGGGACCGGCCGACCGGTGAGGTCGTCGGCTGACGCCTGTAGCGTTCAGGGTGCTCGGACGCCGCCGGCCGGCCCGCTGACCGCTGGTCCCTCCCCCCGCCCGGCGTCCCGGAGCACCCCGGGCCGCCGCCTCCGCACCCGCGCGCCCACGGACCCCGAGGAGAACCACCGTGAGTGCCGCCCCACCCGCCGGCGACGTCGACCGCACCGGCCGGGCAGCGGTCGCCGAGGCCGCCCGGCGGCGCACGTTCGCCGTGATCAGCCACCCGGACGCCGGCAAGTCCACGCTCACCGAGGCGCTCGCCCTGCACGCGCGGGTGATCGGGCAGGCCGGCGCGGTGCACGGCAAGGCCGGCCGGCGGGGCACCGTGTCCGACTGGATGGACATGGAGAAGGCGCGCGGGATCTCCATCACCTCCGCGGCGCTGCAGTTCGAGTACCGCGACGCGGTGATCAACCTGCTCGACACCCCCGGGCACGCGGACTTCTCCGAGGACACCTACCGGGTGCTCACCGCCGTCGACGCCGCCGTGATGCTCGTCGACGCCGCGAAGGGCCTGGAGACCCAGACGATGAAGCTGTTCGCCGTCTGCAAGCACCGGGGCATCCCGATCGTCACCGTGGTCAACAAGTGGGACCGCCCGGGCAAGGACGCCCTGGAGCTGATGGACGAGATCGCCGAGCGCACCGGGCTCACCCCCACCCCGCTGACCTGGCCGGTGGGGATCGCCGGTGACTTCCGCGGGGTGCTGGACCGCCGCGACGGCACCTTCCGCCGCTTCACCCGCACCGCCGGTGGCGCGACCATCGCCCCCGAGGAGCAGCTGACCGCGGCGGAGGCCACCGCGCGGGAGGGCGAGGTGTGGACGCAGGCCGTCGAGGAGGCAGAGCTGCTCGAGGCCACCGGCGCCGAGCACGACCAGGAGTCCTTCCTCGGCGGGGTCACCACGCCGGTGCTGTTCGCCTCCGCCGTCTCGAACTTCGGGGTGGGTGCGCTGCTGGACACGCTGGTCGACCTCGCGCCCGCCCCGACCGGGCGCCCCGACGCCGAGGGCGCGGTGCGCGACCTGGCGGAGCCGTTCAGCGCCTTCGTGTTCAAGGTGCAGTCGGGCATGGACGCCGCGCACCGCGACCGGCTGGCCTACATCCGCATCTGCTCGGGCGTCTTCGATCGCGGCATGGTCGTCACCCACGGCCGTACCGGGCGGCCCTTCGCCACCAAGTACGCCCAGCAGGTGTTCGGCCGCGAGCGGGAGAGCGTGGACGTCGCCTACCCCGGCGACGTCGTCGGCCTGGTCAACGCCTCGGCCCTCGGCGTCGGCGACACCCTCTTCACCGAGCGGCCGGTCGCGTTCCCGCCGCTGACCACCTTCGCGCCCGAGCACTTCGCCGTCGTTCGCAGCCGGGACACCGCCAAGCACAAGCAGTTCCGCAAGGGCATCGAGCAGCTCGACTCCGAGGGCGTGGTGCAGGTGCTCCGCTCCGACCGGCGCGGCGACGGCTCTCCCGTGCTCGCCGTCGTCGGGCCGATGCAGTTCGAGGTCGCCACCCACCGCATGGAGCACGAGTTCCACGCCCCCGTGGCGCTGGACCGGCTGCCCTACAACCTGGCGATGCGCACCGACGAGGAGTCGCTGCCGATGATCGCCTCCTCCGGCGGCGTCGAGGTGGTGCGCCGGCCCAGCGGCGAGCTGCTGGCCCTGTTCCCCGACAAGTGGGCGCTGCGGATCCTGCAGCAGCGCCACCCGCGCGCGACGCTCGAACCGCTGGTCGCCGCCCAGCTGGCCTGACCCGCATCACGGCCGGAGGGCCGCGTAGATCTCCTCCGCGTGGTCGAAGACGAGGAAGTGCCCCTCCCCGGGCAGCCAGTGCGCCGAGCAGCGGGGCAGCATCGCGCTCAGCACCTGGCCGAGCACGACGGGCACCTGCCAGTCCTGCGTGCCGTGCCAGATGTGCACCTGCTGTCGGATTTCGGACAGCGGGAAGCCCCATGGCCGGAACAGCAGGGCGCGGTCCTCGGCGAGCACCGCGCTGCCGTTGCGCAACCCCTCGGTGAAGGTGTCGGCCAGGACCCGCCGGACGGCCGGGCGCCCGATCACCCGCCGGTCGGCCGCGTTGAGCCGCAGCCGCAGGTAGCGCGGGATCATCGCCGGCCGCAGACCGATCGGCGCGAGCACCGGCCGCAGCACCGCCGCCAGCCGGGCCGGGCGGTGCAGGGCGGCCCGCAGCTGCCCGGGGATCCAGCGCGGCCACGGCCACGGGACGTCCGGCGGCGGTGCACCGCCGAGGATCCCCACGGTCGTCACCCGGTCGCCGAGGGCGTGCGCGCAGACCAGCGCGTAGGCGGCCCCGCCGGAGAGGCTGAGCGCCGCGCACCGGTCGATGCCGAGGTGGTCCAGCAGCTGGGCGACGTCGTCGGGCCAGTCCGCGACCCGGCGGCCGGGGTGCGGGTCCGAGCGCCCGAAGCCGGGGCGGTCGGGGACGACGAACCGCACGCCCCACCGCCGGTAGTCCGCCGGGTCCTCGACGTGCCGCTCCAGCCGCGAGCTCGGCGAACCGTGGCAACCCAGCACCGGCCACCCGTCGGGGTCGCCGTGCTCGGCGTACGCCAGCGTGCGGCCGTCGGCGAGCTGGAGGCTGCCCTCACGCAGTTGCGGTCCGTTCTGCATGCCGCACCCCTACCCGAGGCGTCCGTCCTCACCCGGCAGTCACCGGTCGCCGCGCCCGAGAAGCCGTGTTCGGCGCCACCGTCCGCGGGTAGGGCGACCGCATGCACACCGCCAGACGTACACCGGCCGCCGGGGCGATCGGGCGCGGCGTCCTCGCCGGCCTCGGGGGGACCGTCGTGATGACCGCCTTCCAGAAGCTCGTCGAGATGCCGCTCACCCAGCGGAGCGAGAGCTACGCCCCCGCCGACTTCGCCCAGAAGGTCACCCCCGCCGATCCGAGGACACCGCAGGGTCGTCGCCGGCTGAACTACGCGACGCACTTCTCGCTGGGCATGATGTGGGGCACCGCGTACGGCATCGCCGCCTGGAAGGGCCTCCGGGGTCAGCGGGCGGTGAACACGGTCTTCGCCACCGTGTACACCGGCGACGTGCTGCTCAACACCGCACTCGGGCTCTACCACCCCACCCGGTGGTCGGCACGCGACTGGGCGGTCGACGTCGCCGACAAGTACGTCCAGGCGCAGGGCACCGGACTGGTCTTCGACCGGGTGCTCGACCCGGCGAGGCAGCGCTGACCGCCCGTTCCGCGGACGGACGACCGGCTGATCCCGTGGCGGACAGCGATGTGGACCGCCACCCGGTGGCGGTCGTCACCGGTGCCAGCAGCGGGCTGGGGCGCGCGGTGGCGCTCCGGCTGGCCACCGACGGCCACCGCGTCGCCCTTCTCGCCCGGGGGGCCGACGACCTCGCGGCCGTGGCCGCGGAGGTCGAGCGGTCCGGCGGGACGGCGCTGGCGCGCACCGTCGACCTCGCCGATGCCGGATCGTCGGAGGCCGCCATCGACCAGGTGGTCGGAGCCTGGGGACGGGTGGACGTGCTGGTCAACGCGGCGGGCACCGACGTCCCCGGCACCGTCGAGCAGACGACGGTCGAGGACTGGGACCGCGTCCTCGCGGTGAACCTGCGTGCCCCCTTCGTGCTCAGCCGGGCGGTGTTCCCCCACATGCGGAGCGCCGGCGGCGGCACGATCGTCAACGTCTCCTCGGTCGCCGGGCTGCGCGGCTGGGGGTCGGCGGCGGCGTACTGCGCGTCGAAGTTCGGCCTCACCGGCTTCACCCAGGCGCTCGCGGCCGAGGGCCGCGCGCACGGGATCCGCGCCTGCGTCCTCTACCCGGGAGCCATGGCGACGTCCTGGGGCGTCTGGGGGCCGGGCGCGCGCCGGGCAGCCGCCACCGGGGACGCGCCCGACCCGCGGGACGCGCTGCCGCCCGAGCGGGTCGCCGACCTGGTGGCGTGGCTCGTGCAGGCACCGGGTGAGCTGGTGCTCAACGAGGTGACCGTCACCCCGTTGCACGAGCAGGGCTGGCCCTGAGCGCGGCAGGACCGGTACGCCGACCTGCCGGCACGTCGCCCGGCCCGGCGTGTCGACGGGCTTGCTAGCTTGCCGGCATGGCGATCGATCCACGCGGTGCGGACCTGAAGCGCTATCTCCAGGAGGACCCCGGCGGCCCCGTCGTGATGCTCAACCTGCTGCGGTTCGCCGAGGGCGGGCGGGAGCTCTACGCGCAGTACGCCGACGCCCTGTCCACGACGTTCCTCCCCCGGTACGGCGGCGAGGTGCTCTACGCCGGGAGCGGCTCCACCCCGCTGGTGGCCGAGTCCGGGCAGGACTGGGACGCGGTGCTGCTGGTCCGCTACCCCTCCCGCGAGGCGTTCAGCCACATGGTCGCCGACCCCGAGTACCAGCAGGTGACGGGCCTGCGCACGCGAGCGCTGACCGAGGCGGTCCTCCAGGCGACCACGGCCTGGTAGCCCCGTGGGGCCACGGCGGCGGTGGCGCGGCCCGGCGGCCGCGCTGCTGGCCGCAACCGTCCTCACCGGCTGCGGCGGAGCACCCGACCCGGTGCCCGGCGAGATGTCGGGCACGGTCTCGCCCGGTGCCCAGCGGGTGAGCTGTGCAGGCACCGGACCGGCGGTCGTGCTGGTGCACGGCCTCGGCGACGACGCGTCCTCGGCGCAGTGGGTGGACGTGCACCGCGCGCTGGCCGACCGGGCGCGGGTCTGCCGCTACGACCGGCCGGGGACCGGCGACAGCCCGGTGCCCTCGACGGCGGGGCGCGGGGCGGACGCACTCGACGCCGAGCTGGACGCGGTGGTGCGGCACGCCGCCGTCGAGGGCGACGTCGTCCTGGTCGCGCACTCCTTCGGCGGCTACCCGGCCCGGGTCTACGCCGACCGGCACCCCGAGCGGGTGGCGGGCCTGGTCCTCGTCGACGCGCTGGACCCCTCGGTCGGCGTGGTCCGCGGCACAGGGGCCGGCTCCTTCGAGGACGTGCCCATGGCCGGCGAGCGCCTCGACCTCCGCGACGTGGAGCGCGCCGCGGCGGCGGTCGAGATCCTGCCCGGCGACCCGCCGGTGGTCGTGCTCAGCCGCGGGCGGGGCGCCTCGCCCGCCTGGTCCGCCGGCCAAGAGGCACTGGCCGCCCTCTCGCCGCGGTCGCGGTCGGTGGTCGTCGACGCCGGGCACCAGATCCCGTCGGAGGAGCCGGAGGCGGTCGTCGACGCCGTCGAGGCCCTGCTCGACGAGCTCGGCTGAAGCGGCCCGGCACCTCGCCGGTGTCGCGGTCAATGACCGCGGAACGCCTCCTCGAGCCACCAGGAGGGCTCCTCGCGGGTCACCTTGGCGTCGACCAGCAGCGGCGCCGACCGGGGGCCGGCCAGCCAGGCCGCGACGCCCTCGAGGTCGGCGGACGACCGGACGGTGACCGCGTCGTACCCGTGCCCGCGGGCGATGGCGGCGAAGTCGGTCTCGGGGAACCGGACGATGTCCAGCGGGTGGCCGTCGGGGCCGAAGTGGTGCACCTCGGCCCCGTAGCCGGCGTCGTCGTAGACCACCACGACCATCGGCAGGCCGAGCCGGACCACCGTCTCCAGCTCGGCGGCCCCCATGAGCGCCCCGCCGTCGCCGAGCGCGGCCACCGGGAGCCGGTCGGGGCGGGCGAGCGCCGCGCCGATCGCCGTCGCCAGCCCCAGCCCGACCGACTGGAACGCCTGGGTGAAGCAGAAGCCCTGCTCGTCGGGCACGTCGAGGAACATGCTCGGGTAGCCCATGAAGTTGCCGGAGTCGACGGCCACGACCCGCTCGGCGGGCAGCAGGTCGTCCAGCGCGGCGGTGAGGGCGCGCGGGTCGATCCGGCCGCCCTCCCCGTCGGTGCGCGGCTCGTCGCGCCAGCGCCCGCGGGCGGCGATCGCGTCCCGCACCTCCGCGGTGCGGTACCCGCCCGCGGCCGGGCCCCCCAGCAGCGCGGTGACCGCCTCGGCCGTGGCGTGCACATCGCCGACGACGCCGAACGCCACCGCGCGCTGCGCCCCGATGGCCGTCGCGTCGTCGTCGACCTGGACCACGACGGCGTCCTCGGCGATCAGCCGGCCGTGGCGCATCGTCCACATGTTGAGCTGGCAGCCCCAGCCCACGATCAGGTCCGCCTCCGAGATCAGCTCGGCGGCCAGCGGGGTCGCGAAGCCCCCGGAGACGTCGAGGTCCCAGTCGCTGCCGCGGAACAGCCCCTTGGCCACCGCCGAGGTGGCGAGCAGGGCGCCGCACCGCTCGGCGAGGGACCCCAGCGCGGTGCGGGCGCCCCGTGCGCCGCGACCGGCCACGAACACCGGCCGCCGGGCGGCGCGCAGCGCCTCGGCCAGCCGCGCCACCGCCGCCTCGTCGGGGCGGACCGGGGACGGCGCGGGCACCGCCGGGGGTGCGGCGCCCCCGGCCGGGAGGCCCTGGACGTCCAGCGGCAGGTTGAGCACGACGGTGCGCCGCTCCAGCCGCGCGGTGTCGACGGCGGCAGCGGCCACCGCCACCGCGTCGTCCGCGGAGGTCACCCGCAGGGACACCGCACCGACCGCCGCGGCCAGGGCGGGCTGGTCGACGAAGAAGTTCGACCGCGGGGAGGTGGCCTCGGCGGTCAGCACCACCAGCGGGGTGCGGCTCTTGGCCGCCTCGGTGATGCCGGTGAGCGCGTTGGTCAGCCCGCAGCCCTGGTGCAGGCTGAGCACCGCCGGGCGGCCGGTCATCCGCGCGTGGGCGTCGGCCATCGTGGCCGCCCCGCCCTCGTGGCGGGCGGCGACGTACCGGGCGCCGGCGGCGACCATCGCGTTGGTCGCCACGAAGTTGCCCGAGCCGACGACGCCGAACACCGCCTCGACCCCCCGTGCGACGAGGGTCTCCCCGACCGCCTGCGCGACGGTGCGCCCGGTCGCGCCGCTCATCCCCGCTCGACCAGCGCCAGCACGCGCGACGGCGAGCCCGAGCCGGAGACGATCGGCAGCGGGGCGGCGACCAGGAGGGCGCCGGTGGGCGGCAGCAGCGCGAGGTTCTGCAGCTGGGTGAGGCCGTACTTGCCGCTGCCCATCAGCGACGCGTGGCAGGGGAAGGGCGGGTCGAAGGAGTGCGCCGCGCCGGCGTCGGTGCCCACCGTCTCCACGCCCAGCCCCAGCACCGGCGACTCCTCGGCCAGCCAGCGCGCGCACTCCACCGACAGGCCAGGGGTGTGCGGTCCGGTGTCGTCGGCGTTGAGGAACTCCTGCTGGGAGGCCGAGCGGGCGTCCCAGCCGGTGCGGAAGAGCAGCCACCCGCCCTCGGGCAGCGGCCCGTGCTCGGCCTCCCACGCGCGCACGTGCTCGACCTCGAGCAGGAAGTCGGGGTCGGCCGCCGCCTGCTCCGAGAAGTCGAGGACGACGGCGGGGGCGATCAGCCGCCCCGCCGGCACGGAGGCCACGTCGTCGCCGTCGCGGCCGGTGACCCAGTGGTTGGGCGCATCGAAGTGCGTGCCGGTGTGCTCGCCGGTGCGGAAGTTGTTCCAGTACCAGGCCGGGCCGCGGTCGTCGTACCGGCTCAACTCCTCCAGCTCGAAGCGCGCCGTCTGGGCGAACTGCTCGGGGAGCTGGATGACCGGCGTCTCCGCCGACAGGGGCGCGGTGAGGTCGACGACCTCGATCCGCGCGCTGACCAGCGCCTCGGCGAGGCTGGAGAGGATCGACATCGCACTTCCTTCGTGGACCGGCGGACGGGCCGACAGCCAATCACAGGCCCACGGGCGACGGCGCTCAGCGCTCCTTGGGGATCATGATCCACAGCACGATGTAGGCGATCTCGCCGACGCCGAAGAGCCCGAAGAGCACGAATCCGATCCGCACCAGGCCCGTCGAGATGCCGAAGCGCTGCGCGAGGCCGGCGCACACGCCGGCGATCATCTTGCGTCCACGTGGTCTGACCAGCGGTGATGTCATCCCCGCCCGCTACCCGCGCGCCCCGGCGGAAACACCTCGGGCGGGCCTGCCCGACCGGGCACGCCCGCCCGCCTATCCCGCCGCGGGCGGGGTAGGGAGGCCGACCATGGATGCCGTGACTTTCGGGAAGGCCGGCCTCAAGGGCTGGCGCGCACGCGTGGCCGACGCCGTGGCCGGGCCGGTGGCCCAGCGCACCCCGGTCAGCGACGACCAGGTGCGGGCCGCGATCGGGGCGCTCTTCCTCGCCCTGTCGGTCATGTACGTGACGAAGGCGGTGAAGGACCTCGCGACCAGCCGCTGAGCCGGCGACCACCGGCCGGATCCCACCCCGCGGGGGGAAGTCACCGCACGAACCTTCCCCGCAAGGGGTGCACAGGTTGTACAGTGATCGTTGGTCGCTGTTGCGCCTCTGCTTTCGTTCTTGGACGTCCGCAGTCGTCTCTGCCTGACGTTCCTCTCGGTCCTGCCGGTCGGTGCGGCGGCCCCGCACCCGGTACGTACCTGTGCGGTCACCTCCCAGCACGGAAGAAGAACGACATGGCTCAGGGCACTGTGAAGTGGTTCAACGCGGAGAAGGGCTTCGGGTTCATCGCCCAGGACGGCGGCGGCGCCGACGTCTTCTGCCACTACTCCGCCATCAGCGGCGACGGCTACAAGTCCCTCGACGAGGGCCAGCAGGTCGAGTTCGACGTCACGCAGGGCCAGAAGGGCCCGCAGGCGGAGAACGTCCGCGCCCTCTGATCGACGCATGAGGGAGGGCCACGGCGCACTGCGCCGTGGCCCTTTCGCGTCCCGGTCCCGGCACACCCGCCGCACCGGCCCCGCACACCGAGGAGGACGCCATCGCCACGCACGCCGGACGCTGCGAGGAAGCCCCTCTCGGTTGCCCCTGCCGGGGCGACGAGAGGATCCACGAGGAGCGGGCCCGCGCCCTCGCCGAGGCGCGCGCCGGCTCCGGGGAGGCCGTCGAGTGCCCCGAGTGCGGCGGTCCGACGACCCCGCTGGCGATCGTCTCCTGGGGGAACTGCCGGGCCTGCCGCACCGCCCACTCCCGGTCCACCCACCCGCTGCGCTGGTGACCGGGCGGCGCGGGGCGCGGATCGTCAGAGACTGACCGCGACGGTCGCCGCGAGCTCCCGGCAGGCCTCCAGGTCCGCGGGACCGGGTGCGCCGGTCAGGCTCAGCGGCGCCGCCACCTGCTTCCAGCGCAGGGCGCCGGTGATCCGCTCGATGCTGCGCAGCGCGCCGGCCGTGTCGTCGTTGCCGTGCACGTACACCCCGAACGGCAGGCCGGCGGTCGCCTCGAGGCACGGGTAGTAGACGGTGTCGAAGAAGTGCTTGAGCGCCCCCGACATGTAGCCGATGTTGGCCGGGGTGCCCAGGAGGACCCCATCAGCGGCGAGCAGATCCGCGGCCCCGGCCGACAGCGCCGGGCGCAGCACCGGCTCCACGTCGTCGACGAGGGCGACGCCCTCGCGCACCGCCTCGAGCACGGCCTGCAAGGCCGGCGAAGGGGTGTGGTGGACCACGAGCAGACGGGGCATCCCGGCATTCTCTCCCCCGCCCGCACCCGGGTGCCACCAGCGGCCGGAGGTGTGGGAGCGGGTGCGTGCACCTGGTCCTCGAGTACGTGCAGGCCGACGACCACCTGGACCGTGGCACCGCCCTGCGGGCCGACCACCTGGCGCTGACCCGGCCGGTCAGCTCCGCACGCCGTCCCCTCCCGGGCGCAGCTGCCGGTAGATGCGGGCCAGGTCGGGCAGTTGCACGTGCGCGTTGAGCCCGCTCGGGTTCGGCACCACCCAGGTGACCGCGCCGCCCACCCGTTCGGGCTGGCGCCCGGCGACCGCCTTCGGCCGCGCGAACCCCTGCCGCCAGGCGGTGATGCCGAGGACCGCCAGCACCCGCGGCTGCACGCGGGCCACGAGCCGCTCCAGCGCCTCCGCGCCGGTCTGCATCTCCTCGAGGGACAGCTCCGCCGCCGTGCGCGTCGGCCGGTCCACGACGTTGGTGATCCCGAGCCCGTACCGCAGCAGCTCGAGGCCCTCCTCCGGGCGCAGCAGCCGCGGGGTGAACCCTGCGAGGTGGATCGCCGGCCAGAACCGGTTGCCCGGCCGGGCGAAGTGGTGCCCGACCTGGGCCGACAGCAGCGACGGGTTGATGCCGCAGAACAGCACGTCGAGCCCGGGCGCCACGATGTCGGGCAGCGGCTTGCCGGGCGCGGGCACCTCGGGCAGCGGCTCGTCGGGGACGGACTCGGCGGGCACCGCCCCATCCTGGGGCGCAGGGCAGGTCCGCCGCTCGGGGACCGTCGACGCCCGCGGAGGGAGACCGGCCGCCGGTCGACCGGGGACTGCGACGCCGGCCGGGCGGCGGCACCGACGGGAGGTCAGTCGCGGCGACGGTTCCCCGCCGGCACCGCGCCGGTGTCGGCGAGCTCGCGGGCAACGTCGAGCAGCTTCCGGTTCAGTTCCTGCGACACCTTGGCGAGCACGTCGAACGCCTGCTCCGCGGTGAGCTTGTGCCGTTCCATCAGGATGCCCTTGGCCTGCCCGATGAGGTCCCGGGTGCCCATGCCGACGCGCAGGTTCGATTCGTGCTCGGCGCCGGCCAGGGCCACGGCCGCGTGGCTGGCGAACATCTGCCCGATCTCCTGGGCCTCCTCGCCGAAGGCGCCGGCGGCACGCGCGTAGACGTTCAGCGCTCCGAGCCGGTCGCCCTCGACGAAGAGCCGGAAGCACATCATGCTGCCCGCGCCCAGCGCAGCGGCCTCCTGGGCGAACTCGGGCCACCGCCGCTCACCGGCCACGTCGTCGACCCGGACCGTCTCCTCCTCGAAGACCGCGTCCAGGCACGGCCCCTGCTGGACCCGGCTCTGCAGCCGGTCGACCTCGCGCGGCAGGTCGCTGGTCGCCGCACGTGCCTCCACCCGCCTGCGCCCGATGACGTAGCTGATGCCGCACTCGTCCGCACCGGGGACCGCCGCGACCGCAGCGGTGGTGATGGCCGCGAGGGTCGCCTCGACATCGCCGTGCTCCTCCTGGAGCCGCCGCGCGACCCGGCTCATCGTCTCGCCGAGGTGCGGCACGGCACCGGTGCTCTGGTGGTCCCCCACCCCCCGACCGTAGTGGACGAGGCGTCGCCTCCGGCCCCACCACGTCACCCGGGACGACGGGGTACCCGTCCCGGTGCGGTCAGCGGTAGGCCCCCCTTACGGTGAGGGTGAGATGACCAGCCATCGCATCGACCGCAAGCGCCCCTATCCGGGGCGTCCAGTGCTTACGCCACGCTGACGCGTGGCCGGCTGGTTCCTGTTTCACCGGGCAGCACCGGACCAGCCGGAGCGGCTGGTCCTGACACCCACCCTCCACAGGCATGCCGAGTGCTCTCGGCTGTCGGGCCGCCCGGGTGGCGGTCCCCGGCCCGGATCACACACGGGCAGAGCCCGAGCGTGTGCTCGCCCCAGGCGGCGAGGTTGGCGGCGGCGTTCACGTCCCGGTCGGCCACATGGCCGCACGAGTCGTTGCCGCAGCGGTAGGTGCGCTCAGCGAGGGTGAGCTTGGGTCTCACCGCACCGCACGCGGAGCATGTCTTGGAGGACGCGAACCAGCGGTCCGCAACGATCAGCTGCCCACCGTGGCGGATCGTCTTGTAGGTCAGTTGCCGGGCTAGTTCGGCCCAGCCCTGGTCGCCGATCGCGGCGGCCAGGTGCCGGTTGCGCAGCATGTTTGCCGTGGCGAGGCCTCGATGACCACGACCCCGTGCGCGTGGGCGAGTCGGGCGGTGAAGCCGTGCAGGGCGTCGGCGCGGACAGCGACGGCACGCGCATGCGCGCGGCCAAGCCGCTCGACGGCCTTGCGCCGGTTCGCCGATCCCTTCGCCGTCCGCGACACCGCCCGCTGCAGGTGCTTCACATGTCGCAGCCGGTCGCGCAGCGCCCGGGACGCGGGCAACTCAGCGACCAGTGCACCGTCGGCCGTGGCGACCACGGCGGCGGTCGTCACCCCGCGGTCCACGCCGGCCACCGGCCCGGCCGGTGCCACGTGCCGCTCACCGGGGATCCGCGCCTCGCGGGTGAAGTTCACAGTCGCGTACCAGTGCCCGTCAGAGTGCCGGGTGACGGTGAGGTGCTGCAGCGTCGCGTGTCCGCGGCACAGCAGCCGGCGCAGTAAGGGGGGTCAGCGGTAGGTGAGCAGGTGCCGCCGGTCGCCCGTGACGTGCGCGTGGTCGTTGAAGGCCAGCAGGGACAGCCCCGATGCGCCCGCCAGCACCGAGGTGACCCCGACGTTCACCGCGGCCCGGTTCAGCGCCACCACGCCGTCGGCCGGGGCGCCGAGCAGCCCGGCCATCAGCGCGGCGATCACCCCGCCGGAGCTGACGACGACGGCGTCGCGCCCCCGCGGGAGGCCGGCGGCCAGGTCCGCGACGGCCGCGGCCGCCCCCGACGAGAAGGCCGGCCAGCCGTCCGCGTCGCCGGCCGCGATCCAGGAGCGGAGCGCGCCGTCGAGCAGCCGCTGCACCTGGCGGGACCCGGAGTCCCCGACCGGCTCCCCGTCGTCGGCGGGGTAGCGCTTCAGCAGGTCGAGGTGGTCGTACTCGTCCAGCCGGGGATCGGCGGCCCCGACGGGACCGAAGCCGGCCGCCTCCACGAGCAGCGCCGCGGTGTCGCGCTGCCGGCGCAGGGTGCCCGAGACCACCAGCGGGTCCCTCAGCTCCCGGCGTCGCAGCTCCTCCCCGACGCAGCGCGACTGCTCGCGGCCGAGCTCGCTCAGGACGTCGTAGTCGTCGGCACCGAAGGAGGCCTGCCCGTGCCGGACGAGGCAGATCAGCGGCATCCGGCCAGCCGCTCTGCGCGCTGGAGCAGGACCGCGGCGGCGATGCCGAAGTGCGCGAACCGCGGATTGGTGGTGTGCCCGGAGCGGTAGCGCGCCCAGATCTGCTGGATGATCACCGCGAGCCGGAACAGCCCGAAGACCTCGTAGAAGGTCCAGTTCTCCCTGCGCAGCCCGGTGCGCTCGAGGTAGCGCGCCACGATCTCCTCGCGGGTGGGCATCCCGGCCAGCGTGCTCGGCTGGGTGGAGACCAGCCCGAACTCCTCGTCGTCGTCGTCGGCGGTGACCCAGTAGGCCAGCGACGCGCCGAGGTCCATGAGCGGGTCGCCGACCGTGGCCATCTCCCAGTCCAGGACACCGGTGATGCGCGGCGTGCCGGACAGGTCGAGGACGAGGTTGTCGAGCTTCCAGTCGCCGTGCAGCAGGCTCGCGCGCACGTCCCGGGGCTGGTGTGCGGCCAGCCACGCCATCAGCTCCTCGGCGGGCGGGATGTCGTCGGTGAGCGTGTCGCGGAAGCGGCGGGACCAGCCCTCCACCTGCCGGCGGACGTACCCGGGTCCCTTCCCGAGGTCGGCCAGCCCGGCGGCGTCGACGTCGATGGAGTGCAGGTCGGCGAGGGTGTCGTACGCCGTCTCGCCGAGCACCCGTGCCTGCTCCGGGGACAGCTGGACGCCCTCGGGCAGCGTCCGGCCGAGCACGGTGCCGACCAGCTGCTCCATGACGTAGAAGTCACTGCCGATGACCGAGTGGTCCTCGCAGAAACCGTGGATCTCCGCGACGACGTCCAGGTGCGGCCGCAGCCGCTGCTGCACCCGCACCTCCCGGCCCATGTCGTGCGCCGAGGCCGCCTTGTGCCCGTGCGGTGGCCGGCGGAGCACCAGCTGCGGGTCGCCGTAGTCCAGCAGGTAGGTGAGGTTGCTGGCCCCGCCGGAGAACTGCCGCACCGCAGGCACGGGCCGTCCCTCCAGCGCAGGGACGCGCGGCACCAGCCACGCGTGCACGGCCTCGACGTCGAAGGCGTCCTCGGGGCGGACCTCACGGAGCCGGCTGGCGTTCTCGCTCATCGCACCCATCCCACCACGAGCCGCCGCGACGACGTGCGGAACCGGTGGGCCGCGTCGCGGGCGGCCGCCGGGCCCGCAGGCCGGGACCGACGGGGTGGAACACGTGCGCACCTCCCTACGCCCCGTCACGGTGGGTCGGCGTCGCGCGTCGCTGGGTCCCACCGCCCGGCTCCCCCGGCTAACCTCGCGGCGGGGTCGAAGCTCCGGCCCGACGCACGCGGCGACGCGTGCCGTGCACCCGGAGCCGTCTCCGGGGCACCTGCCAGAGGGGGCCTGCCATGTCACCGCACCCGGACCGGCCCGGCGTCCCGCTCGAGGTCCCGCCGGTCCCCTTCCGCATGGACGTCGACCTCGTGGACGCGACGGTGGCCGTCGCCGGGGAGCTGGACCGCGAGCACGCCCACCTGCTGCTCGACGGGCTCGCGGCGCTGGTCGCCGGCGCGCACCGCCGCTGGTCCGTCGACGCCGCCGAGGTCGTCTTCTGCGACGCGGCGGGGCTGCGCGTCCTGGTCACCGCGCACCACCTCGCGCGCAGGCACGGGAGCGCGCTGGTGCTGGAGCGGCCGAGCCCCTGCCTGCACCGGTTGATCCTGCTGGTGGGGCTGCAGCAGATGCTGGACGTCCGTCCGGCGGGGCCCGCGCCGAACCCGGCGGCCGACGGACGCCGCCCGCTCCCCCACAGCGGTCCGCTCCGGGTGGGGCACCCCGTCCGTGCCGTCCCGACGGACGTGTGACACGGGACGGCCGCTACTGGACGGGCGCTCCCGGCGGGGGCAGGCGGTGCACCCGCTGCTCGTCGACCGACGCCACGCCGGCCACGGCGCTCAGCGTGCCGAGCGTGCCCGGCGGCACCGAGCCGGTGATGATCCCGAGCCCGTCGAGGACCTGGTCGACCTGCATCCCTCGCGCCCGCAGGCCCTGCACGACGCCGTCGAGGGCGCTCAGATGCCGCTCGTCCACGGTCACGCTGACCTGGGTCATGCCCCGACGCTACAAGGAACCCGCGGGGCCGGGAACGCTCACCGCGGCGCGAGCACCAGGCCGCTGCCGGAATCGACCGAGGGCTGCGGGAGCCGTTCGCCCTCCTGGACCAGCGTGGCCCACAGCTCCAGCCCCCGCCGGCCCGTCGCCTCCGCCCAGAGGGCGGCGACCCCGGCGACGTGCGGGGTCGCCATGCTGGTGCCGCTGATGGTGTTGTAGCGGGCGGGCATCGGCCACGCCGAGCACACCTCGGAGCCGGGGGCGGCGACGTCGACCTGCCCGCCGCGGCCGGGGAGGCTGCGGGCGGAGAACCAGGCGGGCACCAGGGCCTGGTCGAGCGCCCCGACCGCCAGGATCTCCGGGCTGTTGGCCGGGGCACCGACGAACCCCCACGAGCCCGCCCGGCGATCGGCGTTGTTGCCGGCCGCGGCCACGACGAGCGATCCCTGCGCGAGCGCCCGCCGGCCGGCCGCCGAGTACGGCGGGTGGGCCTGGGCGACGTCGGCGCCCAGCGACATGGAGATCACCGGGCACCGGTTCGTCACCGCCCAGTTCATCCCGGCGAGGATGCCCGCGTCGGTGCCGCTGCCGTCGTCGCCGAGCACCTTCCCGGCGAAGATCTCCGCCTCGTGGGCGACGCCGTACCGCGGCCCCGCCGGTGGGGTCCGCGGTCCGCAGGCGGTGCCGATGCAGTGCGTGCCGTGGCCGTGCCCGTCCTGCGGTCCCTCGCCGGCCACGAACGACCGCGCCGTCACCGCGCGCCCGGCGAAGTCGGGGTGGTCGAGGTCGAACCCGGTGTCGAGCACGGCCACGCGGATCCCGCGGCCGGACAGCGCGGAGCCGTCGGCGCCGACGGCCTGCACACCCCAGGTCGCCTGGCGCGTGTCCTCGAACCGCGCCGCCGGTCCGGCGGGCTCCTCAGCCGGGGCGGCCAGGAGGCGGCCGGTGAGGTCGGCGACGCCGTCGCGGTAGCCGCGGGCGTAGCTCGCCGTGCCCTGCTCGAGCACGTGGTGCACCAGTTCTGGCGAGACCGAGAGGACCGGCCGCCCGGTGGCCCCCGCCGCCAGCACGCCCACCTGGGCCGGGTCCGCCGCCACGACGGCGATCCCGAGCGCGGCGAACACGACCGCGGGGGACTCCCGGAGGACCTCCGGGGGGACGACCCCGTCGGCGAAGTCGCGCGAGTCCGCCACGTCGCGCACGCCGGCCCGTCCCCAGTCCACCGGACCGTCGCCGTCGGCGAGGACGAGCACCTGCCGGCCGGTGGTGCGGGTCAGCGGGCCGACCGCCCCGTGCCGCACGCTCCCCGGCTCCTCCGGTACCTGCGGATCGATCACTGCTCCCCCTACGCGCCGCGGCGGCGCCTCCACCGCCCGACCGCCGCGAGCGGCCGGTGACGACAGGGTTCCGGAGAGTGGGCGCCGCCGCCAGCCGACGACCGCCACCTACCGATGGGCCTCGGGCGACCGGTAGGCCTCCGGCGACCTCGACAGCGGGGTGCGCCGGTCCCGCCGTCCGGGGTCGGAGGCGTGTGCGGTGCCGCGGGGTTCTGAGCGCGCAGAACTCGGCACGGGCGCACACACGGCCGTCGGGCGGGCCTGGCCGGGGCTCAGCCGGCGATCACCGCCGGGTCCATCCACATGACCTCCCAGACGTTGCCGTCCGGGTCGGCGAAGCTCGCCCCGTACATGGCGCCGTGGTCCTGGGCGGGGAGCCAGGGCTTGCCGCCGGCCGCGATCGCGGTGGACACGAGCCGGTCGACCTCCTCGCGGCTGTCCGCCGACAGGCAGGTGAGCACCGAGGTGGCCTGCGCGGGGTCGCCCACCTCGCCCGCGACGAAGTCGGCGAACCGGTCGCGGATCAGCAGCATGACCGCGATGTTCTCCTCGATCTGGTACGAGACGGTCCGGTCGTCGGAGAACTGGTCGTTGCGCCGGAAGCCCAGCGCTCCGTAGAAGGCGTCGGCGCGGTCGCGGTCGGCCACCGGCAGGTTCACGAAGATCATGCGCACGGGGAGCTCCTCGGTTCGTGGTGTCCCGGCGCCGTCCGCCGGGCTCGCGGGTAGGACGACGGGACCGGCGGGAACTCATCGGTGCGCGGCACCCCGGTGCGGCAACGCGTGGGCGGTCCTGCGGGACATCACCATCGGAGTCGAGGCTCTGACGCGCCGGCCAGCGTGCGCTCCCACCGTCTGGCTCGGCCCGGCGTCCCTGCCCACCTGCCGCGGCACCGGGAGCCGTACCCGCCCGGGCGCGGCACGGGAACCGGGGGTCAGGCCGGGGCCGCTCCCGCTCCCGCGGCCCGGGCGCGGACCTCGCGCGGCCCGCCGATCTCGTGGCCGTCGTCGCACACCAGCGCGACCCGCACCGCGGCCCCGCAGTCACGGTGCTCGAGCGCGAGCGGCGGCGGACCGTCGGTCAGGTAGCGGTCCCCCCACGCCATGAGGGCGACGAGCGTCGGGTAGAGGTCGCGCCCCTTGTCGGTGAGCCGGTACTCGTGGCGCTGCCGCTCGCCCTCGGCGCGGTAGGGCTCCCGGCTGAGCACCCCCTCGCGGACCAGCGTGGCCAGCCGGTCGGTGAGCACCGCCTTCGGTGCGCCGAGCGCCTGCTGGAGGTCGGCGAACCGCCGGACGCCCAGGAAGGCCTCCCGCAGGACGAGCAGGCTCCACTTCTCCCCCACCACGGCGAGCGTGCCGGCGACGGAGCAGCGGGACCGGTCGAACGTGGCGTCGCTCACGGGTGTGAGGATAACCATGCTGGGTTCGCTTGCCGAACCGCGCGCGGAGGAGCAGAGTTCGTGGTGCGAACCCAGGAGGCGGACGGTCTCCGGCCGGCCCGCCCGGCCCCCTGCAGCGCTCGCACCACCACCGCTGCTCCGGAAGGACACGCCATGACCCGCCTCCGCACCGTCCTCGCCCGCCGGCACGCCGTCCGCACGCACCTGCGCGAGGAGCGCGCGTTCGCCCGGGCGCTGGCCACCGCGCCGACGCTCGAGTCCGCGCACGAGATCGCCGCGCTGGGCGCCCGCCGCTGACCGCCGCGCCGGCGTCCCGCCCCGGCGGGGCGCCGGCCGACCGCGTCCGGCCACCTGGTCAGGCGCGCGGCTCCACGGTCGTCGCGGCGAGGAAGTGGTCGCCCTCCCACTCCTCGTACGCCTCGTCCGGCAGGTCCGTGCCGAGCTCCTGCTCCAGCGCGGTCAGCTCGAACTCCTCGGTGGGCTCCGCGCCGAGGGCGACGACCTGACCGGGCTGGAGATCGGGCATCTCCTCGTCGGTGATGACGAGGATCGGCTCGACGTCGTCGCCGGTGAGCGTGAAGGCGATCGGCGAGATGATCGAGCCCACCTCCCCGACCAGGGTGACCTCCAGCCCGGTGTACCCGTCGAGGTCCTCGCGGAAGGCCGCCGTGTACTCCCCGTCGTACGGGTCCTCCAGGTCGTCGGAGGGCCGGACGTCGACGTCGGTCGCGGTGGTGTCGTCCACGTCGTCCTCCCCGCAACCGCCGAGGACCGCACCGGAGAGCAGGGCGGTCAGCAGGACGGCGGGCATCCGGTCGCGGAGGGCCCGTCCAGATCGCGTCACCGGGCTCACCCCTCCCGCGGAGCGGGAGCGGGCGCCACGGGGCGGGGCCGGGTGGTCGTCATGTCGGTGTCCTCTCGGTTGCTCGGCGCTGCGCGGGGGTGGTCGGCCGATCGGGTGGGTGCTGCCCAGCGGCGCCCCGCACATCTCCACGCCGGCGCGTTCGTCACCGCATCGCAATGACGACGTCGCCCGGACCCGCTCCCCCGTCACAGGACCGCCACCGCGGCACGGGCGGGCGTGCCGCGGACGTGCTGCCCGGCCGTGACGTGTTGCCGGGGTCTTGCGGATCGATGTCGAAGCCCGGACGACCGCGCATCACGCCGCACCCGGCGGGCAGCACCTGACCGTGGCCGGCGGCAGCCGGCACGCGACCGGCGGTAGCCGGCGCGCCCGCCGGCCGCGCGGGGCGGCCCGAGCGCTGGCCCCGACCCGATCCCGGCGGCGCGCGGTGCCCACCTCCCGCGCGCCGTCGGCCGGTGCGACCGGCGCCGCCCCGTTCCGCCGCCGGTGTGACGAGGCCGTGGCGAAATGCGGTCGGGCCGCATGCCAGCGGAACCGCGGGTAAAGCCGGGTGCCACAGTCGCGGCGGGCAGGTGGCTGCGCAGCCTCCCGCCCGCCCGGCCCCACGCCCGCCGTCCGGAGGACGCTCCCGTCATGACCTGGCTCTTGCGCACCGCCGCCGCCCTGGGCGTGCTGCTCGTGCTCCTGCTCCTCTACGGGGTCCTCGTCGAGCCGCGGCTGCTGCTCGACGAGGAGCGGGCGCAGGTGTCACTCCCCCAGCTGACCGAGGACGCCGACGGCACGCTGGTCGGGATGATCTCCGACCCGCAGATCGGCATGTGGTGGGCCAACGAGGGCATGGTGGCGCGGGCCGTGGAGGAGCTGGTCGAGGCCGAGCCGGACCTCGCCCTCCTCGGCGGTGACTACGTGTACAGCGAGGCCCCGGGCATCCCCGAGCAGGTGGAGACCGTCATGGAGCTGCTGCAGCCGCTGGTCGACTCCGGCATCCCGACCTACGCCGTGCTCGGCAACCACGATTACGCAGTGGGAGCGGTGGAGGAACTGGTCGCCGCCTTCGAGGAGGCCGGCATCACCGTGCTCCGCAACGAGGCGGCCGCCGTCCCCGGCACCGGCGAGGGCGCCGAGGCGCTGCACGTCGTGGGCCTCGGGGCGGCGTGGCCCGGTGAGGTGGACGTGGACGCCGCCCTCGCCGAGGTGCCCGACGGCGCCCCGCGCGTCGTGCTGATGCACAACCCCACGGTCTTCCCCGAGCTCCCCGCCGGCACGGCACCGCTCGCCCTCGCCGGGCACACCCACTGCGGTCAGGTGGCGCTGCCGGGGACCCCGCGGTGGTCCTACCTGGGCCTCACCGACGAGGAGGAGGTCGTCGCCGACGGGTGGGCGCCCGAGGAGTACGGCGCCGACGGGAACCGCATGTTCGTCTCCTGCGGGCTGGGCTTCAGCACGGTGCCGGTGCGGATCAACGCCGTCCCGCAGCTCGTCCTGTTCGAACTGCGCGCCGACGGATGACCCCGGCGGCGTCCCGCGCCCGTCACGTCCCGGGCGGCGGCCACCCCGACGGGGGGCAGGTGACTAGTTCCGCCCGCGCTGGGCAGACTGACCGGCATGTCCCGGTCTGTGCTGATCATCGAGGACGACCCGCGGATCCGGCGCATGCTGCAGCTGACGTTGCAGCGGGAGGGCCTGGAGGTCACCGAGGCGGCCACCGGCGAGGACGGCCTGGCGCGGCTCGGCGAGACGTCCTTCGACGTCATCCTGCTGGACCTGATGCTGCCCGGGAAGGACGGCTTCGAGGTGTGCCGGGAGATCCGCCGCGCCTCGAACGTCCCCGTCATCATGCTCACGGCCCGGTCGGACAGCCACGACGTGGTGGCCGGCCTCGAGGCCGGGGCCGACGACTACGTGTCCAAGCCGTTCGTCGTCAAGGAGCTCTCCGCCCGGATCCGGGCGCTGGCCCGCCGCAGCCGCGCGCCCGAGCCACGCGTGCACCTCACCGTCGGCGACCTGGAGATCTCCCCGACCGAGGGCACCATCACGCGCGACGGCGCGATGCTGAACCTGACCCGCACGGAGTTCCGGCTGCTGTGCGAGCTCGCGGTCGACCCCGGCCGGGTGCTCAGCCGGGAGGAGCTGCTCGAGCGCGTCTGGGGCTACGACTACTTCGGCGACTCCCGGCTCGTCGACGTCCACATCCGCCGGCTGCGGAAGAAGATCGAGCCCGACCCGTCGAACCCGGCGCTGGTGATGACCGTCCGGGGCATGGGCTACCGGGTTCCTGGGTGACGGCGCCGGTCGACGGGGCCGCGTCCCCCGGCGCGGGTGCCGCATCCCCCGGCTCGGGTGCCGCACCGGTGCGCCGCGCTCCCTTCCGGCTCGCCACCCTGCGCGCACGGGCGACCGCCGCCTTCACCGCGGTCACGCTCGTCGTCTCCTCGGTGGTGGCGGTGGCGGTGTGGGTGGCGGTCTCGCAGTTCCTCCTCCTCCAGCGCGAGCGGGTCACCCTGGTGCAGACCTCCGACAACGCCGCCCAGGTGCAGCGCTCGCTGGTCACCGAGGGGCTGGACGTCGCGCAGGTGCTCGCGCAGCTCCCGCGAGAGACGGGCTCCACCTCGCTGCTCGTGGACGGCGGCGCCTGGACCACCACGTCGCTGCTGGTCGGCCGCGACGACCTGCCCGAGGAGCTGCGCGAGCTCGCCGTCGCGGGCACGCCGGTCCGGCAGCGCATCGAGCTCGACGGCGAGACGGTGATGGCCGTCGCGGTGCCGCTGGCCGAGCTGGGCTCTGCCTACATCGAGGTCTTCCCGCTGGGCGAGCTGGACCGGACCTACCGGGTGCTGGCCACGGTGCTCGCGGTCTCGGTCCTCGGCTCCGTACCGCTGGCCCTCGTCGCCGGGTGGTGGATCACCGGCCCCGCGCTGCGTCCGCTCGACCGGATCTCGGCGGCGGCGGCGGCCGTCGCCGCCGGCGCGCTCGACACCCGCATCGATCCGCGCGGCGACCCGTCGCTGGCTCCCATCGCCGCGTCGTTCAACCACACCGCCGAGGCGCTCGAGCAGCGGGTGCGCAGCGACGCCCGGTTCGCCGCCGACGTCAGCCACGAGCTGCGCAGCCCGCTGACGACGATGCTGGGGGCGCTGGACCTGGTCGAGGCCACCGCCGACCCGGGCGACGCGGAGCAGGCCGAGGCGCTGGCGCTCCTCCGCTCCGAGGTGGAGCGGTTCGAACGCCTGGTCGCCGACCTGCTGGAGATCTCCCGGGCCGACGCCGGGAGCACCGACATCGCCCTGGAGCCCGTGCAGCTGTCCGCGCTCACCCGCGAGGTGGTGGGGCGGCACCGGCTGGACCGCGCGACCGCGTCCCTGCTCACCGTGCACCCCGACGCCGCAGAGGTGCTGGTCTGCGCGGACAAGCGCCGCCTGGAGCGGGTGCTCGGCAACCTGATGGACAACGCCGACAAGCACGGCGGCGGGGTCACCGGGATCGCGGTCAGGCGCGCCGGCGACCTCGCGCTGGTGACCGTGGACGACGGCGGCCCGGGCGTGGCCGAGGCCGACCGTGACCGGATCTTCGAGCGGTTCGCGCGGGGGACGGGCAGCGTCCGCACCCGCACCGAGGGAGCCGGGCTCGGGCTCGCCCTCGTCAGCCGCCACGTCCGCATGATGGGAGGCGCGGTGCACGTCGAGGACGGTCCCGACGGCGGCGCCCGGTTCGTCGTGGCCCTGCCCGTGGAGGCCGGGCCGTGAGGGCGCTCGCCGTCGTGCTGTGCGTGCTCGCGGTGCTCACCGGGTGCGGCGTCGAGCCGCAGCCGCAGCCCGAGCGCATCGCCGTTCCCACCGCACCCCCCGGCACCTCGACGCCGCGGTCCGACGACGCCGGGCCGGAGGTCGTCGTCTTCTTCGTCCGCGGGGCCGAGCTGGCACCGGCCTCCCGGGCGACGTCGGCCGCCACCCCGGAGAGCGCCGTCGCCCTGCTGGCGGCGGGGCCCACGCGCGACGAGGTCATCGGCGGCCTGCGCACCGCCGTGGCGCCGCAGTCCATCGTCGCGGACGAGGGCCTGCCCGGCGGTATCACGGCGGTGAGCGTCACCCGGGAGTTCGCCGGGATCACCGGCGGCAACCAGCTGCTCGCCGTCGCGCAGGTGGTCTGGACGCTGACCGAGCTGCCCGGCACCGCCCGGGTGCGCTTCCTCATCGAAGGTGCGCCGCTCGAGGTGCCCACCGACGACGGGCTCTCCGACGAGCCGGTGGGCCGTGACGAGTTCCTGTCGGTGGCCCCGCCCGGCGCCCCCCGGACCCCGGGCTCCGGCCCGACGAGCGAGGACTGAGCCCGTGAACGAGATCAACCCGGTCCGCCGGCTGTGGCGGCTGATGCGCAGCGCGCTGTGGCCGATCCCGCTGCTGACGCTCACGCTCGCCGTCGCGCTGGGCATCGGCATGCCCGTCGTGGACGGGTATCTCGGCACCAGTGGGCCGGCGTCGCCGCTGAACTTCGTGTTCGGTGGCGGCCCCGCCGCGGCGCGCGACCTGCTGGCGGCGATCGCGGGCTCGCTGATCTCGGTGACCGGTGTGGTCTTCTCGCTCACCGTCGTGGCGCTGCAGCTGGGCAGCAGCCAGTACTCCCCCCGCCTGCTGCAGACCTTCGCCACCGACCGCGTGGTCCAGCTCAGCCTGGCCCAGCTGACCGGCACCTTCGTCTACGCCCTCACCGTGCTCCGGACGGTGCGCACGGCGGAGGCCGCGGCGGGTGACGACTCGTACGTGCCCCGGCTGTCGATCACCCTGGCGTTCGTCTTCGCGCTGGGCAGCGTGACGGCGCTGGTGGTGTTCCTCGGCCACCTGGCCCGCTCGCTGCGGGTGGAGACGATGCTGCGCGACGTCCACGCCGAGGCGACGCGGGCGGTGACGGACGAGGAGGACCCCGGGCACGCGGGGGCGCTGCCCCCGGGCCAGGGCACCCCGGTCGAGGCCACCCGCAGCGGCTTCGTCGTGCACATCGACGTCGAGCACCTGGTGCGGACGGCCCGCGACGCCGGGGTGGTCCTCGCCCTCTCCCCCCGCATGGGCGACGCCGTGGTCGCCGGCACGCCGCTGGCCGAGGTCTGGCGGCGCGACGGCGGGGCCGACGGCGATCCCGGGTCGCTGCGCGACGCGGTGAACGACGGCGTGAGGCTGTCCTACGAGCGCAGCCCCGAGCAGGACGCGGCCTACAGCTTGCGCAAGATCGTCGACATCGCCGGCCGGGCGCTCTCCCCGGGGATCAACGACCCGACGACCGCCGTGCACGCCCTCTCGCACGTCTCCGCCCTGCTCGGCGACCTCCTCCCCCGCCGCAGCACCGTGCGGGCCTGGCGGGACGACGACGGCACCGTGCGGCTGCTCGTGCCGCGGTGGACCGCCGACGAGCTGCTCACCGTGGGCCTGGAGGAGCCGCTGCAGTACGCCTCGGGGCAGCCCGCGGTCCTGCGCCGGATCGCCGGGCTGCTGCAGGAGCTGGCGTGGCGGGTGCGCGGTGCGGACCTCGACCACGCCCTGCGGGCACTGCTCGACCGCACCGTCGAGCAGGCGCTGGAGAGCACCGCGATCGACAACCGCGAGACGAACGCCTGGCGGTCGGCGTTCGAGGCCGCCCTGGCCGGCCGCTGGTCGTCCGCCCGGCAGCTCAGCTCCGGAGCGCAGCCGTCGGATGCGCCGGCCGGCTGATCGCCGGATCGCCGACCGCCGGGGTGCGCCTCACAGCTGCGGGCGCACCCCGACCTCCCGGACCAGGTCGTCGGAGTGCAGCGGGCCCTCACCCACCATGGCGGAGCGGCCGGCGCCGCGCCGCCCGAGCGGCAGCACGGTGCGCAGCCGCGTCGCCTCCAGCTCCAGGGCGAAGGCTGCGTAGAGCGCGAGCAGCGCGAGCGCCACCCCGACCCAGCCGGCCGCCGCCTCCCAGCCCGCGGAGCCGGTCAGCTCGTAGACCCCGGTGACGGCGAACCGGGTAGCGGCCAGGGCCATGACCGCAGCCGGGACGACCTTGCTGCCGAGGGCGGCTGCCGCCGGCACGAGCATGGCCATCCCGGCCAGCAGCAGGACCACGCCGAGCCCCTGGCTGGCCGCGCCGGGCGGGTTGGTCAGCGTGGTGATCCCGGCGACCGCCCAGGTCCCGCTGAGGACCCCCATCCCGGTGGCCGCCACGGGGTCACGGCCGAGGAAGCCGAACACCGAGGCCAGCAGCTGCAGCGGCACGGTCAGGAACAGCGCGGTGAAGCCGGCCACCCGTCCCTGGTCGGCATCGATCCAGCCCAGCTGGACGGCGCTGAACATCGTCGTGGCGAGTGCCAGCGCCAGGAAGCCGAGCGGGAGCGGGGTGGCCAGCGGCCGGAGGACGACGCGCGTCCCGGCGGCGGCCGGGGCGCCGTCCGTCGTCAACTCGCCATGACCTGGGGGGAGGCCACCTTGAGGTGCGCGTTGGCCCACCGCGCCTGGCGCAGCGCCTCGGGGTGGTAGCGCTGGCTGAGCTCCAGCAGCTCCTGCTTCTTGTTCGACTGGGCCCCCTGCGCCAGGACCTCCCAGTCCAGGGAGACACCCGCCGCCTCGCGGTAGAGGTGGCGGAGGTCGGCGAGCAGCAGCAGGCCCGGTTCCGGCCGTCGTCCGATGAGGTCGGACGTCCGCTGCTTCATCGTGGCCAGCAGGCCGGGGTCCTCGGACGCCTCCGGGTCCAGGTCGAGACCGAAGTCGCGGCCGACGCGCGCCAACCCGGCGACGTGCTCCCGGGACCACGCGGCCATGTCACGGGTGATGTAGAAGACGTCGTGGTCGGCCTTGTGCTTGTCCGACATGGACGTCAGCACGGTGACCAGGTGGTTCTCCGACGCGTGCAGCGTCTCGATCGCCAGGTCGAGCTTCATGCCTGTCCTCCCACCAGCTCCTGCGCGCGGGCGCTGTCCCCGCCGACCGTCGGGGGCACGGCGCCGGTCACCGGTGCCGACCCCGTGGTCGTCGGTGCAGGGGCGGGCTTCCCCTTCCCCGAGGCCACGCGCTCGACCTGCGCTGCCGCTGTCTTGAAGATCGGTTGCTTGGACACCGGGTCCCAGTCGGTGGAGGTGAGCTCGTTGGCCGCCCGGCCGGCCTCCTTCTTCTTCGGCTGGGAGCCCTTCTCCGTGTCCCAGTAGCCGTAGTGGAAGGGGAGGAAGAGCACGCCTGGCCGGACACCGCTGATCCGCAGCCGGGCCCGCACCCGGCCGCGGGGGGTGGTGACCTCCAGGACGTCGCCCTCCGTGAGACCGCGGTCGGTGGCATCGCTCGCCGACATCTCGACCCAGACCTCGGGTGCGGCGGCGTCCAGCTGCGGGGCCCGCGCCGTCTTGGTGCGGGTGTGGAAGTGGTACAGCGTGCGGCCGGTGATCAGCTGGAACGGGAACTCCTGGCTCGGCATGTCGTGCGGCCGGATGTACTCGGCCGCCTTGAGCACCGCCCTGCCGGTCGGGTTCAGCGCCTTGTACTCGGTCTCCTCGACCGGGGCGCCGGTGATCATGTCCTTGCCGTAGCTCTCGCAGTAGTCGGGCTGCGCCCAGAACTGGCCGTCGACGTAGATGCGCTCGGTGCCGTCGGGGTGCTCGTCGTTGCACGGCCACTGGATGCCGCTGCCGCCGCGCAGCTTGTCGTAGCTCATGCCGCTGTAGTCGCACGGCCGGCCCCGGCTGCACTCCTTCCAGCCCTCGAAGGCGCCCTCGGGGTCCGACCACTTCACCAGCGGCGCGCCGTCCTTGTCCTCCAGGCCCAGTCGGTGCGCGAAGTCGAGAAGGATGTCCAGGTCCGGCCTGGCCTCGCCCGGCGGCTCCACCGCCTTCTCCGACAGGTGCACGGTGCGGTCGACGTTGGTGAAGGTGCCGGTCTTCTCCCCCCACGTCGCGGCCGGCAGGACGACGTCGGCCAGCTGAGCGGTCTCGGTCAGGAAGATGTCCTGCACCACCAGGAACAGCCGGTCCCGCGCGAGGACCTCCCGGATCCGCGCCAGCTCGGGCAGCGACACCGCCGGGTTCGTGGCGGTCACGTACATGAAGCGGATCGTGCCCTCTTCGATGTACCGCATCATCTGCATCACGTGGGTCGGTGGTGCGTAGTGCGGGATCTCCATCGGGTCGACGTTCCAGATCCGCGCGAGGTCCTGGATGTGGCTGTCGTTGGACCAGTTGCGGAACGCCGGCAGGTCGCCGTCGGCCCCGGCCTCGCGCGTGTTCTGCGCGGTCGGCTGGCCGTTCATCTGCAGGATCCCGCAGCCCGGCTTGCCGAGCATGCCGCGGATGACGTTGATGTTGTTCACCGAGACGGCGGCGGCCGAGGCCTGGTGGGACTGGTAGAAGCCCTGGAGCACCGTGGACAGCAGCCGCTCGGCCTGCCCGAGGATGCGGGCGGCCTCCCGGATCTGCTCCGCCGGGACGTCGCACACCTCGGCGGCCACCTCGGGGGTGTACTCCTCCGTCATCTTCTCGAGCTCGTCGAAGCCGACGGTGTGCGCCTGGATGTACTCCCGGTCGATCCAGCCGTTGGCGATGATCTCGTGGATCAGCGCGTTCATCAGCATCACGTTGGTGCCCGGCCGCGGCGCCAGGTGCACGGTGGCCGCCCGCGCGACCGGCGTCATGCGCGGGTCGACGCAGATGACCTCCGGCGGGTTCGGACCGGCCAGCCGGTCGAGGATGCGGGTCCAGAGCACGGTCTGGGTCTCGGCCATGTTGTGGCCGTAGAGCGCGATGACGTCGGCGTGGTCGATGTCGGTGTAGGAACCCGGCTGGCCGTCGCAGGCGAAGGTCTCCTTGAGCGCTGCGGCGGCGGTGGCGGTGCAGAGCCGGGTGTTGCCGTCGACGTGGTTGGTGCCGATCCCGCCGTGGGCGATCAGGCCGAGGGTGTAGTACTCCTCCAGGAACAGCTGGCCGGTCGTGTAGAAGCTGATGGCGCTCGGGCCCTGCTCCTCCAGCAGCTCCGTGCACCGGCCGGCCACCGCGCTCATCGCGGTCTCCCAGTCGGTCTCGACGAGCTTGCCCTTCCTGCGGATCAAGGGCTTGGTCAGCCGTTCGGGCGAGTTGTTCGCCTGCCAGCCGAAGAGGTCCTTCGGGCCGAGCCGCCCGTGGTTGACCCGGTCGACCCCGCGGCCGCGGACACCGACGATCCGCTCGTCCTTGACGGCGATGTCCAGCGCGTCACCGTTGGAGTGCAGGATCGACGCCGACTGGACCCAGCGGTCGACGTCCTCCTCGGTCAGGCCGTCGGCGAGGTGGGTGTCCACCCTCGTGGGCCAGCTCTCGCCCGGTCCGTACGGGGTCCGGGTGCCCCAGGGCTCCGCGATCCGATCGATGCGCTGCACGTGCGTCCTCCACGAGTTCGACGGGGGGTTCCAGACCCGCCTGTGCCCCACGGGCCCCCGACCCGAACGTCCGCCCCGGCGAGCTGACACCGCTTCGTCACCTCTGCCGCAGCCGCCCGCAGCCAGATGGGGAAGAACTGCGGGCGCGGTCAGGCCTGCGCACCGTGGCGGCGGGCGTCGGCCCCCGCCACCCCCTCGAGCGCGGCGCCGGTGCCGTACTTCTCCGCCGGGATCACGCTCAGCGAGCCGTCGCTCTCCAGCACCACCGCGGCGACGTCGGCCAGGTCCCCGGATCCCGAGGAGCGGACCGCCTGGCGGATCTCGTCGATGCCGATCCGCACCTCACGCATCCGGTCGGGCAGCGGCTCGCCGTCGCTGAGCACCAGCGTCGGACGGGACGTGACGACGGTCCGCAGCCCCGGCCAGCGGACGGTCAACCACGCGACCACCGCCTGCAGCAGCGCGAGCAGTCCGAGCGCGACGGCGCCCTCGACCCAGGCGACGTCGCTGCTGAGCAGGATGGTGGCCAGGGTGGACCCCAGCGCCACGGTGACCACCAGGTCGAAGGCGTTGAGCTTGGTGAGCGTCCGTTTGCCGGAGAGCCGCAGGGCGACCACCACGGTGGCGTAGGCCGCCGCCCCCACCAGCAGCACCCGGATGACGTCGGACCAGTTGTCGAACCACATGGGGCGCCCCTACCCGTCCGGCCCCGGCGACGACGCGGACCGGTTGTGATCCTGGTCCCGGCCCTCCTCCGCGCCCGCATCTCTGCCCTCGGGGCCGGTCAGCGTGCGGTAGACGACACGCCCCGGCGTCGCCGTCAGGCCGTGCACCACGGTGCTGACCGCGACGACCAGCGTGCCGGCGACGAGCACCACCGGGTCGATCGCCAGCCGTTCGGACTCCAGCGTCAGGTAGAACAGCGCGGACACCCCGATCGGCCCGAACCAGCCGAGGTAGGCGGCATCCGGCCGGGCCAGGTGCAGCGGGCGGCGGAGCAGGTAGACGACCGGCGGGCGGCGCAGCAGCAGCACCAGGACGGCGAACAGCAGCCCGCTCCAGCCCAGGGTGCGCCACTCCGCCCACGGCAGGATGGCACCGAACGCCAGGAACAGCGGGAGGACGACGAACCGGTTGACCGCCTCGTCGATCCGGACGTCGGCCTCGCGCTCCCGCCCGGTGCTCACCGCGTTGAAGGCGAGCCCGCAGACGAAGACGGCGAAGATCCCGTCGACGTGGATCAGCCCGCCCACCCCCAGGGTGGCGAAGGCCAGCACGATCGTGAACACCAGTTCGGGCCCCGGGTCGGTGGCCCCGTGGTCGGCACCGGCCTTGAGGGCCTGACCACCGAGCCAGCCCAGGAACGCCCCCAGCAGCAGCGCACCGCCCACGTCCCAGAGCGTCTCGAGCAGCGCACCACCCATGGACAGCGGGCCGGCCAGCGCCAGCGCGACCAGCACCAGCGCGAGCGCCAGCCCGTCGTTGGCGCCGGACTCCAGGGAGAGGACCTGCCGGTCGCGGCCGGGCAGGTCCTCCTCGGCGGGCTTGCCGGTGGTCACGGTCGAGGCGAGCACCGGGTCGGTCGGGGTCAGCGCGGCGCCGATCAGCGCGGCCACCCCGAGCCCGACGCCGAGGGTCAGCGCGGCGAGCCCGGCGGTGACGACCGCCATGGCCGGCATGACCACGGCCAGCAGGAGCAGCACCGGCCGCCAGCGGGCGCGTGCGGTGCGGAACGGGTAGCGCAGCGCGACGGACATGACCGAGACGGCGAGCAGGAGGCGGGCCGCGGTGTGCAGCCACGCGTGGTCCTCCAGCAGATCGGGCACGGGCAGGATGCCGAGCACCGCCGGGCCGAGGAGGACCCCGATGGCCAGCGCGATGAGCGGCTCGCTGACCGGGAGGCGACGGATCCGCTCCGACCACGCGGCGGCGACGAGCGCGAGGGCACCCGCCGCCACCAGGAGCACGTCGACGGTCACCGCGTGCCGCCGGTCGTTCCGCCACTCGACGGCACGGCGGTCAGCCCAGCGTGCTGATGAGGTCCCGGCAGGCGGCCTCGCAGCGGCGGCAGGCCTCGGCGCAGACGCGGCAGTGCTCGTGCATCCCGGCGTGGCCCGAGCACTCGTCCCCGCAGGCCTTGCACGCGGCGGCGCAGGCCTCGAGGACCGCACGGGTCAGGTTGGCGTCGTAGCCGGTGTGGCGGGAGAGGACCCGTCCGGTGGTGTCGCAGATGTCGGCGCAGTCGGTGTTGGTGCGGATGCACGTCGTGAGCTCCGCGACCGTGTCCTCGCTGAGGCAGGCGTCGGCGCAGGCGGTGCACGCCTGGGCGCACTCGACGCACGCCTCGATGCACTCCAGGAGCTTCTGCCGGTCCACCCCGCCGAGGTCCTTCGGGTAGGTGTCGAGCATCCGGGCGGCGACGGTCACGTCGGTCTCCTTCGCTGGTCGGCCCGGTCGCGACCGCGGCCGGGGGCTCTCGCCGGACTCGCCCTACCCCTGTCGTCGGCTGCCGAACGCCGCCCGGCGCATGACGATCCCGTGACGGGCGTGCTCCGGCGCGGGCCTGGTCAGCCCCGCTCGGCCGGCTCGGCGGCCGCCTCCTCCGGGGAGGGCTCCGGCTCGTCCCGGAGGAACAGGTACCAGTAGGACGTCGCCACGAAGACGACCGCGCCCACGAGGTTCCCCGCCCCGGCCAGCAGCCAGTTCAGCAGGGTGTCGTCCCAGCCGATGTCGGGGACCCCGGCGAAGATCGCGGCCGGCAGGAAGAACATGTTCGCGACGACGTGGTCGAAGCCCATCGCCACGAAGGCCATGATCGGGAAGAAGAGCGCCAGGATCTTCCCCGACACCGACGTGGCCGCCAGCGACATCCAGACCGCGAGGCAGACCAGCCAGTTGCAGCCCACCGCCCGCAGGAAGGTCTGCCACGGCGACTCCCCCAGGGCCTTGCCCTCGGCGATGGAGGCCAGCCGCTCGTAGGTGAGCGCCGCGCTGCCCGCCGCGTCGGCGTCCCCGATCACACCGGTCTGGACGGCGAGGAAGTAGGCCACGAACAACGCGCCGACCACGTTGCCCAGCAGGACCAGGGTGAGGTTGCGGGCGACGTCGCCCATGCCGAGCTTGCCGTGCATGGCACCCATCGGGACCAGCAGCATGTTGCCGGTCGCGAGGTCGGAGCCGGCGATCAGCACCAGCACGAGGCCGAGGGTGAACGTCGCCCCGGTGAACAGGGTCGGCAGCGTTCCCCACGTCTCCGGGTCCAGCCCCGAGGAGACGGTGATCGCGACCAGGCCGCCGAAGGCGATGTAGGCCCCGGCCAGGAAGGCGCTGACCAGCACCCGGTCCCAGCCGCGATCGACCTTCTTGGCGCCCATCGCGGTGGCCGCCTGCGCCATCTCCTTCGGTTGCCGCGCCGCCATCGTCGCCCCTCCGGTCGGTGGACCACCCTCCCGGCAGGGTCCCGCCCGGTCGCGGCCGCGGCAAGCCGAGCCGGCAGCCCCGACCGGCCGACCTCGATCGGATCGCGGGCGGCCGAGTACCCGCCGGCGGACCGGGTAGTGCCGGAGCGGCGCGAGGACCCCCGGTGCGCAGGCACCGGCCGGAGCCGGCGCCCCGTCCCGGGCGGCGTCGCTGCGCCGCCCCCCTCCAGCGGAAGGACCAGTCCATGAAGGCCGTCGTCTACCGGGGCCCGAAGAAGGTCGCCGTCGAAGAGGTCCCCGACCCGACGATCCAGTCCCCCACCGACGCCATCATCCGCATCACCACCACGAACATCTGCGGGTCCGACCTGCACATGTACGAGGGCCGCACCCCCGTCGAGGAGGGCAAGGTCCTCGGCCACGAGAACATGGGCGTCGTCGAGGCCGTCGGCGAGGGCGTCGACCGGATCCAGGTCGGCGACCGGGTGTCGGTGCCCTTCAACATCGCCTGCGGCACCTGCCGCAACTGCACCCAGGGGTGGACGTCGTTCTGCCTGCGCGCCAACCCGACCGAGGGCGTGGACGGCGCCGCGTACGGCTACGCCAGCATGGGGCCCTACGACGGCGGCCAGGCGGAGTACCTGCGGGTGCCGTGGGCGGACTTCAACCTGCTGCACCTGCCCGCCGGCGAGGAGCACGAGAACGACTTCACGATGCTGTCGGACATCTTCCCGACCGGGTGGCACGGGGTGGAGCTCTCCGGCTTCCAGGTCGGTGACCGCGTCGCGGTGTTCGGCGGCGGTCCCGTCGGGCTCATGGCCGCGCACAGCGCGATGATCCGCGGCGCCTCGCAGGTCTTCGTCGTCGACAAGGAGAACGACCGGCTCGCGCTGGCCGAGAAGTTCGGGGCCACGCCGGTCGACTTCAGCGCGCACGACCCGGTCGAGCAGTTGCTGGACGCCACCGGCGGGCGCGGCGTCGACCGCGGCGTCGAGGCCGTCGGCTACCAGGCGCACGACCCCTCCGGCGAGGAGCACCCCGAGCTGGTGCTGGACAACCTGGCGCAGGTGGTGCGCTCGACCGGCGGCATCGGCGTGGTCGGCGTCTACATGCCGCAGGACCCCGGGGCGAACGGCGAGCTGGCCCAGCAGGGCCGGATCCCGTGGCAGTTCGGGACCTTCTTCACCAAGGGTCAGTCGATGGGCACCGGGCAGGCACCGGTGAAGCGGTACAACCGCCGGTTGCGCGACCTGATCGTCGCCGGCCGGGCCACGCCCGGCCTGATCACCTCCCACGAGCTCGGCCTGGACCAGGCGGCAGAGGGGTACCAGCGCTTCGACCAGCGGGACGACGGCTGGACCAAGGTGCTGCTCCGCCCCGGCCAGGCCTGAGGGAAGGCCCCGCCCTCCCCACACCCTCGTGCGCCCGGGGTGAGCCTCCGGGCCGCGCCGAAGACCACCATCCCAGGAGGAACACCATGAAGGCAGTCGTGTGGCACGGCGTCGGGGACATCCGGTTGGACGACGTCCCCGACCCGACCATCCAGGACCCGACCGACGCCATCGTCGAGATCACCGCGAGCGGCATCTGCGGCACCGACCTGCACTTCGTGCGGGGCACGATGTCGGGCATGGTCGAGGGCACGATCCTCGGCCACGAGGCCGTGGGCGTGGTGCGCGAGACCGGGCCGGGCGTGCGCAACCTGCGCGCCGGGGACCGGGTCGTCATCCCGTCCACGGTCGGCTGCGGGGTCTGCTCGTACTGCCGCGCCGGCTACTACGCGCAGTGCGACAACGCGAACCCGAACGGGCCGTCGGCCGGCACCTGCTTCTTCGGCGGGCCGCAGACCACCGGCCCCGTCGACGGCCTGCAGGCGCAGTACGCGCGCATCCCGTTCGCCCACGTCGGCCCCGTCTGGCTGCCGCCGGAGGTGACCGACGACCAGGCCATCCTGCTGTCGGACATCTACCCGACGGCCTGGTTCGGCGCGCGGCTGGCCGAGGTGGAACCGGGTGACACGGTGCTGGTCCTGGGCGCCGGCCCGGTCGGCCAGTTCGCGATCACCAGTGCCTTCCAGCAGGGCGCCGGGCGCGTGCTCGTCGTCGACGGCGTCGCCAGCCGGCTGGACCAGGCGCGCGGGCGCGGCGCGGAGGCGATCGACTTCAACGCCGAGGACCCGGTCTCCGTCGTCCAGGAGCTCACCGGCGGGATCGGCGTGGACCGCGTCATCGACGCCGTCGGCGTCGACGCCCAGCGGCCGAAGTCCGGCCCGGCGGCGGAGACGGCGGAGCAGCAGGCGGGGACGTTCGACCAGGAGCGGTCGCAGGTCGCACCCGAGCAGAACCCGCAGGGCGACACGTGGGTGGCCGGCGACGCACCCGGCCAGGCGGCGCAGTGGGCGGTGCAGGCCGTGGCCAAGGCCGGGACGATCGGGATCATCGGCGTCTACCCGCCCGAGATGACCAGCTATCCGATCGGTGCGGCGATGAACAAGAACCTGACGGTGAAGATGGGCAACTGCAACCACCGCCGGTACATCCCGCAGCTGCTCGACCTGGTGCGCACCGGTGCCATCGACCCCTCGACGGTGCTCACCCAGGTCGAGGACATGCCGTCGGTGCTCGACGCCTACGAGACGTTCGACCGGCGCGAGAGCGGCTGGACGAAGGCGGTCGTCGCGCCCTGACCGGCTCGCTGCGCTGCCGGTACGGGTGTGCCGGCGGCGCGGTGGGTAGGGCCGCTGCCATGCCGATCGACGTCGCACCGGGCACCGTCGTCGTCTTCACCGACGTCGTCTGCGCCTGGTCCACCGTGGCCCTGCACCGCTTCTACACGGCCCGGGCACGCCTCGGGCTCGACGACGCGGTGCGGGTGGACCACCGGCTCTTCCTGCTGGAGGACGTCAACCGCTTCGCGATCCCGCGGGGCATGGTCGACGCCGAGATCCCGGTGGTCGGGCAGCTGGAGCCCTCGCTGGGGCTCTCCCCCTGGCAGGGCGAGCCGTCGGCGTGGCCGGTGACCGGCCTGCCGGCCGACGAGGCGGTGCACGCGGCCAAGGAGCAGTCCGCGGACGCGGCCGAGCAGCTGGACATGGCGCTGCGGCTGGCGTTCTTCCGCGACAGCCGGTGCATCAGCATGGTGCACGAGGTCGTCGACGTCGCCCGCGGCTGCGACCTCGTGGACGCCGACGCGGTCGCCGCCGCGCTGGACGACGGGCGGGCCCGCGGCGCGATGATGGCCGGCTACCGGGCGCACCGGGACGACGTGCAGGGCAGCCCGCACTTCTTCCTCGCCGACGGCTCGGACGTCCACAACCCCGGGGTGGCGATGCACCCGGACGAGGCCGGCGGCTACCCCGTCGTCGACTCCGACGACCCGTCGGTCTACGACGACCTGGTCCGCCGCGCCGCCGGCCAGCGGGGGTAGCGGCGCCCTGCGGGGCCCCCGGGCCGCCTCCCGACGTCACCGCATCGTCATGCGTGCACCGGTCGGCACCGGGTAGCGCGCTCGCGGTGATCACCGACCGGGAGGAGGGCGCATGTACCTGGCCGCGGCCGTGATGCTGCTGCTCGGCGCGGCGGTCGCGGTGGGCGCGTGGCGCCTCCACCGGGTCACCGCCGTGGACCCCGCTCCGCTGGCGACGCTGCCGTTCCTCTCCGGGTGGCGGCCCCGGGAGCACGCCCTGTCGCGGTTCCACGCCCGCTACTACCCCGTCACGCTGCTGTTCCTGGCCTTCGACGTGGAGATGCTCTACATGTACCCGTGGGTCACCGTCGTGGCCGAGGTCGGCGTCTCCGCGGTGGTGGAGATGTTCGTCTTCCTCGGCGTCCTCATGGTGGGCGTGCTCTGGGCCTGGCGCGAAGGTGCGCTGCGATGGGTCTGAGGGAACGGCTGACGACGGCGGCCGTCCGGCGGGTCGCGGTCCTGGTCGTGGAGGTGCCCGGCTGGGGACGGACCCGGTGCGCCGCCGAGGAGCAGCTCCGCCGGCGCGGCTGGCGGCCGGCCCTCACGCCCGCGGACGCCGACGCCCTGCTGGTCTGCGGCGTGCCCGGCGCCCGGCTGGCGGCCGCCGTCGACCTCGTCTGGGACCAGCTGCCCGGCCCCCGGGCCCGGGCGGAGGTGCTCGACCCGGCCGGGACCGCCGCGGCGCTGGACCGGGTCGTGGCCGAGCTCTCCGACGACGCCGCGCAGCGGGCGGACGCCGCGTCCCGGCCGGGAGAGCCGGCCATGGGGATCGAGGCCGGCGCGGACCCCGCGCAGGACGACGCCGAGGACATGGATCACGGGGACGACGACCCCGAGGACGACTCCGAGGACATGGACGACGGCGACATGGACATGGACATGCCGATGCCGGCGGGCATCCCGCTGGCCGGCGGGGGCGACGCGCGGGACGGGCTGGAGATGGACGTGCTGCACGTGCCGCTCGGCCCCGTCCTGCCCGCGTGGCCGGCCGGCCTGGTGCTGCACTGCACCGTGCAGGGCGACGTCGTCCAGGAGACCCGCGCGGAGGTGCTGCCCCCCGATCCGGCGGCGGAGCCCGACGGGGACCTCGTCCCCGGATCGCCGGCCGACCGCTGCGACCGGGCCGCGGGCATCCTCGCGCTCGCCGGGTGGGCGGACGCCGCCGCGGCCGCCGCCCGGCTGCGCGACGACCTGCTGAGCCCGGGGAACCCCGGGGCCTGCCGCTCCGCGCTGGAGCGGCTGACCCGGCGCGTCCGGCGGTCCCGCACCCTGCGCTGGACGCTGCCGGGCCAGCTGCACGGCCGCCTCCTCGCCCTCCTCGACGAGGCGGCGGCTGCGCTGACCGGCACCCCCACCCCGATCGCCCTCCTCCCCCTCGACGACCTCGCCCCGCTGGTCACCGGGCAGGAGCTGGGCGCGGTGCGGCTGCGGGTGGCCGCCGCCGAACTGGCACCGGGGACGCTCGTGCGCAGCGGGGCGGGGCTGTCGTGACGGGCTCCTCCCTGACCCAGGTGTCGGCGGCGTGGGTGCCGCTGGCCGCCGTCCTCCTCCTCGCCGTCGCGGCCGCCGGCGCGGCGTTCGACGGGGCGGTCGCCGCCCGCGCCGAGGGCCGGCCCTGGCAGCACGGCGCGGGGGTGCCGGTGGCGGAGACGGCCCGGCTGCTGCGGCAACGGCGGCGGCGGACGGTCGCCGCCGACCGGCCGCTGGAGCTGGTCGGCACCGGCGGCCTCGTCGTCGTCGCGTTGCTCATGGTCGTCGTGGTGCCGCTCGGCCGCTGGACGCTGGGAGACCTGCCCGTGGGCATCGTCTGGTTCAACGCCATGGACGTCGTGGTGTGGGCGCTCGTGTGGCTCGCCGGGTGGGGGCCCAACAGCGCGCACGCCCTGGTGGGCGGCTACCGCTTCCTCGCCCAGGCCCTGGCCTACGAGCTGCCGCTGATGTTCGCGATCACCGCGCCGGCCGTGGCCGCGGGCAGCCTGGCCGTGGGCGACGTCGTCGCCGCGCAGGAGGGGCTGTGGTTCGCCGTCTGGATGCCGGTCGCCTTCCTGGTCTTCTGCGGCGCGGTGCTCGCCTTCTCCGTGCGCGCCCCGTTCTCCGCACCCGCCGGCACCGATCTCGCCGGGGGCGTGCTCGCCGACTCCTCCGGGATCGACCGCTGGCTGCTGCTCGCCGGCCGCTGGGCGCTGATGGCCGCGGGCTCGGCCTTCGCCGTGGCCGTCTTCCTCGGCGGCGGCCACGGGCCGCTGCTGCCGGCGTGGCTCTGGTCGCTGGTCAAGACCGCCGCGCTGCTGGCCGCGCTGGTGTGGGTGCGGCGGCGGCTGCCGACCGTCCGGCCCGACCGGCTGCTGCCGTTCGGGTGGGTGGTCGTGCTCCCGCTGGTGCTGCTGCAACTGCTGGTGGTCGCCGTGGTCGTGGTGGGGAGGGGCTGAGGTGGTCGACGACATCGTGTTCTGGGGGCTGGCGGTCGTCGCCGTCGCCTCGGGGATCGCCGTCTTCCGCGTGGACTCGATGGCGCGGGCGACCTACGCGCTCGCCGTCTCCTTCGTCGCCGTCGGGCTGGCGCTGCTGCTGTTCGGCCTGGACTACCTGGGCGTCGTCGTCGTCCTGATGATGGTGATGGAGATGGCGATCATGGCCATCTACATGATCATGTTCATGGGGATGAACCCCGCGCTCATGCCGATGAGCATGGTGCACGGGAAGCGGACGTCGCTCGCCGTCGCGGGGCTGACCTTCGCCGTGCTGGCCGCCGGCATCCTGCTGGTCGACTGGCCGGAGCGCCGCGGTGCGCCCGCCGCCGACCTCACGCTCGCCGTCGGCCGGGCGGTCATGGGCGGCAAGATGCTGGTGATGATGACCGTGAGCGCGGTCCTCTTCGCCACGATCGTCTCCGCCCTGGTCCTGGCCCTCCCCCGCGGCCGCTACGACGACGACCCCGCGGACGAGGCGGCGTCGTGACCCTGCAGACCGTTCTCCTGGTGGCCGCCGCGCTGTTCTGCGTGGGGCTCTACGGCGCCATCTCCCAGCAGGTCGTCGTCATGGTGATGATGGGCCTGGAGCTGATGCTCAACGGCGTCATCCTCGCCGCCGGCGCCTTCTGGTGGTTCCTCTCCCCTGCGCCCGACGGGCAGGTCCTGCTGCTGGTCGTCATCACGGCGATGACCGTGGAGATGGCCATGGGTTTCGCCGTCGCCACCCTGCTGCACCGCTCCCGCGGGTCGGACATGACCGACATGGCCACGGACCTGTCCCGGTGACCGCGCTGCTCTGGGCGCTCGTCGTGCTGCCCGCGGTCGTCGGTGCGCTGCTGTGCGGAGCCGGTCGCCGGGCGGACCGGGTGGCGCCGGCCGTCGCCGTCGGCACCGCCGGCCTGGTGCTGGCCGCGGCGATCGCGGTCGCCGTGTCGCGGCCGGCGGTCTCCGTGCCGTTCCTGCCGGGCGCGGACCTGGGCCTCGCGGTGGACGCGCTCACCGCCGTGGTGCTGCCCGCCGTCGCCGCGGTCACCCTGCTGGTGCTCGTCTTCTCGGCCGGCGAGATCACCGGCGCCCGGGGCCGGTTCTTCGGCCTCATGCTGCTGTTCGAGGCGGCCGTCGCGCTCACGACCGTCGCCACCACGCTGCCCGCGCTGCTGTTCGCCTGGGAGGTCATGGGCGCCACCTCCTACGCGCTCATCGCCTTCTCCTGGCGCGATCCCGACCGGGTCGGCGCGGGGACCACCGCGTTCCTCACCACCCGGGCGGCCGACCTCGGCCTGTACGTCGCGGCCGGCGCGGCCCTGGCCGGTGGCGCCGGGCTGGGGCTCGACCGGCTGGCGGACGCCGGGGGGCCGTGGCTGGACGTCGTCGCCGCGGGCGTGCTCGTCGCCGCCCTGGGGAAGGCGGCGCAGCTGCCCTTCTCGTTCTGGCTGTCGCGGGCGATGGAGGGGCCCAGCCCGGTCAGCGCCCTGCTGCACTCCGCGGCGATGGTGGCGATGGGCGGCTACCTCCTGCTGCGCACCGCGCCCCTGCTCGCGGCCAGCGGCTGGGCCGACGACGCCGCCGCCTGGGTGGGCGCTCTCACGGCGGTCGCCCTGGGCGCCGTGGCGGTGGCCCAGCGGGACCTCAAGCAGCTGCTCGCCGCCTCCACCGCGGCGCAGCTCGGCTACGTGGTCCTGGCCGCCGGTGTCGCCGCCGTCTCCGGGGGCGCCGCCCACCTGGTGGCCCACGCGTCCACCAAGGCGCTGCTGTTCCTCGCCGCCGGCGCGTGGCTGTCGGCGCTGGGCACCAAGCAGCTGCCCGCGCTTCGCGGGGCCGCCCGCCGCTGGCCGGTCGTCGGCGTTCCGGCCGCGGTCGGCGCGCTCTCCCTGGCCGGGGTCGTACCGCTGTCGCTGTGGGCCAGCAAGGACGAGGTCCTCGCCGTCGCGCGGGAGCACTCGCTGCCGCTGTACGTGGTGGGCCTCGCCGGCGCCGCGCTCTCGGCCGCCTACGCGGGCAAGGTGCTGTGGATCCTCTGGCGCCGGCCTCCTGCCGCCGCCGAGAGCGGGTACGACACCGAGCGCCCGGGCACCCGGCAGGTCGGCGGGCTGCAGCAGGCGCCGCTGGGCGTCCTCGCCGCCGGCGCCGCCGTGCTGGGCCTGCTCGTCTGGCCGCCGGTGGGCACGGCGATCCGCACGGCCCTGGGCGAGACCGGCCTGCCCCGCCCGTCCGTGCTCGAGATGGTCCTCTCCGCCGTCCTGGCGGTCGGGGTGGTGCTGGCCGTGGGCCGCCTGCCCCTGCCCGAGCCCCGCTGGGCGGCGGGCTGGCTCGGCCTGGGGACGGCGACGCAGGTCGTGGCGGTGCGCCCGGTGCTGCGGCTGGCCGAGGCCCTCGCCCGGTTCGACGACCGGGTGCTCGACCGGTCGGTCACGGCGGCGGCCGTCGCCGTGCGGGGCGCGGCAGGCGGCTTCGCCCGGTTCGACGACCGGGTGCTCGACCGCGCCGTCGAGGCGACCGGGACCGGCGGCGTCCGGGCCGCCCGGGGGGCCGCGGTCGCCGACACCACCGGCTTCGACGGGGCCGCCGAGGGCGTGGCCGCGGCGCTGCGCCGGCTCGGCGACCTGCTCCGGCGGACGCAGACCGGTCAGCTCCACCAGTACTACGTCCAGGCCGCCGTGGTGCTCGCCGCCGCGCTGGCGCTCCTCCTCCTGACGAGGTGACCGTGCTCAGCCTGATCGTCTTCCTCCCGCTGGCCGCCGCGGTCGTGCTCGGGGCCGCGCGGGCCCTGCCCGACGCGGTGTCGCGGTGGACGTGGCTCGGGGTGACCGTCGCCGAACTGGCGCTGGTCGCCGTGCTGGTCGCCGGCTACGACACCCCTCCCGACGGCGGGCTGGCCTGGGAGGAGCGCCTGCGCTGGATCCCGTCGGTGGGCAGCAGCTACCACGTCGGGGTCGACGGGCTCTCGCTGCCGCTGGTCGCCCTGACCGCCGTCGTCTTCTGCGCCTGCGCGGTCCACGCGCTGAAGGATGCGCGCCGCCCCCGCGCCCAGGCCGCGCTCTTCCTCTTCCTGCAGTCGACCTGCCTGGGGCTGTTCGTCGCCCAGGACCTGATCCTGTTCTTCGTCTTCTTCGACCTGTCGATCGTCGGCATGTACTTCGTCATCGCCGGCTGGGGCCACGGCGGCGCCGCACGGTCGGCCCTGAAGTTCTTCCTCTACACGTTCCTCGGCAGCCTGGCGCTGCTGGTCGGCTTCATCGGCCTCTACCTCGCCGCGGACCCGCACACCTTCGACATCCCCGAGCTCGTCGCCGCGGCGCCGCTGGCCGACGACGCCGTGGCCGGGGCCTGGGTGCTCGGGGCGATCCTGCTCGGCCTCGCCGTCAAGACGCCGACCGTGCCCTTCCACACCTGGCTCCCGCCCGCGCACACCGACGCGCCGGCGATCGGCTCGGCGGTGCTGGCCGGGATCCTCCTGAAGATGGGGACCTACGGGTTCGTCCGCATCGCCATGCCCGCCCTGCCCGACGCGTGGCAGGCCTGGGCATGGGTGGTGCTCACCGTCGGCGTCGTCTCCGTCCTCTACGGCGCCCTCGTGGCGCTGGCCCAGACCGACGTGAAGCGGATGATCGCCTACACCTCGGTCAACCACATGGGCTACGTGCTCGTGGCCGTCGGCGCCGCGGGTGTGGTGGCCGACGGGGCCCAGGAGGCCCGCGAGCTGGCGGTGACCGGCGCGGTCACCCAGATGGTGAGCCACGGGCTGATCACCAGCGCGTTGTTCCTCCTGGCCGGGGTGCTCCACGACCGCGTCGGCAGCTACGCGATGGCCGACTTCGGTGGCCTCGCCGCGCCGGCCCCCCGGTACGCGGGCCTCTTCGCGGTCGGCGCCTTCGCGTCGCTGGGGCTGCCGGCGTTCAGCGGTTTCGTCGCCGAGTTCCAGATCTTCGCCGGCAGCATCGGCGCCACCTGGTTCGCGGTGCTCGCCGTCCCCGGCATCCTGCTCACCGCGGCGCTGTTCCTGCGCGCCTACCAGCGGTTGTTCACGGGGCCGACCGCCGGCCGGGCGGAGGGCTTTCCCGACCTGCGCACCCACGAACTGCTGCCCGTCGGCGGGCTGCTGCTGCTGTCGCTGCTGATCGGCGTGGTGCCCTGGCCGCTGCTGGACCTCATCGCACCGGCGGCGGAGACCGTCGTCGGCCTGGTCTCCCGGTAGCCGCCCGTGCACAAGGAACCGCTGGCGCTGCTCCCCGAGATCTGCCTGCTGGTCGGCGCCGTCACCACCCTGCTCGCCGGATCCTTCCTCCCGCGCGAGCGGCAGTGGGGTGCGCGCCTCGTCGCCACGGCGGCCCTGGTCGCGGCCGGGATCACGGCCGCCGTCGCCCTCGCCGACCCCGCGCGGACCGTCTACGGGGGGACCTTCGCCGTCGACACCGCCACCGGCGCCGTCCGGCTGGTGGTCGCCGCCGCCACGCTGCTGGTCATCGGCCTCGGCGTCGACGAACTGGCCGGCACCCGCCGCGAGAGCGAGACCTACGCGCTGCTGCTGCTCGGCGCGCTCGGCGCCACCGTGATGGGCAGCACCACCGACCTGCTGGTGCTGGCCGTCGCCTTCCTGCTCGGCAGCATCCCGCTGTACGGGCTGGTCGGGATGCTGCGCTCGCCCGGCGCCGCCGAGGCCGCGCTCAAGACCTACCTGCTGGGCGCCCTGTTCGGCATCCTGCTGCTGCTGGGCACGACCGTGCTCTACGGGCTGGGCGGGGCCACCGCGTACGCGGGGCTCGCGACCGGGCTGGAGGGCGCCCCGGTGGCTGCGCTCGCCGTCGGCCTGCTGGGGGTGCTGGCCGGTCTGGTGTTCAAGGCCGGGGGCGTACCGGGGCACTTCTGGGTGCCCGACGCCGCGCAGGCGGCGGGGACGCCGGCGGCCGCCTTCCTCACCACCGTGCCCAAGGTCGGCGCGCTGGTGGCGGTCTTCCGGCTGGTCGACGTGCTGCCCGGGTCCGCGGACTGGCCGCTGCTGGTCGCCGTGCTCGCCGCGGTCACCATGACGCTGGGCAACCTGGCGGCGTTCGCGCAGTCCGACGTCCGGCGGCTGCTCGGCTGGTCCACCGTCAGCCAGGTCGGCTACCTGCTGCTGCCCGTGGCCGTCGCCGGCCGCACCGGCGAGGCGCTGCCCGCGCTGCTGTTCTACCTGGGCGCCTACGCGGTCACCAACCTCGCCGCGTTCGCCGTCGTCGCCGCCGTCCCCGACCGCCGGGGCCTCGAGGAGTCCCGCGGTCTCGCCACGGCCTCCCCGTGGCTGGCCGGCGCGCTGGTGGTCGCGCTGCTGGGCCTGGTCGGCACCCCGCCGACGGCGGTGTTCGTCGGCAAGCTGACGGTCTTCACCGCCGCCTGGGACGGCGGGCTGGCCTGGCTGGTCGTGGTGGCCGCCGCGAACACGGTCGCCAGCCTCTTCTACTACCTCCGCTGGCTCGCGCCGGTGTTCCGCCGTCCGGAGGAGGATGCCGGGGACGGCGGCACCAGGCCCTTCGCCGCGGTGGCCGCGGTGCTGGCCGCCGCCTGCATCCTCGGGCTGGGCCTGGCCGCCGGTGCCGTCCTGCCGCTGCTGGACGGCCCGCTCGCACGATGAGTGCGCGCCGCGCCGGGGCGGCGCGCGATTCGAGTTGCTGAACGCCCGCCGGTCGGCAGGATGGACGACGCACGTGGACGGCGACCGCCGAGTCGCCCCCGCACCGACCCGCGGTCGACGTCGACCGGTCCGGACCTGGAGGGGGTGACCCGCCTGACCGCCGTACCCGCCGCACCGGACGTCGTCCTCGACGTCGGCCAGGTGACCGAGCGGATCACCCGGACGGCGCTCAGCCCCGGCCCGACCGGCCGGGTCGGCCTGGAGCTCGAGGCGCTGCTCGTCGAGCGGACCGACCCCGGCAGGCGCGTCCCCTGGGACCGCGTCACCGACGTCCTGGCCGGGGCGGGGCCGCTGCCCGGCGGCAGCCGCATCACGCTGGAACCGGGTGGCCAGATCGAGCTCTCCGGTCCGCCGGCCGGGGACGTGACCGCGGCGGTGACGGCGCTGCGCGCCGACCGCGCGGTCCTCGCCGGCGCCCTGGCGGCGGACGGCCTGGAGCTGGCGGTCCTCGGCAGCGATCCGCTGCGCCTTCCGCACCGGCTGAGCCCAGCGCACCGCTACGCGGCGATGCAGGAGCACTTCGCCGCCGCCGGCTGCGCGGGCGCCGGGCTGAGCATGATGACCGGCACCGCGTCGCTGCAGGTCAACCTGGACGCCGGGCCGGCCGACGGCTGGGCGGCCCGGGTCGCCCTGGCCCACCAGCTGGGCCCGGTGCTGGTCGCGGTCTCGGCCTGCTCACCCGTGGCCGCCGGTCGCCCGGGCGGCTGGCGGTCCTGCCGCCAGCGGATCTGGGGCGACCTGGACCAAGCCCGCTGCGGGCCGGTGCTCACCGGCGAGGACCCGGCCCGCGAGTGGGCCGCCTACGCGCTGGCCGCCCCGGTGATGCTCGTGCGCGATCCGACCACGGGACGCGCCGAGCCGGTGCGCACGCGGACGTCCCTGGGCGACTGGGTGGCGGGCACCGTCCCGCTGGGCGGGCGCAGGCCGACCTGGGACGACGTCGACTACCACCTCACCACCCTCTTCCCGCCCGTCCGCCCGCGCGGCTACCTCGAGATCCGCTACCTGGACGCCGCCCCGGAGCCGTGGTGGCCGGCCCTCGCCGCGGTGACCGCGACGCTCCTGGACGACCCGGTCGCCGCCGGCCGGGCGGCCGTGGCCAGCGCCCCGGTCGCCGGACGGTGGAGCGACGCCGCCTGCCTGGGCCTGGCCGACGCCGCGCTGCGCACCGCCGCGGTCGGCTGCCTGTCCGCCGCGCTCGACGCCGTGCCCCAGGCGCTCCGCGACGACGTCGCCGCCCTGCTCGCCCTGGTCGAGCGGGGACGCAGCCCCGGGGACGCCGTGCTCGCCGCCGCCGGCTCGGCCGATCCGATCGCTCTCCTCCGTGCCGCCACCGATCTCCCCGAGGCATCCCGATGACCCACCCCTCGCCCCCGTCGTCCCTGCGCGAGCGCCTGGCCGGCGACCTGGCCGCCGCCCGCGCCCGCACCCTGCTGCTCACCGACCACGACGAGCCCGAGCTGCTGCGCCAGCACAGCCCCCTGCTCAGCCCGCTCGTGTGGGACCTCGCGCACATCGGCCAGCAGGAGGACCTGTGGCTGCTGCGCGCCGGGGATGCCCGCCGGACCGGTCTGCTGCCCCCCGACGTGGAGGCGCTCTACGACGCCTTCACCCATCCGCGGGCCGGCCGCGCGAAGCTGCCGCTGCTGCCGCCCGTGGAGGCCCGCGGCTTCTGCTCCGAGGTGCGCGGCCGGGTGCTGGACCGGCTCGACCGCCTGGACGACGGGGACGACCCGTTCGACTTCGCGATGGTGGTCAGCCACGAGCAGCAGCACGACGAGACGATGCTGCAGGCGCTGAACCTGCGGACGGGTCCGCCGCTGCTCGGCGCCGGCTCATCGCTGCCGCCCGGCCGTCCCGGGGTGGCCGGCACGTCGGTGCTGGTCCCCGGCGGGCCCTTCGTGCTGGGCGTGGACCCCGCCGAGGAGCCGTTCTCGCTGGACAACGAGCGGCCGGCGCACCGGGTCGACGTCCCGGCCTTCCGCATCGGGCGGGTGCCGGTGACCAACGCCGAGTACGCCGGATTCGTCGCCGACGGCGGGTACGCCCAGCCCCGGTGGTGGTCGGAGCGCGGCTGGCGGCACCGCACCGAGGCCGGCCTGGAGCGGCCGCAGTTCTGGGGGCCGGACGGCACCCGGACCCGGTTCGGGGTGGTCGAGGAGCTGCCGCCCGACGAGCCGGTGCAGCACGTCACCTTCTTCGAGGCCGAGGCCTACGCCGCCTGGGCCGGTGCCCGGCTGCCCACCGAGGTGGAGTGGGAGAAGGCCGCGGTCTGGGACCCGGCGGCCGGCCGGCGGCGACGGTTCCCGTGGGGGGCGGCCGAGCCGGCCGGGGCCCTGGCCAACCTGGGCGGGGCGGCGCTGCGCCCAGCCCCGGTCGGCGCGTACCCGGCCGGCGCCTCCGCGTACGGCGTCGAGCAGCTGATCGGGGACGTCTGGGAGTGGACCTCCTCGCCGTTCCTCCCGTGGCCCGGCTTCCGGCCGATGCTCTACGCCGACTACTCGGCCCCGTTCTTCGGCGGCGACTACCGAGTGCTGCGCGGGGGCGCCTGGTCGGTGGCCCCCTCCATCATCCGGCCGAGCTTCCGCAACTGGGACCACCCGGTCCGCCGGCAGGTCTTCAGCGGCTTCCGGCTGGCCTGGGACGCCTGACCGTGTGCCGCCACCTCGCCTGGCTGGGACAGCCGCGGTCCCTGGCCGAGCTGGTCCTCGAGCCGCCGTCCTCGTTGCTGGTGCAGTCGTGGGCGCCGCGGCGGCAGCGCCACGGCACGATCAACGCCGACGGGTGGGGCGTGGGCTTCTGGGCGGCGGGGCACGACGGCCCGGTCCGGTGGCGGTCCCCCCGGCCGATGTGGGCCGACCCGTCCTTCGCGTCGGTGGCCCCGGTGCTGCGCTCCGGCTGCGTCGTGGCCGCGGTGCGCTCGGCCACCGTCGGCATGCCGCTGGAGGAGAGCGCCGTGGCGCCGTTCACCGACGGGCGCGCACTGGTGTCGCACAACGGCCGGGTGGACCGGGCTGCGCTGCCCGCGGTGCGGGACGCGGAGTCCACCGTCGACAGCGCCCTGCTCGCCGCCCTGGTGTTCGACCGGGGGCTCGACGCCCTGGGCGACGTCGTCCGGGAGGTGGCCGGACGCGATCCGGCCGCCCGGCTGAACCTGCTGGCCGCGGACGGCGCACGGTTGCTGGCCACCACCTGGGGCGACACGCTGTCGGTCCTCGTCACGCCGGCCGGCACGGCACTGGCCAGCGAGCCGTGGGACGACGACCCGTCGTGGTCCGACGTCCCCGACCGCCATCTCGTGGAGGTGACGCCGGACGGCGTCGCGCTCGTCCCCCTCGACCCACCGGAGCCGACGTGACACTGATCCTGACCGACCACCTGGGCCTGACCGACGCGGCTGCCGCGCTGCGTGCGGATGCGCTCGCCGGGCTGACCGCGCAGCCGAAGTCCCTGCCCCCGCGCTGGTTCTACGACGAGCGCGGCAGCATGCTGTTCGACGAGATCACCCGGCTGCCCGAGTACTACCCGACGCGGGCCGAGCGCGCGGTGCTCGCGGCGCGGGCCGGCGAGCTCGCCGCGGCGTCGGGCGCGCAGGTGCTGGTGGAGCTCGGGAGCGGGACGTCGGAGAAGACCCGTCTGCTGCTCACCGCCCTGCACGATGCCGGTTCGCTGCGCCGGTTCGTGCCCTTCGACGTCGATCCCACCGTGCTGCGCGCCGCGGGCGGGGCCGTCACCGCCGAGTACCCGGGGATCGAGGTGGTGGCGGTGGTCGGCGACTTCACCCGCCACCTCGCCGAGCTACCCCGCGACGGCCGCCGGATGGTGGCCTTCCTGGGCTCGACCATCGGGAACCTGGAGCCCGAACCGCGGGCCGCCTTCCTGCGCGACCTCGCCGCCACCCTGCACCCCGGGGACTCCTTCCTGCTCGGCACCGACCTGGTGAAGGACCCCGGCCGGCTCGTGCGGGCCTACGACGACGCCGCCGGGGTCACCGCCGCGTTCAACCGGAACGTCCTCGCCGTGCTGAACCGGGAGCTGGGCGCCGCGTTCGACCCGGACCTGTTCGACCACGTGGCCCGGTGGGACGCCGACGAGGAGTGGATCGAGATGCGGCTCCGGTCGCGGGTCGACCAGCGGGTGCGGGTGGCCAGGCTCGATCTCGACGTGCCGTTCGCCGCCGGGGAGGAGATGCGCACCGAGGTCTCGGCGAAGTTCCGGCGCGCCGGGATCGAGGCCGAGCTGGCCGCGGCCGGGCTGCGGCTGACCCACTGGTGGACCGACCCCGACGGCGACTTCGGGGTGTCCCTCTCGATCCCCGCGTGACGCCGGCCGCCCCGCTCACCCGTCAGCGACGTCCAGGGTGGTGTGCATACCGGCGGCGCTGTGCCCGCCGACCGTGCACTCCAGCAGCACCGGTTCCCCGGGCGCGACCTCGACCTCGATGGTCTGCCGCTCCCCCGGCCCCAGCAGGTCGCTGGCCCAGAGGGTGGTCCCGCCCTGCACCAGCACGACGTCGTGGGTGCTGCTGCCGGCGTTGGTGACGACGACGTCCACGGCGCCGGGCAGCAGCGTGCCGGCCGAGAGCTGGTAGCGGTACTCCTGCATGCCGATGCGCAGCTCGTCCACCGGTGGACCGTCCGGTACAGGCGCTGCACCGCCCGCCCCGCAGCCGGTGAGCAGCGCGGGGGCCGTCAGCAGCGGCAGCACGGCCGCCGCGGTGCGCCTCACCGGTTCTCCAGCAGGCGCCGGACGCCCGGGGCCGCCGGCGAGCCCGGGTCCAGCTCGAGGAACCTGCGCAGCGTCGTTCCGCCCTGCGGGTCGCCGGTGCGGTCCTGCGCCAACCCCAGCAGGAGGAGGACGTCGGGGTTGTCCGGGTACCGCTCGCCCAGCTCCGCGAGCACCGGGAGCGCCTCCGACGGGCTGCCCGCGCGGACCAGCAGCCCGGCGCGCAGCAGCACCACGTCGTCGGCCGGCTGCAGGGACAGCGCCCGGTCGTAGGCGGCGAGGGCCTCGGCGTACTCGCCGGCGTGGTCGTGGGCCCGGCCGAGGGCGACCCAGGCGGCCGGGTCCTCGGGGCGCGCCTGCGCGGCCGCGAGCAGCTCCGCGGTCCCGTCCCCCGAAGCCTCGAGCTCCACCTCAGCCTGAGACCTGGCGCCGGCCGGTGCACCCTCGCCGGCATCCAGCGCCACGGCGACCGCCGCGGCACCGACGACCAGCACGAGGGAGCCGACGGTGACCAGCCGGCGCGGCAGCGTCGACGCCCGGGGCGGGGTTCCCTCGCGGGCGGGCGCGGCCGGGCCCACGGTCCGGGCCGTGTACCGGCGGTGCGCCGCGGCGAGGCGCAGGTCCGCCCGGCGCACCGCGTCCTCGTCGCCCTCGTCGTCGGCCTCGGCGAGCAGCCGGGCCACCAGCGCGCCGTGCAGCGCGTCCCCTGCCGGGCTGTCGTCGGGCACCAGGGTGCCGTCGCGGTAGGCGGCGAGCACGGCCCCCGGGTCCCCGACCGGATGCGGCGTCGGGTCACCCACCCCGCGGGCCCGGCGCAGCCGGGCCCAGAGGAGTGCACCCACCACCGGGACGGCCAGCGCGGGCACCAGCCACACGAGCAGGCCCGGACCGGCGGGGTCGGGGCTGAGCAGCACCTGCTCCCCGTACCGGTCCACGAAGTACTGGCGCACCTGGTCCGGGGTGCGCCCGTCGGCGAGCTGCTGCTCGATGACCTCGCGGGCGCCCCCGGCGAGCACCGAGGAGCTGTCCTCCACCGACAGCCCCTGGCAGGTCGGGCAGCGGATCGTGCCGGCGACCGCAGCGACGCGCTCCTCCAGGGACGGGCGGCCGCCACCCGCGGCCTGCACCAGGCCGACGACGGCGAGCGCCACGACCCCCAGGACCAGCAGCACGCCGGCGGCCCGGCGCGGGGTGGTCACGGCGCGCCGTCCGCGGTCAGGAGCGGGACCACGTGCTCGTCGATCCACGCCGCCTCCAGCTCGCCGCTCGCCTTGGCCACCACCGTCCCGTCCCGGCCGACGAGGTAGGTCTCCGGCAGGGCGAACGTGCCCCACTCCACCGCTCGTTCGCCGTCGGGGTCGACCACGTTCGGCCACGGCGCCCCGCCGTGCTCGGCCAGGAAGGTGCGGGCGTCGTCGGCCCGGTCGCGGACGTCGATGCCGACGATCCGCAGCCCCCGCGGGCCCAGCGCCTGGTCCGCCGCGACCAGCAGCGGCTGCTCCCGGCGGCACGGGGCGCACCACGAGGCCCACACGTTGACCAGCACGACCTCGCCGTCCCAGTCGGCCAGGTCGAAGCTCCCGCCCTCCAGCGTCGGTCCCGCCAGCCCCGGGGCCGGGCCGCCCAGCAGCGCGGACTCCTGCTGCCCGGCGCCGCCCAGCCGGCCGCCGAGGACCACACCGGCGAGGGCCACCAGGACGACGAGCACGACGGCCGCCAGCCGGCGCCGCGGGCGGCGGCCCGGGACCTCCTCGACGGCAGGCCCGCCGGCCGCAGCCTCCGGGGCGCTCATGCGGCCACCTCCACGGCCGGCGACCGGCGTCCCGGCCGCTCCGGCGGGGGCTGCTCCTCCCGCCGGCGTCGCGGCCACCCGGCCACGAGCGCGCCGGCCGCCATGACGCCGACCGACACCCACAGCCACAGCACCAGGGGGTTCACGGCCAGCCGCACGGTGGCCGTCCCGGCGTCGGCGTCGATCTCGGTGAGCACCAGGTAGGCGTCCTCGGTGAGGGTGGTCCGCACCGACGGCGTCCCGACGGCCTGGGTCAGGGTGGGGTAGCTGCTCAGCATCGGCGAGTAGACCCCGGCGTCCGCGCCGTCCTCGCGCAGCCGCAGGTCGGCGACCGCGGAGATGCGCCGCGCGTCGGGCACCATGCGCAGGTCCTCGAGCGTGGCCGTCCAGCCGCCCACGCGGACCGTCTCCCCGACGGTCAGCTGCTGCGTCGCCGACGTCCCGTAGGTGGAGGACGCCGCCACCGCGACGGCGGCCAGCACGAAGCCCAGGTGCACCAGCAGCCCGCCGTACCCCCGCCGGTGCGCGACCAGCGTGCGCCCCAGCGCCGGCGCCCACGGCCCGGGACGCACCGCCCGGGCGCGCGCGACGTCGAGGGCGACCCGGGTGCCCGTCGCGACGGTCACGAAGACCGCGAGCCCGAAGGTGAGCAGCGCGGAGACCCCCGTCAGACCGGCGAGCCCGAGCACTCCCACGGTGGCCGCACCCGCCAGCGTCGCGGGCAGCAGCACCCGGCCGAGCCGCCCGACGTGGGCCCGCCCCCACGGCAGCAGCGGCCCGACGCCCATGAGCAGGACGACGAGCAGGGCCAGGGGCACGGTCATCCGGTTGAAGTAGGGCGGCCCGACGCTCGTGCGGTCGCCGGTCACCGCCTCGAGCAGGATCGGGAAGGTGGTGCCGAGCAGGATGGTGAAGGCCAGCCCCGCCAGCAGCAGGTTGTTGGCCAGGAACGACGTCTCCCGGGACACGGTGGCCAGCAGCGGATCCTCGTCGCGCAGCCGGTCGGAGCGCCACACGAGGAGCAGGCCGGCGCCCAGGACGAGGACCAGCAGGAAGGCCAGCAGCACCGGCCCGATCGCCGACCGGGTGAAGGCGTGCACGCTCTCGACGACCCCGCTGCGGGTGAGGAACGTCCCGAACACCACGAGCACGAAGGTGGCGATCGCCAGCGTGAGGTTCCACAGGCGCAGGGTGGGCCGGCGCCGCTGCACCATGATCGAGTGGAGCAGCGCGGTGGCGGTGAACCACGGCAGCACCGAGACGTTCTCCACCGGGTCCCAGCCCCAGTAGCCGCCCCAGCCGAGGACCTCGTAGGCCCACCAGCCGCCCATGACGACGCCGACGGTCAGGAACGTCCAGGCCACGAGCGTCCACCCGCGGACCACGGCGACCCACGCGGGGCCGGTGCGGCCGGTGACCAGCGCCGCCACCGCGTAGGCGAACGGGACCGCCATGCCCACGAAGCCGAGGTAGAGCAGCGGCGGGTGGATGCCCATGAGCGGGTGGTCCTGCAGCAGCGGGTTGGGCCCCGGCCCGTCCGCCGGGACCGGGCTCACGCGGTCGAACGCGTTGCCGGCGAAGAGCGCCAACGCGGCGAAGAACGCGCTCAGCGAGGAGAGCACCGCCATGGCCCACGGGTGCAGCGCCCCGGCGCGCGGGTGGACCCGCACCACGGCCAGGACGGTGAACCCGGTGAGCACCAGCAACCACAGCAGGAGCGAGCCCTCGAGCGCGGCCCAGAGGCTGATGACCGTGTAGTAGGTCGGCACCGCCCGGCCGCCGTTCTCGGCGACGTACCGGATCGAGAAGTCGTGCTGCACCAGCGCCGTCACCATGGCGGCCACGGCCAGCGCGGCGCCGAGCAGCGCCGCCTGCGTCGCGAGCCGGGCGAACCGCGCTGCGCGGTCGCCGCCGCGCCCGGCGACCGCCCACGCGACGGTGGCGGCCGACGAGCACACCAGGGTGAGGGCCAGCCCGCCCGGCCCGAGCAGGTACCTCATCCGCTGTCCTCCGCCGGCCGGCCGGTGCCGTCGACGGGGGCCCGGTACTCGTTGTCGTGCTTGACCAGCAGGACGTCGGACCGGAACACGCCGTCCTCCCCGAGGCGGCCCTCGACCACCGCGCCCTGCCCCTCCTGGAAGACGCCGCGCGGCTGGCCGGAGTTGACGACCGCGACGTCGGTGACCCCGTCGGTGAGCTCGAACCGGACCCCCTCACCGGTCCGCTCGACCGAGCCCTGCACCACCAGGCCGCCCAGCCGGACGCGGTCGCCCTGCAGCGAGGCGTCGGCGAGCAGCTCGGTGGGCGTCCGGTAGTAGACGAGGCTGCCCTGCAGACCGGCGGCGGCGAGGATGCCGACCCCGACCAGCACGACGCCCGCGACGGCCAGCAGCCGCAGCGGCAGCCGACGGCGTCCGCGCGGGCGCTCCTCCAGCTCCGGCCCCGGCGTCGACGTCACCGCCGCCCCCGGCCCGGCCGGGTCCAGGCCCAGTACCCGGCCCACGTGCCACCGGTCAGCAGGTAGCCCGCGAGGACCCACCCCCACCCGTTCACGACCGGCTCCGCGGGACGACGACCAGCGGCTCCGCGGCGACCCCAGTCGGAGCGTCCCCCTCGGCGGGCGGCGCGGCAGCGGTGTCGGCCACGGCGAGCACGCGGAGCCGGCGCCGCACCACCAGCGCCCCCGCCAGCGTGAAGGCCAGGACGGCGACGCCGAGGGCCGCCGCCATCCGCGGGTCCATGGGCGCAGGGTCCGGCGACAGCACGCTGGCCGGCTGGTGCAGCGTCCGCCACCACACCACGGAGAAGTGCACGACGGGCACGTTCGCGAAGCCGATGATCCCCACCGCCGCCGCACGGCGGGCACCCGCGGCGCGGTCGTCCCCCAGACCGCGGACGCTCAGGTAGCCGAGGTAGACCAGCAGCAGGACGGCCGTGGTGACCAGGCGCGGGTCCCAGACCCACCACACGCCCCAGACCGGCCGCCCCCACACGCTGCCGAGGGCGATCGCGAGCGCGGTCATGCCGACGCCGAGCTCCGCCGCCGCCTGGGCGACGCGGTCCCACCGCAGATCCCGGCGGACGAGGAAGGCGATGCTGGTGACGAGGACGCCGGCGAAGCACAGGTAGGCCAGCCACGCGGCCGGCACGTGCACGTACATCAGGCGCTGCGGCTGGCCCTGGACGGCATCGGTCGGCGCGACGGCGACGGCCAGCACGCCCGCGGCGAGCGCGGCGAGCGCGGCCGCCACGGCGAGGAACCGGTCGGCCGACCGGGGCGATCGCGTCGTCATGTCCTCACTCCTCCAGCAGAACGGGGAAGACCGCCCACGCCGCGACGACCACGGCCGCGGCGTACACGGTCACGAGCACCGCCCAGGGCAGCACGGGCACGCCCGGCGTCGACAGCTGCGTGCCCGCCAGCAGCGCCGGCAGCCCCGCAGGGAGGAGGAGTGCGGCGAGCAGTCCGCGCCGGCGGCTGCCGGAGGCCACGAGCACGCCGAAACCGGTGGTCAGCGCCGCCAGCGCCAGGGTGCCCAGGAGCCCACCGTAGAGGGCCTGCGGCGGGACCGGTACCTGGAACAGCACCGCCACGAGGCCGCCCGCGAGCAGCCCGGTGACCAGCAGCGCCGCCCACGCCGCCAGCAGCTTGCCGGCGAACAGCGCCCCCGGCGCGACGAGTCCGCGCAGCAGGTCCCAGCTGTCCTCGGCGATCTCGGTGCCGGCCACGGTGCGCGCCAGCGGGACGGTGGCGACGAGCAGGGCCAGCCAGACGGTGCCCCCGGCCGCCGCAGCGAGGTCCTCCGGCGCCGGCCCGAACGCCAGCCCGGCCAGGACGACGAACGCCGCGACGAACGGTGCGGTCGTCACCAGCGCCTCCCGGCCGGCGCGCTCGACGGCGGCCTCGCGGCGCAGGACCGCCGCCACCTGGGCCGTGCGCGGGACCGGTGCCGTCACCGCCGGACCACCCGCCCGTCGGCGATCGACAGGTGCGCATCCGCCAGCGGGAGCAGCACCCCCGGCTGGTGGGTGGCCACCAGCAGGGCCACGCCGTCGGCGCGCACGGCGTCGAGCACCGCGGCGAGGTCGTCCAGCGCCCGCTCGTCGAGGGCGGCGGTCGGCTCGTCCAGGCACAGGACGGCGGGCCGGCAGGCGACGGCCGCGGCCAGGGCGGCCCGCACGCGCTCCCCGGCCGACAACGTGCCCACGGTCCGGTCGGCGAGCGGGTGCAGGCCCAGCGCGGCCATCGCCGCAGCGGCCGCCTGGGCGCGCCCCGCCAGCGCGGCCGTCCCGGTGACGGCGGCGCGCACCGTCTGTGCCGTCCGCAGCCCCGCGCCGCCTCGCAGGTAGAGCGCCGTCCCCGCGCAGGCGCGGGTGCCGGCGGCCGGCCGGAGCAGGCCGGCGGCCAGGCGCAGCAGGGTCGACTTGCCCGAGCCGTTCGGCCCGGTCACGACGGTCAGCGTGCCGGGGGTGAGCAGGAGGTCGACCGGCGCCCAGACGGGCCGGCCGCCGTGCACCCGGGTGACCCCGGACAGGCGCAGGGCCGCCGCGCCGCCGGGGACCGCGGGCCCCGGGGACGGCGGGCGGAGCGGGATGGCGCGGGGCCCCGGCATGGCGACAGCGTAGGTCGGCCGGAGCGCCCGCCGGGAGGGCGCCCGGCGATCGGCCCGCGCGGTCACCCGGCCTCCAGCAGCGGCTCGACGTGTGCGCGGAGCCAGTCCTCGCTGACCACGCCGAGGTGCCGGGCCGCGACCCGGCCGTCGGCGTCCACGACCACGGTCGCCGGCAACCCGGGGACGCCCCAGGCCGCGGTGAGCCGTCCGTCGGGGTCCACCACCGACGACGCCGGGTCCCCGCCGACCTCGGCCAGCAGGTCCCGTGCCTGGCGCTCGCCGTCCCGGGCGTCGACGCCGACCAGCCGGACCCCCCGGTCGTGCAGCCGGCGCCCCTCCGCCACCAGCACGGGGAGCTCCTGCCGGCACGGTGCGCACCAGGCCGCCCAGAAGTTCACCACGACGACGTGCCCCCGGAGATCCGCCAGATCCAGCTCACCGCCGTCGAGGGTGGGCCCCCGCAGCGGCGGGGCGAGGGAGCCGACCGCGACCGACGGCCCCGCGGATCGACCCCCGCTCGAGCCGGGTGGGGCGAGCAGGAGGGCGCCGGCCACGAGCACGACCACCGCCACCGGCAGGGCGGCGAGCAGCGCCCACCGCCACCCGGACGGGCGGCGCGATCCGGGTCGACGCCGCGTCTCCACCTGCGGGAGGATCCCATGCACGGTCAGCCTCGGCCGCCCGGAACCCGCGCGCGCCGTGCGGGAACTCGTCTGGAGCAGCAGTTGGTCCGTGCCAGGTTGTCGCGAGCCGGGCAGGCCTCTAGCGTCGCCGAGGTGCACCGCTTCCCCTCGTCCCGGACCTCCCGGGGCGGGCGCGGCGGTCGCGCGGGAGCCCTCCTCCTGCTCGCCGTCACGGCGCTGACCAGCTGCAGCGGGCCGCAGTCGGCGCTGGACTCCGGCGGTCCCAGCGCCCGCCGTCTCGCCACCCTGTGGTGGGCGCTGTTCGCCGTGTCGGCGGTCGTCTGGCTGGTCGTCGTCCTCTGCGTCGTGTGGGCCGTGGTGCGGCGCCGCGGGGGCGAGGTGGAGCCGCGCAGCGGCGGAACGCGGACCGTCGTGGTGGCGGGCATCGTGGTCCCGACGCTCGTGCTCGTCGGGACGTTCGTCGGCACGGTCTCGGTCATGCGCGCGGAGGCCGAACCGCCCACGGAGCCGGCGCTCACCGTCGAGGTGATCGGTCACCTCTGGTGGTGGGAGGTGCGCTACCCGGACTTCGTCACCGCCAACGAGCTCCACATCCCCGTCGGGCGCTCGGTGCAGGTGGAGCTGCGGACCGCCGACGTCATCCACAGCTTCTGGGTCCCCTCGCTGACCAGCAAGGTCGACCTGATCCCGAACCAGGACAACGAGCTCTGGCTGCACGCCGACGAGGCCGGCGAGTACCGCGGGCAGTGCGCGGAGTTCTGCGGCGCCCAGCACGCGGGCATGTCCTTCCTCGTCATCGCCGAACCGGCCGACGAGTTCGACGACTGGCTGGCCGACCAGGCGCGGCCCGCCGAGACCCCGACCGATCCGCTCGCGGTGCGCGGCCGGGAGGTCATGGAGAGCCAGTCCTGCGCTGCCTGCCACACCGTCAGGGGCACCGACGCGGACGGGGACATCGGCCCCGACCTCACGCACTTCGGCAGCCGGCGCACCCTGGGCGCGGGCGTCGCGCCGAACGAGCCGGGTTGGCTGGGCGGCTGGATCTCCAACTCGCAGACGATCAAGCCCGGCAACCTCATGCCGCCGCAACCGCTGGACCCCGTGGACCTCAACGCCCTCATCGCCTACCTCGAAACCCTGGAGTGACGCGGTGACGACCGTCGAGGAGCGGAGAGCCGCGGACGAGGCCGTCGAGGAGCGGCTGGCGCCGGCCTGGGAGGAGAGCGGCGGCATCCGCGGCTGGTTCACCACCGTGGACCACAAGAAGATCGGCCGGCGGTACATGGTCACCGCCGCGTTCTTCTTCGTCGCCGCGGGCCTCGAGGCGATGGTCATGCGGACCCAGCTGGCCGGGGCCCGCCTCGACGTGGTCTCCCCCGAGCTCTACAACCAGCTGTTCACGCTGCACGGCACGACGATGATCTTCTTCTTCTCGACGCCGATGCTCTTCGGCTTCGGGAACTACCTGATGCCGTTGATGATCGGCGCCCGGGACATGGCCTTCCCACGGCTGAACGCCTTCGGGTACTGGGTGTTCGCCGCCGCCGGCCTGCTGATGACCGGCAGCCTGCTGTTCGGCGCGGCGCCCAACGGAGGCTGGTTCGCCTACGTGCCGCTCAACGAGGAGCAGTACCTGCCGGGCGTCGGCATGGACGTCTACTGCCTCGGCCTGCTGCTGCTGGGCATCTCCACGACCGGCGGCGCGATCAACTTCATCGTCACCGCGCTGACGATGCGGGCGCCGGGGATGTCGCTGAACCGCGTGCCGCTGTTCGTGTGGGCGGTCGTCGTCCAGTCGTTCATGATCGTGTTTGCATTGCCGCCGCTGAACGTCGCCAACCTGTTCCTGTTCCTGGACCGCCGGTACGGGTTCCACTTCTTCGACCCGTCCGAGGGCGGCGACCCGATCCTCTGGCAGCACCTGTTCTGGCTGTTCGGGCACCCGGACGTCTACATCATCGTGCTGCCGGCGCTCGGCATCGTCTCGGCGATCGTGCCGACGTTCTCCCGCCGGCCGCTCGCGGCCTACCCGCTGGTCGTGCTGGCCACCGTGACGACGGGGGTCATCAGCTTCGGGGTCTGGGTGCACCACATGTTCGCCACCGGGCTGCCGCAGCTGTCCCTGTCCTTCTTCAGCGCCGCCAGCCTGATCGTCACGGTGCCGTCGGGCATCCAGGTCTTCTCGTGGCTGATCACGATCATGCTCGGCCGGCTGGTGGTCCGGACGCCGATGCTGTGGGTGCTCGGCTTCCTCGTCGTCTTCGTCGCCGGTGGTGTCACCGGCGTGATGTTCGCCGTCGTGCCCTTCGACCAGCAGACCACCGACTCCTACTTCGTCGTGGCGCACTTCCACTACGTCCTCTTCGGCGGCGCGGTCTTCCCGATCATCGCCGGCATCTACTACTGGTTCGGCAAGTTCACCGGCCGCATGCTCAGCGAGCGGCTGGGCCGGTGGAGCTTCTGGGTGGTGTTCGCCGGCTTCAACGTCACGTTCTTCCCGATGCACGTGCTCGGCCTGCTGGGGATGCCGCGGCGGGTCTACACCTACGAGCCGGAACTCGGCTGGGCGGGCTGGAACCTCGTCGAGACGATCGGCGCCTACGTCCTCCTGGTCGGCCTGAGCCTCATCCTCTACGACATCGTGCGCGCGCTGCGCCGCGGGCCGGCCGCACCGGACAACCCGTGGGGCGGGGAGACGCTGGAGTGGGCCACCACCTCGCCGCCGAAGGAGTACAACTTCCCGGTCGTCCCGACGGTGCACAGCCTGCACCCCATGTGGGACGAGAAGTCGCTGGCCTCCATGGCGCGGGACCGCGACGACGACGAGCGGACCCTCACCGACGGCAAGCAGGCGCTGCGCACCAGCGACCTCGACGGCGTCCCGGAGCACCCCGTCGCACTCCCCCGGGAGTCGGTGCTCCCGCTCGTCGTGGCCCTCGGCCTCGCCGCGCCCACGTTCGCCCTGGTCCTCGGCGCTCCGCTCGTCGCCGCGGTGTCCGCGCTGCTCCTGCCCGCCGGGCTGTTCGTGTGGCACTGGCCGCGGGCCGCCCGCCAGGAGGCGGAGGCGGCGCGGTCGCGGGACGCCGCGCCGGCGGGGGCGGACGCGTGACCGCCCTCCCGGCCGCCGCCACCGACCCGGCCGCGGCGGCCCGCGAGGTCCCCGCCGGTCGTCGCCCCGGCTGGTGGGGCATGGTGCTCGCGCTGGTGACCGACGTCGCCGCGTTCGCCGCGCTGCTGGCCGCCTACTTCTACATCCGGTTCGTGACCGCCGGGGACAACTGGCCACCGGGCGACATCGCGGAGCCGAAGCTCCTGAAGGCCTGGATCATGACGGCCCTGCTGCTCGCCAGCAGCGCACCGCTCGTCTTCGCGGACCACGGGATCAAGAACGGCCGGCGCGGTCGGATGCTGGCCGGCGTCGGTGTCACGGTCCTGCTGGGCGTGGCGTTCCTGGTCGTGCAGGGTCTGGAGTACCGCGAGAAGCTGACCGTGGAGTTCACCCCGCAGACCAACGCCTACGGCTCGCTGTTCTTCGCCATCACCGGCTTCCACGGGCTGCACGTGATCGTCGGTGTGCTGGCCCTGCTGGTGATCCTCGTCGCCGGTCTCGCCGGCCGGATCACCCACCGCCACCACGCGATCGTCCGCATCACCGGGCTGTACTGGCACACGGTGGGGGCGGTCTGGGTCTTCATCTTCGGCTCCCTCTACCTGGCGGCGCAGCTGTGAGGGCGGCCGCCGAGCGGGCCGGGCTGCGGGCCGCGCCCTGGTTGCTGTGGTTCGGCGTCCTGGGCGGTGGCATCGCCTGGACCCTGCACACCGTCGTCGACTGGGGCCTGGAGGAGACCGTCTGCCGCTCGGGCAACGACGAGCTGCTGGGCCTGCCGCTGCGTCCGGTCCTCGGCGTGCTGTCGCTGCTGTTCCTCGCCCTGGCGGTCGCCTCGACCGTCGTCGCCTACGTGCTGTGGCGACGGCTGTCCGGCGCCCCGGCCGGCGACGATCTGGCGGAGCTGCGGCGCGGGCGGGCCTCGTTCATGGCCCTGGTCGGCCTGGTCGCCGACGTCCTGTTCACCCTCATGGTGCTGATGAGCAGCGTCGCCGTCCTCGTGATCCCGGTGTGCGTGTCATGAGCGGCGAGCTCCTCGCGCACGGCGGCGCGCACGGCGGCGTGGTCTGGCAGACCGCCGTGCTCGTCGGCGCGGCCGGTGCCCTGGCGGTGGCCTACGACGTGGGGGCGCGACGGCTGCTCGCGACCCACCCGACCTCGTCGTGGACCTGGCGTCGCTGGGCCTTCCCCGCCGGGCTGGCCGTGCTCGTCGTCGCGCTGCTGCCGCCGCTGGAGCCGGTCGTCGAGGCGAGCTTCCCGCTGCACATGACCCAGCACGTCGCGCTGCTGATGGTGGCCGCCCCGCTGCTGGCGCTCGGCGCGTCCGGGCTCCCCCTGCTGCTCGTCCTGCCGCACCGCCGGCGGCGGCAGGTGGCCGCGGTCCGCTCGTCGTCACCGGTCCGGCGGGCCCGGGCCGTCGCCGCGCTGCCGGCGGTCGTCGTGGCCGGGCACGCGGCCGTCGTGAGCGCCTGGCACCTCCCGGGGCTGTACTCGGCGGCGCTGGCCTCGACGGCCGTGCACGTCACCGAGCACGCCGCCTTCCTGGCGGTGGGCTGGTGGTTCTGGTCACTGGTGACGACGCCGGCCGCCGAACTGGACGGCCGCACGGTGCTCTACATCGCCGCCAGCGGGCTGCCGATGAACCTGCTGGGCGCCGTCCTGACCTTCGCGCCCGTCCCCCTCTACCCCGCCCAGACCGGGACCGGCCCCGGCGCGCTGACCGAACAGCAGCTCGCCGGCCTCCTGATGTGGGTCCCCGCGGGGGTGGTCTACGTGGGGCTGTGCGCGGTCGTCCTGCTGCTGTGGCTGCGCAGGTTGGAGCGCGACTCCCCGGGCGGCACCGTCCTCCCGGCGCCCGACGTGCCCGGTGTGCGGGAGCCGGCCGACGCCGGCAGGCTCGCGACGGCGGACGGGAGGCCGGCACCGTGAGACGCACCCCGGGCGGTCCGCTGCCCTGGCTGGCCACGCTGGCGGCCCTGGTCGCGGTCGGCGCCTGCTCCACGCCCGGCGAGCAGCTGCCGCCCGCCGAGGCGCAGCTGGGCGATCCCGACCGGGGCGCCGCGCTGATCACCGACTACGGCTGCGGCTCCTGCCACGTCATCCCCGGCCTGGAGCAGGCCGACGGCCTGGTCGGCCCCCCGCTGACCAGCTTCGGCCGGCGCATGTACATCGCCGGCAACCTGCCGAACAACGCGGAGAACCTGCAGTACTGGATCCGCGAACCGCAGGACGTGGAACCGGGCACCGCCATGCCCGACCTCGGGGTCTCGCGCGTCGACGCCCGCGACATCGCCGCCTACCTCCTGACGCTCGAATGACCACCACCCGCTCCACCGCACGAGGATGGCCGGCCCTGGCCGTGGTGCTCGGCATCCTGCTCACGTCGGGTCTCCTGGGCGGTCAGGCCGCCGCGGATCCGATGCCCGTACCGGTGCCGGGCACGCCGACGGCCCCACCGCCGGACGCGGCCCCCGAGGACCCGCTCGAGCGCGGCGCGGAGCTCTACCGGGCCAGCTGCGCCAGCTGTCACGGCCAGGAGGGCGGCGGCAGCCAGCGGGGACCGTCCCTGGAAGGGGTGGGCGAGGCGTCGGTGGACTTCCAGCTCGAGACCGGCCGCATGCCCCTGGTCGAGGAGGAGGCCAGCGCCGAGCGCGGGGAGCCCGCGTTCAGCGAGGAGGACATCGACGCGCTCGTGGCGTACGTGGGGATCTTCGCGGCCGGCGGGCCGGAGATCCCCACCGTCGGCCCGGGCGACCTCACCGAGGGCCGCGAGCTGTACCTGCAGAACTGCGCCGCCTGCCACTCCGCGAGCGGCACCGGTTACACCCAGGTCGGTGGCCGGCAGGCGCCGTCGCTCATGGAGACCGACCCGGTGCAGGTGGCCGAGGCGATCCGGGTGGGGCCCAACCTCATGCCCGTGTGGCCCGAGGAGGTGCTGGACCAGCAGCAGCTGGACTCCGTGGTCAGCTACGTGCAGGAGCTGCAGCGGCTGGACGGACGGGGCGGGGCCGACCTCGGCCGGATCGGCCCGGTGGCCGAGACCCTGGTGGGGTTCGCCGGGTTGGCCCTGCTGGTGGTCGTCGTCCGGCTGCTGGGGAAGCGGGCACCGTGACCCGCCGATCCGCGGAGGCCTGGGTCGCCGCCGCCTTCCTGGGCGCCACCGCCACCGCCGTCGGCTTCATCGCCGCCTACGTCGTCGATGCCTCGCCGCAGGCCCTGGGCGGCCTGCTCGGCGCGACCTGCGCGCTCCTGGCGCTGGGCCTGGTGATCTGGTCGCACACCCTGCTGCCGCACGGCACCTACGTCGAGGAACGATCCCCGGTGCAGCCGCCCGAGGAGACGCAGGACGCACTCGTCGACACGATGGCGCGCGGCAGCGGCGGCACGCCGGCACTGGTCCGCCGCACCCTGGTCCTGGCCGGCCTCGGGCTCGGCGCCGCCCTCGTGGTGCCGCTGCGCAGCCTGCTGCTGCCCTCCAGCGAGCCGCCGGGCGAGGCCCTGCGGCACAGCCCGTGGCAGCCCGGCGCCCGCCTGATGACCCGGGCCGGCGACCTGGTCCGGTCCGAGGAGGTCGTCCCCGGCACCGAGCTGACCGTGTTCCCCGAGGGCGAGCTGCGCGCCGACGACGCCACCGCCGTGGTGATCCGGCTGCCGGACGAGGACGTCCGGCTGCTCGACGAGGCCACCGCCGCCCTCGCGGTCGGCGGGATCGTGGCCTTCTCCAAGCTGTGCACCCACGCCGGCTGCCCGGTAGGGCTCTACGAGCAGACGACGCGGCAGCTGTTCTGCCCGTGCCACCAGTCGGTGTTCGACGTGCTCCGGGGCGCCGAACCCACCGCCGGGCCCGCGGTGCGCCCGCTGCCCCAGCTGCCGCTGGGCGTCGACGACGCCGGCTACCTCGTCGCTCGGGGCGAGTTCCGCGGCCAGGTGGGCCCGAGCTTCTGGAGGCCGGCGTGATCACCCGGTGGGCGGTGAAGCGGACCGACGACCGGCTGGGGTTCTCCCGGACCGCCCGGTCGGGGCTGAACAAGGTCTTCCCCGACCACTGGTCGTTCATGATCGGGGAGATCGCGCTGTACAGCTTCCTGTACCTCGTGCTCTCCGGCGTCTTCCTGAGCCTGTTCTTCGACGCCTCCACCGCTCGCACCGTGTACGAGGGCAGCTACGACGCGGTCCGCGGCTCGGAGGTGTCGGCCGCCTTCGCCTCGACGTTGGAGCTGAGCTACGACGTCCGGATGGGCCTGGTCGTCCGCCAGTCCCACCACTGGGCCGCACTGCTGTTCGTCGGCGCGATCCTCGTGCACCTGTGCCGCATCTTCTTCACCGGCGCCTTCCGCCGCCCGCGCGGGATCAACTGGGCCGTCGGGGTCACCCTGCTGCTGCTCGCCATCGTCAACGGGTTCGCCGGCTACTCCCTGCCCGACGACCTGCTCTCGGGCACCGGCCTCCGGGTGGCCAACGCCGTGCTGCTCTCCATCCCGGTCGTGGGCGGCTGGCTGTCGTTCCTGGTCTTCGGCGGCGAGTTCCCGGCCGAGGCGATGATCCCGCGGCTGTACGTCGTGCACATATTGATCGTCCCGGCGCTCATCGCGGCGTTGATCACCGCGCACATGGTGATCCTGATCCGCCAGAAGCACACCCACTTCCCCGGCCCCGGCCGCACCGACACCAACGTCGTCGGCTCCCGGTTGTGGCCGTCGTACGCGGTGCGCAGCGTGGGTCTGCTGTTCTTCGTCGTCGCCGCGGCCCTGACCCTCGGCGGGCTCGTCCAGATCAACCCCATCTGGTACTGGGGGCCCTTCGAGCCGGGATCGGCGACCGCACCGGCGCAGCCGGACTGGTACGTCGGGTGGCTCGACGGGGCCCTGCGGCTGATGCCACCGTGGGAGCCGGTCGCCTTCGGGTACCGGCTCTCGAGCGTGTTCCTGCCCGCGGTCGTCCTACCGGGGCTGACCTTCCTGGTGCTGTACCTGTGGCCGGTGCTGGAGCGGCTGGTGACCGGGGACCGCCGTGCCCACCAGGTGCTGCAGCGCCCACGGGAGCGCCCGGGACGCGTCGCCGTCGGCGTCGCCGCGCTCACCTTCTACGGACTCCTGCTGACCGCCTTCAGCCTCGACATCGTGAGCCAGTACACCGGCATCGCGGTGTTCGCCCTGGTCTACTTCTTCCGGGTGACGGTCCTGGTGCTCCCGCTGCTGACCGGCGCGATCGCCTTCGTGCTGGCGCGGGCGCTGCGGGACAGCGACGCCGAGGGACTGCTGGCGCTGACCGGATCCGACCTGCGCCGATCGCTGCGCCGTCACCGGGAGGTCCCCGGGGAGCCCTCGGACGCGGAGGACACCGAGCGGCGTCCGGCGACGGAGACCGAGCACGCCGCCACCGGGCCGGTGGGCCGGGACGAGGAGGAGTCCGAACCGGTGCGGGTCGAGGCGGGACCGGTCCCGTGAACGAGCACGTGGAGGTGTGGCGGCAGCCGGGTGGGCGCTGGCGGTGGCGCTACGTCGGGGTGGCGGACGGCGGCGGGACGGTCGAGCTGCCCAGCAACTCGTCGGAGGCCACCTGCGAGGCCGCCGTCGACGCGGCGCGGACCGCGTACCCGGGGTTCGCCGTGGTCGTCGACCGGTCGTCGGCGGATGCCGCCACCGGCGGCGCGGACCGGCGCGCACGGTGGCTGGGGGCCGCCCTCGTGGTGTTCCTCGTCGCCGCCCGGAGGCACGGCGTGTGGACGGCGGCCGTCGTGGTGGTCGCCGCGGTGGCGGTCACCGCACGCGGTCTCCGCGGGGCACGCACCGGCGGGAGCGCGGCGTGACCCCCCCGGTCCGGACGTCCACCGGTGCGCTCGGCCGTGCGCTCCGGATCGCGCTGGTGGTGCTCGCCGTGGTCGCGGTCGTCGCCGTCATGGTCCGGCTGTCGGTGTGGCAGTGGGACCGCGGGCGGGCCCGCGGATCGCTGCTCAACTACAGCTACGCGATCGAGTGGCTGGCCTTCGCCGTCCTGACGGTGGTCGGTGTGGTCCGGCTGTGGCGGGAGGGCCGCAGCGTCGCCGAGCAGGACGCCCCGCCCGAGCCGGGCACGGGCGGGCCGCTCGTGGGGCCTCCGCTGCAGCCGGGGCAGGAGCTGGAGGAGCTCACCTGGGTGCGGCTGCGCCGCCGGCTGGGGCTCTCCCGCGACTGATCCGCACGCTCGACCGGAGAGCCCCGTCGCCGGCCGCCACCGGCACGTCCAGCATCGACGACGCCCCCGCGCGCCGGGCCGGGTACGCGGGCCAGGCAGTCGTGCGGCCGGTCGTCAGGACAGCGGGGTGGTCACCTCTCCCGCCGCATCGCGGGTGCGGGCGCGTTCGCGTTGCGGTGCCACCGTGTACTTCGGGTCCTTCGCGCTGGTCAGGCCGGCGTCGAAGACCCCGAACCGGGTGAGCGCCGAGCCGGCGGCCAGCAAGGAGCCACCGACCACTGCTGCGGCCCGGCTGCGGCCGCCCAGGAGGGTCAGCCCCACGCCCGCCGCGGTGCACGCCCGCGCAGCGCGCAGCAGGACGCCGGCGCGGCCGATCCGGTAGGGCTCGCTCACCAGGCCGTGCCCCTGTTCGACGCGGTGCATCGTGCCCAACTCGATCGCCGCGCCCGCCACCGCGATCCGGCGCGCGGGGCCGGCCTCGCCCACGGGGGTCAGCGCGGCGGTGAGTCCGCCACCCGCCGCCATCGCCGAGCCCGCGAAGACGTAGGGCAGCTCCCGGTACGGGGTGTGCCACGAGGGCACCGCCGTGTTCGCGAGCAGCACGGCGGTGTACGTGGTCATCGGCCCCCCGAGCACGCCCGCGACGGCTCCGGACACCCGCCGCAACCGCGGGAACCAGCCGAGCTGCCCAGCCAGCGCCGTCGCGGTGGTGAGCGCGGAGAACGGGGCCAGGACGTAGGAGCCGACCGACAGCGGCGAGGTCACCTTGAGCACCCGCAGCATGTTCAGGAACCGCTCCGGGCGGCCGAGGTCGTGGATGAGGTAGCCCACCGAGGTGAGCGCCCCGGCGGCGGCGACGGAGTGCCCGGCCCGCGCGAGCGCCGGCCGGCCGGTCGCGTCGGCCAGCGCGCCGATCGCGGCGGAGGTCCCCGCGGCACCGCCGAGGAAGAGGTAGAGCGGGACGTCGGGCTGCTTCCACACCGGAGGCTTGATCACCGGCCGGCCGTAGTAGGAGGTGAACGCGGCCTCCTCCACCACCGGGTCGCCGTCGCGGGCCCCGCCCCGCCGGCCGCCGCGCCGCCGGCGTTCCCGGCCCTGCGCGGGTGCGCCGTCCGCCCGGCGCCAGCCGGCACCGGGGATGCCCGCTGCCCCGCCGGCGCCGGGGGTGCCTGGCCCCCCGCCGGTGTCGGGGGCGGCCGGTGCCCCGCCGGCGCCGGGGGTGCCCGCTGCCCCGCTCACCGCCGCCGTCCCGCGAACGCGCCGGCCACCAGGCCCAGGACCATCGCTGCGCCGGCCGCCGCGTGCCGCCACATCGAGGGCAGGTCGCGGGTGGTGACGACCGGGTCCGGTGGCAGGCCGTAGACCTCCGGCTCGTCGAGCAGCAGGAAGAACGCCCCCGCCCCGCCGACGCCGTCGCCCTCGTCGCGGCCGTAGAGCCGCGCCCCCTCGACCCCCTTGTCCTGCAGCGCCCGCAGCCGCTCGTCGGCGCGGGCCTGCAGCTCGTCGAGATCGCCGAACTGGATGGACTGGGTCGGGCAGGCGCTGGCGCAGGCGGGTTCGCGCCCGTCGGTCAGGCGGTCGTAGCACAGGGTGCACTTGAACACCCGCCCGTCGCTCTCGCGCTGGTCGATGACCCCGTACGGGCAGGCCGGGACGCAGTAGCCGCACCCGTTGCAGATGTCCTCCTGCACGACCACGGTGCCGAACTCGGTGCGGAACAGCGATCCGGTCGGGCAGACGTCGAGGCAGGCCGCGTGCGTGCAGTGCTTGCAGACGTCCGACGACATCAGCCAGCGGATCTCCCGGTCCCCCGAGGAGGTCTGCTGCGGATCGGTCTGCTCGGCCGTCGTCGCCGAGGCCGGCACGCCCTCGTGCACCACGGGTGGGTCCTGCAGCGGGCGGGTGCCGGCGTCGGCACCGGGGAGCCCGACCGTCGGCATCGGCAGGTCGACCGCCCGGCTCTGCTCGACGAAGGCCACGTGCCGCCAGGAGTTCGCGCCCAGCATGCCCGTGTTGTCGTAGGACTCCCCGGACAGGCCCAGCGCGTCGATCTGCCCGTGCGCGTCGTCCATCGGCAGCGTGTTCCACTCCTTGCACGCCACCTCGCAGGCCTTGCAGCCGATGCAGACCGACGTGTCGGTGAAGAACCCCACCCGCTTGGGGTGGACCGCCTCGTAGCTCTGCCCGGTCCGGTCCGGCACCGGCCCGAACAGCTGGTGGTCGGGGTCCCGGCCGGTGAACGCGGCGCTCAGCGAGCTGATGGACGTCATGTCTGCACCTCGATCGGGGCGCGGCCGCCCTCGGGCAGCAGACCGCTACCCGAGCCGGCCCGCTGCCGGTAGCTCTCCACGAACTCGACCAGGGCGGGGCCGCGTGGACGCCGGCCCGGGCGGATGTCGCAGGTGGCCACCTTGGACTCCTGGATGTGCACGTTGGGGTCGAGCACCGCACCCAGCAGGTCGTTCGCCGGATCGCCGCTGACCAGCCCGTTCGGCCCCCAGTGGTAGGGCAGGCCGACCTGGTGCACCTCGCGCCCGGCCACCCGGAGCGGCCGCACGCGCTCGGTCACCAGCACCTTCACCTCGATGGCGCTGCGCGCGCTGACCAGCGTCGCCCAGCCGAGGTGCTCGAGCCCGCGCTCGGCGGCCAGCTGGGGGCTCACCTCGCAGAACGCCTCCGGCTGGAGCTCCGAGAGGTAGGGCAGCGTGCGGCTCATTCCGCCGGCCGTGTGGTGCTCGGTCAGCCGGTAGGTCGTGACGACGTACGGGAACGCCTCGCTCTGCGCCGGGTTCGCCCGGTTCCACGCGCCGCGCACCTCGATGCGCGAGGGATTGGCCTGCTGCGGGTAGAGCGCGTTCGGCACCGGCGACTCAGCCGGCTCGTAGTGCGTCGGCATCGGCCCGTCGGCCAGCCCCGAGGGCACGAACAACCAGGCCTTCCCGTCGTTCTGCATGATGAACGGATCGGCGCCGCCGATGCCGTCCTCGGCCCGCGCGTCCTCCGGGGGCACGTAGTCAGGGCGCTTCTCGGCCTGGAAGTCGGGCACGTCCGGGCCGACCCACTTCCCGGCGTCCTCGTCCCAGTGGACGTACTTCTTCCGTTCGCTCCACGGCCGCCCGTCGGGGTCGGCCGAGGCGCGGTTGTAGAGCGTCCGCCGGTTCATCGGCCACGCCCAGCCCCACTCCGGGGCGACCCAGTCCTGCTCCCGCCCGGGCTTGCGCCGGGCCGGTTGGTTGACCTCGTCGGCGTAGCAGCCGCTGTAGATCCAGCAGCCGCAGCTGGTGCTCCCGTCGTCCTCCAGCGCGGTGTAGCCGGAGACGGCGGCGCCGTCGGGCCCGGTGCCGCTGATCTCCCGCAGCACCGCGTCGGCGCTGGGTTCGTCGAACGGGCCGTGCACCGGGTAGTCCCACGTCAGGTCGAGCAGGGGGCGGTCGCGCGGGTCCGTCGAGTCGGCCAGCTTCTGCCGGATGATCCGCCCCAGGTGGTAGTAGAACCACAGGTCGCTGCGCGCGTCGCCCGGTGGCTCGACGGCCTGGTGGTGCCACTGCAGCAGCCGCTGCGTGTTGGTGAACGACCCGTCCTTCTCCACGTGCGTCGCCGCCGGGAAGAAGAAGACCTCGGTGCCGATGTCCTCGGTCCGGAGCTCTCCGGTCTCCAGCTCCTGGCCGTTCTGCCAGAACGTGGCCGACTCGATCATCTGCAGGTCGCGGACGACCAGCCACTCCAGGTTGGCCAGGCCCAGGCGCGCCATCTTCGCGTTGGCGTGCCCGACCGCCGGGTTCTCCCCGACCAGGAAGTAGCCGGGGACGTTGCCCTGGATCTGCTGGGCGATCGTCTGGTACGAGCTGTGGTCACCCGTGAGCCGGGGCAGGTGGCCGAAGCAGAAGTCGTTCTCCGCACTCGCGGCCGCACCCCACCACGCCTTGAGCAGGCTGACCGTGTACGCCCGCATGTTGCCCCAGTAGCCGACCGACCCCGAGGCCTCGCCGACGAAGTCGTCGAGGTCGCGGTCCTTGCTCGCGTGGGGCATCGGGATGTACCCGGGCAGGATGTTGTACAGGGTCGGGATGTCGGTCGAGCCCTGGATGCTGGCGTGCCCGCGCAGCGCCAGGATGCCGCCGCCGGGCCGGCCCATGTTCCCCAGCAACGCCTGCAGCACCGCCGCGGTGCGGATGTACTGCACGCCCACCGTGTGGTGCGTCCAGCCGACCGAGTACACGAACGAGCTGGTGCGCTCGCGCCCGGAGTTCGCGGTCAGCGCCTCGGCGACCTGCAGGAACACCGCCGGCTCGATCCCGCAGACCTCCTGCACCATCTCCGGGGTGTAGCGGGCGTAGTGCCGCTTGAGCACCTGGTAGACGCACCGCGGGTGCTGCAGCGTCTCGTCGCGCTTCGGCTTGCCGCCGACGGTGATGCCCCCGCTGCCGGCCTGCTCGGACTGGCTGGCCTCGTGCGACTCCTCGTCCCCGGCCCCCTGCCCGACCGGTCGTGTCGCCGAGCCCGACGCCCCCGGCTGCGGCGACTGCCGCTGGCCGGCGGCCGCGGTCACCGACGTGCCCTCGTACTGCCACGACGTCTCGTCGTACGCCCGGTCCTCAGGGTCGTAGCCCGAGAAGAGCCCGTCGAGGTCCTCGGTGTCGCGGAAGTCCTCGCGCAGGATCGCCGCCGCGTTCGTGTACGCGACGACGTACTCCCGGAAGTCCAACTCGTGGGTCAGCACGAAGTTGATCAGGCCGCCGAGGAACGCGATGTCGGTGCCCGCGCGGATCGGCACGTGCAGGTCGGCCAGCGCGCTGGTGCGGGTGAACCGCGGGTCGACGTGGACGACCGTCGCCCCCCGCGCCTTGGCCTCCATCACCCACTGGAACCCCACCGGGTGGGCCTCCGCCATGTTGGAGCCCTCGATGACGATGCAGTCGGCGTTGGCCAGGTCCTGCTGGAACATCGTGGCGCCGCCACGACCGAACGTGGTGCCCAGACCGGGCACCGTGGAGGAGTGCTATATGCGGGCCTGGTTCTCGACCTGCACGGCGCCCATCGCCGTGTACAGCTTCTTCATGAGGTAGTTCTCCTCGTTGTCGAGGGTCGCCCCTCCGAGGCTCGCTATCCCCATGGTCCGGTTGACGCGCTTGCCGTCGACCTCGTCCTGCCAGGTCTTCCGGCGGGTCTCCAGCACGCGGTCGGCGACCATGTCCATCGCCGTGTCGAGGTCGAGGTCCTCCCATTCCGTCCCGTGCGGACGGCGGTAGCGCACCGTCGTCACGCGGCTGGGGCTGGTGACCAGCTGCTTGCTCGCCGCACCCTTGGGGCACAGCCGCCCCCGGCTGATCGGCGAGTCGGGGTCGCCCTCGATCTGGACGACCTGCTCGTCCTCCACGAACACCTGCTGGCCGCAGCCGACCGCGCAGTAGGGGCAGATGCTGCGGACCACGCGGTCTGCGGACGCCGTCCGCGGCACGAGCGCGTCGGTCTGCCTGCTGCGGACCGCCTCCCCGCGCCCGAACGGGTCGCCGTCGGTGAACTGCCGGACGACCGGCCATGCGCCGAGCCAGGTCTTCACGTTCCTACCTCCACGATGGCTCCCCTCCCTGGCGCCGCCCCGGGCCCGCGAGGGAGGGGCCGGGACAAGTCCTTCCTCACGTCGAATCCGTGTCGTGCCGGGACTGCGTGGGCCCCGGCACCTTGCCCACCAGCGATTGCTGCCGCCTCCTGCCCGGTGCGGTCGCGTACGCCTCCTCGGGCAGCCTCTCGCGGATCGGCGGATAGTGCGCGTCGAGCGCCGGCCGGTTCGAGCGGATCGCCGCCGATCCGGTGGAGACGGGGTCCGGGCGGACCCCCGCGTGACCTCCGCGAGGTCTTCGGCATCCGTGGAAAGCCCCGGCTCCTGCCGCCGGCTCCGGTTGACCGCGGCGCCCCCGGGTAGCCGAGTCACCTGTCCGCACCGCTGGAGCCAGCACGGGAGAGATGTCCGATGACCGCGAGCAACCCGGGCAGTTCCACCGCCGACCTGCTGCAGTCGCTGAGCGCCGACGTGTCCGCCCTCGTCCGGCAGGAGCTGCAGCAGGCCCAGCAGGAGCTGGCCGGCAAGGCGAAGCAGGCCGGGCGGGCCGGTGCGCTGCTGGGCGGCGCGGCCGTCCTGGGCACGCTGGCGGTCGGGACCTCGGCCGGCTTGCTCGTGCGCCTGCTGGAGCGCCGCCTCTCACCGACCACCGCCACCGCCCTCGCCACCGGTCTCTACGCCGGCGGGGCCGCCGCCCTGGGGATCGGCGCGCTGGAGCAGCTGCGCCGGGCCGGGCCGCTGGTTCCGGAGAGCACGGTGGCCGGCGTCCGGGAGGACGTGCGGGCGGCCACGACCGCGGCCGATACCTCGCCGCCACACCCACCGACCGGTTGAGCCGCTGCAGCGGGGCGGGCAGGCCGAGGGCTGGAGCGCCCTCGGCCGCACCATCGTCCTCAGCGGAGCCGGACCGGCCCCGCGTCGATCGGCGTGCGGAAGAGCACGTAGGGCCGCCGCCGCTGGTCCTCTCCCCCGCGGTACTTCTCCTGCCGGTACAGCTGGTTGGCCGTCACGTAGAGGTGCCCGTCGGCGGCCACGCTCATGGTGTCGGGCCACAGCAGCCGCGGGTCGTGCACCACGGTCTCCCAGGAGCCGTCGGGCAGCCGCCGGTGGATGGCGTCGTGCTCCCCGTCGGTGACGTAGAGCCGGCCTGCGTCGTCGGTCTCCAGGCCGTCGCTGACGCACCCCTTGTCGCCCTCGTCGCGCACGGTGGCGGCGACGGCGTCGTCGTCCTGCGAGCGGTCGACCAGCGCGTCCACCGACACGCTGTACCAGCGGCGCCCGGCCAGCGGGCAGTAGTACAGCCGGTCGCCGTCGGCGGCGATCGCGATGCCGTCGGCGCCCATGGTCACCGGCTGCACCTCGCCGTCGGGCGACCGCTCGGCGAACTCCACGCCCTCGACCACCATCCGCAGGTCCGGCGGGACCGCGGCCTTGGTGCTCGGGTGCTCGTGCAGGCGGCGCCACGACTCCCCCGACGCCAGGTCCACCACGATGATCCCGTTCGGCCCCTGGTCGGAGGAGTCGGTGATGAAGGCGCAGCCGCCCTCGCCCCGCCGCAGGTCGAAGCGCACGTCGTTGAGGTACGTCGTGGGCAGCGCCACGTCGGCCGGGAAGAGGACCACCCGCTCGACGGTGTCGGTCGCCAGATCGACGCAGACCAGCTTCGGCCCGCCGCGCTCCGTCGGCTGGAACATCGGGCTGCCGGTGTCGAGCAACCACAGCCGGTCGGCCGGGTCGACGACCACGCTCTGCACGGAGACCAGCCGCTCGGGGTCTGCGTCGGAGCGGTTGTCGTTGAGCTCCTGCGACGGGTAGGCGACCGCCTGCCCGTCCCGCAGCTCGGCGACGGTGAACCCGACGTCGTCGCCCCACTTGGGGTAGCAGACGAAGACCCGCCCGCCGTGGGAGACCGTGACCCCGGTGGGCATCGCGCCGTCGAACAGGTGGACGACCACGAGGTCGCCCACCCGCTCGTCGGTCGCGAGCCGCAGCTCGGCCGTCGTCACCGGGCGGTGCTGCCGGACGGCGTGGCGCCGACCGCCGGCCGGGCGGCACCGAGGGCGCGGACGAAGTGCTGCGCCGCTTCCTGCTGCGCCTGCTCGGCCTTGTCCAGCACCGCGGCGGCACCGAAGAACTCGTGCATGACGCCCGCGTAGTAGCGGTGCGTCGTGGCGACGCCGGCGGCCTCCAGGTTCTCCGCGAACTGCTGCCCCTGGCTGCGCAGCACGTCGCGCTCGTCGGTGATGACCAGCGTCGGCGGCATGAGCGCCAGCTGCTCGCGGCTCCAGCCGAGCAGGTCGATGCGCGGGTCCTTCGCCGCGTCCGGCTGCCCCTCGAAGGCGTGCATCGCCATCCAGGACAGCAGCGCCCGGTTCAGCGGCCGGCCGTCGGCGGCGTCCTCCATCGACTCGCCGAACTGCTCGCCGGTGGTCACCGGGTAGACGCTCACGATCGCCGACGGGACGGGCTCACCGGCCTGCGCGAGCTGGAGCACCGTGGCCGGTGCCATGTTGCCGCCGACCGACTCACCGCCGATGCCGATGCGCGTCGGGTCGCCACCGAGCTCGGCGATGTGCTGCACGGTCCACCGGTAGGCGGCCAGGACGTCGTCGTGCGAGGCGGGGAAGACCGCCTCGGGCGCCCGCCGGTAGTCGGGGCTGACCACGATGGCGCCGGTCTTGTTGGTCAGGCCGCGGCAGGAGTCGTCGTAGTGGTCGTCGATGTCGAACAGCACCCAGCCGCCGCCGTGGATCCACATGATGACAGGCAGGGCCTCGGCCCCGGCGTCCTTGGGCTTGTAGACGCGCATGCGCATCTGCCCGCCGGCGGCGTCGGGGATCACGATGTCCTCGACCGACCCCACCGGCTCGGGCCCTTCGAGGCCCTTGTCGGCCATGACCTTCTGGACGGCTTCCTTCGGGCCCGGCTGCTTGCGCGCCTGGTCGGGCTCGAGGATCTCGAACGGCAGCGGGCCGAGGGAGGAGTGCGCGTCGACGATCGCCTGCGCCTGGGGGTCGAGCAGCCCCGAGGCGTCGGTGGCCATCTCCTTCTTCTTGCCTTCCAGCATGTCGCGGACCTGGTCGAGGGGCTTGGCCAGCATCCCGGCGATCTTCTCGGCGACGCCCTCGCTCGGGGCGTTCGGGTGCGGCCGGGTGGGCGCCATCCGCTTGGCCGCCAGGAACTCCTTGCCCAGCTGCGCCATGCGCTCGGGGCCGGCCTTCTGGCGGAACTCGGGCAGCTCCTCCTTCTCCTCGTCGTCCACGTGGTGCCGGACGACCTGCATCAGCTTGGTGAGCGCCTGCTCGAACTCCTGCTCCCCCGGCTCGGTGCGGCCGAGGACGACGAGGGTCTCCTTGATCTCCTGGTGCTCGTGCTCGGCGTCGTCGTGCTCGTCGGTCATCCCGATCTCGGTCCAGATCGGGTAGAGCACCGTCTCCTCGGCGAACGCGTGCAGCGCCAGCTCGAAGGAGATCTGGTCGACGAGGACGCGGCGGTTGCCGCGGCCGGCCTCCAGGTGCTGGAACTGTCGCTCGACGATCGCGTGGTCATCGGCGATCAGGTGGTCGATGTCGCCGGGCAGGGTCGGGTAGTCCAGGGCCACGGGTGGCCTCCTCTTCTCTCCGTCGTGCGCAACCGGTCGGGGTGGCTCCTACCCACGACCTCGTCGGGCACGCACGGCGATCGCGATGCACCCGCCCGGGGCACCGCGCGGCGGCGCGGCCGACCGCACCGCCGCGCGGGCGATCAGGCCCGCCGCTGGAGCACGAAGTCGTAGCGCGACTCCAGCCACGGCACGTCGATCGAGCCGCCGTCGGGCGTGGCGCCCGGCTCCCGCTCCTCGAAGGAGGTCACGAGCTCCTGCTTGGTGCCGAAGACGACGTCGCTGTCCAGGTACTGCGCGCCCTCCTGGAACAGGTGGGTGATCAACGGCTCGAAGCCGGGCACGTTGATCAGGAAGTGGATGTGCGCCGGCCGGAAGTGGCTGATCTCCGTGCGCGACACCAGGTCGCCGACCGGGCCGTCCATCGGGATCGTGTAGCCCAGCGGCGCGATCGTGCGCAGGCAGTAGCGGCCGTCGTCGTCGGTCGTGTACTTGGCGCGCAGCCGGGCCTCGTCGATGTCGGGGACCTGGGACTCGTACGCGCCCTCGGTGTCGGCCTGCCAGACGTCGAGGACCGCGCCGGCCACCGGGGCGCCGTCGAGGTCGGTGACCCGGCCGTGCAGGTACAGCGGGGTGCCGGGCGGCCCCTCGGACATGTCCTCGCCGTGGCCGAGCTCGGGCGAGCCCTCGATGTGGAAGGGGCCCAGCACCGTGGCCGGGGTCGCCCGCGGGTCCAGCCGGTGGTTCATCTGGACGACGAGCATCGACAGGCCGAGCACGTCGGAGGCGAGGATGAACTCCTCGCGCTTCTCGGTGCTGATCTGCCCCGTGGCGGTCAGCCACTGGACGGCGGACATCCACTCGTCCTCGGTCAGCCGCACCTCGCGGGCGAAGTCGTGCAGGTGCCGCACGAGCGCGGTCATGACCTCCGCCAGCCGCGGATCGCGGGCGGTGGCCCAGCGCTCCACCGCGAGCTCGGTGATGTTCTCCTCGGTCACCAGGTGCACGACGGTCCTCCTGCCGTCCGGCGCGGCCGGGTGCCGGCCGCGCGGTTCCTCCCCCCGCGGTTCCCGCGCGGGGCCTGCTCGTTCAGGGCGTCAGGACCAGCCGGACGCCGGGGTCACCGGTCGCCTGCCGCCGCCACGCGGTGGCGACGTCGGCGAGCGGCACCTGCTCGTGCGCGACGGCCAGCCGGCCGGCCGCCGCCTCGCGTGCGATCGCGCCGACGGCCTCGGCCCGCTGCGCCGCGGTCAGCGCGTTGTTCGTGTAGCCGAGCACCGACGCCGCCTTCCCCCGCAGCACCGCGGAGGAGAGCTCCGCGGTGTCCCCGGACGCGCCGCCCAGGTTCACCAGCCGCCCGCCCGCCGAGAGCGCCCGGGCGGCGGCCGTGGCCGCCGCACCGAAGACGGGGTCGACGACGAGGTCCAGCCGCCCGCCGGCCGCGTCGGCGAACCGCTCCGCGAGCGCGTCGGCGCCGGCGTCCAGCGCCACCACCGCGTCGGCGCCGGCGGCCAGCGCCCGGTCGCGGGCCCCGGCCGAGCGCGCCGCCGCCACCACCCGGCCGGCGCCCAGCAGCCGCGCCGCGCCGACCGCCGCCTGGCCGACCGCCCCGCCCGCGCCGAGCACGAGCACGTGCTCGCCCGGCCGCAGCCCGCCGCGCCAGGTCAGCGACATCCAGGCGGCGACGGCGGAGAGCCCGAGGGCGGCCAGGGCGGGGTCGGGGACGTCCGCGTCCACGGGGACGACGTCGTCGGCCGCCACCGCGCAGCGCTCCGCGAGGCTGCCGTCGCCGGGGGCCATCCCGGCGGTCGTGCTGAACCAGACCCGCGTGCCCGGGGCCGCGCCCGGCCCGCTCTCGACCACGCCCACCCCCTGCACCCCGGGCACGTAGGGCACCGCGGGCCGCCCGAAGTAGGAGGTGCCCGAGGCGCACAGCAGGTCCAGCGGGACCAGCGGCGCCGCGGTCACCCGGACGACGGTGCGGTCGCTGCCGGCTCCCGGGTCGGGGTGCTCGCGCGGCTCCGGGGTCTCCCCCGGCGTGTGCAGGACGGCGGCGCGCACGGCCGGCCCCTCAGCCCTGCGGTCCGGCGCCGCGCAGCGGCGCGGGGACGAAGGGGTCGGGGTCGACCGGCCGGTTGTTCAGGTCGACCGAGAGGAAGACGTCGTTGGCCACCGGGTGCCGCAGCTCCTCGGCGAGCTGGCCGATCAGCCCGGCGGTGCGGGCGAGCAGCGCGAACCCGCGCAGCAGCTCCATCGGCAGCCCCAGGTCGGCCAGGGCCGCGCCGCAGACACCGGCGCCGTTGAGCGGGAGCCGCTTGCCGAGCACCTGCTCGTGGGTGCGGCCGATGGCGGCGAACAGCTGCAGGTGCGGCCCGACCAGGCGCTCCTCGGCGGCGATCTCGAACAGCCGCGGGGTGCGGGGGTCGCCCTGCTTGTGCACGTGGTGACCGAGCCCGGGGACGAACCGGCCGGCGGCCCGCTGCGCCGTCACCGTCTCCAGGGCGAGCGCGTCCCACCCGGCGTCGTCGTCGGGCAGGTCGCCGTCCACCGAGGTGAGGACGTCGTGCAGGAAGCGGCCGCAGTCCTCGGTGACGCCCAGGAAGCGGGACCCGCCACCCAGCAGACCGGCGGCCAGGGCGCCCTGGATCGAGTCGGGTGCCGACAGGTAGGTGAGCCGGGTGACGATCGCGGTCGGCGTGAAGCCGTGGTCGGCGAGCGCGGCGAGCACCGCCTCGAACACGCGGGTCTCGCCCGGCGTCGGCCGCCGCTGGGTGGCCAGCCAGAAGGCCAGCTCCCCGAAGCCCACGGTGCCCATGACGTCGCGGGCGAGGTCCGTGCCGAGGAGGGTGATCGACTCCAGGCTCGAGGCGCCGAGCGCCGTCCGGTACTGCAGGTGCTGCGGCTGCTCGGCGGTCACCGGGCCTCCTCCTCGGGTGCGCTCAGCCAGCGCCGGATCTCCGCGCCGTGCTCGTCCAGACCCGGCGGCGGCAGCCGGTAGGCCGGCGGCGTCTCGGAGAAGGTGATCGGGTTGCGCACGGTCGGCACCGCGGCCGCACCCTCCCCCACCTCGACGACGGGGTCCAGGCCCACCTCCTGCGCGAAGGCCACGCCCTGGTCGATCGTGTTGATCGGCCCGCAGGGCACGCCGGCGCCGATGATGTCGCGGAACCACTCCTGCTTGGTACGGGTGCGCAGCCGCTCCACCAGCAGCGGGCGCAGCTCGTCGCGGTTGGCGGTGCGGTCCTCGTTGCGGCTGAACCGCGGGTCGTCGGCGAGCTCCGGTACGCCCAGCACCTCCACCAGCTTGCGGAACTGGCCGTTGTTGCCGGCGGTGACGATCAGGTCGCCGTCGGCGCAGGGCAGCGGTTCGTACGGGAACAGGCTGGGGTGGCTGTTGCCCATGCGGAAGGGCACCACGCCGCCGGCGACGTAGGCGCTGGTCTGGTTGACCAGCCCCGAGAGCGCCGAGGAGAGCAGGTTGACCTCGATGTGCTGCCCCCGCCCGGTGGCGTGCCGGTGGTTCAGTGCCGAGAGCACCCCGATCGTGGCGTGCAGGCCGGCCATCACGTCGAAGAGCGCGACCCCGCCGCGGTAGGGCGAACCGTCGGGGTCACCGGTCAGGCTCATGAACCCCGAGATCGCCTGCACGATGAGGTCGTAGCCCGGCAGCGACGCGCCCTCGGGCGCGCTGCCGAAACCGCTGACGGAGGCGTAGACGACGCCGGGGTTGGTGCGCGCGACGGCGTCGTAGTCCAGCCCGAAGCGGGCCAGCCCGCCGGGCTTGAAGTTCTCCATGAAGACGTCGGCCCGCCGCGCCAGCTCCTGCGCGACCGCCTGGTCGGCCGGGTCCTTGAGGTCGAGGGCGACCGAGCGCTTGTTGCGGTTGGCGCCCATGTAGTACGTCGAGACGCCGTCGCGGACGGGCGGCTGCCAGGTGCGGGTGTCGTCGCCGTGCGGCCCCTCGACCTTGACCACCTCCGCCCCGAGGTCGGCGAGCAGCATCGTGGCGTAGGGCCCGGCCAGGATGCGGGAGAAGTCCGCCACCAGCAGGCCGGAGAGAGGGCCGGTCGCCGGTCCTCCGGAGTCCTCGGCGTCAGCGCTCATCCGGGATGCACTCTCCTCGTCGTCGACGCGGGCGGACAATCGTCCGCAAATCGGCGTCCGCAGTCTCCGGCGCGTGCGGAACTGCTGTCAACCGCTGCCCACCACGCCGGACGGGCCGCCGGTACGCCGGTTGACAGCGCCGGCCGCAGCCGCCATCGTGACGCAGGTCGCACTGGGTGTCCGCAGCGCGGACACTGGTCCGGCGACGCGACGACGACGTCCAGGAGGAGACGATGACCCACTCCGAGCCCGCTCCGGCGGCCGGTCGTCCGGTGGCCCTGCGCGGCGGGACCGTGCTGACCATGGACGAGACCTGCACCGTCCTGCCCGACGCGGACGTGCTGGTCGTGGACGACCGCATCGCCGCCGTGGGGCCGGCGCTGGAGGTGCCCGAGGGCACGCAGGAGATCGACGCCCGCGGCGGCATCGTGATGCCCGGGATGATCGACACCCACCGGCACATGTGGCAGACCGCGATGCGCGGCTACGGCGCCGACTGGACGCTCACGCAGTACTTCGTCTGGTACTACCTCGAGCACGGGCGGAAGTTCCGGCCCGAGGACGTCGCGGCGGGCAACCGGCTCTCGGCCCTGGAGGCGCTGGAGGCCGGCGTCACCACCACCGTCGACTGGTCGCACGGGCTGCAGTCGGTCGACCACGCCGAGGCCGCCGTCGAGGCGCTGCGCTCGGTGCCAGGCCGCTTCGTCCTGGCCTACGGCAACATCCAGGCCGCGCCGTGGGCGTGGACCGCCGACCCGGCCGTCCGCTCGTTCCTCGAGCGGCACCGCGACGCCGCCGACGGCATGCTGGGCCTGCAGCTGGCCTTCGACGTCACCGGCGACCCCGCCTTCCCCGAGAAGGCCGCCTTCGAGGTGGCCCGCGAGCTGGGCCTGCCGGTCACCACGCACGCCGGCGTCTGGGGCGCCACGAACGACGACGGCATCCGGCTCATGCACGAGCACGGCTTCATGACCCCCGAGACGGTCTACGTCCACGCCGCCACCCTCACCCCTGACTCCTACCACCGCATCGCCGCCACCGGCGGGTCGATCTCGGTGTCGACGGAGTCCGAGCAGAGCGCCGGGCAGGGCTACCCGCCCACCTGGCAGGTGCGCTCGCACGGCATCCCGGTGTCGCTGTCGATGGACACCAGCGTGTGGTGGAGCGGTGACCTGTTCTCCGCGATGCGCACCACGCTGGGCGCCGACCGCTCCCGCGAGCACTTCGAGGCCCACCTCACGGGTGACACGGTCACCCACCTGCAGCTGCGCGCGCAGGACGTCGTCCAGTGGGCCACCCGCGGCGGGGCGCTGGCGCTCGGCCGCGACGACCTGGGCACCCTGCAGCCGGGCAAGAAGGCCGACGTCGTCCTGATCAAGAACGATGCCTCGCCGGTCTCCTTCCCGCTGCTCAACCCGTTCGGCCACGTCGCCTTCCAGGCGCAGCGCGGCGACGTGCACACGGTGCTGGTCGACGGCCGGGTCGTGAAGCACGCGCACCGTCTGGTCGACGTCGACCTGGCCGCCGTCCGCCGGGAGGTCGACGCGACCGTGGACCACCTGCGCGGCGCGATGGGCGAGGAGGCGTGGGCCGGTGGCATGTACCCCGACCTGCCCGGCACCGAGGTGCTCGACAACCCGTACCAGTACACCGAGTACAAGTCGCACGGCACGCACGCCGCCCGCGAGCAGGTGTTCGAGGCGCACCTGGCCACCGAGCGGCCGGCCGGCGAGCAGTCGACCCGGCACCACTGAGCGCACCGGCCCGGCGGTCCCGCACACTCCCGGCAGCGGAGTCTGCGGGACCGCCGGGCCACCGCGGCACCGCGGCACCGCGGCACCGCGGCACCGCGGCACCGAGAGAGGACGACGGACATGGCAGGGCGCGGCAGCGGGCCCGACTTCGTCGAGGCGCTGGCACGGGGCCTCGACGTCCTCGCCTCCTTCGACCGCGACCACCCGACGATGACGCTCTCGGAGGTGGCCGCGGCGGCGGGGCTCGCGCGCCCGACCGCGCGGCGGCTGCTGCTCACGCTGGAGGAGCTGGGCTTCGTGCGGTCGTCGGCCGGCGCGTTCGCCCTCACCCCGAAGGTGCTCACCCTCGGCATGGCCTACGTCGGCGCCCTCGGGCTCTGGGACATCGCCCGTCCGCACCTGGAGGCGCTGGTCGCCCGCACCGGCGAGTCCTCCTCGATGGCCCAGCTCGACGGGTCCGACATCGTCTACGTCGCCCGCGTGGCGGTGCCCAAGCTGATCGCGCTCCGGGTCGACATCGGCACCCGCTTCCCGGCGGCCCAGACCTCGCAGGGGAAGGTCCTGCTCGCCGCGCTGGCGCCGGACCAGCTCGCCGCCACGCTCGCCCAGCCCAGCCGCGCCGGGCTGCCGCCCATGATCGGCCGTTCCCCCGAGCAGTTGCGCGCCGAGCTCACCGAGGTGCGCGCCCGCGGCTGGGCGTTCGCCGACGAGGAGCTCGCGCCGGGTGTGCGCTCGGTGGCGGTGCCCGTCCGGGACGGCGACGGCGTCGTCCGCGCGGCCATGAACGTCACCGTGCACGCCGCCGAGACGTCCACCGAGCGGCTGGTCGGCGAGCACCTCCCCCACCTGCTGCGCACGGCCGGAGACATCAGCGCCGAGTGGGCGCTGTGGCAGTCCCGCCCGCACGTGGAGCTCTCCCCCGGGCGGACGACGGACGCCACCGCCTGACGACCACCCCCTGAGCCCGAGTTCCCTGATCGTGGCGTGTCCTCCCTCGGCGCAGGAGGTGAGGGAGGACGCCTCCCGGTGAGGGAGGACGAGGCCGATGACCCGGCGAGGAGGCCGAGGACCCGGTGAGCTGGTGGCGGCGGTGGGCGCGTGTGCCAGGGTGGCCGACGTGACCGCCGTCCTCTCCGTCCAGTCGCACGTCACCTACGGCCACGTCGGGAACAGCTCCGCCGTCTTCCCGCTGCAGCGCCTCGGCATCGAGGTGTGGCCGGTGCACACCGTCCAGTTCTCCAACCACACCGGCTACGGCCAGTGGACCGGCCGCGTCTACGACGGCCAGTCGATCGAGGAGATCGTGCAGGGCGTCGCCGACCGCGGCGTGCTCGGCAGCTGCGACGCGGTGCTGTCGGGCTACCTCGGCTCGGCCGACATCGGGCACGCCGTCGTCGGCACGGTGGCGCGGGTGCGCGCGGCCAACCCGGCCGCCGTCTACTGCTGCGACCCGGTCATCGGCGACGTCGGCCGCGGTGTGTTCGTGCGCCCCGGCATCGAGGAGTTCATGCGCGAGGTCGCCGTCCCGGCCGCCGACCTCGTGACGCCCAACCACTACGAGCTGGACCTGCTCGCGGGCACCACCACCCGCTCGCCGGCCTCGGTGAAGGACGCGGTCGCCGCGGTGCAGGCGCTCGGGCCGCGGGTCGTCCTCACCACGTCGCTGGTCGCCGAGGGCACCCCCGACGACGCCGTCGACCTGCTCGCCTCCGAGGGCGGCCGGCACTGGCGCGTGCGCACCCCGCGGCTGGGCGTGTCGGTCAACGGGGCCGGCGACGCGATCGCCGCGCTGTTCCTCGCCCACTGGCTGGAGACCCGCTCGGCGGCCGAGTCCCTCGGGCGCGCCGCGGCCTCGGTGTTCGGCCTGCTGCAGCGCACCGAGGACGCCGGTTCCCGCGAGATTCTGCTGGTCGCCGCGCAGGAGGAGTTCGTCGCGCCGACCCGCGCCTTCGCCGTCGAGGAGGTCTGAGCGTCCGGCCGCACCCGAGCGAAGCAGGGGCTGCGGCCGGTGCCGGCATCTAGACTCGCCGGTCGTGGACGAACAGGAGATGGCTGCGACGGTCGCGCGCTACTGGGACGAGCTGTGGACCCGGCGGAACGTGGACGTGGTCGACGAACTCTTCGCCGAGGAGTACGTCCGCCATTCCTCCGCGGGTACGAAGGTCCTCGGGCGCGAAGAGCTCAAGAGGGAGTTCCGGACCGCCTGGCATTTTCTGCACGACGCCGTCAGCACCGTGGACGACCAAGTGGTCGACGGTGACCGGGTCTGGACCCGTGCCACCACCGAGGGGCTCAACCTCGACACGGGTGAGCCGTCGCTGCTGACCTGGCTCGTGGTGCAGCGCCTGGCCGGCGGGCGGATCGTCGAATCGTGGAACGCCACCCTGCCCGGGGTCGACTGGCGAAGCTGAAGGGCGGGATCAGCCGAGGTCGAGCAGCCGCGACGCCGCCCTCGTCCGTCTGCTGACGACGGCGAAGACGAGGACGATCCCTACGACCACCACGCCCATCCCGGCGAGGGTCCACCGTGTCCCGATCGCATCCGCCAGGATTCCCAGCGGGAGTGCCGCGACGCCGAAGGCACCGAAGCTGAGCATGACCAGCCCCTGGACGCGGCCGTGGAACTCGATGTCCGACAGCGCGAGCAGCAGCGCCTGACTCGTCGTCTGGAAGGCCAGCAGTGCCCCACCCACCACGACGAGTGCGACGACCGCCAGGACGAAGCTGGGCGCCGCCGCCATCGCGGCCAGCGCGAGTCCGAAGACCGCCCCCGCCACGATGAGCAGCCGGCGCTGGTCGCCGCGGTGCGACCTCCGACCGAGCGCGAGCCCGGTCAGCACCGCGCCTACCGCGGAACTCGCCGACAGCAGGCCGTAGCCGAGCGAACCGAGATCGAAGAGATCGCTGGCCACCGCCGGGAGGAAGGCGAGGTAGGGCAGGCCGGCCATCGTGACCCCGATGCCGCACCACAGCAGGGCCGCGAGGTCCGGCCGACGGCGCACGTAGGACAGCCCGTCCATCAACTCACCCAGCGGTGACCGGCCCGACGGATCGACCCGGCGGCGGCCCGGCGGAAGGGCGAGGTTGATTCCCATTCCCAGGGCCAGCAGGACGGCGCTGACCAGGAAGACCGCTTCGGTGCCGAACGTGAAGCTGCCGATGACCAAGCCGGCCAGCGCCGGCCCCACGACCCGGCTGACCTCGGAGTTGACCAGGATGAGCGACACCGCGCCGGGCACCGCGTCCCGCGGCACCAGTTCGGCGAGCAGGGCCATGCGGGCCGGGCTGAAGAGAGCGAACCCGATCGCCTGCACGACACCGGCCACGATCAGCATCCAGTACGTGACGACGGCGGTGGCCGTCGCGACGCCGATCCAGGCGCTGGACGACACGAGCAGCAGGGTGGCCACCTGCATCACCAGCCGCTTGGGGAGCCGGTCGGCCGCGACGCCGCCCCACGGCGTCGCCACGAGCATCGCGACGCCGAAGGAAAGCAGGACGCCACCCAGCGCAGCGTTGGAACCGGTGAGCTCGAACGCCAGCCAGGTGCGGGCGATGTTCTGCGCCATCACGCCCAGGAACACCACCGCCGCGCTGAGCCACAGCACCAGGAACGGACGGATGCGCAGGATGTCGAATGCGCCGGGTGCCGCTTCCCCGGCCCGCGACGGCCCGGCCACGTCGGACGGTCTCCTGCCCCGGCGGGGCCGCATGCGGAGCATCTCAGGTCGCCGCCGTGGCGAGGGACACGGCGGCGGTCGCCGTCACCGTCGTCAGGACCAGGACCCGGAACCCCGCCGGGGGGAACAGGCCGAACAGCCGGTCGCCCAGCCACCAGCCGGCCGGCACCCCAATCGCCGCCGCAGCCACGACCGTCGCCACGACCGGATCGAGGTACCCGAGGACGGCGAAGGCGGCCACGGCTGCGACGTCCTGGCCGAAGAAGACGACCTGCAACGTCGCGCGGAAGGGACGCGGCGCAAGCGCGCGCGCCTGCAACATCAGCACGACGGGAGGGCCGTTCATGCCGGTGGAGGTGAGCAGCGCCCCGCTGAGCAGACCGGCACCCCACTGCGGCCCGGAACCGGCCGGTACGCGCACTCCCGACCAGAGAAGGCCGGCGCACAGCAGCACGGCCACCGCGATCAGGATCGTCAGGGGCCGTTCGTCCAGTTGCGCGAGAGCCACGAGCCCCAGCGGCATGCCGATCAGTCCCGCGACGATGAAACGGACCGCCGTCGGCCGCTGGACGTGCCCGCGCTCCCGATAGCCGATGAGACCGGTGAGCACCAGGCTCACCGCGGTGGTCGCCACGACCGCCGTGACCGAGTCGGTGACCAGCAGCAGGAGCGGTACCGCGACCAGCGCGAAACCGAATCCGGTGACCGCCTGCGCGGTCGCGGCCAGCAGGAAGACCGCGACCGCCGCCGCGGCGAGGGCCGCGAGCGTCACTCCTGCGCGTAGCCTGGCGCGTTCCGGGGCCAGGGAGCGGCCTGCTCCAACTGGGCCGCGAGCTGCAGGAGCCGCCCCTCTTCCCCCAGGTCCGCGGCGAACTGCACGCCGACGGGAAGACCCGCCGTGTCCGTTCCGAACGGCACCGACATCGCCGGCTGCCCGGTGACGTTGAAGAGGCTGGTGAAGATCGAGTAGGTGGTCCCGTGCTCGTACAGCGTCTCGGGACGCGTCGTGTCCAGCAGGCCCAGGGGCGGCACGGGCTGCGCGAGCGTGGGGAGCAGCAGCACGTCGTGGTCGGCAAACAGGCGCCCCACCTGCCAGCCGACCTCCTGCGCCGCCCGCAACGCCTCGGCGGTCTGCGCCCCGGTGATCGTCCTCCCGTGCTGGAGGAGCCCGTGGGTGAACGGCTCGAGGTCGTCGTCCCGCAGCTCCCGGCCCAGTTCACGCAGCCGCCGCTCCACGGCGGCCACCAACTCGACGGCCATGATCGTGCCGGAGGCCGCCATGACCAGGGCAGGATCATGGTTCAGCGTCACCTCGGCGACGTCGTGCCCGAGTTCCGCACAGAGTTCCGCAGCCCGCTGAACGGCCGCGGCGCAGTCCGGGTGGACCGGGACGCCGCCCAGAACCGCGGTCGACCAGCCGATCCGCAGCCGGGGAGCCTTGACCTCGAGGTGCTCGGCGAACGACCGGGGAGGAGTCGGGGCACCGTACGCATCACCCGGCACGTGGCCGGCGACGACGTCCAGGAGCACTGCACTGTCCCGCACCGTGGTCGTGAGCGCATGGTGCACCGACACCGGCGCGGAGAGCGCGCTGGGGTAGGGCCACGACGGCACACGGCCGCGGCTGGGCTTGAGGCCGAACAGCCCGCACATGGCGGCCGGGATCCGGATCGATCCGCCGCCGTCGTTGCCGTGCGCGACCGGGACCAGGCCGGCCGACACCGCGGCCGCGGAGCCTCCGCTGGAACCGCCCGGCGAGCGGTCCAGGGACCACGGGTTGCGCGTCGGGCCGTGCAGCACCGGCTCGGTGCTCGCGTTCTTGCCCAGTTCCGGGCTGTTGGTGGTGCCCAGCACGACCATGCCCGCGGCGCGATAGCGCGCCACCACCGTGCTGTCCTGGGCCGCCACGCCTTCGGCGAAGAGGCGACTGCCCTTGGTGCTGGGCAGCCCGGCGACATCGGCCCCCAGGTCCTTGATCACGATGGGGACACCCCGTAGCGGGCCGTCGGGCAGGCCGCGGTCGACCTCCGCGAGGGCTTCCTCGAAGCGGGTGGCCACCATCACGTTGAGAGCGGGGTCGTGCTTCTCGATCCGGCGGATCGACTCCTCCACCACCTCGCGGGCGGATACTTCACCGCTGTCGATCCGGCTCGCCGTCTCGACCGCATCCCATGGCTGTTCGACCACTCCGCCACCTCTTCTGCACTCGTCGGCCCGCTGGAGGCGGAGCGTAGGAGGGTCGCGCCCGGCCGTTCCGGCCGATCCCGGTCTCCGGGACCGGCCCGAAAAGGTCCTGGAGGTCCTGCCAGGCTGGTCGCAGAGCCGGGCCGAGCCTCGCGTCCGGCGACGCTGGTGAGGACGGTATGAGCGGCGATCGACGCTGGCCCGGGTGGGTGTACGGGATCGGCGAGGAACCAGACCCCCGGGTCAGCTTCGCCAACGAGCGGACCCTGCTCGCCTGGCTGCGGACGGCACTGGCGCTGATCGCCGGTGGCGTGGCGCTGGACGCACTCGATCTCCCCATGTCCGACGCGCTCCAGCGACCACTGGCCCTGCTGCTGGTGCTGCTGGCCCTGGTGTCCGCGGTGGCCTCCTGGTTCCGCTGGGCGCGGGCGGAGCGGGCCATGCGGCACGGCACACCGTTGCCCTCTTCCCTCATGGGAGCCGTCCTCGTCGCCGGCATCGTGGTCTGCGGCGCACTCCTGCTCGTGGCCGCCCGGTGACGGGCGTCGTCCCCGATCCGGGACGAGCGAACGAACGAACGGCCCTGGCCTGGCAGCGGACCGCGCTGGCGCTGATCGCGGCCTCCGCACTGCTGACCCGGTTCACGGCCGACGCGCTGGGCCTGGTGTCGCTGGCCAGCATGGGCGCCGCGATGCCGCTCGCGGCATGGGTCTTCCTGGAGAGCCGTGCCCGCTATGCCCATGATGCCGGGATGCGCCGCCGGTCCCGCTCGCGCGACGGTCTGGCTCCCCTGGCTCTCACCCTCGCCACCGCGGTGCTCGCGCTGACCGAGACGACAGCGGTGTGGTCCCGGTGACCGGTGGGCCCGGGGAGCCGAACCCGCCAGGCACCGGCCCGGCGGCGGCCGATCGGGGCAATCCCTGCTGCAGCGGCGGTCCGCGGCTCGAACAGCCTGCCGCCGCCGAGTCGGTCGTCCCGGAACCCTTCCGGCCGGCCGCCGGTGAACGTCGCACGAACGGGCAGGTGCGGCTGCCCGGTGGCCGCTTCGCGATGGGCGATGCGTTCGACGAGGGGTATCCCGCCGACGGGGAGACGCCGGTGCACCCGGTCGACGTGCGACCGTTCCTCGTGGACGCGACCACGGTCACCAACGCCGCGTTCGCCGCCTTCGTCAGGGCCACCGGGCACGTCACCGACGCCGAGCGTTTCGGTTCCTCTGCCGTTTTCCACGGCACCCTCCAGGCCGCACCGCACGACGTGCTCGGTCGTGCCACCGGCGCACCCTGGTGGCTGGCCGTGCGGGGAGCCGACTGGCGTCACCCGTTCGGGCCGCTCTCCGGCATCGACCGGATGCCCCACCACCCCGTCGTCCACGTCTCCCACGAGGACGCGCAGGCCTACTGCCGCTGGGCCGGCAAGCGGCTGCCCACGGAGGCCGAGTGGGAGTACGCCGCCCGGGGCGGCGCCGATGGCCACCGCTTCGTGTGGGGGAACGAGCTACGGCCCCGTGGCCGGTGGATGTGCAACATCTGGCAGGGCACGTTCCCGACGCGCAACACCGCCGAGGACGGCCACCTCGCCACCGCGCCGGCGAAGACCTTCCGCCCCAACGCATTCGGGTTGTGGAACATGTCGGGCAACGTGTGGGAGTGGTGCGCGGACTGGTTCGACCCCGGCTACTACCAGCATTCCCCCGTGCAGGACCCGCGGGGCCCGGAGAGGGGTACCGCGCGGGTGCTGCGCGGCGGGTCGTTCCTGTGCCACGACTCCTACTGCAACCGCTACCGGGTGGCGGCCCGATCCAGCAACACCCCCGACTCGTCGGCATCCAACATCGGGTTCCGCTGCGCCAACGACGCCTGACCGCGCCCGGGCGCGTAGCCGGGCGCAGTCAGGCGTCACTCAGGCCAGCTCCACGTCGACCCGCTCCAGCCGTCCGCCGGTGAAGGCGTTGGGCGACCGGTAGGGGCCCGCCGGGGATCCGGTGCTCAGCCCGATGTCGAAGGTCTCGTCGATGGAGAAGAGCACGGGCGGGGTCACCGCGATCCGGCCACGCGCGATCTCTGCCCCGTCCAGGCAGAGCACCACCTCGGCCCCGCGCGCCCACCCGCTGCCGTCGTACCGGAAGTCGACCTCCAGCTCGTGCTCCCCCGGCGCCACCGGTGCCGCACCCTGCAACGCCAGCGAGGCGACGTCGAAGGTGCGCAGGTGGAAGGCCGGCCGGCCGACGTCGTCGAGGTGCAGGGCCAGGCCGGCCGCCCGACCCCCCATCGAAGCGATGACCCCGCGCACCGGTTCCGCCCCGATCCGGTCGAACCGGGCCCGCATGGTCCAGGAGCGACCGATCAGGCGGGGCGCGTTGGACTCCGGGATGCCCACCGCCCCGGGCCGGAACGTGAACGACGTGCGGCCGGCGGCGAGGTTCGGCATCCGCGACCTCGCCGTCCGGACCCGCGCGTCCGACAGCGGCAGGATGCCGACCCGCCCGGCCTCGCGGAGGAACAGCTGCTGCAGCTCGGCGAGCTTCTCCGATTCGGCGGCGGCGAGATCGCGGGCCTGGCTGAAGTCCGTGTCGAGGTGGTAGAGCTCCCACACGTCCTCGTCGAAGGAACGCTCCTCGCCCGGCCGCCCTACGCCCCATGGCAACCCACCGTGGTAAGCCGAGGCCATCCACCCGTCCGAGTAGATGGAGCGGTGCCCGTACACCTCGAAGTACTGGATGCGGTGCTGCTCCGCCGCGTCCGCGTCGTCCCAGGCGTAGGTGAGACTCGTGCCGTCCATGGGCAGCTGGGCGAACCCGCCCACCTCCTCGGGCAGCGGCACCCCGGCGATGTCCAGGATCGTGGGGGCGATGTCGTTGACGTGCGCGAACTGGGTGCGCAGCCCGCCCCGGTCGGCGATCCGCGCGGGACAGCTCAGCACCATGGGGTTGCGGGTGCCCCCCAGATGCGAGGCGACCTGCTTGACCCACTGGAAGGGCGCGGTCATGGCCCACGCCCAGCCGGCGGGGTACTGCGGGTAGCTGTCCGGGCCGCCGATCTCGTCCAGACGCTGCACCAGGTGGGCGGCCGGTTCGGGTATGCCCTGCAGCGCGCCCATGTAGTTGACGCTTCCCGGCGGCCCGCCCTCGGCGCTGCTGCCGTTGTCACCGACGACGTAGACGAACAGGGTGTCGTCGAACCGGCCGTCCTCCTTCAGCGCGTCGACCAGCTTCCCGATCTGCACGTCGGTGTGCTCGAGGAAGCCGGCGTAGACCTCCATCAGCCGCTCGGCCACGGCTCGCTGGTCCGGGCCGAGGGAGTCCCAGGCCGGGAGCGCCTCCGGGCGCGGGGTGAGCTCGGTGTCCGGCGGCACCACCCCGAGCTCCTTCTGACGGGCCAGCGTCTGCTCGCGGACGGTGTCCCACCCGGCGGCGAAGCGGCCCCGGTACTTCTCGCTCCAGGGACCCGGCACCTGCAGCGGCGCGTGCGTGGCGCCGGGGGCGAAGTAGAGGAAGAAGGGGCGGTCGGGAGCCATCGCGTGCTGCATCTGCATCCACGACACCGCCTGCTCGGCCAGGTCCTCGGTGAGGTGGTAGTCCTCCTGGTCCGGGGGTGGGATCGGCGTGGTGCCCTCGTAGAGCGTGGGAGCGTACTGGTCGGTCTCCCCGCCGAGGAACCCGTAGAACCGTTCGAACCCCTGCCCGGTCGGCCAGCGGTCGAACGGCCCCACCTGGGACGACTCCCACGGCGGGCCGAGGTGCCACTTGCCGAACGCGGCCGTGCTGTAGCCGGCCTGCTTGAGCACGGTCGCCACGGTCGCGGTCTCCGGTCGCAGGACTCCTTCGTAGCCGGGGTTGGTGTTCGCGCTGTTGAGCACGGTGCCCACCCCGGCGGCGTGCGCGTCACGACCGGTGAGCAGCGCGGCCCGCGTGGGCGAGCAGATCGCGGTGGTGTGGAAGCGGTTGTAGCGGAGTCCCTCTCCGGCCAGGGCATCCAGGACCGGGGTGTCGATCGGTCCACCGAACGTCGAGGGAGCGCCGAAACCGACGTCGTCGAGGAGGACGACGACGACGTTGGGCTGCCGGCTCATGCCCGCTGCCCGGCCGCAGCGCGGTTGCGCGCCTCCTGCACCCAGTACCGGCTGACGCGCAAGTTGTGCTGCGCCATGAGGCCGGTCTCGCCGGCCGCGCGCCGCTCAAGGATCTGCTCGTAGCAGTCCTGTGCTTGCGGGTCGTCCCGGTCGGCGAGGAAGGCCCACTCGGCGACGTGGCAGGCCAGCCGCAGGTCCTCGTCGGCGAGGCTCCGGGCCCGGTCGACCAGGGCGCCGACGCCGCCGGCGAGTTCGGCGATCTCCGCCGCCTGCTGGGTCCGGGGGGCGGGCAGCAGGGACGACGGGTACCCGTCCCACCAGCCCGCGTACCGGCGGATCACGTTGCGGCAGATGAATTCGGGCTGGTCGTAGACCGCCGGCAGCCGCGGGTGCGCGGCGAGCTCCCCGGGGATGGTGAGGGTTTCCACGATCTCGTCGGCCAGCAGTCCGGCGTTCAGGCCGCGCAGGGCGTGGTCGACGATGTGCCGCAGGTAGCGGGCCATGGCCTGCAGCTCGTCGACGATGGCGTCGGTGCCGCTGACCAGCACCCCGTGACCGGGGATGATCACCTCCGGACGCAACGCCGCCATCTCGTCGGCGGCGTCGGCCCACTCCTCGGCGAATCGCTGCACCTTCTTGGGGTTGCCCGCGTTGGGCAGGTAGCCGGTGACCAGGTCTCCGGCCGCGAGCACCTTCCGCTCGGGAGCCCACACCCACGTGGCGTCGTCGGTCTCGCCCTTGCCGTGCCGCAGGACGAACCGCTCGCCGCCGAGCACGAGCTCGAGGGTGTCGGAGAAGACCTCGGTCGGCCAGACGAAGTCCTCGCGCTCGCTGGCCCACCGCTTCCCGTCGGGCCCGGCCAACTGGCCGTTGATGCGGGCGTTGAGGCCAGCGGTCTTGATGTAGCGCTCGAAGTGGCCGACCACGTTCTCGTGGGCGACGACCCGCGGGGTCTCGCCGGCCTCCAGGAAGGCCCACAGCCCGAAGGCGTGGTCGCTGTGCCCGTGGGTGTAGACCACCGTGTGCAGCGGCTTGTCGCTGACCGAGCGCACCGCCTCCAGCAGGGCCGGCCCGTCCCCCGCGCAGCCGGCGTCGACCAGCAGGAGACCTTCGTCGGTCTCGAACAGCGCCACGTTGACCATGCCGGGCTGGATATACCAGGTGCGGGGTGCGGCCTCCAGCACGATCGGCTGGAAGCCCGAGCCGTGCTCGCGGGAGAAGATCCGCCGCGCCTGCTCGGGATTGAAGAGGCCGAACGCGGCGCGCGCCGACGCCCTCTGGTTCTCCGGGAACGTGACCGTCACAGCGTGCTCTCCTCCGTCGTCCGACCGTGTGCTCGGAAATTTAAGACAAACGCCTTAATCCGTCAACGCCCCACCTCGCCGGCAGCGCGCCGGCTTTCCCGGGCGGCTCGCCGCTCTCCGCCCGACCGGGCCCGAGCCGGTGGCGGGCTAGCCTGGAGCGGTGACCGTCGACCCCCTGGCCGACGTCCCCGCTGGTGGAGCACGGGCGACGACGCGCGCGCGCATGATCGAGGCGGCCGAGCGGCTGTTCGCCGAGTACGGCGTCGAGGCCGTCTCGCTGCGCATGGTGGGGGCCGCCGCGGGTCAGCGGAACAACTCCGTCGCCCAGTACCACTTCGGCTCCAAGGAGGGGCTGATCGCTGCGATCATCGCCGCACGATCGCCGACGGTGGACGCCCGCCGCCAGGAACTGGCCGACGAGCTGCGGCGGGCCGATCGCCCACTCCTCCCCGAGGACCTGATCCGGCTGCTGGTCGTGCCGCTGGCGGAGACGATCGGCGCCTCGGGCACCGGCACCTGCTACCTGCGCTTCCTGGCCAACGTCATGGACCACCCCACCTTCGTCCGCGACGCGGAGTCCACCGGCACCGACCAGCCGGCGCTGCGCTGGATGCGTCGCGAGCTACGCGCACTCCTCCCGGGCCAGTCGGCCGCGACGTTCCGGCGACGCAGCCAGTGGGCGGCGCTCATCGCCTTCCGCATCCTGGCGGAGCAGGAGCGGCAGCTGGCCGCCGGAGACGACGGAGCCGAGCCGACCGAGCAGGTGGTCGGAGAGCTCGTGGCCACCCTCGTGGCGCTCATGACCGCGCCGGTCGGGAACGGCACGCTCCCACCACGCTGACCTGGCCCGGGGCACGCGACTACGTGCACCGGACGGGCCGGGCGGCTCGGCGGGCACGCCGCGGGCCGGCCGCAGGCAGACGCCTGCGACCGGCCCGCGCCGCCGAGCACCGATCCGGTCAGACAGGCGTCAGCACTCCCCGATCCATCAGCCGAGCGCATTCGCGGCCGAGGCGCTGAGCAGGCTGCACCGCCAGCGCCCGGTTGCGGCTGGCCGGGTCGCTCGCTGCCGGTTGCCCGCGCACGCGGGCCTGCCCCTGCTCGGCGGTCGCCGTGCTCCTGAGACCGATTCCGATGTCTCGGTGCGGGAGCAGGGCGTGGTCCCGCGCCCCTCACCCACCACAGCCGGGTGCGCTCGTCATCGACGTGGAAGTCAGGGCAGTGAGTTCCCGTGGCCTCACGGCACAGGCGGTTGCCCACATCAGTGGACAACCGCCTGTGCTGAAGGAGGCCCTAGCGCCGGGTTTCAGGCAGAGCCCTCAGCTCCGGCTCTCCGGCCCGGTGCCGCGCCCCGGCTCGGGCCGACGTCAGGAGCACTCACCGATCCAGGCGTCCCCGAACAGGAGCATGCCGTCGACCGTCGGCTTGACGCCGTGCACGTCGTCCTGCCAGGGGAAGAAGGGGGTGACCGGGGACAGCGACACCACCGGCATGGTCTCCTGGAAGAGCTCCTCGATGCGGGTGAGGACGTCCTGGCGCTCGTCCCCCTCGGTCCCCTGGAGCTCGGTGATCAGCGCGTCCATCTCCGGGTTGGCGTACCCGCTGGCGCTGGACAGGGACTCGCTGTGGAAGCTGCTGTACAGCCGCTGGAACGGGTCCTCCTCCGTGATCGACAGACCCGCCTGGGACAGGTCGTAGTCCCGGGAGACGAAGACCCGCTGGATGATGTCCGCGGTCGACTGCAGCAGCTCGGTCTCCACCGTGAAGCCGGCATTCTCCAGCATCGCCTGCAGCGCCAGCGCCTGATCCCGACCCCCCGGAGAGGCGTTACCGAGGTACCGGATGGTGCCGTCGAACCCGTCGGCCTTGGCCTCCTCGACGAGTGCGCGCGCCTGCTCGACGTCGAGGGGCGTGATCTCGACGTCCTCGGCGTGCCAGCGCGAGAGGTCGGAGAACAGCGCCTTGCTCGCGATGTCCACGCCGCCGAACACCCGCTCGTTGAGGACGCTGGGGTCGACGGCGAGGGCGAGGGCCTGCCGCACCCTGGGGTCGGCGCCCGGCCGGCCCTCGGCGTTGTTGACCATGATGATGTTGCCGAGGCTCTGCACCGTCGAGTAGCCCGAGTACCCCGCATCCCGCGCCTCCTGGACCACGCCGGGATCCCGCAGCACCGTGACGTCGGCGCCCTCGGACTCGAGCGTCTCGAACCGGGCGTCGTCGTTGCCGAGCCAGACGAACCGCAGCTGGTCGAGGTACGGGTCATCGTCCCAGTAGCCGTCCCGGGCGTTGAGCACGAGCTCTTCCTGCGGGGCGTAGCGGTCCAGCGTGAACGGTCCGGCACCGATGGGCTGGAACTCCGGCCCCGAGATGGCCGCCGGCGCGACGATCATGCCGATCCCTTGGCCGAGCAACGCCGGGAACGTGGCCCACGGCGTCGTGAGGTCGAAGACGACCGTGTTGTCGCCCTCCGCCCGGATACCGGCCAGGTGAGGGCCGATGACCGCGGCCTCGAACCCGCGGTTGGTCAGGTACCAGTTCGCGCTGTCGACGACGGCCTGGGCGTTCAGCGGGGTGCCATCGCTGAAGGTGACTCCGTCGCGCAGGGTGACCGTCCACTCGGTGAAGTCCTCGTTGGAGGTCACGTCCTCGGCCAGGTGCGGCTCGAACTCCTGGGTCTCCGGGTTGTACCGCACCAGGACGTCGTAGACGGCCGCCAGCGCGGTACCACCCGCGAAGGCGCTTGCGATCGTCTGGGTGGGGTTGAGGCTGCGGGCCTCGGAGAAATCAGCCAGGGTCAGCGTGCCTCCCTCGACGGGATTGTCACAGTCCTCCTGCCCGCCGATGATCCCGGTGGTGGGCTCGGGCGTCTCCCCGCTCGCGGAGCCGGACGGTGCGCCTCCGCCGCCACCGCAGGCGGACAGCACAAGAGCACCGGCGCCGAAGGTGGCAACCAGACGGGCGGTCAGCGTGGTTCTTTTCACGTTGGTCCTCCATGAACACGGTCACGCGCCACCGATCGGATGCCCGGGTGGCTGGTTGCAGCAGCGAAGCAATGCGGAGCGCACGACCCGGAGTCGGTCTCGGTGAGTGGAATCACAGAAGAGCATCGGGCGGCGGATGCCGAGGAGACCGCCGCCAGGTGCTCCCGCTCGGGACGCTCCACGCACAGCGGTGCCCCGGCCGGGTCGGCCGGGGCACCGCGAGCGAGGAGGGAGGAGCTGCGACCTGCGGCGGATCAGGCCGCCGGGGAGGCGCCGGGGCCGGAGTTGTGGCAGGCGAGGTAGTGCCCTTCGCCGACCTCGCGCAGCTGTGGCTCGACCGCCGCGCACTCCTCGGTGACCAGCGGGCAGCGGGTGCGGAACCGGCAGCCGCTGGGCGGGTTCAGCGGCGAGGGCAGCTCGCCGCCGGCCCGCTGCTGCTCCCCGCCGGTCGCAGCCTCCGAGGCGGTGACCTCCGGCACCGACTCCAGGAGCAGCCTCGTGTAGGGGTGCATCGCGTGCTCGGCCAGGCTGGCGGCGGGCAGCACCTCGCACACCTTGCCCAGGTACATGATCATGATGCGGTCGCTGATGTTCTTGACGACGGCGAGGTCGTGCGCGATGAACACCATGCTCAGGCCGTAGCGCTTCTTGGTGTCCTCGAGCAGGTTGAGGATCTGGGCCTGCACCGAGACGTCGAGGCTCGACACCGGCTCGTCGCAGATCAGCACCTGCGGATCGAGCATCAGCGCCCGGGCGATGCAGAGTCGCTGGCACTGCCCGCCGGAGAGCTCGTGCGGCCGGCGCTCCCACACCACCGCCGGATCCAGACCCACCGCGCGCAGCACGGCCTCGATCTGCTCCCGGGTGGCCTCCTTGCCCCAGATCCTGGGCCCCTCGGCCACGAGGTCCTTGACCTTGCGGCGGGGGTTGAGCGAGGAGACCGGGTCCTGGAAGATCATCTGCATCCGTGCACGACGCTCCCGGACCGTCTGCGCCGTGAGGCCGGTCAGCTCGTCGTCCCCGAGACGCACCGACCCGGAGGTCGGCGGCGGCAACTGCATCAGGGCGCGGCCGGCACTGGACTTGCCGCAGCCGGATTCGCCCAGGATCCCCAGCGTCTCACCGTCGAGCACGTCGAAGCTGATGCCGGAGACCGCATGCACCGTGTGCCCGCCCTTGGCCGGGAACTGCACGACGAGTTCTTCGACCGCGAGAACCTGCTCGGCCTCCGGTCGCAGGTGCGCGACTCCGCTCCCGGCCATCACTGCCCTCCTGCGTTGACGGGGTGGTAACAGGCGAAAGAGTGTCCGGGGGTGACCACGCCGTTCGCCATGGCGGGGTCCAGCGACGGCGGCGCCTCGGTGCAGTCGGGCTGTGCGTAGCGACACCGAGGAGCGAAGCGGCAGCCGACCGGTGGAGCCACCATGTTCGGTGGCGCCCCGTCGATCGCCGCCAGACGCACGTGCGGTGGCTGATGCAGCCGCGGGATGGCTTCGAGCAGCGCCTCGGTGTAGGGGTGGTGCGGCGCATCGAACAACGCCGCCGCGTCCGCCGTCTCCACCACCCGGCCGGCGTACATCACCGCCACCCTGTCGGCCCGGCCGGCGACGACCCCGAGGTTGTGGCTGATCAGCATGATCGCCATGCCCAGTTCGTCCTGCAGCCGCGCGAGCAGATCCAGGATCTGCCTCTGCACGGTGACGTCGAGTGCCGTGGTCGGCTCGTCGGCGATCAGCAGCGCCGGCTCGTTGGCCAGCGCCATCGCGATCACCACCCGCTGCCGCATGCCACCGGAGAGCTCATGAGGATACTGGTCGAGCCGGCGCCGCGGCTCGGGGATGCCGACGAGGGCCAGCAGCTCCGCGGCGCGCGCCTTCGCCTGCGGCCGGTTCATCCCGCGGCGCTTGCGCAGGCTCTCGGTCAGGTGCACGCCGACCTTCTTGACCGGGTTGAGCGCGGTCATCGGGTCCTGGAACACCATGCCGACGTCACCGCCCCAGAGTTCGCGCAGCTCGGACGCGCTCAGCGCGTGCACGTCCTTGCCGGCGATCAGCACCCGTCCCGTCACCGTCATGGTGGGGCCGGTGGTGTACAGCCCCATGATCGTGCGGCCGAGCACCGACTTCCCGGAGCCGGACTCGCCGACGACCCCCAGGGTCTCGCCGCGACCGAGGGTGAAGGAGATGCCGTCGACGGCCTGCACGTCGCCGTGCGGCGTGTGGATCTGCGTCCGGAGGTCGTCCACGACGAGCACCGGCGTTTCCCGTGCGGCGCCGGACCTCTCCTGGAGCGCAGCGGAACTGGAGCTCATGGCACTCCCTAGAGCTTCGCCTGGCGCGGGTCGAAGCGCTTGCGCGCCTTCTCCCCCAGCAGGTTCAACGAGAAGACGGTCAGGAACAACACGACGCCCGGCACGAGGACGATGTGCGGATGCTCCTCGAAGGCGTTGCCCTCGCCCTCGGCGATCATGTTGCCCCAGGACGGATCCGGAGGCTGGATACCCAGGCCCAGGAAGCTCAGCGACGCCTCGGCGACGATCAGCACCGAGATCATGACCATCGCGTAGGAGAGCAGCGGGAGCATCACGTTGGGCAGCAGCTCGCGGGTCATGATCCGCAGCCGGCTCGCCCCCATCGCCCGGGCCGCGAGGACGAACTCGCGTTGCACGAACGTCAGCGTGCTCGCCCGCGCCATGCGGACGATGCTTGGCAGGGCCAGCAACGACAGCGCGAACGCCAGGTTGCGCAGGCTCGGCTCCAGAACGGTGGCCAGCGCGATCAGCAGGATCAGCGGTGGCACCGCGAGCAGCGAGTTGGTGAAGATGCCGATCACTGCATCGGTGGTCTTGCGGAAGAAGCCCGAGACGATCCCCAGCGCCGCGCCGATCACCAGCCCCATCGCGACGGCCCCCAGCGCCACGACCAGGGAGGCGCGAGCCCCGTAGAGGACCCGGGCGAGCAGGTCGAGGCCGAAGTTGTTGGTGCCGAGGGGGTACTCCGACAACAGATCCGGCCGCGCGAAGACCGGCGCACTCAGGGTGCTCGCGATGTCCTCGTGCTCTCCCAGCGGCAGCACCGGTGCGAGCAGCGCGGCCAGGACCAGGAGCACCAGCCAGATGGCGGAGAGCCAGGAGGTGAGGTCGAAACCGGCACCGAAGCGGTGCCGGAGCAACCGGCCGGCCCCGACGTGCGTGAGAGCCAGACCGGCGACCACGACGGCCAGCTGCAGCCAGCCGTTGGCACCTCTCAGCCCGGCCACGCCGATCGCGACCGTCACGATGCCGAGCGCGGTGAGAACAACGCCTGCCCACAACGACCGGGAGCGGCGGGGGTCCTGCATCGGCGCCGGGGCGACAGCCGCATCCACCGCCTGGCCGTAGGCGGGAGGAGTGGACACCTGGGTCATCTCAGACATGGGCCCGCCTGATCCGTGGGTCGAGAACGCCGTAGGAGAGGTCGATCAGCAGATTGGTGAGCACGTAGATCACCGCGATCACCAGGACCGCTCCCTGGACCATGGTGAAGTCGCCGGTGTTGGCGGCACCGATGACGAGCGACCCCATGCCCGGGAGGGCGAACAGGTACTCGACGATGACGGTGCTACCGATCAGCCGCCCCAGGCTGATCCCCAGCAGCGTGATCATGGAGAAGGACGACGGGCGCAGGGCATCGCTGAACATGATGTGCCGCGCCGACATGCCCTTGGCCTTGGCGGCGAGGATGAAGTCCTCCTGCAGCGTGGTGATCAGGTCGTTGCGGAGGATGCGGGTGAACAGCGCCGTCTCCGCCAGCGCGATCACCAGTGCCGGCAGGAAGGCGTGGTACAGGTTGTCCCCGATGCTCTCGCTGAGCCGCACCCACTGCGCCCGCGGGAACCAGCCCAGCTGGTTGGCGAACACCATGATGATCAGCAGGCCGGCCAGGAAGCTGGGCACCGAGAGCACGCCGAACGCACCGGCGCTGATCACCCGGTCGACCCGTCCACCGGCGCGGTAGGCCGACCACATCGCCAGCGGGATCGAGAAGAGCAGCGCCATCCCCATACCGAGCACGGCGAGCTCTACGCTCACCGGCAGGGCTGCGGCGACCCTGTCCAGCACGTCCGTGACCGGCGGCACGACCGTCTCGCCGAGGTCACCGGTGACCGCCGAGCCGAGCCAGTCGAGGTAGCGCACCGGCAGCGGGTCGTTCAGCCCCAGCTCCTCCCGGACCGCTTCGTACTCCGCCGGCTCGCGCCCCTCCCCGAGGATCACCACTGCCGGATCGTTGGGCAGCAGCGACACGAGCATGAACGTGCCGAAGCTGACGATCAGCAGCACCGCCGCGAGCTCGCCCACTCGCTTCAGCAGGGTGCGGCCCATCGCGCCTCCTCTCTTCCACCTCGCCGGGTGCGGACGGGGAACCGCGACGGTCCCCGGGCACGTACGACGTCCCGATTGCTCCGACACGAGCCTCCACCGAGCCCGCAGACGAGCACCAGGCTCTGCGCCCGGGGGCAAAGAAAAGCACCTCCGCGACCGTCGGCGTGATCCATCCCACTGATCGGTACGACGCCTGCCATGTGCGGTGGGTGCGCCGATCGAGATCGGCGTCGGCGTGAGCCCGGGCCGTGGCGGGCGTTCCGCTGAGCGAGAAGCCGGCGCCCGCTCCCCGGGGCACTGCCTAGCCTTCGACGGGCCATCGACGACGAGGACGGGCATGAGCACTGGACTGGACTTCTCGGGACGGACGGTGCTGGTCACCGGCGGCACGAAGGGAATCGGCCGCGAGATCGCCGAGACCTTCCTGGCGGCAGGCGCCGACGTGGTGGTGTGCGGGCGTACCGAGCCCGAACGACCACCACAGGGCGGGGGGCACGAGGCCGTCTTCGTCCCCACCGACGTCCGCGAGGCAGCCCAGGCCACCGCGCTCGTGCGGACCACCGTCGAGCGGTTCGGCCGCATCGACGTCCTGGTCAACAACGCCGGCGGCTCGCCCGACGCGGACGCCGCGACCGTCTCCCCCAGGTTCGTCGAGAAGATCGTCGCGCTCAACCTGCTCGCGCCCTTCTACGTCGCACAGGCGGCCAACGCGATCATGCAGGAGCAGGAGTCCGGTGGCGCGATCGTCAACATCGGTAGCGTCTCGGCGCACGATCCCCAGCCCGGGACGGCGGCCTACACCGCAGCGAAGGCCGGGCTGCTCGCGCTCACCCGGGCGCTCGCCCTGGAATGGGCGCCGAAGGTCCGCGTCAACCACATCACCACCGGCCTGATCCGCACCGAGGCCGCGGCGTCGGTCTACGGCGAGGACGGCGGCGCCGCGGTGGCCGCGGTGATCCCGATGCAGCGCATGGCCGTGCCGGCCGACATCGCGCGGAGCTGCCTGTACCTCGCCAGTGATCTGGCCGGCTACGTGACCGGGTCGGATCTCGCCGTGCACGGTGGCGGCGAGCTGCCGGCCCGGTACCTCGCCACGCGCTCCTGACCGGGACCGCCCGGCCGCCGTCCCGGCCGTCAGGCGGCCGGGACGGCGACCGGGTGATCAGCCGAACCGGATGCGGCCGCCGGAGATCACCGGGCGCTCGCCGTCGGCGACCTCGAACGACGCGGTCCGACCGTCCGGCCAGGCGGTCACCCCCAGGCGGTCCCCGGGGAACACCGGTGCGCTGAAGCGGCCGTCCAGCTCGGCGAGCTCGGCCGGGTGTGCACCCACCGAGCGGGCCAGCTCCAGCGTGGTCGCCGCCAACGTGCACAGCCCGTGCAGGAAGGGCCGCGGCTGCCCTGCGGCCTGCGCGGCGGCCGGATCGATGTGCATGTGGTGCCGATCACCGAGCAACCGGTAGAGGGCGGCCTGGTTCTGCGCGGTGCGCACCTCGGCTCGGAGGCCCGGTTGCGCCTCGGGCCGCTTCGGGCTGGACGGACCCCGCTCACCGCCGAAACCGCCGCAGCCGGGAGCGAACAGCGACCAGGTCGCGACGAAGGCGTCGCTCTCCACGACGACCTCGAACACGGCGGCCGATCCCTTGTCCCACACCTCGCCGACCCGGGCGGCCAGCTCCAGCCGACCCGCACGGGGCAGTGGCGCCAGCGACTGCAGCCGCTGGCTGCCGTGCACCGCGGTGCGGACGTCGAAGGCCCCCTGGCTGCCGAGGGCGTCCGGTGCCCACTGGGCCAGGGTCAGCGCGAAGGTCGGCAGCACGCGCAGCCGCTCCTCGAACACCAGGTCCAGCTCGTCGGGGGCCGCCCCCACGGCGAGGGCGTAGAGGATCGCGTCCCGCTCGTCGTAGGACACCGTGCGGGTGCCGAGGTCCGCTCCCCGCCACTCCCCTGCCGTGCGCGCGCATGTCCCCGTCACTGGGCCCCTCCCGGGATCGGATCGCTGTCGAGCGCCCCTGTGGACGTCGCAGGCGGAGTTCCGGCCGCGCTCACCGCGAGACCGTGCCGGCGGCGAGCACGGTGCCGAGCCGGGCCAGGACGGCGCTCGGCCCGCCGAGCGTGCCGGCCAGCTGCTTGCCCCACAGGAAGTGCCGGTGCACCGGGTAATCGGTGTCCACCCCGATCCCGCCGTGCACGTGCTGGACCCGGTGCACCACGTCGAGCCCACCCTCGCCGGCCCACCAGGCCGCCACGAGCGCGGCGGCCCCGGCGTCGGGCACACCGTCCTCGAGGTCGGCGACGGCCTGCCAGAGGGTGACCCGGAGCGCGTCGATGTCGATGTAGCAGTCGGCGAGCTGGTGCTGCACGGCCTGGAAGGTGCCCAGCGGGCGGCCGAACTGCTCGCGCTCGCGGACGTAGGCCGCCGCGTAGGCCAGCGCGCCCTGGGCGACTCCGAGCTGCAGTGCAGCCAGCGCGACCGAGGCCCGCTCCAGCACCGCATCGAGGACGCCGGTGCCGGGCGTGCCCAGCGCCTCGCCGACCACGCCGTCGAGGTGCAGGTGACCGCTCCGGTCATGGGTCGTCGTCTCCGCCGCCTGCCACTGCACACCATCGGCGTCGGGCGCCACAAAGAACAGCCCCGGCCCCTGCTCGGTACCGGCCGCGACCAGCACCGCGGTGGCGCCGAACGGCGAAGGAACGACGGCCTTCGTGCCGGTCAGCCGCCAGCGCTCGCCGTCGGGTTCGGCGGTGCACCCGGGCCGCGCCGGCTCGGTACCGGCGAACTCCTCCAGCGCCAGCGTCAACCGCAGGGAGCCCTCGACCGCGCCCGGCAGGATCGCGCCCCGCTGCTCGGGGCTGCCGTGCGCGGCGACGGCGAGCGCGCCGACGACGGCCGGCCACAGCGGTACCGGGGCGACCACCCGGCCCTGCTCCTCGAGCAGGACGCAGAGCCCGCCGAGCCCGAGGCCGGCGCCACCGTCGGTGTCGGGCACGGCGACGCCCACGAGCCCGGCCTTGGCCAGCTCCGCCCAGAGCTGCTCGTCGATCCGGTCCTCCCCGGCCTCGACGACGCGAGCGCGCTCCGGAGTGGCCCGATCGGCGAAGATCTCGCGCGCCAGATCGCGGACCGCCTGCAGCTCCTCGCCCAGGATGAAGTCCATCAGTGTCCCTCCGTCGTCGTCGGCTCACGCGCCGGCAGGGTCGGTGCCGAGCCGGCGCGCGCGCACCGCCACGTCCCCGGCCCGGCCGGCGTCCGTACGCTGCTCATGCCGTCCGTCGGGGCCGGGGCAGCCCCAGCCCCTGGGTGGCGACCATGTCGCGGAGGATCTCGTTCACGCCGCCACCGAAGGTGTTGACGATCCCCTGCCGGGACAGCTGCTCCACCTGCCCGGCGAGCACCGCGCCAGGTGATTCCGGCCGGATCCGGCCGGCGGCGCCGAGGATGCCGGTCAGCGTGCGCTGGACGTCGATGTGCGTCTCGGTGCCGTACGCCTTGGCCGCGCCGGCGTCGGCGCCGGTGAGCTCACCACGGGCGACTGCGCTGGCCATCTTCCAGTTCATCAGCCGCATCGCCTCGAGCTTGGCGTAGGTGCGGGCGAGGTCGGCCTGCACCCAGGGCAGCTCGACGGTGCCGTTGTCACGGGCCCACTCCCGCACCTGCTCCCACAGCGCGATCATCCGACCGCCCAGGGCGGCCAGCCCGATCCGCTCGTGGTTGAGCTGGGTGGTCAGCAGGCTCCAGCCGCCGTTGACCTCGCCGACCACGTTGCCCGCGGGCACCCGGATGCCGCTGTAGTAGGTCGCGGTGACCTGCAGTCCCCCGACCGTCTCGATCGGGCTCCAGGAGAAGCCCGGGTCGTCGGTCGGGACGATGACGATCGAGATGCCCTTGTGCTTCGGCGCGTCCGGATCGGTGCGGCAGGCCAGCCACACGTGGTCGGCGGTGTTGGCACCGCTGGTGAAGATCTTGCTGCCGTCGACGACGAACTCGTCGCCGTCCCGGACGGCACGGGTGGTCAGCGACGCCAGGTCGGTGCCGGCGCCGGGTTCGGTGTAACCGATCGCGAAGACGACGTCACCGGCGAGGATGCCCGGCAGGTAGCGCTGCTTCTGTTCCTGCGAGCCGTGGCTCATCAACGTCGGGCCGACGGTGTTCACGGTGACGAACGGGAACGGCAGGCCGGCCCGCTGCACCTCGTCGAAGAACACGTACTGCTCCTCGACCGAGCGACCCTGGCCGCCGTACTCCACCGGCCAGCCGATGCCCAGCCAGCCGTCCTCACCCAGCCGCTTGACCACCTCGCGGAACCGCGGGCCGCCCACGCCCTGCTCCCCCACCCGGCGGCGCTCGTCCTCGGGCAGCAAGCCGGAGAAGTACGCCCGGAGCTCCGCCCGCAACTCGCGCTGGGCAGGCGTCTCGCGCAGATCCATCGATTCCTCTCCTCGGGGTCGGGTGGGTCTGGACTACCAGCCCGTCAGGGCAGGAAGCGCAGCCGGCCCGCGGCGGCGAAAGACTCGCGCAGCGCGATCTTGTCGTCGTCGGTCATGAGCTCGTAGGACGGCCCGCCACGGCCCGCCCACCGGTACACCGGGTCGCCGGTCCGCCAGCCCTCGGCCTGCATCTCCTTCTTGCGGAGCTTGCCCGATCCCGTGGTCGGCAGGCTCGCAGAGATCCGCACGAACCGCGGCGCACCCTTGGTGCCGAGGTCCTCCTGCGCGGCCAGGAAGGCCGGCAGGTCCAGGCCGGAGAAGGACGTGCCGTCGGGCACCTCGACCGCGGCCATCACCTGGTCGCCGGAGCGCGGGTCGGGGACGGCGAAGACACCGGCTGCCAGGATCGCCGGATGGCGCCGGAGCACCCGCTCGGCGTGCAACGCCGAGACGTTCTCGCCGTCCACCCGGATCCAGTCCCCGGACCGCCCGGCGAAGTAGATGTAGCCGTCCTCGTCGACGTAGCCGAGGTCGCCGGTCCAGTACCACCCGTGCCGGACCCGTTCGGCGTCGGCGGCCGGGTTCTTGTAGTAGCCCTCGAAGGTCGCTGCGCCGGCCTTGTTGACCAGCTCACCGATCGCCTCCTCGGCGTTGAGCACCCGGCCGTGCCGGTCCTGCCGCGCCGGCGGGCACACCCGGCGCGTCTCGGGATCGACGATGCAGACGTCGTCGTGCGCCGGGCGGCCGAGCGCGGTCACCGGGCCCTCGGGGGCGAGCCGGACCATGCCCGCGCCCTCGCTGGAGCCGTAGCCCTCGTACAGCTTCGCCCCGAAGCGCCGCTTGAACTCGGCCTGGTCCTCCGGGGAGGCCTCGGTGCCGAACCCGTGGGTGAGGGGGTTGTCGCCGTCATCGGGCCGTTCCGGGAGGGCCAGGACGTAGCTGATCGCCTTGCCGACGTAGGTGAAGTACGTGGCTCCGTGGAGACGGACGTCCGGGAGGAAACCCGACGCGGAGAACTTGGGGGTCAGGGCGACGCAGGCCCCGGCCAGCAGCGACGGTGCCCACAGCGCCATCAGGGCGTTGCCGTGGAACAGCGGCATGCAGCAGTAGCTGACGTCGTCGCGGTCGATGTCGAACTTCGCCGCGTTGGCCGCGCCGAGGCCGGCCAACCGGCCCTGCGAGCAGCGGACCGCCTTGGAGGCCCCGGTGGTGCCGGAGGTGAACAGCAGCAGCATCTGCGTCTGCGGGGTGACGGACGGGTCGGCCCGGGGCTCGCGGTCGGCGGCGGCCACCTGCTCGGCGTACGCCGGGTCGTCCACCAGCAGGAACCGGCTGCGGTCGACACCGATGTCCAGGCCGTCGAGCAGCGCCAGGCCCGCGCGGTCGGTGATCACCAGTTGGCAGTCGGTGTGACGGACCTCGGCCTCGAGGTACTCCCCCCGGCGGGTGGAGTTGATCCCCACGACGGTGGCGCCGGCCAGCGCCGCACCGCCCAGCCAGAAGACGTACTCCGGCACGTTGTCCAGGAGGACACCGATGTGGAAGGGGCCGTCGGTCCGCAGTGAGCGCAGCAGGTCCGCGCGAGCGGCGCCCTCCCGCACCACCTCGTCCCAGGTCCACGTCCGCTCACGGGTGCGCAGACCGGTGCGGGAGTCCCCGACCCGGTCGAGCAGCAGGCCCGCGATGGTCTCCTGCGTCACGCCCGCGCCTCCAGCCTCTCGGCCGCCTCCACCACCTGGCTCACGTCGGCGGCCGGGGCCTGCGCCGCCGGACTCCCGTCGGACTGGGGGACGAGCACGCAGCGCGTCCCGCCGTAGATCTTGGTCATGCACTTGTTGTTGTGGTTGCACAGCGACCGGGTGCTTGCGTCGGCCTGGATGCGGTTGATCAGATCGGGCTCACGGAGCAGCGCCCGCCCGAGGGCGACGAACTCGAAGCCCTCGGCCATGGCCGTGTCCATGATCTGCCGGTCGGTGATGCCGCCGAGCAGGATCATCGGGAGCTTCACGTGCGAGCGGATCTGCTTGGCGTCCTCGAGCAGGTAGCCGTCCCGGTAGGGGTAGGAGTGCAGGAAGCGCGACCCGACCAGCTTGATGCCGGTCTTGAGCGGTTCGGGCATCACGCCGGCGAACTCGTGCAGCGGGGCGTCGCCCTTGAACAGGTACATGGGGTTGAGCAGTGAACTGCCGGCGGTCATCTCCAGCGCGTCGACCGCCCCGGACTGCTCGAGCCACTGAGCGACGACGATGGCCTCGTCCAGCCAGAAGCCGCCGGGGTAGCCGTCGTCCATGTTCAGCTTCGCGATGATCGCGATCCGGTCGCCGACCGCCCGGCGGACGGCCTGGACCATCTCCAGCGCCAGCCGGGCGCGGTTCTCCAGGCTCCCGCCGTACTCGTCCGTGCGGTGGTTGAGCTTCGGGCTGAGGAACGAGCTCGCGAGGTAGTTGTGGCCGAGGTGGACCTCGACCGCGTCGAAGCCGGCCTCCGCGGCCATGGTGGCCGCGTCGCCGTGGGCGGCGACGATGCGGGCCAGGTCGTCGCGGGTGGCGACCTTGGTGAAGCTCAGCGTGGTCTTGTGGAAGTGCCGGCTGGGCGACAGGGCGGGCGCGCCGTTGGCCTTGGGATTGCCCACCGGGCCGGCGTGCCCGATCTGCGCGGAGATCGCCGCGCCCTCGGCGTGGACGGCGTCGGTCAGCTTGCGCAGCCCGGGCAGCGCCTCGGGCCGCCACAGGATCTGGTGCCGGTCGGTGCGGCCCTCCGGCGCCACGGCGCAGTAGGCCACCGTGGTCATGCCCACCCCGCCGGCGGCGTGCTGGACGTGGAAGTCGATGAGCCGGTCGGTCACCAGGCTCTTGTGGCTCATGCCTTCGTAGGTGGCCGCCTTGATCGTGCGGTTGCGCAGCGTGACCGGGCCGAGCTCGGCCGGAGCGAACACGTCCGGCGCCTCGTGCTGCGCCACGGGCTTCTGGGTCATGGTCGTCTCCTCCACACCTGGTGCGCCTCCCCGATCCGGAAGGCCTCGGAAGCCCTGGGTGAACACACGGCCCCCTGGCCTGCGGACGCTAACCACCGGCGATCGGAGGCCCGGGGACGATCCCGCTGACCGGGAGCCGCCGAGCCGCCGCGCGGGCGGTGGGCGCCCGGCCCAGCCGGTCGGCCGACGCCGGCTCGATCGCGGGGGCTGCCCACGCCCCCGGCCTCGACCGTGCTGATCCGGCTTTTCCGAGCCCTGATCGGCACCGATGTCTCCCGGCACACGGACGCGCCCACTCAGCGGGACGGCCTCGACCGGTGACGTTCCACACAGCTAGGACGAGCGGGCGCACCGCCCGGTGCGCCCGCCGCTCGGTGACCGTCGGTCTCCGATCACCAGAGGAAGTGCATGTGAGAAGAACGAGGATCGTCGGTGCGCTCGCCGCGAGCACGTGTGTGGTCCTGGGGGTGAGTGCCACATCAGCCACCGCATCGGGGGACGGACCCGAGCGGCTGCACATCTTGCTGACCAACGACGACGGCTGGGACGCGCCGGGCATCACCGCCGTGTACGACGAACTGGTCGGAGCTGGTCACCATGTGGTGCTCGTTGCGCCGGCGACCAACCAGAGCGGCAAGGGCGCTGCCCTGACGTTCGGCGGCTCGCTGACCGTGGCCCAGCCCGCAGATGGCAAGTACGCGGTCACCGGCACCCCCGTCGACGCCGCCGAGTTCGGCCTGTCGGCGGTCTTCGACGAGAACGACCCGCCGGACCTCGTGATCTCCGGGACCAACGTCGGGGAGAACGTCGCGGAGGGCATCATCCACTCCGGCACCGTCGGGGCGGCGGTCAACGCACTGGCCGACGGGGTGCCCGCCATCGCCGTCAGCACGGAGGTCGATGGCGACGACGTGGGACCGTTCGCGGAGACCGCGCAGTTCGTCGTCCGCCTGGTCGACCGGTTGCAGGACCGGGCGCACCGCGGCGACCTGTTGCCCGACGGCATCGGCCTGAACGTCAACTACCCGCTGGTCGAGGACGGCGGCCAGCCCGAAGGGGTGGCCGCCACCGAAACCGGCCGCGGGCTGTTCGATCTCGACTACGCAGGAGCCCTGCCCGAGCCTGGCCAGTCGTCCTCGTTCACGTTCGAGTACGGGCTGGGCCTGTCAGCGGACGTCCGCAACTCCGACCTCGCGGCGCTCGAGGCAGACCTCGTGTCGATCAGCCCGATCGAAGCCGACTACGACGCCGGCGCCGGCGAACTCCGCTGGGTCCGTGGCGTGGTCCGGGAGCTGGGGCGCCGGTAGGAGCTGCGGCCAGGAACGGGGAGGGGGGCCGGGGTCGCCCGGCCCCCCTCCCACACGACCGGACGTACGGCGTCGGACCGACTTCAGCACTCTGCAGCCGCTGACCTTGCGGGCCACCCGGGCCATCAACACGGCGTACTGCACGCGGTCGAACAACGGGTCCGGATCGACGTCCACCTCCAGCGGTAGCCCCCGTCGAGGCCCCCCGCCGTTGCACCGCCTGATGGGCGCTGCAACTGGGCCGGAACCCGGACGTGGACGGCGAGACCGCCGGATCGGAGATCGACGTCGACGCCTGCGCGATCGCCTGGTTGATCGGCCGATCCAGCACCCTGGTCACGCCCGGCATCCGCTGCCCAACGGGGGGCGCCGGCGCCTCCGGGGGCGCCGGCGTGCCCGCGATCAGCTACCCGCGTCCAGCCATGCGTCGTCCAGCAGGACCATGCTGTTGACCGTGTCCTCGACGCCGTGGAGATCGTCGGACCACATGAGGAACTCCGGCGTCGGCCCGTAGACCAGGGCGGGCACGTCGATGTTCCACTGCTCCTGGATGCGTCCCATGATCTCGCTCTGCTCGTCCTCGGTCCCCGCTCCCTGGAACTCGTTGATGAGCGCGCTCATCTCCGGGCTGGTGGGCATGCCGACGGTGAGGTTGCCCTCCTCGTGCAACGTCGCGTACATCCGCCCGTACGGTCCGGCCTCACGCCAGCTGATCCCCCATCCGGCCACGTCGTAGTTCCGGTTCACCGCGACCCGGTTGACCTGATCAGCGACCGTGGGCACCAGGTCGGTCTCGACCTCGAAGCCCACCGCCTCGAGCGAGGCCTTGACCGCCAGCGCGGTCGCGCGGGATGCCGGGTCCTGCGCGTCGAGGTAGGTGATCCTGCCGTCGAAGCCGTCGGCCTTCGCTTCCTCCACCAGTGCCCGCGCCGCCTCGGGGTCGTGGGGCAGCGGCTCGACGTCGGTGTGCCAGCGGGAGTACTCGGGGAAGACGGCGGTGCTGGCGATGCCGGCGCCGCCGTAGGCCCGTTGCACGACGAGTTCGGGGTCGATGGCCTGGAACATGGCCTGCCGCACCCGGGGGTCCGCGCCGGGTCGCCCCTCGTCGGCGTTGATCACCGCGACGCTGCCCAACGCCACGAGGTTCAGGAAGCCCGACGTCCCCTCGTCCAGCGCCTGGTCGACCAGGTCCGGCTCCCGGATGAACGCGGAGCCGATCTCGCCGGCCCGGAAGGATTCGAAGCGAGCCTGCGGGTCGCTCAGGTACACGATCCGGATGCTGTCCAGATGGGGCGGGCCGTCCCAGTAGTCCTCGCGCGGCTCGAGGACCATCTCCTCCTGCGGCGCGTAGCTGCCCAGAGTGAAGGCACCGGCACCGACGGGCGTGAAGCTGCCGCCGGCGTCCGCGGACTGCGCGACGACCATGCCCGGCCCGGTGGTGAGCAGGTAGTCGAAGCTCGGCCACTCGGTGGCCAGGGTGAAGACGACGATCCGGTCGTCGGGGGTGTCGATGCCCGTGACGTTGTTGGTGAACAGACCGGCCTCGTCGGCGCCCTTGGCGACGTAGCGCTCCAGGCTCCACCTGACGGCCTCAGCATTCAGGGGCGTGCCATCGCTGAACGTGACGCCGTCGCGCAGCGTCAGCGTCCAGACGGTGGAGTCGTCGTTCGCCTCGAGCGACTCGGCCAGCTGGGGTTCGACCGTGTTCGTCTCGCTGTCCCAGCGCATCAGGACGTCGTAGATCGCCGCCATCTCCAGGCCCCCCGTGGAGCCGGCGACGATCGAGACCGCGGGGTCGAGGCTGCGAGGCTCGGAGTAGGCCCCGAACGTCAGCGTCCCCCCGTCGACCGGGTCACCTCCGGACTCGGCCCCGATGACGCCGACCTCGTAGGCGTCCCCGGAGCTCCGAACCTCCGCCCGATCGGCCCCGCGCCCGCCGGACGAGGAACAGGCCGCAGCCAGTACCAGAACCGTTGCCACTCCGACGACGGGTCGAGCCCGCTGCACGATATGAATCACCATGACGTTCCCCTTTGCGCATCCGGTGCTCGGGTGGTCGACCGCCGGTGTGCGGACGGTAGGCAGCGGCGGGCGCAGCAGCCGGGCGCGATCCCGATGGCCGGGAGGTCGCCGGCGCCGCGACGACGCCCACCGGGGTCCGGCGGGCCGGCGGACATCTGGGTGAGCCGCGCGCAGCCCCGGACCCGGACGTGGTCGGATCGGATGCGGTCGTGCCCACGCAGGCCGGGAAGGCGGTGTCCCGGGTCACAGCCGAGTCCCGGTGATCGGGACGGGTGCCCGGACGGACCACGGACGCGCCAGCATGGTCGGGCGTGTGCGCTGTTCCGCCATCTAGACCCACGGAGCTCCGATGACGACCTCGACCGATCCCCAGGCTGCCGCCCTCGCGGTGGTGACCGGTCTGACCGGCCCCGGCGGGCCCTTCGAGTTGGCCCGCGAGCAGGTGCTCGGGGTGGAGATGACGGTGTTCCGCAACCGGCCGCGCTCGCTGGGTGAGGTGCTGGTGGACTCGCGGCGGCACGGCGACCGGGACTACGTCGTCACGGCCCAGTCCCGGCTGAGCTTCGCCGAGCACGCCCAGCGGGTGGCCTCCCTGGCCCGGGTGCTGCGCGAGGAGCACGGCGTCGGCAAGGGAGACCGGGTCGCCATCCTGGCGGCCAACTGTCCTGAGTGGATCGTCTCGTTCTGGGCGGCCGTGGCAACGGGCGCGATCGCGGTCGGCTTCAACTCGTTGTGGTCGCGGAGCGAGGTCGGCTACGCGCTGGAGCACAGCACGCCGAAGGTCGTCGTCGCCGACAGCAAGCGTGCCGCCCTCATCGGCGGCAGCGACGTCACGGTCCTGTCGATGGAGGACGACCTCCCCCGGCTGGTCACCGCCCACCCCGGCGAGGACCTGACACCGGTCGAGGTGTCCGAGGACGACCCGGCGGTGATCCTCTACACCAGCGGCACCTCAGGGCGGCCCAAGGGTGCGGTGCACTCGCACCGGAACCTGACCTCGGTCATCGAGTACCACCGGATGAACGATGCGCTGGCCCAGGCCTTCGGCGACCCCACCGATCCGCGCGACCGCCGTTACCTGCTCACCTCGCCGCTGTTCCACATCGCCAGCCTGCACAACCTGGCCCTTCCCCGGCTGGCGACGGGCAGCACCGCAGTGGTGCACCAGGGCGCCTTCGACGTCGACCGGGTCCTGCGGCTGATCGAGCGGGAGCGGGTCACCAACTGGGGCGCGGTCCCCACCATGGCCCACCGTCTGCTCCAGCACGGAGATCTCTCCGGCTACGACCTCTCCTCGCTACGGGCTTTCTCGCTGGCGTCGGCGCCGTCGTCCCCGGAGTTCCAGGAGCGGCTGCGCCGGGCGCTGCCGGTGGCCGAGCGCGCCCTGGTGGACAGCTACGGGCTCACCGAGTCCTGCACGGCACTGACCGTGGCGACCGCCGGGGACCTCGCCGCTACGCCCGGCACGCTGGGCCGGCCGATCGCCACCGTCGAGCTGGAGATCCGCGACGAGGCCAACCAGGCGGTCCCGGAGGGGGTCGAGGGTGAAATCTGCGTGCGCAGCCCCTTCAACATGCTGGGCTACTGGAACGATCCGGACGCGACGGCGACGGCGATCGATCCGGATCGCTGGCTGCACACCGGGGACATCGGCACGATCGAGCGGGGCCTGTTGCATCTCAACGCCCGCCGGTCGGACCTCATCATCCGCGGCGGGGAGAACGTGTACCCCGCGGAGATCGAGGGCGCGTTGGCCGAGCACCCGGCCGTGCTGGAGTGCATCGTCCTGGGCCGCCCGCACGAGGACCTCGGGCAGGAGGTCTCGGCGGTGGTCGTCCCCGACCCCGCTCGCCCCGTGACGGAAGCCGAGCTCGTCGAGTTCCTCCGGGATCGACTGGCCTACTACAAGGTCCCGACCCGCTGGCAGCTGCGCACGGATCCGCTGCCTCGCAATGCCACCGGCAAGGTGCTGCGGACCCGCGTCGAGGCCTGAGTCGCCTGACGTCCGACTGCGCTGCGCCGGCGCGGCCCTTCGCGGGCGGTCCGGCGGACGCCCATCCCTGCTGCTGGAGGAAAGCGTGCCTCAGGTGCACACCGTCACCGGGCCGGTCGACACGGCTCGGCTCGGGCAGGTGCTCATGCACGAGCACCTCTTCGTGCTCGACCCGGAGATCCAGAGCAACCACCCCGAGGAATGGGGCAGCGAGAGCGAACGCGTGGCAGACGCGGTCGCACGGTTGAGGGCCCTGGCCGGCACGGGGGTGCGGACGATCGTCGATCCGACGGTGCTCGGCATGGGGCGCTACATCCCGCGGATCCAGGAGATCGCCGCCCAGGTCGACCTCAACATCATCGTGGCGACCGGGTATTACACCTATGACCACCTGCCGTTCTACTTCCAGTACCGGGGACCTGCCCTGGCGGCGGTCGTGGGCAGGGAGGTGCCCGATCCCATGGTGGACATGTTCGTCCGGGACATCGAGCACGGGATCGCCGACACCGGTGTGCGGGCCGGGCTGCTCAAGTGCGCGATCGACCACCAGGGCATGACCTCCGACGTCGAACGCGTCCTGCGGGCGGTCGCGAAGGCGCACCGTCGCACCGGTGCGCCGATCACCGTGCACACCCACCCGGGCAGTCGCCAGGGGTCGGCGGTCGCGGAGGTGCTCGCCGACGAGGGTGTCGATCCGAGGCGGGTGGTGCTGGGACACAGCGGTGACACCACGGACATCGCCCACCTGAGTGAGCTCGCCGACGCCGGCTTCCTGTTGGGGATGGACCGGTTCGGCATCTACCTCGAGACCTCGTTCGAGGCCCGCGCCGGCACCGTGGTCGAGATGTGCCGGCGGGGCTACGCCGGGCACATGGTGCTCTCCCACGACGCCGCCTGCTACTACGACGCGGTCCCCCCGGAGTTCGCACCGATGTTCCCCGCGTGGCACTACACCCACATCCACGAGAAGGTGCTGCCGTACCTGCGGCAGCAGGGGGTGACCGACGAGCAGATCGAGACGATGCTCGTCGCCAACCCCCGCCGGTACTTCGAGAACACCGCGGCCTACTGAGCGGCCGGCTCGGGCTGCGGCACACGCGGCAGCCCGAGCCGGCTCAGCGACCGAAGACGGTGCCGCCGTTGAGGTGGATGACCTGGGAATTGACGAACCCACCGGCCGCGCTCGACAGCCACACCGCGGCCGCGCCGACGTCTGCGCCGGTTCCCAGCCGGCGGATGGGGACGCTCTGGACGAGCCGCTGCAGCAGACCGCTCCCGGAGTCCTCCAGGCCGGTCATGATCCCGAGAGCCAGGGAGTTGGCGGTGATGCCGACGGGACCGTACTCCACACCGAGGTGCCGCATCAGCGCCTCGGATCCGGCCTTGGCCGCGCCGTAGGCACCCACGCCGAGCGCCAATCCCCGCGAGGAGGCGCCGGAGGAGATGTGGATGATCCGGCCCCAGCCACGCGCCACCTGGTGGGGCAGGACCGCCTGCACCAGCCGCATCGTTGCCACCAGGTTGAGCTCGATCTGCTGCCGCCACGCTTCCGAGGGCATATCCCCGAAGCGCACCATCGTCGAACCGCCGTCCGGGATGCCGGCGTTGTGGACAAGGATGTCGACCCCACCGAACGTCTCGCGGATGCGCTCGAGCGCGACCGCCAGGCCCTCGGCGTCGGTGACGTCGAACGGCACGGCGCTCGCCCGGCCACCGGCCGCGGCGATCTCGGCCACGACCCGATCCGCCCGGTCCGGATGCAGGTCGTTGACGGCGACCGCCGCACCGGCCGCGGCCAGCGCCCGGGCGATGCCCTCGCCCACGCCGCGGCCCGCGCCGGTGACGAGCGCGGTCCGGTTCGGCAGGCGGAACGGCCCCTCGTCCCAGGCGCCGGTCGGCGCCTCTCCGTCGGTCAAGCCGGAGCGCCGATGTCGCCGCCGTGCTCCAGGGCATCGCCCAGCTCGGCGCCGACCGCGTCGGCGCTGCCCAGGGTGAACGCGACCTGCCGGCCCCACAGGAAGTACCGGTGGATCGGGTAGTCGATGTCCGCGCCGATGCCGCCGTGCAGGTGCTGCGTCGCGTGGACCGCCCGCAGCCCCCCACGCGAGGCCCACCACTTGGCGACGAGCGAGGCGGCCTCGGCCTCCTCCTCCTGCCCGAGGTCCATCAGCCAGGCGGCCCGCTGCGTGGTCAGCCGGATGCTCTCGGTGTCGAGGTAGGCGTCGGCAGCACGGACGGCGACGGCCTGGTTGGTCGACAGCGGCCGACCGAACTGCATCCGCTCGGAGGTGTACCGGGCGGTCATCTGCAGCGCCTCGGAACACACGCCGACCTGCAGGGCAGCCAACGCCACGCGGGCGCGCCGACGGGTCCAGCGGGCGATCTCCGCACCGTCCCCGGGCAGCACCTCGTCGGCGGACACGACGACGCCGTCGAGGGCCACGGCGGCGTTGCTCTCCCGGCTCGTCACGGACAAGGACCTGACGGTCACCCCGGGGCGGTCGGTCGGGACGATCGCCACGGCGGTCTCCCCCACCGGCAGGCCGACCGGCACCAGCACCGCCCCCGCCACCTCGGCCGCCGGCACGGAGGCCAGGTGCCCGTTCAGCCGCAGCGACCCGGCGTCCTCCTCGGCCGTGACCGTGACGGCGCGGCCGGTCGGGGCATCGAAGGCTCCGGTCAGGACCACCGACCCGTCCACCAGACCGGGCAGCCACCGCTCGACCTGCTGCTGGGTACCGAACTGCGCGATCGGCAGAGCCGCGGTGGCCAGGGCCGCCCACAGCGGCACCGGGGCGACCCGGCGTCCCTGCTGCTCCAGCAGGGTGACCAATCCGAGCATGCCCATCCCGGCACCGCCGGCGTCCTCGGGCAGTGGGATGCCCAGCACGCCGGCGTCGGCGAGGACCCGCCACAGCTCGCGGTCGTGGCCACCCTCGTTCGCCTCGACCTGCCGGACCCGCTCCACCTCCGCGCGGTCCCCGAAGATCTTCTCCGTCAGGTCGCGCACCGCGACCAGGTCGTCGTCCAGCTCGAACTGCATCGTCAGTTGCTCCCACTCCTGGCCGGTGACTTCTGCTCGTCGCGGCGGCGGGCGGCCAGCGTCATGCCCAGCGTCTTGGCCGCCACGATCTCCCGCATCACCTCGTTGGTGCCTCCGCCGAAGGTGTTGTTCTGCGCTCTGCGGGCGAGGGTCTCCACCCGTCCCTGCAGCACGGCACCGGGGCTGCCGGGCCGCAGCAGGCCTTGGGCGCCGAGCACGTCCTGCATCCGCCCGTACGCGGTGACCACCGCTTCGGTGCCGAAGACCTTGGCTGCGGCGGAGTCACCGCCACCGAGGGTGTTGGCCGCGACGTCGGCGACCAGGCGGAGGTTGACCAGATCGGCGGCGGAGAGCAGCGCGTAGACCTCGGCGAGCGTGCTGCGCACCCAGGGCACGTCGTAGAGGCGACCGGTGTCGGTCCGCTCCTCCTTGGCCCAGGCCAGCACCCCGGAGAACAGCTCGTTGGCGATCCCGCCACGGGCGGCCAGCGCGACCCGCTCGTGGTTCAGCTGGGAGGTGATCAGCGGCCAGCCCGCGTCGAGCTCGCCGACCACGTTGGTGATCGGCACCCGGACGTCCTCGTAGTAGGTCGCCGAGGTGCTGATCCCACCGACGGTGTGGATCTCGGTGACCGAGAAGCCGGGCGCCGACGTGGGCACCAGGACGACCGAGATGCCCTTGTGGCGCGGCGCGTCGGGGTCGGTGCGGACGGCGAGCCAGATCCAGTCGGCGAAGACCCCCGCACTGGTGTAGATCTTGTTGCCGTTGATGACCAGCTCGTCTCCGTCGACCACCGCCCGGGTCTGCAGGGCGGCGAGGTCGGTGCCCGCGCCCGGCTCGGTGTAGCCGATGGCGAAGATCAGCGTCCCGGCCAGGATCCGGGGGAGGAAGAAGTCCTTCTGCTCCTGGGTCCCGTACTTCATCAGCGACGGGGCGACCGTGTTGAGCGTGACCAGGGACAGCGGGGCGTTGGCCCGGAGCACCTCGTCGTAGAAGACGAAGAGCGCCTCCGGGTCCTCGCCGCGGCCCCCGTACTCCTCCGGCCAGCCCAGGCCCAGCCAGCCGTCGCTGCCCATGCGCTGGTAGATCCGGTCGAAGGTCGGACCGCCCTCGGTCTGGTCGACCAGGTCGCGGCGGTCCTGCTCGGTGATGATCTCGGCGAAGTACTCGCGCAGCTGCCGGCGCAGCGTTCTCGACTCCGGGGACAGGTCCATCTGCATGGGATGGGCGCTCCTTGCGGGGGAATGGGTGGAGGATGCGGCGGACTAGCGGGGTAGCCCGAGGATCCGCTGGGCGATGACGTTGAGCTGGATCTCGATCGTGCCGCCGCCGAACAGCACCGACGGCAGCGCGATGTGGTCGAGCACGAAGTCCGATGCCGGATCGACCGAGGATCCGGTCAGCGTGCCCAGCGGCCCGAGCAGGGTGAGGATCGCCCGCGAGCCCTCCCGCTGGGCGAGCGCGTTGTAGACCTTCTGCACGCTGATCTCCGCACCCGGTCGGGCACCGGCCAGCAGCGTCTGCACACTGCGCAGGTTCAACGCCCCCAGGGACAGCTCCCGGGCGGTGTTGCGGCCCAGCACCCGGACGGCTTCGGCCCGGCTGGTGGCGTAGCTGCCCTCGGCGATGGCCCGCTTGACCAGCCGCGCGCCGCCGTGCGGCAGCATCCCCCCCATGCTGACCCGCTCCTCGGTCAGCGTCGTCGTCGCCAGCTTCCACCCCTGACCGGGCTCCCCCAGCAGGCAGTCATCGGGCACGACCACGTCGTCGAGGAACACCTCGTTGAACTCGGCCATCCCGGTGGACTGCACCAGGGGTCGGATGTCCACGCCGGGCGTGCGCAGGTCGACCAGGAAGTAGGAGATGCCCTTGTGCTTGGGCGCATCCGGATCGGTGCGGGCCAGGCACACGCCCCAGTCGGCCTCGTGCGCCGACGACGTCCACACCTTCTGACCGTTGAGCTTCCAGCCGCCCTCCACCTTCTCCGCCCGGGTGGAGAGGCCCGCCAGGTCCGACCCGGCGCCGGGCTCGCTGAACAGCTGGCACCAGACGATCTCCCCGCGCAGCGTCGGGGTCAGGAAGCGCTCCTGCTGGGCCGGGGTCCCGCCGGCGAGGATCGTGGGCAGCACCCATTCGCCGATGATCGTGGTGGGCTGCGGCAGGTCGCGGCGGGCGAACTCGGCGGCGATGACGGCCTGCTCGTGGGGCCCGGCTCCGATGCCGTACGGCTTCGGGTAGTGCGGCGCGACCAGCCCGGCTTCGGCCAGCCGGGCCATCCGCGGACCACCGCGGGCCGACGCCCACCCGGTGCTGCTCACCGGGTCCGGCGGCAAGGTGAGCACCTCGTCGAGCACCGCACCTACCTGGGCGCGGAGTTCGGGCAGCGCATCGGCGTCGACGAAGGAGAAGTCACGCTCGGCGGTGAGCGCTGCCTCGCCCAGCCGGCGGGCCCACTCCTCCTCGGTCCCCACCGAGGAGGAGATGCTGATCGCCCGCCGCCAGTAGAGGTGGACGTCGTGCTCCCAGGTGAAGCCGATGCCCCCGAGGATGGTGACGCACTCCAGCGCGGCGTCGATGGCCGACGGCAGGGCGGTGAGCGCGGCCTGCGCGGCGGCCAGCCGCTGCTGCTCGGCCGGCTGACCGGCCGAGCGGGCGGCGTCCCACGCGGCGGCGGTGATCCGCTCACAGCGGACCAGCAGCATCGCCGCCTTGTGCTGGACGGCCTGGAAGCTGCCGATCGGCTTGCCGAACTGGACGCGGGTCTTCACGTACTCCGCGGCGGTCGACAGGCACCAACCGGCCAGGCCGCTGGCCTCGGCGGCCAGCAGCGCGGTGACGATCACGTCCACCAGGTCCGGATCGGGAGCGGGCAGCACCTCGTCGGCGGAGACCGCGTGCGCCTCCAGCTCGAGCCGCCCGACCGACCGGGTGAGGTCGGTGCCGGACTCGATGCGGACCGTGGCGTCCGCCGCCCGCACGCGGAACCACACCGGCCCGTCGGCGCCATCGGCTCGGACGACGACGACATCGGCTCCCGGCAGACCCAGCACCGGCCCGGAAGCACCGCTCACCGTCCAGCCGTACTCGGCCGACTCGGCACGCAGCCCGGGAGAGCGGACCAGCGCCCCGGTCGCCCCGTCGGCGAACTCAGCCAGCACTTCGTCCCGCAGAGCGCCCTCGCCGGCGGCGGCGACCACGGCGCTGGCGGTGACGGTCGGCACGTACGGCCCGGGGACGAGGGCCCGGCCCAGCTGCTCGACGACCACGGCCAGCTCGGCGAGCCCGGCATCCGCGCCGCCGTGCTTCTCCGGGAGGTGCAGCGCGTGCAGCCCCTGACGGAGCAGCGCCTCCCAGAAGGCAGGACGTGCGCCGGCGGCCGAGTCGTCGAAGGTCGCGCGGGTGGACTCCATCGGCGCGGACCGCCGGGCGAACGCCGCGACGGACTCGGCCAGGTCGCGCTGGTCATCGGTGAGCGGAAGGGGCACAGCTGGTTCCTGTCGGTGGTCGGGATCGGGGACGGCGGTACGGGTTCAGGCGCGCTCGAGGATCAGGCAGGTGGTCGCCGCCGACGCGCAGATGGCGACCATGGCGATCTGCTGGTCCCGGCGTTCGAGCTCGTCGATCGCCGTGGCGATCAGCCGGATGCCCGTGGCGCCCGCAGGGTGGCCGAGGGCGATCGCGCCGCCGTTGACGTTGAGCTTGTCCTCGTCCACCCCGTGCACGCGGGCGAACGACATCGGCACCGAGGCGAACGCCTCGTTGACCTCGAACAGGTCGATGTCCCCGACGGACATGCCCGTGCGCTCCAGCAGCTTGCGGCCGGCGTCCACCGGCCCGTCCAGCATGAACTCCAAGTCGCCGCCGATCACGCACTGAGCCAGCAGCCGTGCCCGCGGCGCGAGTCCGAGCGCCCGAGCCCGGTCCTCGGACATCAGCACGGCCGCGCTCCCGCCGTCGGTGACCTGCGAAGACGTGCCCGCGGTGTGCAGCCCGCCCTCGACCGTCGGCCTGAGCCGGGCCAGCGCCTCCGTGCTCGTGTCACGGAGACCCTGGTCGCGATCGACCACCTGCGGCCCCTCGCCGTCGGCGCCGGGCACCGTGACCGGGATGACCTGGCGGTCGAACCGCCCGTCGTCCCACGCCGCGCGCGCCCGCTGCTGGGAGCGCAACCCGAAGGCGTCGAGCTCCTCCCGGGAGAGGCCACGCCTGCGGGCGATCCGGTCGGCGGCGGTGTACTGGTCGGGCATGTCGACCGACCAGTCGGCCGGCCGGGGAGTGTCGAACCCGAGGCCCACCTTGGCGGTCAGCGGCACCCGGGACATCAGCTCGACACCGCAGGCCATGCCGACCTCGAGCGCACCGATGGCGATCTGGCCGGCCAGCAGCTGCACCGCCTGCGCCGCCGTGCCGCACTGCGCGTCGATCGTGGTGCAGCCGGTCTCGGTCGGCAGCCCCGCGTGCACCCACGCGGTGCGGGTGATGTTGCCGAACTGCTCCCCGACCGGGGTCACGCAGCCGCCGATGGCCTGCTCGATCAGCGTCGGGTCGAGGTCCAGACGGTCCAGCACGCCCCGCTGGGCGGCCCCGAGGATCTCGGTGGCGTGCAGGCCGGACAGCCAGCCCGCCCGCTTTCCGAACGGGGTGCGGGCGGCGTCGACGATCACGGGCTTCATCGGAGGATCTCCTCGCGCTTCCAGGGTTGCGCGTCCAGGCCGCGCACGGTCAGGTTCCACTCGCGGATCAGGTCGAGGCTGACCCCGATCTGCCCGGTGACGTCCTCGGGGCAGTCGCAGAGCGCTGTCACCGCCTCCGCCATCTCCTCCAACGCCTCGACCTCCTCGGGCCGGATCAGCTCGCCGACCAGGGCGGCTGCTCCCTCGCTGAGGACGGCGGACCTCGGCTCCACGGTGTTCACCCGGATACCGCTCCCGTAGAGCTCGACGGCCATGAGGTTGGTGATCCGGTTCAGCGCCGCCTTCGAGCCGGCGTACACCCCCATCGCCGAGCCGGGCGGGTGCACCGAGAACGGCGGGCCGGCCGAGAGCCGGGCACTGGCGCTGGAGACGTTGACGATCCAGCCGCGACCGGCCTCGCGCATGCCCGGGATCACCCCCTGCATGAGCTCCAGCGGAGCGTGCACGTTGACCTGGAAGGAAAGCAGCCGGCGCCGTAGCGGGTAGTCCGCCAGTGGCTGGTAGATCGCCGCCGCGGCGTTGTTGACCAGGACGTCGACCGGGCCGCCGAGCCGCTCGACCGCGGCCGGGACGATGCCGGCGACGTCCTCGGGATCGCTGAGGTCGGCGACGAGCACCTCCACCCGCGTTCCGTAGCGCGACAGCCGCTCGGCGGTCTCCCTCAGCGTCCCGCTGAGGGAGTCGTGCTGCTCGAGCGTGCGGGCGGTGATGAGCACGTCGGCGCCCTCGGCGGCCAGCCGCTCGGCGACACCGGCGCCGATGCCGCGGCTGGCGCCGGTCACCAGTGCCCGCTGCCCGGTGAACCGTCGGCTCATCGGTACCGGGCGGCGAACCGGTGGATGCTGTCGCTGATCCGCGCCACCTCCGCGTCACCGAGGCCGTGGCTCATGCCCAGGGTCATGCCGCGGGCGAAGACCGCGTCGGCCTCGGGCAGGCCGCGCTCGGGCGTGCGGTGCTCGACGCCGGCCATCATCGGGTGCCGGGTGATGTTGCCGCTCCACACCGTGCGGGTGTCGATGCCGTCACCCTCGATCGCCTCCTGCAGCTCGCTGCGGGTGAACGGGGCGTCGGCGTTGATCATCACCGGGTAGCAGAGCCAGGCGGTGTCCAGCTCCGGGGTCTCCACCGGGGTGGTGAAGAACTCCGGGTAGGCGCCGTAGGCCGCGGTGTAGGCGGCGAACAGCTCCTTGCGGCGCTTGTAGTTGGCCTCCAGCTTGTCGAGCTGCACGACCCCGTAGGCCGCGCCCAGCTCGGAGGGCTCGAAGTTCCACGGCAGCACGTCGAAGATGAAGTCGTTGTCGTAGTCGACGCCGTCGAGGTTCTCGCGGAACACCCGCCCGGTCCCCGAGGAACCGAACAGGTTCGGCTCGGACCGACGACCCCACCGGCGCAGCAGGAGTGCCCGGTCACGGGTCTCCTCGTCGTCGACCAGCACCATCCCGCCGGTGCCGGCGCAGGTGATGATGTGCGCCATCGAGAAACTGGTGACGCTGATGTCGGCGCGCGCACCGGTGGGGGTGCCGCGCAGCCTGGGCCCGAGGGCGTCGCAGGAGTCCTCGATGACCTTCAGACCGTGCCGGTCGGCGATCTCGCGGATGGCGTCCCAGTCCGGGCAGTTGCCGGCCAGGTTCGGCATCAGGATCGCCCGGGTGCGGTCGGTGACCATCTCCTCGATGGCGGCCACGTCGACGTTGAAGGTCGCCGGTTCCACGTCGACGAAGACCGGCACCAGCCCGGCCCGCACGATCGGGGCCACATCGGTGGAGAAGGTCAGCGGCGAGGTGATGACCTCGCTGCCCTCGGGCAGCCCGAGCAGCTCGACGGCCAGGTAGAGGCCGGAGGACCCGGAGTTGCACATCGCGCCCAGCGCCTTGCCGCTCAGCGCGGCGACCCGGGTCTCCATCTCGTGGACGTTCCTGCCGATGCGCAACCCCTGGTGGCCGCTGCGCAGGACGTCGACGACGGCCCGGATCTCCTCCTCGCCGTGGGTGGCGCGCGCATAGGTGATGCGGTCGGCCGGGTCCCCGGTCCGCACTGTCTCGGTCATCAGAACTCCTTGGGATGGGTCAGTGGTCGGCGGTCAGGACGAGGGCGCTGTGCGGCACCGGTGAGCCACCCGTCACCAGCACGGTGTCGATCGCCTTGGCCGGCTGGTTGACCGAGGTGCCGCGCACCAGCCGGACGCCCTCGGCGATGCCGTTGACGCCGTGGATGTAGCCCTCGCCGAGCTGGCCCCCGTGGGTGTTGACCGGCAGCCGGCCGTCGAGCTCGAGGTTGCCCTCGGCGATGAAGTCCTTCGCCTCGCCGCGGCCGCAGAAGCCGTACTCCTCCAGCTGCAGCAGCACCATGGGCGTGAACGCGTCGTAGAGGATCGCCGCATCGACCTGGTCGGGCCCGATCCCGGCCTGGCGCCACATCTGCCGCGCCACCAGCTCCACCTCGGGCATCCGGTCGATGTCCTCGCGGTAGTAGCTGCTCATCGAGATCTGCTGCGGACCCACGCCCTGGGCCGCGGCGGAGATCACCGCCGGCGGGTGCGGCAGGTCCCGGGCCCGTTCGGTGCTGACGATGACGAGCGCCTGGCCCCCGTCGCTCTCCTGGCAGCAGTCCAGCAGCCGCAGCGGGTCGGCGATCATCCGGGAGTTCTGGTGCTCCTCCAGGGTGATCGGCCGCCCGTGGAACCAGGCCTTGGGGTTGTTCGCCGCGTGCTTGCGGGACAGCACCGAGATCTGACCGAAGTCGGCACTGGTGGCGCCGTACCTCTCCATGTAGAGCCGCGCCAGGAATGCCTCCTGCTGGGCCGGGGTCAGCAGCCCGTAGGGGTTGATCCAGTTGCGGTACTCCTGGTCGGTGTTGGCCGTGTACGCGAACGGCGGCGGGCCGGCGCCGAAGCGGTGCCCCGAGCGCTCGTTGAAGGCGCGGTAGACGACGACCACGTCGGCGACGCCGCTGGCCACGGCCAGCGCGGCCTGCTGCACGGGCGCGCAGGCGCCACCGCCGCCGTGCGGGATACGGCTGAAGAAGGTCAGCTCCGGGATGCCGAGCGCGCGCGCGACGGCTATCTCCGGGTTGGTCTCCATGGTGAACAGCGCGAACCCGTCCACCTCCTCGACGCCGATCTGGGCATCGTCGAGGGCGGCGAGCACGCTCTCGCAGGCCAGCCGCCACTCGCTGCGCCCGGAGTTCTTGGAGAACTCGGTGGCGCCGATGCCGGCGATCGCGGCCTTGCCGCTGAACCCACCGTCGGTCATCGTGCGTTCCCTCCTGTCGGGACCAGCGTCACCTCGGCGGTCACGTGCACGCCGCGGTCGTTCGAACCGAGCACCCGGAGCGTCACGGCGTCGCCGTCGACGCCGGTGACCTCACCGGTGAGCCGCATGGTGTCGCCGGGGAAGTTCGGGACCCCCAGCCGCAGCCCGACGCGGGTGATGCGGGCCGCCGGCCCGGACCAGTCGGTGACGTACCGGTCGATGAAGCCGTTGGTCGAGTTGATGCTCATGAAGATGTCGGGAGTGCCGCGCTCCTGGGCCTTGCCCGGGTCGTGGTGCACGTCCTCGAAGTCCTGCGAGGCGATCGCGGTCGCCACGATCGTCGTCCGGTCCAGCGGCAGGTCCAGGGCGGGCAGCTGCGCACCCACCTGGCAGTCGGGAAAGCTCACGGTGATTCCGGGTGCGCTCACCAGCTCGCTCACGCGGCACCTCCCGAGGGACGGCGCAGCTGCGGGAGGACGTCGCCGTGCGCGTGCTCGGCGAAGCCCACCTCCAGCTCCATGCCCGGCGTCAGCTCCTCGTGCGGGATCCCGGCGATGTCGGCGACCAGGCGGGTGCCCTCCTCCAGGTCCACCAGGCCGACGGCCAGCGGGTACTCGAAGGCCGGGTCCGGGGGGTGGTGGATGACCGTGTAGCTGTGCAGGGTGGCGCGGCGGCTGGATTCGACGGTGTCCCACACGAAGGAACGGCACCGCGGGCACGACGGCGCGGGCGGGTGGCGGAGAGTTCGGCACTCCCCGCAGCGCTGGATCTCCAGCCGCCCCTCACGCGCGGCGGTGAACCAGAACTCGTTGTCCTGCGTGATGATCAACCGCGGCACGGAGGTGCGCGGGCCATCCTGACTGCGGTCGCTCATGCCTTGTCCTCCCCGGCCGCCGGCTCCGCGGCCTTGGGCTTGAAACGAAGCAGCCGGAACCGCTCCTCCACGAGGAGGTCGCCGGCCTGGTCCACGTACTTCTTGTGCAGGGTGAGGAAGCAGCCCTCGCCGAGCGCCGTGCGCTTGACCGGCGAGATCGACTCGATCGTGAAGTGTGCGGTCACGTGGTCGCCCGGGTGCAGCTCGCGGTGGTACTCCTGCTCCACGTTGGTGGCGACCACCGAGGTGTAGCCGGCCTGGTCGAGCAGGTTCAGCAGCCGCGAGTAGGCGAAGTCCTCGACGATCCCCTCACTCCGCAGCCGGTGGACCTCCCGCCACCGCCGATAACCGGCCATCACCCAGGTGGAGATCATCGCCGGCGGGCAGACGATCCCCTGCCGACCGGTCTCGCGAGCCCGGGCCTGGTCCACGTAGACGGGATTGCGGTCGTCGTGCGCCTCGACCCAGTTGCGGACCATCGCCTCGTTGACCGCATACCGTGCCACGCGCGGCGGCTCGGCCTCCATGCCTACGAAGCCGGTCAGTTGTTCGGCCAGGCCGGCCTGCGCCTCCGTGCTGCTCCCTGCCGTCACGCCGTCCCCTTCCGCTGTATCTAGCAAGCGCTTGGTACGCTAATGGGAGACGTGGACGACAAGCCCCCGAGTCCCACTCGGCGGGACCGGCTCGGTCGCCGGCCGAACCGGCAGCGGACAACGCGGAAGGGACTGGCGGTGGCCGAGATCGGAGCGCGGCAGGAGAGCCTTCAGGCACCCGGGGACCGGCGCGCAGCCATCCTGGCACGCTCGGCGGAGCTGTTCGCGACGCGTGGCGTGGCGGCGACGACGGTCCGGCACATCGGCGAGGCCGCCGGGGTGCTGTCCGGCAGCCTGTACCACCACTTCCCTTCCAAGGACGCCATCGTGGGCGAGGTGCTGAGGGCCTTCATGGAGGACATCCAGCGCCGCTTCGCAGAGGTCGCTCGGCAAGCCGGTACGCCTGAGGAGACGGTGCGCCGACTGGTGCACGAGACGCTGGCCGTGATCGAGGAGCACCCGCACCCGACGGCGATGTACCAGAACGACCGCCAGTACCTGCGCGACCGCGGCCTGCTCGAGCCGGTCGACAGCGCATCCCGCGCCGTACGGAGCCACTGGCTGGAGGCCTTGGAGGCGGGCATCGCCGACGGCACCTTCCGCGGGGACGTGCCACCCGAGGTCTTCTACCGCGCCCTGCGCGACACGCTCTGGGCGACCATGCACTGGCCGAACCGGAAGGACTTCTCCACCGAGGAGTTCGCCGACCTGCTGATCGACCTCTTCCTCCACGGCCTGCGCCGGCCCGCCGGCTGACCGGCCACCCTCACTGCGGGCGGGGTATCTGCTTCGTGATGAACAGCCCCTCCGCACTGACGCAGATCTCGCCGCCGGCGGTGATGGTGCCCTCGGTCCGGATCTTGCGCCCGTCCACCGACACCTGACGGCCGGTCACGGTGAGCGGCTGGAACAACGGCGTGGTCCGGTGGTAGCGCAGCGTCAGCTCGGCCGTCATCCCTGACGGGCCGGCCCAGTGGTTGGCCACACCGAGGGTGTGGTCGAGCAGCAAGGCAGAGACCCCGCCGTGCACGAAGCCGGGCGGCCCCTGGTAGGGCAGGCCCAGCGTCGTGGTGCCCTCGATGGCGCCGTCGTCACGGCCGGCCAGCGCCAGCGGCGGGGCGATGGCGTTCTCGGGCCCGGTCACCGGGTCGTGCCGGGTCACCCCTTCGCCGGCCCACATGTCCACCATTCGATCGGCCATGGGTGGGGCGTGCTGCTCGAGGTGATCTGCGACGGCGTCGAGACGGGCCGCCACGTCCTGCATCTCCGCGGCGCTGTTGCCACCGGCGTGCAGCAGCGCTGTGACCACCCGGCGAGCCGCCGCGACAGCGGCGTCCACGCCGGCGTTGTCCGGCGTGGCGGTGAGCCGCGGCCGCTGCCGGGCGGCCGCCTCTGAGCTCACGGCCGCACCGAGGCGGTCGCGTGCGTGAGCACCGGCGCATCGTCGCGCTCCGGGCACACCGACGTCAGCAGGACGTCGTTCCCGTCCCGCCAGGCGCTGGTCCGGATGGACTGGCCAGGGTAAACCGAGCCGGCGAAACGCACCGACAGCCCGGTCAGCCGGGTGGCGTCCCCGTCGAGCAGCCCGTCGACGAGCGACTTAGCCACCAGCCCGAAAGAGGCCAGGCCGTGCAGGATGGGCCGCTCGAAGCCGGCTTGCGCGGCGAACGCCGGATCGGCGTGCAGCGGGTTGAGGTCGCCGTTGAGCCGGTAGAGCAGCGCCGTTTGCGGCGTCGTCACGGAGTCCAGGACGACGTCGGGCGCCCGGTCGGGTTGCGACCTGGCCACATCGGGGCCCGGCTCCCCGCCGAAACCGCCTTCGCCGCGGGCCCAGATCTGCATGGTCGTCGTCCACAGCGGGGCGCCGTCGCCGGCGACCGCCGCCTGCTCCAGCTCGATCACCGCGGCCTTGCCCTTGTCCCAGACGTTCGCCACGCGTGAACTCACCGTGGCCGTGCCTGACGCGGGGATCGGCCGGTGCACCGTCAGCGACTGCCCGCCGTGCAGGATCCGGCGCAGGTCGATGTCGACACCGGGCATGGACATCGCCATCGGTGGCAGCTCACCGGCCGAGACGCCCTGACCGGCGACCATGGCGAACGTCGGGAGAACCTGCAGATCCCGCTCGAACGTGTAGCGCAGCTCGGGATCGGTGCCCGCATGCCCCCCGGCACCGAGGCTGAGGTGGTAGAGAAGCACGTCGCGGGTGGTCCAGCAGGCCTCGCGGACGCTCGGCTCGGCCGACAGCGCTGTGTCCAGATCGATGGGCACCGCGTCAGATCCGCTCGAGGATGGTTGCCGTCGAGTGGGCCCCGCCGGCGCACATGGTGACCAGCGCGGTCGACTTGTCGGCCCGCTCGAGTTCGTTGACCGCCTGCGTGATCAGCCGCGCGCCGGTCGAGCCGACCGCGTGACCCAGCGCGATCGCGCCGCCGTTGACGTTCACCCTGTCCATGTCGGCGCCGTGGACCTGCGCCCAGGAGAGCACCACCGAGGCGAACGCCTCGTTGATCTCGACCAGGTCGACGTCGTCGAGCTTCATGCCGGCACGGTCGAGCACGTGCGCGGTGGCCTCGACCGGCCCGTCCAGGTGGTAGTAGGGGTCGGAACCGACCATGCCGGAGGCGATGATCCGCGCGCGCGGCCGCAGACCCAGCGCTCGTGCGCGGTCCTCGCTCATGAGCAGCACCGCAGCTGCACCGTCGCTGATCTGCGAGGAGTTGCCGGCGGTGTGGATGCCGTCGGGCAGCACCGACTTCAGCGAGGCCAGCTTCTCGGCGGTGGTCTCGCGCAGCCCCTGGTCACGGGTGACGACGGCGGTCTCGCCGGTCGGCTCCTCCTCACCCATGACCGGCGCGGTCACCGGGACGATCTGGCCGGCGAAGCGGTCCTCGGCCCAGGCGCGGGCGGCCTTCTGCTGCGAGGCGAGACCGAGCGCGTCGGCCTGCTCGCGGGTGATCCCGCGCTTCGCCGCGATCCGCTCGGCGGCGGTGAACTGGTCGGGCATGTCGAGGGTCCAGCCGTCGGGAGCCGGGCTGCCGGTGCCCGGCGCCAGCGCGGAGCCGAGGAAGACCCGGCTCATGGCCTCGACGCCGCAGCCGATGCCGACGTCGATGGTGCCTGCGGCGATGAGCCCGGCGACCAGGTGCACCGCCTGCTGCGAGGAGCCGCACGCGCAGTCGATGCTGGTGCAGGCGGCGGAGTAGGGCAGACCGGCGTGGAGCCAGGCGTTGCGGGTGACGTTGTTGGACTGCTCCCCCGCCTGGGTCACGCAGCCACCGACGACCTGCCCGACGATCGCCGGGTCGAGGCCGTTGCGCCCGACCAACGCTTTCTGCGCGATGCCGAGCAGCTCGGCCGGGTGCACCCCCGACAGGGCACCGCGCCGACGGCCGACGGGCGTACGGACGGCGTCGACGATGACGGCCTGGGCCATGACGTTCTCCTGGGTTGCTCGTGCGCGGTTGTCCGACTCGGTCCCAAACTAGAATGAATTCTCACCGGGTGCAACGGTCCCGTCCCGGCCACCGGCACGCGGCAGCCCGGCCTCGGGTTCCGGCTCCGCGCCCATCCCAGCCAGCGGAACGACGCAGGACACGTGGCTCCGGGACCGCCCTACGCTCCGCCGGCAGCCCGCCCGGCGGGCGCAGTCGAACGTCCGTCACGTGCGGCGGCCGCACCTGTCGGTGGCCGCTGGAAGAGGAGTAGCCCGGTGAACGAAACGACCAGCCTGGAGGGCCGCACGGCCGTCGTCACGGGGGCCGGCGCGGGTCTCGGCCGCGCGGAGGTGCTCGCCCTGGCCGCCCGCGGCGCGAACGTCGTCGTCAACGATGTCGGCTCGGCGGCGCACGACGTCGTCGCAGAGGTCGAGGCGCTCGGCCGCAAGGCCGTCGCGGTGACCGGCGACGTCGGCGACTGGAGCCTGGGCGAGCAACTGGTGCAGGCCGCCGTCGACTCCTTCGGCAGCCTGGACATCGTCGTCAACAACGCCGGGATCACCCGCGACACCATGCTGTTCAACCTGTCCGAGCAGCAGTGGGACGACGTCATCCGGGTGCACCTCAAAGGCCACGCCTCGGTGTCGCGTGCCGCCGCGGTGCACTGGCGGCAGGCGTCGAAGGCCACCGGCGGCCCGGTGTACGGGCGGGTGGTCAACACCGCGTCCGAGGCGTTCCTCTTCGGGTCTGCCGGCCAGGCCAACTACTCCGCGGCCAAGGCCGGGATCGTCGCGCTCACCCTCTCGACCTCCCAGGGGCTGTCCCGCTACGGCGTCACCGCCAATGCGATCTGCCCGCGTGCGCGCACCGGCATGACCGACGGCGTCTTCGCCGAGGCGGCCACCGGCGACGGGTTGGACATCCTCGCGCCCGAGCGGGTCGGCACGCTGGTCGGCTACCTCGCCTCCCCCGCCTCGCAGGGCATCAGCGGCCAGGTCTTCGTCGTCTACGGCGACTTCGTGGCTCTGCTGGCCCCGCCCACCGTGGAGAAGAAGTTCACCGCTGCCGACGGCACGTTCACCGTCGAGGAGCTCGACGAGCAGCTGACCGGGTACTTCACCGGTCGCAGCCCGCAGCAGACCTTCTCCGCCTACGACATCGCCCGGCTCGACACCACCGGCGTCCAGAACGTGGCCGCCTCCCGCTGACCCCGTCCACCGGAAGGGCCCCTGCCACCGTCGGCGGCAGGGGCCCTTCCGCTGCTCGGAGCTTCCCGGCGAGCTGGTCAGAAGACGGCCGGGCCCCGCAGACTGACCTCCGCGCCGCCGTCGACGTAGAGCACCTGGCCCGTCATGTGCGTGTTCGCCGGACCGATCAGCCAGCTCAGCGCCTCGGCGATCACCTCGGGGCCGGCGTAGCCGTTCAACGGCATGGGCACCGCGCGGTCCATGACCTGCTTCATCCGCTCGTCGGCGAACAGCGCGGCGCTCATCGGGGTGCGCACCACGCCGGGTGCGACGACGTTCAGCGGGATGCCCGCGCCGGCCCACTCCGGCGTGACGCAGTCCCGCCGCACCCACTGGGCCAGGGCCGCCTTCGACGAGGGGTACAGCCTCTGCGGCCCCTCCCCCATCACCACCTCGGCCCGGGCGAGGGCGGCCGCCTCGTCGTCGGCCAGGCAGGCTGCGACGACCTCCACGTCGACCTGCTGGGTGCCGGAGATCGACCCGACGACGGCGGCACGCGGAGCGGGCGCGGCGGCCAGCGCCGGCCGCAGCCCCTCGGCCAGCGCGGTGACGCCGAAGAAGTTGACGCTCACCAGTGCCGGGGACGGGGTGTTGATGCCGGCGCAGGCGACCAGCCCGTCGAGCACTCCCCCGCACCGCTCGAGCACCGCCTCGACGGCATGGGCACGCCCGGTGCACGTGCCCAGGTCGGCGCAGACGTCGGCGTCCTTCAGGTCGATGCCGATGACGGTGTCGCCCGCCTCGGTGAGCTGCTGGGCCAGGGCCTGGCCGATGCCGGAGGCGGAACCGGTGACGGCGATGCGGCGGGACATGGGTCTCCTGGGGGTTCGTCAGCGGGCGATCAGATGTGCGACCCGCCGTCGACCCGCAGGTCCACGCCGGTGAGGTAGGAGGCGTCGCGCGACGCGGCGAAGGCGATCGTCGCGGCGATCTGCTCGGGCCGGCCGGTTCCCATGGGCGAGACGATCCGGGAGTAGTAGCGCGCGTCCAGGCCCTCGAACTGCACGCCGGCGGTCAGCGGGGTGGCGGTCGAGCCCGGGGAGACGACCAGGACGCGGATGCCGCGGCCGATCACCTCCGAGGCCAGGCTCAGCGAGAACGCGAGCACCGCTCCCTTGGTCGCCGAGTACGCCGTCATGTACGGGTTGCCGTGGCTGGCCGACGACGATGCCGTGTTGACGATCACGCCGCCCGCGGGCAGGTGGCGCAGCGCCTCGCGGCAGAACAGCGCCGTGCCGACGACGTTGACGTCGAACAGGGCTCGCAGGTCCTCGACGGCCAGGGTCCCGATCGGCGTGGTCCGGTGGATGCCGGCCACGTTGACCAGCGCGTCCAGCTTCTCCAGCGCGGCGACAGCGCCACTCACGGCGGCCACGACGGCGGCCTCGTCGGAGACGTCGGCGACATGCGGGAGTATCCGCCCCGGCCCGGATGCCGCCGCGACGGTGGCCGCCAGGCCGTCCTCGCTGACGTCGACCGCGAACACCTCGGCGCCCTCGGCGACGAGTCGCACCGCGGTCGCGCGGCCGATGCCCGAGCCGGCGCCGGTGAGCAGCACGGCGGTGCCGGTGAACCTGTCGCGGACGATCTCGTGCTCCATGGCTGCGCCTGTCTCCCTCGCGTCGCTCGGCGAGAGGCGGACGCTAACCGACCAGCTCGGCCGCGGGTGGGGTGTTCCCGGTCATCGGGAGCTCGGCGTCCGCCCGTACCGAGCCGCGCCCGGCGAGCAGCAGCCGGCAGGCGACCCGGAGATCGGCCTCGGCGTCCGGGAGCGAGGTGCGGCCGTTGAGCGCGGAGGTGAGCAGGCCGTACCAGCACTGCATGACCAGCCAGACCGCGGTGATGTCCTGCGCAGTCGGCTCTGATGCCCCGAGCGCGCGAAGGAGCAGGTTCTGCGTGGTGCGGTCGCTGCGGGCCGCCTCCGGCACCCGGGCGGCGTGGGCGGAGTTCTGCGCCTGCAGCAGCGCCTGGGCCAGGGTCGGCCGGTGGAAGAGCTGGCGGGTCGCGGTGACCAGCACGTCGTAGACCGCTTCCTCGGGGGCCTGTCCTGGACGCGGCGGCGAGATCCGGGCATCGAGGAGGTCGATCTGCTCGGCCATGACGGCGGAGAAGAGGTAGGTCTTGGACGGGAAGTACCGGTAGAGGGTGCCGATGGCGACACCGGCCTCCTTGGCCACGTCGTGCATCTGCACTTCGTCCAGCCCCTTGGCGGCAGCGAGGTCCGCTGCCGCTCGGAGGATGCGTCGGTGCCGCGCCTTCTGACTCGGCGAGGTCGGCTCGGCTGCCTCCCGGGCCTCGGCGATCCTGGGCACTGTTACCTCGCGATGTCGGGACATGGACGATTGAAATGATACTGACCGGCACCGCATCCCCCGCCAGCCGCCGTACCGCTGAACGGGATCGTGCCTCCGACGGGTGACGAGCGCCGGTTGAGTGCCTCGGAGCGGGCGGCGCGCGGAGGAGGCACGGGTGGACGGGCAGGATGCAGGGACCGGTGCGCAGGAGAGCGAGTACGACGTGGTCGTCGTGGGATCCGGGGCCGGGGCGCTGACCGGAGCGTTCGTGGCAGCTGCTCGAGGACGGTCCGTCGTCGTCCTCGAGGCCACGGACCGATTGGGCGGCACCTCGGCCTACTCCGGCGCTGCGTGCTGGCTGCCTGGCACGCAGGTGCAGGAGCGCGCCGGGATCGGCGACTCCTCCGAGGCGGCACGGACCTACCTGCGGGCGCTGATCGGGGAGGGCACCGCTGCCCACCAGGATGCGTTCGTCGAGCACGCGCCGGCGCTGGTCGAGTTCCTCGAGCGCGACCCCGCGATCGCCTTCGAGTGGCGACCCTTCCCCGACTACTTCGCCGCCCCGGGCCGGATGGACGCCGGGCGGGCCATCAACCCTCTCGACCTGCCCGCCGCGGAGCTGGGCGAGCTCGCCGCGCTGGTCCGTCCGCCCGTGGACCGGGACCGGGCCGGTCGGGACCACGCGCGCTCGGCGCCTCTGAGCCAGGGACGGGCGCTGATCGGGAGGCTGCTGCTGGCCTACGTCCGCGCGGGCGGGAACATCCGCACGGGAGCGCGTGTGACCGGCCTGCTCACCGATGACGGCCGCGTGGTCGGCGTCGTGGCCCTGACCGCCGACGGCCCGGTGGAGGTGCGCGCCCGACGCGGCGTGCTGCTGGCGGCCGGCGGCTTCGAGCGGAACACGGCCATGCGCGCCGCGCACGGGGTACCGGGCGCGGCCGAGTGGTCGATGGCCCCGGCGGAGGCCGCAGCCGGAGAGCCGATCGGCGCGGCGGTCGCGCTGGGCGCGGCCACCGACCTGCTCGACCAGGCGTGGTTCTGCCCCGGGATCCTGCACCCCGATGGCTCGGCCGCCTTCACGCTCGGATTCCGCGGCGGGCTGATCGTCGACGGCCACGGCCACCGGTACGCCGACGAGTCCCTGCCGTACGACCGGATGGGGCGGCAGATGGCGGCCGCCCCGGATCGCGTGCCGTCCTGGCTGATCTTCGACTCCCGGACCGGCGGAGAGCTGCCGGCCATCTCGCTGCCCCCGCTGCCGGCCGACGTGCACCTCGCCGCCGGCACCTGGGTGCGCGCCGGGACGATCGAGCAACTGGCCCGGCAGATGGGCGTCCCGGCGGCTGCGCTGACCGCCACGGTCGACCGCTTCAACGGGTTCGCGGCCGCCGGCGTCGACGAGGACTTCGCGCGCGGCGACGACCCCTACGACCGGTTCTTCGCTGCCGGCGACGGCCCCAACCCCTGCCTGGTCCCGGTGGACACCGCGCCGTACTACGCCGCCCGCCTGGTCCTGAGCGATCTCGGCACCAAGGGTGGGCTGCGCACCGACGCGCACGCCCGGGTGCTGCGCGCCGACGGCGACGCGATCCCCGGGCTCTACGCCGCCGGCAACACCAGCGCTTCCATGGCGGGGCCTGTCTACCCCGGCCCCGGCGTCCCGATCGGGACCGCCATGGTGTTCAGCTCCCTCGCCGTACGGGACATGACGGGGGCGCTCTGATCCCGATGCCGCCGTCGGACGGCGGGCCCCGGTTCCCAGGTGGAGCCGGGGCCGTTCGGTCTCAGATGAGGTTGTCCTCCACCGCCAGGCCGAAAGCGCCCTTGCCGTAGAGGGCGAGCGTGCGCTCGACGTCGTTGGCCACGTGCACGCTGCCGGCATGCACGTCGCGCCAGGCACGCTCGATCGGGTTCCCCCTCCGCAGCGAGTTGCCGCCGGCGGTCTTGAAGAGCAGGTCCGCGGCCGCGAGGGAGCGCTCGGTGGCCCGCACCTGATCGCGGCGGGTGCGCAGTCGCAGCTCCATCGGGATGCCCTCCGCCGCGGCCGCCTGCCGGTGCAGCTCGCTCATGTTGCGGTCCATCTGCAACGTGGCCGCGTCGATCTCCGAGGCCACCCGGGCGACGGCGACCTGGGCAAACGGGTCCTCGGCGAACCGGCCACCGCCCAGCGACAGGCGCACACGGTCGCGCATCGTGGCGACGTAGGAGTCGTAGCAACCCTGCACCGCGCCGAGGAGCGGAGAGGTGACCGCCGAGGCGAACACCGCACCGAAGGGCATCCGGTACAGCGGGCCGGGATTGGCGCGCTGCCCCGGGCCGCGCAGCTGGGAGTGCTCGAAGTTGCGCAGCACCCGGTGCTCCGGCACGAATGCGCCGGCCACCTCGATGTCGTTGCTGCCGGTCCCGCGCAGCCCCATCACGTCCCAGACGTCGTGCACCACGAAGTCCGTGCGGGGCACCAGCACGGTGAGGAAGTCCAGCGGCCGGCCGTGGACGCCGACGACCAGGGCTCCGAGCAGAGCCCAGCCGGCGTGGTCGCAACCGGAGGAGAAGCTCCACCGCCCGGTCAGCTGGTAGCCACCGTCGACCTCGGTGAGGCGCCCGACCGGTGCGTAGCTGGATGCGACCAGGGTGTCCGGATCGGGGCCCCAGACGTCGTCCTGGGCGCCTTCCGGGAAGAGCGCGAGCTGCCAGGGGTGGACCCCGACGACCGAGGTGACCCAGCCGGTGGAGCCGCATGCGCCCGCAACCGCCCGCACCACCCGGAAGAACTCGGTGGGGTCGCACTCCGCGCCGCCGTAGCGCTTGGGCTGCAGCATGCGGAAGACACCCGCGTCACCCAGTTCGGCCATCGTCTCGTCGGACACCCGGCAGGCCTCCTCCGCCGCCGCGGCGCGATCGGCTATGCCGGGCAGCAGCGCGGCCACCCGGGCGTGCACCGTCGTCCCTCCGGTGTCGCTCATCCCGGTTCCTCCTCGCGCGTCGATGCGTGGCACGGACCCGATGGTGCGCCGTGGCGCGGCTCCGGCTCGTGGCCTTTCCGATGAGTGAGACGCGCCACCCCGTGCCGTGGCACCCGACCTACGTTGGCGCTCGAGCACCAGCACTCGAGGGGATGGTCGGGCAATGACCGCTGTGCAGGACATGGACGAGATCCGCCGCATCGAGGCCGAGGCGGCACCGACACGTTTTGCGCGTGGTTGGCACTGCCTCGGGCTGATCCGCGACTTCGCCGACGGCAAGCCGCACTCCATCCAGGCGTTCGGGCAGAAGCTCGTCGTCTTCCAGGGCGAGGACGGCTCCGTCAACGTCCTCGACGCCTACTGCCGGCACATGGGTGGCGACCTGTCGCAGGGGACCGTGAAGGGCAACGAGGTCGCCTGCCCGTTCCACGACTGGCGCTGGGGCGGCGATGGCAAGTGCAAGCAGATCCCCTACAGCCGGCGGGTGCCCCTGCGGGCGCGGACGGCTGCCTGGCCGACCCTGCAGCAGGACGGGATGCTCTTCGTCTGGAACGACCCGGAAGGCAACCCCCCGCCGGCCGACGTCACGATCCCGCGCATCGAGGGCGCGACCAGTGACGAGTGGACCGACTGGCGCTGGTACTACACCGTGGTGAACACCAACTGCCGTGAGGTCATCGACAACATCGTCGACATGGCGCACTTCTTCTACGTGCACGGCTCGTTCCCGACCTACTTCAAGACGATCTTCGAGGGTCCGGTCGCCACGCAGATCCAGAACGGCGTCGGGCGGGAGGACGTTCGCCCACCGGCCAAGGAGGGGCAGCCCAAGCTGATCGGCAACACGTCGGTGGCCGCCTACCACGGACCGTCGTTCATGATCGACGACCTGACCTACCACTACGACAACATGGACCTCGAGTCCGTGCTGATCAACTGCCACTACCCCATCGACGCCAACTCGTTCGTCCTGCAGTACGGCGTGATCGTCAAGCGTTCGGAGCACCTGCCCGGCGACGCCGCCGAGAAGCTGGCCATCGGGACGGGCGACTTCATCCGGCAGGGCTTCGAGCAGGACGTGGAGATCTGGAAGAACAAGACCCGGATCGACAATCCGCTGCTCTGCGAGGAGGACGGCCCGGTCTACCAGCTGCGACGCTGGTACGAGCAGTTCTACGTCGACGTCGCCGACGTCACGCCGGAGATGGTCGAGCGGTTCGAGTACGAGATGGACACCACCAAGCCCAACGAGGCGTGGCGCCGGGAGGTCGAGGAGAACCTCGCCCGCCGCGCCGCCGCCGAGGACACGCCGGCTGCCTGGGCAGCGGGTCAGCCGGTCTGATGGCGGTGCGACCGGACAACCGGCTGCTCGACGCCCCGATGCGGCCGGTTCGGTGCCGCCGCTGCTCGGCGCAGGTGCAGGTGCGGAAGAGCAGCTGGCAGCAGACCAGTGTCCAGTGGGACGCCGACGCCGTCGCCGCGTGCGTGGAGCGGCGCTCAGCACAGCCCGGCTCGGGGCCCAACAGCAACTTCTTCGAGAACTGCTCGGAGCTGCGCGCCTCGATCCGGGGCGCCGCCGTCGAAGGCCTGCTCCCCGTTCCCGACGCCGAATCCTGAGCGCCACCTCAACTCCGTGACACGCCTCGCGCCGGTCAGTCCTCACGGATCGACCGACGCGACGCGCAGCACGGCCGATCCAGCTGAGAGGCGACATCGTGATCGACAACCAGACGTACGGCCCCTGGGCGGTCATCGCCGGTGGCTCCGAGGGCGTGGGCGCCTCGTTCGCACACCAGCTCGCGGACGCCGGGATCAACCTGCTGCTCATCGCCCGCAAGCCCGGGCCTCTCGCCGAGACCGCTGACGCGGTACGGGCGAAGGGCGTGACGGTACGCACCCTCGAGCTGGACCTGCTCGATCCGGGCGCGGTCAAGGCCATCCGGGAGGCCACCGACGACGTCGAGGTCGGGCTGCTCATCTTCAACGCCGGCGCCAACTCCTACGGACACGAGTTCGTGACCGGTGAGCTCGATCGCATCCAGGGCGTCATCGACCTCAACATCGCCGCACAGCTGGCCCTGACCCACCACTTCGGCGCGCTCATGCGCGAGCGTGGCCGGGGCGGGATCGTGCTGGTCGGCTCGCTGGCCGGCTACATGGGCACCGCGGACATGAGCATCTACTCGGCGGTCAAGGCGTTCAGCCGGGTGTTCGCCGAGGGGCTGTGGCTCGAGCTGCGCGAGCACGGCGTGCACGTGCTCGAGCTCGTCCTCGGGGTGACCCGGACACCGGCGATGGAGCGGGCCGGGCTGGACTTCTCCATCCCGGGCCTCAACGTCGCCGAACCGGAGGACGTCGCCCGGGAGGGCCTGGAGCAGCTGCCTCACGGGCCGGTGTGGATCGCGGGCGGCAACGAGGCGGTCGCCGCCAAGCGCAGCGGCATGGACCGCGCCGAGCTGGTCAGCCGGGCGCACGCCCACCACCAGCGCCTGATGGGTCGCTGATCCCACCGGCGCCGCCGGTCAGCCCGGAGCCCTACCGGAGCTGCGCTCGGCGATCTGCACCAGATCGCCGGCCAGGCCGGTGAGCTGGCGCGGTCCGATCCACACCGCGGTCAGCCGCCGCTCCAGATCGACTCCCGCGACCGGCACCCGGTGCAGCTCGCCGGAGGCCAGCGCGGCGTCGACGGCCAGTGCGCTCAGCACCGCCGGCGGTCCCCCGGTCAGCACGCTGAGCCGCACCGCCGCATTGCTGGTGAGGGCCAGCGCCGGGGCCACCGTGGTACCGGCGCCGCCCAGCGCTGCCTCCAGCGCCGTCCGGGTGCCCGAGCCCGCCTCGCGCACCACCAGCGGGGTCGCGGCGAGTTCCGCCGACGTGACCGGGTCGCGCCGCTGCGCCCACGGATGCCCGGGATGGACCACCACGACGAGTTCGTCACGGCCCACCTCCAGGTGGTGCAGGCCGCCAGGCAGCTCCGGCGACTCCACGAAGCCGATGTCGTAGTTCCCGGCTCCGACCCCTGCCGCGACGTCGGCGGAGTTCTGCACGTCCAGGGCGACGCGGACCGCCGGGTGGCGACGCCGGAGCTCGGTGAGCCAGGCCGGAACGAGGTACTCGGCCACGGTCATGCTCGCGGCCACGCTCAGCCCGGGACCGGCGCCGGCCCGCAGCGCGTCGATGCCGGCACCCAGCCGTTCCGCGGCGTCGAGCACGCCGCGTGCCCAGTCGACGACCAGCGCGCCCTCCGCGGTGAGCGTCGACCCCCGCGGGGACCGTCGCAGCAACCGCACCCCGCTCCCCCGCTCGAACCGGGCCACGGCCCGGCTGGCGTTGGGCTGCGCCATGCCGACGGCGCGGGCGCCCGCGCCGAGGCTGCCGTGCTCGGAGATGCTGACCAGCAGCTCGAGCAGGGCCAGGTCGGGCCAGTCCCGATGCCCAGTCATATCCCGAGCATATGGCCCCATGACAGCCCGGGGACTACTGCCGTCCAGAGGCCGGGACCAGCATCAGGGCATGTCTTCCCTCACTCCCGGCGCCGGTCGCCCGGACCGCGCAGCCCCTCGGCCGGAGCCGAGTGGGTGGTGGGGCGCGCTACCCGGGCTCGTTCTCTGCACCTTCGCAGCGGCCGCGTCCTCCGTGCTGCACCGCGCCGTGCCGTCGGTGAGCGTGCTGATGATCGCGATCGTGCTGGGCGTGGTCATGGCGAACGTCGTCCGGCTGCCTGCGACGGTGCAACCGGGCCTCTCCTTCTCGGCGAAGCGGCTGCTGCGGCTGGGCATCGTGCTCCTGGGCCTGCAGCTGCTGTTCGGCGACGTCCTCGGGCTGGGCGCCGGGATGCTGGGAGTGGTCACCGTGATCGTGGCGGGAGGTATCGGTTCGACCCTGCTGGTGGGCCGCCTCCTGGGCATCAGCCCCACCCAGCGGCTGCTCATCGCCTGCGGCTTCTCGATCTGCGGCGCCGCCGCCGTGGCCGCGGTCGACGGCGTGGTCGATGCCGACGAGGAGGAGGTCGTCACCGCCGTCGCGCTGGTCGTGCTCTTCGGCACGCTGATGATCCCGCTGGTGCCGCTGACCGCCGCCGGGCTGGGCCTGTCCGAGCACGTCGGTGGGCTGTGGGCGGGTGGCGCGATCCACGAGGTGGCCCAGGTGGTCGCGGCCGGCGGCGCGATGGGCGCAGGCGCGCTGACGGTGGCGGTGGTGGTCAAGCTCGCGCGGGTCCTGATGCTCGCCCCGGTGATCGCGGTGGTGAGCTGGCAGCGGCGCCGTCAGCCAGCCGGCGGGCCGGAAGAACGTCGTCCGCCGCTGGTGCCGCTGTTCGTCGTCGGCTTCCTGGCCATGGTGGTGGTCCGGTCCAGCGGGATCGTCCCCGAGGCGGTGCTGGACGTGGCCCGAGCCGCTCAGGTGGGCCTGCTGTCCGCCGCCATGTTCGCACTGGGCTGCGGGGTGCGGCTCAGCTCCCTCCGCCGGGTCGGGCCGCGTCCGCTGCTGCTCGCGCTGACTTCCACCACCGTGGTCGCGGGCGTATCGCTGGGCGGTGTGCTCCTGGTTTCCTGATTCTCGGTCCGGCGCCCTCGGCATCGGGGGTCACACGTGCGAACCGCCGTCGAGCCGGAACTCCGTCCCGTTGAGGTAGGCACCGTCGGCGGAGCCGGCGAAGGCGATCGCCGCGGCCAGGTCCTCCGGCTTGCCCGGCTTGCCCCACAGCGGGTACGTGCGGGCGTACCAGGAGACGTCGATGCCCTGGAACCGCTGCTTGTCCATCGTCAGCGGCGTGGCCACTCCGCCCGGCGACACCGGGACCACGCGGATGCGGCGCGGCGCCAGCTCGGCGGACAAGCTCACCGCGAACGACAGCAGCGCGCCCTTGGACGCCGCGTAACCGGTCATGCCCGGATGGGCCTTCGTCGCCGCGGTGGACGTCGTCAGCACGATGACCCCGGTGCGGTCGGAAACGTGCGGCAACAGCTCCCGGCACAGCGTGACCGGCGCGAACAGGTTGATCGCGAACAGCCAGCGGTAGTCGTCGAGGTCCAGGCCGGTCATCGGCGTGGTGCGCAGTGCCCCGGCGACGTTGGCCAGCACGTCGATCTGACCCAGCTCCGCCACGCCCGCGCCGGCCGCGGCCACCACGGCGTCCTCGGTGGAGAGATCGGCGGTGTGGCAGGTCAGCCGCGCCGGATCCTCGACCAGCTCCCGGGTGGCCGCCAGTCCCTCGTCGTCGCGGTCGACGGCGAAGACCGTCGCACCTTCGGCTACCAGCCGGACCGCGGTCGCCCGACCGATGCCCGAGCCTGCCCCCGTGAGGAACACCCGCTTGCCGTCGTAGCGATTCATCGCCTCGTCCTCGTTGATGACTGTCGGTCCGCATCCCTCGCGGCGGCCCGGCCGGCACGTCGGCCGAAGAAGGTGCCGTCGCCCAGCGACGTCCCGCTGATGTAGCCCTCGCCGTGTATGCCGGCGCTGGCCCGCCCCGCGGCGAACAATCCCGGGATGGCCGAACCGGAGACGTCGAGCACCGCGCCGTCCACGGTCGTGTGCAGCCCGCCGAGGGTGAAACCGGCGGCACCGGTCCCCTGCGGTGTGGCGTCGCGGCCGCTGGCGAATCCCAGCCGGGGGTCCAGCGCGGCGAACGGTGGCTCCAGCGGGCGGAGCCACTCCGCGTTCTTGTGGAACAGCGGGTCCTCGCCTGCGGCGGCGTGCCGGTTGTAGAGCTCGACCGTCGCCTGCAGCGCACCCTCGGGGATGCCGAGCTCCGCCTCCAGCTCGGCGAGGGTCTCGGCCGCATGGGTGGGCCGCACGCCCCAGAGGTCGCGGGGCGGGATCGACTCCCAGCCGGCCTCGTCGACGACGACCCACCACGGCCCCGGCTGGTGCACCACCGCCGCGTGGCTGAACAGCCCTGGGTAGACGTCCTCGTTGATGAACCGCTGGCCCAGGCCGTTGACCATCATCCCGCGCACCATCGCGGCCGGCAGGGCGGTCAGCGCGATCTCCACCGACCCCATGCGGCGGGTGGCGGCCCCCAGCGCGGCGGCCATGCGGATGCCGCTGCCGTCGTCCAGTCCGTCGCTGACCTTGCCGTGGCCCAGCAGCAGCGGGGCGTGCGCGGCCAGCATCTCCTCGTCGTCGACGAACCCCCCGGTGGTGAGGACGACGCCGCGCCGCGCCCGGTAGGCGACCTCCGCGCCGAACCGGCGCGCCGTCACCCCGACCACCCGCCCGCCCTCGATGACCAGGGAGGACGCCAGCGTGTCGGACTCGATCGTGACCCCGGCGGCGCGCACCGCCGCGGTCAGCTTCTCCATGATCAACCAGCCGCCCCACGACTCGGTCGCCGGCCGGTGGCCGCGCGGCACCGGCCGCGCCAGCTCGTCGTAGGGCCAGGCGTTCTCGCCGAGCCACATGAGGCCGTCGGTCGTCGGCGGCATCCAGCTCGGGGCGCCGTACAGCGACTCGTTGAACTCCAGACCCAGCGAGCAGAACCACTCGAAGTGCTCGACGCTGCCGTCGCAGTACAGCCGCAGCTTCTCCTCGTCGGCGTGCGGGCCGAGCGCGGCGCGGAGGTAGGCGAACATGGTGTCCGCGTCGTCCTCGAAGCCGCAGGCCTTCTGCACCCGCGTCCCGCCGCCGAGGTAGAGCTCTCCCCCGGACTGCGCCGAGGACCCGCCGGGGCCCGAGGCCCGCTCGAGCACGAGCACCGACGCACCGGCGGCGGCCGCCTCGAGGGCGGCCGCCCCGCCGGCGCAGCCGAGGCCGACGACGAGCACGTCGACCTCGGCCTCGATCCGGTCGATCGCCGAGGCGGGAACCGGGGCGACCGACCCGCTCATGCCCCTGCGGCCCGCGGGACGAAGGCGGCCAGCGGCTCCGAGCCCGACCAGTCGTGGCCCCAGTAGCTGTCGGCGGTGATCTCCTCGGCGGTGTAGGAGGACTCGTCGACCAGCATGCCCTCGCAGCCGTACTCGATGTCCCACCCGCCGGGGGCGCGCACGTAGAAGGACACCATCTTGTCGTTGGTGTGCCGACCCAGGGTCGACGACAGCGAGAAGCCGGCCCGGTTCACGTTGTCCAGTGCGCGGCCCACGGCGTCCAACGTGTCGACCTCGACCATCAGGTGCACCAGGCCCGGCGGCTCGCCGTGCGGTGCCGGCGCGATGGCCAGGCTGTGGTGACGCTGGTTGACCCCCATGAACCGGACCCGCCGCGGCGACTTCGGCCCACCGAGCCGCATGGCACCGCGCGGCTTGAAGCCGAGCACCTCGCAGTAGAACGCCACGGTCTCGTCGGGGCAGGTGGTGGGGAGCACGACGTGCCCCATCCCCTGGCCGCCCGTCACGAACTGCTGGGCCTGCCCCGTGATCAGCGGCGAGTGGTCGAGGATCGGCGCGAAGAACACCTCGACGGGAGTGCCGGACGGGTCCTGGAAGGCGATCGCCTCCTCGACGCCGCGGTCGTCGCACTCGTCGCGGGACAGCTCCTTGACCGCGACCCCGGACGCCTCGACGGCACGGCCGACCGCGGCCAGCGCGAACTGGTCACGGACCTCCCAGCCGACCGCGCGCACGTGGTCGTGGTCCCCGGGCACCACGATCAGCCGGGCGCGGCGCTCGTCCATCCGCAGGTACAACGCGTCCGGGTTCGGGCCGCTGCCGACCGCGAAGCCGAGGGCGCCGACGGTCAGCTCCCGCCAGCGATCGACGTCGGTGGTCTGGACCTCGAGGTAGCCGAGGCCACGGATCTGGGTCATGTGCTGGTCTCCGTTCGAGAAGGGCGGATCAGATCATCGAGCGCATCGGTCCCGGCGGCGGCTCGATGCCGAGCTGGGACAGCGCGGCCACGTGGTTGATGGAGCCGGGCACGTGGATGGCGTGCGTCAGGCCCATGTGGGCGTCCCGCCAGAACCGCTGGAGCGGGTTGTCCATGCGCATGGCGTTGCCACCCGACCGCGCGACGATCTCGTCCACCGCCCGCACCGCCCGCCAGGCGGCCTGGGTCTGGTTGCGCCGGCCCAGCGCCCGCTCCTCGAAGGAGAACTCGTGACCGGCGGCGGCCAGGTCGTACATCCGGTTGGCGTTGTCGAGCAGCGCGGCCCGGGAGGCGGCGATCTCGCCGGCGGCCTCACCGATCGCGTAGAGCACGTACGGGTCGTCCTTCACCTTGGTCCCGGTGATCTGCACACGCGTGCGCTGGTAGGCCAGGTGGTGGGCCAGCGCACCTTCGGCGATGCCGATGACGGCCGAGGTGATGCCGAGCGGGAACGCGCAGGAGAACGGCAGGTGGTAGAGCGGGTTGGTCAGCCCGGCGTCCTTGGGCTGCGTGCCGTCGACCAGCTTGGCGTTGTGGATGATCCGGTAGGACGGGATGAAGGCGTCCTTGACGACGATGTCCTTGCTGCCCGTGCCCCGCAGGCCGACGACGTCCCAGGTGTCCTCGACGATCTCGTAATCCGAGCGCGGCAGGATCACGTGGATGTTCTGCGGTGGCTTGGCCATGTCGCCGTTCTCGTCGCCCAGGAAGGCACCGAGGAAAATCCAGTCGCAGTGATCCGTGCCCGAGGAGAACTGCCACCGGCCGTTGAAGACATACCCGCCCTCGACCGGGCGCAAGATGCCCATGGGGGCGTACGGCGAGGCGATCCAGACGTCGTGATCGGCTCCCCACACCTCCTCCTGCACCCTGGGGTCGGCCATGGCCATCTCCCACGGGTGGATGCCGACGATGCCTGCGACCCAGCCGGTGGAGCCGTCCAGGGCGGCGATGGCCATCACGGTCTCGGCCCACTCGACGGGGTGTGCCTCGGCGCCGCCGTAGTTCGCGGGCTGCAGCATCCGGATGACGCCGGCGTCGCGCAGCGTCTTCGCGGCGGTGTCGCTGAGCTTGCCGAGACTCTCGTTGACGACGCCCTGCGCGCGGATCTCGTCAGCGCGCTCGGTGATCGCGTCGAGGGCGGTGGTGGTCATGGTCGTGGACCTCAGTTCTTTCCGGCGAGCGTGGAGTTCTTCTCGGCGAGCGAGACAGCGATGTCGATCAGCTGGTCCTCCTGCCCGCCGACCAGCTTGCGCCGTCCGGCCTCGATGAGGATCTCGGCGCCGGAGACCCCGTAGCGCTGGGCCTGGCGGTCTGCGTGCTTGAGGAACGAGGAGTAGACGCCGGCGTAACCCATGGTCAGGGAGAGCCGGTCGAGCAGGCACTCGCCGTCCATGACCGGGCGTACGACGTCCTCGGCGGCGTCGATGATCTTCAGCGTGTCGACCCCGGTTCGGATGCCGAGCTTCTCGGCGACCGCGACGAAGGCCTCGACCGGCGTGTTCCCGGCCCCGGCACCGAACCGGCGGGTGGACCCGTCGATCTGCTGGGCGCCGGCCCGGACGGCGAGCACGGAGTTCGCCACACCGAGGCCGAGGTTCTCGTGCCCGTGGAAGCCGACCTGTGCGTCGTTCCCGAGCTCGGCCACGAGCGCGGCGATCCGGTCGCTGGTCTGCTCCATGATCAGCGCCCCGGCGGAGTCGACGACGTAGACGCACTGGCAACCCGCGTCGGCCATGATCCGGGCCTGCTTGGCCAGCACCTCCGGGGGCTGGCTGTGGCTCATCATCAGGAAGCCGACGGTCTCCAGGCCCAGCTCCCGGGCCAACCCGAAGTGCTGGATCGAGATGTCGGCCTCGGTGCAGTGCGTGGCGATCCGGCAGATCGCCGCACCGTTCCCTGCCGCCTCGCGGATGTCGTCCTGGATGCCCAGGCCGGGGAGCATGAGGAAGGCGATCTTGGCGCGGGTGGCCGTCTTCACGGCCTCCTTGATCAGCTCCTGCTCGGGGGTGTGGCTGAACCCGTAGTTGAACGACGAACCGCCGAGGCCGTCGCCGTGGGTGACCTCGATGACCGGCACCCCGGCGTCGTCGAGGGCGCCGACGATCGAGCGGACGTGTTCGACGGTGAACTGGTGGCGCTTGGCGTGCGAGCCGTCGCGCAGCGACGAGTCGGTGATCCGGATGTCGAGGTCGGCACTGTAGGCCTTCGCGGCCGGGAAGGCGGAGAGAGCAGTCATGGGAGTCGTCGTCCTCAGCTCGCGGCGGGTGTGCGGTCGGCCAGGATGCGGGCGGCGAATCCCTCGCCGACCGCGGTCGCCGCGGCGGTCATGATGTCCAGGTTGCCGCTGTAGGGCGGCAGGAAGTCCCCGGCGCCCTCGACCTCGATGAACACCGCCACGCGGGCCATGCCACCGCTCATCGGGTTCGGGTCGTCGAACTGGGGTTCGGCGCGCAGCCGGTAGCCGGGCACGTAGCTCGCGACATCGGCGACCATCTTCGTGATCGAGGCCGCGATCGCGTCGCGGTCGGCGTCCTCCGGGATGGCGCAGAAGATGGTGTCCTGCATGAACATCGGCGGCTCGGCCGGGTTGAGGATGATGATGGCCTTGCCTCGCCGTGCGCCACCGATCACCTCGATGCCCCGGGAGGTCGCCCGGGTGAACTCGTCGATGTTGTTCCGGGTGCCCGGGCCGGCCGAGGGGGACGCGACGCTGGCCACGATCTCTGCGTAGGCCACCTCGGTCACCCGGGACACCGCGGCCACCATCGGGATGGTGGCCTGGCCGCCGCAGGTGATCAGGCTGACGTTGGGAGCCTCCCGGTGCTCGTCGAGGTTGACGGCGGGGACGACGGCGGGGCCGAGGGCAGCCGGGGTGAGATCGATGGCCTGGATCCCCCGCTCGGCGTAGCGCGGGGCGTTGGCGCGGTGCACGTAGGCCGAGGTGGCCTCGAAGACCAGATCGGGCTGCTCGTCCTGGGCCAGTAGCCAGTCGACACCTTCGGCCGAGGACTCCAGGCCGAGGGCGGTCGCCCGGGCCAGGCCCTCGCTGGCGGGGTCGACCCCGATCATCCAGCGCGGCTCGATGCTGGCCGAACGCTGCAGCTTGTACAGCAGGTCGGTGCCGATGTTGCCCGAGCCGACGATGGCGGCGGTCGCCTTGCTGGTGGCGGTCACTGGTCTCCCCCGGTGAAGGTCAAAGCCACGGAGCCGAGTCCGACGAACTCGGCACGGAAGGTGGAGCCGGCCCGGACGTCGAACGCCCGGGTGCAGGAGCCCGGCAGGATCACGTGCCCGGCCTCCAGCTTCACGCCGAAGGAGGCGACCGTGCGGGCCAGCCAGGCGACGGCGGTGGTCGGGTTGCCGAGGACGGCGCTGGTGTTCCCGCGGGCCACCTCGACGTCGTCCTGGAACAGCACCGCGTCGATGTCGGCCGGGTCCAGGTCGCGCGGACTCATCCGTGCGGCGCCCAGGACGACGCCGGCCGAGGAGGCGTTGTCGGCGATCGTGTCGGCCAGACCGATCCGCCAGTCGACGATCCGGCTGTCGATCAGCTCGATGCTCGGAGCCAGGTACTCGGTGGCGGCGAGGACGTCGTCCTCGGTGCACCCCTCCCCCGGCAGCGTGTCGCCGAGGACGTAGGCGACCTCCACCTCGATCCGCGGGAAGCAGTACCGAGCAGTCGGCACCGGGGTGCCCTCGGAGAGCACCATCGTGTCGAGCAGGTGGCCGTAGTCGGGCTCGTCCACGCCCATCATCTGCTGCATCACCGGGGAGGACAGCCCCACCTTGTGGCCGTGCACGGTGGCGCCGTCGGCCCGCTGACGGGCGATGTTCAGCAGCTGGATCTCGTAGGCGTCGACGACGTCGATGCCGTCGAACGTCGCCGTCAGCGGCTCGATCGGCGCCCGGTCCCGCTGGGCGGCCCAGAGCCGGTCCGCAGCCAGCTGGCGGTGTGTCGGGCTGAGCATCCGAGGCCCTTCGTCGATGGGTGCAGTGGCCGAGGAACCGTCGCACCGGACGACCGGCGCCGGTGGTGACCTCCCGCTCAGTGGGAGGCACGCGGGCCGGTCGATCGACTCGGCCTCGACCGCGCCCGGCGCACGGGCGGCGGTGCCGGTGCACCGCGGTGCGGACCAGTGGGGCTCCCGGCAGGCTCCGCGGGGCGACCGCGATCCGGACGCCAGTGCTGCGGCTTCGTGGACGGAGGCCCCGACCCGCTCCGGGTGGGTCCCGGATCCCGGCAGCCGGGACACCGGCCGGAACAGGCCCAGGCGGTCCACCGGTGACCGGCCGGGCCGCGGTCGGGCCGACGTCGGCAGCCTGCACGGCGCCGGCGGGCAGCAGCGTCAGCGCGCCGGGGCTCAGGCCTCGTAGGTGACGCGGAAGCGCTCGCTGACCGGGAGCGCCTGGCAGGCGAGGACCAGCCCGTCGGCCAGGTCGGCGGCGTCGAGCACCTCGTTGCGCTCCATCGTCACCTCGCCCTCGAGGACGACGCAGGCGCAGGCGCTGCAGTTGCCCTCCCGGCACGAGAAGGGCGCATCCAGGCCGGCGTTGCGCAGGGCGTCGAGCAGCTTGGTCCGGCGGGGCCAGGCGACCGTGCTCGTCTCCCCGTCCAGCTCGACCTCGACCTCGGCCGCCGGGCCGGCGTCGTCGTCCTCCACCTCGATCTCCACGGGCGGCACGTCGGCGAACGGGTCGTTCGTGAGCGAGGTGAAGCGCTCGATGTGCAGCCGCTCCCCCGGCACGCCGGCGGCGGTGAGCGTGGCCTGGGCCAGGTCCATGAAAGGACCGGGGCCGCAGACGAACACCTGCCGGTCCGCGTACGGCTCGGTCAGTGCCCGCAGACCCGCAGCGCTCGGCAGCCCCTGCACCGATTCCAGCCAGTGCAGGACCACGAGCCGCTCGGGATGCTCCTCGATGAGGGCGAGCAGCTCGTCACGGAAGATCACCGAGTGCTCGTCGCGATTCGCGTAGACCAGGGTCACCGAACCGCTGCCGACCGACAGCGCCGACTTGAGGATCGACATCACCGGCGTGATGCCGCTGCCGGCGGCGAGCAGCAGGAAGTCGTCGTCCAGCGATCGGGGCGAGAAGGTGCCCGAGGGGCGCAGCACCTCCAGCACGGCCCCTGCGGCGACGTTGTCGCACAGCCAGTTGGAGCCGTAACCACCCACCGTCCGCTTGACGGTGACCTTGAGCCGCTCCGGGCAGTGCGGGGAGCTGGACAGCGAGTAGCAACGGGCAGCCCCCCCGTGCCGCTCCGATGGCACCCGGACCGTGAGGAACTGGCCGGGCCGGTACCCGGAGAAGTGCTCCGGCTCCTCGGGCTCGAGGACCAACGAGTGGGCGTCCGGCGTCTCGCGGACGACCTCGACGACCCGCACCCGCTGCGGGGCCTGCTGGGACATGCTTCCTCCCTGCGGGTCAGACCGGCTGGGCGAGCGGCCCGCCCGCGGTCCGAGGACCCCCGGCGGTGGACCGGGCGGACGCGGCGGCATCCTTCGCGGCGACGTAGCCGAAGACGATCGAGGGGCCGATGGTGGCGCCCGGGCCGGCGTACTCGTTGCCCATTACCGACGCCGACGTGTTGCCGGTCGCGTACAGGCCGGGGATGGGATCACCGTTGCCGCGCAGCACCCGGCTGCGCTCGTCGGTGACCAGGCCACCCTTGGTGCCGAGATCCCCGACCTCGATGCGGAACGCGTAGAACGGCCCCCTGTCGATCACGTCGAGGTTCGGGTTCTTCAGCGTCGGGTCCCCGTAGTAGCGGTCGTAGGCCGAGCCGCCGCGGCCGAAGTCGGCATCCACACCGGTGCGGGCGAAGCCGTTGAATCGGTCGGCGGTGGCGACCAACGCCTCGGCCGGGACGCCGATCTGCTCGGCCAGCCCCGCCAGGGAGTCTGCTCGGAAGGCGATGCCGGCGTCGTAGAACTCCTTGGGGATCGGCATGCCGGGCAGGATCTGCGCGAACGGGTACCGCGAGCGGGCCTTGGCATCCATGACGAACCACGCCGGCACGTGCCCACCGGCGAGCTGGTCGTGCACGAAGTTGACGTAGGGCGCGGACTCGTTGGTGAACCGCTGTCCGGCGGAGTCGACGATGACCGAGGGCGGGATGCACCGCTCGGACACCAGGGGGATGACCGCCCCGGCCGGGTGCCGCACCGAGGGCATCCACCAGGCGTCGTCCATCAGGTCCAGCGCCGCCCCGGCCTTCTGCCCCAGCAGGATGCCGTCGCCGACGATCTCCCGCGCACCGGCGCTGTAGTCCGGGTGCGCCCCCTCGGGCAGGTACTGCTCACGCATCTGCTGGTTGTGGTCGAAGCCGCCGGTGGCCAGCAGCACGCCGTGGCGGGCACCGATGCGCATCGGCGTCCCCTCACGGCTGATCTCGATCCCGCGGACCGCACCGGCGTCGTCGAGCACCAGGTCGGTCATCGGGGTGCGCAGCCACAGCGGGATGCCGGCGTCCTTGAGCGCCATGCGCATGCGCGCGGCCAGCGCCCGTCCACCGGTGGCCATGTGCCGACGGCGGACGACGTTGCTCGACACCCGCCAGGCTGCGACGACCGAGGCCCAGCGGCCCCGCCAGGTGCGCTTCACCATCGCCAGGTCGTGGTAGTCCTTCGCGGTCACCCACAGGCCCAGCGGGCCCTTCATGCTGTTGGGCCGCTGGTACTTCTCGTCCTCGCCCAGCTTGCGGGTGTCGAAGGGCTTGGCCTCGATGGAGCGGCCCAGCGGGCGGCCGCCCTCCAGCTCCGGGTGGTAGTCGGCGTAGCCCTTGGTCCAGTCGAAGACCATCCACTTGCTGCGGCAGAGCAGCTCCATGGCAGCGGGGCCGTGGTCGACGAAGGCGTCCAGCCGGGCGTCCGGGACCCGGCCGTCGGTGAGCAGGTCGAGATAGCGGCGGATGGACTCGCGGCTGTCGTCGTGGCCCTTCGCCTTCAGCGTCGGATTGTTCGGGATCCAGATCCCGCCGCCGGAGATCGCGGTGCTGCCGCCGAACTTCTTGCCCTTCTCCACGACGAGCACGCTCAAGCCCGCGTCCGCAGCGGTGAGCGCCGCGGCCATGCCGCCGCCCCCGGAGCCGACGACGAGGAAGTCGTACTCCTCGTCCCAGTCCCCCACCGCGGTCATGCCGCGTCCTTCCGGGTCAGGAAGGCCAGGACAGTGGCTTCCCAGGCCTCCTTGGCCTCGATCATCGCCCAGTGCCCGCAGTTGGGGAACACGTGCAGTTCGACCTCCGGGATCGTGCGCATCGGGATGAGAGCCATGTCCATCGGGCTGACCCGGTCGTCGCGACCCCAGGTGATGAGCGTGCGCGCCTTGATCTTGTGCAGCATGGCCCAGTACGGCGGCGCGTCGGAGTTCGCGGCCGCTGCGGCGCGGGACTCCATCGCCTTGCGGCCGTACATGCGGCGGGCACTGGCCAGGGTCTCCGGGTCGGTGGCCTGGGCCCACCGCTCCTCGATCAGCTCCTCGGTGACCATCGCCGGGTCGTACACCATGGAGTGGAGCCACTGGACCAGTCGTTCGCGAGTCGGCTCCTCGGTGAACTCCACGAGCAGCTTGATGCCCTCGCCGGGTGACGGGCTGAAGATGTTCCGGCCGATGCCGCCGATGGTCACCAGTCGGCGGATGCGGTCGGGATGGGCGGCGGCCACCTGGGCCGCCACGATGCCGCCCATCGAGTTGCCCACGACATCGACCTGGTGGAGCCCGAGACCGTCGAGGAAGCGCAGCACCGAGGCGGGCGCGGCGACCATCGGGTGCTGGTCGGTCGGGTCGCTCACCCCGAAGCCGGGGAACTCCAGCACCAGGCAGCGGAAGTGCTCGGCGAAAACGGCCAGGTTGCCGCGGTAGTTCCGCCAGCCGGTGACCCCGGGGCCCGAGCCGTGCAGCAGCAGCAGCGGAGGGCCGTCGCCGGCCTCGTGATAGCGCAGCACGCCCTGGTCTGTGGGCAGCTCCCGGAGCGTGGATTCGTAGGTCAGCGGGGTCATCGGCGGATCAGCTCCAGCGCACACGGGATCGGGTGGTCGGCGGGCGTGGGAACCGTAGGCGGGCCCGGGGGATGGTCGGCGGCAGGCGTCCCGATCAACGGGACGGCCGGGCAGGTCCGGAGCGGCGCGACCGGTTCCCCGATCGGTCGCCGCCTGCTTCCGGTCACCGGGACGCGGCCGGGGAGGGTTGCGCGTGGCGCTCCTACCGTCCTCGGCATGCGGACGATCGAGCCGAACAGCACGTCGCCGTCGACAGGACTCGCGGCAGGCGCTGCAGGCAGTGCCACGGCACCGGACCCGGCGCCCCCGACCCCGGACGAGATGCGGCGCGCCATGGGCGCCTTCGCCAGCGGCGTCACCGTGGTGACCGGGCACGACGGCCAGGACGCGGTGGGCTTCGCCTGCCAGTCCTTCGCCTCGGTGTCCCTGGAGCCGCCGCTGATCCTGTTCTGCGCCGACCACCGGGGTCAGGCCTGGCCGCGCATCCGAACCTCCGGGAAGTTCTGCGTCAACGTGCTCGCCGAGGACCAGACCGACGTCTGCGGCCGGTTCGGCTCGGCGCGGGGGAAGAAGTACGAGGGCCTGGAGTGGAACCGGTCGCGGTGGGGCGCCCCCGCCCTGCACGACGTCCTCCTCCGGGTGCACTGCGAGGTCTACGACGTGCACGTGGCGGGTGACCACGACGTCGTCATCGGCCGGGTGCTGCACGTGGAGACCGGCCCCGAGACACGACCGATGATCTTCTTCCGGGGCCGATTCGGCGTGGACCCCGAGCCGGAGTTCGCACCACCGGATTGGGGCTGGGGCGACCGCTGGGGATGAGCCCCGGCCGGGGCCGCCCACGGCGCAACGGGCCCCGCAGGCCTCAGAGCCAGTCGCCGTTCTCCCCGGCGGCCAGCAGCCGGTCCAGCGTCTGGGACGACCAGGTGGGGCCGGCGGCCCGCGGAACAGCGCCCGGGACGGGGCGCGGACGGCGACCGCTGTCGAGGTTGGGGTGCAGGGCCACAGCAACCTGACGGGCCGCGTCGACCACCAGCGGGGCCACCTTCTCCAACGGCATCTTCGCGTCGCCGACCAGGGAGATGCTGGCCAGCGGCCCCTCCGGGCCCCGCACGGCGGCGGCCACGCAGGCGATCTCGGGGAAGCACTCCCCCCGTTCGAACGCCAGGCCGCGGCGCTGGCGGATCCGGTTCAGCTCCTGGTGCAGCGTGCTCAGATCGCCGATGGTTCGGCTGGTCAGCCGGCCGATCGCCTGGCCGATCTGGGCGTCGACCTGCTCGGGCTCCAACCACGCCAGCAGCGCCTTGCCCAGCGCGGTGGAATGGGCCGGAGCCCGACCACCGACCCGAGACGGAACGGCGCCGGCGAAACGGCCCCCCACCTTGTCCAGGTAGTACACCGCCGCCCCCTCCAGGACCGCCAGGTGCACGACCATCCCCGTCTTGATCTGCAACTCGTGCAGCAACGGCGCAGCAGCGACCCGGATCTCCTCGAAACCTCCGTCCCGCCCTCCCAGACCCAGCGCCCGCTGGCCCAGCCGGTAGCCGAACGGCGTGTGCTCCAGCCAGCTCAACCGCACCAGCTGATCGAGGATCCGATGCGCGGTGGACCGCGGCAGATGCGTGCGCCGGGCAACGTCTTCCAGGGTCAACCGGGTCGAGCGACCATCGAACGCGTCCAGGATCAGCGTCATCCGCTCGACCATCGACGGCGGGAGCTCCCGCCGCGCGGCGAGGGGAGCGGCAGCGGGGTCGGCGGCGGGCTCGGCGGCGAGAACAGTCATCGGTGACTCCACGCTCCATAACTGCAATGAATTCCTGTTCCGTCGACGGTACCAGCGAGCTGCATCACACGGAACACCACGAGAGCGTGTTCTCAGCACCCGTCCCACCGACAGCTCCCGGTCACCCGGAGCCGGGACGTCCGGCGGAACCAAGGTCGCGCGCGACGACGGGCACGCCGGCCCCGCTCACGGCGCGACCTCATCGGCGGCGGCCCGCTGCACGCCGGGATCCGCTGACCCGGGATCGGTCAGGCCGAGCTCGGCCACCAGCTTCGGGGTCCAGACGACTCGACCGAGGAAGCGCGCGGCCTCCGGGGCTCGGGCGAGCCACAGCACGGCGGCACCGGCGGCCCAGTCGGGCGTCAGCTCGAACCCGGCGCCCGAGATGGCCGAGATGCCGCCCCTGGCGGTACTCGCCTCGGTGACAACGAAACCCGGGTCGAGGTTGAACGCCCGCACGCCGGCACCGTGGTACTCGGCGTTGACCGCGCCGGCCAGCCGACCGAAGGCCGCTTTGGAGGCGGCGTAGGCCAACCCCCAGCCGCCCTCCCCCGGCGACGCCGGCGGATCGGTGGTCGACGACCCCGAGCAGAGATTGACCATCGTGCCGCCGCCGGCCGCCAGCATGGACGGCAGGACGGCCTGCACCAGCACCAGCTGGGCGAGGAAGTTGCCCTCCAGAGTCCGGGCGGCCACTGCGGGGTCGAGGTCGAGCAACCGGTCGTGCCCACCGGCCAGATGGGTGATCGCGTTGTTCACCAGGAGGTCCACCGCCCCCCACTCCTGGTGCACCCGCTCGGCGGCGGCCCGGACGCTGTCGACATCGAGCAGGTCCATCCGCACCGGGAGCGCGCGAACCCCGAGCGCCGTGACCTGGGCCGTGGTCGCCGCCAGGCTGCCGGGGACGGACAGCGGCCCCTGCGCACCCGTGCTGACGCGCGGCCCCACCACGCCCTGCCCCTCCTCCAGGGTGCGAGCGGTGAACGCGACGTCGTAGCCGCCCGCGGCCAGGGCCAGCGCGATCCGCCGGCCGATGCCGCGGCTGGCCCCCGTCACGAGTGCGACCGGCCGCCGGTCGGTCTGGTTGCCCCCCATGCCCGAAGTGTCGCCGGGCAGGAGGCCGAACCGGGAGACGTCCCGGTCACCGGGCACGCGGTCGGTCAGCACCCGGTCGTCGCCCCGCAGCCCCGCCACTCCACGATCCCCACCGGGGGTGCGCAGCTCCCGGCCGAACTCCTCGCGCGAGGGCGAACTGCACGCAACCCGGGCGGTCGGGCCCGGCCGAGGAGTGGTCGGCTCGAGAGCTCGACCGCCCGCCTGGTCAACTGGTGGAGCCGACGGGGCCACCGGCGGAACGGCGATGCAGGAGATGCCGACCGACCGCCGGTGGCGAGCAGGTGCCCGCATCGGAACAATCCACCGACGAACTGGAGGGCTCGCCATGGTCGCCGTCCCACCCACCGACCGCGCCGCACTGTCGGACCTGGTCGCCCGTTACGCCTCGTACGTGGACGGCCGCGATCTCGACGCGGTCGCGGAGCTGTTCACCGACGACGGCGTCCTCGTGCTACCGGACCTCCCGGCGTCGCTGGCTCCGTCGGTGACCCACGAGGGCCGCGCCGGGGTGCGCGCGGCGCTCGCGGCCGTGGCCGGCGTGCCGCAGACCTTCCACGCGATCGTCGGCGAGGTCTACGATGCCGGCCCGTCGGACGACATCCACCGCGGAACGGTGGCCTGCGCGGCCCACCACCTCGACCGTCGCGGTTCCGGCGAGATCACCGACCGGGTCTGGCACCTGCGCTACCGCGACACCTACCGGCGCACCGGCGAGGGGTGGCGCATCGCACGCCGGGAGCTGCACCTCGCCTCGATCGAGAGCCGGCCGGTGCGCTCCTGGGCGGTCGGCGCAGGTGGCGCATGACCGTGCTCGGCGGGCTGCTCGGAACCAGGACCTAGTCGAGGGCCGCCCGAGCGGCGGCGAGCTCCTCGAGGAAGGCGGGCGCCTCCGCCGGGTCGGGGCACCACGCCTGCAGCAGCACGAACAGATCGGTGCCGCCCGCCTCGACGAGCCGGGCTGCGCCACGCAGGGAGGCCTCGATGTCCAGGACGCCGTCGTCGTCGCGTATCGGCCGCGGCGAGACGCGGACCCGCACCGACGCCGGGTCGCGGCCGGCCGCCTCGAGAGCCTCGCGGAGCTTGACCATCCCCTCGGCGACGGCCTTTCCCCCATCGGTCGGTGCCGGGATCCAGCCGCTTCCCCAGCGGACGATGCGGTCGAGGTTGCGCGGGGTGAGCTTGCCGCCGATCCAGAACGGCACGCCACCGGGCTGGAGAGGCCGAGGGTAGGAGTAGATGCCCTGGAAGGAGAGCGTCTCGGACTCGAAGTCCACCGGTCCGCCCCGCCACAGCGCGTGGCAGGCGGCGAGCTGGTCGTCGAGCAGCTGCCCGCGCCGTGCCCAGTCCAGGCCGAGAGCTTCGTACTCCTCCGCCTGCCAGCCGGTCCCGACCCCCAGCACGAGCCGGCCGCCGGTGAGGGCGTCGAGGGTGGCGGCCGTCTTGGCCAGCAGCGCGGGCGGACGCAGCGGTGCGATGAGGATGCCGGTGGCCAGCTGCACCCGCGAGGTCGCCCCGCCGATCGCCGAGAGCACCGTGAGGGGGTCCAGCCAGGCGGCCTCGGGCCCGCCGGGGAAGTTGCCGTACGGATAGCGGTCGAGGTTGTCGCCCATGACCACGTGGTCGACGACGGAGACGCCGTCGAGACCTGCCTCCTCGACCTGCACCGCCAGGTCGACCAGCGTGCGCCAGGGAGCACCGCCGAAGTAGTCACCGTGGTTGGGCAGTCCGACGGTCAGCGGCGGCATGGCAGCTCCTCACTTCGATGGGCGTGTAGCAAGCGCTTGGTGACCGGGCTAGCCTGCCACCATGGACGCGCTCCGGTCCCCGGGTCCTCTGCTCACCGGGATGCGCGCCGTCGTCACCGGTGGCTGCCACGGGATCGGCGGCGCCGTCACGCGGGCGTTCGCGGCGCACGGAGCCGACGTGCTGAGCCTCGACGTCGACGTCTCCGCCCCGCCGGCCACGGACGTGCACGGCGCTGGGCGCATCGAGGTCGTGGAGCTGGACGTGACGGCTCCGTCCGCCGCTCAGCGGGTCGCCGAGCTGACCGAGCCCGACGTCGTCGTGCACAACGTCGGCCACTTCCTGCGCGCGCCGCGGCTGTTCCAGGAGGAGGGCCCGGCCGACTGGGCGGAGATGTTCCGCATCAACGTCGACCACGTGTTCGCGCTGACCGCGACCCTGCTGCCGGGCATGGTGTCCCGCGGCCGGGGCGGCAGCGTGATCACCATGACGACGGTCGAGGCGCACCGGGCCATCCCCGGCCACGCGGTGTACTCCGGGGCGAAGGCGGCGCTGGAGGCCTGGTCACGGTCAATGGCGCTCGAGCACGGGCGCGACGGCATCCGGTTCAACGCGATCGCCCCCGACCTGATCGAGACTCCGCAGGTGCCTTATCACCAGTTGGTCGACGAGGAGGACTGGTGGCGCTGGCGCCTGTGGGCACCACTGGCGCGCCCGGGCACCCCGGAGGACGTCGCCGGGGTCGCGCTGTTCCTGGCCTCGCCGCTGTCGGGGTACGTGACCGGCACGACCTTGCACGTCGACGGCGGCAGCCGCGCGGCCGGCGGCTGGTTCCCCCGCGCGAGCGGTGGCTGGACCAACCGCCCGCGGGACCCGTGAGCCCCCTCCGGAGGGACGCGAAGTAGGCCTGCGCCGCGGCGGCCAGAAGGCGACCGCCAGCATGGGCCGGTCGCCCTCGAGCGCGCGCCCGCCGAGAGCGATGCGGCTGACATCACGGGGACCGAACTCGGTCGACGTCAGATCCGGACCCTCGACGTGGTGGACGGTCGTCCAGCTGTCCCGTCGGGTCTGCCGGACGACCGTCTCCGTGCTTCCTGCGCGGCGCGTCAGCCGATCCAGGCCTCGTCGAACAGGACCATCGACGCCATCGCCCCCTGGACACCGTGGACGTCGTCGCTCCAGACGATCAGCTCGGCCAGCGGGCCCCAATCGAGGAAGGGGACGGTCTCGTTGACCTGCTGCTGGATGGCGTCCATGACGTCCAGCTGCTCCTCGGTGGTCGCGGCGGCCTGGAAGTCCTCGAGCAGAGCGTCCATCTCCGGGCTCGTGGCCATGCCGTAGGTCTGGGTGCCGGAGCTGTGCAGCGTGGGGTACATCTTCGCGAGCGGGTCACCCTCGCGGTAGGCGTTGCCCCAGGCCGCCACGTCGTAGTCGCGGTTGACGGCGATCCGGCTGATCTGGTCGGCGATGGACTGGAGGAGTTCGGTCTCGACGGTAAAACCCACCGCCTCCAGGTTCGCCTGCACTGCGAGGCTGGTGGCCCGGGAGACGGGATCCGACGCGTCGATGTACTCCACGACGCCGTCGTAACCGTCCGCCTTGGCCTCCTCGAGCAGCCGGCGCGCCTCCTCCGGGTCGTAGGGCAGCGCCTCGGTGTCGGTGTGCCACCGCGAGTACTCCGGGAAGAGGGTGGAGCCGGCGAGGCCGTGACCCTCGAACGCACGCTCCTTGATCAGCTGCGGATCGATGGCCATGGCCATCGCCCGCCGCACCCGCGGGTCGGCGCCGGGACGCCCCTCCGTGGCGTTGATCAGCGCGACGTTGGCGGCAGCGACCATGCTCAGATAGCCGGCGCCACCGCCCTCGAGCCACGGGTCGACCTTCTCCGGATCACGCACCAGGACGGCGTCGACGGCGCCGTTCGCCAGGGAGTCCAGGCCCGTCTGCTGGTCGGAGAGGAACACGGAACGGACCTGGTCCAGGTGCGGGCGACCGTCCCAGTAGTCCTCGTTGGCGGCGAGGACCAGGTCCTCCTCCGGCGCCCAGCTCTCCAGGACGAAGGGACCGGCCCCGATCGGCGTGAACGCGTCGCCGGCCGTCGACGATTCCGCCACGATCATGCCGGGGCCGGTGCTTAGGATGCTCGGGAACAGTGCCCACGGCTTGGACAGCCGGTAGACCACGGTGGTCGGGTCAGGCGTCTCGATCGTCCTCACGTTCTCCACCCACAGGGCTGACTCCGGCCCGTTCTCGGCCGCGTAGCGCTCCTGGCTCCACTTCACCGCTGCCGAGTCCAACGGGGTGCCGTCGCTGAAGGTGACTCCCTCGCGAAGGGTCAGCGTGAACTCGGTGCTGTCCGCGTTCCCCGCCAACGACTCGGCCAGTTGCGGCACGAATTCGCGCCCCTCCGCGTCGTAACGCGTCAGCGAGTCGTAGATGTTGATCATCTCGATGCCGCCGGTGGTGCCCGCGGCGATCGTCACCGCCGGGTCGAGCGAGCGCGGTTCGGCGTACGCGGCGTAGTCGAGACTGCCGCCGCTCACCGGCTCGCCGCCGGAGTCCTCCCCGACCATGCCTTCCGCGTAGTCGATGGCCGCCTGGTCCTGGGACTCGCCGGGAACGGGGTCGTCGGCCGATCCGCAACCGGCGAGGAGCCCCGCCGCAATCACCAGAGCGGTGGTCGAGCGCAGCGCGTGGGTCCTGCCTCGCTTCATGTACCTCTCCTGACTCGTGAGCCCCCCCGGACTTCGGGTGGACACGGTGCAGCCCGAGATCGCCCGTCGGTCACATCGGCGAGCCCGCCTGTCACAGTGACACGTCTACCAAGCAAACGCTAGGTTGACAACCATCCGCGATGTCCCCCGGACAACCGGCTCAAGGACGGCGGGGTGGCGGATGGCGGCCGGACTCACCGCAGCCGGACCTGCGTGCGGTTGACCTTCCCGGTGGCGTTGCGGGGCAGCTCCTCGGTGGTCACCCGCCAGCGGGAGGGCACCTTGTACCGGGCGATGCGGTCCAGCAGGTACTCGCGCAGCTCCTCGCCCGCGACCGCCGAGCCGGCCGCGACGACGACGACCGCCGCCACCTCCTCGCCGAGATCGCCGTGGGGGACGCCCAGCACGATGCACTCGCGCACAGCGGGGTGGGTGGTCAGCTGGTTCTCCACCTCGACCGGGTAGACGTTCTCCCCGCCGCGCAGGATCAGGTCCGAGCGCCGGCTGGAGATGTGCAGCCGCCCGTCCACGAAGGTGCCCAGATCGCCGGTGCGGAACCAGCGGTGCGGGGCGGTGGATGCCGCGGTGGCCTCCGGGTTGCGCCAGTACCCGAGCATCATCTGCGCGCCTCGCAGGCACACCTCCCCTTCCGTCCCGTCGGGCACGGGCACGCCGTCGGCGTCGCTGACCTCCACCTGCACGGTGGGCACCGGGCGGCCGACCGAATCCGGGTCGGCGAGCAGCTCGGCGGGGCCGGCGAGGGTCGCGGCGGTCGATGACTCGGTGAGCCCGTAGGTCGTCCCCATGGAGCGGCCGGCCACCGGCAGCACATCGCGGATCCGGTCCTTGAGCCCCGGGGAGGACGGCGCCGAGCCCAGGTTGAAGGTGCGCAGCGAGCTCAGGTCGTAGGCGCCCAACCCGCCGTTGCGGTCGGCGTGCTCGACGATCCGCGCGGCCATGGTGGGCACCGCGCCCCAGTTGGTGACCCGCTCCCGCTCGACCAGCCGCAGCACCCGGTCGACGTCGAAACGCCCCCGGTGGACGACCGCGGTGTCGCCCACCGCCAGCCGCACGACGGCCAGATTGTGCAGGGCGGCGATGTGGAACAGCGGCGTGATCAGCAGGAAGCGGCGGTCGACGAGCGGGGTGCCGAGCTCGGCGGCGACCGCGTCGTTGAGCAGGTGGAACCAGCAGGCGCAGATGACGTTGCGGTGCGAGTGCGTCGCCCCTTTGGGCCGCCCGGTGGTGCCGCTGGTGTAGAGGATCACCGCGGGGTCGTCCTCCGCCACGACGTCCGCGGGCAGCGGTGCGCCGGCGTACTCGGCCACCAGCGCCGGGACGTCGTCCTCGATCGAGAGCACCGGGATCGCCGGTCGGCCGGCGAGGGCGCGGCGAGGCGCGTCGGCCACCAGCAGGACGGGTTCGGAGTGCTCCAACCCGTAGGCGATCTCGGGGCCGGCCCACAGCGAGTTCATCCCGACCGCGACGGCCCCCAGCGCGGTGGCGGCCCAGAAGGTCAGGATCCACTCGGGGTTGTTGGCCGAGCAGATGGCGACCCGGTCGCCTTTGCCCACGCCGAACTCCTCGCGCAGCGCCGAGGCCAGCGCGGCCACGGCATCGAGGTGCTCGCGGAAGGTCAGCCGGCTGTCCTCGGTGACCAGGTACTCCCGGTCCCCGAACCGGGCAGAGGCGCGCAACAGCTGCCCGAGCGACCGCTCCCGGTTGGCGAACACCTCCATCGGTTCCCCGAGCACGTCCTCGGTGCGGATCGCGAATCGTGCCCCGGGGCCGGTCAGGAGGGCGAGGGCGTCGTCCCGGCTGGTCGGGTGGCGGCCGGTCATGTCCGGGGCTCCTCCGTGATCGGGTCGGGGACGACGGGCGGCTCGTCAGCTCGTCGTCCATGCATCTCAACGGACGGTCAGCTGACCGCCGTCGACGTTCCACGACTGCCCGGTGATCCAGGCCGCCTGGTCGCTGGCCAGGAAGACGACGGTGGAGGCGACCTCCTGGGCGGTGCCGACGCGGCCGAGCGGCAGGTTCGCGGTGACGTAGGCGGCCCAGGCGTCGGGCGACCAGTCGTCGAGGCGGCCGGTGTCGGTGACGCCCGGACAGACGGCATTGACCCGGATGCCGTGGGAGCCCAGCTCCTTGGCCATGGAGGAGGTCAGCGACTGGACGCCGGCCTTCGACGCGGAGTAGGCCGCGGTCCGCGGCCCGCTCAGCTTCCCGCCGATGGAGGAGATGTTGATGATGCTGCCGCCCTGGTCCTGCTCGATCAGCCGGCGGCCGAAGGCCCGGCTCATGAGGAAGGTGCCGCGCAGGTTGACCGCGATCGCCTGGTCCCAGATCCCGATGTCGAGTTCGGTGACCGGTACGCGGTCGGCTCCGCGGGAGGCGGCGGCGTTGTTGACCACGACGTCGACGCGGCCGAACTCGGCGAGCGTGGCGGTCAGGAGCTCCTCGACCCCCTCCGGAGAGGCGACATCGCAGATCACGGGCAGCGCACGCCGGCCGAGCGCGCGAACCTCGTCGGCGACCGAGTCGACGTCCCGCCAGCCGGCAGCCTTCTCGTCGTCGGGGTAACGATCCGGATCGCGGCCGGTCCCGGTCAGGACGACGTCGCAGCCGGCGCGGGCCAGCTCGACGGCGATCGCGCGCCCGATCGAGCGCATCCGCCCGGCACCGCTGACCACCGCGATCCGGTCGGCCAGGCCGGTCAGCTCCACGCTCATTCCGGCACCGGGGACAGCTCGACGAACAGCCCGCGGGCCTCGACCGTGCGCTGCCCGTCGTGCTCGATCCAGCCCTCGACGGTGATCTTGCGCCCGTCACGATCGACGATGCGGGAGCCGAGCTCCAGCGGGGCGTCCAGCGGGGTGCGGTGCAGGTACCGCACGGCCAGGGTTCCGGTCACCGCCGGGCGCCCCTGGCCCTGCACCAGGATGCCGAGCATGCAGTCCATGAGCCAGGCGCTCCACCCGCCGTGCAGGGACTCCGGCGGCCCCTCGCAGAGCGCGTTGGCGGTCACCGTGCCCCGGCACTCGGTGGGGCTTCCGAAGCGGATGACCAACGGCAGCCCCATCGGGTTGTGCACGGACATGGGATAGGGCTCGCCGGCGTCTCGCGCCTCGGCCGGGCCGGCGAAGCTCGGACGCAGCACCCGCGGGCGGGTGCGGCCGCCCAGCAGCGCCGTGGCGCGCCCGACCAGCTCCTGGGCCGCCAGCAGGTCGCCGGCCTCCAGGTCGGTCAGCGCAGCGGCCAGCATGAGCTCACGGGCCGCCGCCACCAGGCCGATCGACGCCTGCTGACGCTCCGGCGCGATGTCGGCAACCCGCTCGGCTGCGACCGGTGCGGGCATCGGCTCAAATCCTCTCGATGATGGCGCCGGTGGCCATGGCGCCACCCGCGCACACCGCGACCATGCCGATCGTCCGGTCGGTGCGCTCGAGCTCGTCGAGCACCGTGGCGATGAGCCGGACGCCGGTGGAGCCCACCGGGTGCCCGAGTGCGATGGCCCCGCCGTTGACGTTGAGCCGCTCCGGATCGACCCCGTGCACCTGGGCGAAGGACAGCGGGACCGCCGCGAAGGCCTCGTTGACCTCGAACAGGTCGATGTCGTCGATCTTCATGCCGGTCCGCTCCAGGAGCCGCTCGGCGGCCTGCACCGGGCCGTCGAGCAGGTAGCACGTCTCCGCGCCGATCAGGCACTGGGCCAGGATCCGGGCGCGCGGTCGCAGCCCGAGGCCCCGGGCGCGCTGCTCGTCCATGAGGATCGCAGCGGTGGCGCCGTCGGAGATCTGCGAGGCGGTGCCCGCGGTGTGCAGGCCGCCCTCGAGGATCGGCTTGAGCGTCGCCAGCGCCGCCGCGCTGGTCTCCCGCAGGCCCTCGTCGCGGGTCACGACCTCGCGGTCCGGCCGGGTCACCGGGATGATCTGGCGGTCGAGCCGGCCCTCGTCCCAGGCGCGGCGACCACGCTGCTGCGACTGCAGCCCGAAGGCGTCGAGCTGCTCGCGGGCCAGGTTCCGGCGGCGGGCGATCCGGTCGGCGGCCTCGAACTGGGCCGGCAGGTCGACGTCCCAGTCGGCCGGCCTGGGGCGGCCGTAGTCACCGACCCCGATGTTGGCCAGCAGCGGAACACGCGACATCGCCTCCACGCCGCAGGCGATGCCGGCGTCGATGGTGCCCAGTGCGATCTGGCCGGCGATCAGGTGGACCGACTGCTGCGCGGAACCGCACTGGGCGTCGATGGTGGTCGCGCCCGTGGTCTCCGGCAGGCCGGCGTGCAACCAGGCGGTGCGGACGACGTGACCGGACTGCTCACCGGCCTGGGTGACGCACCCGCCGATGACCTCGCCGATCAGCGCGGGATCGAGACCGACGCGGTCGAGAACGCCCCTCTGGGCGATCCCGAGCAGCTCGGCGGGGTGCAGGTCGGACAGCACGCCGCCGCGCCTTCCGTAGGGCGTCCGTGCTGCGTCGACGATGACGGGGGTGAGCATGGAGATCCTCCGGGACTCGGGACTCTGGGCCGGGACTCGGGGCCGGGGCGGACGCTAACCGCGGCGCGGCGGCCGGCGGCGAGCCGATCCCGCTGAGCGAACCACCGGCTCGGCGGGTGAGAGGAGGATCAGCGCCCGGCGGCGACGGTCACCGCGCACACCGCCGGGACCTCGCGCGCCGCTCCGACGGCCAGCCTCCGCACGGCCGGCCACCGAAGGCTCAGAGCCGGCCGCCGGGGGGTCAGAGCCAGTCGCCGTTCTCGCCGGCGACCAGCAGCCGGTCCAGGGTCTGCGGGGACCAGGTGGCGCCGGCGACGGAGCGGACCGCACGCGGACGGCGGCCGGCTTCCAGGTTGGGGTGCAGTGCGAGCGACACCTGACGAGCCGCGTCGACCACCAGGGGCGCGACCTTCTCCAACGGCATCCGCGCGTCACCGACCAGGGAGATGCTGGCCAGCGGCCCCTCCGGACCCCGGATCGCGGCAGCTACGCAGGAGATGTCCGGGAAGCACTCCCCCCGCTCGAACGCCAGGCCCCGACGCTGGCGGATCCGGTTCAGCTCCTGGTGCAGCGTGCTCAGATCGCCGATGGTGCGGCTGGTCAACCGGCCGATCGCCCGGCCCACCTGCACGTCGACCTGCTCCGGCTCGATCCAGGCCAGCATCGACTTGCCCAGCGCCGTCGAATGAGCCGGAGCCCGACCACCCACCCGGGAGGGGACCGTCCCGGCGAAGCGCCCGCCGACCTTGTCCAGGTAGTAGACCTCGGCCCCTTCCAGCACGGCCAGGTGGACCACCATCCCGGTCTTGATCTGCAGCTCGTGCAGCAACGGCGCGGCCGCAACCCGGATCTCCTCGAAGCCACCGTCGCGGCCGCCCAACCCCAGCGCCCGCCGCCCCAACCGGTACCCGAACGGGGTGTGCTCCAGCCAGCTCAACCGGACCAGCTGATCGAGGATCCGGTGCGCCGTCGACCGCGGGAGGTGCGTGCTCCGGGCGACGTCCTCGAGCGTCAGACGGGTGGAACGGCCATCAAAGGCATCGAGGATCAGCGTCATCCGCTCCACCATCGACGGAGGGAGCTCCGGCCGCCCGGCGGCGGGAGCAGCGGAGTCGGCGGCGGGCTCGGCGGCGAGAACAGTCATCGGTGACTCCACCCTCCAGAACTGGAATGAATTCCGTTTCGTCGAAGCTACCAGCGACGAGCGTGACGCGGAACTCTCGCGCGGCGTGTTCTTCCCTCCCTTCCCGGCCACCGGGAGGGCGCGCCGTGCGCCGCCCCGCCGGCGGTAGCAATGGAGCCGGACGCAGGCCGCCCAGCGCCTGCCCGTGGGAGGAGCGCGCATGCGGATCGGGATCGTCAGCCCGGTGGTGACCCTCGTACCGGGGGCCCACTCCCCGTGGGAACGGAATGCGGGCATCGAGGCGCTCAGCCTGATCGCGGAGGCGGCCGACCGGCTCGGTTTCGCCCACCTCACCTGCAGCGAGCACGTCGCTGTCCCGGTCGACGTCGCAGAAACACGCGGCGCCACGTACTGGGACCCACTGGCCACCTTCGGTCACCTGGCCGCCCGCACCCGGCGGATCCGCTTCGCCACCCAGGTGCTGGTGGTCGGCTACCACCACCCCCTCGAGATCGCCAAGCGCTACGGGACGCTGGACCGGGTCAGCGGGGGGCGGCTCACCCTCGGCCTGGGCGTCGGCAGCCTCGAGGATGAGTTCGCGCTCCTCGGCGTCCCGTTCGCAGGGCGTGGCCCGCGGGCCGACGACGCGATCGCCGCGCTTCGCGCGGCGCTGTCCCGACGCGAGCCGAGCTACGCGGGCGAGTTCTACGACTTCTCCGGCTTCGTGGTGGAGCCGCACGCGCAGCAGGAGCGGGTACCGCTGTGGATCGGCGGGCGGACGCTCACGTCGCTGCGCCGGGCGGTCACCGCCGGCGACGGGTGGGTGCCCTTCGGGCTCTCCTTCGACGAGCTCGCCGACCTGCTGGGTTCCGTCGATGTCCCGTCCGGCTTCGAGGTCGTCCTCTCCGCGGGGCGGCCGCTGGACCCGGCGGGGGACCCCGATCGCACCCGCGAGGCGCTGGACCGGCCCCGGCGGGCCGGTGCCACGACGGTCAACGTCGCGCTGGCCGCCGACTCCGCCGAGCACTACTGCGAGCAGCTCGAGGCCCTGGCCCGGCTGGCCGCCGCCGACGCGGTGCCCGCCCGATGAGCGCCGACCTCGCCGGGCGCCTGGCGCACCTGGAGCAGCGGGTGCAGCAGCTGGAGGACGAGCGTGCGGTGGCGCAGGTGGTCGCGGCCTACGGTCCGCTCGTCGACGGCGGTGACGACGCCCGGGTGGCCGCGCTGTGGGATCCCGACGGGGTCTACGACGTCGACGAGCTGCTCATGACCGGGCGTGCGGAGATCGCCGCCATGGTCCGTTCCCCCGCCCACCAGCGCTGGATCGCCGGGGGCTGCGCGCACGTGGTCGGCCCGCCGCACGTCACGGTGACCGGCGACGACGCGGTTGCGGTCTGCCACTCGCTGATGGTCGTGCACGACGACGGCCGGTTCGTGGTCCGCCGGGCCACCGCCAACCGCTGGCGGCTGCGCCGCGGCGCCGAGGGCTGGCAGGTGGTCGACCGCACCAACCGGGTGCTCGACGGCCGCGCGGAGGCGCCCCGCCTGCTGAGCGCAGGCATCTTCGGCAACGGCTCCCCGGGCGACGAGGCGTGAGCGAGCACGCCGCGATCGAGGCGACGCTGCACGCGGTCGCCTCGGCGCTGGACGAGCGGGACTGGGCCGCGCTCGGAGCGGCGTTCACCGAGGACGCGCACGGCTACGGGGCGGACGGCCGGGCGGCGATCGTCGCCCGTGTCCGGGAGCATCTGGGCGGCTGCGGGTCGTCGCAGCACCTGCTGGGCAACGTGCGGGTGACGGTGGAGGACGGCACCGCCCGGTCGCTGGCCTACGGCCGGGTGTTCCACGTCGGCGCCGACGACCCCCGCGCGTTCTACGAGTGCATGGGCGAGTACCACGACCGCTGGCTGCGGACGCCGGAGGGCTGGCGACTGACCCGCCGGCGCTTCGTCGTCACCATCGAACGCGGTGACCGCGGGGTCCTGCGCCCCGGCTGACGGTCAGTCGAAGTTGGCCTGCCCGCCGTCCAGCGGCACGGTGGCGCCGGTCAGGTACCGCATGGCCGGGCTGACGATCGCGGCGACGGCACGGCCGATGTCGTCCTCGCAGTCGCCGATGTAGCCGAGGGGGATGGTCTTCTGGAACTCCGCCGCCTCCTCGGGATTGGCCTCCACCCAGGAGGCCAGTCCCGGGGAGAGCGCGTGCGGTGCGATCGCGTTGACCCGGATGCCGTCGGGCCCCCACTCGTCGGCGGCCGCCTGGGTCAGCGAGCGCAGCGCCCACTTGGCGCTGGCGTAGGCGCCGAAGGTCGACAGGTCCCAGCGCACGGTCACCGAGCTGACCACGTTGATGATGCTGCCCCGCCGCTCCTTGAGGTGCGGGTGCGCGGCCTTCATGAAGGCGAACGCGGCGAAGGGTCCGCTGACGAACCCGCGCTGGAACTTGCGGTCGTCCATCGACAACAGCGGGCCGTACGCACCGAAGTAGGCGTTGTTCACCTGGATGTCCAGGCCGCCGAAGACGTCGACCACCTGCGCGACGGCGTCGGGGATCGCGGCGGTCTCGGTGACGTCGCACTGGATCGCCTCGGCCTTCACCCCGCGGGCGCGCAGCAGGTCCGCCGTCGTCTCCAACTTGGACGACGTCCTGCCCAGGACGGCGACATGGCACCCCTCGGCAGCCAGCGCGAGCGCGATGCCCTGCCCGACTCCCTGCCCCGCGCCGGTGATCATGGCGACCTTGCCGTCGAGGATGCCCATGCCCGCCCTCTCCCTCCACCCGTCGTGTCGTCCGCCGGCCGGCGTGCGGCCGGTGGCCCGGCCATCCTTCGCGACCGGGTGCCCCATCTCCGAGCGCCGATCCCGCTCATCGGGATCCGCGGGGGTGTCCTCCCGGTGCCGCGGGCCACGGTGGCGCGGTGCAGCAGGAACGACGATGAGCAGCAGTGACGCACACCCCTCCCTCGAGGAGCGGCTGGCCGCCGTCGAGGCCGTGGCGACCATCGAGCGGTTGAAGTACCGCTACTGGCGCGCCTGCGACCGCAAGGACGTGACCGCCTTCCGGGCGTGCTTCGTCGCCTCCGGCGCCGATATCGATTTCGAGCGCGTGGGGCGCTACGACGACGCCGACGGGCTCGCCGACGTCTTCGCGCGCGTGGCGCTGCGCCGCGACGACGCGGGCCGGCACCTGGTCCTCGACATGCACCACGGCCTGCATCCCGACATCACCGTCGTCGACGCGACGTCGGCCACGGGGCGGTGGACGCTGCGCTTCCGGCAACTGGACCTGCGCGCCCGCACGGAGAAGGTCGCCGCGATCGAATACGACGACGCCTACGTCGTGGAGGACGGCGAGTGGCGGATCAGCCGGTGCGTCGCTCGCACGCTGTGGTCGATCACCCGCCCGCTGCCCGACGACGTCCGGATCGAAGAGGGCGTCGCGTGAGCCGGCCGGTGGCGCTGGTCACCGGGGCGAGCCGCGGCGTGGGTCGGGGCATCGCACTCGGCCTGGGCGAGGCGGGGTGGACCGTCTACGTCACCGGCCGCGGGCCCGCGTCCTCCGGCGCTCCGCTGGCCACGACGGCCGAGCAGGTCGTGAACGCCGGCGGGAGCGGGATCGCCGTGGTCTGCGACCACCGGGACGACAAAGCGGTCACCGCCCTCGTCGACCGCTGCGTCGCGGAGCAGGGCCGCCTGGACGTGCTGGTCAACAACGTGTGGGCCGGACCGGCCATCGGCCCGGTGGTGCCGCCGTTCTGGGAGCGCCCGCTCACGGAGTGGGACGATCTCGTCGGGCTCGGCCTGCGGGCGCACTGGGTGGCGAGCACGGCCGCCTGCCGGCACATGGTGGCCCGGGGCTCAGGCCTGGTCGTGAACGTCTCCTCCTTCGGTGCCCGCGGCTACCTGCACTCGGTCCTGTACGGCGTCGCCAAGGCGGGGCTGGACAAGATGACCCACGACATGGCCCGCGAGCTGCTGCCCCACGGCGTGGCCGCGCTCTCGCTGTGGCCGGGGCTCGTCCGGACCGACGCGCTGCTCTCCCGCGGCATCGAGCAGGTCGCCGGGGTGCCGGTGGCCGAGGGCGAGAGCCCGCAGCTGCAGGGGCGGGTGATCCGGGCGCTGGCCGAGGACCCCGACCTGCTGCAGCTGAGCGGTCAGGCCCTGGTGACGGCCGAGGCCGCGATCCGGTACGGCCTCACCGAGCCCGGCGGGCGCACCCCACCGTCCCTGCGACACCTCTTCGGCGGCGGGCCGCTGTTCGGGCCGGTGGCGCCGGTCCGGCGCGAGGGCTGACCGCCGCGCCGGACCGCAGGGGTCAGCTCAGCCGCTCGAGCACCATCGCCATACCCTGGCCACCGGCGGCGCACATCGTCTCCAGTCCGATCGCCCCGTCGCGGGAGCGCAGCCCGTTGAGCAGGGTGACGGTCAGCCGGGCGCCGGTCTGGCCGAACGGGTGGCCGACGGCGATGGCGCCACCGTGCGGGTTCACCTTCTCGACGTCCAGGCCGAGGTCGTCGATCGAGGGCAGGACCTGCGCGGCGAACGCCTCGTTGATCTCGCAGACGTCGATGTCGGCAGCGGTCATGCCGGCCAGCGCCAGGGCGCGGCGGGAAGCCTCGACCGGGCCCAGTCCCATGATCTCCGGCGACAGGGCGCTGACCCCGGTGGAGACGATGCGGGCCAGCGGCGCGATGCCGAGCTCCCGCGCACGGGTTTCGCTCATCAGCACCAGAGCGGCCGCGCCGTCGTTGAGGGGGCAGCAGTTGCCGGCGGTGACTGTGCCGTCCTCGCGGAACACCGGCTTCAGCGACGACAGCGCCTCCAGCGTCACGCCGGCGCGCGGGGTGTCGTCGGCGTCGACGACCGTGCCGTCGGGCGCCGTGACCGGGGTGATCTCGCGGGCGTAGAACCCGTCGGCGATCGCCTTCTCCGCCCGGTTCTGGCTCAGCAGCGCGAACTCGTCCTGCGCCCGGCGGGTCACCCCGCGCAGCTGCGCCACGTTCTCCGCCGTCTGCCCCATGGCGATGTAGGGGTCGGGCAGCAGGCCGGCCAGCCGGGGGTCCGACCAGTCACCGATCCGTTCCGCCGAGTCGGAGAACCGCGGGTTGCGGGTGCCGGGCATCCCGTCCGACTTGCCGAACGTGTACCTCGAGACCATCTCCACGCCGGCGGAGACGACGACCTGCGCCTCTCCGGCACGGATCGCGTGCACCGCCATGCGGGTGCTCTGCAACGACGAGGCGCAGTAGCGCTGCACCGTCGTCCCCGGCACCCCGTCCTGCCCGAGCAGCAGCGCGGTGATCCGGCCGAGACCGTACCCCTGCTCCCCCGCCGGCTGCCCGCAGCCCAGGACCAGGTCGTCGATCTGGGCCGGGTCGAGCGCGGGCACCTGGTCCAGCGCGGCCTGCACGATCGACGCGGCGAGGTCGTCGGCGCGCAGCTCGCGCAGCGACCCCTTGAACGCGCGGCCGATCGGCGACCGGGCCGCGGCGACGAGCACTGCTTCGGGCATGCGGAGTTCTCCTTCGTCGTCCCACCCATCGGGCGGAGGCACCGGCAACGCGTCCGGGCCGGAGGCTAGGGCGTGTCTCCTAACCCGGTGACCTCGGGGGCGGCAGGCTGACAGGGTGTCTCGGATGGTGTCGCTGTCGGATGGGGCCTGGGCCCTGGTGGAGCCGTTGATGCCGGCGGCGTCGGGAAAGGGCGGCCGGCCGTTCGCCGATCACCGGCGCACGGTCGAGGGGATCATCTGGCGGTACCGGACGGGGACACCGTGGCGGGATCTGCCGGCGGAGTTCGGGCCGTGGCAGACGGTGTGGAAGCGGCATCGCCGCTTCGCCGCTGACGGCACCTGGGACCGGGTGCATGCGGCCCTGTTGGCCGATGCCGACGCTGCCGGGCTGATCGACTGGAATGTGTCGGTGGACTCCACGATCAACCGCGCGCACCAGCACGCGACGAACACCA
>NZ_FOAO01000006.1 GCF_900109665.1 Blastococcus sp. DSM 46786
GACCAGCGACCGCACCGGACCCTCAGCGCACAGCAGCGCGTCGGCCAGCTCGAACAGCTCATCGGCCCGCCGACCCAGGCATCCATACAGCTGACCGCGGAACTCTCGCAGCCGGTCCAGCCCCGCCGGCCCCACGAAGCTCTGGTCAATCCCGTCGGACAGGGGAAGACTGTCCATCGCGGCCACCGCCGATCTTCGAAGCTCGCTACTCCGAAGGATCACGCGGTGGCCGCCTTCATGCCAGCCCTCGAATCACACTGATGTGACTCCGCCGGCCACGGAGGTTAAACGGCAAGCTCAGCCCGGGTGCGCGACCTCCACGACGACCCGCGTCGGGGCCTCGAGCAGGTGCACCCGGAACGGCGCCCGGGTGCCCGTCCCGACGAACGACGTCGTGACGCCCTCGAACGTCGCCGCGAACGCCACCTCGGTGACCGTCTCCGTGCCGGAGCCGGCCACCGGCCCCGCCGCGGTGAACTCCTCGACCCCGGTGTCGTAGGGGTAGCCGGCACCGGTGATCTGGACCTGCAGCACGGCGTCGCCGGCCAACTGGATCTTCTGCCCGCGGCCCGGCTCCGTCGCCTGGTCGACGTACCGGATGTCCCAGCCGGGCGTGCCGGTACCGCCGAGCTCGAAGACCACCCGGTCGTAGCCGTCGTGCGCTCCCACCCGGACGTCCCGGACGGTGACGCGCGCGTCGGCGGACGGATCGGCGGTCTCCCGCCCGGCGTCGAGGTCGGCTGAGGGCGGCGCGTCGGAGGTGGCGCCCGGTTCGACCCCGGCGTCCGGCGACGGCGCGCTCGCCGGGGCGCTGCTCGTGGTGGGACCGGCGGAGGACGACGCCTCCCCCACGTCCCCGTTGCCGGCGCACCCGGAAAGGGCCACGAGCGAGGCGACGACGGCGGGGAGGACTACCTGGGGACGGGCGCGCACACGACACAGCGTCGCACCCGGAACCCCCCGCGCAGAGGAGGCGCGAGGAGCATGTATTGTTCTCGCTGCCCCCGGCGAACACGAGCCCCCATCGTCTAGCGGTCCAGGACGCCGCCCTTTCAAGGCGGTAGCACGGGTTCGAACCCCGTTGGGGGCACGCAGCACCAGCACCACCAGCAAGGCCCTGTAGCGCAGTTGGTTAGCGCGCCGCCCTGTCACGGCGGAGGTCGCGGGTTCGAGTCCCGTCAGGGTCGCTTTCCGGTGAGATCACCGGGAGGGGCAGGTAGCTCAGTCGGTACGAGCGCTCGCCTGAAAAGCGAGAGGTCGGCGGTTCGACCCCGCCCCTGCCCACACCTCCACCCCGCACGGGCCCGGCAGCTGCCGGGCCCGTCGTCGTTCAGGCCCAGCTGCGGTCGGCCACCACCTGCGCGTAGACCTCACCGTGCACCTCGCGGACGGCGGTGCGCTGCTCCTCTCGCCAGCCGCGGTCGGCCGGCCGCGGCATCGGGCGGGTCAGGGCGGCACCGATCGCGGCGGCCAGGGACACCGGGTCCAGGCCCGTGCGCTCGTCGTTCGTGTAGGGCACCACCTCCGACCACTGGTCGGCGAACCACCCGCAGCTGGGCGCCACGACCCGGGTGCCGACGTCGCGGCAGACCTCCACGTCCGGGGAGTGGGTGCCGCAGCGCTCGGGCAGCACCGCCACGTGCAGCTGCTGCAGCTGGGCGGTCCACTCATCGTCCCCGTACCGGACGAGCTCCAGCTCACCGCGGTCGGCGAGGGCGACGACCTCGGGGTCCAGCGCCGGGGCGACCGCCGCGTCGACCAGGATGCGCAGCCGGCCGCCGCCGGACAGCGCGCCGGAGAGCGCCGCGCGGACGATCCCCACCGGGTCGGGCACCGCGCTGGACGCCGGGCCGAGCCGCACGCCGACCAGCCCGCGCTCGGCACCGAGCTCCGGGTCCGGGACGGTGAGGGACGGGTGGGCCACCACGATCGCCGTGCGCCCGTAGCGCTCGGCGATCTCGTCGGCGGCTCCCGGGGTCAGGGTGAGGACCACCTCCGCCGTGGCCAGCACCGCGGCGAGGTGGGTGTCGTGACGTGCGGGCGAGGGGTGCCCGGGGTCCTGCAGCTGGTGGACGGTGACGACCAGGGGGATGCCCAGCCGCTGCAGCTCCTCGGCCCACGCCTCGAGCTCCGCGACCTCCAGGCGACCGTGCCCGGCGTGCAGGTGCACGGCGTCGACCTCGGCGGCGTGGGTGGTCAGGTGGGCCCGGTCCAGCCACGGGCTCGGTTCGGCGGGCCCGCCGACCCGGACCACTCCGGGGGGCAGCACGGCGTCGACGTAGGGGGCGGCGTGCGGGATGGACACCACCCGGATGCCCGTCCCCGGCACAGGGGGCAGCCCCGGGAGCGGGGGTTCTGCGTGCGTCACGCGGCGGCGCTTCTCCTCGTGCGGTCGAGCCTCACGACAGCACCACGGTGCCGCTCGACGTCCTCAGCGCCCACCGACGTCCTTGCGGCTGCGCCGGTCATGCCTACCCCACCGATCTCCGGAACAACCCGTGACCAACTCCATCGGGTGAGTCGACGTGACCGGCGCGTCACGAGCCGATCCGGCGTGCGGTCGCGTAGGCCGGCTCCCGGAAACGCGCGAGCGGACCGTCGGCCACCAGCCCCGGGGGCGGGTTGCGGACCGCGTCGAAGCGCAGCCGGGTGTCCAGCGGACCGTGCGTCCCGGTGGCCCGCAGCGTGCCGAAGGGGCGCCACTCCTGCGCCCCGGGCGCGACCGCCAGCGTGAAGACGACCGCGCCGTCCGCCGCGGCCGCCGCCACCGGCTCCGGGTCGGACGGCAACGAGAGGACGCCCGGGAAGGCGGCCAGCCGCACCGTCCCGGCGGCCGACCGGTAGGCCATGATCGAGCCGTAGGTGGCCGCCGCGTCCGTCCGGAGCACCGGCACCCGCCGGGTCAGCGGACCGCGGCCGCACGTGGAGAGCAGCAGGTCCACCGGGGCGCCGTCCGCATCGGGCAGCCGGATCGCCAGACCGAGGACGTCGGGCAGCGGGGCCGGGAGCCCGGCGCCGCGCGAGAACCGGACCAGGGCCTCGGTGGTGCCGCTGCCGTCGAGCCACGGATCCCCGAGCGGTGGGCTCGCCCCGTGCCGCTCCAGGACTGCGTCCAGCACCGCCCCCCGCGGGTGCAGCGGCCGACCGTGCCGCCAGCGTGCCACGGCGCCGAACGGCCCCGCCACCAACTGCCCGGCAGCTGCCGCCAGATCCGGCACCGCGCCTCCCCGCTCGATCGACGGCGGCTGCCCTACCCGCCCACGTGCGTCGGCCATGCGCCCTGCCGACGGCGGCGACGTGCCCCTCCCGCTTTCCCGGCGAGAGGTGCCGAGGTCGGCGGGGCGGAACGGGGCGACCGCAGGTGAACTCTGCGGAACTCGCCGTCGATCTTCGGAGACATCTGCCTGATGACAGCGCACGTTCAGACGCCTACGTTGAGTACATGCTCTCGACGCTCCTGGTCATCGGCGGTGTGCTGGTCGGTCTGCTCGTGCTGCTGGCCGTGATCGTGAGCCTGAGCGCCCGTCCCGCGACCACCAGCCGCGGCACGCAGAGCGGCCCGCGCACCCCGGCCTGGGTGGCCGACGCCGGCCGGCCGCACCCTGACGCCTGGTCGGCCCCGACCGTTTCCACCAGCGAGATGCCCGCCGTCCGCTGACGCCACGAGCCCGGGTCCCGGCGGCTGCGTCCTCGCGCCGCCGGGACCCGCGTGCGTGCGCCCCCGGGCCCGCAGCACCCCGCCAGCACGCGGGTTGAGCCGTGCCACCGGAGGTCCAGCCGCGCCGTGACGCGGCTGGACGTCCGGTGGAGCGGCCCGACGTGACGTTCACGGGCCTCACCGGGGGGTGGCGCAGAGGTTCCGAGGGGCTCTGTCGTCTCCCACCCCCATCCCCTTGCTGCTGGGCTCAGCCGACCATGAGCTCGGCGGCCCGCTCGCCGATGAGTACCGCGGTGGCGGCCGGACCGCGGCTGGTCACCCGCGGCAGCACCGACGTGTCGGCCACCCGGAGCCCCTCGACGCCCCGCACCCGGAGCTCCTGGTCGACCACGGCCCCCGGATCGCTCTCCGGACCCATGCGCGCGGTCCCCGACAGGTGCACGGCGGTGGTCAGCCGGTCGCGGATCCAGGCGTCCAGCGCCGCGTCCTCGGCCGGGACCGCGCCGGGCTCGCCCAGCCCCGCCAGCGCGCGGGTGCGCAGCAGCTCCGCCGCCAGCCGTACGCCCTCCCGCATGCGGCGCCGGTCGGCCTCCTCCACCAGGTGGCCGTACTCGACGACAGGCGCTGCGGCGGGGTCCGCCGCGGCGAGCACCAACCGCCCCCGGCCGGCCGTCCGCTGCAGCCCGACCCCGACCTCGACCACCTCGCCCTCCGGGGCGGCGTGACCGGTCATCACCTGGGCGAACGGCGCCAGCCAGGGCAGCACCTCGAGGTCTCCGGGGACCTCCGCTCCCGCCGAGCTCGCGTGCAGGACGCCGTCGAGCGGTGACCCGCCGGGCGGGGCGGTGGTGCCGGCCCGGGGTCGGAAGGGCAGGTAGACCAGCGGGTGGTCCGAGCACTCCTCGCCCACGCCGGGCGCGGCCACGAGCACGTCGACACCGGCGGTGCGCAGCCGGTCGGGCGGGCCGATGCCGGACAGCAGCAGCAGGTGCGCCGACCCCACGGCCCCGGCCGCGAGCACCACCTCGTCGGCGCGGACGTCACCGGCCGTCGTCCGCACCCCCACCGCGCGGCCCCGCTCCACCAGCACCCGCAGCACCCGGACGCCGCCGCGGACGGTGAGGCCGGGGTGCCCGCGCCGCGGGGCCAGGTACGCCGCGGCCGTGCTGATCCGCACGCCGTCGACCACGTTGCGTGGCAGCGGGCCGTAGCCGGGGGGCGCGCCGGCGTTCTTGTCGGGCTCGGCGGGCAGCCCCAGCTCCTCGGCGGCCGCGGCGAACGCACATGCGAGCGGCGGTCCGCCGGTGGGGCGCGTGACCGGCACCGGCCCGTCGGCCCCGTGTCCGGGACGGTCGCCGTACTCCCGGTCGCTCTCCAGCCGGCACAGCGCCGGGAGCAGCCGCTCCCAGGCCCACAGGTCGTTGCCGGCGGCGGCCCACCCGGCCGCGTCGGCCGGCGTCGGGCGCACGAAGTACCCGGCGTTGACGGCGCTGGAGCCACCGCTCACCCGGCCACGGGGCACCCGCACCTCCCGCCCGCCGGGGAGGAGCCCGGGGAGGTCCCAGTTGGCCGGGTGGCCGCTCACGGCGGCGCGCAGCGTGGCGGCGTCGCGCAGCTCGGCCGGGGCGGCCGCGGGATCGGGGTGGTGCGCGCCGGCCTCCAGCAGCAGCACCCGCCGGCCGGCGTCGGCCAGCCGGGCGGCCAGCGGGCAGCCCGCCGTGCCCGCGCCGACCACGACGACGTCCCAGTGCTCAGCCACCGGCGAGACCGAGCACCCCCGGCAGGTCCAGCCGGCGCACCTTGCCGGTCGACGTGCGGGGCAGCTCGGTCAGCGGGTGCAGCGACTTGGGGCGCTTGGCGGGCGCCAGCCGCTCCCTGGCCCAGTCCGCGAGCTCACCGGCCCCGGCGCCGCCCACGTAGGCGGCGACCACCCGCTGTCCCCAGTCGGGGTCGGGGACGCCGAACACCGCGCTCTCGACCACCCCGGGGTGGGCGTCGAGGACCGCCTCGACCTCGGCCGGGTAGACGTTCACGCCGCCGGAGATGACGAGGTCCTCCCGCCGGCCGTCCAGCCAGACGGTGCCGTCGGCGTCGACCCGGCCCAGGTCGCCGACGGTCACCCGGTCTCCGCGCCACGCCGCCGTCGTCTTCTCCGGGGCCCGCCAGTACTCGAACCGGGCCCACCGGGGCACCGCGCACCACAGCTGCCCGCGCCCGTCGGTCTCCAGCCGCCGCCCAGGGCGGGCCCGGCCGACGCTGCCCGGGTGGGCCAGCCAGCCCTCGGGGGAGCAGACGGTGAACTGCGCCTCGGTGGAGCCGTAGAACTCCCACACGCTGCCGGCGGGCAGCGCCGCGAGGACGGCGCGCTTGAGCGGCTCGGGGCAGGGCGCCCCGGCGTGCACCAGCCGGCGGAAGGAGGACCAGTCGACGTCGTCGCGCGCGAGCAGCCGCTGCAGGTGGGTGGGCACGCAGAACGCCGTCGTCGGCCGCAGGGTGGAGAGCACCCGCGCCGCGCGGGCGGCGTCGAAGGGCCCGGGCAGGACCACCTCGCCACCGGCGAGCAGCGTGTGGACGGCGAACCGCAGCGGGGCGCTGTGGTGCAGCGGGGAGAGGACGACGTGCCGGTCCCCCGACCCGAACTCCCACAGGTCGATCTCCTCGCCGGCCAGGGCGCGGGCGTCGTCCCCCGCCAGGACGCCGGACCACACCCCCTTGCGGCGGCCGGTCGTGCCGGAGGTGTAGTGCATGGGGCGCGCCAGCGGCACCGGGGCGAGCGGCGCCTCGGCCTCGCCCAGCAGCCGCTCGGGTTCGGCGCCGACGTCCAGCGCCGGATCGGCGTCCGCCGCCAGCGCTGCCCGCTCCGCGGCCGGGAGCGCCGGGTCGAGGACGACCGGGACGATGCCGGTGCGCAGGGCACCGAGGACGACGGCCAGCAGCGCGGGCGAGGCCGCCGCCGAGACCAGCAGGCGGTCCCCCTCCCGCACCCCGGCCGCGGCCAGCGCGGCGGCGGCGCGGCGCTGGTCGTGCTCGCTGCCGGCCGCCGTCACGACGGGGACGCCGGTCACGCCGGCCGCACCCCGCCGTCGCCGGTGAGCTCCACCCGGCCGTCGGCGGCGAGCTTGTCCAGCGTGGCCCGGGTCGACTGCGCGGCGGCCGGCCACACCTCGCGGGGCACGTCGGCGTAGACGGTGGCGACCAGCTCGTCGACGGTGCCCGCGCCGGCGGCGAGGGCGTCCAGCAGCTGCTGCTCGCGGTGCGCGCGGTGGGCCAGGTAGTACTGGAGGACCGCGCCGGGGTCGGTGGTCAGCTCCGGGCCGTGGCCGCAGTAGAGCGCGCTGGGGCCCAGGTCGTGCACCCGGCGCAGCGACTCCAGGTAGGCCACGACGTCTCCCTCGGGGTGCGTGACGACCGACGTCCCGCGCCCCAGCACGTGGTCGCCCACCAGGACGGCCCCCGACTCCAGGCGGAACGCCAGGTGGTCGGCCGTGTGACCGGGCGTGCCGACGACGTCGATCGCCGTGCCGGCCAGGGCGAGCCGCTCCCCCGGGGCCAGCACCCGCCCGTCCGGCCCCGCGACGTCGCCCGACGCGGCGGCGACGGGCGCGCCCAGCCGCGCACCCCACGGCAGCGCCGCCTCGGCGTGGTCGCCGTGGTGGTGGGTGACCAGGACCGCCACGCAGCGCGCGGCCCGCGCGGCGAGCACCGCCTCCACGGCGGCCAGGTGGGCGGCGTCGTCGGGCCCGGGGTCGACCAGCACCGCCTGCCCGCTGCCCGGTGCCCCGACCACGTAGGTGTTCGTCCCGTCGAGGGTCATCGGCGAGGGATTGGGCGCGAGCACCCGGGTGACCAGCGGCTCCAGCTCGGCGGTGCGCGGCAGCGCGCCGGGCGCGGGGAGCCCCCACGAGGCACGGGGGTCGGTCGGAACGGCCACGTCGCGCACGCTAGCCGCGCGGCCCCCGCGGCGCGCAGTCGGCGGCTAGCCTCGTCCCATGCGCCGCACCCTGCTCCGGTCCGGGCTCCTGCCCGCCGCGACCGCCCTCGTCCTGCTCACCGGCTGCAGCGGTTCGGAGCCCGAGGACACCACCGCCTCCGAGACGACCACCGCCTCCCCGCAGACCTCGGCGCCCGAGGAGACCACCGCCTCCGAGACCCCGTCCGCCGCCGGCAGCGAGTTCTGCACGGAGGCGACCGGCATCGTGGAACGCCTCACCAGCAACGCCACGGCCGGGAACCCCGCCGACCTGCCGCAGACCTTCCAGGCCGCGGCGCAGGAGATCCGCGCCCTCGAGGCGCCCGAGGAGCTCGCCGCGGACTGGAACGCGCTGGCCGACGGCGTCGAGGAGATCGCGACCACCCTGCAGGACATCGACCCCACCGACCCGAACGCGCTGGCCACCCTCCAGGAGCGGCTCGCCCCGCTGCAGCAGGAGCTGAGCCAGTCCTCCGACAACGTGGAGCAGTACCTGGTCGAGGAGTGCGGGCTGGGCCTGCCCACCGAGGAGAGCGCGCCGACCGGCTGAGCGCCGGCGCGGCTCGCGCTCAGCCGCCGCAGCCGCCGACGAACACCCCGCGCGCGTTGAGCCACGGCACGGGGTCGACGTGACCACCGTGCATCCGCCCGCTCGGGTGGACCTCGAAGTGCAGGTGCGGGCCGGTGGACTGGCCCCGGTTGCCGACCTCGGCGATCCGCTCCCCCGCCGACACGCGCTCACCGGCGGTGACGAAGTACCGGTTGACGTGGCCGTACACGGTGACCGCGCCGTCGTCGCCCTCGATGTAGACCGCGTAGCCGAAGCCGGTGGCGGTGCCGGCACGCCGCACGACGCCGCTGGTGACCGCGTACACGGGAGTCCCGATCGGGGCGGCGATGTCCACGCCCCCGTGCAGGGCTCCCCAGCGCCAGCCGTAGCAGCTGGACACCCGGCCCGACGTCGGCTTGACGTACCCGGACCCGCCGACCGCACCGCCGCCGCCATCGCCACCCCCGCTGCTGCTGTCGCCGCCCGCGTCGGCACGGTTCCGGGCCGCTTCCGCCTCGGCCTCGGCCTCCCGGGCGGCGCGCTCGGCCGCCTCCCGCGCGGCGGCCTCCTCAGCAGCCTTCTGCGCGGCCCACTGGTCGTAGGCGTTGCGCGCGCCCTGCAGCTCCAGCAGCTGGATCTGGGCCGCCTGGAGCTGCTGCTCGTACTCGGCCTTCTGCGCCTCGATCTCGGCGTAGGCCGCCTGCTGGGTGGCGAGCTGCGCGTCGGCCGCCGCCTTGGCGGCCTCGGCGGTGTCCTCCGCGGCCGCGCGCTCGTCGCGCGTCGCCCGCGCGCTCGACTCGGCGTTGGCCTGCCGGACGCGAGCGATCTCGAACTGGCCCAGGACATCGAGCTGGTTGGCCGCGACGTAGTCGAGCATCGCGGCGCGCTGGATCAGCTCGCCGGGCCCCTCGGAGTCCAGCAGGGCCGCGGAGCTGGTCAGGCTCCCGCCGTTCATGTAGCTCTCGCGGGAGAACTCCGCGATCCGCAGCTCCGCCGCCACGACCGCCTCGTCGGCGGCCCGCAGCTCGGCGGCCGCCCGGTCCGCGGCCTCCTGGGCCAGCTGCAGCTCCTCCACCGCCGCCTCGTAGGCCGTCCCGGCGGCCTCGGCCAGCACGCCGACGCGCTCGAGGTCGGCCTCGGCGGTGGCGACGAGGGCGCGGATCCGGCCCACCTCCGCGGCGGCCGCGTCCTGCTGGCTCCGCGCCGAGCCGATCTGACCGTCGGTCGGGTTCGGCGGGGGCGCCGGCACGGCGACGGCGGGCGCAGACGTGAGCACCAGCGCGGCTCCGGCGACGACCCCGACCAGGGCGGTGCGCAGCGGGCGGGGTGAGCGGCCCGCGACGGGACGGCGGCGGCCGGCCCGCGGAGTCGCCGGTCCGTGCGAACGGCGCTGGGACATGTGCTCGCTCCCTGGGGAAGAGGGTGGGGCGGTGTGGCCTGCGAACGGTCCCACTGTCACCTGGAGTCACAAAGGCAACACGCGGCGCCCACGCCGGGCCGCGCGCAGAACGTTCGGTGACCGTCTCGTCGCGATCGGTATGTCGACACCGGCGGCCTGCCCGACCACCCCGCACTAGCCGCCGGGCCGCTCCAGCTCGTGCGCGAGCGCGATCGCCACCGACTGCCGCTCGCCGCCGGAGAGCGTGCCCAGCGGGCGCTCCGCGCCGTTCGGGCGGCCTAGGCTCTCGTCGTGGACGTGCTGACATCCGGTCATGAGCAGGTCGTCTTCTGCAGCGATCCCCGGTCGGGGTTGAGGGCGATCATCGCCATCCACTCGACCGCGCTCGGGCCGGCGCTGGGGGGCACGCGCTTCTACCCCTACGCCGACGAGGACGCGGCGGTGGCCGACGTGCTGCGGCTGTCGGCCGCCATGTCGTACAAGAACAGCCTGGCCGGCCTGGACCTCGGCGGCGGCAAGGCCGTGATCATCGGGGATCCTCGCGCGGACAGGACCGAAGGGCTGCTGCGGGCCTACGGGCGGTTCGTGGAGTCGCTGGGCGGGCGCTACCTCACCGCCTGCGACGTCGGCACGTCCAACGCCGACCTCGACCTCGTGGGCCGCGAGACGCGGTACGCGCACGGCCGGTCGGAGGCCTACGGCGGGTGCGGCGACTCCTCCGTGCTGACCGCCTACGGGGTCTTCCAGGGCATGCGGGCGGCCGCCCAGCACTGCTGGGGGATGCCGTCGCTGGCGGACCGGACCGTCGCCGTGGCGGGCGTGGGCAAGGTCGGCTCGTGGCTCGTCGACCACCTGGTCCAGGACGGCGCCGACGTGGTGGTCACCGACGTCGATCCCGGCGCCGTGGAGCGGGTGCGGACCCGGCACCCGCAGGTGCGCGCCGCCGCCGACACCGCCGCCCTGGTGCGGACGCCGCACGACGTCTACGCACCCTGCGCCCTCGGCGGGGCGCTGGACGAGGAGACCGTGGCGGCGCTGACCGGCCGGATCGTCTGCGGCGGCGCGAACAACCAGCTCGCCGACCCGGAGGCGGCCGAGCGGCTGCGCGCCCGCGGCATCCTCTACGCACCCGACTACCTGGTGAACGCCGGCGGCGTGATCCAGGTGGAGGACGAGCGGCACGGCTTCTCGTTCGATCGCGCCCGGGCCAAGGCGTCGGGGATCTTCGACGTCGCCCTGCGGGTGTTCGCGCTGGCCGACGCCGAGGGCGTCTCCCCGGCCGTCGCCGCCGACCGGCTGGCCCAGGAGCGGATCGACTCGGTCGGCCGGCTGGCCACGATCCGGCTCCCGCGTTGAGCGGCGGAGGGCTCGCGCACCTCCGGAGGGGGAGGGCGTGTGCCCCTCGCCGATCCGTGTCGTAATGTTGTCCGAGACATAGTCACTCAGTCGGGGTCGCCACGCGGGCCGCATCAGCCGCTTGGCTGGGCCTCCGCACTCCGTAATGAGGGGGTCGAGCCGATGGGGCGCGGCCGAGCGAAGGCCAAGCAGACACGCGTGGCCCGTGAGCTCAAGTACAGCTCACCGAACACCGACCTCTCCGCGCTGCAGCGGGAGCTGGCCGGTTCTCCGTCGACGTACACCGCGCCCAGCGCGGCGAACGACGACGAGGACGAGGACGACGAGTACGCCGACCGCTGGGCGGACGACGACTCGGACGACGACTGGGCGGCCAGCCGCTAACCGGCGGCCCGACCAGCTGATCCGTCCGATCCCACGACACCGCAGCCCTCCGGGGCAGCGGTGTCGTGGCGTTGCGTGCCGGGATCCGGGTCGTCCGGCGGCCCCGCGCGAGCCCTGAGCCCGCGTGATCCCGGGCACGTCGTCGCCGCCCCGGCTCCGCAGCGCTCAGGCGGCGACCACGGACCCGGGGCGGGGGAACGCCCGGGGCGTCGTCAGCGGTAGGTGCCGACGAGCTCGGCGGCCGACGGGCCGCCGGCCTGCTCGCGCACGGTGCCGACGACCCACGCGGGCACGCCGCGCGCGGTGAGCAGCGCGACGGCGGCGTCCGCCTGCTCCGGCGCCACCGACGCCACCATGCCGACGCCGCAGTTGAAGGCCCGCTCGCTCTCCGCCCGCGGCACCCCGTGCTCCTCCATGAGCCGGACGGCGGCCGGGAGGGCCCAGGTGGAGCGGTCGAGGACCGCCTGCAGGCCCTCGGGGACGACCCGCGCGGTGTTCCCGGCCAGCCCGCCGCCGGTGATGTGCGCGTAGGCGTGCACCGCCCCGACGCCGAGCTCCTCGACCAGGGCGAGGCAGTCGCGGGCGTAGATGCGGGTGGGCTCGAGCAGCTCGTCGCCCAGCGGCCGATCCAGGCCGGCCGGCGTGGCGGTGAGGTCCAGCCCGGCGGCGGAGACGACGCGCCGCACGAGCGAGTAGCCGTTGGAGTGGAAGCCGCTGGCGGCCATGGCGATCACCGCGTCGCCGGCGCGCACCCGCTCGGGGCCCAGCACGGCGTCGGCCTCCACGACCCCGACAGCGGTGGCGGCGAGGTCGTACTCGTCGGCGTCCATGAGGTCGCCGTGCTCGGCGGTCTCGCCCCCGACCAGCGCGGCGCCGGCCAGCGTGCAGCCGGCGGCGATGCCGGTGACGATGGCCGCGATGCGCTCCGGCACGACCGTGCCGCAGGCCACGTAGTCCTGGAGGAACAGCGGCTCGGCACCGCAGGCCACCAGGTCGTCGACGACCATCGCGACCAGGTCGATGCCGACAGTGTCGTGCCGGTCCAGCTGCCGGGCCAGGGCGATCTTCGTCCCGACGCCGTCGGTGGAGGAGGCCAGCAGCGGCCGGCGGTACTTCTGCACGTCGAGGGCGAAGAGGCCGGCGAACCCACCGAGCCCGCCCACGACCTCCGGCCGGTGGGTGCGCTCGACCGCGGTCTTCATCAGGGTGACGGCACGCTCACCGGCGTCGATGTCGACACCGGAGGCGGCGTAGGTGAACGTCTCGCTCACGGCCGCCTCAGCGCGTCCTCGGCGCCACCGGGCACGATCGCGCTGCCGGCCTGCTGCCCGGTCCAGCCACTCACGGCACGCTGGCCGATGCCCTCGAGCACGTGCTTGCCGAGCACCTCGGGCTCGCCGAGGTCGATCGGGTACTTGCCGGTGAAGCAGGCGGTGCACAGCCGGTTGACCGGCTGCTCGGTAGCAGCGATCAGCCCCTGCTCGGAGACGTAGCCCAGCGAGTCGGCGTTGATCGAGGCACGGACGCCGTCGATGTCCAGGCCGTTGGCGATGAGCTCGGCCCGGCTGGCGAAGTCGATCCCGTAGAAGCAGGGCCACTTGACCGGGGGCGAGGCGATCCGCACGTGCACCTCCACCGCCCCGGCCTCGCGCAGCATCCGGATCAGCGCCCGCTGGGTGTTGCCGCGCACGATCGAGTCGTCGACGACGACCAGCCGCTTGCCACGGATGACGTCGCGCAGCGGGTTCAGCTTGAGCCGGATGCCCAGCTGCCGGATGGTCTGGCTGGGCTGGATGAAGGTGCGCCCGACGTAGGAGTTCTTGACCAGGCCCAGCCCGTAGGGGATGCCCGATGCCTCGGCGTACCCGACCGCGGCCGGCACGCCGGACTCGGGGACCGGGATGACCAGGTCGGCCTCGGCCGGGTGCTCGGCGGCCAGCCGCCGGCCGATCTCGACGCGGGCGGCGTGCACCCCGCGGCCGGAGATCGTGGTGTCGGGACGGGCGAGGTAGACGTACTCGAAGACGCAGCCCTTGGGGTCGGCGGGGGCGAAGTGCTGGCTGCGCAGGCCGTTCTCGTCGATGGCGATCAGCTCACCGGGCTCGACCTCGCGGACGACCGAGGCCCCGACGATGTCGAGCGCCGCCGTCTCGCTGGCCACGACCCAGCCGCGCTCCAGGCGGCCGAGCACCAGCGGCCGCACGCCCTGCGGGTCGCGGGCGGCGTAGAGCGTGTCCTCGTCCATGAAGGTGAGGCTGAACGCGCCGCGCAGCTGCGGCAGCACCTCCATGGCGGCGGCCTCGACCGAGAGGTCGGGGCGGGCGGCGATGAGCGCGGTGACCAGGTCGGAGTCGTTGGTGGCCACGAAGGCACCCGGGACCCCCGCGTCGGCGGCCCTGCTGGCGAGCTCCGCGGTGTTCACCAGGTTGCCGTTGTGGCACAGCGCCAGGCCGGTGCCGGCCTCCGTGGTGCGGAACGTGGGCTGGGCGTTCTCCCAGGTGGAGGCCCCGGTGGTGGAGTACCGGGCGTGGCCGACCGCCAGGTGGCCGCGCAGACTGCCGAGGGTCGACTCGTCGAAGACCTGGCTGACCAGGCCGAGGTCCTTGTAGACGACGACCGAGACGCCGTCGGACACCGCGATGCCGGCCGCCTCCTGCCCTCGGTGCTGCAGGGCGTACAGGCCGAAATAGGTCAGCTTCGCGACCTCCTCACCCGGCGCCCAGACACCGAAGACGCCGCAGGCGTCCTGGGGGCCGGGGAACTGGGGATCGAGGTCGTGCGTCAGCCGTCCATCACCACGGGGCACGAGGTCGAGCGTACCGGCGTCCGTCACCTCGCCTCCGAGGCGCTCGCGCGCACCGCGCCGCGTCGCCGGACCGTCCTCGCTGGTCACCGACCGGATCCGCGCCCGGCCGGCCGCCTCCGGCGGGAACCCCACCAGCCCCACCCGCGTTGAGCGGCAACCCCCTCGCCGCCTCGGAGGTCCCGCCGTGCCCACCACGCCCACCGCTCACCCGCTCGCCCCCCTCCCGCTCGCCCTGCTCCCGGCCGCCCCGCTCCCGGCCGCCACCGCGCAGGCCGAGCGGTTGATCGCCCTCGGGGTGCCCGGGATCGCCGGCCTCGACCCGGCGGAGCTCCACGCCGCCGCGGGCACCCTCCCCCCGGGTGCCCTGCTGGTGGTGCACCCCGACCGGGCCCCGGTGTCGGCGCTCGCCCCGCTGCTCGAGCTCGACGGCCGGCCCGGTTTCGTCGTCGAGGACATGACCGACGTCGACGCGTTCGGCCCCGCCGGCGGGGTGGAGCTCCCCGCGGACGCGGTCTACGCCGTCACCGGGCTCGACCGGGGTGACGGGATGCGGAACTGGAGCCCCGCCGAGGCGCTCCCCGCCCTCGGCGCCGCCGGCCGGACCCCGCTCACGCTGGGCGAGGGCGTGCACTGGCTGCTGCAGTGCCCCGAGGTGCTCGAGCGCAACGCCTGCTTCATGACCGTGGGCTCCCGGCTGCGGAAGGGCGACGGCCGCCTCGACGCCCGGACGCCGGCGCTGTGGATCAGCAACGGCACCGGACGCGACGGGCGCGAGCGCCGGGGCGCCCCCAAGGTCGGCTGGTGCTGGGCGGGCAACCGGCACACCTGGCTCGGCATCGCCTCGGCCGCCGCCCGGGTCCCGCGCTGACCCCGGGGCATAGGAAGCTTTACCTACGGTTTCGAGGCCAGTTCCACACGTAGAGCTTCCTATGCCCGGGTCTCAGCCGACGTTGCGCAGCTCCGCGGCGATGGTGGTGTCGTCGCCGTGCCCGGTCTTCACGACGGTGTCGCCGTGCAGGCTGAGCAGCTGCGCGCGGATCGACCTCAGGATCGTCGGGTGGTCGCTGAAGGACCGGCCGGTCGCACCCGGCCCGCCGCAGAACAGCGTGTCGCCGGTGAAGACGGTGTTCAGGTCCGGGGCGTGCAGGCAGGTGCTGCCCGGCGAGTGACCCGGGGTGTGCAGCGCGACCAGCCGGGTGCCGGCGACGGTGAACACCGTGCCCGGGTGGAGGTCGCGGTCGGGTCCGGCGTCCGGGTGGGTCATGTCCCACAGCATCCGGTCGGCAGCGTTGAACCAGATCGGGGCGCCGGTGGCCTCGCGCAGCGCGGGAGCGGCGGTGATGTGGTCGTTGTGCCCGTGGGTGAGGACGATCGCGGTGACCTCTCGGCCGCCGATCGCCGCCACGATGGGCGCGGCGTCGTGCGGCGCGTCGACGACCAGCACCTGCTCGTCGTCCCCGACCAGCCAGACGTTGTTCTCGACGTCGAAGTCCTGCCCGTCCAGGGAGAAGACGCCCGGGATCACGACCTGCTCGATGCGTGCGCTCACCGGTCGAACACCACGACCGAGCGCAGCACCTCGCCGTGGTGCATCTTCTCGAACGCCTGCTCGACGTCGTCCAGCCCGATCGTCTCGGAGACGAAGGCATCGAGGTCGAAGCGGCCCTGCAGGTAGAGGTCCACCAGCATCGGGAAGTCGCGGCTGGGCAGGCAGTCGCCGTACCAGGAGGACTTCACCGCGCCGCCGCGGCCGAAGACCTCGATCGCCGGCAGGGTGATCTCCATGCCCGGCGTCGGCACGCCGACCATGACCACCCGGCCGGCGAGGTCGCGGGCGTAGAACGCCTGCTCGAACACCTTCGGGTGGCCCACGGCGTCGATCGCGACGTCCACACCGAACCCGCCGGTGAGCGCCTTGATCGCCTCGACCGGGTCGGTCTCCCGGGAGTTGACCGTGTGGGTGGCGCCGAACTGCTCGGCCCACTCGAGCTTCCGGTCGTCGATGTCGACGGCGATGATCGTCGTCGCGCCGGCCAGCTTCGCCCCGGCCACCGCGGCATCCCCCACGCCGCCGCAGCCGAACACGGCCACGGTCTCCCCGCGCTGCACGCCACCGGTGTTGATCGCCGCGCCGACGCCGGCCATGACGCCGCAGCCCAGCAGCCCGGCCGCGGTCGGCGGAGCTGCGGGATCGACCTTGGTGCACTGCCCGGAGTGGACCAGCGTCTTCTCCGCGAACGCGCCGATGCCCAGCGCAGGGGAGAGCTCCGTGCCGTCGGTGAGGGTCATCTTCTGCGCGGCGTTGTGGGTGTTGAAGCAGTACTGCAGCTGACCCTTGCGGCAGGCGCGGCACTCCCCGCACACCGCCCGCCAGTTCAGCACCACGTAATCGCCCACGGCCACGTTCGTCACACCCTCCCCCACGGCCGAGACGACACCGGCCGCCTCGTGACCGAGCAGGAAGGGGAACTCGTCGTTGATGCCGCCCTCGCGGTAGTGCAGGTCGGTGTGGCACACCCCGCACGCCTGCACGTCCACGACCGCCTCACCGGGACCGGGATCGGGCACCACGATCGTCTCGACCGACACCGGCAGGCCCTTGCCGCGGGCCACCACACCTCGCACCTCGTACGCCATGTGACGAAGCCTAGGGCCACCCCTGGGACGCACCCCCCGACCATCCAGCCCATGGACGGTGAGTCACACCCCGGTCACAGCGGCCTGTTGAACGCGCAATCTGCTGGCGCACCACGTACGGTGCCACGCGATAGCGACCCAGATCACAGATCATCGGGCGCGTCCCGGTCGCGGCCAACCGGCCGTACCGGTCCCGTCCCCGGAGGTTCTCCCCGTGGCAGTACCCAGCTTCCTGGCTCGTGAGCGGATCATCGCCAAGCCAGGCTTCAACCGGTGGTTGATCCCACCCGCGGCGCTCGCCGTGCACCTGAGCATCGGCCAGGCCTACGCCACCAGCGTCTACAAGGTGGCGCTCGTCGAGCACTTCGACGCCAGCCTCACCGCGATCGGCATCATCTTCTCGCTGGCGATCGTCATGCTCGGCGTGTCCGCCGCGCTCTTCGGCACGTGGGTCGACAAGAACGGCCCCCGCGCCGCGATGGCCACCGCTGCCGTCTTCTGGTCGGCCGGCTTCCTCGTGGGCTCCCTCGGCATCTTCACCAACCAGCTCTGGCTGGTCTACCTCGGCTACGGCGTCCTCGGCGGCATCGGCCTGGGCATCGGCTACATCTCGCCGGTCTCCACGCTGATCAAGTGGTTCCCCGACCGGCCGGGCCTGGCCACCGGCATGGCGATCATGGGCTTCGGTGGTGGCGCCATGGTGGCCTCGCCGCTGTCCCGCCAGCTGATGAACTGGTACGACGAGGACTACACCGGTGCGGCCGGTGAGGTCGCCAGCGGCAACTCCGTCGCCCTCCTGTTCCTCACCCTCGGCCTGATCTACCTGGTCTTCATGCTGTTCGGCGCCCTCATCGTGCGGGTGCCCGCAGCCGACTGGCGGCCGCACGGCTTCGACCCGGCGACGGTCAAGCAGAAGGCCCTGGTCACGACCGAGAACGTCTCCGCCAGCAACGCGATCAAGACGCCGCAGTTCTGGCTGCTGTGGACGGTCCTGTTCTGCAACGTGACCGCGGGCATCGGCATCCTCGAGCAGGCCGCCCCGATGATCCAGGACTTCTTCCGCGAGGGCGGGACGTCCGCCGTGGCCGCCGCCGCCGCCGCCGGCTTCGTCGGGCTGCTGTCCCTGTTCAACATGGCCGGCCGCTTCGTGTGGTCCTCCACGTCGGACTACATCGGGCGCAAGCCGATCTACATGGTGTATCTCGGCGTCGGCATCGTCCTCTACATCGGGCTGGCCACCATCGGCGCCAGCACCGTCTGGCTGTTCGTCGCGCTGGCCGCGGTGATCATCAGCTTCTACGGCGGTGGGTTCGCGACCGTCCCGGCGTACCTGCGCGACCTGTTCGGCACCTACCAGGTCGGCGCGATCCACGGCCGGCTGCTGACCGCGTGGGCGGCGGCGGGCATCGCCGGACCGCTCATCATCAACGGCATCCTCGACGCGCAGGGGGAGCCGGGGAACCTGGTCGCCTCCGACTACCGGCCCGCCCTGTTCATCATGGTCGGCATCCTGGGCGTCGGCTTCGTCGCCAACCTGCTGATCAAGCCGGTCTCCGAGAAGTACTTCGAGCCGAAGAACACCGACATCCCCACCGCTGCAGCGGAACCCGAGAGGAGCACCATCCGATGAGCTCGACGTCCTCCACCGGTGAGCAGCCGGCCTCGAGCACCCCGGGGGGCTTCATCGCCTTCGCCTGGGCACTGGTCGGCATCCCGCTCGTCTACGGGCTGTACAACACCGTGAAGGCGGCCAGCGCCCTCTTCACCGGCTGACCGCTCTTCAGCACCACCGGCGCCCCCGTCCGCATCCCGCGGGCGGGGGCGTCTGCCGTTCCGCGGTGTCGTGCCGAGTGGGGCCCGGGGGCTCCGCTCAGCCCGGGGACGGCTCCTGGCCGCGGTGTCGCCCGGAGGGTGACAGAGGGCGCAGCGGCAGGTGGGCGCCGAGATCGGCGCGGTTGCCGCTCGCGCTGACCCCGCCCTCGGCGAGCGCCTCGTCCCAGGTGACCTGACCGGTGGCCAGCCGCAGCCAGGTGGCGGCATCGGTCTCCACCACGTTGGGCGGGGTGCCCCGGGTGTGCCGCGGCCCCTCGATGCACTGCACGGCGACGAACGGGGGCACCCGCAGTTCCACGGAGCGGCCCGGCACCTGCTGGGCCAGCCAGCGGGCGCTCGTCTTCACCGCCGCACCCAGCACCGCCCGGGGCGGCTGCTCGGCCTCGCCCGCCAGCCAGGCCCGCACCGGGTCGACCACCGCCCGCAGCTCGTCGGCCGGGATGGGGGCCGGCATCAGGAGGTCGGGACGGTGCCCGCCGGAACGGTGCCGACCGCGTCCTCGGGCGCTCCGAACAGCGCCGGCAGGGTGGCGCTCCAGGTGGCCCGCAGCTCGTCCAGCGGCAGCTCGGCCAGCCCGTCGACCGACAGCGCATCGCCACCGGTGGTCCCGAGCTCGGTCACCGGCACGCCGGCCCACCGCGCGGTGGTCTTCACCCCACCCGGATCGGTCGTGGTGACGACGACGCGCGCCGTCGACTCGCTGAACAGCGCGGTGAACGGGTCCTCGCCCAGCTCGAGGCGGGCGCCGACGCCGTGGCGCAGCGCCGACTCGGCCAGCGCCTGGGCGAGACCGCCGTCGGCCAGGTCGTGCGCGGAGCCGACCAAGCCTGCCTTCGCCAGCGCGGCGAGGAGGTCGGCGAGCGTGCGCTCCGCCGCCAGGTCCACCGCCGGCGGCCGCCCGCCGAGGTGGCCGTGCAGGACCGACGCCCACGCCGAGCCGCCGAACTCCGGCCGCGTCTCGCCAAGCAGCAGCACCGTCTCCCCCACCGCCCGCCATCCGCTGGGCACCCGGGTGCGGACGTCCTCGTGCACACCGAGCACACCGATGACCGGCGTCGGGTTGATGGCGACGTCGCCGGTCTGGTTGTAGAGGCTCACGTTGCCGCCGGTGACCGGAAGGCCGAGCTCGCGGCAGGCGTCGGCCAGGCCGCGGACGGCCTCGGCGAACTGCCACATGACCTCGGGGTTCTCCGGGGAGCCGAAATTGAGGCAGTTGGTGACGGCGAGGGGCTTCGCGCCGGAGACGGCGACGTTGCGGTAGGCCTCGGCCAGGTTGAGCTGCGCGCCGGTGTAGGGATCGAGCCGCGCGTAGCGGCCGTTGCCGTCGAGCGAGAGGGCGATGCCGCGGTGGCTCTGCTCGTCGATGCGCACCACGCCGGCGTCGTCGGGCTGCGCCAGGACGGTGTTGCCGCGGACGTAGCGGTCGTACTGCTCGGTGATCCAGGTCTTGTCCGCGCCGTCCGGGCTGCTGACGACGGCCAGCCAGTGCGCCTGGAGCTCCTCGGGCGTGGTGGGGCGGGGCAGCCCGGCGGCGTCGTCGGCCTGGAGCGCGTCCAGGTCGGCGGGGCGGGCCATCGGCCGCTCGTACACCGGGCCCTCGTGGGCGACGGTGCGCGGCGGGACGTCGACGATCCGCTCGCCGTGCCAGTCGACGGTGAGCCGCGCGCCGTCGGTGACCTCACCGATGACGGTGGCCAGCACGTCCCACTTCGCGCAGACCGCGAGGAAGGCATCCACCTTGCCCGGCTCGACGATCGCGCACATGCGTTCCTGCGACTCGCTCATCAGGATCTCGGCGGGCGTCAGCGTGGAGTCGCGCAGCGGGACGGTGTCGAGGTCGACGTGCATGCCGCCGGTGCCGGCGCTGGCGAGCTCGGAGGTCGCGCAGGACAGCCCGGCGCCGCCGAGGTCCTGGATCCCGGTGACGAGGTCCTGGGCGAAGATCTCCAGGCAGGCCTCGATGAGCAGCTTCTCGGTGAACGCCGCGCCCACCTGGACGCTGGGGCGCTTGGCCGGGCCCTCGGCGTCGAACGTCTCGCTGGCCAGCACGCTCACGCCGCCGATGCCGTCGCCGCCGGTGCGGGCGCCGAACAGGATGACCTTGTTGCCCGCGCCCTCGGCCTTCGCCAGCCGGACGTCCTCGTGCTTCATGACGCCGACGCACAGGGCGTTGACCAGGGGGTTGCCGGCGTAGCAGTCGTCGAAGAGCACCTCGCCGCCGATGTTGGGCAGCCCCAGGCAGTTGCCGTAGCCCCCGACGCCGGCGACGACGCCGGGCAGCACGCGAGCGGTGTCGGGGGCGTCGGCGCGGCCGAAGCGCAGCGAGTCCATGACCGCGACCGGGCGGGCGCCCATGGTCAGGATGTCGCGCACGATGCCACCCACACCGGTGGCCGCGCCCTGGTAGGGCTCGACGTAGCTCGGGTGGTTGTGGCTCTCCACCTTGAAGGTGACCGCGTAGCCGTCGCCGACGTCGACGACGCCCGCGTTCTCGCCGATGCCGACGAGCAGCGCGTCGCTGGGCGGGAGGTCGCCGAACCGGCGCAGGTGCACCTTGCTGGACTTGTAGGAGCAGTGCTCGCTCCACATGACCGAGTACATCGCCAGCTCCGCCGTCGTGGGGCGGCGGCCGAGGATGCCCTTGATCCGGGCGTACTCGTCGGCCTCGAGCCCGAGCTCGGCGTAGGGCTGCTCGTCGTCCGGCGTGCTCGCGGCGAGCTCGACGGTGTCCAGCCGGTGGGCCAGCCGGCCGGGGCCGGTGTCGAGCTCGGAGAGCCCTGCGGTGGCGCTGGCCCGGCCCGCCGTTCCGTCGTCGCTCACGCGTTCACGACCGCCTTCAGGACGCTGGTGAAGAAGCCGAGGCCGTCGGTCGACGGCCCGGTGAGGTCCTCGATCGCGTGCTCGGGGTGCGGCATGAGCCCCACGACGCGCCCGTTCTCGCTGGTGACACCGGCGATGTCGCGGCTGGAGCCGTTCGGGTTGCCGCCCTCGTAGCGGAACACCACCCGGCCCTCGCCCTCGAGCCGGTCGAGGTCGGCGTCGGCGGCCACGTAGCGGCCCTCGCCGTTCTTGACCGGGATGACGATGCGCTGGCCGGTCTCGTAGTCCTGCGTCCAGGCGGTGTCGGCGCGCTCGACGGCCAGCACCTGGTCGCGGTTGCGGAAGTGCAGGTGGCTGTTGCGGGTGAGCGCCCCGGGCAGCAGGCCCGCCTCGCAGAGCACCTGGAAACCGTTGCAGATGCCCAGCACCGGCAGGCCGCCGTTCGCCGCGGCCACGACGTCCTGCATCAGGGGCGAGCGGGCGGCGATGGCACCGGCGCGCAGGTAGTCGCCGTAGGAGAAGCCCCCGGGGAGGACGACGGCGTCGACGCCCCGCAGATCGTGGTCGGCGTGCCAGAGGGCGACCGGCTCGCCACCGGCCAGCCGTACCGCGCGCGCGGCGTCGACGTCGTCCAGGGAGCCCGGGAAGGTGATGACACCGATGCGCATGGCTTCAGGCTCCCAGGTGCAGCTCGACGTCCTCGATCACCGGGTTCGCCAGCAGCGTCTCGGCGATCTGCTTCAGCTCGGCCTCGTCGGGTGTCCCGTCGACCTCGAGCACGAAGTGCTTGCCCTGGCGGACGCTCCGGATGGAATCGTGGCCGAGCCGGCCGAGCGCGCCGAGCACCGCCTGACCCTGGGGGTCGCTGATCTCCGGCTTCAAGACGACGTCGACGACCACGCGGGACACGCCGCCGAGCCTACCGGGGCGGCTCACCCACCCGGCGTGAGCCTGCTCTCCCCGCCCACCGCCTCGCCGAGTGCGACGAACTCGTGGCCATCGCGGCCCGATAACCACGAGTTCGTCGCACTCGCCGTCAGTGGCCGGTCAGCACGCGGGTCAGCAACCGGAGAACCGCCGCTTGGCGCCCCAGGACGTCCGCTGAGCTGAACCGCAGAACCTGCCAGCCGGCCAGCACGATCGCGTTCTGCCGGCGCAGGTCGTTGACGAAGACCCGCCGCTCGCGGTGCACGTCGCCGTCGAACTCCACCAGCACCCGCCGCTCCGGCCAGGCCATGTCGACGGCCGCGAGGAAGCGGCCCCGCTCGTCACGGACCTCGTGCTGGAGAACCGGGCACGGCAGTCCCGCGTCGAGGATCGCCCACCGGAGGACCGACTCCATGGGGGAGCCCGCACGGCGGTCGCCCCGTCCCATCACCGCCCGCGCGCGAGCGGCTCCCCGCCGTCCGCGGTAGCGCCGGACGGCGTGCGCGAACTGGTCGGCCGGGTAGCCCTGGGCGAGCAGTTGGTCGGTGACCGCAAGGAGCGCCGCAGGCGGCACCACACCGGCGAGGTCGATCCAGGTCCGGCTGGGCGAGGTCACGAGCAGGCCGTCGATGCGCCGCGTCTCGGGGGCGGGCACGACCGAGGCGTGGATTACCCGGTCCGCCCGCGATCGGACACGGGCACCCGGCGGCACGGTGAGGTGCACCCGCCGGTCGTCGTCGACCAGCGGGACCTCGAGGTCCCACAGCTCCGCCGCCGTCCGGTGGCTGAGCACCGAGCCGGCGGGAGCACCCAGGAGGACGGCGTCGATGCGCTGCCGCAGCATCCATCCCGCATCTCGCGGCAGGTACGTGTCCCTCGACGTCCGGATGATTCCGTCATGCCGTAGCTGCCAGTCGCTCACCCCGGTCGAGCGGGCTCCACGTCGGTCGGTCGGCGCGTGGATGCGCGGCGGGACGGGCGGGGTCGGCACCCGGGCAGCCTGCCCGGACGCCGCGAAGGCCCGCTGGCGTCGTCCACAGGCGAACCGGGTGCGACGAACTCGTGGCGATCAGCGGCTGATGGCCACGAGTTCGTCGCACTCGCGGCGGAGCACGGCGGGGTGGCGGGGCGGAGCACGGCGGGGCGGGGCGGGGCGGGGCGGGTCAGGCGAAGGTCTGGCCGGTGAGGCGCTCGTAGGCGGTCACGTAGCGCTCGCGGGTGGCGGCGACGACGTCCTCCGGCAGCTCGGGCGGCTCGGACACGCGGTCCCATCCCGAGGAGGTCAGCCAGTCGCGGACGAACTGCTTGTCGTACGACGGCTGCACCGCACCCGGCGACCACGTGTCGGCCGGCCAGAAGCGCGACGAGTCGGGGGTGAGCACCTCGTCGCCCAGGACGAGGGAGTCCCCCGCCGCCCCGAACTCGAACTTGGTGTCGGCCAGCACGATCCCGGCGTCGGCGGCGATCTCCGCACCCCGCCGGTACAGCGCGAGGGTCAGCTCACGCAGCTGCTCGGCCCGTTCGGCGCTCACCAGCGCGATCACCCGGGCGAAGTCGATCGCCTCGTCGTGCTCACCGATCTCCGCCTTGGTCGACGGCGTGAACACCGGCTCGGGCAGCCGCGAACCCTCGACCAGCCCGGCGGGCAGCGGGACGTCGCGGATCGAGCCGGTCCGCTCGTACTCCTTCGTCCCCGAGCCCGACAGGTAGCCGCGGGCCACGCACTCGACGGGGAGCATCGCCAGCCGCCGCACGAGCATCGCGCGACCGGCGACGCCGGAAGGCACCTCCGACGCCGAGACCAGGTGGTGGGCCGCCCCGAACGACGCCAGCACCGGCGCCAGCTGCTCGAACCACCACACCGACAGCCGGGTCAGCACGGCGCCCTTGTCCGGGATCGGCGTGGGCAGCACCCGGTCGTAGGCCGAGATGCGGTCCGACGCGACCAGCAGCAGCCGGTCGGGGCCGGCGTCGTAGATCTCCCGCACCTTGCCGCGGGCCACCAGCGGGAGGTCCACCATCACGTGAGCGCCGCCAGCCGGTCGAAGAGCGGACCGAGGTTCGCCACGTACTTCTCCGGCCGGCAGATCTCGTCCAGCCGCCCCTCGTCCAGCGTCACGCCCGAGGACGACGCCCGGGCCCGCAGCGTCTCCCGGAACGGGACACCGCTGTTCCACGTCTCCATCGCCGCCGACTGGACCAGGGCGTAGGCGTCCTCGCGCGACTGCCCGCTCTCCACCAGCTCCAGCAGCACCGAGGAGGTGTAGATCAGCCCGCCGGTGGACTCCAGGTTCGCCCGCATGCGCTCGGCGTCCGCCACCAGGTTCTCCACCAAGCCCGCGGTCAGGTGCAGCAGGTAGTCGGTGGTGATCGCGGCGTCGGGCAGGAACACCCGCTCGGTCGAGGAGTGCGAGATGTCGCGCTCGTGCCAGAGCGGGATGCCCTCCATGACCGGCACGATCGCCGCCCGCACCACCCGCGCGAGCCCGGCGATGCGCTCGGAGCGGATCGGGTTCTTCTTGTGCGGCATCGCGCTCGAGCCCTTCTGGCCCGACCCGAACGCCTCGGAGAGCTCGCGCACCTCGGTGCGCTGGCCGTGCCGCACCTCCAGGGCGATCGCCTCGCAGACGGTGGCGATGATCGCCAGCGCGGAGACCCACTCGCTGATCGAGTCGCGCAGCACCACCTGGGTGGAGGCGTCGGCGGGACGCAGGTCCAGCGCCTCGGCGACCGCGACCTCGACCGAGGGGTCGATCAGCGAGTACGTGCCGACGGCGCCGGAGATGGCGACGACGCCGACGCGCTCGCGGGCGGCCCGCAGCCGGTCACGTGACCGGGCCGCGGCGAAGGCCAGGTCGGCGATCCGGTGCCCCCACACGTCCGGCTCGGCGTGCACGCCGTGGGTACGGCCCACCTTGATGGTCCCGCGGTGCGCCAGGCCGTGGTCGCGCAGCGCCGCCACGAGCCGGTCGGCCTTGGCCAGCAGGATGTCGGTCGCCTCGGTGAGCTGCACGGCGAGCGCGGTGTCCAGGAGGTCCGACGACGTCATGCCGTGGTGCACGAAGGCGGCGGCCGAGCGCGGCTCGGTGTTGTCGGCCCACGCGGTGAGGAAGGCGATGACGTCGTGCTGCGTCGTCTCCTCGATCTCCGCGACCCGCTCGGCCGTGGGCGGGGGCGCGTTCCGCACCGGCTCCACGACGTCGGCGGGCACGCGGCCGGCCGCGGCGTGCGCCTCCAGGACGAGCGTCTCGACGCGGCACCACAGCTCGTACTTGTGGGCGTCGCTCCAGACCCGGCCCATCTCGGGGAGGGTGTAGCGCTCGATCATGCGGGTACCGCCCGCCACCGGTCAGCTCGTCGCAGCACGGGGACAGTCTCCCGCAGGGCTAGCGTGACACGAACGGCCCCCTACCGGAGGTGATCGATGCGGCGTCGCGCCCGAGATCTCGCAACGCGGGCTCGCGAGCGCATCCGCGCCGCGCGGGAGCACGATCCGCACGCCTGGCACCACCACCACGGCCCGCCCGACCCGTACCCGGTCGGCATCCGGGGCGACGGGGCGCACGCCGACGGGGCCGGCCGGGACGACGCCGGCGGTCCGCCACCGCTGGGCAGCCCGGCCCCCGGCGCCCCGGACCTCGACGGCGCGCTGGGCCCGGGCGGGGTCAGCGGCCCGCCCGCGCCCGGCTCCCCCGGCGGTGCGGCGCCGCACCTGGACGGGCACGCGTCCGGCGCGCGCCACAGCGGGCCGGAGGACATCGTCCCGTTCGGGCTGCGCACCGCGGCGGCCTGGTCGTGGCGGCTGATCGTGGTGATCGCCGGGTTCTCCGTGCTGCTCTGGGCCGCGGCCTACATCGCGGTCGTCATCGTCCCGGTGCTCGTGGCGCTGCTGCTGTCGGCGCTGCTGCAGCCGGGCGCCGCGGGGCTGGCCCGGCGCGGGTGGCCGCCCTCGCTGGCCGCGTTCACCATGCTGCTGGTCGGCCTGACCGTGGTCGCCGGGATCATCACGCTCGTCGTCGAGCGGTTCACCGCGGGCTTCGCCGACCTGGCCGAGCAGGTCAGCGAGGGGCTGGAGCAGGTGCAGACGTTCGTCGTCCGCAGCTTCCCCATCACCGAGGGGCAGCTCGCCGACCTCCTCACCCAGGCCCAGGACGTGCTGCTCGACAACCAGGACACCCTGGCCTCCGGTGCCCTGACGACCGCGGCGACGGTGGGCGAGGTCGTCGCCGGCATCGTGCTGGCGCTGTTCACCCTCTTCTTCTTCCTGAAGGACGGCCGGTCCATCTGGCTGTGGCTGGTGGGCCTCTTCCCCGCCGCTTCCCGCGCCTACCTCGACGAGGCCGCCCGGCGCTCCTGGCGCACGCTCATCTCCTACGTCCGCGCGACCGTCGTGGTGGCGCTGGTCGACGCGGTGGGCATCGGCATCGGGCTGGCGGTGCTCGGGGTGCCGCTGGTGATCCCGCTGGCCGCACTGGTCTTCCTCGGCGCCTTCGTGCCGATCATCGGCGGCTTCCTGGCCGGCACCGTGGCGGTGCTGGTGGCGCTGGTCTCCAACGGCCCGATCACGGCACTGATCACGCTCGCCGTCGTCATCGGCGTCATGCAGCTCGAGGGGCACGTCCTGCAGCCGCTGCTGCTGGGCCGGGCGGTGCGGGTGCACCCGCTGGCGGTGGTGCTCGCGATCGCCGCGGGCCTGCTGATCGGCGGCATCTTCGGCGCCCTCATCGCCGTCCCCACGGTGGCCTGCGTGAACGTCGCGGGCACCTACCTCAGCCGCCGGCACGAGGGCCCGCGGCCGCCCGAGCCCCGGCCCGAACGCGCCCGCCCCGTGGTCGCGGCGAGTTAACCGAGGGCGATCCGGCCCTCGACCGCGGCCAGCGCGATGTCGGTGCGCCAGTGCGCGTCGGCCAGCCGCACGCCGGCGACCCGCTCGTAGGCGGCCTGCCGCGCGGCGGCGAGGTCGTCGCCGGTCGCGGTGACGGCCAGCACCCGCCCGCCGGCGGAGAGCACGGTGCCGTCGTCGGCGAGCGCGGTGCCGGCGTGCAGCACGCCCTCGCCGTCGGCGCCGGTGACCGGGTCGCCGGTGCGCGGCGCCTCGGGGTACCCCGGTGCGGCGACGACGACGGTGACCGCGGCACCGTCGCGCCAGCGCAGCGGCGGGTGCTCGCCGAGGGTGCCGGTGGCCGCGGCGTGCAGCAGCCCGCCCAGCGGCGTCTCCAGCAGCGGCAGGACGACCTGGGTCTCGGGATCGCCGAACCGGGCGTTGAACTCCACCACCCGGACGCCGCGCGAGGTGAGGGCCAGCCCGGCGTAGAGCAGGCCGGTGAACGTCTCGCCGCGGCGGGCCAGCTCGTCCACGGTCGGCTGCAGCACGGTGGCCAGCACCTCCTCGACCAGCCCCACCGGGGCCCACGGGAGCGGGGCGTAGGCCCCCATGCCGCCGGTGTTGGGGCCGGCGTCGCCGTCGTCGCGCCGCTTGTGGTCCTGGGCGGGCACCAGCGGCAGCACGGTCGTCCCGTCGGTGACGGCGAACAGCGACACCTCCGGCCCGTCGAGGTACTCCTCCACCAGCACGGCGCCACCGGCGTCGAGGACCCGCCGGCCGTGCGCGGCGGCGGCCTCCCGGTCGGGGGTGACGACGACGCCCTTGCCCGCGGCGAGCCCGTCGTCCTTCACGACGTAGGGCGCGCCGCCGGTGAGCGCCGCAACCTCGTCGAGGGCCGTCTCCAGCTCGGCCGGGCCACCGACGGGCCACGAGCGCGCGGTCGGGACGCCGGCCGCGCTCATCACGTGCTTGGCGAAGGACTTGCTGCCCTCCAGCTGCGCGGCCTGCGCCGAGGGGCCGAAGCACGCGATGCCGGCCTCGCGCACGGCATCGGCCGCCCCGGCGACCAGCGGCACCTCGGGGCCGATCACCACGAGGTCGGCCCGCCAGTCACGCGCCAGCGCCGCCACCGCGACCGGGTCGGCCGCGGCGAGGTGCTCGCCTCCCGGAGGCGACGGTGCGGTGCCGCGCGTGCCGGCGTTGCCGGGTGCGCAGGCGAGCGCGCTCACCGCGGGGTCGGACTGCAGAGCCACGCACAGGGCGTGCTCCCGGGCACCGGAGCCGATCACCAGCACGCGCACGATCCGCGACCCTACCGATGCCACGCGGCGGCGGCCCCGCGGCAGGGGCGCAGTCCCACCCGTCACAGACACACCGTGTGAGATCGCCCACGTCGGCTCCGGTCCTCCGCTGGTCAGCGCGGTGGCCGCTCGATCGTGCGCAATCCGTCCCCTCCAGTTCGCCCCCGATTCATCCGATTCATGTGTTGTGGGTGCCATGCGCGCGACCGAGTCGCTGACCGACCGGCCAGTGACACGCCTTCCCCGGCCCGTCGTCATCGGACACCGCGGAGCCCCGGCCTACCGGCCGGAGCACACGCGGGCCAGCTTCGAGCTGGCCGTCGACCTGGGCGCCGACCTCATCGAGCCCGACGTCGTGCTCAGCCGCGACGGCGTGCTCGTCGTCCGGCACGAGACCGAGCTCTCCCTGTCCACCGACGTGACCGACCACCCGGAGTTCACCGACCGCCGGACCACGAAGGTGGTGGACGGCGAGCTGTGCACCGGCTGGTTCACCGAGGACTTCACCCACGCCGAGCTGCGCACGCTGCGCGCGGTCGAGCGGATGCCCGCACTGCGCCCGCTGAACACCGCCTACGACGGCCGGTTCGGCATCCTGACGCTGGCCGAGGTCGTCGAGCTGGCGCGCTGCCGCTCCACCGCCGACCGCCGCGTACGCGTGCTCGCGGAGCTCAAGCACGCCGAGTGCACCGAAGCGGGCCGCTCGATGGCCGACCTGGTCGCCGAGGAGCTGCGCCGGCTCGGGGCCGACCGCGCCGACGGCGACGTCGTGCTGCAGTCGTTCGACCCGGCGGTGCTCCGCCGCCTGCGCACGCTGCTCGGCGAGGACGGCCCTCAGCTGGGTCAGCTCGTCGCCGACCTCCCCGCGGGCGACGCCATGGTCACGCCCTCCGGGCTGCGCGAGGTCTCCACGTACGCGCAGGTGATCGGTCCGAGCCGGGAACGCGTGCTGGCCGGCGCCGCCGCGCAGGCGCTGACCGGCACGCCGCACCTGGTGGAGCAGGCGCACGCGGCCGAGCTGGCGGTGTTCTGCTGGACGCTGCGGGCGGAGAACGCCTTCCTGCCCGAGCACCTCCGGCGCGGCACGGCACCCGACGGGCTCGGCGACGCCGTCGGTGACGCGATGGCGCTGCTCGCGCTGGGGGTCGACGGCCTGATCAGCGACTCCCCCGACCACGCCGTCCGCGCCCGCACGGCGGTCACCGCCCAACTGGTCTGACGCCGTCGGGGGACTGCGGCGCGGGGCCCGGAGTGCTCCCGGCGCGGCTTGCGCAGCGGCTCAGCGCGAGCCCGCCCGCTGCCTGGCCGCGGTGCCGTCCGGAGGACGACGGTGTCGTCGCGCCCGGGCGTCCACGCGGAGCTGCTGGCGGTGGGCCTCGGCCTCGAGCTTGCGCCAGGAGGTGAAGCGGGCGGGGTCGAGCCGGCCGTCGTCGATCGCGGCCGCGACCGCGCACCCGGGCTCGCCCCGGTGGCCGCAGTCCCGGTAGCGGCACTGCGTCCCCAGCTCCGCGACGTCGGCGAACGCGCGGTCGACGCCGTCCGCGTCGTCGTGGAGGCCCAGCTCCCGCATGCCCGGGGTGTCGATCAGCGACCCGCCGCCGGGCAGCCGGTGCAGCTCCCGCGCCGTGGTCGTGTGGCGCCCGCGGCCGTCGTCGCGGATCTCACGGGTACCGGCCACCGCCTGCCCGGCCAGCGCGTTGGCGAGGCTGGACTTGCCGACCCCGGAGGGGCCGACCATGGCGGCCGTGGTCCCGGGCGGCACCAGCGCCCGGACGGCGGCCAACCCCGCCCCGGTGACCGGGCTGACCGCCAGGACCGGGACGCCCAGGGCGTCGTCGGCGACCTGGGCGACCCCGGCCGGCACGTCGGGGCACAGGTCGGTCTTGGTGAGGACGACGACGGGCGCCGCACCGCTGCTCCACGCCACGGCCAGGTAGCGCTCCACCCGGCGCAGCCGGGCGGGCCCGATCAGCGCGTCGACCACCAGGACGGTGTCGACGTTGGCGGCCACCACCTGCGCGGCCGAGGTGCGGCCGGCGGCGGTGCGCGTGAAGGCGCTGCTCCGGGGCAGCACGGCCACCGCCAGCTCCCCGCGCAGGGCCACCCAGTCACCGACCGCAGGGCCGCCGGTGGCGTCGTCGTGCAGGGCGGGCGCGGGGTGGACCCGGCGCTCGCCGTCGGCGGCCAGCACGGTCAGCCGCGCGCGGTCGACGCGCACCACCCGGCCGGGCTCGCAGCCCGCGGTCAGCGCGGCGGCGCGGTCCGGCGTCCAGCCGAGATCGGTCAGCTCCACGCGCGGCATGCTCCCGCTACGGCGGAGGCCTGTCGCGCGATTTTCGGTGCCCGGCGACGCGGGGGCCGGAGGCCTCCCGGCGCCGGGCACTGACGCGCGAGGCACGACGACGGCGGGGCGGCGGTCGCGGATCGTGGCTGATGCCGCCCCGCGAGGCGGTCCCGACGAAGGGCGGCCGGAGGCCTCCCTGAGAAGGGCCGGCAACGGCTCAGCGCAGCAGTGGGCGGCACCTGGCCGCGGTGTTGACCCGGAGGGTCAACCGATCAGATCGTGGATGACGACGTTCTCGTCGCGACCGGGACCGACGCCGATCACGCTGATCCGGGCGCCGGAGAGCTCCTCCAGCCGCCGCACGTAGGCCTGGGCGGCCGCGGGCAGCTCGTCGAAGGTGCGGCAGTTCCGGATGTCCTCGAACCAGCCCGGCATCTCCTCGTAGACCGGCGTCGCGTGGTGGAAGTCGGTCTGCGTCATCGGCATCTCGTCGTGCCGGACGCCGTCGATCTCGTAGGCGACGCAGATCGGCACCGTCTCCAGACCGGAGAGCACGTCCAGCTTGGTGAGGAAGTAGTCGGTGATGCCGTTGACCCGGCTGGCGTACCGGGCGACGACGGCGTCGAACCAGCCGCAGCGCCGATCGCGCCCGGTGGTGACGCCGACCTCGCCGCCGTGCTTGCGCAGGTACTCGCCCCACTGGTCGTGCAGCTCGGTCGGGAACGGGCCCGAGCCCACGCGGGTCGTGTAGGCCTTCAGGATGCCGACGACGCGCTCGATCCGCGTGGGGCCCACCCCGGCGCCGACGGCCGCCCCACCCGCGGTCGGGTTGGACGACGTGACGAACGGATAGGTGCCGTGGTCGACGTCGAGCAGGGTGCCCTGCGACCCCTCCAGCAGCACCCACTCGCCGGCGTCCAGCGCCTTGCCCAGCAGCAGGCGGGTGTCGGCGATGCGGTGCTTGAGCTGCTCGGCGTAGCCGGCGTACTCCTCGACCACCTCGTCGACGTCGATGGCCTTGCGGTTGTAGACCTTGACGAGGACCTGGTTCTTCTCCTGCAGCGTCCCCTCGAGCTTCTGCCGCAGGATCGACAGGTCGAGCAGGTCCTGGACGCGGATGCCGACGCGGGCGACCTTGTCGCCGTAGGCCGGGCCGATGCCGCGCCCGGTGGTGCCGATCTTGCGCTTGCCCAGGAACCGCTCGGTGACTTTGTCGAGGGCCCGGTGGTGCGGCATGATCAAGTGCGCGTCGGAGGAGACCACCAGCCGCGAGGTGTCGACCCCGCGCTCCTCCAGGCCCGCCAGCTCGCGGATGAGCACCTCCGGGTCGATCACGACGCCGTTGCCGATGACCGGCGTGCAGCCCGGCGTCAGGATCCCGGAGGGGATCAGGTGGAGGGCGTACTTCTCGCCGTCGGGCGTGATCACCGTGTGCCCGGCGTTGTTCCCGCCCTGGTAGCGGACGACGTAGGGGACGCGGCCACCGAGCAGGTCGGTGGCCTTGCCCTTGCCCTCGTCGCCCCACTGGGCACCGATCAGCACGACAGCGGGCATCGGCTCGTGGCTCTCCTGTCCGGCGGGGTGGCGGCGCGGGTCTGCAGCTCGACACCCGGGTCGATCCGTCCGGCAGGTCGGCCGGGGCGGTGGGGTGGGACGGGTGACAGGGTATCGGCATGTCCTCGGTCGAGCTGGACCTCCGCCGCCTGGGCCCTGCGGAGGCACCCCTGCGCAGCCAGTTGCAGCCGGTCGCCACGGCCGGACGGCTGGTGGTGCGGGGCCCCGTCGCCGGCCTGTCGGGGGCCCTGGCGGCGCTGCTCAAGGCCGGGCGGACGGCGGAGGTGCCCGTGGCGTGGGAACCGGCCGCCGACAAGGCCTCGACCGCGCTGGCCCGCGCACTGGGCATCGGCAGCGGCGAACCGCGGGAGCTCAGCCTCGTCCGCGACGACCACGGCGGTGTGCTGCTGCACCACGGGCGCCTCGAGGCCGCCGGTGACGGCCGCCGCTCCCTCTCGCGCCGGCTGGGCCTGCAGGCCTACCACGACGACATCAAGGTGGCCGACGGCGAGATCACCCGGATCGACGTGCGGCCGGACTGGACCGCCGTCGACACCATCGCGGTGACGGTGATGACCCAGCCGCTGCGGCCGACCCGGCAGACCAGCGGGCGCGCCCTGCAGGTGGCCTCCGACCCGGCGCGGATCATCCGGGACGGGGTGCCCTACGTGCGGCCCGTCGACCGGTGGACCTGGTACGCCGACGACCGGGTGCGGTGGCGCCTGGAGCCGTGACGGGGCGGCCGTTCCGGCACGCCGGCGGGCTCGGCGCGGGTGGCTGCGGCGGGCTGCGGGCGTCGTGGACACTGGAGCGCACCCGACCGCCCGAGGAGGACCCGCTGCCGACGTCCTGCCACCCCACCGGGTCGCCGTGCCGGTGATCTCCGACCCGCGCTCGGCCTTCGGCGCCCGGACCGCCGAGGTGCCCGCCGGGCGCCGCTTCCTGGCGCGCGCGTTCGCGCGGCCGAGCCTGCCCGCCGTCGTGGGACTGGTCGTCGTCGTCGCCTTCTTCGCGGTGCGGGTGCCCGACCTGCTCAGCCCCTTCGGGGTGGCGACGGTCCTGGACACCGCGGCGCTGCTCGGCGTCGGCGGGGTCGCGGTCGCGCTGCTGCTGGTGGCCGGGCAGTTCGACCTCTCGGTGGGGGTGATCGCGGTCGCGAGCTCGCTGCTGACGGCGCTGCTGATCGGCTACGCGGGCTGGAGCACCTGGCCGGCGCTCCTGGTCTCGCTGCTGGCCGCGCTCGCGGTGGGCGTGGTCAACGGCGTCCTCGTCGTCAACACCGGCCTGCCCAGCTTCCTGGTCACGCTGGCGACCTTCCTGATCCTGCAGGGCACCTCCCAGGCCGGGTCGCAGGCGGTGGCGGGCGGCACGCGGGTCAGCGGGCTCGACGAGACCCCGGGCTGGTCCTCGGCGACCGCCGTCTTCGACGCGACCGTGCAGATCGGCAACGGCCGGTTCAGCGTGAGCATCCTGTGGTGGCTGGGCCTCACGGCGCTGGCGACCTGGGGGCTGTGGCGCACCAAGTTCGGCAACGCCGTGTTCGCCAGCGGTGGCGCCCGCCAGGCGGCCCGCGAGCTGGGCGTGCCGGTGCGGCGTACCACGGTGGCGCTGTTCTGCCTCACCTCGGCGGCCGGGTGGCTGCTCGGCACCATGACGCTCGTCCGTCTGGCCAGCGTCCAGGCCGGCGGGACGGTGGGGATCCTCAGCGGGATCGACTTCATCGTGGTGGCGGTCATCGGCGGGTGCCTGCTGACCGGCGGCTACGGGTCCGCGATCGGCGCCTCCGTCGGCGCGCTGCTGTACGCGGTGGCCCGGGAGGGCATCACGCTGGCCGACTGGGACACCCGGTGGTTCCAGGCGCTCCTGGGGGTGCTGCTGCTGGTGGCGTTGCTGGCCAACGGCGAGGTGCGACGGCGGCTCCGCGCGAGGCCGCGGTCGTGAGCGCCACCCCCGCCGTCGAGGAACGGGTCGAGGGCGCGACCCCGGTGGTGGAGCTGCGCGGCGTCACCGTGCGGCACGGCAGCGTGCCGGCGCTCAGCCGGGTCGCCGTCGCCCTGCTCCCCGGGCAGATCACCTGCGTCCTCGGGGAGAACGGGTCGGGCAAGTCCACCCTCGTGCAGGTGCTCTCGGGGCTGAGCCGCCACGACGAGGGCGAACTGCTGGTCGGGGGCGTGCCGACGCGCTTCCGCTCCCCCCGGCAGGCCCGGGAGGCGGGGATCGCCACCGTGTGGCAGGACCTCGCCGTCGCCCCGCTGCTGTCGGTGTGGCGGAACTTCTTCCTCGGCGCCGAGCCCACCCGCGGGGTGTGGCCGTTCCGCCGGCTGGACCTGGACGGCGCGCGCGAGACGACGATGCGCGCGATGGCGCGGGTGGGCGTCACCGGGCTGGACCCCGACCAGCCGGCCAGCGCCCTGCAGGCCGGTGAGCGGCAGAGCCTGGCGGTCGCCCGGGCGCTGCACTTCGGTGCCCGGGCCCTGGTCATCGACGAGCCCGTCACGCCTATGACGGTGGCACGCCAGACGCTGTTCGGGCAGGCGGTCCTGGCGGCCCGCGCCCGGGGGCTCGCGGTCGTCGTCGTCACCAACAACCCGCGCTACGCCCACCTCATCGGCGACCGGTTCCTGCTGCTGGCCCACGGGCAGGTCGCGGGGAACCTCACCCGCGACGACGTCGACTCCGACGTCCTCACCGCGCTGATGGCCGGCGGGGACCAGCTCACCACGCTGACCGACGCGCTCACCGCGCTCCACCCGGAACTCGGCGAGCGCTGAGCTCCCCGGGGCCCCCGCGACCGCGGGGGCCCGGGGCCGATCAGGTGAAGACGCTCACCCCGCCCGGGCCCACCAGCAGCCCGACCACGATCAGGACGATGCCCCACACGATCTCCTTGCGGATGATCGCCACGACACCGGCGACCACGAGGACGACGGCGAGGATCCAGAGCAAGGTGGCCATCAGAGGTCTCCTCTCCAGGGCGCCCTTCTGGCGCCGCGCACTCTGCGTAGTGATCAGGAGCGCGGTGATCCAAACCAGGAGACCCGAACGTGCTGGTCGGGCGGGTGAGCGGGGGGTCCGCGTTCGCGGACCGCCCGCTACCGATCGTGAACGATCAGATCGCCAACGTCGGATCGCAGTCCCGGAGCAGCTGGGTGCACCGCTCGGCCTCCGCCGTCTCACCGATCGCCTCGGCCGCCCGGGCCAGCACGGTGACGCAGCGCAGGAACCCCTGGTTCGGTTCATGCGACCACGGCACGGGGCCGTAGCCCTTCCACCCGTTGCGGCGCAGCGCGTCCAGCCCGCGGTGGTAGCCGGTGCGGGCGAAGGCGTACGCCTGGACCGTGTCACCGAGCGCCCGCTCGGGTCGGCTCATCGCCTCCTCGGCCAGGCCCGCCCACACCCCGCTCACCGTGGGGTGGTGCGCGGCGGCCTCGGCCAGCGTGGCGCCCTCGGCGAGCTCGGCGTCGGCCTCCGGCGTCGGCGGCAGCAGGGTCGGATCGGGCTCGCCCAGCAGGTTCCCGTGGGGGTGGCTCACGGTCACGCCCCCTGCGACTGGCCGGCCGACAGCAGGTGCTCGCAGGCCTCGACGACGCGGGCGGCCATGCCGGTCTCGGCGGCCTTGAGGTAGCTGCGCGGGTCGTAGGTCTTCTTGTTGCCGACCTCGCCGTCGATCTTCAGCACGCCGTCGTAGTTGCTGAACATGTGGCCGGCGATCGGCCGGGTGAAGGCGTACTGGGTGTCGGTGTCGACGTTCATCTTCACCACGCCGTAGGAGAGCGCCTCGCGGATCTCCGACTCGGCCGAGCCGGATCCGCCGTGGAACACCAGGTTGAACGGCTTGGCGTCCTCCCCCAGGCCGAACTCCTTGGCGACCAGCGCCTGGCCGCGCTGCAGCACGTCGGGGCGCAGCTTGACGTTGCCCGGCTTGTAGACGCCATGCACGTTGCCGAAGGTCGCCGCGAGCAGGTAGACCCCGCGCTCCCCCAGTCCGAGCTGCTGCGCGGTGCGCAGGAAGTCGCCGTCGGCCGTGTAGAGCTTCTCGTTGATCTCGGCGACGACGCCGTCCTCCTCGCCGCCGACGATGCCGATCTCGAGCTCGAGGACGATCTTGGCCGCCGCCGACTTCTCCATCAGCTCCTCGGCGATGTCGAGGTTCTCGCCGAGCTCGATCGCCGAGCCGTCCCACATGTGCGACTGGAACAGCGGCTCCTGAGCGGCGTCGACCCGGTCCTTGGACAGGGCGATGAGCGGACGCACGTAGGAGTCGAGCTTGTCCTTCGGGCAGTGGTCGGTGTGCAGCGCCACGTTGATCGGGTACTTCTCGGCGACGACGTGGGCGAACTCGGCCAGCGCGACGGCGCCGGTGACCATGTCCTTGACCCGGGTGCCGGAGCCGAACTCCGCACCACCGGTGGAGAACTGGATGATGCCGTCGCTGCCGGCGTCGGCGAACCCGCGCAGCGCCGCGTTGACGGTCTCCGAGGACGTGCAGTTGATCGCCGGGTAGGCGAACCCGCCCTCCTTCGCCCGGCTGATCATGTCGGCGTAGACCTCGGGGCTGGCGATGGGCATGCGGCACTCCTCCGTCGGGAACGGCTGTACGGCGCTGTACGTGCGGATGTCGGTGAGCAGTATCGCGCCGGGGCGCTCGGTCCGGGGCGTCGGGGCGGACGCGGAGCCCCGGCTCAGCCCTGCTCGATGCGGCTGACCACCCGGGCGGCGACGACCACCGGGTCGTAGGTGGGCGAGAACGGCGGGGCGTAGGACAGGTCCGAGCCGGCGAGGTCCTCGGCGGTCATCCCCGCCCAGATCGCGGCGGCGAGCACGTCGATCCGCTTGCCGCTGCCGGGCCCGCCCACGATCTGGGCACCGAGCAGCCGTCCGGACCCGGCCTCGCTGAGGAGCTTGATCGCGACCTCCTCGGCGCCCGGGTAGTAGCCGGCCCGCGTCGTCGCCTCGATCGTGTCGGTGCGGTAGTCGAACCCCGCCTGCTCGGCCTCCGTGGTGCACAGCCCGGTGCGGCCGATCTCCAGCTCGCCGACCTTCGTCAGCGCGGTGCCCAGGACCCCGGCGAAGCGGGCCGCCCGGCCGCCGATCACCGAACCGGCCACCCGGCCCTGCTTGTTGGCGTGGGTGCCCAGCGCGACGTGGGTGGCCTCGCCGGTGACCCGGTGGAAGGTCTGCGAGCAGTCCCCGGCGGCGTAGATCTCCGGGTGCGAGCGGGTGCGCTGGGTGCGGTCGACGGCGATGGCGCCGGTGGTGCCGAGGCGGATGCCGGCCTGCTCGGCCAGCGCCACCTCCGGCCCCATGCCCAGGCCCAGCACGACGAGGTCGGCGTCGTAGCTGCCGGCGTCGGTGCGCACCCCGCGGGCGCGGCCGGCCTCGTCGACCAGGATCTCCCGCACCGCCTGGTCCGGGTGCATCTCCATGCCCATGGCGCCCATGCCGGCGCAGACCCGCTCGGCCATGTCGGTGTCGAGCAGCTGCATCGGCAGGGGGTCGGCGAGCACCACGGTGACCTCGAGCCCGCGGCGCTGCAGCGCCTCGGCCATCTCCAGCCCGATGTAGCCGCCCCCGAGCACCAGGGCGCGGCGCGGACCGGCGTCCAGGGCGGCCCGGATGGCGGCGCCGTCGTCGAGCCGGTGCACGCCGAAGACGCCGGGCGCGTCCAGGCCGGGGATCGGCGGGCGGTTCGGGCGGCCGCCGGTCGCGATGAGCAGCCGGTCGTAGCCGATCCGCTCGCCGGTGGCGGTGACGACCTTGCCCGCGTCGGCGTCGATCTCCACCGCCCGCGCGCCCAGGTGGACTGTGATGTCCCGGGCGGCGAACTGCTCCGGCGTCCGGGCGATCAGCTGCGCGCGGTCCTCGACCTGGCCGCCGATCCAGTACGGGATGCCGCAGGCGGAGTAGGAGACCACGTCCCCCTGCTCCAGCACGACGATCTCCAGGTCGTCCGCGTCCCGGAGCCGGCGCGCCTGCGACGCCGCCGACATCCCTGCCGCATCGCCACCGATGACGAGGAACCGCTCCCTGCTCATCGCCCCAGCGTGGCACCCGCCGGCGTGCTGCGGAACACCGTCCCCGGGTTGAGCAGGCCGGCCGGGTCGAGGGCGGACTTGATCGAGCGGTGCACGTCCAGCGCCACCGGGCCGATCTCCCGCTCCAGCCAGTCGAGCTTGATGGTGCCCACACCGTGCTCGCCGGTGATCGTCCCGCCCAGCGACAGCCCCAGCGCCAGGATGTCGTCGAACGCCGCGTAGGCCCGCTGCCGCTGGTCGGCGTCACCGGCGTCGAAGCAGACGGTCGGGTGCATGTTGCCGTCGCCGGCGTGCCCCACGACACCGATGACGACGTCGCGGTCGGCGGCGATGGCGTCGCAGCCGTCCAGGAAGCCGGCGATCCGCGAGCGGGGCACGGCGACGTCATCGATGAGCACTGCGCCCCCGACCCGCTCCAGGGCGGGCAACGCCATCCGCCGGGCCGCGAGCAGCAGGTCACCCTCCGCCTGGTCCTCGGTGGAGTGGACGAACTGCGCGCCGGCCTCCTCGCACAGCGCGGTGAGCACCGCGATCTCCTCGGCGGCGGCCGCGCCACCCGCGTCGGACTGGGCGACCAGCAGCGCCCGGGTGTCGTGGTCCAGGCCGGCCTTGAGCACCTGGTCGACGGTGCGGATGCAGGTGCCGTCCATGATCTCCAGCAGGCTGGGCACCAGCCCGGCGGTGACCACCCGCTCGACGACCTGCCCGGCCTGCGCCGTCGTCGCGAAGGAGGCGGCCAGGGTGACCGGCGCCTTCGGCGCGGGGCGGAGCGCGAGCGTGGCCTCGGTGATGACGCCGAGCGTCCCCTCGGAGCCCACGAACAGCCGGGCGAGGTCGTAGCCGGCCACGCCCTTGACCGTGCGCCGGCCGGTGCGCAGCACGCGCCCGTCCGCCAGCACCACCTCCAGGCCGAGCACGTAGTCGGTGGTGACGCCGTACTTCACGCAGCAGAGGCCGCCGGAGTTGGTGGCGAGGTTGCCGCCGATCGTGCACCAGTCGTAGCTGGAGGGGTCCGGCGGGTAGAACAGCCCGTTGCCGGCGACCGCGTCGCGCAGCTGCTTGTTGACCACGCCCGGCTGCACGACGACCAGCCGGTCGGCGGCGGAGACCTCCAGCACGGCGTCCATGCGGGTCATCACGAGCGTGATCCCGCCGTCGACGGCGTTGCTGCCGCCGGCGAGCCCGGAGCCGGCACCGCGCGGCACCACCGGGATGCCGTGCCGTGAGGCGACCCGCAGGACGGCGGCGACGTCGTCGGTGCGGCGCGGGAAGACCACGGCCGCGGGGATACCGGCGGGCGCCATCATCGCCTGGTCGCGGGCGTAGGTGGCGGTCACGTCCGGGTCGGTCAGCACGCTGTCGGGGCCCAGCGCGTCGGTCAGCTCGGCGAGCCACGTCGCCGTCATCGTGGTCACCGTCACACCGTAGGACCTCCGGCGATGATCAGGTCACCTGGTCGTCAGGGGTCCTGGCTCAGCACCGGTGGTGAGCCAGGACCCGGAATGATCAGCTCACCTGATCATTCCGGGCGGGGTCAGGTGAGGCCGAGGTCGGCGAGGGTGAAGGCGGCCCGGTACTCGAAGCCGGCCTCCTCGACCGCCGTGCGCCCGCCCCGGTCGACGACCACCGCGACGGCCACCACCTCGGCGCCGGCCTCCTGCAGCGCCCCCGCCGCAGTCAGCGGGCTACCGCCGGTGGTCGACACGTCCTCGACCACCAGGACGGCGCGCCCGGCGACGTCCGGCCCCTCGATGCGCCGCTGCAGGCCGTGCGCCTTGCCCGCCTTGCGCACCACGCAGGCGTCGAGGAAGCCCTCGCCCGCCGCGGCCGCGTGCAGCATCGCGGCGGCGACCGGGTCGGCCCCCAGGGTCAGCCCGCCGACGACGTCGTAGCGCAGGTCGCCGGTGAGCTGGCGCATCACCCGGCCCACCAGCGGAGCGCCCTCGTGGTGCAGCGTGAGCCGGCGCATGTCGATGTACCAGTCGGCTTCCTGCCCGGACGAGAGCGTGACCTTCCCGTGCACCACGGCGAGGTCGAGGATCAGCTGGAGCAGCCGGTCGCGGTCGGGCAGCGTGGCCTCGTTCCAGGGGCCCGCGCCGAGGGACGAGGTGTGGGGGGGAACGAGGTCCTTGTCCATGGCCCGAAACCCTAGACACGGGCCCGGAGACGCCGCAGGGCCGCGGCCCGACGCGAGGTCGGACCACGGCCCGGTGCGGTCCCCTCCCCCGCTCGCGGAGGGGCGCGGCGTCAGCCGGCGGCCGGCTGAAGCACCTGGTCGATGATGTAGACGGTGGCGTTGGCGGTCTGCACGTTGCCGCAGATCACCGAGGCCTCCATGCCGACGACGGTGCTGTCCGCGCCGATGGTGAAGGTCTCGCCCGAGCCCTCGATCGTCACCTCGTCGTTGTTCAGCGTGGTGTGCGTACCGGCCAGCTCGTCGGGGGCCAGCCGGCCCGGGATGACGTGGTGGGTCAGCACCGCGGTCAGCGCCGGGGTATCGGCGAGCAGCCCCTGCAGCGCGTCGGCCGGGACGGCCTCGAACGCCGGGTTGGCCGGGGCCAGCACGGTGATGTCCTGGGTGGTGTTCAGCGTGTCCACGAGGCTGGCCGCCTGCACCGCCTGGACCAGCGTCGACAGCGCCGGGTTGTTGCTGGCGGCGGTCGCCACCGGGTCGGCGCTCATGCCCTGGAAGCTGCCCGGCCCCTCGGTGGGCACCGCCGCGCAGCCCTCGCCGAACGGCTCGTCGGAGACCGGTGCGGCGGCGGCACTGCTCTCCGGCGCGGAGCTGCTGGTGCTCGGGGTGGTGGCTGCGGTGCTCTCGGCGGCGGTGTCGTCGGAGCCGCAGGCGCTGAGCGTGATCGCCAGGCTCGAGACGGCGGTGAGCAGGATCCCGCGGGTGAGGGTGCGCGTCATGGTGGTGCTCCTGTTCCTTGTCCAGCGCGACGGCTGGGTGGCGATCGATCCGGGGTGGGGCGCCGGCCGCGGTACGGCCGGTGGGTCGTCGTCGGCGGGGCCGGGACGGGTCTGGGGGTCCAGGTCGGTGCCCGGACGGCGGGTCACGCGGCGACCACCTGCACGGTGTGCCAGCCGGTGGCGCCGCTGGGGAAGGGGCGGGCGCGCTCCTCGGGCTGCACCTCGCCGTCGGCGCTGGTGGCGCGGACGGCGATCGAGTGCCGGCCGGGGGCGAAGTCGACGAGGAGCACCCACTGCCGCCACAGGTCGGCGTCGACCTGCGGGGACAGCTCGGCCGGCACCCAGTCCCCGTCGTCGACCCGCACCTCGACCCGGGCGATGCCCCGCGTCTGTGCCCAGGCCACGCCGGCCACGGGACGGCGGCCGGCCGGGAACGACCGCAGCGGCGCGGGGGTGTCGATGCGCGAGAAGACCTTGATCGGCGCCCGGGCGGCCCAGTCGCGCTCCACCCAGTAGGGGTCGACGGCCTCGAAGGTGGTGGCGTCGATGCCGGTGAGCCACTTGCAGGCCGAGGCGTAGCCGTAGAGGCCGGGGATGAGCATGCGCACCGGGAAGCCGTGCTCCACGGGGAGCGGCTCGCCGTTCATCCCGAGGGCGAGCATCGCGTCCTCGACCTCCAGCGCGGACCGCGTCGGGGCGCCGATCGTCATCCCGTCCTCCGAGCGGCACACCAGCTGGGTGCTGCCCGCCCGCACGCCGTTCTCCCGCAGGAACGCGCCGAGCGGGACGCCGAGCCAGCGAGCCGTGCCGGCCAGGCGGCCCCCCACCTCGTTCGAGACGCAGGTCAGGGTGATGTCGCGCTCGATGAGGTCGTCCCGCCCGAGGAGGTCGTCGAGGGTGTAGGAGCGGGGCGTGTCGAACATGCCGGTGAGGGTCAGCCGGTAGTCCGCGGGGCGGATCTGCGGCACGGCGATCGCCGTGTCCACCCGGTAGAAGTCGCGGTTGCCCGTGAACAGCGGCGTCAGGCCCTCCACCCGGCGGGCGAGGTCGGCGCCCTGCGGGAGGGCCGGCGCCGGCGAGGCCGGCCGCGGGAGCACCAGCTCACTGCGCTCCCCGGCGACGTCGAACCGCTGCTGGAGCAGGCGGCCGCCACCACCGGCCACCGCCGCCACGCCGACGACCACGCCCCCGGTGAGGAAGAAGCGCCGCCGGTCCATCCCGGCGCCCTTGCGGTCACCGCCGGCGAGCGCCGCGCGGAGCCGGTCACCGAGCGGGACGTCGGCCGGTGCGCCCCCCTGAACGGCCGGCGCCCGCCCGACCGGCGCCTGCAGCGGGGCCAGCAGCGCCAGGAGGGCGGCCACGCCGGCGGCGGCCCCGACCAGCGAGGGCAGCCCGTCCAGCGGGCCGGCGGCCGGGCGGGTGACCGCCGCAGCGACCCCGACGAGCCCGAAGAGGACGACGCCCGCGACGCCCAGCCGGCGGCGGCGCAGCCCCACGAGCCCGACGAGGAGCGCGTACAGCGCCACGACGACGAGCGTCCCGACGACCAGGGCGATCTTGTCCGCCTCGCCGAACGTGCGGATCGCGAAGCTCTTGACCGCTTCCGGCGTGAGCGTGATGGCGGCGTCGCCGACGGCCACGACCGGTGCGGCGGCGCGGCCGACGGCGGCGGCCACCAGTTCGGCCACCCCGAGGGCGACCGCGGCGGCGACCAGCCCGGCCAGCGCCGCGAGCAGGCGCCGCACGCCGCGGCCGGGCACCGGGTGCGCCGGTCCGCCGGGCTGCACCCGGACGGCCTGTTCGCTCGTGATCACGGACGGTATTCGCGGGCCGGTGCTGATCCGGATTGGACCCGGGCGGAAAATATCGTTCACCGTCCCGGCGGCGGGCGGGCCGTCTGCCAGGCTGGAGGGGTGCCGGCCGATCCCCGCCCCCGCCCCGTCGACGGAGACGCGACCCCGCAGGCACCGCCGTCGGTGCGCGTCGCCATGGCGCTGCTGGCGACCCTCGCCGTGCTGCTCCTGCTGTACGTGACGATCACCTGGCTGGGCCGCGACGGCGTCCGGCAGGCGCTGACCGAGGCGGGGCTGACCGCGGAGGAGGCCCAGCAGTTCCTGCTGGTCAACACCACCGCCCCGCTGGTCCTGGGCATCGCCTACGCGGTCTCGGCGTGGGCGGTCTCCGGCCGCCGCCGGTGGGGGCTGTGGGCCGGCGTGGTCTCGACCGTAGTCCTGGCCCTGGTGCTGCTGTCCACGATGCTCACCGCCGGTGGCGTCACCGTCGTCGCGCTGCTGCTGCTGGTGCTGTCGGTCGGGGCGGCGGCCAGCCTGGTCGCGCGGACGACGCGGGACTGGCTGGCCGCCGGCCGGGCCTGAGCGCGACCCGGCTCAGCCCTGCCCGGTGGCGCGCTGCCACTTGCGGAAGCGGTACCAGTCGTTGGACGGCTTCATCGCCAGCAGCACCACCCCGGCCGCGGTCAGCGCGAGCTGGAACCAGGAGAGCGTGGTGACGAAGGGCAGCGGCCCGCTGGCGACGGCGTTGAACGGGCCGGTCAGCAGCGCCAGGCCGCCCAGGACCCACAGCACGATCCGCGCCCAGTTGCGCCCCTGCCAGGCGAACCACACGAACAGCAACTCCAGCAGGAGCACGAGGACCGTGAAGCCGATCGTCGCCTGCGCCATGAGCTCGGCGAACGCCTCGGGGTCCAGACCCTCGAACTCGGGGCCCTGGAGGTCCGCGCCCGACTGGTCGACGGTCCAGGCCAGCAGCTCGTCCCAGTTGAGCAGCGTGACGACGGCCGCCACGGCGCTGAGCACCAGCGAGCCGAGGTAGGCGCCGATCCCGGCGCGCACCGTCAGCGGCCGCTCCATCGGCTCGGGCGCACCCGGGCCCCAGCCCTGCGGCGCCGCGGGCGCGGGGGCGTAGCCGTAGGGGTTCTGGCCGTACGGGTTCTGGCCGTAGGGGTTGTGCGGCGGCTGCCCGTACGGCGGCTGACCACCCTGCGGCTGCCCGTACGGCGGCTGACCCCCCTGGGGCTGCCCGTACGGGGGCTGACCACCGTAGGGCGGCTGCCCCGGCGGCGGACCCCACCCCGGCTGCTGGCCGCCCTGCCCCTCGGGCTGCCCCTGCTGCCGACCGTGCTGGTCGTCCTGGCCCGCCGTCATCGCGTCTCCGCCTCTCGGTTCCGGTCGTCGCCCGCGATCATCGACGACGCCCTGCCGGGGAACCAGCACGGCACGCGGTGCCACCCGATCAGGCGGTGCGCCCGCCGGGCCCCGAAGGGCCCAGCGGGCAGGGTGCGCACGGCTACGCCCTGCGGGTGACCAGCAGCCCCTCGACGTCGCCGCCGGGCCAGTCGACGACGACCTCGTCGCCGTCCCGGATCTCGCTGGAGAGCAGCGCCTTCGCCAGCTGGTCGCCGATCGCCGACTGCACCAGCCGGCGCAGCGGCCGGGCGCCGTAGACCGGGTCGAACCCGTTCAGTGCCAGCCACTCGCGTGCTGCGTCGGTGACCGTGAGGGTCAGCCGGCGGGCGGCCAGCCGGCGGGCCAGGACGCCGACCTGGATGTCGACGATCCCGGTCAGCTCCTCGCTGCCGAGCGCCCGGAAGACCACGACGTCGTCCAACCGGTTGAGGAACTCGGGCTTGAAGTGGCCCCGGACGACCCCCATCACCGCGTCGCGGCGCCGGTCCTCGGCCACCGACTGGTCCGCGATGAGCTGGGAGCCGAGGTTCGACGTCAGGATCAGGATGGTGTTCCGGAAGTCCACCGTCCGGCCCTGGCCGTCGGTGAGCCGGCCGTCGTCGAGCACCTGCAGGAGCACGTCGAAGACGTCCGGGTGGGCCTTCTCCACCTCGTCGAGCAGCACGACGGTGTACGGACGGCGCCGGACCGCCTCGGTGAGCTGCCCACCGGCCTCGTAGCCGACGTAGCCGGGCGGCGCCCCGACCAGCCGGGCCACCGAGTGCTTCTCGGAGTACTCGCTCATGTCGATGCGGACCATGGCCCGCTCGTCGTCGAACAGGAACTCCGCCAGCGCCTTCGCCAGCTCCGTCTTGCCGACGCCGGTGGGGCCCAGGAACAGGAACGACCCGGTCGGCCGGTCGGGGTCGGCGACGCCGGAGCGCGCCCGCCGCACCGCGTCGGCGACCGCCCGCACCGCGTCGGGCTGCCCGACGACCCGGTGCCCGAGCTCCTCCTCCATGCGCAGCAGCTTCTGGGTCTCGCCCTCGAGCAGCCGCCCGGCGGGGATGCCGGTCCAGGCCTGGACGACCTCGGCGATGTCGTCGGGGCCGACCTCCTCCTTGAGCATGGAGGCCTGCTCCTCGACCGACGCCTCCGCCTCGGCCAGCGCCTTCTCCAGCTGCGGGAGCCGGCCGTAGCGCAGCTCCGCCACGCGGGCGAGGTCGCCGTCGCGCTCGGCGCGCTCGGCTTCGGTGCGCAGCCGCTCGAGCTCCTCCTTGGCCTGCTGGATCCGGGTGATGGCGCTCTTGTCCTGCTGCCAGCGGGCGGTCAGCTCGGCCAGCTCCTGACGCTTGTCGGCGAGGTCCTCGCGCAGGCCGGCCAGTCGCTCCAGGGACGAGGGGTCGTCCTCCTTGGCCAGCGCCATCTCCTCGATCTCCAGCCGGCGCACCGCGCGCTCGACCTCGTCGACCTCGACGGGGCGGCTGTCGATCTCCATGCGCAGCCGGCTGGCGGCCTCGTCGACCAGGTCGATCGCCTTGTCGGGCAGGAACCGGGACGTGACGTACCGGTCCGACAGCGTGGCCGCCGCGACGATCGCGCCGTCGGTGATGCGCACGCCGTGGTGCACCTCGTAGCGCTCCTTGAGCCCGCGCAGGATGCCGATCGTGTCCTCGACCGAGGGCTCGCCGACGAAGACCTGCTGGAAGCGGCGCTCCAGGGCCGGGTCCTTCTCGATGTGCTCGCGGTACTCGTCGAGCGTGGTGGCCCCCACCATGCGCAGCTCGCCACGGGCCAGCATCGGCTTGATCATGTTGCCCGCGTCCATGGCGCCGTCGCCGGTCGCGCCCGCACCGACGATCGTGTGCAGCTCGTCGATGAAGGTGACGATCTCGCCCTCGGCCTCGGTGATCTCCTGCAGGACGGCCTTGAGCCGCTCCTCGAACTCACCGCGGTACTTCGCGCCGGCGACCATCGCGACGAGGTCCAGCGCCATCAGCCGCTTCCCCTTGAGGCTCTCCGGGACGTCGCCGGCGACGATGCGCTGGGCCAGCCCCTCGACGATCGCCGTCTTGCCCACGCCCGGCTCGCCGATGAGGACCGGGTTGTTCTTGGTGCGGCGCGAGAGCACCTGCACGACCCGGCGGATCTCGGTGTCCCGGCCGATGACCGGGTCGACCTTGCCTTCCCGCGCGCGCTCGGTGAGGTCGACCGCGAACTTCTCCAGCGCCTGGTACGTGGCCTCCGGGTCGGCGGTGGTGACCTTGCGGTTGCCCCGCACGGTGCGGAAGGCCGCGAGCAGCGCGTCGGGCGTGGCGCCCGCGCTGGTGAGGACGGCGGCGGCCTCGCCCTCGGACCCGGCCAGCCCGACCAGCAGGTGCTCGGTGGAGACGTACTCGTCACCGAGCGCCCCCGCCTGCTCCGAGGCGGCGTTGACCACCCTGAGGAACTCGCGCGAGGGCGCGGGCGCCGGAACCGTGGCGCCGCTGACGCTCGGCATGCGGCGCAGGGCGGCGTCGGCCTTGCTGCGCACGTCGGCCGGGTCGGCGCCGACCGCGGTGAGCAGCGGGCCCGCGATGCCGTCGGCCTGCTCCAGCAGGGCCACGAGCAGGTGCAGCGGCTCCAGGGCCGCCTGACCCCGGCCGACGGCGAGGCGCTGGGCGCCCGCGACGGCCTCCTGCGAGCGGGTCGTGAGCTTGCTCTCCATGCCGGGGGGCACGTCCTTTCCTCTCTCGGGCACGCCGTCCCTCCGTGGGCGGCGTCATCGCTCCCTGCAACGAGCCGCGGGTTGAGTCTGTTCCGCTCAACTCTTCCGCGCCGGTTCATCCTGCCCGGGTGCCCTCCGCCACCACCAGGCCTCTTCCGGGGCAGGCCCAGGGCGGAACGTCCCGGTTCCTCAGCCCGGGAGCCCCTAGACTGGCGGCATGACCGCCCTGCCGGCTCCGAGCGTCACGCTCGACGACCAGCTGTGCTTCGCGCTGTACGCCGCGTCCCGCGCGGTGACCGCGCGGTACCGCCCCATGCTCGACGCCATCGGTCTGACCTATCCGCAGTACCTGGTGATGCTGCTGCTCTGGGAGCAGGACAACCAGACGGTCGGCCAGCTCGGCTCCCGGCTGGCCCTCGACAGCGGCACCCTCTCGCCCCTGCTCAAGCGGCTCACCGCGGCGGGGCTGGTCACCCGGCACCGGCGGGTCGAGGACGAGCGCTCGGTGTCCATCGCCCTCACCGACGCCGGCCGGGCCCTCGAGGAGAAGGCCGTGGCCATCTCCGAGGAGATGATCGGCGCGATCGGCTTCGACACGAGCGAGTTCGACGACCTCAAGGCCCGGCTCCGGCTGCTCACCGACCGGGTCAACGGGTCGGTCGGAATCCCCGACCAGGCCTGACCCGCGCGGTAGCCCGCGCTCCCGGCGGGTAGGAGGGCGGCCACAGCGCCGCCCGAGCCAGAGGCGGCCACGGCCCGGAAGGGGCAGCATGCCCACTCGTACCGCCCGCACCGCCTGGAACGGCACCCTGCAGGAGGGCTCGGGGCAGGTGGAGCTCTCCAGCTCCAAGGTCGGCACCTACGAGGTGTCGTTCCCCAAGCGCGCCACCGACGACGCCGGGGGCACCACCAGCCCCGAGGAGCTCATCGCGGCGGCGCACTCCGCCTGCTTCGCCATGGCGCTCTCCAGCGAGATCGGGAAGGCCGGCGGTACGCCGCAGTCTCTCGAGGTCTCCGCCGACGTCACGCTCGGCCAGCAGGACGGCGCCCCGACGATCACGGGCATCAAGCTGACCGTGCGCGGTGAGGTCGAGGGGCTCGACGCCGCCGGCTTCGACAAGGCGGCCCAGGCCGCCAAGGCCGGCTGCCCGGTGAGCAAGGCGCTGACCGGCACCGAGATCACCCTCGACGCCGCGCTGGAGGGGTGACCTCCGGCTGAACGCCCGACGGCCCGCCTCCCCCCTGGGGGAGACGGGCCGCCGGCCGTGCCCGCTCAGCGGGTCGGAACCGCTGCGGCGTGCGCCGGCTCGCCGGTGCGCTCGCCGTCGGCGTCGCGGCCCTCGATCGCGTCGGTGTCAATGCGCACCGCAGGCGCCCGCTCGGTCCGCTCGCGCTCGTCCCCGGTGTCCGTCCGCAGGGCGACCTCGCGGATGAAAAGGACGGCGAGGAAGGCGACGAGCGCCACCACGGCCGAGATCAGGAAGACCCGTCCGGTCGCGTCCCCGTAGGCGAGCCGGATCAGCTCCTGCACCGGCGCGGGCGCGTCGGCGAGGTCGGCCAGACCGACATCCCCTCCCCCGGCGGCCGCCGCCTCCGCGGTCCCCGGGCTCCGCACCATGCCCTCGCGGATCAGGTCGCCGACGTGGTTGCTCAGCACCGCACCGAGGACCGAGACGCCGATCGTGCCGCCGAGGCTGCGGAAGAAGGCCACCGCGGAGCTGGCCGCCCCCAGGTCGCGGGCCGCCACGGTGTTCTGCACCGCGAGCACCAGGTTCTGCATGCTCATGCCGATGCCCACGCCGAGCACGAACAGGAAGGCGCTGAACGGCACCATGCCCGTCTCGTGGTCGATCGTCGCCAGCAGCGCGAAGCCGGCCACGACCAGGACCGAGCCGGCCGCGAGGTAGGCCTTCCACCGGCCGTAGCGGGTGATGAGCAGCCCGGACACCGTGGAGGAGATCAGCAGGCCACCGACCATCGGGATGGTCAGGAGCCCGGCCTCGGTGGGCGAGTACCCCCGCGAGATCTGCAGGTACTGGCCGAGGAACACGGTGGAACCGAACATCGCCATGCCGACGGCGACGCTGGCGATGATCGCGAGCGCGGTGGTGCGGTCGCGGAAGAGCCGCAGCGGCACGATCGGCTCCGCGGCCCGCACCTCGGTGACCAGGAACGCCACGACCGCCAGGGCCGCCCCGCCGAGGAACAGCGCCGTCTCGACCGACGCCCAGCCGAAGCTGCCGCCGGCCAGCGTGACCCAGATGAGCAGGGTCGAGACACCGGCGGTCAGGAAGGTCGCGCCGAGGTAGTCGATCGTCACGTCCCGCCGGGTGACCGGGAGGTGCAGCGTGCGCTGCAGGAGCACCAGCGCGACGGCGGCGAAGGGCACGCCCACGTAGAAGCACCAGCGCCAGCCCAGCCAGCTGGTGTCCACCAGGAGGCCGCCCAGCAGCGGGCCGCCGACGGTCGCGACCGCCATGACCGCGCCCAGGAGACCGGAGTAGCGGCCGCGCTCGCGCGGGCTGATCATCGCGGCCATCGCGATCTGCACCAGCGCCTGCAGACCGCCGAGCCCCAGGCCCTGGAGCACCCGCCAGGCGATCAGCGTGTCCACCGACTGCGCGAGCCCGGCCAGCATCGACCCGGCGATGAACACCACGATCGACAGCTGGATGAGCAGCTTCTTGCTGAACAGGTCGGCCAGCTTGCCCCAGATCGGCGTGGACGCCGTCGAGGCCAGCAGGGTCGCCGTGATGACCCAGGTGTACTGGTTCTGCGTGCCGCGCAGCTCGGTGATGATCGTCGGCAGGGCGTTGGAGACGACGGTCGAGGACAGAAACGCCACGAACATCGCGAGCAACATGCCGGAGAGGGCCTCCAGCACCTGGCGGTGGGTCATCCGCCCCTGCTGCTCGACGGGCGCCTCGGCGGCGGGGGTCTGGACGGTGGTCACGGAACTCCTGGACGGCTGGCGTGCGGGGTGGGGGAGGAGCGGGCGCCGGGCGGTCACCGGGCGGCTCCCGCGGGCTCGGCGCGCGCCGGCGCGCCGACGACGTCGATGTCGCCGACCAGGCGCTCGAGCAGGCCGGCGAGCCGCTCGGCGTCGTCGTCGTCCCAGTCGCCCAGGGCGGTCAGCGCCCACGCGGAGCGGAGCGCCCGCGAGGTGGCCAGTGCCTCGGCCCCGCGGTCGGTGATGCGGAAGAGGGCGGCGCGGCCGTCGCGCGGGTCGGGGTGGCGGTCGACGTAGCCGGCCTGCTCCAGCGCGGCGAGCTGCCGGCTGGCGACCGAGCCGTCGACCCCGGCCAGCGCGGCGAGGGCGCTGCATCGGAGGTCGCCGTCGCGCTCGAGCGGGAGGAGGAGTGCCCAGCCGAACGACGGCAGGTCACCGTGCAGCTGGGTGGCGGCGCGCGAGCTCAGGTGGCGTCCGGCGCGGATGAGCTGGGCGACGCTCGCCATGAGGCGGTCCCGCATCGGGGGGCTGAGGGGCATGACGACGTCCTAGGGGTGCAACTGCTTGTAGACCGAAACCATACGCTCATATGGTTGTGGTCTGCAACGTGTTCGGCAGCACCTCTCCCCGGACGCGACGGCGCCCGGGCCCCTCGGTGGGGTCCGGGCCCCTCGGTGGGGTCCGGGCCCCGGAACGGGGTGCGCCGCGCTCAGCCGGTGCACGGGCGGTGCGGGCACCGACCCGCCGGCCGGGTGGTGACCGGCCGACGAACGCACCGTGCCCCGAGGCCGACTTACGGGAAGTGGGGCCCTGGGCAGTGCCTCGGAGCCCGACTTCCCGGCTCTCGGTGTCCGGCATCGGGGTCGACCGGAGGACGATGCGTCCTGGTCGTCGCGGGCGTGGCGGGTCAGGCCCCGGACTCGGCCTCGCGGGCCTCGCCGATCCGGTTGAGCCGTTCCAGCAGCACGGCGAGCGTGGCCACGTCCTCGGCCGGCCAGCCCGACATGTCGCTCTCCCAGCGGGCCCGCCGGGCGGTCCGGATGCGGGCCAGCCGCGCCGCGCCCTCGGCCGAGGGCGTCAGCACCTGCGCCCGGCCGTCGTCGGGGTCGGCGGTGCGGTCGACCAGGCCGAGCTCCACGAGGCTGGAGAGCTGCCGGCTGACGGTGCTCTTGTCCAGGCCGAGCCGCGCCACCAGGTCGCTGGCGCGCAGCGGCCCGGCGTCCTGCAGCAGGGCCAGCAGCCCGTACGCGGCGCCGTCCAGGTCGGGGTGCAGCTCGCGCGCCAGCCGGGTCGAGATGGCCCGGGACCGGCGCAGCAGCAGCCCGATCTCCCGTTCCAGCGCGACGAAGGCCTCGTGGGCGTCGACCTCCGGCCCGCTCACCGGGCACCTCCGGGACGCCACACCACGAGGGCGGAGCTCTGCCGCCGGTGGGGCACCAGGTCCGCGCGGTAGACCGCCGGAACGGCAGCCTCCGCGGCCATGCGACGGTTCTCGGAGTGCTGCAGCTCCTCGAGCAGCTCGTGCACCCGGCCCTGCAGCGCCTCGACCTGCGACTCCAGCTCGATGATCCGCTTGATGCCGGCCAGGTTGACGCCGTCCTCCTGGGACAGCCGCTGCACCTCGCGCAGCAGCGCGACGTCGCGGGGGCTGTACCGCCGGCCTCCCCCGGGCGTGCGGCCCGGGCTGACCAGCCCCAGCCGGTCGTACTGCCGGAGGGTCTGGGCGTGCATGCCGGCCAGCTCGGCCGCCACGGAGATCACGAACACCGGTGCGTCGTCGGCGACAGACGGAGCCGCGCTGCCCAGCGGCCCTGCCGGCGGCCTGGTCATGCCTCACCTCCCGCCCGCACCGCGGCGGTGATCTGCGGGCGCGGGTCCTCGTCCATCTCCTCGGCCAGGTTCTCGACGGCCTTGCGCTGCGCCGGGGTCAGCCGCACGGGGACGGCGATCTCCACCGTGACCAGCAGGTCACCGGTTCGGCCCTTGGTGGGCACGCCCCGCCCGCGCACGCGCAGCGTGCGACCGCTCGCGGTGCCGGCCGGCACCTTGAGCGACACCGTGCCGTCGAGGGTCGGCACGGTCAGCGTGGTGCCCAGCGCCGCCTCGGCGAAGGTGATCGGCACGCTCAGCGTCAGGTCCTCGCCCTTGCGGCCGAGCAGCTGGTGCTCGGACACGTGGACGACGACGAACAGGTCGCCGGCCGGGCCGCCCCGCCGCCCGGGGGCTCCCTTGCCGGGCAGGCGGATGCGCTGCCCGTCCTTGACCCCCGCGGGGATCCGCACGGTGATGGTGCGGGTCTGGCTGGTGATCCCGCTGCCGGCGCAGGTGGGGCACGGGTCGTCGACCACCTGGCCGCTGCCGCGGCAGCTGCGGCAGGGTTCGGAGAAGGCGAACGCGCCCTGGCTCCGGCTGGTCACCCCGGCGCCCTGGCACACCGGGCAGGTGTGCGGCGTGGTGCCGGGGCGGGCGCCGCTGCCGGCGCAGGTCGGGCAGCTGCCCGGGCTCTGCATCCGCAGCGGCACCGTCACCCCGAGGACGGCCTCCTCGAAGGAGAGGGTCGCCTCGGTCTCGACGTCCTGACCCCGCGCGGGCCCGGACGCCGCCTGGCTGCGCGCCCGCGCCCCGCCGCCCCCGGCGCCACCGAAGAGGCCCCCGAGGATGTCGCCCAGCCCGCCGGCGCCCCGAGCGCCCGCCCCGGCCCCGGCCGCCCCGAAGAGGTCGCCGAGGTCGAAGGGCTGGCCGCCGGGGCCCGCTCCCGGGAAGCCCCCGGGGAAGCCGGCGCGGGCACCGGCTCCCCCGGCGCCGAACAGCCGTCGCGCGTCGTCGTACTCGCCGCGCCGCTTGGGGTCGGAGAGCACGTCGTAGGCCTCGGAGACCTCCTTGAACCGCGCCTCGGCATCGGCGTTCCCCGGGTTCTTGTCCGGGTGCAGCTCGGTGGCCAGCTTGCGGTAGGCCTTCTTGATCGCGGCCGCGTCGGCGTCCTGGGGGACGCCGAGCGCGCCGTAGTAGTCCTTCTCGATGAAGTCACGGGTGCTCATCGACCCACCTCCGGTGAGGAACCGGAAGCCTCCGGCTGGTTCATCCGGCCCCCTCTCGTGCTCGGTCGGTCGCCGCTCAGCCGGCGGCCTGGTCGGGCGAGCCCTCGGGCTCCTCCGCCGGGGCCGGCGACTGCGGCTCGGTGACGGCGACCATGGCGGTGCGCAGCACCCGCTCGCCGCGGCGGAAGCCCTGCCGCAGCACGGTCGTCGCCGTCGGCACGGTGACCTCGGCGGAGGTGTCGTGCATGACGGCCTCGTGCAAGGACGGGTCGAACTCGTCGCCGGCCTTCCCGAACGCCTCGACCCCGAGCCCGTCGAGCAGGCCCAGGATGCGGTCGGCGACCACCTTGAAGGCGCCGTTCAGATCGCCGTGGTCGCGCGCCCGCTCGATGTCGTCGACGATCGGGAACAGCTGCGCGGCGAACCGCTCGGCCGCCTGGTCGACGACCAGCGAGCGGTCCCGGTCGACCCGCCGCCGGTAGTTGGCGTACTCGGCGGTGACCCGCTGCAGGTCCTCGGTGCGCTCGGCCAGCTGCTGGGTCAGGTCGCCGTCGGCACCGGGCTGCGGTGCGGCGGCGTCCTGCGGCGCGGTGTCCTGCTGCGGCGCGGTGCCCTGCTGGGCCGCCGTGCCCTGCTCCGGGCCCGCGGTGTCGGCGGCCGGGGTGTCGTGCTCGCTCATCTGCTCCCCTGGGAGGTCGGTACCGGGCCGGACGCCGGCCGGCTGCTCGCCGGCCGGCGTCCGCACTGCGCCGGTGGGGTCGATCCGCCGCCTGTCACGGATCACGACCCGCGGCTGCTCGTCCCCCTGGCTCATCGGCGGTCGGTGTCCTCGTCGACGATCTCGGCGTCGACGACGTCGTCGTCACCCGGGGCCTGGCTGCCCGTGGCACCCGTACCGGCACCGGCACCCGCGCCGGCCTCGGCACCCGGCGCCCCGCCGGCCGCCTCGGCCTGCTGGGCGTAGAGCGCCCCGCCGACCTCCTGCGAGACCCGGGCCACCTTCTCCTGCGCGGACTTGATGGCCTCGATGTCGGAGCCGCCCAGCGCGCTGCGCAGCTCGGTCAGCGCCTCGCCGAGCTCGTCCTTCTTCTCGGCCGGGATCTTGTCGCCGTTCTCGGCCAGGAACTTCTCGGTCTGGTACTGCAGCGACTCGGCGAGGTTGCGGGTCTCGGCCTCCTCGCGGCGGCGCTTGTCCTCCTCGGCGTGCGCCTCGGCGTCCTTCATCATCCGCTCGATGTCGTCCTTCGGGAGCGCCGAGCCGCCGGTGATCGTCATCGACTGCTCCTTGCCCGTGCCGAGGTCCTTGGCGTGGACGTGGACGATGCCGTTGGCGTCGATGTCGAAGGCGACCTCGATCTGCGGGACGCCGCGCGGCGCCGGGGGCAGGCCGGTCAGCTCGAACATGCCGAGCTTCTTGTTGTACATCGCCATCTCGCGCTCACCCTGGAACACCTGGATCTGCACGGACGGCTGGTTGTCGTCGGCCGTCGTGAAGATCTCCGAGCGCTTCGTCGGGATCGTGGTGTTGCGCTCGATGAGCTTGGTCATGATCCCGCCCTTGGTCTCGATGCCCAGGGACAGCGGGGTGACGTCGAGGAGCAGGACGTCCTTGACCTCGCCACGGAGGACACCGGCCTGGAGCGCGGCACCGATGGCCACGACCTCGTCGGGGTTGACGCCCTTGTTGGGCTCCTTGCCGCCGGTCAGCTCGCGCACCAGGTCGCTCACGGCCGGCATGCGGGTGGAACCACCGACGAGGACGACGTGGTCGATCTGGCCCACGGAGATGCCGGCGTCGCGGATCGCCTGGTTGAACGGCGCGCGGGCGCGGTCGAGCAGGTCCTGGGTCAGCCGCTGGAACTCGGCACGGGTCATCGTGACGTCCAGGTGCAGCGGGCCCTCGGCGCCGGCGGTGATGTAGGGCAGGTTGACGTTGGTCGACTGCGCGCCGGACAGCTCGATCTTGGCCTTCTCGGCGGCCTCGCGGAGCCGCTGCATGGCCAGCTTGTCCTTGGACAGGTCGATGCCGTTGGAGGCGTTGAACGTCTGCACCAGGTGCTTGACGACGCGCTCGTCCCAGTCGTCACCACCGAGGTGGTTGTCACCGGCGGTGGCCTTCACCTCGATGACGCCGTCCCCGATCTCGAGCAGGGAGACGTCGAAGGTGCCGCCACCGAGGTCGAAGACGAGGATGGTCTGCTCGGTCTCGCCCTTGTCCAGGCCGTAGGCGAGCGCGGCGGCGGTGGGCTCGTTGACGATGCGCAGGACGTTGAGGCCCGCGATCTCACCGGCCTCCTTGGTGGCCTGGCGCTGCGCGTCCTCGAAGTAGGCGGGAACGGTGATGACGGCGTCGGCGACCGGCTCGCCCAGGTAGGTCTCGGCGTCCCGCTTCAGCTTCTGCAGGGTGCGGGCGCTGATCTCCTGCGGCGTGTAGCGCTTGCCGTCGATCTCCTCGGACTTCCAGTCGGTGCCCATGTGCCGCTTGACGCTGCGGATGGTGCGGTCGACGTTGGTGACCGCCTGGTTCTTGGCCGACTGCCCGACGAGCACCTCGCCGTTCTTGGCGAAGGCGACGACGGAGGGGGTGGTGCGCGAGCCCTCGGAGTTCGCGATGACCGTCGGCTCGCCGCCCTCCAGGACGGTGACGACGGAGTTGGTGGTGCCGAGGTCGATACCGACCGCTCGAGCCATGGAGATGGCCTCTCTTCCGTGTGCTGGGGTGGTACTGGTCCGTGTGAGGAGTTGAGCCCTTCGCGTTGCGCGAGGTCCGCTCAACTTTCCTGCCCACCCTAACGGCAGTCCGGCCGGTCGTGTTCCCGAGGGAGCCCCGCCCCCATCCCCGGCCGACGCCGCCCCCGCGTCCGGGGCCGCCATCCGCGCCTCGCACCAGCCCGGCCACGCGCAGCACCCGCGGGTGCCGGCTGATCGCCGGACGGCTGACGCGGAACGGCGCCGCCCATTCGTCCGTCGTCTTCCCCGTCGGGGCGCCGTCCGCACGCTGCAGCGTGCGGGCGGCGCCCCGAGGGCGAGAGCGGGGGACGCGACGGACCGGTCAGCGGACGCCGGCGAGCCGCGCGTAGACGACGACGTTGTCGCGGTAGCTGCCGCTGGCGCGGTCGAAGGAGCCCCCGCAGGTGATCAGGCGCAGCGCCGCGTGGGCGGTGTCGCCGTAGACCTCGACCGTCGGGAAGGCGTCCTTGGGGTACCGCGCGACCCGGTCGACGGTGAAGACCGCCGTCGTGCCGCCCGCGCGGTCGACGAGGATCTCGGCGCCCGGCTGCAGCTCGGCCAGCCGGAAGAAGACCGCCGGCCCCTCGGCCGCCGAGTCCACGTGCCCGGCGATGACCGCCGGGCCCAGCTCGCCCGGGGCCGGGCCGCCGCGGTACCAGCCGGCCACGTCGTAGTCCGCCGGTACCTCGAGCGAGCCGTCAGGCAGCAGCCCGAGCGACGCCAGCGGTGGGGTCGCCGTGTCGATGGAGGGGATGGTCACCGCGAGCGGTTCCGCCTCGGGCAGGACCGGGCCCACGACGGCCGGCGCCGGGGCGGGTGCCGGGGCGGGTGCCGGGGCGGGTGCCGGGGCGGGTGCCGGGGCGGTCGCCGCCCCCCCGGGCGACGGCCCGGCGGAGGGCGGGGCGGCCGAGGGCGGCATGGGTGCCGCCGCGGCCGAGGGGACCGTCGGCATCGACTCCTGGGTGGCCAGACCCGCGCCGATCAGCGCGGCGCCGCCGAAGGAGAGCGCGGCGATGGCCGCCCTCGCGAGACGAGGGCGGCCATCGGCACGGGAGTGTCGACCCATCTGCGACGGTCAGACGTCCCCGCGGGCGGTGCGACGGCGGTAGGCCAGCGCGCCGGCGCCGGCGAGCCCGGCCGCACCGAGGGCGAAGAGTGCCTCGTTCTCGATGCCGGCGGTGCCACCGCCACCGGCGTCGACGCCGCCGGAGGGCATCTGACCCATCTGGTCGGTGGCGCCGCAGAGAGCCGGCGCGGTCGCCTCGAGCGGCAGGTCCGGGTTGAGCGGGCTGGCCGGCGGCGGCGGGCCGTACTGGCCGTTCGGGCTGATCGAGTCGATGCCGTGCTGCACCACGACCACGTCAGCGAGGTTGATGTCGCCGTCGATCTGGCTCAGGTCGAACGTGCGCTCGTAGCTGACCTCGCCGCTGTCGCTGGCCACCGGGAACCGCTCGACGGCGAGCGCGCTGTCAGGCCCGAAGTCACCCTCGGTGGTGAGAGAGAGCTGGATGCCACCGTAGAAGGGCTGCCCTTCGGGCGTGCTGACGATGCCGTCGTCACCGGCGGCGGACATCGGGGGGCAGATGTTCTGGCCGCCGATGTGGATGTGCTGCGCGTGCGGCTGGCCCGGCACGACACCCGTCGTGTCGACGCTGACGGTGAGGCTGTTGGCCTCCTCGTCGAGGACCAGTTCGGCGGTACCCGAGGCGCCGCTGTCGTTGAGCGCCCCCAGATCGATCGTGGCGGACTCCGCAGCGGCGGCCGTGCCGGCGGTGGCGAGCGCCAGGGGGAAGGCGAGTGCGGCGGCGGACAGGTATCTCGTACGCATCGGGCGACATCCTTCTGTCGAACGCCGAGCTCCGGTCGAGCGTCGGTCACCCGACATCTGCCCAGCTCACCGGAGTGCGACTCGGCAGGACGCCGATCTGTCACGCCTGCAATTCACTGGATGACGATCCCGTGACGAGCCCCGGCCCGCGGTGCCGCAACCTGGCTCGCTCCCTAGGATCTTCGGCCCCGGATCCCCTACCGCCTACCCGACGGCGGAACCGGCATGTCTCCGGATGCCGCGCCGACCTCGCGACCTCCACCCCCGGCGCAAGGACGACGGCGGTGCCAGACGGGCGGAGGAGGGACTCCGCTCCCGCAGCCATCCGCGGGTGGGCGCGGCGCACGACTTGACCGGCTGGCATCGAGGCGCAGCGCCCCGGTTACCCGCGAGTAGCCTCCTCGTGCGCCCGCTATCGTGCGACGCAGTGCGGCAAGCTGCCCGCACGCGATCCGCGCGCCGACCCCAGGGCCGGCGCCGTCGGTGCGCGCACCACACACAGCTCCGGCCCCCTCCGTGGCGGACCGGGGACAGCCGACGCCGCCAGGCGTACGGGAGGGGAAGAGATGACGGGCCCGTTGCAGATCGTCCTGGGGACGATCAGCATCCTGTTCCTGATCGTGGCGAGCGTGATGGCCTACCGGGCCGTGCGGGCGATGGTGCGGATCATCCGCACCGGACAGCCCGACGGCACCCGCTTCGGCCCGGTCAAGAGCCGCCTGAAGACGCTGCTGGTCGAGTCGCTCGGCCACACCCGCATGCTCAAGTGGTCGAGCATCGGCATCGCCCACTGGTTCGTCTTCGTCGGCTTCTACGGCCTGTTCCTGACGCTGGTCGAGGCCTTCGGTGAGGTCTGGAACCCGGCGTTCCACCTGCCGCTGATCGGCGAGTGGGCGCTGTGGAACCTGTTCGCCGACATCATCGGCACCGGCACGATCCTCGGGATCGTCTACCTGATCTACCGGCGCCAGAAGGACCACCCGCGCCGGCAGGGCCGCAAGAGCCGCTTCGCCGGCACCAACGAGGGCCGCGGCTACTTCGTCGAGGCCGTCGTCCTCACCGTCGGGGTCGCCATCCTGCTGATCCGGTCGCTCAAGGTCTCCTCCGACCTGACCGACGCGCCGGCGTGGTCGCACCCGGTCTCCGGCGCGCTGGCCACCGTGCTGCCCGACAGCCCCGACCTGCTGAGCATCGTCGCGTTCGTCAAGATCGTGGTCTCGCTGACCTGGCTGGTCGTCATCAGCCGCATCCTGAACATGGGTGTCGCCTGGCACCGGTTCAGCGCCTTCTTCAACATCTACTTCAAGCGCGAGGCCGACGGCCGCCAGGCGCTCGGCCCGCTGCCGGCCATGACCAGCGGCGGCAAGCCGATCGACTTCGAGGACCCGGGCGAGGACGACGTCTTCGGCCGCGGCAAGATCGAGGACTTCACCTGGAAGGGGATGCTCGACTTCACCACCTGCACGGAGTGCGGGCGGTGCCAGAGCCAGTGCCCGGCGTGGAACACGGGCAAGCCGCTCAGCCCCAAGATGGTGATCATGGACCTCCGCGACCACCTCTACGCGAAGGCCCCTTACCTCCTCGGTGAGAAGACCGCCTCCGAGACGGCCCCGGACTACGACGTCCTCAAGCCCAGCGACGAGCAGGTCTGGGCGAGCGGCTACGCCCGCATCGAGGGCACCAACGACGCCCAGGCCCACCGCCCGCTGGTGGGCACCCTCGAGGAGGGCGGGGTCATCGACCCCGACGTCCTGTGGAGCTGCACCAACTGCGGCGCCTGCGTGGAGCAGTGCCCGGTGGACATCGAGCACATCGACCACATCGAGGACATGCGCCGCTACCAGGTGCTGATCGAGTCCAACTTCCCGTCCGAGGCCGGGGTCATGATGACCAACCTCGAGAAGCGCGGGAACCCGTGGGGCATGGGCGGCAACGTCCGCGAGGACTGGATCAAGGAGCTGGACTTCGAGGTCCGCGTCGCCGACGGTCCGCTCCCCCACGAGGTCGAGTACCTGTTCTGGGTCGGCTGCGCCGGCGCCGTGGACGACCGCGCCAAGAAGGTCACCAAGGCCGTCGCGGAGCTGCTGCACACCGCGGGCGTCGAGTTCGCCGTCCTCGGCAACGGGGAGACCTGCTCGGGCGACCCGGCCCGCCGCATGGGCAACGAGTTCCTGTTCCAGCAGCTGGCCATGGAGAACGTCGGGACCCTCGACGGCGTCTTCGAGGGGCGCGTCCCCGGTACCCGCAAGATCGTGGCGACCTGCCCGCACTGCTTCAACTCGCTCGGCCGGGAGTACCCGCAGGTCGGCGGCGAGTACGAGGTCGTGCACCACACCCAGCTGCTCGGCCAGCTCGTGGAGGAGGGCCGGCTCACCCCGGTCACCCCGGTCGACCGCAAGGTGACCTACCACGACCCGTGCTTCCTGGGCCGGCACAACAAGGTCTACACGCCCCCGCGGGAGATCCTCGACTCCGTCCAGGGCCTGTCCACGCAGGAGATGCACCGCTGCAAGGACCGCGGCTTCTGCTGCGGCGCCGGCGGTGCCCGCATGTGGATGGAGGAGAAGATCGGCAAGCGGATCAACATGGAGCGCACCGAGGAGGCCCTGGAACTCGATCCCGACGTCATCTCCACCGCGTGCCCGTTCTGCATCACGATGCTCAGCGACGCGCTGACCAGCAAGAAGCAGAACGGCGAGGCCGGCGAGCACGTCGAGGTGCTCGACGTCAGCCAGATCCTGCTGCGCTCGATGCAGCCGGTCGCCGTCGGCGCGCAGGGCGCCGAGCAGGGGGCCGACGTCGGGACCAAGGGCGACGACGTCGTCGGCCTCGACTCCGCCGCCACGGACCACGACCCGAACTGAAGGACCCCCTCGCCCCCCACCACTCGCTAGCTCGCGGTGGGACCCTGCGAGGGGGCCGACAGGGCAGCGACGGCGCGCATCCCGAGGGGTGCGCGCCGTCGTCGTTCCGGGGACGCCGGCCGGGCCCGAGGTGGTTGCCCTGCGCACCGACCCGGGGCCGGTGTGCGGCACGTCATGGAGGACGCTTGCCGGGTGACCCGCACCGCCCCCGACCGCAGCAGCACCGGCACCGGCACCGGCACCGGCACCGGCACCGATCGTCGTCGGGGTCTCGGCCTCATGGCCGTCGCCATCGTGCTCACGGCGCTCAACCTCCGGACCGCGGTCACCAGCGTCGGCCCCGTCCTGCAGGAGATCCAGCGGGGGCTCGGCATCTCCAGCGGCCTGGCCGGGGTGATCACCACCATGCCGGTGCTCTGCTTCGCGCTGATCGGGTTCACCGGCCCGGCGCTGTCGGCGCGCTACCGCGACGCGCACGTGCTCGCCGGCGCCCTCATCGCGATGACCGCCGGGCTCGCGCTGCGCAGCCTGGCCGAGGCCTTCCCCGTCTTCCTCGCCGGGACGGCGCTGGCCATGGCCGGCGGGGCCCTCGGCAACGTCATGCTCCCGGGCCTGGTGAAGCGCCATTTCCCGGGGCGGACCGGCCCGCTGGTCGGCGCGTACAGCACGGCGATGGGCCTGGGCGCGACCCTGGCCGCCGTCACCGCGCAGCCCATCGCCGACGCGACGGGCACCGACGGCGGGGGGTGGCGCTGGGCGCTGGTCGTCTGGGCGCTGCCGGCGCTCGTGGCGGCCGGCGTGTGGCTGGCCGTCCCGGCCGCTCCCGACGTCTCCCGCCGGAGCCACTCGGCCGTCCGGATGCGGGCGCTGGTGCACAGCCCGACGGCGCTGGCGATCACCGCGTTCTTCGGCGTCCAGGCGCTGCAGGCCTACGTCGTCATCGGGTGGTCGGCGCAGTACCTGCGGGACTCGGGGCTCAGCGCGGCGACGGCGGGGCTGCTCCTGGGCCTGAACTCCGTCGTCGGCCTGCCGCTGAGCGCCGTCATCCCGTCGCTCACCGTCCGGCCGCGCCTGCAGCGCCCGCTGCTGGTGGTCTTCATCGCCAGCTACGTGACCGGCTGGGTGGGCCTCTGGACGGCGCCGACCGCCGCGCCGTGGCTGTGGATGGTGCTGATCGCCGTCGGCATGGGCACCTTCTCGATGGTGCTGACCCTGATCGGCCTGCGCGCCCGGACGCCCGAGACCGTCTCCGCGCTCTCCACCGTGAGCCAGAGCTGGGGCTACGTCGTCGCGGGGGCCGGCCCGCTGCTCGTGGGCGTGCTGCGCGGGGCGACCGGCAGCTACGACGGCATGTTCGTCATCGTCCTCACCGGCGTCGCGGTGCTCGCCGTCGCCGGGTGGATCGCCACCCGGCAGGTGTTCGTCGACGACGAGGTGGACCGGTCGGTGCCCGGCTGGTCACCGGCGGGGCGCTGCTCCGAGGTGCTGGAGAGCGCCGGCGTCGAGGTCCCCGCGGCCGCACGGGTCGACGGCACCCCGCCGCCGCGCGGCTAGTACTGCGGCCGTCAACGTTCGCCCGCCCGGCGGCTGCCTTCCCGAGACCGCCGCGGATGGCGACGGAGTGCGCAGATGGCCAGTTTTCGGCACGGGAATGGCGCGTCTGCGCACACTGTCCTGACGCGAAGCGCTACCCGGCCCAGCTTGGACCAGTCGAAGGTTGCGTGACGCGGTACTAGGGGCGCCGGGTCTCCGCCCGGGTGAAGTTGCGGAACGAGCGCGACGGGGTGGGTCCGCGCTGGTCCTGGTAGCGGGAGCCGTAGACCGCCGAACCGTACGGGTGCTCGGCCGCGCTGGTCAGCCGGAACAGGCAGAGCTGCCCGATCTTCATGCCCGGCCACAGGGTGATCGGCAGGTTCGCCACGTTGGACAGCTCCAGCGTGATGTGCCCGGAGAAGCCGGGGTCGACGAAGCCCGCCGTCGAGTGGGTGAGCAATCCGAGACGTCCCAGACTCGATTTTCCCTCGAGCCTGGCTGCGAGGTCGTCGGGGATGCTGACGACCTCGAGCGTGGAGCCCAGCACGAACTCTCCCGGGTGCAGCACGAACGGCTCGTCGCCCTCGGGCTCGACGAGGGTGGTGAGGTCGTCCTGCTGCTTCGCCGGATCGATGTGGGTGTACCGCGCGTTGTTGAAGACGCGGAAGAACCGGTCCAGCCGGACGTCGATGCTGGACGGCTGCACCAGCCCCGGGTCGTAGGGTTCGATGCCGAGGCGTCCCCCGGCGATCGCGGCCGTGATGTCGCGGTCGCTCAGCAGCATGGCGCGGAGTCTAGGGAACGCCGTCCCCCCTCCGTCCGGGTGAAGGCCGCCGTCCGGCCCTCAAGCAGCAGCCGGCCGGCGCCGTAGCCGCCCCGGAGAGCCCCGCCGTGACCGGCCGGGCCACGCGGCGCGCCGGAGGACACGGGATGACGAGCAAGCGGGTGCTGGGCGCCGTGCTGACCGGGGCGGTCGTGGCCGGTTACGCGGGTGCGGCGGCCTGGTCGGCCTGGGCCGCGCCGACCATCGAGGAGGCGACCGGCTTCGGGCCGGGCGACGGGCTGACCCGTTACGCCCTCACCGCGCAGGCGGGCGTCGCGGGCGACCTGCTCGGCGCCCTCGAGGCGGTGCCGGGCGTCGCCAGCGCCCAGTGGGTCGGGGGCGGTCGCGCCCTCGTCGCCGTCGGCGGCGTGACGCCGGAGCGGCTGCGCGCCGTGCCCGGGGTGGCCGACGTCGAGCTCTCCCCGTCGGTCCCGGTGCTGGGCACCGTCACCGACCCGTTCTTCCCCCAGTACGGCTGGAACCTGGAGAACACCGGCAGCAACGCCTACCTGCAGACGGCCGTCGCCGACGCCGACGTGGACGCCACCGCGGGCTGGGACAGCGGTACCGGCGCCGGCCGCGTCGTCGCCGTCGTCGACACCGGCTTCGACTCCGACCACCCCGACCTGGCCGGTTCGCTGTGGACCAACCCGGACGAGCCGTGCGGCACGGCCGACACCGACGGCAACGGCCTGGCCGGCGACTGCCACGGGTGGAACTTCTACGCGGACAACGCGGACGTCGACAACGGCGCCATGGGAACCCACGGCACCAGCGTCGCCGGCGTGATCGGTGCCCGGGCCGGCAACGGCGCGGGCTCGGCCGGCGTCGCACCGGACGTGCGGATCATGCCGCTGGTCGCCGGCGGCGGGGAGACCGTCGACGTGTACCTGTGCGCCCTCGCCATCCGGTACGCCGTCGACCACGGGGCGGACGTCGTCAACGCCTCGTGGGGCGGGCCGTTCAGCGGCCCGGCGCTCGACGAGCTGCGCTCGGCCATCGCCTACGCCGAGGCGCACGACGTGCTGGTGGTCGCGGCGGCGGGCAACGACTCGGCCGACCGCGACACCACGCCGATGTACCCGGCGAGCCTGACCGAGGCCAACGTGGTCACCGTCGGCAGCTCGACGGCGGCCGACACGCTCGCCGGCCACTCGGCCTACGGCGCCGCCTCGGTCGACCTGTTCGCCCCCGGCTACAAGGTGGCCACGACCTCGAACGACGGTGGCCTGCGCCTGGTCGACGGCACCTCCGTCGCCGCGCCGCACGTCGCCGCCGCGGTGGCCCTGTACCGGGCCGCGCTGCCCGGGGCCTCCGCCGCCGAGCTGAAGGCCGCGCTGCTGGCCGACGTGGATTCCGTGCCCGCGTTCGTCGGCCGGTCGGTGACCGGCGGGCGGCTCACGCTGAGCCGGGTCGGGAACGCCCTCGCGGGCGCCCCCCGCTACGCGTTCACCTCCATGACCGCCCCGCCGGGCACCGTCACGCCGGCGATCGGGGTGAGCGGCTCCGCCGGGCCCGGCCGGTACTCGGTCGCCATCGGCCTCGGCATGGAGCACGCGGGCGAGATCTGGGCGCTCTCGCAGAAGCCGGTGACCCTGCACGGGGTGACCGTCCCCACCGACGACGCCGGTGACGCCGTCTTCGACCTCGGCGCCCTGGACGACTTCGACGGCATCGGGCTCTCCCCCGCCGTGGAGCTCGGCGACGGGCGCTACGTCCTGGCCGTGCAGCTGTACCGCGACGGGGAGCCGCTGGGCCGCACCCACGCTGCCCCGCTGCTCGTGTCGGCGACGGGCACGACGCCGGACGCGCCGGCGCCGGATCCCGCACCCGACGGCAGCACGCCGGACGGCACGACCCCCGACGGCACGACGCCCGGGGGCAGCAGCCCCGGCGGCACCGCTCCGGGCGGCACCACACCTCCGCCGACGACCGGCTCCCCCGGCCTCCCGGGGACGACGCCAGGCACCACCCCGGACGGCGGCAGCACCCCCGACGGCACCACGCCGGACGGCACGGCCCCCGAGGGGGGTACCCCCGAGGAGGTCGCGCCCGAGGGCAGCACCCCCGACGGCACCGCCCCCGAGGACAGCACCCCCGACGGCACGAGCCCCGGCGGCACCAGCCCGGGGAGCACCACGCCCGGTGGGACCACCCCGGACGGCACCACCCCGGGGAGCACCACGCCCGACGGCGGCACACCCGGGACGACCACGTACCCCGAGGTCGGCGTCTTCCGCATCACGTCGCTCAGCCCGAACCTGGTGGGCACCGACGGCGGCACGCTCGTGACGATCACCGGCCGCGCCCTGCCCGCCGACCCCACCGTGCGCATCGGGGCGACCACCACCGCGGCCGTCGTGCACGGCGACAGCGGCAGCGTCGTCTTCCGGGTGCCGGCACGGGTCGCGGGGGTCTACGACGTCTCGGTCTACGCGCCCGACGGCCGGTCGACCGTGCTGAGCAACGCGCTCACCTACGCCGAGGAGGTCGCCCCCGCACCGGAGGCGCCGTCCGGGACGGCCCCGGACGGCACCTCGCCCGAGGGCACCACCCCGGACGGCACGGCTCCGGAGCCGACCACGCCGGGTGGGAGCACCACTCCCGGCGCGCCCGCTCCGGGCGGCACCACGCCCGGCGGGCCGGCTCCGGACAGCGGGCCGGTGGTCCGCGAGGGTCCGGCCGGCGAACGGCTCGTGCGCTCGGACCGGTTCCGCGCCCTGAGCTCGATCTGGTCGGTGGACTGCGCCTCCTCCTGCACCGGCGTCGCCCTCTGACGGCCGCCGCGCCGCACCGGCGTCCCTGAGCCACCGCGCCCCGTCCGACTTCCCCATGCGGACGGGGCGCGGTGTCGTCTCGCTCGTACCGGCCGGGGGTGCGCCGGCCGAGGAACCGGACGCAGCCGGTCGGAGTGCGACGGAGGTGTCGCTGAACACCGGCCACGAGGACGTCACCGGGCTCTCGCAGATGGCGGAGGAGCTCCGGTCGGAGGCGACCGGCTTCCTGGCGGAGATGCGGCGCTGAGGAGGCCGCTGTCGCGGCGGCGGGGCGACGAGGTAGTCTCGGCGCCGTCCGCGGGTGTAGTTCAATGGTAGAACATCAGCTTCCCAAGCTGACAGTGCGAGTTCGATTCTCGTCACCCGCTCCACTCCCGAGGCCCCGGTCGCAGCGACCGGGGCCTCGGTGCGTTGCGGCCTTCCACCGGCCGATCACGGAACGGAACCGGGCCCTTGGTCCCTGGGGGACGAACGGATGGTGCCGCACCATGGCCACAGCGCTTCCCCCCGGCGGGTCGCGCTCCTACGGTCAGGCCGTGTCCCCGCCCGACCGCCGGCACCACCGGTGAGCGACGACGCCGCGGCGCTCACGGCTGCGCTGCGTGCCGCTGCCTCCGGCGGGCAGCTGGAGGCGACCCTCCGGGAGATCGTCGAGGCGGCCGTCCGGCACGTGGGCGCGAGCTACGGCGCCCTGGGCGTGCTCACCCCCGACGGGCGCGCCCTGGACCGGTTCGTCACGGTGGGCATGGACCAGGAGGACCACGAGCGCATCGGCCGGCCGCCCGCGGGCGCCGGCATCCTGGGCCTCCTGGTCCAGGACCCGACGCCGCTGCGGCTGGCCGACCTGGGGCGGCACCCGGCGTCCGTCGGCATCCCGCTCGGGCACCCGCCGATGCGGTCCTTCCTGGGCGTGCCGGTCCGGGTCCGCGACTCCGTGTTCGGCAACCTCTACCTCACCGAGAAGCGCACCGGCACGGCGTTCACCGACGCCGACCTCGAGGTGGCCCAGGGGTTGGCGGCGGTGGCGGGGCTGGCCATCGAGAACGCCCGCCTGCTGGAGCACGCGGAGCAGCGCCGGGCGTGGTCGCAGGCCGGTACCGACATCGCCACGGCGCTGCTGTCGGGCCGCCCGACCGGCGAGGTGCTGCGCGCCGCGGCGGCCGGCGTCGCCGAACTGGCCGGCGCCGACGCCGTCGGCATCCTCGCGCCCCTGCCCGGGGACGAGGGGACGCTGACCGTCACCGCCGCCGTCGGTCCGGAGGCCGCCGACTCCGAGGGCGTGCGCATCCCGCTGACCGGCACCCGCCTGGGGGAGGCGCACCGCTCCGGCACCCCGGTGCTGGTCGACGACGTCGCCATCCCGCAGAAGCCGGGCACCGTCCACGCCGCGGTGATCGGGGAATTCACCGACCGGTACGGCCCGGCCCTGTTCCTGCCGCTGGGCGGCCCCTCGCCGCCGACCACCCTGGTCGCGCTGCGCCTGCGGAGCCGACCACCCTTCGACCCAGCGGTGCTCGAGCCGGCCGCGGCCTTCGCCACCCACGCGACCGTCGCCATGCGCCTGGTCCGCAGCCAGCAGCGGGAGCAGCGGCTGCAGGTGCAGGCCGATCGCGACCGCATCGCCCGCGACCTGCACGACCATGTGGTGCAGCGGATCTTCGCCACCGCCCTGGCGCTGGACCGGCTGGGCCGCTCCCTGGGAGAGACCGCTCCCGACGTCGCCGGCCGGATCGCGGGGCACGTGGACGAGCTCGACGGGACGATCGCCCGGATCCGCGCGTCGATCTTCGAGCTGCACGGTGCGCAGGACTCCTCGTCGGACGCCGTCCGGCGACGGCTGGCCGAGGTGGTGCGGTCGGTGACCGACGGGCACGGCGTGCGCCCCGACCTGCGCGTGCGCAGCGAGGTCGAGGACCTGCCGCCGGACCTGGCCGGCGACGTGGTCGCCGTGGTCCGCGAGCTGGTCACCAACGTGGTGCGCCACGCCGGCGCCACCCGCGTGACGGTGGCGGTGGCCCTGGGCGACGAGGTCGGCGTCGTCGTCACCGACGACGGGGGTGGGCTGCCGGCGGTCACCGTGCGCAGCGGGCTGGCCAACCTCGCCGATCGCGCCGAGCGCCGCGGCGGGCGCCTGGCGATCTCCACCGGGACGTCGGGGACCGAGATCCGGTGGACCGTGCCGCTGCCGGCCTGACCGGCACCGTCGTCCTCAGCGGCGGACGTCGCGCAACTCGGTGGCCAGGATCGCGGCCTGGGTGCGGCGCTCCAGCCCCAGCTTGGCCAGCAGGTGGCTGGTGTAGTTCTTCACCGTCTTCTCGGCCAGCCCCATCCGCTCGCCGATCTGGCGGTTGGTCAGCCCCTCCCCGATGAGCGCCAGGACGGTGCGCTCCTGGTCGGTCAGCACCGCCAGCCGGTCACCACCGGACCTCGGTCGGGGCGGGGGTCCGGGCTCGGCCAGGGTGCCGCCGCCCGCCACGGTGCGCACCGCCTGCACCAGCGCCGAGCCGCGCACCTGCTTGAGGACGAAGCCCGCCGCCCCGGCCCGGACCGCCTCGTCGCGGGCCGCCCGGTCGGCGTAGCTGGTCAGCACCAGGCACCGCAGGCCCGGGAGGCGCGCGGTCAGGTCGCGGCAGAGCCCGGCACCGTCGCCGTCGGGCAGCCGCATGTCCAGCACGGCGACGTCGGGACGGACGGCGGGCGCGCGGGCCAACGCCTCCGCGCACGAGCCGGCCTCTCCCACCACGGAGATGACCGGGTCGTCCTCGAGGACGTCGGCCACGCCGCGGCGCACCACCTCGTGGTCGTCGACGAGGAAGACCCGCACGGTCGGTGGCCGGCCCGCTGCACGCTCCACGTGCCAACGCTAGACCCGTGACCCCCTCCAGGGCACCGCCCCGAGCGTGCGGGGGGCCCTTCCCTACGCCGGGAGCAGCAGCGCGGCGTACAGGGTCAGCCCCGGCCCGAACGCCATGGCCACGATCGGGCCGTCGACGTCGGCAAGCTCCTGCAGCACCAGCAGCACGGTCGCCGACGAGCAGTTGCCGTGCTCGGCCAGCACCCGGCGCGAGGCCCCGACCTGCTCCTCGCGCAACCCCAGCTCGTCGCGGACGACGTCGATGATGCGCGGGCCCCCGGGGTGGACGGCCCAGCCGGCGACGTCCTCGGTGCGCAGGCCGGCCCCGGCGAGCAGTTCCCCGACGACGTCGCCCACGTGTCGCGACAGGACGTCGGGCACGCGCGGCGACAGCCCCATGCGGAAGCCGAGGTCGGTGACGTCCCAGGTCATGTGGTCGGCGGTGGAGGCGTCGGTGCGCGCCACGACCCCGGCCAGCCGGCGCCCGCGCCCGGCGCCGGGTTCGACGACCACGGCCGCGGCGGCGTCGGAGAAGAGCGCGTGCGCGACGACCTGCTCGAGGTCGGCCTGGGCCGGCTGCACGTGCAGGCTGGTCAGCTCGCAGCAGAGCAGCACCGCGGGCCGGGACCGGGCGGTGACGAAGTCGGCGACGGCCGCGAGCCCGGGGATGGCCGCGTAGCAACCCATGTGCCCCACCAGCAGCCGCTGCAGCCCCGGCGGCATGCCGAGGTCGCTGGCCAGCCGGATGTCCAGCCCGGGGGTGGCGTAGCCGGTGCAGGTGGCGACGGCGAACAGCCCCACGTCGCCGGGAGCGAGCCCGGCGGAGTCCAGGGCGCCGGCCACGGCCTGCTTGCCCAGCGGCAGCGCCTCCTGGATGTACCGGGCCATCCGCGCGCCGGTGCCCCAGCCGCTGAGGTCCTCGTCCATCGGGTTGGCCACCGCGTGCCGACGGCGGACCCCGGCGCCCAGGAAGATCCGCCGGGCGGCGCGCACCCCCGCGTAGTGGGTCGAGAAGAACCCGTCCCAGGCGGCTTCCTGGTCCAGCGTGCTGGGCAGCGCGGCCCCCGCCCCGGTGAGGACGGCGGCGGTCACGACCGCGGCTCCACGGCCGCCCTGATCGGGATCATGCTGCCGACGGTACGTGCGCCGCCGTCGCGTCGCCCGGTCACCGCTTCCGGCCGTAACCGGCGAAGACGACGGCCGTGGACCGGATCGGTTTCATGCGCACCGAGTCGCGGCGGCCCAGCCGCCAGGCGATCGCGTCGCGCACCGACGGGCGCAGGCCGACCAGGCGGAGGTCGAGGCCCAGCCGGTCGGCGGCGGTGAGCAACCGGTCGCGGTCGACGAAGAGCGCCGGGTCGTGGATGCCCGGAGGGGGGCCGCCGGGGAGCCGCTCGGCCACGGTGACCATGAGGAAGCGGCCGATGCGGGTGGCGGCCAGCGCGTCGACGACCAGGACGCCGCCCGGCCGCAGCAGCCGGACGCACTCGGCGAGCACCGCGACGTCGTCCGCCACGTGCTCGAGGATCTCGCCGGCGACGACGACGTCCGCGCAGCCGTCGGTCAGCGGGACGGCGAGCACCGAACCGCGCACCGGCAGCACCCCGTGCGCGCGGGCGGTCCGCAACCCCTCCGTGCCGAGGTCGACGCCGACGTGCCGGTAACCGAGTCGGGCGGCGTGCGGGGCCATCAGCCCCCCGCCGCAGGCCAGGTCGACCAGCAGCCCGCTCCCGCTCGCCGGCGGGATGTGCTCGGCCCGGGAGGCGGCCAGCCAGTGCAGGGCGGCGAAACCGCCCGCGGGCTGCCACCACTGGTCGGCGAGGTCGTCGTACTGGGCGGGGTCGTTGCGCGGCAGAACGGTGTCTCGCACGGAGGCCTAGCCCTTCTTCAGCGGATCGTGCCCCCAGTTCATCAGGCTGTAGCGCCACCGGGAGGTCTCGACGTCCTCCTGGGCCGGCTGCTGGGCGAGGTGGCGCGCCACGTAGCCGTGCACCTTGCGCATGTGGGCGAGGTCGTCGTCGTCCAGGTCGCCCTTCTTCGTGCGCAGCAGCTCGACGATGCGCCGCCCCGAGGCGTGGCCGGTGGACGCACCGTCACCGTCCTTCTGCCCGACGGACTGCGACTCCTCGGTCTCCAGCCACTTCTCCAGCTCGCCCGCGGTCATGTTCACCGCCTCGCCGAACTCCCGCCGGATCGTGTCGGGGTCGTCGCTCGCCATGCTTCCTCCGCTCGGTCGGTCGCCCTCCCCGGTACCGCCGCACCGGCCGGGGGAAACGGGGCGTCTGGTACTGCTGGTACCCCTGTCCCGTCCCCGGAGGTCCCCGTGTCCGTCACCGTCGTCGGCAGCCTCAACGAGGACGTGCTCGTGTCCGTCGACCGGCTGCCCGGCCGGGGGGAGACGGTCGTGGCCCGCGACTCGGCGCTCGCCCCGGGCGGGAAGGGGGCCAACCAGGCCGCCGCCGCCGGCGTCCTCGGGGGCGGCGTGCACATGGTGGGCCGGGTCGGCGACGACCCCGCCGGTGACCGGCAGCTGGCCGCACTGGCCTCCTCCCGGGTCAACGTCAGCCGCGTGCTGCGCACGATCGGCACGCCCACCGGCACCGCGACCATCCCCGTGGAGGCGGGCAGCGGCGAGAACCTGATCGTCGTCGTGCCCGGTGCCAACGCCGAGCTCGCGCCCGAGGACGTCGACGTGCCGTCGGTGCGCTCGGCCCGGGTGCTGCTGCTCCAGCTCGAGGTGCCGCTGCCGGCGGTGGAGGCGGCGGCCCGGGCCGCGTCCGGCACCGTCGTCCTCACGCCGGCGCCGCCCGCCCCGCTGCCCGACGTGCTGCTGCAGCGGGTGGACGTGCTCGTCCCCAACGAGCACGAGCTGGCGCTGCTGGCCGGCGCCGAACCCGGCGACCGCTCACCCGCCGAGCTGGTGCAGCTCGCCCGCCGGGTGACGACGGGCGCGGTCGTGGTCACCCTCGGCGCGCGCGGCGCCCTGGTCGTCCCCGCGGAGGGCCCGGCCCTGCTGCAGGCGCCGCCGCCGGTCACCGCCGTCGACACGACGGGCGCCGGGGACTGCTTCTGCGGTGCGCTGGGGCAGGCGCTGGCCGGTGGCGCCGTCCTCGCCGACGCCGTCCGCCAGGCCGTCGCCGCGGCGGCGGCCTCCACCACCGGTCCGGGAGCGCGCGGCGCGCTGCCCGACGAGGAGGCCGTGCGCGCCCTCCTCCCCCGGGTGCCCCCGGCCGGCCCGGTGGGCTGACCCCCGGTTTCCCCGGCGGCCGACCGGGCACAGGCTCCCCGACCGAACCGAGGAGGAACCCGCGATGAGCGAATCCCACCGCACGCCCCGCAGCGCCGAACGCGCCGAGGGCGACCCGGCCGGCGAGCAGCCCGGCAGCGGCCGCACGCCGCACCCCGAGGAGCCGGCCGAGGGCCGTGCCGACACCGCCGGCGGTGGCGCCGACACCCCCGACACCTGACCCCCGGCGCCGCGCCGTGGTGACCGACGTCTCAGCCCTGTCCGGTCGCGCACCGGTTTCCCACCGCCACGGCACGGGCACGCACCGGCGCATGGAGGACAACCTGGACCACACCCGGACCACCCACGAGTCGACCGACGGAGCGCGGGCCGACTCCTCCACGGAGACCGCGGCGCGGGCCGTGGCCCGGCTGCTGGCCAACCCGCGCCGCACCCGCCGGGCCTGAGCCGACGCCGCAGTCACGCTGCGTCGTCACACGTTCACCTCCGCTCCCCGGCGCCCCGCGGAGCCCGGGCGCCCCTCGTCACCCAGAGCGATCAGCCCCGGCGTGCCGCGAACTGCTCCGTCACGTCCTGGTGCACCATCGCTGACGTGACCGCCGCCATGCCCCTGTCCGACGCCGACGACGCCACGGCACCGGTTCGCCGCAGCCGCGCCGAGCGGCAGGCGATCGTGCTGGACACCGCCGAGCGGCTCTTCGCCGGGCGCAGCTCCCGCAGCGTCGGCATGGACGAGCTGGTCCGCGAGACCGGCCTGGGCAAGATGACGGTCTACCGGCTGTTCAAGAGCAAGGACGACCTCGTCGGGGCCTACCTCAGCCGCAAGGCGGCCACCGTGCTCGCGTTCATCGACGCGGAGCTGGACCGGCTCGAGGGCGACCCGCGGGCCGCGCTGCTGTCCGTCGTCGACGCCGTCGAGCGCGACGTCACCCGCACCGGGTTCCGCGGCTGCCCGTTCACCAACGTCAGCAGCGAGTACGACGACCCGCAGCACCCCGCCCGCAGCGCCGCCGCCGACTACAAGTTCGAGCTGCACGCCCGGCTGGAGCGGCTGGCCGACGAGATCGTGCCGGGCGACGGCGAGGACCTCGCCGCGCAGGTCCACCTGATCATCGACGGCATGTACCTCTCCGGCGGCCTGCTGGGCCCCGACGGCCCCGCCGCCCACGGCCGGCAGCTGGCCGAGCGGCTGATCGAGATCGCGGCCGCCCGCGGCTGACCGCAGGATGGGCCGGTGACCGACGACCGCACGCGGCCCGACCTCGACGACCAGACCGTGGAGGCGCTCGGCAAGCTGTCCGAGGCCCTGGAGACCGTCGACCAGGCCCGTGGCTTCCTCTACGCCTTCCACCAGCTGACCGGCAAGGCCGACCGGCTCCTGCAGGAGTCCGTCGAACTGTTCCGCGAGGCCGGGGCCACGCCGCTGGCCGCCGACCTCGAGCGCGACCTGGTCGGGCGCAACGTCATCGCCGACCGGTGGACGTTCCAGGTCGTCGAGGACTTCGACGAGAACTACTGGGCCACCTTCCGCGCCTACGACGCCCGTGCCCGGGACGAGCTCGCCGGGGGCGACCGGCACGTGTTCGAGGCCCGGATGAAGCAGCGCGAGCGCACCGCCGGCCACCCCGCGCACGAGGCCGGTCCCGCGCTGGCCGAGTGAGCGCCACCGGCGCAGCCGCCCGGAGGTGGGCCGGTCGCGGGGGCCGGAGGCTCCCCGACCGGGACACGGGCAGCGGCTCCGCCCGCCGGGGACGGCAACTGGCCGCGGTGTCGCCCGGCGGGCGACAATGCTGCGATGACCATGCCGGACGAGAACAACGCGGGCTCCGACCGCGAGGCCCAGCCGCTCGGCGCGCAGCAGGCGCCCGGCGAGGACCGCGACTCCCTGGGCGCCACGGAGGGCCCGGCCGACGGCATCGCCGGCCCGGCCTACCCGCCCGCCGACACCGAACCGGACGCCCGGTGACCGGCCCCGGACGCGAGCCTGCCGGCGCGCAGCGCGACCCGCTGAGCGTCGGCCTGGGCTCCCAGGCCTCGGGCGACCAGGCCTCGGGCGACCCCGCCGTCGAACCGGACCGCACCGCCGAGCGGCCGGCCGAACCGGCCCCGGCCCGCGAACGGCACACCGGGAAGGCCATCGGCCGGTCGCTGGCGCTGGCGCTGCTGATCTTCGTCACCGTGGTACTGGTGCTGTTCGTCGTCTTCAACGGCCAGTCGGTGCAGATCAGCCTCGTCTTCACCGACGTCGAGGGCCCGCTTGTCGTCGCCCTGCTGGTCGCCGCGGCGCTCGGCGGCCTGCTGGTGTGGCTGGCCGGTGCGGTCACCCGCGCACGGCGGCGCAAGCGCTGACCCCTCCGGGTCAGGCTCCCGGCGCAGGCGTGTCCGGCGACCCGGTGCTTGCCGTTACTACTCGCGAGTAATAGTTTTTGTTACTCGCGAGTAGGACGACGCCGTCCGCCGGCACGGAGCACGGGAGCCTGAGCGCAATGACGCACTACACCGCCAACCTGCGGGACCTCGAGTTCAATCTCTTCGAGTTCCTGGACACCAAGGACAAGTTCGGCACGGGTCCGTTCGAGCAGATGGACGCCGGCACCGCGCGCGGGATCCTGGCCGAGGTCCGCAAGCTCGCCGAGGGCCCGGTCGCTGCGTCCTTCGTCGACGCCGATCGCAACCCGCCGGTCTTCGACCCGGCGACGAACTCGGTGACCATCCCGGAGTCGTTCAAGAAGTCGTACAAGGCCGTCGAGGACGGCGAGTGGTCCCGCCTCGACCTGCCCGAGCACCTCGGCGGCTTCGGCGCACCGCACGCCCTGACCTGGGGCGCTTTCGAGATGATCCTCGGCGCCAATCCCGCCGTGTTCATGTACGGCTCGGGCGCGGCCTTCGCGGCCATCCTCGACGAGCTGGGCACGCCGGACCAGAAGCGCCTGGCCGAACTCATGCTCGAGCACCGCTGGGGCGCCACGATGGTGCTCACCGAGCCCGACGCGGGCTCCGACGTCGGTGCCGGCACCACCAGGGCCGTGCAGCAGCCCGACGGTTCCTGGCACATCCACGGCGTGAAGCGGTTCATCACGTCGGCCGAGCACGACATGAGCGACAACATCATCCACCTGGTCCTGGCCCGCCCCGAGGGCGCGAAGGCGGGCACCAAGGGTCTGTCGCTGTTCGTCGTCCCCAAGTTCCACGTCGACCTCGCGACCGGTGAGCTGGGCGAGCGCAACGGCGCCTACGTCACCAACGTCGAGAAGAAGATGGGCCTCAAGGTCTCCACGACCTGCGAGCTCACCTTCGGTGACGGCCCGGTGCCGGCGCAGGGCTGGCTGGTCGGCGAGGTCCACGACGGCATCGCCCAGATGTTCAAGGTCATCGAGCACGCCCGGATGTTCGTCGGCGCGAAAGCGATCGCGACCCTCTCGGCCGGTTACCAGGTCGCACTGGACTACGCGAAGACCCGTATCCAGGGCGCCGACCTGACGGCGACCAGCAAGGACGCCCCCCGGGTGGCCATCACCCACCACCCGGACGTCCGCCGCTCGCTGATGCGGCAGAAGTCCTACGCCGAGGGCATGCGGGCGCTGTACCTCTACACTGCGGGCTTCCGCGACCGTGTCACCGAGGCCGAGGCCACCGGTGACAGCGAGGCGGCCCGGCTCGCCGAGCGGGTCAACGACCTGCTGCTGCCGATCGTGAAGGGCTTCGGCTCCGAGCGGGCCACGGAGCTGCTCACGTCCGAGTCGCTGCAGACCCTGGGCGGTTCGGGCTTCCTGCAGGACTACCCGATCGAGCAGTACATCCGGGACTCCAAGATCGACACCCTCTACGAGGGCACGACGGCGATCCAGGGCCAGGACTTCTTCTTCCGGAAGATCGTCAGGGACGGCGGCGTCGCGCTGACCTGGCTGGCCGAGCAGATCCAGGCCACGGTCGACGGCGACGCCGGCAACGGCCGGCTCAAGGAGGAGCGGGCACTGCTCGGCACCGCCCTGCAGGACGTCCAGGGCATGCTCACCGCGATGTTCGACCACCTGACCGCCGCCCAGGAGGACATGTCCTCGCTGTACAAGGTCGCGCAGAACACCAGCCGGCTGCTGCTGGCCACCGGCGACCTGGTCACCGCGTGGCTGCTCATCCGCCAGTCCGAGGTGGCCCTGGCCGCCCTCGCCGGCGAGGTCAGCGAGAAGGACAAGCACTTCTACGAGGGCAAGTTCGCCGCCACCCGCTTCTTCGCCACCCAGGTGCTGCCGAAGCTCGCGGCGGAGCGGGCGATCGTCGAGGCCACCGACAACGCCCTCATGGAGGTCGCGGAGGACTGCTTCTGATGTCGCCCTCCGGGCTCCGACCGCGGCCAGGGGGCGTCCCCCTGGTGCGCTGAGACTGAGCCGCTGCCCGTGTCCCGGTCGGGGACCCTCCGGGCCCCGCGACCGGTCCACCCCGCACGACGAGCGAGGCCGCCTTCCCGCTGGGAGGCGGCCTCGGTCGTTTGGGGCAGACGACGACGGGCATGGGCGAGAGGACAGCCGACGGACAGGAGGCCGGCATGACCGATCCCCAGGGCAGCGACCGCATCCAGCAGGACATCCCGACCGCGTCGGGCACGGGGGCCAACAGCGACCTGGCCTCCTCCTTCGACGACGTGCCGCTCACCGCCGAGGAAGGCGTCGAGCGGGACGCCGAGCAGGGGGACGACCTCCCGGCCCGCGCGGACGGCGACGTCGCCCGCGCCACTCGCGCCGGCGCCACCGGCGAGGTCTCGGGCCCGACCGACCGATCAGGAGACGACGGCCGATGAGCGAGTCTCAGCCGACGGGGTACCGCGAGTCCCCCGACACCACCGGCGACGCCGCCGCTCCGGCGGACGCCGACGACGTCACGCTGACCACCGACGACGAGGCCCAGCGGGACGACTCGGTCGCCCGCCCCGGCAACGAGGCCGACTGAGGGAACCCGCGGCCGCGGGTCGCGGGCTCCCCCGGTCGGTGTGCCGCCGCACCACCAGGTCGGGGCGGGCTGTGTGGGCGGCAACCGTGGGGCACATCGCACCGGCGGCCTAGCGTTCCCACCATGGCGGTCAACGGTCCCCTGGTCGGGCGGCGGGCACTCATCACCGGTGGTGCGTCGGGGATCGGCCGCGCCTGCGCCGTCCGGCTGGCGGCCGACGGTGCCGACGTCGTGGTCGTCGACCGGGACGCCGAGGCTGCGCGGTCCGTGGCCGCGGAGGTGGGCGGCACCGCGGTCACGGCCGACCTGTCCGACCTCGCCGCCGTCGACCGCCTCGACCTGGCCGTGGACGTGCTGGTCAACAACGCCGGCCTGCAGCACGTCGCCCCGGTCCACGAGTTCCCGGTCGACCGCTTCTCCCACATCCTGCGGCTCATGGTGGAGGCGCCGTTCCGGCTCGTCCGCGGCGCACTGCCGCACATGTACGACCGGGGCTGGGGCCGGGTCGTCAACATCAGCTCGGTCCACGGGTTGCGCGCCTCCCCCTACAAGGCCGCCTACGTGACGGCCAAGCACGGCCTGGAGGGGCTGTCCAAGGTCGTCTCCCTGGAGGGCGCCGCCCGGGGCGTCACGTCCAACTGCGTGAACCCCGCCTACGTGCGGACGCCGCTGGTGGAGGGGCAGATCGCCGCGCAGGCGGAGGCGCACGGCCTGTCGGAGGACCAGGTCGTGGAGCAGGTCATGCTGGCGCCGGCGGCGGTCAAGCGGCTCATCGAGCCGGCGGAGGTGGCCGACGCGGTCGCCTGGCTGTGCTCGCCCGCCGCGGCCTCGGTCACCGGCACCTCGCTGGTGATGGACGGCGGGTGGACCGCACGGTGACCGCGCGACCGGCCAGAATGCCGGTCGTGCCCCCGTCCCCGCCCGTCCCCGACCGCGACGGTCCGCGCCCGGCCGTGGGGCGGGCGGCGGAGTACTTCGAACTGCTGCTGGGCGACGCCGCGGCGATCGAGTACGAACGCCCCCTGGTCCGGGCGCGGGCGGCGGGGGCCGACGCCGACGAGCTGGCCGAGCTCGACCGGGTCAAGCTGCTGGCGCTGGAGGTACGCGAGGCGTTCGCCGCCCGGCGCCGGCGGGAGTCCGAGCTCACCGCCCTCTTCGACACCGCGAACGACCTCGCGGCGCTGCGCGGGGTCGACTCGGTGCTCACCGCCATCGTCCGGCGGGCCCGCCAGCTGCTGGGCAGCGACGTCTCCTACCTGACGCTGAACGACCCCGCACGGGGCGACACCTACATGCGGGTCACCGACGGCTCGGTCTCGGCCCGGTTCCAGGGGCTTCGGCTGCCGATGGGCGCGGGGCTGGGCGGGCTCGTCGCCCAGACCGCCGCCCCCTACGCCACGGCCGACTACTTCGCCGACCCGAGGTTCCGGCACACGACCGAGATCAACGACGGCGTACACGACGAGGGGCTCGTCGCGATCCTCGGGGTGCCTCTCGTCCGCGGCGCCCAGGTCATCGGCGTGCTGTTCGCCGCCGACCGCACCGAGCGCACCTTCGACCGGTCGCAGGTGTCCCTGCTGGGGTCGCTGGCCGCCCACGCCGCCATCGCCCTCGACAACGCCCGGCTGCTCGAGGAGACCCGGTCGGCGCTGGACGAGCTCTCGGCGGCCACCCGCCGGCTGCGCGCCCACACGGCATCGGTGGAGCGGGCGGCCGGCGCCCACGACCGGTTCATCGACGTCGTCCTGCGCGGCGGCGGGGTGGAGGACGTCGCCGCGGCGGTCACCGAGGCCCTCGGGGGCAGCATCACCGTGCTCGACGAGGAGGGCCGGGCCGTCTCGCCCGGTGCCGGTGCGGCCACCGAGCTGCCACCCGACCCCGCCGGCGCGCTGACCCTGGCCCGCGCCACCGGCCGGACGGTGCAGGACGGCAGCTGGTGGACCGCCGCCGTGACGGTGGGCAGCGAGCTGCTGGGCGGGCTGGTGCTCCACCGCGAGGAGGAGCTCGCCGACTCCGACCAGCGGATCCTGGAGCGTGCAGCGCTCGTCACCGCGCTGCTGCTGCTGATCCGGCGGACGGCGGGCGAGGCGGAGAACCGGGTGCGCGGGGAGCTGCTCGAGGCGCTCCTGAGCCCAGGTCTCCGGGATCCCGACGGGCTCCGGGAGCGCGCCCGCCGGCTCGGCGCGGACCTGGACCGCCCGCACGCCGTCGTCGTCGCCCGGGTCGATGCCCGGTCCCGCCCGCGGGCCCTGGCCACCGCGGCCCACCTGGCGGCGACCCGCGGCGGGCTGGCCGGCCTGCACGGGGGCTGCGTCGTCCTCTGCCTGCCCGGCCTGGAGCCCGGCCCCGCGTCGGCCACCGTGCGTCGCGAGCTCGGTGCCGCCGGCGCCGGTGCGGTCACCGTCGGCGGCGCCGGACCGGCCGTCGGCCCGGATGCCGTGGCCGCCGCCCACGCGGAGGCGGCCCGCTGCGCGACCACCCTGGTGGCGCTCGGCCGCGAGGGGGACGCGGCGAGCGCCGACGAGCTGGGGTTCTTCGGCCTGCTGGTCGGCGAGGGGCGCGACGTGCCCGCCTTCGTGCGGGCGACGCTGGGCCCCGTCCTCGAGTACGACGCGAGGCGGGGCACGGACCTGGAGGGGACGCTGGAGGCGTTCTTCGCGGCGGGCAGCTCACCGGCCCGGGCGGCGGAGAGCCTGCAGGTGCACGTCAACACCGTCACCCAGCGCCTGGACCGGATCGGCCGGCTGCTCGGTCGCGAGTGGTCCTCCCCGGCCCGCGCCCTGGAGGTCCAGCTGGCGCTCCGCCTGCACCGGCTGACCCGCGTCGACCCCGGCTGAGCGAGGACGCCGCCGCGCGCCGCCGGCCCGCCGGGGGCGGCCTCCTACCCTGGGCGCGTGCAGCCGCCCCTCACCCAGCCGCCGGTCCTGCCGGTCGAGGAGTGGCAGGGGCGGGCCGCCGCGCACGAGGCACGCGTGGACCGCTGGGCCGCGCCGCACCGCGAGCGCCGCCTCCGCGGGGAGGCGCACCCGGTCCTGGACTTCCTGTTCACCTACTACTCCGAGACCCCGGGCCGGCTGCGCCGCTGGCACCCCGGCGCGGACGTCGCCCTCGCCATTCCCGCGCCGTACGAGGGCCGGCGCTGGTACGCCACCGACGGCGCGACCGTGCGACTCGACACCGGTGCCTTCCTGGCCGACCGCGGGGACACCGTCCGCTTCGTCCGCCGGCTGCTCGTGGCCACCGCCGCCCGCCCGGCGTTCACCGGGTGCTTCGGCCTGCACGAGTGGGCGATGGTCTACCGCGACACCGGAACCCGGCACCCGATCCCCCTCCGCCTCGGGCAAGAGGGCACCGACGCCATCGTCGATGCCCACCCGGTGCGGTGCAGCCACTACGACGCGTTCCGGTTCTTCACCCCGGCCGCCGCGCCGCGGAACCGGCTGCAGCCCACCCGCGAGAGCCAGCCGCAGCTGGAGCAACCGGGCTGCCTGCACGCCGGCATGGACCTCTACAAGTGGGCCTACAAGCTCAGCCCCGCCACCCCGGGTGAGCTGGTCGTCGACTGCTTCGAGCTGGCCGTGGCGATCCGCGAGCTGGACATGCGGGCCTCGCCGTACGACCTGCGCGACCACGGCTACGCCCCCGTGGCGATCGAGACGCCCGAGGGCAAGGCCGAGTACGTGGCCGGGCAGCGGGAGTTCGCCGTCCGGGGTGCGGAGCTGCGGCAGCGCCTCGTCGACGTCTGCGACCGCCTCCTCGCCGGCAGCCCACCGCCGCCGTCCCCGCGATCCGGGATCAGGTGACCTGATCATCGCGGGCGGGCCGGGGTCGTCGATCAGACCCCGTCGTGCGGGCGGTTGCCGCCCACCCCGGCACCGATCTCGTCCCGGAGCCGCTCCACCGCCCGGCCCGGCGGCGGGTTCTCGGCCGGGCGACGGCGGCCGCGACGGCGCTCGCCCAGCCGGTCCACCAGCCCGGCGATGCCGCCGGGCACGAAGAGGACGACGAGGATGAACAACGTGCCGAGGATGAACAGCGGCTCGGACAGCGGCACCCGGAGCCAGGCGGGCAGGTCCTGCACCGCCGGCGAGGACGCCAGGTCGGTCAGCCGGCTGTCCAGGTAGGTGTAGAGCACGCCACCGAGCACCGCACCCCACCGGCTGCCGGCGCCGCCGAGCACGACCATGACCAGCAGCCCGATGGTGAAGTCGGCGGTGGTCACGCGGGGCGTGGAGCCACCCAGCAGCAGCAGGTGCACGATGCCGCCCAGGGTGGCCAGCAGCCCGGCCAGCACGAACACGAGCAGCTTGAAGCGGTAGGGCCGCAGCCCCAGCACCTCCACCCGCCGCTCGTTCTCCCGGATCGCCTGCCAGACCCGCCCCGCCCGGGAGCGGGTCACCCAGGTCACCACCGCGTACACCAGCACCAGGTAGGCCAGCGCCAGCCAGTACTTGTTCACGGTGTTGAAGACGCCGACGAACGCGTCGGGGATCGGGGTGCGGTCGACCGCCAGCCCCTCCTCGCCGCCGGTGAGCCCGCCGGGGTCCTGCAGCACGATGATCGAGCCGACCTGGGCGGTGGCGAGGGTGACCATGGAGAAGGCGATGCCGGAGACGCGCAGCGCCACGCTGCCGATCACCAGCGGGAGCACGATGCCCAGCACCGTCGTCGCCGCGATCGCCGCACCCAGCCCCCAGCCGAGCTCGGTCAGCAGCAGGTTGGCCCCGTACGTGCCCGCCGCGAAGTAGAGGGCGTGCCCGAACGAGAGCAGCCCGGTGAAGCCGAACAGCAGGTCGAAGGAGAGGGCGACGCCGCCGAACACCAGGCACAGCGCCAGGAGCTGCAACGTGCCCGGGCTGTTGAGCACCCCGTCGAAGAGCCCCGGCAGGTTCAGGGTCGAGTAGGGCAGCAGCGCCAGGACGACCAGCACCACCAGCGGAGCCAGCCGCCGCACGTTCCTCCGGTTCACGGCCCTGTCCTTCACGCCAACCTCGCACTCAGGCCGCTGGGCCGGGCCAGGAGCACCACCGCCAGCAGCAGCACCACCGACAGGTCACCCACCCCGCTCGCGGCGTAGTAGTTCGCGAACTGCTGCACCAGACCGACCAGCACCGCGGCGGCGGCCGTACCGGTGATCGAGCTCATGCCGCCGATGACCACGACGATGAAGGCGAAGATCAGCAGGGAGGTGCCCTGCCCCGGGGAGATGGAGCCCAGGTAGATGCCGCCCAGCGCCCCGGCCAGGGCCGCGAAGGCACCGCCGATCGCGAAGACCAGGGTGAACGCCTTCCGGACGTCGATGCCCAGCGCCGTCACCATGGTCCGGTTCTCCACGCCGGCCCGGATGATCAGGCCGACGCGGGTGAAGCGGAGGAAGGCGAGCACCGACACCAGCACGACCACCGCGCTGACGATGAGCAGGAACCGGTCGTTGGGCACGTTGGCGCCCAGCACCGACGTGGTGCCCTGCGCCCACTCCGGACGCGGGAACGGCCGGGGGTCGGAGCCCCAGACAGCCCGCACGAGGGCGACCAGGGCGAGGCTGAGGCCCACCGTGACGAGGACCTGCTCGATGTGCCGCTGGTACAGCGGCCGGATGAGCAGCAGTTCGATCAGGGCCGCGACCAGCGTGCCGACGCCGACGCCGAACGCCACGGCGAGGACGAAGCCCCAGCCGGTGGACCCGGCACCGGGGAGGTTGCCGGCGGCCCACCACGTCCCGTAGGCCCCGATGGTGAGGAAGGCGCCGTGGGCGAAGTTCAGCACGTCCATGAGGCCGAAGATCAGCGACAGCCCGGAGGCCACCAGGAAGTACAGCGCCGCGAGCCCGAGGCCGGTGATCGACAGCAGCACGAAGGTGGTCACCGGTGGTCACCTCCCCCGCTGGCGGCCACGCCGAGGAGCTCGCGGGTCCGGTCGGCGTCGGTCAGCAGGTCGTCGGCCGGCCCCGACCAGGCGACCCGCCCCTGGTCGATGACGACGGCGTCCTGCGCCATCCGCTGGACGACGGTCAGGTTCTGCTCGACGAGCAGGATCGTCACCTCCTCGGCCGCGCGGGCCAGCACGTCGGCGACCTCGGCCACCAGCAGCGGCGCCAGCCCCTTGGTCGGCTCGTCGATGAGCAGCAGCTGGTTGTCGTTGAGCAGCAGGCGCGCGATGGCGACCATCTGCTGCTGGCCCCCGGAGAGCGTGCCGGCGAGCTGCCGGCTGCGCTTCTGCAGCTCGGGGAACAGCTCGTAGACCCGGTCGTGGTGGTGGTCGGAGCCGCGCCGCTCGGCCAGCGCCAGGTTCTCCGCCACCGTCAGGCCGGCAAAGACCTCCCGGTCCTCCGGTGCGTAGCCGATCCCGCGGCGGACGATCTCGTGGGTCCGCCGGCCGTCGACCCGCTCCGTCCGGCCGTCACCGCCGGTGAGCTCGATGACCCCGGTGGACGGCACGAGCCCGAGCACGGCTTTGACCGTCGTCGTCTTGCCGGCGCCGTTGCGCCCGAGCAGGGCCGTCACCCCGCCGCGGCGGACGGTGAGGTCCACGCCCTGGAGGATGTGGCTGCCCGACAGCCGGACGTGCACGTCCGACATCCGCAGCAGCGGCGCGCCGCCCTGTCCGCTCACAGCGCCTCCCCGAGGTACGCCTGCTGCACGGCCGGGTCGCCGGTCACGCGCTCGGGGGTGTCCAGGGCCAGCAGCTTGCCGTGGTGCATGACCGCGACCCGGTCGGCCAGCCCGAGCAGGACGTCCATGTGGTGCTCGACCATCAGCACCGTCTTGCCCTCCTCGCGGTGCACCGAGGCGATCACCTCGGTCAGCCCGGCGACGTCCTCGATGCTCACCCCGGCCATCGGCTCGTCCAGCAGGACGACGGCGGGGTCGGTGGCCAGCAGGATCGCCAGCTCGAGCTTGCGCTTGTCCCCGTGGGACAGCGCCCCGGCCAGGTCGTCGCCGCGACCGGCCAGCCCGACCCGGGCCAGCGAGTGCGAGGCGATCTCCTGCGCCGCGTCCCCCGGCCGCACCAGCTGCCAGGGGCGCATGCTCCCGCCCAGCCGGGCCTGCGCGGCCAGCCGGACGTTCTCGCGGACGCTCAGGCCGGCGAAGACCGACGACGCCTGGAACGTGCGCCCCAGGCCCCGCCGGGCCCGCGCCGACGGCGAGGCCCCGGTGATGTCCGCCCCGGAGAGGGTCACGCTGCCGCCGGTCGCGGGGAGCAGCCCGGAGAGCAGGTTGAACAGCGACGTCTTGCCCGCGCCGTTGGGGCCGATGACCGCGACGAACTCCCCGGGGGCGACGTCGAAGGTGACGTCGTCGACGATGACCGCCCCGCCGATGGCGCAGCTGAGCCCGCGCACCTGCAGCACCGGCGCACCCTCCGCAGGGTGGGTGGCCGGTGCCGTCGTGGCACTGGTGGACAACGGGTCCTCCGGGCCGGTCAGGCGGTGGCGACCGGAGGAGCGGTGTCCTCCGGGGCCAGCGTGTCGACCAGCACCGGGACGAACTCGCCGCCCTGCTGCTCGAGGCGGGCCTGGAACATCGGCTGCAGGAGGGCGTGGTCCTCCGCGCGGATGGTCATCTCGCCCTTGACCCCGTCGAAGCTCCAGCCCTCGAGGGCCGAGATCATGCCGGCGACGTCGTCGGGGCTCTCCTCGACCGCGCGCACGATCATCTGCGCGGCGTTGCAGCCGTCGGGGGTGAAGATGTCGACCTCGCCGCCGGCGGCCTCGACGCCCTCGGCCACGGCCTGGCTCATCTCGTTGTCGACCGCCTCGGCGAAGAAGTGCGACAGGAAGTTGAGGTCGGCGACCTGCTCGCCGTAGGTGGGGTAGGAGGCGCGCATGTCCAGGCCGGTGACGACGTTCGTCGCGTCGAACACGCCCTGCTGGCCCATGGCCTGCCACATGGCGGGCGCCGTCTCCCCGGCCCACGCGACGAAGGTCAGGTCGGCGCCGGCGTCCCGCGCCTGCGCGGCGAACGGGGTGAGGTCGGTGGCGCTCGCGGGCACGAGCAGCGGTGTGACGGTGGCGCCGGCCTCGTCGCCCAGGACGGCGGTCACCGCGGCGACGTTGGCCTGCCCGAAGGCGCTGTCCTGGGCGAAGACGAGCACCTCCTTGCCTGCGGCCTCGCCGATGAAGGACTGCGCCGTGCGCACGTCCTGGTAGGTCTGCCGCCCGGAGCGGAAGGTGTTGCCGTTGATCCCGGTCAGGGCGTCGGTCGCCGCCGGGCCGGAGATGAACAGGACGTCGTTCTGCTCCGCCAGCGGCGCGACCTGGACGGCGACGCCGGAGGACGCCGAGCCGGCCAGGATCTGCACCCCCTGGCCGATGAGGTCGGTGGCCTCCGCGACGGCCTTGGCCGGGTCGCCGGCGTCGTCGCGCTGGATCACCTCGACCGGCCGGCCGCCGACCTCGCCGGTGCCGTCGGTCAGGTGGTCCAGGCACGCCTCGAAGCCCTGGAGGTACTGCGCCCCGTACGAGGCCAGCGGTCCGGACGTCGACGTGATGAGGCCGACCTGGACCGGGGCGCCCTCCTCGCCACCACCGCCTCCGCTGCCCGCCCCGCCGCCGGGGGCACCGGGGCTGCCGCACGCGGCGGTGAGCGCGAGGACACCGGCGGCCGCCGCGGTGCTGGCGGTCCGGGACCGGGAACGAGTGCGGGACATGGTGATCTCCTCCGGTGTGCGGGTGCACGAGTGGTCTGCACCACACCGTAGGGACGAGCTGATCATGTGCCCATGTGGACCGGCCCCATACCGATGGGCGCCGCTGTGGGGTTCCGCACCACCCGTGCCGGACGCGGCTCCGGGGAGCGCACCCGCCCGGGCGACGCCGTACCGTCGCAGCCGTGACCTCTCCGCACACCGACCGCTGGATCCGCCTGGACGGCACCACGAACATGCGCGACCTCGGCGGGCTGCCCACCGTCGACGGCGGGCGGACGGCGACCGGCCGCATCCTGCGCAGCGACAACCTGCAGACGCTCAGCGACGCCGACGTCCGGCGCCTGGTCGGCGAGCTCGGGCTGCGCCAGGTCGTCGACCTGCGCACCACCGCGGAGATCCTGCTCGAGGGCCGGGGCCCGCTGCGCGGCGTCCGGGAGGTCACCCACCGGCACTTCACCCTGCTGCCCGAGCGGGGGCACCACACCGACGTCTTCGCGGTGGAGGAGGAGGACCCGCAGCTGGAGCTCGGGGCCGGGTGGACCGAATCGCTGCTGCCCCGGCAGGTCGCGGCCCACGACGAGGGCGAGCCCCCGGCGGTGCGGTCCTACCTGGGCTACCTCGGCCAGCGCTCGGAGAACGTCGTCGGCGCCCTGCGGGCGCTCACCCGGGCCCCCGAAGGCGCGTCCGTGGTCCACTGCGCCGCCGGCAAGGACCGCACCGGCGTGGTCTGCGCCCTGGCGCTCGCCGTCGCCGGGGTGCCGCACGAGGAGATCGTCGCCGACTACGCGCTCACCGCGGAGATCATCGACGCGCTGGTGGCGAAGCTGGCCGCCTCCCCCACGTACGCCGAGGACATGGTCGCCCGCGACGTCGCCAGCCACACCCCGCGTGCCGAGACGATGGACCGCCTGCTGGTGCTGCTGGACGAGCGGTTCGACGGCCCGGTCGGCTGGCTGGACGCGCACGGCTTCGGCGCCGACGAGCAGGCGGCGCTGCGGGCGCGGCTGCGGAGCTGACGGGTCAGCGGGCCGCGCGGGCCGAGCGGCCCCGTCGCTGCTTCTCGAGGTACATCGCCGCGTCCGCCTCGCGGAGCAGCGCGTCCGCGTCGCGCTCCTGGGCCGGACCCAGCACGGCCGCCCCGACGCTGGTGCCGACCCGCACCGGGGTGCCCTCGAGGCGGAACGGCTCGTCGAAGCAGGCCGCGATCCGGTCGGCGAGGGTGCGCGCGTGGTCGGCGTCGGCCAGGTCCGGGAGGACGATGGCGAACTCGTCGCCGCTGAGCCGGCCCACCGTGTCCCCGGGTCGGACGGCGGCACGCAGCCGCGCCGATACCTGGCGCAGGAGCTCGTCGCCGGCCGCGTGACCCAGCGAGTCGTTGACGTCCTTGAACCGGTCGAGGTCGCAGAAGAGCACCCCGAGCCCACCGTCGGGGCCGGCCTCGGCGAGCGACGCCTCCAGCCGCTCCAGGAACAGCACCCGGTTGGGCAGGCCGGTCAGCGCGTCGTGCGTGGCCTGGTGCCGCACGGTCTCGAGGAGCCGGGCCTTCTGCAGCGCCGTGGCGGCCTGGTCGCCGACGCCGCGCAGCCGCGCCAGCACGTCCCCGCCGAGCTCCTCGGGTGCCTCCCCGGGCTGCCAGCCGACCGTCACCACCCCCAGGAACGCCGAACCGGCGAGCAGGGGGACGGCCACCACGCGCGCGCTCCCGACCCCCCGCAGGAGCGCGCGGAGGGTGGGGCTGCTCGTGGCGTCATCGAAGATCAGCGGTTCCCGGTCGGTCAGCAGCCCCATCACCTCCGGGGTCTCCTCCGGGCGGAGCGCGGTCCGGCGCATCACCGCCGCCTGCTCGTCGGACAGGCCGGCGGTCGCGGACGCCCGCAGCACCCCCGCGCCGGGATCCCACAGCAGCAGGCTGGCGCGGGCGCACCCGACGACGCGCAGGAGCGCTGCGGCGACCAGCCGGGCCACCTCGGCCGGATCCGCCGCGGCGGCCAGCTCGTGGGACAGCTCCAGCAGGGCACCTGCCCGGTCCGCCTCCGTCCGGGCGTCCTCCAGGGCGATGATCAGGTCCAGCGCGGCAGCCGCGTGCCCGGCGTAGGCGGCCAGCATCGCGTGCTCGTCGGCCATCTCGCCGTCGCCAGACGGGTAGATCGCAGCCAGCTTGCCGTGCCGCCGGCGGGCCGATGCGACGTCGACCACCACGGCGGTGCGCCCCAGGTCGTCCCCCGACAGGATGCGCTCGGCCAGGTCCGGCAGCCGGGCCCCGGGGATGCCGGCGCCGTGCACCAGCGGTGGCCCGCCGTCCGGTGCGGCGACGACGAGCAGGTGGGCCGGGGCGAGGACGGCCTCGCCCGCGCGGGCCACGATGCGGTGCAGGACCGTGTCGAGGTCCTCGCCGGCGACGAGGTCGCCGGCGGCCGACTGGAGCGTGCGCAGCTGACCCCGGAGTGCCGCGAGCTCGGGGTCGGCCTCCGCCGCGTCGCGCCGCCGGCGGCGGCGCAACCGCGACCGACGCTCCCAGGTGAGGCGGTAGACGCAGGTACCGGTGCCCTCGACGCAGCACTCGGTGTGCGTGAGGACACCGGGGGGCAGGCCGAAGATGGCCGGGATCATCACCGCCAGCCCGCGCGCGTACGCGCAGTCCAGCGCCGAGTGGGCGTAGCCGTCGGCCAGGTGCAGGGCGACCGTGGCCGACGTCGCGGTGGTCTCGCGGACCTCCATGCGGGAGACGGTGGTGAACTTGGCCGCCGCCCGCGGCAGCTGGCGGAACACCTGGCGGGGCGTGCCCAGGGCGCGCAGGACCAGGAGCAGGGAGTGCCCCAGGCCGCTGCGGATCGCGGCCGTGCCCACGTGGAACATCGTGTCGGGGTCGCCCAGCACCTCGGTCGCCGCCGCGAACAGCCGGATCCGGGTGTCGTAGCTCCACCAGCGGGCCTGGTCCTCGACCTGGTCGGCGACCTCACCCAGGCCCGCCCGGTCGAGCACCGCCGCGACGGCGTCGTCACCACCGTGGCGCCGGACGTAGGTGAGCACCCCGGCCATCGTGATGCCCGGGGTCTCCCGCGCCTCGGCCGGTCGCGCGGCGGCCGTGCCGTCGCTGCCCGGTGCTCCTGTGCCCACGGATCGGTGATCGGCGGACCCGCACGCCTGCTTGAGCGGAACCGACCGGTTCGGGTGAGCCGGCTCGCGGGCGCCCGCCCCGGACGCACGCGACCCCGGTCCCTGAGGGGAACCGGGGTCGGTCTTCCGGGCCGCGCGGGGCGCGGTCGGGGGTCAGCGGCCGAGGAAGTGGCTGCCGTTGGCCATCGTCAGGAGCTCGTCGCGCATCGCCGGGCTGCTGCTGCGGGCCAGCGCCTTGTCCAGGGCCCGCCGGGTACGCGCCACCTGCCGACGCCGCCGCCAGCTGGTCGTCACGCTGCTCATCGCTACTGCCTCTTTCGTCGGAGTGTCACGCCTGCAGCCGTAGTAACGCAGGCGATCACCACTCTAATCCGACGAAACGTCGGTTGACATGAGTCATGGCCGAAGGTTCATCATCCCTTCGGGTGAGAGTCGTCACGTGCACCGGACCTCCGGACACGACGACGGCGCCCACCCCCGTGGGGTGGGCGCCGTCGTCGTCCCCGCGCTCAGCTGGGGCGCTGCACGTCACCGCGCCAGGCACCGGTCTCGGTGCCCCGGCTCTCGATGAACTCCTTGAACTTCTTCGCGTCGGCCTTGATCTGCCGGTCGTCGAAGCCGAGCGCCGCGCCGGCCTTCTCGACCAGGCCCCCGGGCTCCCAGTCGATCTGGATCATCACGCGGGTCTTCGCGTCGTCCAGGCGGTGGAAGGTCACCACACCGGCGTGCTCGGCCTCGCCGCTGGTGCTGGTCCAGGCCACCCGCTCCTCGGGGTGCTGCTCGGTGATCTCCGCATCGAACTCGCGCTTGACGCCGTCGATGTTGGTGACCCAGTGGGTGTGGGTCTCGTCGATCTGCGTGATCTTCTCGACCCCGCCCATGAACTTCGGGAACGTCTCGAACTGCGTCCACTGGTCGTAGGCGACGCGGATCGGGACGTCGACGTCGACGGACTCCTGCACGCTGGCCACGTTCTCAGCTCCTCGTATCGCTGGGTTCGGTCGTGGGCCCACCTACCCCTGCGCCGAGGGGCCGACACGTGCAGCCGCCGGTCAGCGCAGCGCGGCCGCGATGCCGCCCCGCACCGGCCGGTCGGCCACGAGCAGCATCTGGGCCAGGTGGTAGGCGTCGGGCTGCCCCGCCCACGTGCCCTCGGCGACCTCCCCCGACGGCGTGAGCTCGTGGTGCCAGCTCCCCGTGACGGGGTCGGCGAACCGCTCCTCGCCGTGCGCGCGCCAGCGGTCGGCGAGCTGCCGGTACCGCGCCTCCCCGGTGACCCGGGCCAGCACGACGGCGGCCGCGACCGCCTCGCAGATGACCCAGTGCATGCGCGCGCCGACGACCGGCCGGTCGTCCCAGTCGAGGGTGTACGGGAAGCCGTCGGCCCCGTCGGCGGCCCAGCCCCGCGTCGCCGCGGCGTCGAAGAGCGCCACCGCGTCGTCGAGCAGCCAGGCCGGCGGGTCGGGCAGGGCCGCGCGCAGGTGCAGGGCGAGCCGGCCCCACTCGAACTGGTGCCCGACCGTGACGCCGTAGGGCTGGAACGGGTCGGCCGGGCGGTCGCGGTTGTGGTCGGGCAGCGCCTCCCAGGCGGAGGTGAAGTGCTCGGGCAGCCGCCAGTCGCGCGCGCGGGCGAAGCCGTGCACGACGCGCTCCGTGCTGCGCAGCGCCTGCCCCCGCAGCCGGTCGGCCAGCGCCGCGTCGTCCACCGCGTCGGCGGCGGCGAGCACCGCCTCCACGCCGTGCATGTTCGCGTTGGCGCCGCGGTACCCCGACAACCTCGTCCAGCCGGCGTCCCACTCGTCGACCGCGAGCCCCGCGTCGGCGTCCCAGAACCGGCCCTGCCAGACGGCGAGCGCCTCCTCGAGCAGCGCCCGACCGCCGTCGACGCCGGCGGTGGTGGCCGTGGCGCCGGCCAGGACGACGAACGCGTGGACGTAGGCCGCCTTCGTCCCGTCGTCGCCCGCCGCGCACCAGCCGCCGTGGCGGGTGTCGCGCAGCGGCCCACCGCGCAGCGCGGCCACCCCGTGACGGGCCAGTTCGTCCGCGCCGGGCCGGCGCAGCAGGGTGGCCAGCCCGAACACGTGGGTCATCCGCGCGACGATCCACGTCTCCTGCGGTCGCGGCAGCACCGTCCCGTCCGAGCCGAGGTACCCGAACCCGTCGGGCAGCCGGGATCGGGCAGCGAATTCCAAGAGCCCGTGGAGGTCGGTCACGTCGCCTGGCCTACCACGTCGCGCATGTCAGGTCGATGACGAAGCAGCCGGGCCGTGCGGTGGTCGGCCGACGGACGGGGAACTCACAGGGGCAAGGAGTCGGAAGGGGACGATCATGGCAAGCAGTCGCACGCACACCTCCGGGGGCCGCGCCGCGGTGGTCGCCCTCGCCGCCGCCACGGGGCTGATGCTCACCGGCTGCGGTGAGGACGAACCGGCGGCGGAGGGTTCCGCCGAGAACGTGCTCGGGGACGTCGCCGAGGACGAGGCACCCGAGGAGGAACCGGAGATCCCGTTCGACGAGATCCCCGGCGACGAACTCGTGGAGCCCGCCTTCGACGGTCTCTACGATGACGAGTTCCTGGCCGACATCGACTCCTACCTGGAGCGCCCGGTCGTGCTCTCCGGTGAGGTCGCCGACCTGCTGACCGATGGGGTCTTCGCCATGACCGCGGCCGACGACCCGGGGATCGCACCGATCCTCGTGGTGACCAGCGATGCGGTTCCGGAGATCGCGGACGGCGTCCCGGTCACGGTGACCGGCACCCTCGAGGACGCCCTCGAGATGGGCGCCGTCGAGCAGATGCCGGACTTCGAACTCGACGATCCGCTGTTCGAGCAGTACGCGGGCGCTCCGTTCGTCTTCGCCGAGACCGTCGAGGTCTCCCCGGCCGCCGGCTGACCCGCCCGCTGGACGGATCCGTCCAGCGGGCGGCGCGGCGCGCGCTCCCGTCGGCACCCGCTGGACCGGCCGTGGCTCCGGCCCGCAGGATCAGCCCGGGGACGCCGCACGGGCTGCGTCCGCAGCCGTCAGCCTGCCGCCCCCCGATCAGAACGCCAGCGCCGCCCCCGGATCGTGAAGCATCGCGCCGACATCGGCCAGGAACCGCGAGCCCAGCTCGCCGTCGACGATCCGGTGGTCGAAGCTCAGCGCCAGCTGGGTCACCTGCCGCGGCCGCACCGTGCCCTTGTGCACCCACGGCATCTCGCGCACGGCACCGAAGGCCAGGATCGCCGACTCCCCCGGGTTGAGGATGGGCGTGCCGGTGTCGACGCCGAAGACGCCCACGTTGGTGATGGTCAGCGTGCCGCCGGCCATGTCCTCCGGCGCGGTGCGGCCGGCCCGCGAGGTCTCGGTCAGCTCGGCCAGGGCGCCCGCCAGCTCGGCCAGGGTGAGCCGCCCGGCGTCCTTGATGTTGGGGACGATCAGCCCGCGCGGCGTGGCCGCGGCGATGCCGAGGTTGACCTGCCCGTGGACGACGATCTCCTGCGCCGCCTCGTCCCAGGAGCTGTTCACCACCGGGTGCCGTCGCGCGGCCAGGAGCACCGCCTTGGCCACGAACAGCAGCGGGCTGACCTTCACCCCGGCGAGCTCCGGCCGGGCGGCGAGCCGGGTGCGCAGTTTCATCATGCGGGTGACGTCGACGGCGAGGAACTCGGTGACGTGCGGCGCGGTGAAGGCGCTGGCCACCATCGCGGCCGCGGTGGCCTTGCGGACACCCTTGACCGGGATGCGCTGCTCGCCGGCGGTGGCCGCCACAGGGGCCTGGGCGGCAGCGGAGCCGTCGGAGCGCGCGGCGACCGCGGCATCGACGTCGGCCCGGGTGATGCACCCGTCGGTGCCCGTTCCCGAGACGGTGGTGAGGTCCACGCCGAGGTCCTTGGCGTACTTGCGGACCGGCGGCTTGGCCAGCGGGCGGGGGCCCCGCCGGCCGGGCGCGGAGCCCCGCCCCGGTGCGGCGTCCTCCCGGCGCGCCGCGGCCTCGGCCTGCCGGCCGACCTCCAGCCCGCCGTGGCGCACCGGCTTGCTGCGCATGTCGGGGGCGGTCGCCAGCAGCGGCGGGCCGTCGTCGGAGGGCAGCGAAGGCCGGTCGGTCCCGCCCGAGCCGTAGTCCGCACCGGGCAGCGCGGTCGCGCGGGCGGCCGCCGCGGCACCCGAGCGGCGCGGCCGGCGGCGGGCCTCGGTGGTGCGCGGGCCGTAGCCCACCAGGACGGCGGTCCGGCCGCCCGGGGCGGCTCCGCCGATCAGCCCCGCGGCCGGCTCCTCGCCGGCGGCGGCCCCCTCGTCGACCGGCTCCGCCGCCGGGGCTGCACCGCCGGTGCCTCCCCCACCCGCCCCGCCGGTGTCGATGGTGATGATCGGCGCGCCGACGTCGACCATCGTCCCCGCCTCGTGCAGCAGCTCGACGACGGTGCCGGCCCACGGCGAGGGCAGCTCGACGGCGGCCTTGGCCGTCTCCACCTCGCACAGCGGCTGGTTGACCGTGACGGTGTCGCCGACGGCCACCATCCACTGGAGGATCTCGCCCTCGGTGAGCCCCTCCCCGACGTCGGGCAGCTTGAACTGTCGCTGGGTCATGGTTCAGAGCTCCATCGCGCGGTCGACGGCGTCCAGCACCCGGTCGAGATCGGGGAGGTACTCCTCCTCGAGCTTCGACGGCGGGTAGGGCGTGTCGAAGCCCCCGACCCGCAGCACCGGCGCCTCCAGGGAGTGGAAGCAGGCCTCGGTCACGCGGGCGGCGATCTCCGCGCCCAGCCCGAGCGTCACCGGCGCCTCGTGGACGACGACGCAGCGGCCGGTGCGGCGCACCGACTCGAACACCGGCTCCAGGTCCAGCGGCGAGACCGTGCGCAGGTCGACGACCTCCAGGGAGCGCCCCTCCCCGGCGACCGCCTCGGCGGCCTGCAGCGCCGTCTTCACCATGGGGCCGTAGGCCAGCACGGTGACGTCGTCCCCGCCGCGGACGACCCGGGAGGCGAAGAGCGGGTCGGGCGTGGCGTCGGTGTCGACCTCCGCCTTCTCCCAGTACCGCCGCTTGGGCTCGAGGAAGACGATCGGGTCGGGGTGGGCGATCGCCTGCTGGATGCCCCAGTAGGCGTCGACCGGGTTGCTGACGGCGACCACCTTGAGCCCGGCGGTGTGCGCGAAGTAGGCCTCGGGGCTCTCGCTGTGGTGCTCGACGGCCCCGATACCGCCGCCGAAGGGGATGCGGATGACGATCGGCATCGGCAGCCGACCCTTGGACCGGGCGTGCATCTTGGCCACCTGGGTGACGATCTGGTTGTAGGCGGGGAAGACGAACCCGTCGAACTGGATCTCGCAGACCGGCCGGTAGCCGCGCATCGCCAGCCCCACGGCGGTGCCCAGGATCCCGGCCTCGGCCAGCGGCGTGTCGACGACGCGGGCCTCCCCGAAGTCCTTCTGCAGGCCGTCGGTGATGCGGAAGACACCGCCGAGCTTGCCGATGTCCTCGCCCATGAGCACGACCTTGGCGTCGTCCTCCATCGCCTTGCGCAGGCCGAGGTTGAGGGCCTTGCCGATGGTCAGGGTGTCGGTGCTCATTCGCCGGCCTCCTCGAAGCTCGCGCGGTAGGCGACGAACTCGTCGCGCTGGGCGGCCAGCCACGGGGTCTGCTCCGCGTAGACGGTGTCGAACATCGACGCCGGGTCCGGGTCGGGCATGTCGACGGTGCCGCTGCGGATCCGCTCGGCGAGCTCGTCGGCCTCGCGCTCGACCGCGTCGAAGAACGCCGCGTCGGCCTTGTCCTGCCGGGAGAGGTGCGCCTTCAGCCGGGCGATGGGGTCGCGCAGCTTCCACTCCTCCAGCTCGCTGGCCAGCCGGTAGCGGGTGGGGTCGTCGGAGGTGGTGTGCGCCCCCATGCGGTAGGTGAACGCCTCGATGAAGGTCGGGCCCTGGCCCTCGCGCGCGGCCTGCAGCGCCTGGCGCGTCACGGCCAGGACGGCGAGGACGTCGTTGCCGTCGACGCGGACGCCGGGGAACCCGAAGCCGGCCGCCCGCTGGTACAGCGGGACCCGCGACTGCCGCTCGAGCGGGACGCTGATCGCGTACTGGTTGTTCTGGCAGAAGAAGACGACGGGGGCGGAGAAACTCGCCGCCCAGATCATCGCCTCGTTGACCTCGCCCTGGCTGGTGGCGCCGTCACCGAGGAACGCCAGCGTCGCGTTCTCGGCGCCGTCGCGCTGCAGGCCCATGGCGTAGCCGGTGGCGTGCAGGGTCTGCGCGCCGATGACCACGGTGTAGAGGTTGAAACCGGTGGCCACCGGGTCCCAGCCGCCGTTGTCCACGCCGCGGAACAGACTGATGACGTGCAGCGGGTCGACCCCGCGGGTCCAGGCGACGCCGTGCTCGCGGTAGGTCGGGAACGCCATGTCCGAAGCGGCCATCGCGCGGCCGGCGCCGACCTGCGCCGCCTCCTGGCCCAGCAGCGAGGCCCAGATGCCGAGCTCGCCCTGCCGCTGCAGGGCGGTCGCCTCGACGTCCCACCGGCGGACCAGGACCAGGTCGCGGTAGAGGTCGCGCAGCTCCTCGTCGGAGATCTCCAGCGCGTAGTCGGGGTGCTCGACCCGCTCGCCCTCGGGCGTGAGCAGCTGGACCAGCTGGGACCGCTGCGGCAGGTGGGGGGCGTCGGCCCCCGGGACGGGGTCGACCATCTCGGTGGTCTCTGGCAACGCTGTCACCGGTCGCGCTCCTCGCCGTCGGCCACCGACGCCGGGGTCACCGGCGATGCGGTGGTGCTGGACGTTCCGACCCGCCGGGTGTGGCGGCCCTCACACATCCTGGCACGGCCGCCCCGCCGCTCGCCACCCCCGCGGCACGACGATCTGCGCAGGGCTCCCTCGGGAGATTGCGCAGAAAGGTGCCCACGCGCGGTCCGGAGCTGCCAGACTGCGCAGCGTGCCGGAGATCGACGCCACGGATGCGCGACTGCTGCTGGCCCTCACCGAGGACCCGCGGGCCAGCGTGATGGCGCTCTCGCAGCGGCTGGGCCTCGCCCGCAACACCGTGCAGAGCCGGCTCGCCCGGCTCGAGAGCAACGGCGTCCTCGGCCCGCTGGACCAGCGGGTCCGCCCGGAGGCCCTGGGCCACCGGCTGGCTGCCTACATGTCGGTGCAGGTGGCGCAGCGCGGGCTGGCCGAGGTCAGCGATGCGCTCGCCGGGCTCCCCGAGGTCCTCGAGGTGACCGGCCTGTCGGGGGCCACCGACCTGCTCGTCCACGTGGTGGCCACCGACGCCGACCACCTGTGGCGCATCACCGAGGCGGTGCTGGCCATCCCGGGCGTCCAGCGGGTGGACACCGCCCTGGCGATGCGCCGGTTCGTCGAGCGGCGCGTGGGCCCGCTGCTGCACCGCGCCGCCGGGCCGCCTCCCGGCTGACCCACCCGTTCCAGGCCCGGCGCGTCACCCCGGAGGGCGAGGTGGGCCCGCGGGGGCCCGATCTAGGGTGCGCCGTGCCCATCCGCCGGCCGCGCCGCGCCGCGTCGCTGCTCGTCGTCGCCCTCGTCGCCGTGCTGGGCCTCGCGGGGTGCGCCCCGGAGGTCGTCGACGGCACCATCGAGCCCTTCACCAGCACCGGTGGCGACCTGGTGGGCCGGGAGCCCTGCCCGGCGAGCGAGTTCGAGTGCATCACCCTCACCGTGCCGGCGGACCACCGTGCGGCCGCGTCACCCGCCTGGGAGGTCACCTTCGCGCTGCGCCCGGCCGACGTCGAGGCCCGCGGGGTCCTGGTGACGGCGACCGGCGGCCCCGGCTCCAGCGGCATCGCGCTGGCCGACCGCTACACCTCGGCCATGGACCCGGAGATCACCGACCACTACGACCTGGTCTTCTTCGACCAGCGGGGCATCGGCCGGTCGGAGCCGTTCGTCTGCGACCGCGCGCTCTCCTCCTTCGAGGAGGTGCTCGACGCCTCGTCCGACGCCGGCGAGCGGGACGGCTACGCCGCGGCGGCCGAGCGGTTCGCGGGGAACTGCTTCGCCGAGGCCGGCGTCGCGCCCTCCGACGCACCCCTGTTCGCCACCGCGCAGGCCGCGGAGGACCTCGAGGTGTTCCGCCGCTGGTACGGCGCGGAGCGGCTGGTGCTCTACGGAGAGAGCTACGGCACCCAGTTCCAGCAGGCCTACGCCGCGGCCCACCCCGACCGCGTCGAGAGCCTCGTGCTCGACGGCGTCGTCGACCTGCAGACCCCCCTGCGGTCCTTCGCCGCCGAGAGCGCGCGGGCCTACAGCGACGTGCTGGCCGCCACCCTGGCCGGCTGCGACGCCGAGCCCGTGTGCGCCGAGGACGGCCCGGGCGCGTCGGCGGCCGCCTACGACGCGCTGGCCGCCGAGCTCCGCGCCGCACCCCGGCCCTACGACCACCCCCTGGCCGACGGCGGCACCGAGGAGCGCGAGCTCACCCTCGAGGAGCTCGAGGGCGCGGCGATGGCCTCGCTGAGCAGCCCGCACGCCCGCCGCCAGCTGCAGCGGGCGCTCAACGCCGCGGCCGGCGGCGACGAGCTGCCGCTGGCCCGGCTGGCCGCGGCCACCGCGGGCGCCGATCCCGAGACCGGGGAGGTGGCCGTCGACCCCTCCTTCTCCCCCGCGTTGTTCTACGCGGTGGAGTGCCAGGACTACCCGACCGTGCCCGACGGCAGCACCGGCCGGGCGGAGCTCGACCGCTGGCTGGACTCCGCCGCCGCCGACGGCGTCGCCGGGGTACGGCTGGACGACGTCTACTACGGCGACCTGCCCTGCCTGTTCTGGCCGCGCGGGGAGGAGCCGGTGCGCCCGCCCGCGGCGATCGCCGACCCGCCGTACCCGCTGCTGCTGCTGACCGCCGACACCGACCCGAACACCCCGGCCGGCAACGCGCAGCGGGTGCTCGAGCGGGCGCCCACCGACGCCGCGCTCCTCGTCCTCACCGACGGCCCGCACGTCCTCTACGGCTGGGGCTACGCCTGCGTCGACCGGGCGGTCACCCGGCTGGTCACCACCGGCCGGCTGCCCGCCCGGCCCGTCACCACCTGCACCGACAGCCTGGCCGAGGCCTACGTCCCGCTGCCGCCGGCGTCCGCCGCCGGCTATGACGACCCGTGGGAGACCGTCGACCTCCTGCTGGCCGAGCTCCTCGGTCCCTCCTTCGAGGCCTGGCCCGGCACGGACGCCCTCGACCTCGGCTGCCCGGCCGGCGGGAACGCCGGGTACCGGATCACCATGGCGGGCGCGGTGCGCATCGCGCTGGACGGCTGCGCCTGGACGCCGGGGGCGCCGGTCGACGGCGTGGCCACGGTCGCCGACGGCGGGACCGGCGAGGTCACCCTCGACGTGACGCTACCCTTCGCCGAACTCACCCTCTCGGGCGACGGCAACCTCGGTGGGACCTTCCGCGGGGAGCGCGTGCGCTGAGCCTGCGGTCGGGTGTGCCGTGGCAGCCGGCGGGTAGGGCACCGCCCATGGCGAAGCGGACCCCACTGGGGCGTACGGGCAAGGGCAAGCGCGGGATCAGCACCCTCGGGTGGGCCCTGCGGGGCGCGGCCGCCGGCGCGGCGGGCACCACCGCGCTCAACGCCGTCACCTACCTGGACATGGTGGTGCGCGGCCGCGGCAGCAGCTCCACCCCCGAGCAGACCGTCGAGAAGCTCGCCGAGGCGGCGCACGTGCCCATCCCCGGGGACGAGCAGACGCGGCAGAACCGCGTGCAGGGGCTGGGGCCGATGACGGGCCTGGTGGCCGGCGTCGGGGTGGGCGTGGTGGGCGGCCTGGCCCGGGCGTCCGGCTTGGTCTCGGCGAAGCCGGTCGGGATCCTGCTGACCGGGCTGGGTGCGATGGTGGCGGGGAACGGGCCGATGACGGTCCTGGGCATCACCGACCCCCGCAGCTGGTCGGCGTCGTCCTGGCTCAGCGACCTGGTGCCGCACCTGGCCTACGGCGTGGTCGTCAAGAACACGATCGACGCCTTCGACCGCCCCTGACCGCTGCGGGGCAGGATGCCCCCGTGCACGAAATCACCAGCGAGGACGAGCTGCGGGAGCTGCTCGGTGAACCGGCGCCGGCGGCCCTGGCCAAGGAGCGCACGGCGCTGCACGACCTGGACCGCGAGTGGCTGGCGGCGTCCCCGTTCTGCCTGATCGCGACCAGCGCGGCGGACGGCACGTGCGACGTCTCGCCGAAGGGTGATCCGCCTGGGTTCACCCTCGTGCTCGACGACCGGACCGTCGCGATCCCCGAGCGGGCCGGCAACCGCCGGGCCGACGGCTACCGCAACGTCCTGGCCAACCCGCACGTCGGCCTGATCCACCTGATCCCCGGACGGACCGACACGCTGCGCATCAACGGCCGCGCCCGCCTGGTCCGGGATGCGGCCCTGCTCGACCGCATGGTGGTGCGGGGGCACCGCCCCCTGCTGGCGCTGGTGGTGGAGATCGAGCAGGTCTTCCACCACTGCGGTAAGGCGTTCCTGCGCTCGGGGCTGTGGGACCCGGCCGGCTGGGACCCCGACGCCGTGCCCCCGCGGTCCCGCATCGCGCACGCGCTGGAGCGCAGGGAGGAGCCGCTCGAGGAGCTCGAGCGCTACTACTCCTCCGCCACATACTCGGCCGCGCTCTACCCGACGGCCTGACCTTCCGCCCGCCCGACGGCTCGCGACGACCAGGTGGCGCCACCGTGCCCGCACCGACTGCCGGGCGTTGGCCCGCAGGAGGACATCCAGGCGAGACGGATGTCCTACTGAGGGACAACGCCTCGTCCACGCCTCCCCGTACCGACGTCGCCGCGCGGCTCGGGGTGACCGCCGGGGAGGGCGGGCGGGAGCTGCGTCAGCGCCAGCCGTGCTCGTCGACGCCGCCGGGCACCGGGGCGGCCGGGTCGTAGGCGGTGCGGGTGAACACGAACGTGTCCAGGTCCAGGTGGTCGGCGGCGATGCGCAGCGTCTCCCCGGCGAAGTAGCCGTCCAGCCCGCGCCAGGTGCCGTCGTCCGCCCTGGTGAAGCGGCTGGCCCGCCCCGGGCGCCCGGGGAGCGGGCCGAGGTGCAGCAGCCCGCCGCTGACCGAGCGCAGCACGTAGGGCGCAGGCCCCCAGAACCAGACGCCGAGGCTCTCCAGCGGCACCGGCGAGGGCGCGGGCACCCACGGCTCGGCGATCCGCGGCTCGGCGCCGCGGAGATCGGCCAGCAGCCCGAAGACCAGCGGGTCCAGACCGCTGGTCGTGTTGGCCAGCGACACCGCGCCCGTCTGCTCCTCGCGGTCGACGAAGACGCCGGCGAGGAAGCCGGGCATCGAGCCGCCGTGGCCGACCAGCGTCCGCCCGTCGACCCGCAGCACCTGCAGGCCCAGCCCGTAGGCCGACCAGCCGGGCGCCGACGGGTCCACCCCGGCCGGCACCGTCATCTCCTCCAGCGTCGCCGGGTCGAGCACGTCGGCGGTGTCGCCGAGCAGGAACGCGGCGAACCGCCCGAGGTCGGCCAGCGAGGCCCACAGCTGCCCGGCTGCGGCCATCACGCCGGCGTGGTGCTCGGGCTCGGGCAGCACGACGTCGGCCCACGGGTGCACCGCCCGGCCCTCGACGGCCGGCGCGACCGGCCGCGGCGTGGTGCGGGCCATGCCGAGCGGCGCCAGCACCTCGGCGGCGACGGCGTCGTCCCACGAGCGGCCGCGCAGCCGGGCGACGAGCTCGCCGAGCAGGCCGAAGCCGAGATTGGAGTAGTGGAACCGCCGCGCGGCGCCGAGGACGACGTCGGTCTCCGCCAGGCCCAGGTCGTCCAGCGAGCCGCCCGGCGTGCGCTCCCACCAGCCGCCGGGGCTCTCCGCGGAGGCGCCGGCGAGGTGGGAGAGCAGCTGCCCGACCGTGCGGTCGCCGAACGGCGTCCCGGGCAGGTGGCGCTCCAGCGGGTCGTCGAGCCGCAGCAGCCCCTCGTCGCGCAGCCGCATGACGACGACCGCCGTCACGGTCTTGCTGATCGAGCCGAGCCGGTACTGGACGTCGGTGTGCGGCCCGGGCACCTCCCCGCGGCCGGCCGACCACGCCAGCCCGCCGTCGCGGACGACGCCGGCGACGAGGCCGGGCGCCCGTCCGTCGCGCTGCACCCGCGCCGTGCGGGCCAGCAGGAGGCGGGCGGTCGAGGGCAGCACGGGCTCGGGCATGACGGCGACCGTAGCGACCGCCCCCGCCCAGCGGATCAGGCGGCCAGCGCCTAGCGTGCGGGCAGCGCACCGGTGCGGGTGGCCCGCCGCTCGAACCAGACGGTGGCCAGCGGCGGCACGGAGGCGGCCAGTGCGAGCAGCGTCGTGGGCAGCGACCAGCGCAGCACCCGCGCGGCGACGAGGGCGACCAGGACGTAGGCGACGAAGACGCCGCCGTGGATGGGCCCGAACACCTGGACGCCCACCTCGGAGGTCTGCAGCACCCACTTCACGAACATCCCGGCCAGCAGGCCGACCCAGGTGATCGCCTCGGCGACGGCGACGAGGCGGAAGGCGGTGGTGACGGTGCGCGGGCTCAACGGGCGTCCTCGGGTCCGGGGGCGGGGTCCGGGACGTCAACGACCGGGCCGCCGGCGGCGTCCCCGCGCACGGTGTGACGTTCGCGGCAGTCGGCGCGGTGGCAGGGTCCCCCCGTGCGCGGTCTGGCCCGGCGGGAGTTCTGCCTCGTGCTGCTGCGCCGGATGGCCGACGTCCGGCCCGACCTGACCGCGCAGGCGCTGCCCCGGCTCGGCGCCACCCGGGGCGAGGCGCACGCAGCGCACACCCGCTGGCAGGCGCTGCAGCACTCCCGGCGGGCCCCGCGCGGGCTGGCCCTGCGGACGGCGGTCCTCGGCCCGCCCGAGGAGCTGGAGGACCGGCGCGTCGGCGACCTGGACATCCAGGTGCGGCGCTGGCCGCTGCCGCTGTGGCCGCACCAGTGGTGGGAGGTCGTCAGCGGGCCCGGGGGCGCCGTGCTGCACGAGCACCTCGCCCGGGCGCCGGGCTCACCGGTGCCGGCGGCCGGCCCGAACCGGCTGCTGGTGTGGCAGCACGTGCTCGACGACGTCGCCGGGCTCCCGGGCGCGCGCGGCGTCGGGACCGGCGTGCCCACCCGCTCGGAGGTGCTGCTGCCGGGCGGGGTGCGCGCGGTGTTCGTCTGGGGGCTGCTCCAGCAGGTCGGCGGGCCGGGCGCGGGCTGAGCCCCAGGCGTCAGCCCGCGACGCGCCGGGCCCCGGCGTAGCCGCCCATCGAATCGATGCTCGCCACCTTGACCACGTCGCCCGACGTCGGCGCGTGCACCATCTGGCCGTTGCCGATGTAGATGCCCACGTGGCTGATCGGGCTGTAGAAGAACACCAGGTCACCGGGGCGCAGCTCGGCGCGGGAGACCGCCCGGCCGACGCCCGCCTGGTTCCGGCTGGCCCGGGGCAGCGAGATCCCCGCCGCCCGGTAGGCGTAGGAGGTGAGGCCGGAGCAGTCGAAGGCGTTGGGCCCGGTGGCCGCCCACACGTAGGGCTTGCCGCGCTGGGCCATGGCAGCGTCCACGGCCTTCTGCGCGGCGGCGCTGTCGGCCACCACCGGGGCGGCGGGCGCCGGTGCCGGCGCCTCGCGGTCCCCGCGGCTGGCGCGCTGCGGCTCGCCGCCGCGCTCCTCGGCGTGGTGGGCCTCGGCCACGGCCTGGCGCTCGGCGGCGCCGAGCCGGTCGAACTGGGCGCGGAACTCGTCGACCTGCGCCTGCAGCTCGGCCTGCTGCGCGGCGATGGAGTCGTAGGTGGCCCGCGCCTGGGCCGCGGCCTCCTGCGCGGTGGCCTGGGCCTGCGCGGCGGCCACGTTCGCCTCGGCAGCCCTGGCCAGCACCACGCCCTGGTGCCCGGAGATCGTCTCCAGCGTGCTCACGCGGCTCACGAACTCGTCGGCCGAGTCGCTGGTGAGCAGCGCCTGGAAGGAGCCCAGGCCCTCGCCGGTCCAGGCGCTGCGGGCGATGCCGCGCACCTGCTCCTGGGCGCGGGCGAGGTCGGCGGTGGCCTGCTGCAGCTGGGCGGCCGCGGCCTCCGCGGCGGCCTGCTGGGCCGTCAGGGTGTCGCGCGCCTCGTTGAACTGCTCGGTGACGATCTCGAGCTGGTGGCCGCGCTCGGCGACCAGCCGGGCGGCCTCGCCCGACGTGGCGGGCGAGCCGGGATCCGCGGACGCGGGGACCGTGGCGAGCAGGATGCCGACGGTGCCGGCCAGGGCCAGCCCCACCCGGCCGGCGGTGCGGCGGCGGGCGGGCGTGCGCAGGGGGGTCGCCATGGTGCGGCGGCTCTCCGATCTCGTCCACGGCCGTCTTCCGGGCCCGGCCGGGCGCACGCTCGCACGTCGGGACGGAAGGGTCCGTCCCAGATCGGTGCCGCGGTGGTCCCGGCCCGGTGACCGCGCCTGTGGCGGGTGCCCGGCTCGCTCGACGGCGCCCGGCGGAGGTCACTCGGCAGTGACGGAAAGCCCCGACGGACACACTCACCGTAGGCGGCGTGACCCGGTCGTGACAATGCCCGGAACAACATTCGTGTAGTTCTCCCTGCGCGTCCCGTCACAGCCGTCCCAGCCACCAGCGCGTTCGCCCCGGAGAGGCGTCGGGAGCCCCGCCGGGACCGGTTTCGGTGCGGCCCCGCGCGACCACTACCGGAGGATGGATCGCCGTGAGCCCCGCCCGTGATCCGCAGCGCGTGAGCCGGTCCTCCCGGGTGGCCGCCGTGCTGCGCGGCCTCCCCCCGGGGGTGCGGGCCCGCCTCCGGGGACGCGACCTCATGCTGATCGCCGCCGGGCTGACCTTCTACGCGGGCATCGCCGTCGTCCCGCTGCTCGTGCTGTCGTTCGGGCTGACCGCCTGGATCACCTCGCCCGAGCGGGTGCGCGAGCTCGGCGAGCGGGTCGGCGACCTGCTGCCCTCCGAGCTGGGTGCGCCGGCGGCGGTCGACCGGTTGGTCGAGGCCGGCGCCGGCCTGGACCCGCTGGGGGCGCTGCTGGCCCTGCTGCCCATGTCGCTCTACGGCGAGGGCCTCCGGCGCGCCCTGCTGCGGTTCTCCGAGCGGCACGAGGGCCACACCGCCTGGCGCGGCCGGCTCGCCGCCCTGCCGCTGCTGCTCCTCGCGCCGGTGCTGCTGTACCCGCTGCTGCTCGCCGCGGCGCAGATGGCCGACCTCGCCGACCGCGGGGGCGTCGCGGCCACGATCGGCCAGGTGGCCCTCGGCTACTACGCGGTGCTGGCGGCGCTGACGCTGCCGCTGGCCTGGGGGTTCCGGGTCGTCGGCGGAGGCCGGGCGCGGTGGCGGTCGCTGCTGGTGGGGGCGCTGTTCACCGCCGCCTGCCTGTCCGGCTTCCTGCAGGGTTTCGTGCTGTTCCTGGCGCTGCCGCTGGATCTCGGCGCACCGTTCGGCGACCTGGACGTCGTCGGGGGCGTGGTCGCGCTGGCCTTGTGGCTGTTCCTGCTCCACCTGGTCGCGCTGCTGGGCTGGCTGACCACCCAGACGCTGGACGAACTGGCCGGCGACCGGTCAGCGCCGCGGCGGCGGGTAGGGGAACCGGTCGAACCAGGCGTCGGCTGACACCGGTTCGTCGGGTGCCTGCGGACCACCGGGCCGGGCGCCCGGGTCCTGCGGCACCGGCGGGGCCGGAGGCACGGTCGCCGGGTCCGGCACCGGCGCAGGAGGCGGCTCGGGTGCCGGTGGCGGTGGCGGCGGGGGCGGCACGTAGCGGGAGCCGTTGCTGACCAGGATGGCGATGACCTGGCCCGGCACGGCACGGCCGCCCGCGGGCGGGCTGGTGCCCACGAGCGCGCCGGGGGCGAGGTCGCTGTCCACCCGGAAGACGCGGTGGAGGAAACCGGCGTCGCCGAGCACGTCCTGGCACCGGAGCGGGTCGTCGCAGGACGGCACCCGGATCGTGTTGCCCCGCACCACCGTGGGGTCCGCGGGCGGGAAGTCGCTGCTGCCGCGCGCCGTGAGGATCGGCGCCATCGCGTCGTGCCAGATGGTGGCGCCCTTGCCGCCGCCGAAGCCGCCGACGTCCTCGGCCTCCTTGGGGTTGAACACCATCACGCTGGCCGCGATCTCCGGCGTGTACCCGACGAACGCCACGGAGACGTTCTGCTGGGTGGTGCCGGTCTTCCCGGCGATCTGGTGGCCCGGCACGTACGCCCGCCGGCCGGTCTGGCCCCCGTAACCGGGCTCGACGTCCTTGCGGAGCATCTGGTTGAGCGTGTCCGCGACCCCGGGCGGGATGGCCTCGGGGGTGCAGCGGTCCCCGCCGACCAGCGGCTCGCCGTCCGGGCCCAGCACGGGTTCCCCCTCGCGGTCGAGCAGCGCGGTGACCGGGACGACGTCGCACCGGGTGCCCGAGGCCGCGAGCGTCGAGTAGGCGCTGGCCAGGCCCAGCGGGCTGGTGGCCTCGGGGCCGAAGGCGAACGAGCCGTTGTTCTGGTCGATCGTGCGCTGCGCCAGGCCGGAGGGGCCGTAGGCGTAGAGGCCCATGCGCTCGGCCATGCGCACCGGCTCCTCGACGCTGCCGAGGGCGTCCTCGAGGGCGAGGAAGTAGGTGTTGGAGGACTGGTAGAGCGCCGTCGTCAGGTCCAGCGAGGCCCGGTAGCTGCCGGAGTTGCGGACGTCGTAGGGGCCATCGCCCTCCCGGTAGACCCGGGAGATGTACGGGCTGGGCGCGGTGAGCGTGTACTCGGTCGAGTAGCCGCGGGCCAGCGCCGCGGCGGCCACGAACACCTTGTAGGTCGACCCGGCGCCCCGGCTCGGCAGCGCGTTGAGGTTGACCGACTCCTGCCGCAGGTCGCCCTCGTCGTGGCCGTAGATGCGGTTGACGCTCATGGCCAGCAGGTGGCCGGTGCCCGGCTCCACCGCGGTGAAGGTGGCGGCCAGCGAGCTCTCCAGCGGCTGGTTCGCCAGCACGGCGGCGTCCCCGGCGCGCTGCAGGTCGGCGTCCAGCGTGGTCTGGACGACGTAGCCGTTGCGCTCGAGGTCGTCCTGGGTGAGCCCGAGCTCCTCGATGAGGTACTGCTGGACGAAGTCGCAGACGTAGGCCCCCACGGACGCCTCGACGCAGCCGCGGCGCGGCGCCGGCACCGGGGCGAGGCCGAGCGGGGCGGCCGAGGCCTCCGCCTGCTGCTCGGGGCTGATGTAGCCCTGCTCGGCCATGCGGGCCAGCACCAGGTTGCGCCGGATCGTGGCGCCCTCGGGGTCGGTGAAGGGGTCGTGGTCCTTCGGGCTCTGCACCAGCCCGGCCAGCAGCGCCGCCTGCGGCAGGGTCAGCTCGGCGGCGTCGACGCCGAAGAACGCGCGGGCCGCGGGCTGCACCCCGTAGGCGTTCTGGCCGAAGTAGACGATGTTGAGGTAGCGGGTGAGCAGCTCGTCCTTGGTGTAGGTCGACTCCATCGCCAGCGCCAGCCGGGCCTCGCGCAGCTTGCGGCCGAACGTCTTCTCGGTGGCGGCGTCCCGCTCGGCCTGGGTGCGCGCGGACTGCAGCAGGGTCTGCTTGACCAGCTGCTGGGTCAGGGTGGAGCCGCCCTCCTCCACCTCGCCGGCGGCGATGTTGGTGACCAGGGCCCGCGCGGTGCCCTGCACGTCCAGCCCGCCGTGGTCGTAGAAGCGCGCGTCCTCGACGGCGACCAGGGCCTGGCGCATGACCTCGGCGATCCGGTCGAACTCCACCGGCTCGCGGTTCTCCCGGTAGAAGGAGGTGATCACCTCGCCGTTGGCGGCGAGCACCACGGTGTTGCGGGCGGGGACCTCGACGGAGAACTCCTCGGGCGGGTCGCCGAGCAGGGCCGAGGAGCCGCGCGCGGCCAGGGCCGGACCGCCGACCCAGGGCAGCAGGAGACCGGCCACGAGGGCACCGGCGAGCAGGACGGCGCACGCGAGCCTGAGCAGTGTGCGACCCGTCCCCGTGCGCGACTCCATGACCCTCCTCCGCGTGAACGCCCAGCTCAACAGGGATGATCACGATCCACAACCACCCGCGCGGGCCGTGACGCAACCGGAACCGTCTCGTCCGCCTCCCGGTCCCCGCCCGCCACACGCGGCTCTCCCTGCCGCCGGGCGGCCCGGCTCGTCGGCGCAGCGTCCACGGCGTTGGATGAGGGCATGCCTGACTCGATGCTGGCCGGCCGGCTGAACGTGCGCACCCGTGAGTTCGTCGTGAAGGAGGTGCCGAAGCCCGCACCCGGCCCCGGCGAGGTCCTGATCCAGGTGGCCGCCGCGGGCATCTGCCTCTCCGACGTCCACCTGATCGAGGGGCAGCTGTCGCCGCTGTTCCTCGCCGGCGACGAGGTGACGCTCGGCCACGAGGTGGCCGGCACCGTCGCCGAGCTCGGCGACGGCGTGACCGGCTGGGCCGAGGGGCGGCGGGTGCTGCTGCAGGCCGGGGAGGAGAAGGACGGCTGGATCCACACCCGCGGCGTCGACTACGACGGCGGCTGGGCGCAGTACGCGCTCGCCACCGCGGAGACGGTCGTGCCGATCCCCGACGACCTGCCGTTCGAGCAGGCCTGCATCGTGCCCGACGCGGTGTCGACGCCCTGGGCCTCGATCGTGCGGACGGCGCAGGTGCGGGCGGCCCAGCCGGTGGGTGTGTGGGGCATCGGCGGGCTGGGCGCCCACGCGGTCCAGCTGCTGCGGCTGGCCGGTGCGGCGCCGATCGTCGCCGTCGACCCGGTGCCGGCCGCCCGGCAGCGGGCGCTGGACTTCGGCGCGGACCTCGCGCTGGACCCGTCCGAGGACCTCGCCACCCGCGTCCGCGAGCTCACCGGCGGCGCCGGGCTGGCGTTCGCCTTCGACTTCGCCGGCGTCGCGCCCGTGCGCGAGCAGGCCGTGCGCTGCCTGGAGCGGGACGGCGCCCTGGTGCTGGTGGGCCTCACCGACCAGCCGCTGGAGATCCGTAACGGCACCCAGTTCAGCTACTTCGGGCAGCGGATCCTCGGCCACTACGGCTCGGAGCCCGGCCACGTCGAGGAGCTCGTCGCGCTGGTCCGCCACCGCCGGCTCGACCTGTCCCGGTCGATCTCGGGGACCCTGCCGCTCACCGAGGCGGCCGACGGCGTCGAGCGGCTGGCCCGCAAGGAGGGCGACCCCATCCGCCTGGTCATCACGCCCTGACCGAGGCAACGGGATGACCTCGGGGGGGCCAGCCGCTCCACCGCACGTTCAGCCGGGTCATGGCGCGGCCCGACGTCCGGCGGTGCGGCTCAACCCGGGGATGGCTCGCGGATGAGCACCTGCACCGCGCGGAACTGCTTCGGCGTCTCCAGCAGCACCGCCTTCGTCGGCTCCCCCACGTCCAGGGCGGGGTCGCGGCGCAGGGCCGTCAGCGGGCGCAGCCGGGAGTCTGCCAGCACGTCGTCGGCCAGCCCCCGGTCGCCCCCGGTGAACAGCGCGGCCACCCCGTCGGCGTGCGGCAGCAGCACCCGGACGGCGGTCTCCACCGCGTGCCCGACGACGGCGTCGGTCTGGTTGGCCCGCCGGCGGGCGAACCGCTGCTGCGACCAGCCACCGGCCGCCGTCCGGCCCTGCACCTGGCGGGCGTCGACCTTGGAGACGACCAGCTGATCGCCGTCGAAGACGCCGACCGCCCACCGGCCGCGCCGCACGAGCAGCACGGCGGCCCGCCGGTCCCGCTGCGCGGCCGCGGTGAAGCCGGCCAGCAGCGGCGGTTCGGGCGTCCAGCCGAACGGGGCCCGCAGCGTGACGGCGGTGGTGTCCGCGCAAACGATGCGCAGCCCGTCATCGGCCGGCTCGACCGCGGTGAACGCGCCGTGCCGGGTGGCGACGCCGTCCAGCCACCGGCCCAGCCGCTCGGGGGCCACCCCGAGCCGGCGCCCGCCGCCGGCGGCCGGCCGGGCGCGGGTCACCCGGGGTCGGCGACGGCTGCGGCGACCGGGGGCACGAGGACCGACCCTACGGTCCGGAGACGGGACGCGCACGCCGCCATGGCCTGAGGTCAGTCCATTGGTCAGCCGGCTGTTACGGTTCCGCGGCAGGCGACCGGACGCGGAGGTGGCGGTGGGCGAGGGCGGACCCGCGGTCGCGCACCTTCCGCCCCGGAGCGGGGACCGGTGAGCAGCCGACGCGATGCGACGGCGTCGGCGACCGGCGCCGGCATCTACTCCCTCTCCCTGAGCACCGCCAGCGTCGCCCTCCCCCTGCTGGCGATCGAGGCCGGCTACTCGGCTTTCGAGATCGGCGCCCTCACGGCCGCCTCGGCCCTGTCCCAGATGCTGGTCCGGCTGGGGCTCGGCTGGGCGATGCGCCGATGGCCGGACTGGATGCTGATCGCCGCGGCGGGGGTCCTGCTCGCCGTCAGCAGCCTCACCGTCGCCGTGTCCGCGGCCCTGGTCCCCTTCGCGGTTGCGCAACTGCTGCAGGGAGCCTCCCGCGCGCTGTTCTGGACCGGCAGCCAGACCCACGTCGTCCGGGGGACCGGGCGCGCCGCCGGCGCGCTCGCCCGGGTGAACCTCGCCGCCTCCCTCGGCCTGCTGGTCGGGCCCCTGATCGCGGGCGTGCTCTCCGAGGGCAGCGCGGCGCTGGCGCTGCTCGTCGCCGCGGCGGTCGCCCTGCTCGGCCTGGTCCCCAACGCGCTGCTGGACCGGCTGCCGCCCTTCGTGCCCCCGGCCGACCGGCCACCGGGCCGGCTCTGGCGGCGGCCGGGGGTCGACGTGGCCTGCTGGGCCGGGATGACGGCCGGAGCGTGGCGGGCGCTGCTCACGTCCTACGTGCCCCTGGCCCTGGACCAGGCGCGCCAGTCGGCGACCACGATCGGGGCGCTCGTCGCGGCGGCCAACGGCGCATCCCTCGTGGGCACGGCCGTGGCCGGCCGCGTCCGCGGGCGCTGGACGACACCGGTGCTCGGCGCGGGCATCCTGCTGACCGGCGTGGCCACGGCGCTGGCCGCCGCCGTGGCGGAGAGCGTCGCGCTCTCCGCCCTGGTGCTCGTGGTCAGCGGCATCGCCGCCGGCGCCGTCCAGGTGCTCGGCCCGGCCATCGCCGCCGAGGCGGTGCACCCGGAGGAGCGCGGGGAGGCCATCGCGGTCTCCGGCACCTTCCGGGCCGCCGCCCTGTTCGCCGCGCCGCTCGCCGTCGCCGGCATGGTGGTGGCCGTGCCGCTGACGCCGGCCATGGCCGTGGTCGGCGTGGGGATGGTCCTCCCGGCCCTGGCCCTGCGCCGGCGTGGCACCGCCGGCTGACCCGGATCAGCCCCGGTCGAGCCGGCGCACGAGGTATTCCCAGGCGCCCTGCAGCAGCGGGTCGGGATAGCAGTGCTCGCGCTTGGCGAGGGACTCCTGCGGGGCGGACCAGGTCGCCCACCCGCCGGCGGCCATGGCGGCCAGCTGCATCCGGCAGGCCCGGTCGAGCAGGTAGGCGGTGACGGTCGCCGTCTGCACGTCCGGCGCGGCGACGACGATGCCGTGGTTCACCAGCAGGCAGGCGTTGCGGTCGCCCAGCGCGGCGGCCACGGCCCGGCCCAGCTCGGCGGTCAGCACCAGGTCGCCGGTCGCGGTGAACCGGGCGATGTCGGGCGGGACGAACAGGTTCGCCTCGTGCGAGATCGGCCGCAGCGGAACCCCGAGCGCACCCAGCGCCACCGCCGCCGGCGAGTGCGTGTGGATCACGCTGCCGACGTCGGGCCGCGCCCGCACGACCTCGGTGTGGATGGGGTACTCGGCGTGCCGGCGACCGGTGCCCTCGAGCACCTCGCCGTCCCAGGACACGAGGAGGACGTCGTCGGGCCCGACCTCCTCGAACCCGAGCCCCGACGCCTTCATCCACACGCCGCGCCCCCCGGGGTCGCGGGCGGAGACGTGGCCCCAGATGAGGTCTCCCTGGTCCGCGTCACCGAGGACGCGGCATCCCAGCGAGACCAGGCGGCGCAGGTCCTCGGTCATCTCTCGCCCTTCGGGGGTGTGTCGTGGCACAATGGTCATACCATTCCACGCCGATCATCGGAGACATCATGCCGCCCGAGGAGCGAGAGGCCGGCACGCTCGTCGTCGGCGCCAGCCAGGCCGGCGTCCAGCTGGTCGCCTCGCTGCGCCAGCTGGGCGACACCGCGCCCATCACGCTGGTCGGCGCCGAGGCCCACCCGCCCTACCAGCGCCCCCCGCTGTCGAAGGAGTTCCTCGCGGGGACGGCGGCACCGGAGACGCTGGCCTTCCGCACCACGTCCTTCTACGCCGACCACGACATCGAGCTGATCTGCGGCGAGCGGGTCGTGGACGTCGCCCTCCCCTCCGGCGGCCGGCCCGGCCTCGCCCGGACGTCGAGCGGCCGGGAGCTGCCGTTCGGCCGGCTCGCCCTCACCGTCGGCGCCCGTCCCCGGCGGATCGACGTCCCCGGCGCCGACCTCGACGGGATCCTCTACCTCCGCGACCTCGACGACGCCGTCTCGCTGCGCGACCGGCTCGCCGACGCGTCGCGCGTCGTCGTCGTGGGCGGCGGGTTCATCGGCCTGGAGGCCGCGGCGGCCGCCCGGGCCCAGGGCAAGGAGGTCGTCGTCGTGGAGGCGGCCGACCGGCTGGTCGGCCGCGCCGTGGCGCCGGTCGTCTCGGACTTCCTCCGGGCCGCGCACGAGCGCCGCGGCAGCTCCGTGCTGCTGTCCGTGGACGTCGTCGGGTTCAGCGGCGCCGGCGGCCACGTCGACGGCGTCCTGCTCGCCGACGGCCGCAGCCTGCCTGCCGACCTGGTCATGGTGGGCATCGGCGTCGTCCCGCGCACGGAGCTGGCCGAGCAGCTCGGCCTCGAGTGCGACGGCGGCATCGTCGTGGATGCACACGCGCGCACCAGTGCGCCGTCCGTGGTCGCCGCCGGGGACTGCACCGTCCTGCCCCACCCGATGACCGGCGAGGGCCGGGTGCGCCTGGAGTCGGTGCCCAGTGCCGTCGCGCAGGCCACGCTCGCCGCCGCGACGCTGGCCGGCAGGGAGGCCGTCACCCGCAGCGTGCCGTGGTTCTGGTCGAACCAGGGCGATCTGAAGCTGCAGATCGCCGGCCTCTCGACCGGGTTCGACCGGCACGTCGTCCGGGGGGACCCCGACACGGAGAGCTTCTCGGTCCTCTACTACCGGAGCGGCACCCTGCTGGCCGTCGACGCGGTCAACGCTCCCGCCGACTACCTCGCCGTGCGCAAGGCGCTGACCCAGGGGATCGCGCTGCCGGCCGAGCTGGCCGCCGACGCCGGCACGCCGCTGAAGGCGCTCCTCGCCGCGCCGGCCGCCTGATCCGTCCCCTGGGTGGCGAGCCGGCGCGCCGGCTCGCCACCCAGGGGCGGGACTACCGCAGGTCCGCGAGGTCCTCGCGGGTCAGCTCGGTCACCAGCGGCCGCAGGGCCCGGACCAGCGGCACGTCCACCCCCGCGTCCTCGGCCATGGCCAGCGCGACCTCCAGGTCCTTCGCCGGCCAGCGCAGCCGGTGCAGGCCCCAGTCGGCGAGCACCTGGTTGGCCCCGGTGCCGGCGCCCAGGACGCTGCGCAGGCGGCCCGGGGGGACGCCGAGGGAGCGGGCCAGCCGCAGCACCTCGACGTCGGCCCGCAACGCCGTCCACATGAGCACGTTGTTGGCGCTCTTGGCCACCTGACCGGTCCCCGGGCCGCCGATGTGGCAGACGTCGGTCGCGAACGCGGCGAAGGCCTGCGCGCACCGGTCCAGCACTGCGGCGTCCCCGCCGCACATGAGGGTCAGGCTGCCCTGCTCGGCCGCCCGCTCGCCGCCGACCAGGGCGACGTCGACGACCGCCACGTCGCGCTCGGCGGCCACCGCGGCCATCCGCACGCAGGTGTCGGGCCGCACCGACGAGCAGATCGCGACGACGGTCCCGGGACGGGCCACGTCGCGGATGCCACCCTCGCCGGCGATCGCCTCCTCGACCTGCGCGTCGTCCACGACGACCAGCAGGACCAGGTCGGCCTCCCGCGCCACGTCGGCGGCCGAGCCGCGGAACTGCGCGCCGGCCGCCCGCACCCGCTCGTCGGCCCCCGGCGCCGGATCGGTCGCGAGCACCGGCCAGCCGCGTTCGACCAGCCAGCGGCCCATCTCCGCACCCATGCGGCCCCAGCCCACGACGCCGACCGTGCCGATCTCCCCCACGGCGCCCATCAGATGACGAACGTCTCGGTGGACTCGGGGGCGAACAGCTCCGCCGGCTCGTACTGCCGCCGGGACAGCCCCTGCTCGTGGTGGTACCGGAGGAAGGTGCTCAGCACGTGCTCGTTGCCCTGCAGCCCGTAGGACCAGTAGTCCTCCCCCATCAGCGCCCGCGCCTCCTCGAGCCCCGGGATGAGCCAGGGCAGCATGAAGCGCAGCGCCGAGGCGTCGTAGAGCTCGGCCGCCGCCTTCCGCTTGGCCAGGTGCAGCGCCTTGGTGAGGGTCTGGGCCACCCACGGGTGCCGCTCGTAGACATCCCGGCGGACCACGACGACGTGCATGATCGGGAAGATCCCGGTCTCGGCGAAGTACTGCTTCTCCGCAGCCACCGGGTCGGCGAACAGGCGCCGCACGTTCCCGCCGGGGACGAAGGACGACGGCACCCGCGGGCCCTGGAAGGCGTCGATCTCGCCGTCGGCCAGCATCCGCGCCAGCGTCTGGTGCGGGCCGATCGGCGAGATCCGGATGCGGTCGCCCAGGTCGACCGCGGCCTTCTCGATGCGGCCGGGGGTCTCCTGCCCACCGGTGCGGTACTCGACCGAGTCGATCGGCACCCCGTACCGGTCGGCCAGCAGGCCGCGGATCCAGACGTTGGCCGTCAACTGCCACTCCGGCGTCCCCACGACCTTGCCCCGGAGGTCCTCGGGCTTCTCGATGCCGGACTCCGCGTTGATGAAGATGCCGGCGTGCCGGAACTGCCGGGAGGTGTAGACCGGCAGCGCGACGAAGCCGGGGTCCTCGGCGTCCAGCGACTTGACGTACGAGGACAGCGACATCTCCGCGACGTCGAACTCGCGGTACCGCATCATCCGGAAGAAGGTCTCCTCCACCGGCAGGCGCAGGAAGGTCAGGTCGATGCCGTCGGGGCGCACGGTGCCCTCCTCGAGGGCGCGGGTGCGGTCGTAGTCGCCGCAGGCGAAGGTCAGGTGCAGTCGGGACACGGGCTCAGTTCCCTCTCAGACGGGCGTCGAGCCGGGGGTACACCCGGCGGGCGTTGTCCTCGAAGACCGCCTGCTTCTCGGCGTCGCCCAGCCCGGCGGCGTCCAGGTAGCGCTTCGTGTCGTCCCACTCGACGCCCGTCTCGGGGTCGGCCCCGCGGACCGCGCCGAGCATCTCCGAGGCGAAGAGGATGTTCTCGGCCGGGATGACGCGGGTGAGCAGGTCGATGCCGGGCTGGTGGTAGACGCAGGTGTCGAAGAAGACGTTGCGCAGCAGCTCGGCGGGGTCCTGCCAGCCGTTGCGCATCGCCAGCCCGCGGTAGCGGCCCCAGTGGTACGGCACCGCGCCGCCGCCGTGCGGGATGACCAGCCGCAGCGTCGGGAACCGTTCGAACAGGTTCCCTTCGAGCAGTTGCTGGAACACCGTCGTATCGGCGTTGAGGTAGTGGGCCCCGAGCGCGTGGAACACCGGGTTGCACGAGCTGGAGACGTGCACCATCGCCGGCACGTCCAGCTCGACCAGCGCCTCGTAGACCGGGAACCAGTACGGGTCGGTGAGCGGAGCGGAGGTCCAGTACCCGCCCGACGGGTCGGGGTTGAGGTTCGCCCCGACGAAACCGCGCTCCCCGACGCAGCGGCGCAGCTCGGCGACGACGCCGTCCAGCGGACCGCCGGGGGTCTGCGGGAGCTGGCACACCGGGGCGAAGTGCTGCGGGTAGAGGCCGGCCACCCGGGCGACGAGGTCGTTGCTGGCCCGCGCCCACGCCACCGCCGCCGCCGGGTCGGCGACGTGGTGCTCCATGCCCGATGCCTTGGGGCTGAAGACCATGACGTCGCCGCCGCGCTCGCGGAGGATCCGGAGCTGGTTTCCCTCGACGCTCTCGCGCAGCTCGTCGTCGCTGATGGCCGCCGGCTCCGGGGCGGCGCCCCCGCCGTCCAACGCGTCGAGCTGGGCGTTCCGGAAGCGCTGCAGCTGCGCCGGGGCGGTCGTGTAGTGACCGTGGATGTCGATGATCACCGCGGCGGCTCCTGCTCGACGTAGGTCAGCCCCTTGGCGGCCAGCGGTTCGCGCATGCCGTTCATGTCCAGGCCGAGCTGGCCGGCCCGGTAGCGCTCGCGGATGCCGGCCTCGCGCTGCTCGCGTGCCCGGGCCGCCGCCAGCACGTCGGCGGCGCGCTCCCGCGGGACGACGACGACGCCGTCGTCGTCGGCGACCACCACGTCCCCCGGCTCGATCCACTGGCCGGCGCAGACCACGCCGACGTTGACGCTGCCCAGGGTCTCCTTGATGCAGCCGAAGGCGGAGACGTGCCGGGACCACGCCGGGAACCGCATGGCGGTCAGATCCGCCACGTCGCGCACCCCGGCGTCCACGACCACCCCGCGGACCCCGCGGGTCGCGAGGGCGGTGGCCAGCAGGTCACCGATGTAGGCGGCCTGGGAGGGCGTGGTCGGCGCGATGACCAGGACGTCGCCCTCGGTGCACTGCTCCACGGCGACGTGCACCATCCAGTTGTCACCCGGCGGCAGGCTGACCGTCACCGCGGTGCCGGCGATGCGGGCTCCGGGGTGAACCGGCCGCAGCGCGGGGTCGAGCAGGTGCGTGCGGCCCTGCGCCTCGTGGACCGTCGCCACGCCGCAGTCGGCCAGCCCGTCGACGACCGCGCGGTCCGCCCGTGCGATGCCCGTCACGACGACGGTGCCGCGCTGGGCCCCCATCAGGCGTCGCCCCACGGCTTGAGCGAGATGTGCAGCGCGTCCTCACCGGTCTCGCCGGCCAGCGCGCGGATGGCGTGGTCGACGTCCTCCAGGCCGAAGCTGTGCGTGGCCAGCCGCTCCAGCGGGAAGCGGTGCGACGCCAGCTGCTCGAGCGCGAGCTCGACCGACCGGTAGCTGTGCCCGCGGGCGCTGGCCAGCGTGATGCACTTCTCGGTCATTTTCTTCAGCGGGAAGTCGGGGAACGCAGCCTCTTCGCCCTGGGTGACCATGACGCCCTCGCGGCGCTTGAGCGCGTCGATGCCGAGCAGCACCGGAGCGGTACCGGCGCCGGAGGTGCAGTCGAGGACGACGTCGACGCCCTGTCCACCGGTGAGCTCCAGGACGGTGGCCAGCGCGTCCTCCTGGAGGACGTCGACGACCGCGTCCGCGCCGAGGTCCTTCGCCAGCTGCAGGCGGGTGGCATCGCGGGTGGTGCCGGTGACGACGATCAGCGAGGCGCCGGCCTGCTTGGAGGCCACCACCTGGGACAGGCCCTGCTGGCCGGGGCCCTGGATGAGGACGGTCGTCGCGTAGCCGACGCCGCCGGCGTTGAGCGCCCACTCGATGCCGTTGGAGAGCGGGGTGACCAGGCCGGCGAGCTCGGCGGTGACGCCGTCGGGGACCTTGTGGGTGACCGCGTTCCAGGGCAGGTACATGTACTGGCTGAACCCGCCCCACAGCCGGCCGGGGTTCTCCGACGACGTGTAGCCGTAGCGGCGGGCGTCGGGGTTGGTGCGCCAGTCGGTGAGCTCGCAGTGCCGGTACTCGCCGAGCCGGCACCACTCGCAGTGCATGCAGCCGACGTAGTGCTCGACGAAGATCCGGTCGCCCTCGCGGAGCCCGTGGATCTCCTGCCACGTCGCGCCGGCCTTCGCCACGATGCCGACGTTCTCGTGACCCATGATCACCGGCGCGTCGATCGTGGGCTTGCGGTACAGCTTGACGTCGGTGCCGCAGATGCCCGCGACCTCGATCTTGAGCAGCGCGGCGTCGTCCGCGATCTCGGGCATCGGGAACTCCCGGAGCTCCGTCGTCCCGGGCCCTGTCCGGACCGCTGCCAGCACCTGCTCCGCCATGTTCGCTCCTCGCCTCGGTGTGTCCTGCAGCACCCTAATCGACGGTCTATTGGTCTGACCATGGCCGTGCTAGCGTCCGCCGCCATGGCTGACCTGCACCTGCGCACCGTCACGCGCGCCCAGGGGAACAACCGCGCACTCATCGACGGGACCGTCACGCCGGAGGGCGCGGCGTTCGACTTCGAGGAGGTCCCGGTCCTGGTGCAGGGCTTCCGCCGGATGGTGCGGGACCTGGAGTTCGACGTCTGCGAGATGGCGCTCACGACGTACCTGGTCGCCAGGGCGCACGGCGTCCGGTTCACGGCGGTGCCGGCGTTCCTCGTCCGCGGGTTCCACCACGGCGCGATCACGGTGGACACCCGGCACGGCATCTCGCAGCCGAAGGATCTCGAGGGCAGGAAGGTCGGTGTCAACCGTGGCTACACGGTGACCACCGGAGTCTGGGCTCGATCGGTCCTGGCCGACGAGCACTGCGTCGACCTGGACTCGATCACCTGGATGCTCTCCGGCGACGAGCACGTCGCCGCCTACCGGCCGCCGGCCAACGTCGTCCCCGTCGACGCCGGTCGGACCCTGGACGAGATGCTGGCCAGCGGGGAACTCTCCGCCGTGGTCGGGGTCGAGATCGACTCCCCCGACGCGCGCCCGCTGCTCCCCGACCCGCAAGCGGCTGCCTACGCGGCGCTGCGGCGGGGGCTGTGGCCGATCAACCACCTGGTGGTGATCCGCGACGAGCTGCTCGAGCAGCACCCCGACCTCGGCCGGCGGGTGTTCGACGCCTTCGCCGAGTCCAAGCGGCGCTACGTGCAGCAGTTGCGGGCCGGGACACTGCCGCAGGAGACCGCTACCGACCGCATGCACCGCACCGTCATGGAGACCACCGGCTGGGACGACCCGCTCCCCTACGGCATCGAGCCCAACCGGACGGTGCTGGAGGAGCTGCTGCGGACGGCGGTGGACCAGAAGATCCTCGACCGCGCACCGCGGCTCGAGGACATCTTCACCGCCGACACCCGCGACGTCGTGGGCTGAGGGCGGCGGCCATGCGGATCGCGATCGCGGCCGACCACAACGGGGTGGCGCTGAAGGCCCGGCTGGTCGAGGCGTTGCGGGCCGGCGGCCACGAGGTCGACGACCGCGGTGCGGCGTCGCACGAGGAGGTCGTCGACTACCCGCCGCTGTGCGAGGACGTCTGCCGCCGGGTGGTGGACGGCCGGGCCGACGCCGGCGTCGTCGTCGGCGGCAGCGGGCAGGGCGAGGCCATCGCCTGCAACAAGATCGCCGGCATCCGCGCGGGGCTGTGCCCCGACGTCTGGCACGCGGAGATATCCCGCGGCAACAACGACGCCAATGTCCTGGTCCTCGGGGCCAAGGTCGTCGCGCCCGGCACCGCCGAGGTCGTGCTGCGCACCTGGCTGGCGACGCCCTTCAAGGGAGACGTGCACGCCCGCCGCGTGGCGATGATCGCGGCGCTCGAGCGGGGCGAGTCGCTGCGCTGAGCGGCTCGCCCCCGGCGGATCAGCGGCCGAGCACGGGCAGCCGGGTCGTCGCCGGACGCAGGCGGCGCAGGAACGCGGCGGCGCTGGTGGACCAGGAGCCGTCCCCACCGCGGTAGTGGCGCAGGCGCGGCTCGCCGCTGCCGATCATCTCCGCGCTGGCACCCTCGCTGACGAACCAGGGGGCGGGCATTCCGGTGGTCATGGCAGAACTCCTCGTGATCTCGAGCGGGCTCGACCGCACGGTGGTGCGACCGGCCTCCCGTGTTCGCGCCCCGGGTAGGGGCACTCGACCATTCAACACGTCGCTGAGCTGCGGAAATGCGCTCCCGGATGTGACGTCCCGCGCACTGCGGCACCAGGGACGGTGGGTTTCATCACGCTGTGGTCTTGCACACGGTGATCCGCCCCTGACAGGATTGCCGGACTAATGGTCTGTTCTTTACTCCAGAGGTCGATGCCCGCGATGAGCACCAAGACGACCACGTCGGTCACCCACTACCACGTGCAGAAGAGCCGGCGGAAGAAGTTCGTCGAGGACTGGCGGCAGAACTGGCGGACGATCGTCCGGGTCGAGGACGCCCCCCTCGTCCCGACCGAGCGCGGCTCGCGCGTCGGCGTCTACGTCGGCGCCGACGGTGACCGGCAGACCCGCACCATGGACGCCCTGGTGCACGAGATCGACCCAGGGGTCACCACGACCGTGCACCGCCACTCGTGGGACGCGATGGTCCTGGTCGTCGGCGGCACCGGCTGGTTCGAGATCGACGGCGAGCGCATCGAGGTCGGCCCCGGGGACTCGCTGCACCTCCCCACCTGGGCCTGGCACCGAGCCGGAGTCGACGAGGACCCGGCGGCGGGCGACATGAGCCCGCTGCGCTACATGACCTTCTCCAGCGAGCCGATGCTCGAGACGATGGGCATGTCGGTTCTCGAGGACGCCGGTCACGCCGAGTTCGCCACGCTCCCGCCCCGGCCGCCGGTCGCCGAGGGCGCCCCGGGCGACGACCCCTACGCCCGCCGGCTGCGCCGCGTCGCCCGCCAGCAGCAGGAGCGCCGCTCCGGGCGGCTGCACACCAGCTGGGACGACCTGGAGCTGCTGAACACCCCCCGCGGCACCCGGACGACCTTCCTGCTCGACAAGGCCATCGGCTACCAGGCCTCGGGCATCACGATGGCGATGTTCGAGATCGGGCCGGGCCGTCGTCAGTCGATGCACCGGCACCCGGGCGAGGCCTGGCTGTACGTGCTCGACGGCACCGGCCACTCCTACGAGGGCACCGAGCCCGAGGGTGGCCGGGACTACCCCTGGAAGAAGGGCGACCTGATCGTGGTCGACCACTTCCTGTGGCACCAGCACTTCAACGACGACCCCGACAACACGGCGAAGGTCGTCCGCATCCACATGTTCGACAGCCTGCTGGAGACGATGCGGGTGCTCGCCGATCCGCTGGTGCTCTTCGAGGAGCCGCCGGACCACATCCGCGACCAGCAGGCCGGTGACGTGAGCACCATCGAGTGGCCGGCGCTCCAGCGGCCCACCTGGCCGTAAGGGATGACGCTGAGCGCGGTCGGGCCGGCAGCGAACCACCCCCCGGGCATCGTCGGGGTCCACGTGCTGCCGGCCGACCACCACGACGGCCCCTGGGACAGCATCATCACGCCACCGGAGGTGAAGGAGCGCCTGCTCGGCACCGCGCTGCTGGTGCTCCGCCACGGCTGGGTGCTGGGACAGCTGGGCGGCGCCCCGCACGGGCTGGTCCTGCTGTCCGGCCCGCCCGGCACCGGCAAGACGACGCTGTGCCAGGGCCTGGCGCAGAAGGTCGCGCTGGCCCTGGCGCCGCGAGGCGCGACGACGTTCGTCGAGGTCGACCCGCACGCCTTCCCGAGCGACATGCTCGGCGAGGGACCGCGCGCCGTGCAGCGGCTGTTCTCCGACACGCTGCCCGAACTGGCGGCCCGTCGTCCGCACACCATCGTGCTCGTCGACGAGATCGAGGCGCTCGCCGTCCGGCGCAGCACCGCCAGCTTCGAGACCAACCCGGTGGACGTGCACCGGGCGACCGACGCCCTGCTCTCCGGACTGGACATGCTGCGCACGACCTGCCCGCAGGTGCTCGTCCTCGGGACGACGAACTTCGCGGCCGCCGTCGACGAGGCGTTCCTGGACCGGGCGGACCTCGTCCTGCGCCTCGGGCTGCCGGACCGCCCGACGGTCGAGCGGATCCTGCGTGAGTCCCTGGCCGAGGCCGCCGGGATCTTCCCCGGCCTGCTGGGCGTGGCGTTCGACGAGGCGCTGATCGCTGAGCTCGCCGAACGCTGCACCGGTCTCGACGGACGACGGGTGCGCAAGCTCGTGCTCTCGGCCATGGGTTCGCACCCCGAGGTCGCGCTGGACCCCGGGCTGATGACCGCCGACCACCTGCGGGCAGCGGTCGACGCCGAGCTCCCGGCTCGCGCGCGGTGAGGGTGGAGCAGCCGTCGGGGCTGCCCGCCGAGCGCCCCGCCGCGGCCTGGGGCAGCGACCTGGTCGTGGACCTGCTCGCGGCCCTGGACGTCCCCTACGTGCCCCTCAACCCGGGGTCGTCGTTCCGCGGGCTGCACGACTCGCTGGTCAACCACGGCGGCAACCGCGACCCGCAGCTGCTGCTGTGCCTGCACGAGGAGGTGGCGGTCTCCCTCGCGCACGGCTGGGCCAAGGCCACCGGCCGGCTCGGCGTGGCCGCGGTGCACGACCTGGTCGGCCTCCAGCACGCCTCGATGGCGGTCTACGACGCCTTCTGCGACCGGACGCCGCTGCTGCTGCTCGGCGGCAGCGGACCCGCCGACCCGGCGCAGCGCCGACCGGTCGACTGGATCCACTCGGCGACCACGCAGGCGCAGCTGGTGCGGGACTACACGGTCTGGGACGCCGAGCCCGTGACGCCGGCCGCGTTCGTCGCCGACGTCACCCGCGCTCGGCAGCGGGCCCTGTCGGCACCGCAGGGCCCGGCGTACGTCAGCCTGGACGCCGGGGTGCAGGAGACCGCGCTCGACCGGCCGGTCCCGCTCCCCGACCTCCTCCGGCACGCCCCCGCGCCGCCGCTGGCGGCCCACCCCGATGCCGTGGAGCGGGCCGTCGAGGTGCTGGTGGAGGCCCGCTTCCCGGTGGTGGTCGCCGGCCGGGTCGGGCTCGACCCGCGGGCCACCGCGGCGGTCGGCGAGGTCGTCGAGCTGCTCGGGGCGGCCTACCGGGACGACCGGAACGTCGTCGTGCTGCCCACCCGGCACGGGCAGAACGCCACCGGGGACACCCGGCTGCTCGAGGACGCCGACGTCGTCCTGGCGATCGACGTCGTGGACCTGCCGGCGCTGCTGCGCCGCGAGGACCGGGGCCCCCGGGGCTCGGCCGGCAGGGCCGGACGCCCCGGCCCGCTGGTGGTCGACCTCTCGCACGGCGACCTGGGCCGGCCCTCGTGGACCAACGCCTTCGGCGCCCCCCTGGCCCGCGACGTGCAGCTGCTCGCCGACCCGTTGACCGGGCTGGCGCAGCTGGTCGCGGCGCTGCACGGCCGGGTGGACCCTGCGGCCGCCGCCCGCCGCCGGGAGCAGGTCGCCGACCGGGTGCGCCGGCTGCGCGAGCGCCGGGCGGCCGAGCTGGTGCACCGGTGGGACGACCGCCCGATCTCGCCGGCCCGGCTCGTCGCCGAGACCTGGACCGCCGTCCAGGACGTCGACCACCTGCTGTGCCTGCGCAACACCCGCACCTGGCCCGAGGGCGTCTGGGAGCTGCCCGGCGCCGGCAGCTACCTGGGCCACTCGGGAGGCGGCGGGGTGGGGTACGGCCCGGGCGCGCTGGTCGGCGGGGCCCTCGCCGCCCGCGACCGGGGACAGCTCGGCGTCGGCATCATCGGGGACGGCGACCTCCTCATGGCCTCGTCGGCGCTGTGGACCGCCGCGCACTACCGCATCCCCGCCCTCGTGGTGGTCAACGACAACTCGAGCTTCTACAACGACGAGCCGCACCAGGCCGAGGTGGCCCGGCACCGCGGACGCCCCGAGCAGAACAGCTGGATCGGCATGCGCATCAGCGACCCCGCCGTCGACATCGCCGGCCTGGCCCGCTCCTACGGCTGCTGGGCGGAAGGCCCGGTGGACGACCCGGAGGACCTCGCCGGTGCGCTGGGCCGCGGCCGCGACGCCGCCCTCGGCGGTGCGGTCGCCGTCGTGCACGTCCGGACGGCGCCGCGATGACCGGGCCGGCCGGCCACCGCCGCATGATGGTCGGCGGCCAGTGGCGGGACGCCGCCGACGGGGCGGTCCTGGAGGCCGAGAACCCGGCCACCGAGGAGGTCATCGGCACCTTCCCCGCCGGCACGGCCGCCGACGTCGATGCCGCGGTGGCCGCCGCGGCGGAGGCGGCGCCCGCCTGGCAGGCGCTGGGCTGGGCGGAGCGGGCTCGGCTGCTCCGGGAACTGGCCGGGGCCCTGCGCGAGGAGCGCGAGCTGCTCGCCCGCCTGGACACCAGCGACGGCGGTTCGCCCGTCACCGCCATGCGGGCCGACGTCGACGGTGCCGTCAAGGAGCTCGAGTACTTCGCGGGGATCGCCTCGCAGACCCGCGGCAGCACGGCGCCGCCGGACTCCGGCTCGCTCTCCTACACGCTGCGCCAGCCCTACGGCGTGGTCGGCCGGATCGTCCCCTACAACCACCCGCTGAAGTTCGCCGCGGGCAAGTGCGCCGCGCCCCTCGCCGCCGGCAACACCGTCGTCCTGAAGCCCGGCGAGCAGACCTCGTTGTCGGCCCTCGAGCTGGCCCGCATCACCGGGGCGATCCTGCCGCCGGGCGTGCTGAACGTGGTCACCGGCGCCGGGGACGTGGTCGGCAACCGGCTGGTCGCGCACCCCGACGTCCCCCGGATCGCGTTCACCGGCTCGGTGCCCACCGGCCGCGCGGTGCTGCACGCCGCGGCCGACGAGATCAAGCACGTGTCCCTGGAGCTGGGCGGGAAGAACCCGGTGCTGGTCTTCCCGGACGCCGACCCGGAGCGGGCCGCGCGGGCCGCGGTGGCGGGGATGAACATCGTCCGCTCGACCGGGCAGAGCTGCGGCTCGGGCACGCGGCTGTTCGTGCACGACGACGTGCGCGGCCCCTTCCTGGACGCCCTCCACCGCCGCCTCGACGAGCTGCGGATCGGCGACCCGCACGACGAGGAGACGGAGGTCGGCCCGCTGTCCTTCCGCGCCCACTACGAACGGGTGACCGGCCTCGTGGAGACGGCGCGCCGGGAGGGGGCCACGGTCGCCTACGGGGGTGACCGGCCTGCCGGGCTGGACCGGGGGTACTACCTGCGGCCGACCGTCCTCACCGATCTCGACGACGGGATGACCGTCGTCCGGGAGGAGATCTTCGGCCCGGTCATGGCGGTGCTCGGCTGGCGCGACGTCGACGACGTCGTCCGGCGGGCCAACGCGCTGCCGCTGGGGCTCACCGCCAACATCTGGACCAACGACGTGAGCACCGCGGTGCGTACCGCCGCCGCCGTCGAGGCCGGCTACGTGTACGTCAACGGCACCGGGCGCCGGCCCACCGGCATGCCCTTCGGCGGGTGGAAGCGCAGCGGCCTGGGCCAGGAGAACGGGCCGGAGGAGCTGGTCTCCTACACGCGGGAGAAGGCCGTCACCGTGACGCTGCTGTGAGCGCGGCGGCCGACCCCGGCCTCTTCCGCGGGGAGGAGCGGCTGGACCCGGAGCGCACCGTGCTCTGCGTCTTCGACCTGCTCGAGCACTACCGCGCCGCGGCCGAGGCCGCCGGGGTGGTCCCGACGGTGCGGCGGCTGGCCGACGGGTGCCGCGAGCGCGGCGTCGTCGTCGCCTGGGCCCGCGCCGACCACCGCGCCGACGGGCTGGACCTGGCCCGCTCCCTGTCGGACCTGGACGGCGCCCACCGCGCCTTCGGCCCCGGCCACCCGCGCCCCCAGCGCCCGCCCGCCGGCTCCGGGGACGCGGCGTACCGCACGCTGGCCGAGCTCGGGCAGCGCCCGGAGGACGTCGACGTCCCCAAGCACCGCTGGTCCGCGCTCGAGGGCACCTGCCTGCTCCCGACGATGCGGGCACGGGGCGCCGACACCCTGCTGCTGGTGGGCGGCTCCACGCACGTCGGGATCGCCGCCACCGCCTACGCCGCCCGCGATCTGGATCTCCAGGTCGTCGTCGTCCGCGACGGCCTGACCGGCCGGGAGCCGCAGCGCTCCTTCTTCGCCGACGAGGTGTTCCCCCGGATCTGCCGGGTGCGCAGCACCGACGAGGTGCTGGCCGCCCTCGACCGCCCATCCCCGACCACAGGAGCCCCCGCATGACCGACCGGCCCGACGCCAGTGGCAAGGACCCTGCTTCCTACGAGAGGGAGCACGACCGCGGCGGCAACTTCGCCCCCTACGACAAGCCCGAGTGGGGCTCCGACGTCATGGTCGACGTCCTCCGGGGGCTCGGCCTGCGCTACGTCGCGCTGAACCCGGGCTCGTCGTTCCGTGGGTTGCACGACTCGCTGGTCAACTACGGCGGTGATGCGATCGAGATGATCGAGTGCCCGCACGAGAAGATCGCCGTCGCCCTGGCGCACGGCTACGCCAAGGCCACCGGCGAGCCCATGGCGGTGCTCCTGCACGACCTGGTCGGCCTGCTGCAGGGCACGATGGGCGTCTACTACAGCTACATCGACCGCACCCCGGTGATCGTCCTCGGCGGCTCCGGCCCGGCCGAGCACGACCGGCGGCGGCCCAACATCGACTGGATCCACTCGGCGAACGTGCAGGGCGAGGCGGTGCGCGCCTACACCAAGTGGGACCACGAGCCGCGCAGCCTGCCGTCGGTGCAGACCGTGCTGGCGCGGGCCCACCGGATCGCGATGGAGGAGCCCCGCGGGCCGGTCTACATCGCCCTCGACGCGGGCCTGCAGGAGTCGCCGGTTCTCGAGCCGGTGCCGCTGGACGACCTGCCCCGGCTGGCCGCCGTCCCCTCCCGGCTGGCGCCGGAACCGCAGGCCCTGCGGCGGCTGGCCGAGATGCTGTGCGCCGCGCAGCGCCCGGTGATCGTCCCCTCGTACGCCGGACGCGACCCGCAGAGCTTCTCCACGCTCGTCGACCTGGCCGAGACGGTCGGCATCGGCGTCGTCGAGACGCACTGGCGGCTGAACTTCCCGAACCGGCACCCGTTGAACGTCACCGGCAGCACTGCGCTCGAGGACGCCGACTGCGTGCTGTTCGTCGACGTCAAGGACATGGGCAAGCCGACCCAGAAGCTGGACTCGGTCACCCGGAGCATCCAGTCGAAACTCGCCCCGGGCACGACCGTGCTCGACATCGGCTTCAACGACGTCGGCATCTCCTCCTGGAGCGAGGACTACGCCGAACTGCTGCCGACCGACCTGCAGATCACCGCGGACACCGCGGTGGCCCTGCCGCTGCTGCTCGAGGAGTGCCGCCGCCTCGTCGCCGCGGACGACGACGCGCGCGCCGCCCTCCGCCAGGCCTGGCGCGAGGACCTCACCGCCCGGCACGACGAGGTGTGGGCCGGCTGGCGGGCCACGGCCGCCGAGAAGCGGGACGAGGTCCCCGTGTCCACGTCCCGGCTGGCCGAGGAGGTCTGGGCGGTCGTCCAGGAGCACGACTGGGTGCTCACCGCCGGCACGGCCGCGGAGTGGGCGCTGCGCACCTGGGACTTCGACGCCCCGCACCGGCACCCGGGCAAGCAGCTGGGCACCGCGACGCAGATCGGCATCTCCCTCGGCGTCGCGCTGGCGCACAAGGGCACCGACCGGCTCGTGGTCGACCTGCAGCCCGACGGCGACCTGATGTTCGACGCCGGCGCCCTCTGGGTGGCCAGCCGGTACGAGCTGCCGCTGCTGGTGGTCATGTTCAACAACCGCGCGTACTACAACGACTGGGAGCACCAGGAGCGGCTGGCCCGCCAGCGCGGCACCCCGGTCTCCCGCGCGCACATCGGCATGGCCATCGACACACCTGCGCCGGACTTCGCCGCGCTGGCCAGGTCCTTCGGCTGGTGGGCCGAGGGGCCGATCGAGGACCCCGACGACATCCGGGACGCCGTCCGCCGCGCCGCCGAGCACGTGCTCGCCACCGGCACGCCGGCCCTCGTCGACGTGGTCTGCCAGCCCAAGTAGCAGAGGTGGAGACGGTGGGGCCCGGCGCCGTACGGCGGCCGGGCCCCACCGGGTCGGGGGGGGTCAGGTCTTGCGGGTCTCGCCCGCGAGCGGTCGGGCGTCCGGCGGCGCCACCGGCTCCGCGGGCTGCTCCACCGGCTCTTCCTCGACCTGTCCCTGGTAGTCCCGGACGACGTTGGGCCGCGACCAGAAGCCCAGCGCCACGAGCATCGGGCCGACGCCGCCGACGGTGAGCGCCACGACCGGGCCCACCACCCCGGCGAAGGCCCCCATGGCCACGTCACCGATCGCCGGGCCACCGCGGGAGGACATCTGGTAGAAGGCGGTGACCCGTCCCCGGATCTCGTCGGGGGTGTCGATCTGCACCGCCGCGTGCCGGATCGTGGTGGCCATCGCGTCGAAGGCGCCGAGCAGCAGCGCCGCCCCGACGGCCAGCCAGACGACGGGCGACTGCGCCAGTCCGATCGCCGCGATGCCGTAGAGGAACGTCGAGGCCAGCAGTACCCGGCCCTGCCGACGCGAGCCCTTGACCACCCGGAAGATCGTGTAGGTGGCCAGCAGCGCGCCCGCCGACGGGGCGCTCGAGAGCACCCCGTAGCCCGTGGCACCCACCGCCAGCACGTCGGTGGCGAGCGCGGGCAGCAGGACCCGGTAGGCCGAGAGCACGGTGGCCGAGAGGTCCAGCCCCATGAGGCTGGTGATCAGCGGCCGGCGGACGACGTAGCGGGCCCCCTCCGCGATGCTGCCGAAGATCGACGCCGGCGGCGCCTTGTCGCTCACCAGCCGCGGTGTCCTGATGAAGGCGAGCACCACGACCAGCACGGCATAGGTGACGACGTCGACCAGGTACATCAGGCCGGGGCCGCCCACCGCGATGAGCAGCCCGGCCAGCAGCGGGCCGACCAGGACCGCCACCTCGCGGGAGGGGTTGAGCAGCGCGATGGCCTCGCCGATGTGCTTGCGCCCCACCAGCGCCGGGATGAGGGCCTGGCGCGCCGGCTGGTCGAACGTCGCCGCCGCCGTCGTGAACAGCACGCTGACGATGACGTGCCAGGCCTGCACCGCCCCGGACAGGGTCACCACGGTCAGCACCAGCGCGACCGCCAGCGCCACCGCCTGCGCCCCCTGCAGCAGCCGCCGGCGGTCGTACCGGTCGGCGAGGGCTCCGCCCAGCGGGCTGAGCAGCAGCAGCGCCACCGCCTGCCCCGCGCCGACCAACCCGGTGTAGGCGATCGAGTCGGTCAGCGCGTAGACGTGGAAGTAGTTCGCCGCGACGGTGCCGCGGGTGCCGATCTGGCTGAGGACCACCCCCGCCCAGTAGAGGTTGAAGTCGCGGTTGCCGAAGACCGCCGGGCGGGGCACTCAGTTCACCGGCACGAGGGAGATCTTCGACGGGTCCAGCTGCAGGTACACCGAGGTGCCCGACTCGATCGACACCGACGGGTTCACCCGGGCGCGTACCTCGTGCTCGCCGACGGCGACCACGTGGTCGACCGCATCGCCCAGGAAGGCGCGGGTGACGACGGTGCCCTGCCACTCGTTGGCGACCTGCTCGCCCCGGGCCGTGGTGGAGAGCTCGACGGCCTCCGGGCGGATCGAGACGACGACCTCCGACCCGACCGGCAGCTGGGACGCCGACTCCAGGTACAGGATCCCGTTGGACGTCTCGACGCAGTGCCGGCCGGCCCGCTGGGAGGCCACCGTGCCGGGGATGAAGTTCGAGGTGCCGATGAACTCGGCGACGAACTTGTTGGCCGGCTGCTCGTAGATGTCGCGCGGCTTGCCGAGCTGCACGACCCCGCCGCGCTCCATGACGGCGATCTGGGTGGAGAGGGCGAGCGCCTCGACCTGGTCGTGGGTCACGTACACCGAGGTGATGCCCAGCTCCCGCTGCAGCCGCTTGAGCTCGTAGCGCAGGGACTCCCGCAGCTTGGCGTCCAGGTTGGACAGCGGCTCGTCGAGCAGGAGCAGCGGCGGCTCGATGACCAGGGCCCGGGCCAGGGCGAGACGCTGCTGCTGGCCACCCGAGAGCTTGGTCGCCTGCCGGCCGGACTGCTCGGACAGCTGCATGGTCGCGAGCACCCGCTCGACCTTCTCGGCGATCACCTTCTTCGACGGCCGGTCGGAGCGCTCGCGCACCTGCAGCGGGAAGGCCACGTTGTCGAACACGGTCATGTGCGGCCAGATCGCGTAGGACTGGAACACCATGCCCAGACCGCGCTTGTTGGCCGGCATGTTCACCGTGCGCCCCCTGCCGGTGGAGGAGAACATCACCCGGTCACCGACGGAGATGGTGCCGCTGTCGGGCTTCTCCAGCCCCGCGATCGAGCGCAGCGTGGTGGTCTTCCCGCAGCCGGAGGGGCCGAGCAGGGTGAACAGCTCCCCCTCCTTGACCTCGAAGCTCACGTTGTTGACGGCGAACACCGCGGCGCTGCTCGCGGTCTTCTTCTTGCCTCGGGACTTCTCGCCACCGAAGGACTTGACGAGGTTGTCGATCCTCAGCATGGGATTCGGGAGTCCTTTCCGACTCGGAGCACGTGCGCGGGAAGTGGCTGGGGGGTGGGGTCGGGACGGGTGCAGGCGGTCGGCTCAGTCCTCACGCAGGCCCACCTTGGCGCCGAGCTTGTACGCGACCGTGACCATGAACATCAGGGCCAGCACCATGAGCACGCCGATGGCGGCCAGGACGTTGAAGGACCCGTTCTCGAACTGCTCCCAGATGAGGATGGAGAGCACCTCGTTGCCCGGGCTGTACAGCAGGATCGAGCTGGACAGCTCGCGGAAGCTGACGACGAGGATGTAGATGAACCCGGCCGTGATGCCCGGCGACAGCAGGGGCAGCAGCACCCGGCGGAACGTCGTCCACCAGCTGGCGCCGCTGACCATCGCCGACTCCTCGAGCTCGCTGGAGATCTGGGTCATCGACGTCGAGGCGTAGCGCATGCCGTAGGGCATGTACTTGGTGCAGTAGGCGATCAGCAGGATCAGGATCGTCCCGTAGATCGGCAGCGGGAAGCGCAGGTAGACGAAGGAGATCGACAGGCCGAGCACGATGCCGGGGATGACCAGCGGCACGAAGCTCAGCTGCTCGACGATGCCCCTGCCCGGGATGGTGGACCGGACCGAGATCCAGGCCGCGATCGCCATCAGGCCCATCACGATCGTCGCCGCGCCGATGCCCAGGATCAGGCTGTTCTTCAGGGCCCGGGCCGCGGAGTTCATCTCGAACACCTGGGCGAAGTTGTCGAGGGTGAAGGAGGAGATCGCCTCCCACGACGGCGCCTGGTAGAAGGGCAGCAGGGCGGCGTAGAGCAGCACCAGCAGCGGGCCGACCACGGTGACGAAGAAGTAGAACAGGATGCCGACGCCGACGACCGGCTTCCACTTGCCCAGGTCCAGCGGCCGCGGCCGGAAGCCCTTGCCCGTGACCGTCTGGTAGGTCTTGCTGCCCTTCCCGGCCAGCAGCCGGGTGACGGCGACACCGATGACGGCGACGGCGAGGAGGCTCACCGCGAGGGCGCCGGCCGCGCCGAGGTCCTGCGGGTAGCTCCGGAGCACGAAGTAGATGCGGCTGGTGAAGACGTAGATGCCGTTCTGCAGCCCGAGCAGCGCCGGCACCTCGAAGGACTCGAGGCTGGTGATCAGGATGACCAGGATCGAGGAGAGCAGGGCGGGCCGCACCAGCGGGAGGGTCACCTTGCGCAGCGTCTGCAGGCGGGTGGCGCCGGACATCAGCGCGGACTCCTCGAGCGAGGGGTCCATCGACCGGAACGCCGCCACCATCAGCAGGAAGACGATCGGCGAGGAGTGCAGGCCCTCGACCCAGATCATCCCCCAGATCGTGAAGATGTTGAACGGGGCCGTGCCGAGGATCGGCTCGAGGAAGGCGTTGAGCAAGCCGATCTGCGGGCTGGCCAGGAAGATCCACGAGACCGTGTACAGGATGCCCGGGACGATCAGCGGCACGATCGACGCGGCGAAGAAGAGCGCCTTGAACGGGACCGCCGTCCGCACGTTGAGGTAGGCCAGGGTCGTGCCCACGGTGATCGACAGCAGCGCGGCGCCGCCGGCGAAGGCGAGGGAGTTGCCCCACAGCTCCCCCATGCGGCCATCGCCGTAGGCCCGCTCGAAGCTGCCCAGGTCCAGGCCCTGCGCGTCGAAGAAGGTGCCCCAGATGAGGTAGCCCAGCGGCACCAGCGCCAGGTAGCCGATCGCTGCGGCCACACCGGCGACGATGAACATCTTGGGCGTCAGCGGCCAGCGCCACCGTGCCGCTCGAGGCTCCGGCGGGCCGTCGGCGGGCCGGCGCAGCTCCTCCGGTGTCACCGCCGGATCGGCGAGGTTGGCGGTCATCCCGGGGGATCACTCCTTCGTCTGTGGTGGTGCGGGTGGAAGGCGGCCCGGCCTTCGCCGGGCCGGTGCGGGCGGGGCGGCACCGCACGTGTGCGGCGCCGCCCCGGCCGGGATCAGTCGCTGACCTGCTCGACGCCGGAGAGCAGGTCGTCGTAGCGCTGGCTCCACTCGGAGCCCTCGTCGAGCAGCTTCTGGCCGTCGACCGCGACGATCTCGGTCTCGATCTCGGCGGTGGACGGGGTCGCCTCCGCGGCCGCGAGGACCTCCTGGCCCTCGGTGAGCAACCAGTCCATGAACAGCATGGCGGTGGCCGGGTTCTGCGCGGTCTTCATGCAGCTGCCGCCGTTGGGCCGGGCGATGACCGGGTTGACGTAGGGCTGGGTCTCCAGCGGCGCGCCGGAGGCCTTCATCGCCTCGACGATGTAGGTGTAGTTCGACGAGGCCAGGCCGTACTGGCCGGCGCTCATCAGCTCACCCATGACCGTGTGGCCCTTGACCACCTTGGCACCGTCGACGATGTCGGCCCAGAGCTGGTCGACCTCCTCCTGGCTCTTGCCCTGCTCCAGCCAGTAGTCGGTCAGGGCCATGTACCAGTCGTAGTCACCGAGCTCGAGGGCGAGCTGGCCGTCGTACTTCGGGTCGGCCAGGTCCTCCCACACCTCCGGGGGATCGGAGATGATGTTGGTGTTCCAGCTCGGGGCGAACAGGTTGAACCGCGTCGCGACCCAGTCCTCGTACTTGCCGGCCTCGGGCACCTCCTCCATCCGCTCCGGGGAGGCGCACTGCGCCATGACGTCCTCCTGCTGGAGGGCCATGAGCTCGGTGGCGTTGGTCTCGACCACGTCGTTGCCGGGGAAGCCGGCCTCCTGCTCCTGCAGGATGCGCTGCAGGACGGTCTCCGAACCGGCCCGGTAGACGCTCGGCTCGATGTCGAACTCGTCCTCGAAGGCCTCCGTGACGGCGTCCACCATGTCGGCGTTCATCGAGGTGTAGAGGTTGAGGCCGTCCTCCTCGGCGGCCAGCTCGACCAGCCGGTCACGGCGCTCCTGGCCGGACAGCCCGGCAATCTCCTCGTAGAGCTGCTCGGCCTCGGTGGGGCCGGAGGCCTCCGGGCCACCGGCGTCACCGGCCGGCGCCGCGGTCGGGTTGCCACCGCAGGCGGCCAGGACCATGACGGCGCCGGCGGCGAGAGCGGTGCGGGCGAGGGTGCGGGGCATCCGCATGGCTGTGCTCACTTTCTCGGGGGGTTCAGGGGGGCGTCGGTCGGGCGGTGGATCGGGCGATCAGTCGAGTGCCTGGCCGTTGGCCACGACGTCCTCGTAGGCCTTGTTCCAGGTGTCGGGGTCCTCGAGCAGCTTCTCCTCCGGCACGGGGAAGACCTCGAGGCCCTCGAGCGGGTCCTCGCCGCCCTCGATGGCCCCGATCCGAAAGGCCTCGGCGAAGACCTCCTGGCCACCGGTGAGCTCGTAGTCGACGAACAGCGTGGCCGCGCACGGGTTGGTCGCGGTCTTCACGAGGCCGATGCCGTTGGGCCGCACGACGATCGGCTGCACGGGCTCGCCGTTCGCCGGGCGCCAGGCGACGGGGGCCCCACCGGCGGCGGCCTTGTCGATGGTGTGGCTGTAGGAGGACGCGGTGACGGCGAACTGGCCGGCCGACAGCAGTTCGCCCTGGGTGGTGTGGCCCTTCGCGACCTGGGAGTTGGACGCCAGCCGGGTCATGAACTCGGTGAACTCGTCCTCGCTCATCCCCTGCTCCTCGACGTAGTAGTCGTGCAGCGCGGTGAACCAGTCGACGTCCCCGACCTCGAGGGAGACCTTGCCCTTCCACTGCGGCTCGGCGAGCTCCTCGAAGGACGTGGGCTCCTCCCCCGGCGGCACGAGGTCGGTGTTCCAGCCGACGACGAAGGCGTTGAACCGGGTGGCGGTCCAGTTCTCGTCCTCGCGGCCCTCCTCGCGGACGGAGTCGCGCAGCTCGCTCTCGTACGGGTGGAGCAGGCCCTCGTCCGAGGCGACGCCGAGTTCGAGGGCGTTGGTCTCGAGGACGTCGGCCCCGTAGTAGCCGGCCTCGTCCTCCTGCAGGATCCGCTGCAGCACCGACTCGGAGTTGGCCCGGTAGTTGTTCACCTCGATGTCGTACTCGTCGGTGAACCCGTCGATCAGCTTCTCCATGTCGGTGTTGGAGGTGTAGACGTTCAGCTCCCCCTCCTCCTCCGCGCAGGCGACGAGCTCGTCGGTCCGCTCCTGGCCGGACAGGCCGTTGAGGCGGTCGTAGGTCTCGGCGGCGGCGACGGCCTCGGCGGAGGAGTCGCGGCCACCGCCGCCACCTTCGGCGGTGGCGGTCGGCGAGCCGCCGCACGCCGACGTCATCAGTGCCACGGCGGCCAGACTGACCAGGGGGACCAGGGGGCGGTTCCGCATGTGCCTCTCCATCGAGGACGGGGCCGGTAGGCCCGTGAACGGGGGTGGTTCCTGTGCCGTCCCGGGCTCGACCCGGGTCCCTCTCGTGCAGGGTGTGATGCAGTCAACACACCCGAGTCGACATGGTCTAACCATTCGACCAGGCCGTTATGCGACCGTTACACAACCCCGGGCGCGCGCAACGGTCCGTCGGCGAGCAGGCGCGCCACGTCGCCGACCGTCGTCCCCGCCATGACTTGCCGGGCGGTCTCCGCGACCGGCACGTCCATGCCGACCCGCCGGGCCAGGTCGGCCGTGTTGGCCAGGTCCTTGGCGTGCCAGGTCAGGTGCATCTGCTCCAGCTCCCGCAGCGTGCGCGAGTCGGTCGGACCGTCCTGCAGCGCGGCCCGCAGGAGCGGCACCGACACTCCCCCGCGGCGCGCCAGCTCGAGCGCCTCGGTGATCGCCGAGATCTGTGCCCAGTGCACGAGGTTGTTGGCCGTCTTCCCGACCTGGCCGGCCCCGAGGGGACCGAGGTGGTGCACCGCCTTCGTCCACGGCTCCAGCAGTGGCCCGATCCGGGAGAGGACGCCGGCGTCACCCCCGACGAGGAGGTTGATCTCGCCGGCCTCGGCACCGCGCACCCCGCCGGTCAGGGCGGCGTCGAGGACGGCCACCCCCGGGGGCGCGGCGTCGGCCACCGCCTGGCAGGTCTCGGGGCGCACCGACGAGCAGAGCAGCACCACGGCGCCCTCCGCACAGCCGGCCAGCAGCCCGTCCTCCCCGAGGCAGACCCTGCGGACGTCGTCGTCGGTGGGGACGAAGACGGCGACCAGGCCCGCTCCCCGCGCCAGGTCGCCGAGCGCAGCGACCGGTCGCGCCCCGCGCGCTACGGCGCGTTCGACCGCGGCGGGGTCCAGGTCGTGGACCTGGACCGACACGCCGCCGGTGAGGAGGTGCCGCACGACGGGGGCACCCATCGCGCCCAGCCCGATGACGGCGACGAGCGGAGGATCGACCACGATGAGGACTCCTTCGAGCGGGGCGGCAGCGTGGGGGCCGTCACAATGTGCTTAAGGTAATACCTTCAGACCAGGCGTCAAGAGGGGGCCCGACCATGCGGTGCTCCTGGTCCACCCGGCGACGCGGGACGAGGACCGACGGCACCAGCCGGTTCCGCTCCTGGGGGCGGCGCACCTTCCGATCCCTCGAGGTGCCGAACTACCGCACCTTCTTCGCCGGCCACGCGGTCAGCGTCGTCGGCACCTGGATGCAGCGGGTGGCGCAGGACTGGCTCGTGCTGGAGCTGTCCGACTCCGCGGTGGCCGTCGGGGTGGCCACCGCTCTCCAGGCGGTGCCGACCCTGCTGCTCGGGCTCTGGGGTGGCGTGCTCGTCGACCGGCTGGACCGGCGCCGCACCATCATGGGCACCCAGGCGGCCAGCGCCGTCCTCGCCGCGGTCCTGGCGGTGCTCACCCTCACCGGGACGGTCCAGCTGTGGATGGTCTTCGGGTTGGCTCTGGGCCTGGGCCTGGTCACGGTGCTCGACGTACCGGCGCGGCAGGCCTTCGTCACCGAGATGGTCGGCCCGGAGGACTACGTCAACGCGCAGTCGCTCAACTCCACGATCCACAACCTGGGGCGCCTGCTCGGTCCGGCCGCCGCCGGGGTCCTCATCGCCACAGCCGGCAGCGGGATGGCCTTCGCCGTCAACGCCGCTTCCTTCGTAGGTGTGCTGCTCAGCCTCTGGCGCGTCGACGCCCACCGGCTCCGCCGCGGCGAACCCGTTCCCCGCCGGCGGGGTCAGGCGATCGAGAGCCTGCGCTACGTGTGGCACCGTCCCGACCTGCGGGCCTGCATGCTGCTCGTAGCCGTCGTCGCCCTGTTCGGCCAGAACTTCCGGGTGGTGCTACCCCTGTTCGCCCGCGACGCGCTGGGCGGTGGTGCGGCGACCTACGGATGGCTCACGTCGGCGATGGGCGCCGGCGCGGTCATCGGCGCCCTCGCCAATGCCGGCCGGGAGCGGATCACCTCGTGGTCGCTCCTGCTGTGGGCCGGCGGCTTCTCCCTCGTCAGCGTGCTGCTGGCCGGAGCGCCCGGGCTCGTCGTCGCCCTCGCGCTGCTCGTGGGGCTGGGCATCACCAACATCAGCTTCAACACCCTCGCCCGGGTGCTGCTGCAGCTGAGCGCCGACGCCTCGATGCAGGGCCGCGTCATCGCCCTGCACGCGACGGTCTTCCTGGGCAGCACGCCGATCGGCGGACCGCTGCTGGGCTGGGTCTGCGAGCAGTTCGGCTCGCGGACGGGGCTGCTCCTCAGCGGCCTGGCCCCCGCCGCCGCGGCCCTCGCGCTGCTGCCCACCCTGCGCCGTCTGCGCCGTCGGGCCGGGGAGGTGGCCGGCCCGGCAGGCGCGGTCGAACCCGGGACGCGCACGACCCCCACCTGATCGGCGGCAGCGGTCAGGTCACGAGCAGGGACCAGAGGAGGCCGAGCGACAGGGCCGCCAGGACGACCTTGAGCGGATCGACGTCCCACCGGGCGATCACCACCGCGACCACGGTCACGGCCAGCAGCTCGGCCGGCAGCAGCTCCAGCGGTGCGGCGATGCCCCAGGCCGCCGCCGCGATGAGCCCGGCGATGACGTAGCCGGACGAGGGCTTGATCCGGCGCAGGATGCGCTGCATCCGGTGCAGCGCCGCGCTCACCGCGCCGGCTCCGAGCACGGTCGGCACGAGGATGCCGAGGACGGCCGCACCCGCCCCGGGCAGGCCGGCGAGGTAGTAGCCGACGCCGGCGAGGAAGCCCGCGCGCGGGCCCGGGGCCAGGTAGGTGACCGCGAGCGAGAAGGAGAACAGCTCCGGCGCGAGGCGGCCGGGCTCGACCCACCGGCCCTGGATCAGCGGGATCTGGCCGTTGCCGCCGCCGAAGGAGAACAGCGCCGAGACCAGCACGAGCAGGAAGATCTCCAGCACACCGACGCCGTCCACTACCGGTCCTCGCCCGTCGGTCCCGGCCGGAGCAGGAGCGCGCCGACGACGAAGCCGACCACCGCCGACACCAGCAGGGGCGCGCCGAGGACGACCGAGACGAAGATCGCCGCGCTCAGGGCGATGCCGGTCTGCCGGTGCCGCCGGCTGCCCTTCTCGCCGCGGAGCTGGCGGTAGGCGTTGCCGAAGAGGATGCCGACGATCGCGATGCTGACCGCCCGGATCAGCGGCGCGAGAGGCCCGCCCAGCAGCTCGGGCCCGACGACCACCGCCGCGGCGAGGACCAGCAACGAGGCGGGCAGGACCAGGCCCAGCGCCCCGAGGAACGCCCCGGCCCAGCCCCCCACCCGGAACCCGACCAGCCCGCCGAGGCCGAGGAACCGCGGCGCCGGGATCAACGTGGCCAGCACGAAGGACGCCCGCAGCTCCTCCTTGGGGAGCCAGCCGGTGCGGTCGACCAGGTCGCGCTCCAGCTTGCCGGTGGCCGCCCACATCCCACCGAAGGTCGTCGCGCCCACTCCGAGGAACGTGCGGAAGACGCCCAGCAGCTGACGGGGGCCGGTCATCCCGGCCCGATCGGGGGCACCGGACGCCTCGGCACCCGGACCCTGCACCCGACACCGGTCGGCAGCCGCATCGTCAGTCCCGGATGTCCTGGAGGAACCACGCCGTCGGCAGTTCGCGGCCCAGACCGCGCTCGCGGCACTGCTCGTAGACGTGGCCGGCCACGGCGAAGAACTGCGCCCCCTGGATGTTGCCGCGCTCGGAGAAGGTGATCTCCGCGTCGCTGGTGCGCACGGTCGCGCTGCCGTCCAGCACGTCCTCCAGGGCAACCAGCCGGGGGCCGTCCGGCCCCTCCGGCGGCCGGCGGACCGTACCGCGCGTGTGCTCGTCCCGCACCGGGTCATCCGGCCGTGCGGCGTAGGAGAGGTACTCGTCGGTCGGCCGCCAGGTCGGGTCGTTCAGGGGCGCCGGTGCCGTCCCGAGGCGGAGCCAGGCATCGAAGCGCTGACGGGCACGGGCGTCCGGCCGTCCGCCGATGCAGGTGACGTGGGTCCCCGGCTCCAGCCAGTCGCCGATCACGACGTCGGCAGCGGCGTCGGTGCAGCCGGCGACGATGTCGGCCCCGCGGAAGACGTCCCGGGGTCCGTCGACCGCGACGACCTCGAGGCCGTGCTGCTCGGCCATCTCCCGGGCGTACTGCTCCCGGTTGGCCTCGGTGGGGCTGTAGACCTGCACCCGCTCCAGCGGCCGGACGGTCAGCAGCGCCTCGAGGTGGCTGCGGGCCATCCCGCCCGAGCCGAGCATCCCCAGCACCCGGGCGTCCTCCCGGGCGGCGTACTTCGTGCCGATCGCGGAGTCCGCGCCCACGCGCATGTGCTGCAGCACGCCGTCGTTGAGGATCGCCAGCGGTTCACCGGTGCGGGTGGAGAGGAGGAGGACCAGCCCGCAGTAGGTGCCCGGTTGCACGCAGTGCTTCTCCTGCGTGCGCGTTCCGCCGTACTCGGTGTACGTCAGCACGTCGGACTTCATCCGGATGGCGTAGTAGCCGGAGGCGGCCGAGCCGCCCTCCATCGTCCCCCACCGGTAGGTCGACCGGTCGTCGATCGGGAAGGACATGTCGATGCGCGGCCGGCAGACGGCCTCGCCTGCGGCCAGGTCGCGGTAGGCCCTCTCGAGGGCGTCGACGACCGCGGGCATCCGCAGCACGCTCGCCGTCGCCTCGTTGTCGATCAGCAGCATCGCACTCCCTGGCCGAGGCCGGAGCCGCGGAGGGATCGTCGCCCTCTCGGCAGACCTTGGACTGTGACGGACGACATGACATGATGGTCATACCATTCGCACGCACGCTACAGGGCGGCTCCGGGATGTGTGCGCACGAGCGCGCACCGGGCCGACAAGGAGGCAGACATGGGGAAAAAGGGCCGCGTCTTCGTCAGGGGACTGACCTCGGAGACCTACGGGCTGGGCCACTTCCGCAAGGCCCAGCTGGCCGCCGAGCGGGTCCGTGACGACACCATCGTCGTGGACGACGCCAAGATCGGGCACTCGGGCGACAGCGAGCAGAGCCGCACCTGGTGGCGGATCGGCCCGGGCGACGAGGAGTTCCTCACCCAGACCCTGCAGGTCCACTTCGTGGAGCTCCCGGGCGAGTCGAGCAACCACGGCCACGGCCACCAGAACGAGGCCGCCTTCTACATCCTCGAGGGCCGCGGGTACGAGATCCACGACGACCAGCGCTACGACTGGGAGAAGGACGACCTCGTCTTCGTCCACACCGACTCGGTGCACCGGCACTTCAACCCCTACCCGGAGAAGGCCGTCGCGCTCGTCGTCAAGGCGAAGTGCACGTTCATGTTCATGGGTCTCATCCAGCAGGGCCGCAGCGGCCCCGTGGAGAACGAGGACAAGTTCGGGCCCCGCGAGGACTGGTCGCAGATCTGGACGCCGGGCGTCCTCGACCGCAAGAAGGTCATCAAGCCGTCCGACTGCACGTGGGAGACCACCCAGCTCGGTCGGGTGCGCGTGATGAACGCGCCCGAGCGCACCGACGCGCGCCAGTTCTCGGTGGATGCCCTGGAGCTCCAGGTGCCCGCAGGCAGCCGCTCGGGCAAGTACTGGAAGATGGCCGACGAGGTGCACTACATCCTCGAGGGCGAGGGTTACGCCCTCATGTGGGAGGTGGAGTCCGAGATCGCGGAGAAGTACTACGCCCGCATCGCCAAGGAGCCCACCCGCCACGAGTTCACCCAGGGCGACACGGTCTACGTGCCGCAGAACCACATCTGCCAGATCTTCGCCGCCGACGGCACGCCGCTGCGCGTGCTCTCCTTCCAGAACCGCCTCTTCAAGCACCTGGGCTACGACAACGTCGCCTACCTGGAGGACGCGCCGGAGTACACCTCGTCGGCCGCCCGGATCGGCGAGCTCGCCGGCCAGGCCTGATCGCCGGCTGCACCCCAGCAGCACCGGACGGCGCCCCGCGGGACTCCCGCGGGGCGCCGTCGTGCGTCGTGCCCCCGGTTGCACGAAGGGGGCGGTTCCGCGGGTCGTCGACCCGGGGAACCACCCCCTCCGGGGCTCGCGGATCAGTAGCTGTCGACGACCAGCTGCTGGAACTCCTCCGGCGAGTCGAGCACCTCGCGCACCAGCTGGGCGGTCTCCTCCCCGCTGAGCGGGTTCAGCGGCCGCTGCTGGCTCTCCAGCTCGTCGACCAGCTCCTGGTTCCCGATCGCGCACTGGTAGCCCTCGCGCAGCGCCGCGACCCGGTCCTCCTCCATCTGCGGGGAGGCGATCAGCGAGCGACCGGTCTGCCCCATCGCGATGAGGTTGTCGACGATGGTCTGCGCGTCGGCGTCGGCCGCCTCGGTGTCGCTGATCGCGGGGGTGTCGGGCAGCAGCGGGTCCGGTTCGTCGTCGACGGTCACGACCGGGCGGACGTCACCGGACTCGATCGCTCCCAGCTGGCTGTCGACCGGCAGGGCGTGCGCGTCGGCGTTCCCGGCGACGACGGCCTGGCGGGCCTCGGTCGAGCCGGCGAACCCGGTGACGATCTCGTAGGGGAAGCCGTAGGCCTCGCCGAGGATGGTCGGTGCGATGTAGTCGTTCGCCCCCGGGCCCTGGGCGACGAAGCGCACCGTCTCCTCGGCGTCGACGATGTCCTGCCACGTCTGGAAACGGCTGTCCGGGGACACGACGACCACGTTCGGGGGTGCGGAGACCCGGCCGATCCAGTTGAGGTCGTCGAGATCGAAGTTGGCGCCCTCGGCGCCGGCGATCTGCGCGGACACCAGGCCGACGGTGTTCACGATCTGCAGCCGGTTCTCCGAGGCGGGGGCCGCCGCCGTCTTGTTGGTGGCCACGAGCCCGCCGGCGCCCGGCTCGTTGCGGACGACGACGCGTGCGCCCGTGCACTCCTCCAGGTAGGGGGCGAGGGCCCGGGCGTAGGCGTCGTAGCCGCCTCCGGGCTCGTAGGGGACGACCAGGTCCAGGTCCTCCCCCTCGAACGCCCCCTCGGCCGCCGCCGCCCCGTCCTCGGCGTCGCCGCCGGACCCGCAGGCGGTGAGCGCTCCGGCGAGCGCCACCGCCACGGCCGCGTGCCGGCCTGCCGCCCGTCTGGACGTCGTTCTCGTTCGCATCGCTCTGGTGCTCCTTCGTCGTGGACAGCCGGCCCCGGGAGTGAGGGGACGGTCAGTCGGCCGGCAGCCGGACCGCGTCGAGGAACTGCAGGATGCGCGCGGGGGCGGTCTCCTCCGTCTGCTCCGCGACGGGCGCATCCCAGTACTCGGCGTGCGGCAGGCACTCCTGCAGGTAGCGGGCGGCCGAGGGTGCGTGCGAGTCGTCCTGGCCGGGCACGATCAGCGTCGGCGTGGCCAGGTCGAGCAGGTCCTCCGGCTCCGCGCCGGGCACGGTGTCGCGGTCGAACATCAGCCGCGCCGTCCCGCTCACCAGCACGGCGTAGCGCTCCGGGTCGAGCTCCGCGTACCGGGCGGCGAACCCGGGGTCGGTCCGGACGACGCTGTTCCAGGGGCCCACCCGCGGGTCCTTGGTGAACCCCAGGTCGGTGCCCCGGATCAGCTCGACCACGGCCCCGAGGCCGCGCTCCTCCACGAAGGACAGGTGCTGGGCGAACCGGGCGTGCTGCTTCATGCGGTACTTGACACCACCGGCCGGCGAGTACAGCACCATGCTGTCGACCCGCTCCGGGTGCGCGACGGCGACGGCGGCGGCCGTGGAGCAGCCGACGCAGCCGCCCATGAGGTGGGCCGACGCGATGCCCAGCTGATCCAGGAGCCCGACGGCCTGGGCGACGTAGTCCGCCCAGCGGATCCGCTGCACCCGCCCCCCGGAGCGGCCCGATTCGCGCCGGTCGAAGGTGATGCAGGTGTAGCGGGTGCTCAGGTGGTCCAGCAGGGACAGCCGCCGGTAGACGCCCACCGTCCGCCAGCTCTCCAGCGTGGAGTCGAAGCCCCCGGGGGAGAACATGAGCAGCGCCGGTCCGGAGCCGCTCACCTCGTAACGCGTCTCGATCCCGTCGACGACGGCGGTGGGCACGGTGGACGTCCTCTCGATCGGTCGGGTCAGGTCGCGGGCGGGACGGGGATGCCACCGGGCAGTTGCCGGGCGGCGCGGACGTCCTCCGCGTAGGTGGTCATGGCATCCAGCGTCAGCTGCGCGACGTTGACGTAGGTGTCGGAGGCCCCGTCGAGAGCCGTGGCCGCGTAGCCGATCGCGGCGTTGACCATCCGCATGCGGCCGTCGAGCCACGGGCCGCCACCGAAGCCGCCCACCACCGGGATGGAGACCGCCGCGGCGACCGCGGCCCCGACCACCGGGCCGGAGTTGGTGAAGTTCAGCAGGGCCGCGCCGGCCTCCTCGAGCCGCTTGGCCTCGGCGACCATCTCGTCCTGAAGCTCGGCCGGCACCGCGTCGGCCGCGGAGGGGACGGACTTGTACTCCACGCCGTAGCGCAACGCCGTCTGCGGCGTGATGCCGAACTGGGCGAACACCGGGATGCCGGCGCGGTTCACCGCCTCCACCGCGTCCAGGTAGTCCGAGGCGGCGTCGAGCTTCACCATGTCGACGCCGGCTTCCTTGACGAACCGGATGGCCGCGCGGACGGCGCTGTCGGTGCCCTCCTGCAGCGGGCCGAACGGGAAGTCGACGCTGACCAGCGCCCGCGAGACGCCGCGGCGCACGGCCTTGGCGACGACGAGCATCTCCTCCATCGTCACCTCGAAGGGGTTCGAGTGGCCCCAGAGGTTGACACCCACCGTGTCGCCCACGGAGACGAGGTCGACGCCGGCGCGGTCGACGATCCGGGCGATCTGGTAGTCCCAGGCGACGACGCCCACGATCTTGCGCCCGTCGTCCTTCATCCGCTGCAGGTCGCGCAGCCCCACGCGCTCAGACACGGAGCGCGCTCAGCAGGTCGACGACGTCGACCTCGTCGGCCGAGGGCAGCAGCACCCGGGCGTGCGGTCGCAGCGCCGCCACGGCGGACGAGGCCGCGGTGCCGGCCTGCGTGCCGTCGCCCAGGACCAGACCGGCCGTCTGGATGCCGCGCTCCCAGCAGGCCTTGCCCAACGTGTAGGCGCAGCCCGCGCCGGCGTCGCTGGTCGCGACCATGACGACGACCGAGGCGCTGGCCAGCTCGTCGGCCAGGGTCGCCGGCCCGCCGTCGATGGTGTGCAGCACGACGTCCTCGGTGCCGGACCCGGCCGGCCCGCAGACGTAGAAGCGGGCATGGGCCCACTCCTGCTGCGCGGTCCGGCGCAGCACCTCGGCGGCGCCTGCATCGAGGGCCACGACCCGTCCGGCCCGGGAGGGGGCGATCGGCCGGTCGATCCGGTAGCGCGCCTCCTCCGCCGTGGCCGCCCGGGCGCAGCTGCTCAGCGTGTGCGTCTCGACAGCCACGATCAGACCGAGGAGATCGGGACGCCGGGGCGGACGCGGACGTCGTCGCGGGCGGCGTCGAGGAACGCCTCCTTCTGCGGCAGGACGACGGCGGCCGAGCGGACGTGGTGGTGCGCCGGGTCGACGCCGGGCGGGGTCACACCCTTGTCGCGCAGCCCGACCGCGGCCCGGTACAGCTTCTGCCGGGCCTTGATGATCCCGCTGTCGGCCGGGACCAGGCGCTCCTTGGTGCGGTCGACGATCGGGCCCATGCTCTCCTGCAGGGAGGAGTCCTGGATCGCGATGCCCTCGACGCCGGAGTACCACTCCCCGGTCCGCTGCTTCTCGCGGTTCATCAGGTAGTCGTTGTCCATGTTGGCCTCGGGCCGGTAGGTGCCCGGGATGTTCTTGCTGTGCACCCCGTGCCCGTCGATCATGGCCTGCCGCTCGGCCTCGGTGAGCGGCCGCATCGGGTGGTAGTCGAAGCTGTAGGCCCAGCAGTTCTCGTCGTCGATCGGGATCCAGAAGTGCCCGTGGATCGGGTGGTCACCACGCGGGGGGACCATCGTGAACGAGGGCATGACCCACGGCGTGATCCGCCAGTAGTACGACCCCTCCTCGGCGTTGCGCCGGGCGCCGACGAACAGGCCGCCGTCGCTGTCGGCCACCTCGAAGAACGGCTTCTTGTCGTTGAGGTTGTACTGGTTGCCCTTGGCGCCCTTGAACAGCGGGTCGCTCTTCAGGCCACCGGAGTGCAGGAAGGTCACGTGGCTGGAGTCGATGCCGCCCTCGAAGGCCTGCAGCCAGTTGCTCTGTTGCCAGCGCTTGGAGGTGTAGTGGTGCTCCGGCGGGGTGAGCGCGAACTCGAACTCCGGCAGCGGTGGCTGCGTGGCCGGGTCGCCCATGTAGGTCCAGAGGACGTCACCGATCTTGACCAGCGGGTACGACGTCAGCTTCACGTTCTCGGCGAAGCTGGAGTTGTCGGCCTCCGACGGCACCTCGACGCACTGACCCGTGGTGTCGTACTTCCAGCCGTGGTACGGGCAGCGCAGGCCGCCCTCCTCGTTCCGGCCGAACCACAGGGAGGCGCCACGGTGGGCGCAGAACTCGTCGATGAGGCCGTACCGGCCGTAGCTGTCCCGGAAGGCGACCAGCCGCTCGGAGAGCAGCTTGAGCCGGATCGGCGGGCAGCCGTCCTCCGGGAGCTCCTCCGCGAGGCAGGCGGGCATCCAGTACTGCCGGAAGAGCTCGCCCATCGGCGTGCCCGGACCCGTCCGGGTCAGCAGCTCGTTGATGTCCTGACGAAGCACCGGTGTCTCCCTCTCCTCAGCCGCGCAGCGGACTGATGGTCATACCAATCGTGGGCGCCGTCAACTCCCGGTTCACGGCTGCTGCGGCGGGACGTCCACGGTGAGCCCGTCGAGCTCCGGGGACACGGAGATCTGGCAACCCAGCCGGCTGCCGTCGCGGCGTTCGGACACCGCCATCTCCAGGAGGTCCTCCTCCTCGTCGCCCGGCTCGCCGAGGAGGTGCAGGAACTCGTCACGGACCCATACGTGGCAGGTCGCGCACGACGCGTTGCCGCCGCACTCCCCGATGATGCCGGGCACGCCGCTCTTCACCGCCGCGGCCATCACCGACTCACCGGCCGTCGCGTCGACCGCGTGCTCTTGACCGGCGCCCCCGACGTAGACCACCTTCGGCACGCCCTGCCCCCTCCGTCGTCCCTCACCCGTTCCCGGGCCCATCGAGCATTGGTATGTCCATTAGACCACACATGTGGCTAGGGTCACGACATGCCCTCGCTCGTCCTCCTCCGCCACGGCGAGAGCGCGTGGAACGCGGAGGACCGCTTCACCGGCCGGGTCGACGTCGACCTCACACCCCGGGGCGAGGACCAGGCCCGGCGCTGCGGGGTGCTCCTGCGCGAGGCCGGCCTGGTGCCGGACCGGTCCCACACCTCCACGCTGACCCGCGCCGTCCGCACCGGAGCGCTCGCACTCGCAGCCGCCGGGCGGCCGCTCGTCCCGGCCCGCCAGGACGAGCGGCTCGACGAGCGGGGTTACGGCGCGCTCGAAGGCCTGACGCGCGGCGAGGTGCGGGACCGCCACGGCAGCGCGCAGTACCAGCGGTGGCGGCGGTCCTGGGACGCCGCGCCGCCCCCGGCGTTCCGCGGCGGCGTCCGCCGGACCGGGGAGAGCCTCGCCGACGTCGCCGCCCGGCTGCGGCCCTGCTGGGAGGACGCGCTCGCGCCCGACCTGCGGGCCGGTCACACCGTGCTGGTGACCGCGCACAGCAACTCGCTGCGCGCGCTGATCGCCCTCCTGGACCAACTCGGCCCGGAGGAGGTGCTCGACCTGGAGGTCCCGATCGCGACCCCGTTGCACTACGCGCTGGACGGCCATCTGCGCCCCCTGGTCCCCGGCGGCCGGTACGTCCGCCACGATCCCCTACCGCGCGGGTCGGGGCCTGCCATCCACCCGTGAGCGTGATCGGACCCCGGCGGACCGGACGGTCTCGCCCGTCGGTCACCTAGGATGCGGGGGTGACGACGCAGGGACCGACCGAAGCAGCGACCGCCGGAAGCTCCCTGACCGGCAAGGGTGACCTGCTCAGCCGGGTCAGCGTCGGGCGCATCTCCGAGGTCATCGTCGACCAGATCCGCGTGCTGATCCGCAAGGGGCAGCTGGCCGCCGGCGACCGGCTGCCCTCCGAGCGGGAGCTCTGCGAGCGGTTCGGCGTCAGCCGGGTCACCGTCCGCGAGGCGCTGCGGGTCCTGGAGGCCAACGGCCTGGTCGAGATCCGGGTCGGCGCCCGTGGCGGCGCGTTCGTCACCGCGCCCAGCAGCCGGCTCGTCGGGGCCGGCATCGCCGACCTCATCTCGCTGGCGACGATGAGCGCCGTCGAGGTCACCGAGGCGCGCATGGTGTTCGAGCTGGGCATCGTGACGCTGGTCTGCGAGCGGGCGACCGACGAGGACATCGCCGCGCTGCACGCGATCTGCGACCGCAGCAGCGCCGCGCTCGAGGGCGACGAGTACCCGCTCGAGCTCTCCGCCGAGTGGCACACCCGCTTCGCGGTCGCGACGCACAACCGGGCCGTCGCCATGCTCGTCGAATCGCTGCACGACCCGCTGCTGCAGTCCCTGGAGCGGGCCCGGGAGGCAGCGCCGCTGCACGGCCGGCAGGGCGTGGAGGAGCACCGCGCCCTGATCGACGCCGTCGCCGGCCGCGACGTCGACGCGGCCACGACCCTGATGCGCACCCACCTGTCCCGCACGGCCGAGCGCGTCGCCGCGATGGAGACCGCACCCGCGAGCTGAGGCCGGCACGGCGCGTCAGGCCCCCGGCTCGTCCCCGAAGACGAGCGACTTGATCGTCACCGGAACCGTCCGCGAGGGGTGCCGCACGCGGCCGATGTCGATGTAGTCGAAGTCCCGCAGGGCGAGCCCGTCGACGACCAGCAGGTCGGAGGTGACCCCGAGCTCGTGCTGGAGCAGCCGGCCCAGGGTCATCGCGACGTCGCCGTCGAGCACGACGTACACCGGCCGGCCGGCGGCGATCCGCTCCGCGAGGCCGTCGCGCACCCCCCGGGCGAAGGCGGCGACCCGGCCGTAGCTCGGCAGGCCCGACCAGGACATCGCCAGCGCCACGTCCTTGTCGGCGTCCGCGGCGTCGAGGGCGACCAGGTGCCGGCGGACCGCCGCTGCCACGGCGGCGGCGTCCACGGTCTCGCCGAGCTCGTGGACCGGGCGCACCACCTGCAGGTTGCGCCGCGGCAGCAGGGCATCCGGGTCGGAGATCCAGCCGGTGTTGCCGCTGAGCTGGACGCTGTACTCCGACGCGCCCAGCGCGGTGGCCCGGATGCATTCCCCGGCGGGCAGCAGCGGGTAGGGCAGCAGGCCCGCGTCGACCCGCCGCCGGACCGCCTCGCCGAGCGGCCGGCCGAGGTCGCCGAACGACGCGCTCTCCCGGCCGTAGACGTACTCGGCCACCCCGCCGGAGAACACCACGCCGTCGATCGGGCCGACGTCCCCCAGGGGGTCGGTGAGGTAGAGCGCGGCCACGTCCGGCGGCGGCGTGGCGCCCAGCGCGGCGACCAGGGCGTCGGCCATCCCCTCGGCGACCCGGTCGAGCTCCTCGGGGCGGGTCGGGTCACCCAGGTCCCAGCCGAACCCGGCCCGGGCGGCGTGCAACCGGCCGGCGGGATCGAGGCGCACGATGCTCCCGGTCCCGTCGACGACCTGCAGCCGACCACCGATGTGGACCGCGGCGGTGGCCACGACCCGTCCGCGGTCGAGGACGGAGAGCTTCGTGGTGCCGCCGCCGATGTCGACGTTGAGGATGCGCCGACCGGTCTCGTACGACGTCCGGGCCGCTCCGGAGCCGTAGCCGGCCAGCATCGCCTCCATGTGGTGGCCCGCCGTCGCGGTCACCAGCTCTCCACCCCGCTCGGCCAGGACCTCGGCGATGGCCTCGGCATTGCGGCGGCGCAGCGCCTCGCCGGTGAGGATGACCACGCCGGTGTCGACGTCCTCCGGCCCGATCCGGGCCTCGCCGTAGGCGCGGTCGATGATCGTGCCGAGGGCCTCGGCGTCGATGTGCTCGGCGCTGGCGTACGGGGTCAGCGCCACCGGCGAGCGGTAGACCGTGTCGCGCCGGACGACGATGTAGCGGCTGGTCAGGTCCTCGCCGATGCGGCGGAGGTGCAGGCGGGAGAAGACCACCTGGGTGCCGGAGGAGCCGATGTCCATCCCGACGCTGTGCAGGGTGACGTTGTCCTGCTGCCAGATCGGGTTGTCCTCGAGCGGCAGCTCGGCGTCGTCGTGGTCGTGGTCGTGGTCCGGGGTGTGGGGCGAGTGCACCGTCCGCGGCGGGGTGTGCTCGCGGCCGTAGACCGGCTCGGCGGAGTGGGTGTGGGTCACGGGTGCGCTCCAGAGGACGGGGAGAAACGACGACGTGCGGTCCGCCGGCAGGAGGCGGACCGCACGTCGAGGCGGGACGGGAGGGATCAGGCAGCCGGCTCGGGCGGCAGGTTCTCCTTCTCCTGCTCGTACGCGGTCTCCATCGCAGGCTCGAGGCCGTGCTTGGCCAGCGCCTCCTTGAACGTCTCGCGCACGTAGGACGACTCGTCGGCGTAGTCGATCTGGTCACCACCGATGCGCTGGCTGATCCAGGCCTTCGGCACGCCCTGCGCGTTCCGGATCGAGACGACCTCGTGCTTGAAGGCGAGGTAGCGGGCCGGCTCCGTGCCGGTGTTGAAGTGCTGGTGGTACCACATGTTCGGCGGCACGATCATGCTGCCGGCCTGCCACTCGTAGCGCCGCGGCTCCTCGCCCTCGGGCCACATCAGGCTGTAGCCCTCGCCCGACAGGATGATCACGTGGGCGCCCGGGCCGTGCCGGTGGCCCTTCTTGTAGGTGGCCGTGGGGAACTGCGAGATGTGGCTGTTCATCGAGCCCCGCGCCATGTTGAAGCGGATGTGCCCGCCGCCGGCGCCGCGCTCCTTGGCCTCGATCAGCGGCAGGCTGATCGCGTCGGCCACGAAGTTGGTGTCGAGCAGCAGGCCCTTCTGCTCACCCTTGGGCGCGAAGTAGTCCGGCTCGCCGTTGAAACGCTTCGGGAAGTCGTGGGAGGTGCCGAAGACGAACTCGATGTCGTCGTAGAGGTTGATGATCCCCGGGGCATTGGTCGAGGAGACGAAACGCGCCACCTCGGTGCCCGAGCCGTTGAAGTGCTGGTGGTCGGCGTTGAGCGGGATGGCGAACAGCGCACCCGGGCCCCACTCGAAGGTGACCTCGGCGCCGGCGTCGTTCCACACCTTGGTGGAGCCGTGGCCCGAGAGGACCAGGATCATCTCCTCGAACAGCTGCCGCTGCGGGGCGAGCTGGCCGCCGGCCGGGATCTCGGCCACGTAGCAGTCGTTCGAGGTGCGGCTGGCCTCGTGGTTGATGAAGACGCCCCGACCGCCACGGCGGGCCCAGTCCTTGAGCTCGACGGTCTTCAGGTCGGGCACGTAGTGGGCGGCGATGATGTCGAGACCTTCGTCGGCCACCCAGCGGGTGTACGGCGAGTCCTTCTCGGTGGCGAACTTCGCCGCGAGGCTCTCGTTGACGATGGCATCCTTGGCCATGGGGCCTCCCTGGTCGACGCATGGGGTGAACCCCACGAACGGCGCGGCGAGCATGCCGCCATGCTTGATCGGTAGGACCATAAGACCACCGTCGGGGTGTGTCAAAGGACACCCACCGTCCTCGCCAGGTGTGCGGCAGGACCCCGGGGAGGGCCTGCGCCCCTCTGGCGTCGGGCTGCCGCCGGTCGCGCACCCACCGCTGGAACCCCTGGCCGGAACCTCGTCACGGCCGGCGTGATGGTCCTATCATTTGCCCGCTCTGCACTGCCCCCCGACGACAGAGGACGGCATGACCGAACAGCACCAGGTGATCATCGTCGGCGGCGGTCCGGTCGGCGTGGGGCTCGCGCTCGACCTCGGGCTGCGGGGCGTCCGTTGCGTCGTCGTGGAACGGCGTTCCCAGCTGTCCAGCATCCCCAAGGGCCAGGGCCTGTCCCAGCGGACGATGGAGCACGCCTGGCGCTGGGGCGTGGCGGACCGGCTGCGCGCGGCCCGCACCATGCCGGAGGGGCATCCCATCGGGCAGGTGACGGTCTACGGCAACCTGCTGGGCGACTTCTGGAGCGCTCCGCCGGCCCGTGAGCTGGTGCGGGACTACTACGCCCAGGCCAACGAGCGGCTGCCGCAGTACCGCACCGAGGAGGTCCTGCGCAGCCGGCTGGCGGAGCTGCCCGGCGTGGAGCTGCGCCTCGGCCGGCGGGCCACCGGGGTCGAGCAGGACGAGAACGGCGTACGGGTGGTCGTCGAGCACGAGGGCAGCCGGGAGGTGCTGGAGGCCGACTACGTGGTCGGCTGCGACGGGGGGCACTCCGTCGTCCGCGAGCAGGCCGACATCGAGCGCAGCGGCACCGACTGGGACGAGCTGGTCGCACTCGTGGTCTTCCGTTCACCCGAGCTGCACGAGGCGCTCAGCCGCTTCCCGGACCGGTCGACCTACCGCGTGATGCACCCGGACCTCGAGGGCTACTGGATGTTCTTCGGGCGGGTCGACGTCGGCGCCGAGTTCTTCTTCCACGCGCCCGTACCGCCGGGCACCACCGCCGACGGCCCGGAGATCGTCGAACTGCTGCACCGCGCAGCCGGCTTCCCCTTCGCCCTCGAGATCGACCACGTCGGCTTCTGGGACCTGCGCGTCCAGGTGGCCCACCGCTACCGCGCCGGCCGGGCGTTCATCGCCGGCGACGCGGCGCACACGCACCCGCCCTACGGGGGCTTCGGGCTCAACAACGGCCTCGAGGACGCCGCCAACCTCGGCTGGAAGCTCGCCGCCACGCTGCAGGGCTGGGGCAGCGACGCACTGCTGGACTCCTACAGCCTCGAGCGGCAGCCGGTCTTCCGGGACGTCGGCGAGGACATCATCGGCGGCTGGATCCGTGACGACCGCGCGATGCTCGAGAAGTACCGGCCCGAGGACGACCGCGAGGAGTTCGCCCGCGCCTTCGAGGAGGCGGCCCGCGGATTCGGCCGCCGGCTGCGCGGCTTCGAACCGCACTACGAGGGCTCACCGGTGGTCTTCGGCCCGGCAGGCGGGGTCAGCAGCGCACACGGCGAGCACACCTTCGCGGCCCGCGCCGGGCACCACCTGCCGCCGCGGCGACTGACCTCCGGGCGGACCGTCTTCGAAGAACTCGGCGCCGGTTTCACGCTCCTGGCCCTCGACGTCGACGACGCTGCGGTAGCGGCGTTCGGGGAGGCCGCCCGGCTCCTCGGCGTGCCGCTGACGATCCTCCGCGACAGCCGCACGGGGGAGGCTGCCGACTACGGGGCACGGCTGGTCCTCGTGCGGCCCGACCAGTTCGTGGCCTGGACCGGGGATGCTGCACCGGACGACGCGGTGCGGGTCCTCAACCGGGCGACCGGCGCCGGCTGAGTCCCGGAGCACTTTTCTGCAGCCATTCCGGTGTCGCCGTGTGACCTGGGTAATGAATGTCCTCGGAATCCGTGACTGGCTTCACGCAATGCCGACCGAACAGCACCTCGAATTGTCCTACCATTATTGCGTAATGGTGGAGAGATCGAGGAGTACGAGTTGACGAGCATCGCCCAGGCCCGGTCCCACGGAACGGCGGGTCTCGTCCGGAAGCCGGAGTTCGCGTTCCCGGCCCGACTGCGGATGGCCGCCGCGGGCACCACCGCGGTGGTCGGCCGCGCGATCACCGCTGCCCGGGCCTACGAGGGCGCGCGCGGGACGTCTGCCCGTCGCGCTGCGCTGCGGGAGTTCGCCGCCACCCGCTGACCGGGCCGCCGGTCAGCGCCGGCCGGCCCCCAGCAGGTCCAGCGCGCGGTCCGCGTGCACGACCGACGCGTACTTCAGGTGCAGGTCGAACAACGCGATCTTGTGGGACAGGGGGCTGCGGTCGAACACCGCCTCCTCCACCACCACCACCGAGAACCCGTGCGAGTAGGCGTCCACCGTCGTCGCCCGCACGCAGCCGCTCGTCGTCTCCCCCGCCACCACGAGCGTGTCCACGTCGAGTTGCCGCAGCCAGGTGGACAGCGCGGTGCCGAAGAAGGCGCTCGCCCGGCTCTTGCGCACCACGGTCTCCCCGTCGCGGGGCCGCAGCGGCTCGATGAACTCCAGGCCGGCCGCGTCGTCCCGGCCGGCTGCCGGCACCCGCTGGGTGACCCCACCGCCGGGGACGCCGGGGCGGACGTCCCCGGTCGTGTGCAGCACCGGAACCCCGGCCGAGCGGGCGCGTTCCAGCAGCGCCTCCAGGTGCGGCAGTGCCGTCCAGCCGGCCAGGCCGCAGGACGAGGGGAACTCCGCGATGGCCTCGGCGAGCGGCTGCGGCCGGTCCCCGAAGACCTTGCGGTAGCAGTCGACCAGCAGCAGGGCCGGGCGGCGCCCGGGCGACCGCGGCCGGTACCGCGTGGCGACCAGGCGCTCGTCGTCCCCGATGACGTCGTCCCAGCAGTGCCGCTCGGGGACGGGGTCCATGTCCTCTCCTCCCGGACGTCGGCCGCCCCGGCCCGCCGGGCAGGCGGGCCGGGGCGACGGTGGGCAGCCGCTCAGGCGCTCGCGCGCCCGCAGCTCAGTAGAACGTCTTCAGCAGATCGCCGTACGCGGGCGGCGCGTCCGAGATCCGCTGCACCAGGCCCTCGAGCTCCTCACCGGGCAGGTAGGCCAGCTCGCGCTCCTGCTGCACCGACTCCTCGATCAGCTCGGGGTCGTTCATGGCCGCATCCATGGCGCCGCGCAGGCACGAGGTGACGTCCTCGTCCATCCCGGGGGGACCGACGAACGGCCGGCCGAGCTCGATCAGGGCCAGGTGGGCGTCCAGGATGGCGGCCTGCTCCTCGGTCGTGTCCAGGTCGTCGACGGTCGGGACGTCCTCCGGCACCCAGTCCGGCTTCTCCTCGCCGACCACGAGGATGGGCGTCTGCGTCCCCTCCTCGACGGCGCCGCGCCGGCTGGTGAGGTTTCCGGACATGCCGTCGACGCTGCCCTGGATGACGGCCAACTCGGTCTCGCCCGACCCCGGGAACCCGGTGATGACCTCGCCCGGGATGTCGAAGACCGCGCTGAGCAGCGAGGAGGTCACGTAGTCCTCGGCGCCCGGCCCGGTCGAACCCCAGCGGAACTGGTCGGCGGCTCGGACGTCCTCGAAGGTCTGGTACGGCCCGGTGGCGCTGGTGACGATCAACGACGGGTCGCTGGCCACGCGGCCGATGTAGGTGAAGTCCTCGAGCGAGAAGCTCGCGCCCTCGGCGCCGGCGATGGACGACCCTCCGGCACCCACCCCGTTCATGATCGCCAGCGTCGTCCCGTCCGGGTCCTCGGCCAGCAGGTTGTTCAGGGCCAGGAGACCGCCGGCACCGGGCTGGTTCTCCACGACGACGGTGGCCCCCAGCGCCTCCTCCAGGTACGGCGCGACCAGGCGGGTGTAGGTGTCGTAGCCGCCGCCCGGGTCGTAGGGGACGACGAGGGCGACCGTCTCGCCCTCCAGGGAGGCGCACTCGTCGCCGGCGGCGGCAGCCGTGGGCTCCGAGTCACCGGAACAACCGGTGAGCACACCGGCACCGAGGCCGAGGGTGACCAGGGGCCACAGGCTCCGCCGCAGCGGCACTGCAGGCTTCATGCGTTCGCTCCTTCTGGATGACGATCTGCGGGGTGGGGCGGGTGGGTCAGTCGAGGAACAGCCCCGGCGGCGTCGGGACGGCGAGCAGGAGCTCGAAGGCCACGTACAGCACCGCGCCGACGACGAGCGCGTAGACGGTGCTGAGCAGCCAGGTCCGCCGGCCGGCGAAGCGGAGGTAGAGGAACGAGAACACCGGAGCGGTGACGAAGAGGCCGGCGACGTACAGCAGGACGAAGAACCCGACGCACCAGCCGATCGCCTCGGCCCAGCGTCGTGCACCGGCGGTCTGGAAGACGTACTCGGCGTCGTCGTCGTCCAGCTCCTCGACCTCGGCACCGTCCCCGCCGGCAGCCGGTGCGGGCGAGCGCTCCTTCCGCAGCCCCACCAGCGACTGGAGGAGCAGCAGCGCCGTGAGGACGAACCCGGCACCGGTCACCATGCGGGGGAACAACGCGGCCGTGGGCGGCAGCCCGCTGGTCTCCAGGTAGGCCCAGGCGAACAGGGCCAGCAGCAGGACCGTGAGGACGAGGTCGGCCACCGTGTCGGCCGGCCGGCGCGCGGCCCGATCCGTGGACGCAGCTGCCGTCGGCTCCACGGGCATCCCCGCGCCGGCGCTCATGCCGCCACCTCGTCCTTCTCGTCGGTGCTCCGGGAGCTGCGGGACCGGGCGCGCAGCCGGCGGAGGGCCGGCGCGAGGACGGCCAGGACGATGATCGCGCCGATCCCGAGCACGATCGGCCGGGTCAGCCACGACCACTCGAACAGGGAGTAGGAGAGGAACAGGTACCGCTCGGCCAGCGACCCCAGCACCACGGCGAGCAGGAACGGGACCCGTGGCCAGTCGTAGCGGATGCAGAGCACCCCGATGACGGCGGCGGCGATCATCACCACGACGTCGGCGAAGTTGTTGCTGGCGGTGTAGGCGCCCAGGGCGAGGAGCAGCAGCAGGAACGGCACGAGCAGCGGGCCGGAGATGAAGGTCAGCCTGGTGAGCGGCTTGATGAGCAGGAAGGCTGCTGCCACGGCGATGAAGTTCGCCAGGACGGTCACCCAGATCATGGAGAAGGTGACGTCGAGCTCGGTGGTCAGCATCTCCTGGCCGGGATTCAGGCCGACGACCAGGAAGGCGCTGAGCAGGACGGCGCTGCCCGCGCCGCCGGGGATGCCGAAGCCGATCGTGGGGATGAGCGATCCGCTGTCCTTGGCGTTGTTGACCGCGCCGGAGGCGATGACCCCCTCGACCGCTCCCTTGCCGAAGAGCTCCGGCGTCCTGGAGCTCTGCTGAGCGGCGCCGTAGGCCATGAACTGCGCCACCGAGCCGCCCAACCCGGGCACGATGCCGATCCCGGTACCGATCGCGCTGGACCGCAGCACCACCCCCCAGTGCCGCAGGACGTCGCGGCACCCCTGGCCGATGCCGGACAGGGATGCCTCCGGCGTGGCCGCCGGGCCGCCGCTGGCGATGCTGCGCTTGCTCAGCATCAGCTGCAGCACCTCGGCGCCGCCGAACAGGCCGACGACGAGCGGGACGATGCCGATCCCGTCCCAGAGGTACAGCTGGTCGAAGGTGTACCGCGGGATACCGGCCTGGGGATCCAGCCCGACGAGCGCGACCAGCAGGCCCAGCGCCGCCATGACGAAGCCCTTGAGCAGGGTCTTCCCGGACAGCGCGACGACGAACGTCAGCCCCAGCATGGTGAGGGCGAAGAACTCCGGAGGTGCGAACGCCAGCACGAGCGGCCGGATCACCGGGATGGACAGCGCGAGGACGAGCGCGCCGAAGACCGCGCCGAGAGCCGAGCTGAACAGCACGGCGCCCAGGGCCCGGCCACCCTCGCCGCGCTTGGTCATGGGGTGGCCGTCGAGGACCGTCGCCGCCGACGTGGCTTCACCCGGGACGCCGAACAGCACCGAGGTGATGTCTCCGGTGGTCGAGGTGACCACCCACATGCCGAGCAGGAAGGCGAACGCCTCGACCGGCTGCATGTCGAAGGTGAACGGGATCATGAGCGCGAGCGTCACCGCGCCGCCCAGCCCCGGGAGGACACCGACGACGAAGCCGATGGCGATGCCGAGGAACATGAGCATCAACGGCACGGGCTGGAAGACCTGCGTGAGCCCGCTGATCACGTCGGACAGCATGTGTTCCTCTCGACGAGCGGGGTGGCGGCGCAGTGCGCCGCGTCACAGGAGAAGACCCAACACCGTCCGGCCGAATGGGTCAACCATCAGACCAAACGTTGCCCCAAGCGTTACACCCGCGGACCGACTGCCTTGATCCGCAGCCTCCCGGGTCCCGCGCGGATGCAGCCGGTCAGGGCTTCGGCGATCAGCCGAACAGGGCCGGCCGCACCCGCATGCAGGGCTGCCTCGACGACAGGGAAGGAGGGTAGGCGTTCGCGGTCAGCGGGCCAGCGCCGGCTCGGCGGCGTGCTCGGCCGGCACGTGCAGCAGCCGCTGGTAGACGCCGACGACGACCGCGGCGATCCCCGCGGCGACGATCGCGACGACGAACGCCCGGTTGGCGCCGGCGACGTCGACGATCTTGCCGGCGGCCGAGGCGCCCACTGCGACCCCCAGCCCCAGCGCGGTGCCGATCCAGGTGAACGCCTCCGTCACCGCCGACCGGGGCACCAGGAGCTCGGCCAGGGTGAAGGAGCTGATCAGCGACGGCGACACCGCGATGCCCGCGACGATCACGAACGGGACCATCACCCAGATGTCGTCGATGAACAGCAGCGGGACGACCAGCAGCGTGAGCAGGGCCAGGGCGCCGACGAGCCGCAACCGCAGCGGCAGGTGCCAGTGGATCGCACCCCAGCCGATGCCGCTGGCCATCGACCCGACGGCCAGGCTCGCGATGAGCACGCCGGACAACGCCATGGCGTCCTGCTCGTCGGCGAAGGCGACCAGGGCGATCTCCAGCGTGCCGAGGATGGCGCCCACCGCGGCCCCGACGACGAACAGCACGCGCAGCCCCGTGGTGCGGATCGCGGACGGACCCTGCCGGCTCGCGTGCCCGTGCGGCTCGGGCTCGGTGCGGCGCTGGGCGGCGAAGAGCAGGCTGCCCACGGTGGCGAGGGCGAACGCCGTCACCACGCCGGAGGTCGCGTGCCCGGTGGTGGAGAGGAAGGTGACCAGCACCGGGCCCACGATGAAGACGAACTCGTCCACGACGGATTCCATCGACAGCGCCGTGTGCAGCCGGTGGCTGCCGCGCAGGAGGTGCGTCCACCGGACGCGGATCATCGAGGAGACCGGTGGGATGCAGGCCCCGGCCAGCCCCGCGGAGAGGAAGACGATCAGCAGCGGCCAGTCCCGGCGCACGGAGAACAGGAAGACCAGCCCGGCGGCCACGAAGACCGCGAGCACCGGCAGCAGCACCCGCCGCTGGCCGTGCGTGTCGGCCCACCGCCCCAGGAGCGGGCCGGCGGCCGCCGTCGTCACCGCACCCACCGCGGCCACGGCGCCGCCGAGGCCGTAGGAGCCGGTCTCGTCGGCGACCAGGAGGACCGAGCCCAGCCCGACCATCGAGAGGGGCAGCCGGCCGATGAAGGCGGCGAGCACCATCGGCAGGGCGTGCGGCGTCCGCAGCACCTGCAGGTAGGGATTCGGCACGAGGGGGGTTGCCTCCGGGAACGGGAAGGGGCCCAGCCACGCTAACCGACGGTGGCCGCGCGCGCCGCGACGGCGACCCGTGCCGCCGCCCGCCCCACTCGCCGAGGGCCCGGACCGCAGCGGCGGTCCGGGCCCTCGGTCGACGCCTCAGGCCAGGCGGCTCTTGAGGATCTCGAGCTCGTCCCACATGGTGCTGGGCAGCTTCTCGCCGAACTTCTCGAACCACTCGGTGATCTGGGGGATCTCCTCGCGCCACTCCTCGGGCTTGACCGCGAGGGCCTGCTCGACCTGCTCGGTGGTCATGTCCAGGCCGGAGACGTCGAGGGAGTCCGGCGTGGGCACGTGGCCGACCGGCGTCTCGACGGCGGCTGCGGTGCCCTCGAGGCGCTCGATGACCCACTTGAGCACGCGGCTGTTCTCACCGAAGCCCGGCCACAGGAAGCCGCCGTCGGCGTCCCGGCGGAACCAGTTGACGTAGAAGATCTTCGGCAGCTTGCTCGCGTCGTGCATCTTGCCGGTCTCGACCCAGTGACCGAAGTAGTCACCGGCGTTGTAGCCGATGAACGGCAGCATCGCGAACGGGTCGCGGCGGACGACACCGACGGCACCGGTGGCGGCGGCGGTGGTCTCCGAGGAGAGCGTCGCCCCCATGAACACGCCGTGGTTCCAGTCCCGGGCCTCGGTCACCAGCGGGATCGTGGTCTTGCGACGGCCGCCGAACAGGATCGCCGAGATCGGCACGCCCTTGGGGTCGTCGTACTCCGGCGCCAGGATCGGGCACTGGGTGATCGGCGTGCAGAAACGGCTGTTCGGGTGGCTGGAGAGCTCGTCGGACTCCGGCGTCCAGTCCCGGCCCTTCCAGTCGGTGAGGTGCGCCGGCGGCTCGTCGGTCATCCCCTCCCACCAGACGTCGCCGTCGTCGGTGAGCGCGACGTTGGTGAACACCGAGTTGCCCTTGTCGATGGTGCGCATGGCGTTGGGGTTGGTGTCCCACCCAGTGCCCGGGGCGACGCCGAACAGGCCGTACTCGGGGTTGAGCGCGTAGAGGCGGCCGTCCTCGCCGAAGCGCATCCAGGCGATGTCGTCGCCCAGGGTCTCGACCTTCCAGCCGGGGATGGTCGGCTCGAGCATCGCCAGGTTGGTCTTGCCGCAGGCGCTCGGGAAGGCGGCGGCGATGTAGTACGTCTTCTGCTGCGGGTTGGTGAGCTTGAGGATCAGCATGTGCTCGGCCAGCCAGCCCTCGTCGCGCGCCATGACCGAGGCGATGCGCAGCGAGTAGCACTTCTTGCCCAGCAGTGCGTTTCCGCCGTAGCCGGAGCCGTAGGACCAGATCATCCGCTCCGCGGGAAACTGGACGATGTACTTGGTGTCGCTGCACGGCCACGGCACGTCGGCCTGGCCGGGCTCCAGCGGGGCGCCGAGGGAGTGCATCGCCGGCACGAACGGCCGGTCGGTGCCCATGGCCTCGAGGATGTGGGTGCCGATGCGGGCCATGACCCGCATGGAGACGACGACGTACTCGGAGTCGGTGAGCTCGACGCCGAACATCGGGTTCTCGGCCTCGACCGGGCCCATGCAGAACGGGATGACGTACATCGTCCGGCCGCGCATGCACCCCCGGTACAGCTCGGTCATGACCGACTTCATCTCGTTCGGGTCCATCCAGTTGTTGGTGGGACCCGCGTCGGCCTCGTCGACCGAGCAGATGTAGGTGCGGTCCTCGACGCGCGCGACGTCGCGGGGGTCGGAGGCGCAGTGGAACGAGTTGGGCTTCTTCTCCAGCGGCGTGAAGGTGCCCGCGTCGACGAGCTTGCGGGTGAGCCGCTCCCACTCCTCGTCGCTGCCGTCGACCCAGACCACCTGGTCCGGAGTCGTCAGCTCGGCCATCTCCCGCACCCAGGCCAGCAGCCGGGCGTGCGTCGTCGGGGCGTTCTCCAGACCTGGGGTGGCCACGGTGGTCACGGCGTCTCCATCCTCTGCGTCGCCGGCGCGGACTCCCGCTCCGACGGTGGTGCCCTGCGAGCCGCGGCCGCTGGAACGGCCGTGCGGATCGGGTCAGGGTACAAGCGCCGACATGCGCCTGTAACCGAGACAAATGTTACGTATAGGACGTCTACCGCTCAGCTCGGAGCAGCCTCTCGGATGGCGGCGTTCGCCACATGTCGTGACCTCTCCTGCACTCCTCTCGCCGTTCCGTCTCCGTGACGTCACGCTGCGCAACCGCCTCGCCGTGGCTCCGATGTGCCAGAACCACGATCCGATGGGTTGGTCGGGAACTACCACCTTGTCCACCCCGGCCGGTTCGCCGCCCACGACGCCTACCCGGTGCAGGCCGGGCCCCGGCGGCCTCCCGCGAACGACTGCTCGGCCGGTTCGGCCCGCGAGCAGGCCCCGACCCGGTGCAGGTGGTGGATCAGGCCTCCGGTGCGCGCCCGCCCGTCGCCCGATGGTGTGCGCTGATGCGCACTCCGGGGACTGGAACTGCGCATCGGCGCTCACCGTCCAGCAGCAGCGGGTCACCCCCGCCCGTAGGCCCGGCCGACCTCGGCGGCGAACGCGTCCCAGTCGCCGGGCACCGGGCGCCCGCTCACCTCGGCATCGAACTTGTCCAGGTACCAGTGCCACCCCATCGCGTAGTCGGTGACGTCGGCGCCGGCGGCGAAGAACTGGACGAAGCGCAGGACGGTCCGGTCACCCTCGGTGGACAGGTCGAGGTCGACCCGCCACACGCCGGAGCCCTCCTGCTCCTGCACCCACTGCACGACCAGCCGCCGGGGCGGGTCGCACTCGACGACGGTCATCGGCTCGCCGACCGCCTCGTCCTCGTGGGTCATCGTGAAGGTGCCGGTGCCGCCGGGCCGCCGCTCGCCTTCGTAGGTGCCGATCCAGCGGGCCATGCGGTCGGGCTCGGTGAGCGCGGCCCAGACGTCGTCGATCGGATCGGGCCAGCTGCGGCGGAACTCCAGCCGGCGTCGGCCGTCGTCCTCGGTGGTGACGGTGCCCCGCCGGGTGTCCAGGTCCTCGGTCATGCCGGTCCTCCCTCTCTGCGCGCCCGCCTGCCGCGGGCGATCTCGGTGTCGAGCGCGTCGAGCCGCTGCGCCCACAGGTCGCGGTAGGGCTCCAGCCAGTCGTCGATCTCCCGCAGCGGCCGCGGGTCGAGCGAGTAGCGGCGCTCGCGCCCGTCGGCACGCACGCTCACCAGCCCGGCCTCGCGCAGCACCCGCAGGTGCCGGCTGATCGCCGGGCGGCTGACGCGGAACGGCGCCGCGAGCTCCCCCGCCGTCCGCTCCCCACCGGCCAGCAGCGCCACGAGGTCCCGCCGGGTCGGGTCCGCCAGCGCCTGCATCGCCTCCACGGGTAGATGCGTAACACATGAGTTACGCCTTGGTCGAGGGGTTGGCGCGCGACGACACGGGAAAGGAGCCGTCCATGACCGTCACCGACCCGGACACGCCCGACCCGCTCAACGACCCCCGCACCCTGCAGGCCGACCCAGGGGCCTACGGCGAGGGCGCCGACCTGGCCTCCACGGAGGACGACGCGACGTCGACCGGCGAGGACGAGCTGCCCACCGGCCAGACGCTGTCGGACGAGGCCGGCGGGGGCGACGTCACCGGCGGCGCCTTCGGCGGAAACCCGTCGGAGTGACCGGGTGACGGACCGATCCTCCCCGGGTATGGCGGCCTCGACCCACCCACCTGCACCGAGGAGGACAGATGGCCACCGGTGAGACCGGCTTCGAGGACGTCTTCTACGACCTCGTCTCCGTCCAGTACCACTCGCTCAAGGCCGGGCACGACTACGGCCAGTACGTCCGGGACGCCGAGAACGCGGGCCTGGACGACGTCGCGGCGTTCTTCCGCGAGGTCATGCAGCAGGACTCCGACCGCGCCAAGCGCTGCCACGAGTTCCTCGGCCGGCTCCAGGGCACCTCGCAGGGGGGCCCGGCCACGCAGTAGCGGGGGCAGGATGCGGTCGTGATCACGACCGCGTTCACCCGCCGCTTCGCCCTCGCCACGCCGGTCGTCGGAGCACCCATGGCCGGCGTGGCCGGGGGCGCGCTCGCGCGGGCCGTGTCGCTCGGCGGCGGGCTCGGGATGATCGGCGTCGGCAGCGCGACGCCGGCGTCGTTCGTCGTCGAGCAGTGCGCGATCCCCCGCGGGGACGGGCTGCCGTTCGGGGTCGGGCTGATGGCCTGGGCGCTCCCCGACCGGCCCGAGTTGCTCGAAGCCACCATCGAAGCGACCCCGGACCTCGTCTCGGTCTCGTTCGGCGACCCCGCGCCCTGGGTCCCGCGCCTGCACGACGCCGGGATCACCGTAGCGGCGCAGGTCAACACCGTGGCCGATCTCCACCGGGCGCTGGCCGCCGGGGTCGACGTCGTCGTGGCGCAGGGCAGCGAGGCCGGCGGTCACACCGGGCACCGCGCCACCCTGCCGCTGCTGCAGGAGGTGCTCGCGCTGACCGACCGCCCGGTGCTGGCCGCCGGCGGGATCGCCACCGGCGCGGGGATGGCCGCCGCCCTGGCCGCGGGCGCGGCCGGCGTCTGGATCGGCACGCCGCTGCTGTCCTGCCCGGAAGGCCTCAACTCCCCCGCCGCCCGCCAGCGGGTGCGGGCGGCCAACGGCGAGGAGACGGTGCTGACCCGCGCCTTCGACGTCGCCGAAGGCGTCGCCTGGCCGGAGCGCTGGCCCGGCCGGGCGCTGGTCAACGACTTCTCCCGCGCCTGGCACGGGCGCGAGGACGAGCTCGTGCACGACGCCGACGCCCGGCAGCTCGTCGTGGACGGCCGACGGACCGGGGACCCGGCGACCGCCCCGGTCTACGCGGGCGAGGCGGTCGGCCTGGTCACCACGGAGCACTCGGCCACCGAGGTGGTGCGGGAGCTGGACGCCGGCGCCGAGCTGGCGCTGCGCGCGGTGGCGGGGCTGCTCGGCTAGACCGAGCAGCTGTCGTCGGTGCAGCCGTCCGCGGGCGGCACGGTGACCAGCGGGTTCGCGTCCGCCCACGCCCGGTCGAGCACCTGCAGCAGCAGCTCGGCCGGCTGAGCGCCCGCGGCGCCGTACGTGCGGTCGACGACGAAGAACGGCACACCGGTGGCGCCGAGCGACTGCGCGGTGGCGCTGTCCTGGCGGACCGCGGCGAGGTAGCGCCGATCCGTCAGCGCCGAGCGAACCTCCGCCTCGTCCAGGCCCACCTGGACGCCGAGGGGGACGAGGGAGTCGACGTCGAAGACCGAGCGGCCCTCCTCGAAGTAGGCGTGCAGCAGCAGCTCCTTGAGCTCGTTGCGCTTGCCGTGCTCGGCGGCCAGGTGCAGCAGCTCGTGCGCGAGCAGCGTGTTGCCGCTGACGGCGTCGGTCAGGTGGTACTCCAGGCCCTCACCGGCGGCGACCTGCTCGACCTTCGCCATGTTCGCCCGCATCTGCTCGACGCTCGTGCCGTACTTGCGGGCCAGCGCCGGCAGCGTCGGGTGCGTCTCGCCCTCGGGGGCGGTGGGGTCGAGCTGGAAGGAGCGCCACACGACCTCGACCTGGTCGCGGTGCGGGAACTTCTCCAGCGCGGCCTCCAGCCGGCGCTTGCCGATGTAGCACCACGGACAGACGACGTCGGACCAGACCTCTACCTGCATGCCCGGCCCAACGTCGTCGCCCGTCCGGCGATTCCGGGTCAGCCCCCGGTGAAGGAGCGGACCCCGACGAGGTCCACGACGAACACGAGCGTCGCGCCGGGCTTGATGACGCCGCCGGCGCCGCGGTCGCCGTAGGCCTTGTGCGCCGGGATGGTGAGCCGGCGGCGGCCGCCGACCTTCATGCCGACGATGCCCTCGTCCCAGCCCTGGATGACCATCCCGACGCCCACGCGGAACTCCAGCGGGTCGCCGCGGTCCCAGGAGGCGTCGAACTGCTCGCCGCCCTCGTGGGTGACGCCCACGTAGTGGGCGCTGACCAGGTCGCCGGCCTTGGCCTCGTCGCCGTCGCCGACGACGAGGTCCTCGATCACCAGGTCGTCGGGGGCCGGTCCGGTCGGCGGCTCGACCTCGGGTCGGCTCAGCTCGGCCACGGTTCTCCCTCCCGCACCGGGGCTCTCCCGGCGCCGTCGTCCCCCATCCAAGCAGCGCTCGAAGGCTCCGGCTCGGGCCGGCCGACGTCGAGCGGGTGGGCGAGCTCGTCGGCGGGCAGCCGTGCGGCCCAGATGGCCACGACGGCGAACACCGGCGGGGCGAGGCCGGCCACCAGGAACGCCCCGGACCGCCCGACCAGCTCGCTGAGCGGCCCGGCGAGCGCCATCGACAGCGGCATGAGGCTCAGCGAGACGAAGAAGTCGAGGCTCGAGACGCGACCGAGGAGGGCGGGCGGCACCCGGCGCTGCAGCAGCGTCCCCCAGATGACCATGCCCGCCTGGAAGGTCGCGCCCACGGCCGCCGCGGCGACGAGCATGACCCCGAGGTCGGTGGTGAACCCGAAGACGACCATCGGCACGCAGCCCACGCCCCACAGCAAGTTCATCACCGTGAGGTAGCGCCGCGGCAGCCGCCACGAGGCCACCAGTAGCGAGCCCAGCGCACCGCCCAGCCCGAAGGCGGCCAGCACCCACGCGTGCTGGCTCGCCCCGCCGCCGGCGTCCTCGATGGCGAAGGGGACGAGCACCTCGAACGGCCCCATGAAGGCCAGCAGCATGACGGCGGCGAACAGCAGCGTGGCCAGCAGCCAGGGGGTGGCGACGACGTAGCGGACGCCCTCGCGGACGTCGGCGACGAGGCCCGGCGGCGGCGCACCGTCGGCGTGCTCGCGGCGCACCGGCGTCAGCGGCAGCACGAGGAGGAAGCCGGCCGCGAGGAACGCCGTCGCGGCGGTACCGGCCATCGCCGCGCCCGGGGACCACGCGGCGACGAGGAACCCGGCGACCGCCGGCCCCGCCGCCTGGCCCAGCACCGGGCGCACCGCCCCCTCCAGCCCGTTCACCGCGAGCAGGTCGCCCTCGGGGACGAGCGCCGGCACGAGCGCGGAGTACGCGGGGTAGAACAGCCCGAGCGCCGCACCGTCGACCAGGGCGACCACGGCCAGGTGCCACAGCTCGAGGACGCCGGTGAGCGAGAGGGTGGCGGCGACGGAGGTCGCGCCGCCCTGCAGCAGCGCCACGAGCAGCAGCAGGTGGCGCTGCGGCACCCGGTCGGCCAGCGCCCCGCCGAGCAGTGTCATGACGAGCATGCCGCCGGAGCCGAGCGCGGCGACGAGCGACAGCGCGCCGGGGCCGCCGTCGAGCGCGACGACCTGCCACACCATCGCGATCGCCCACAGCCCCTGGGTGAGCAGCGAGAGCGCCATCGCCGCCGCGAGCAGCCGGTAGGAGCGGTGCCGCAGCGGAGCCAGGGCGCGTGGCAGCGTCATCGCTCTCCTCCGTGGGTGGTGGGCGCGCTCATGGTGGGTCACGGGTACGACAGGACGCACGTGGTTTCCCCGAGGGCGGAACCGGTCCAGATCGTCGGTCCTCGCCGCTACGGTCCGCGCCATGATCGACCACCTGGGTCTGCAGTGCACCGACGCCGAGGCGGCGGCGGCCTTCTACCAGCGCGTCTTCGCGGCCTGCGGCCTGCGCGAGGCGATGCGCATCGACACCCCGCACGGGCCGGTGATCGGGCTGTGCGGGCCCGACGGGCAGCCGCAGCTGTGGATCAGCCCCGCCGAGGACACCGGCCACCGCCCGGTGCACCTGGCCCTGGCCGCGCCGTCCCGCGAGGCCGTCGACGCCGTCTTCACCGCCGCACGCGAGGCCGGCGCGGAGATCCTGCACGAGCCGCGGGTGTGGCCCGAGTACCACCCCGGCTACTACGGCGTCTTCCTGCGCGACCCCGACGGCAACAACCTGGAGGCGGTCCACCACGGGGGGCCCTGACCTGCGGGCGGCGGCCCGGCGTGCTGGGCTGGGCGCATGCCTGTCGAGCAGCCGCCGTGGTGGACCCGTGCCGTCGTCTACCAGGTCTACCCGCGCTCGTTCATGGACTCCGACGGCGACGGCATCGGTGACCTCGGCGGCGTGCTGCTGCACCTGGACCACCTGGCCGACCTCGGCGTCGACGTCCTGTGGCTCTCGCCGGTCTACCCGTCACCGCAGGCCGACAACGGCTACGACATCAGCGACTACCAGGACATCGACCCGCTGTTCGGCTCGCTGGAACAGCTGGACGAGCTGATCGCCGCGCTGCACGCGCGCGGGATGAAGCTGGTCATGGACCTGGTCGTCAACCACACCAGCGACCAGCACCCCTGGTTCCTCGAGTCCCGCTCGTCGACGGACAACCCCAAGCGCGACTGGTACTGGTGGCGCCCACCGCGGGAGGGCATGGCGCCGGGCGACCCCGGCGCCGAGCCGACGAACTGGCAGTCGTTCTTCTCCGGCCCGACCTGGGAGCTCGACGAGGCCAGCGGCGAGTACTACCTGCACCTGTTCGACCGCCGGCAACCCGACCTCAACTGGGAGAATCCGGAGGTCCGGCAGGCGGTGCACGCGATGATGCGGTGGTGGCTCGACCGCGGGGTCGACGGCTTCCGCATGGACGTCATCAACATGATCAGCAAGGACGTCGGCCCGGGCGGGCACCTGCACGACGGTCCACCGCTGGCGGGCTCCGCGCTGGGTGACGGCTCGGCGTCCTACCTGTGCGGACCGCGGATCCACGAGTTCGTGCAGGAGATGCACCGCGAGGTCTTCGCCGGGCGGGACGGCGCGTTGCTGACGGTCGGCGAGATGCCGGGCGTGACCGTGGAGCAGGCCCGGCTGTTCACCGACCCGGCCCGCGCCGAGGTGGACATGGTGTTCCAGTTCGAGCACGTGGGCCTGGACCACGGCACCTCGAAGTGGGACATCCACCCGCTTCGGATGCGCGACCTCAAGGCCTCGTTCGGGCGCTGGCAGGCCGGCCTGGCCGACGTCGGCTGGAACTCCCTCTACTGGGACAACCACGACCAGCCGCGCGCCGTCTCTCGCTTCGGCGACGACTCACCCCGGTACCGGCGCGACTCCGCGACCTGCCTGGCCACGCTGCTGCACCTGCACCGGGGGACGCCGTACGTCTACCAGGGCGAGGAGCTCGGGATGGCGAACTACCCGTTCACCTCGCTCGAGGAGTTCGCCGACGTCGAGTCGCTCAACCACCACGTGCACGCGGTCTCCGCCGGCCACGACCCGGCGGAGGTGCTGACCGCGCTGCGCTGCATGAGCCGGGACAACGCCCGCACGCCGGTGCAGTGGGACGCCTCGCCGAACGCCGGGTTCACCACCGGGACGCCGTGGCTGGCGGTCCACCCCGACCACGTCGAGTGGAACGCGGAGGCGCAGCGGGACGACGAGCACTCGGTGCTCGCCCACTACCGGCGGCTGATCGCGCTGCGGCACACCGACGACGTCGTGCCGCTGGGCGACTTCACCATGCTGCTGCCCGACCACGACGAGGTGTACGCGTTCACGCGCTGCCTGGACGGGGTCGAGCTGCTCGTCGTCTGCAACCTGTCGCGGACGCCGTACCGGCTGGCCGAGCTGCTGCCCGAGGCGCCGGCCGCCGAGCTGCTGCTCGGCAACCTGCCCGACGACGACCCGGCGGAGCTGCGCCCCTGGGAGGCCCGCGTCCTGCGCCTGCCGTGACCCGGCCGGCGCGACCCGGCGGCGCGGACCCAGCGGCGCGCCGGGCCGGCATCGGCCCGGAGGAGGACATTCGTGGCCCGCGGATGTCCTCCTGAGGGGCAACGCTCCGCACCACCGCCCGAAGCCGCCGGCCTCGGCTACGCGTTCGACGACGCCGGGGCGGTGCTCTCGGCGGGCGCCTGGCCCGCGGTCGCGCAGTTCACCTTCCTCGGCGAGGTGCTGCCGGCGCTGTGGCTCCTGCTGCGCGGCCGGCGGGCGACCCCGGGCAGCGGTCCCCCGGTCGCCGCTCCGGGCCTCGCAGCCGGGATGAGCGGGGACGCCCCGACCGGCGACCGCAGGCCCTACGCTGCCGGCGTCCCCGACGACAGGACCGCACATGGCGTACGACGCCGAGCTCGCAGACCGCGTCCGCGAGGCGCTTCCCGGGGAGAAGGCCCTCCGCGAGGTGAAGATGTTCGGCGGCCTCGCGTTCATGGTCGACGAGAAGATGGTGGCCTGCGTCTCGGCCGGCGGCGGTGCCCTGCTGGTGCGGGTCTCCCGCGGCCGCGACGCCGAGTACCTCGGGGTGGCGGGGGCCCGGCGGGCGGAGATGGGCGCGGGGCGCTCCATGGGTGAGGGGTGGATCGCCGTCGACCGGGACGCGCTCGCGGAGGACGACGAGCTGCGCTTCTGGATCGACGCCGTCCTGGAGCACCACGCCGAGCAGGCAGCAGCCCGCTGACCGGACGGCGACATACCCACGGCACCCAGCACCGGTCGACGGGGCCCGCCTAAGCTCCCCTCCCCGTGGGCCGGGTCGTCGAAGCAGTGCTCCCGGCGCGCATGGGGACGCCGTTCCGCTGGCTGGTCGGCTCCTCCTGGGTGACCAACCTCGGCGACGGGATCACGCTGGCCGCCGGGCCGCTGCTGGTGGCCTCGCAGACCAGCGATCCCTTCCTCGTCGCGCTCGCCGCCCTGCTGCAGCGGCTGCCCTGGCTGCTGTTCGGCCTCTACGCCGGGGTGCTGGCCGACCGCGTCGACCGCCGGCTGCTGGTGATCGCCGTCGACGTGGCGCGCGCCGTCGTCCTCGGCGTCCTGACGCTCGCCCTCGTCACCGGGCAGGTGACCGTCGGGGTGGTCCTGGCCGCGATGTTCCTGCTGGGCACGGCCGAGGTCTTCGCCGACACCACCTCCGGGACGCTGCTGCCGATGGTCGTCGGCCGCGCCGATCTCGGCGTCGGCAACGCCCGGCTGATGGCCGGCGCGCTCACCATGAACCAGATGGCCGGCCCGGCCCTGGGCGCGGTGCTGTTCGCGGCGGGTTCGGCGTGGCCGTTCCTGGTGCAGGGCCTGTGCGTGGCGCTCGGCGCACTGCTGCTCGTGCGCATGGCGCTGCCCCCGCTCCCCCGCGCGCACGGCGAGCGGCACGTCGGCCGCGAGATCGTCGAGGGGCTGCGTTGGACGTGGGGGAACGGTCCGGTCCGCACGCTGACGATCACGATCGTCACGTTCAACGTCACCTACGGCGCCGCGTGGTCGGTGCTGGTGCTCTACGCGACCGACCGGCTCGATCTCGGCGCCATCGGGTTCGGGCTGCTCAGCACCGTGACGGCGGTGGGCGGCCTGCTCGGCACGGCGTCCTACGACTGGCTGGCCCGGCGCGCCGGCCTGGCCCTGCTCATGCGCATCGGCCTGGTCATCGAGACCTTCACCCACCTCGGCCTGGCGCTGACCACGACCCCCTGGGTGGCGGCGGCGATCCTGTTCGTGTTCGGCGCGCACGCGTTCGTGTGGGGGACGACGTCGCGCACCGTGCGCATGCGTGCCGTCCCCGCGCACCTGCAGGGGCGGGTGGGCAGCCTCTACTACCTCGGGGTCTTCGGCGGGATCTTCGTCGGGCAGGCGGCGGGCGGGCTGATCGCGCGGGCCTGGGGCATCACCGGCCCGTTCTGGTTCGCCTTCGCGGGGTCGGCGGTCATCCTCGTGCTCATCTGGAAGCAGCTGGCGCACATCGCGCACGCCGACGAGGACGTGCCTCCCGCGGGCTGACCGTGGTGCAATGCCAGGCCGGGCAGCACCGGGGAACGGACGGACGACGATGCAGCACGGCACCACCCGCACCGCCCCCGGGCCCGGCCGCCGCACCCACCGGCCCGGAGCGGTGCGGCGCACCTGGGCGCGCCACCCCCGGATCGGCCTCGCCCTGCGGGCGGCCGTGGCGGCGACGGCGGCCTGGGCGCTGGCCCTGCTGATCCCCGGCCCGTTCGCCGACTACCCCTACTACGCACCGCTCGGCGCGGTCGTCGCGACGACGGCGTCCACGCTGGCCAGCTCGGTGCGCCAGTCGATGCAGACGGTGGCCTCGATCGCCCTGGGCGCCGCGGTCGCCTTCGCCGGTGACGCGCTGGTCGGCCCGCAGCTGCTGGCCCTGGCGCTGGTCGTCGCCACCGCGGTGCTCCTGGCCGGCTGGCGGCGGCTGGGCAGCGGCAGCAGCTGGCTGCCGACGGCGGCCCTGTTCACGCTCATCCTCGGGCAGGGCAACCCCACCGGGTACGTCCTCGGCTTCGCCGGGCTCACCTTCGCCGGTGCGCTCGTCGGCATCCTCGTGGCCGCGGCCTTCCCACCGCTGCCGCTCGCCCCCGCCGACGCCACGCTGGGAGAGCTGCGCGAGACGCTCGCCGGGCAGCTGGACGACCTCGTCGGCGGGCTGCGCCAGGAGCACCCGCCGACGCAGGACGAGTGGCGGGGCCGGATGCACACCATCGACCCGCTGCTCGCCCAGATGCGGGCGGCGGTCCAGGAGGCCGACGAGGCCCGCCGCGGCAACCGCCGGGCCGCCCGCTTCCGGCCGGCCGCCGACCGGCTGTACGAGCAGGCCCGCGCGCTGGAGCGGCTCACCCTCCTGGTCGAGGACCTCACCCTCGTCATCGCCGAGACCGAGATCGCGGAGAACGAGCGCGTGCCGCTCGGGCCGGCGCTGCGCCCCTCGGCGTCCGGGGCGCTGGCCGCGCTGGCCGAGGTGCTCCGGTCGGTCGAGGGGGCGGCGGCCGACCCCGACGTCGTCCGCCGGGCCGACGCCGCCGTCGCCGCCTTCGCCACCGAGCTGCGCCGGTCGCGGGCCACCACCGACGACGACCTGTTCGAGGCCGGCAACATCATCGACAACGTGCGCCGCTCGCTGACCGCCGTGCGCCCGCGGGAGCCGGCGGAGCACCGGGACGACGCGTGACGCTCGACCCTCGACCCGGTCGAGGCCCGACCGTCGGTACAGCGACGAGCAGGTCGTCGTCGCCCGGCTGGTGGCCGGGCTCCGGCGGGTGGGCATGCCGCTGGCCGAGATCCGCCGGGTCGTGGCGCACCGGCACGACCCGGCCGAGCTCAGCCCCGGTCAGGACGTGCGATCCAGCACCAGCCGGACGGTCTCCTCGGGCTCGTCCCACAGCGGGAAGTGGCCGGACCGCGCGAACCAGTGCAGCTCGGCATCGGGGAACGCCTCGGCGGCGCGAGCCGCCTGGCGGGCCAGGGTGACCCGGTCGCGGCGGCCCCAGCCGATGGTCAGCCGCCCGGGCACGCTGCCGGCCGGCGCGCCCTGCTGCCGGGGAGCCCGGGCCAGGTCGTCGAGCACCGGGTCGAAGGACGGCGAGTCGAGGTAGCCCTCGAGCTCGGTGCGGACCACGTCGGCGTCCAGGGCCCATGGGCGGGCGGAGAACTGGGGCAGCAGGGCGGTCCGGCCGGCCGCGCTGCCCAGCAGGGCGGGCAGGACAGGGCGGATCCGGCGCAGCAGGGCGACCGAGGCGGCGATGCTGGCGCGGAAGACCGCCGCCTCGCGATCGGTCCAGAACCCGCCCGGATCCAGGGCGACGTTGTCCCGCCCGATCCCCCGCCGGCTGAGCTCCAGCACCATCCGGGCGCCCAGGGAGCTCCCGACCAGCGGGACGTCGGCCAAGCCCTCCTCGACCAGCCACTCCTGGAGCGCATCGTTGAGCGCGGCCAGGGACGGCTCGGCCAGCGGTGGGGTGTCGCCGGCGAAGCCCGGGAGGTCGACGGCGACGACGCTGCGGTGCGCGCTCAGCCCCGGGAGCACGGGCTCCCACGTGCGCCACGATCCCCCGAGACCGTGGACGAGGACGAGGGGTGGGCCGGACCCGGCGCGGTGCGCGGAAAGCTTCATCGCCGGGCCCTACCCGGCGGAGCCAGCCCGACTCCCCGAGCGTTGTCCCCCAGTGGGCCATTCCGCCCCCCGGAATGGCCGGTACGGGGTCAGCGCCCGGGAAACTCCTCAGGCCAGCGGGCTCCGGGGCAGCAGGCGGTCGCTGATGATCCGCTTCTGGATCTCGCTGGTGCCCTCGAAGATCGTGGTCAGCCGGGCGTCCCGCCAGTGCCGCTCGACCTGCCGCTCGGTGGTGTAGCCGTTGCCGCCGTGCAGCTGCATGGCTCGGTTGGTCACCCGCACCGACATCTCGGTGGCCTCGAGCTTCGCCATCGACGCCTCCTTGGCGACCGGCATCCCGAGGTCGAGCAGGTGCGCGACCTGCCGGTAGAAGGCCCGCGACTGCTCGATCTGCGACGCCATCTCGGCGACGGCGAACCGCAGCGCCTGGAAGTCGCCGATCGGGTGGCCGAACTGCTCGCGCTCCTGCAGGTAGCGGATCGAGTCCTCCAGCGCGGCGCGCGCCAGCCCGACCGCCCGCGCGGCCGTGTGCACGCGCGCCGTGTTGAGGAACTTCTGCGCCTCGGCGAATCCGGCCTGCTGCGCCGCCTCGCCCTCCTCCTCGCTCTCCTCGCGGGCGGCGCGCGCCTCGTCGATCACGTTGCCCTCCGGGATGCGGACGCCGTCGAAGGTGAGGTCCCAGGTGAGGAAGCCGTGGTAGCCGATCTTGTCGATGGGGGAGCCGGACAGACCCTCGGGGAACTCCCCGCGCTCCTTCTCCAGCAGCAGGTTGAGCAGCCCGGCCGACCGCGACTCCCCGGGCTCCGGGTCGCGCTCGCGCACCAGCACCTGGATGAAGTCCGCGGCCTCGGCGTTGCCGCACCAGCGCTTGCGCCCGGTCACGACCCACTCGTCGCCGTCGAGGACCGCGCGGGTGGAGACCCCGGCGAGGTCGGAGCCGGCGTCGGGCTCGGACAGCGCGATGGCGCCGATCCACTCGCCGCGGGCGCTGCGGGCCAGCAGCTCGTGCCGGCGGTCGGCGTCGGGCACCGCCGTCCCCAGCCCCTGGGCGCGGGCCAGGATGCTCGCCGTCGACATCCAGGCGCGCGCCAGCTCCTCGCTGACCATGCAGTACTCGAAGACGCCGAGGCCCAGCCCGCCCTGCTCGGCGGGGACGGTGATGCCGAACCAGCCTCGCTCGGCCATGCCGGAGAGGAGCGACGCCGGGATCAGGCCCTTCTGCGGGTCGAGCTCGTTCGCGACCGGCAGCACCTCCTCCATCGCGAACCGCCGGGCCTGCTCCTGCAGCGCCTCCCGCTCGGGGGTGTGCCACGGGGGCAGCAGCACGGGCGGCTGCGGCTCGAGGATCTCGGTCTCGGTCGACGGCACTGTCGCCCTCCTCGGTCAGCGGATGATCACGGCCTGTTCCCCCTGGGCGCCGCCCCCACCCGTGGAGGTGACCGGTCTCACTCCCCCCGTCGGGCCGGGCCGCCGGACGTCTGGCCGCACCCCGGCCCGGCCAGACGTCAGCCGGTGCGGCTGGAGCCGCGCTGCCGGGCGAGCTGGACGTAGTGCTCGACCAGCGAGGCGTCGTCGACGGTGCCGGTGTTGACCGCCTTCGCCGGGTCGACGCCCTGGAACAGCCGCTTGAGCGGCACCTCCAGCCGCTTGCCGGTGCGCGTGTGCGGCACCCCGGGGACGGCGATCACCTCGTCGGGCACGTGCCGCGGGCTGGCCTGTTCCCGGATGGCCGCCCGCAACCGCCCGACCAGCTCGTCGGTGAGCTCCTCCCCCGGTGCGAGCTGGACGAACAGCGGCATCCAGTAGCCGCCCTCGGGGAGCTCGACCCCGAGGACGACGCAGTCGAGCACCTCGGGGAAGGCCTCGACGGCGGCGTAGATGTCGGCGGTGCCCATGCGCACCCCGCCGCGGTTGAGCGTGGAGTCCGACCGGCCGGTGATGATGCAGGTGCCGCGCCCGGTGATCTCCAGCCAGTCGCCGTGCCGCCACACCCCGGGCCACGGCTCGAAGTACGCCGCGCGGTAGCGGGCACCGTCCGGGTCGTTCCAGAAGTACAGGGGCATCGAGGGCATGGGCTCGGTGACCACCAGCTCCCCCAGCTCGCCGATCACCGGCTCGCCCTGCTCGTCCCACGACGCCACGGCCACGCCGAGCATGGGCCGCTGCAGCTCGCCCACCGTGACCGGGAGCAGCGGCGAGCTCCCGATGAAGCCGGTCGCGACGTCGGTGCCGCCCGACGCCGACACCAGCTGCAGGTCCCTGCCGACGGCGTCGTAGACCCAGTGGTAGGAGGCGTCGGGCAGCGGGGAGCCGGTGCAGCCGAGCACGCGCAGCGCGGAGAGGTCGTGGTCGTCGCCGGGGCGGACGCCGGCCTTCTGGCAGGCGGCCAGGTACCCCGGGCTCGTGCCCAGCAGGGTGATCCCGACCTTCGCGGCGAGGGCGAACTGCGCGTCCGCCGTCGGGTAGGCGGGCGCCCCGTCGTGGAGCACCGCCGTCGCGCCCGACAGCAGCGAGGAGGCGACGACGTTCCACATCATCCAGGCGGTGGAGGTGTACCAGTAGAAGCGCGCGCCCGGGCCCAGGTCCTGGTGCAGCAGCCCCCACTTGAGGTGCTCCAGCACCACGCCGCCGTGCCCGTGCACGATGCCCTTGGGCAGGCCGGTGGTGCCCGACGAGTAGACGATCCACAGCGGGTGGTCGAACGGCGTCGGCTCGAACACCGGGTCCTGGGCATCGGCGACGGCGTCCGCCCAGGGCAGGGCGCCGTCGGGCACCTCGCCGGGGAACAGCCGCGGGACGGCGACCGTCGTCCGCACCGTCGGCAGCGCCTCGCGCAGCTGGGCCACGACCTCGCGCCGGTCGTGCGCGCGCCCGTTGAACCGGTACCCGTCGACGGCGACCAGCACGGTCGGCTCGATCTGCGCGAACCGGTCGAGGACGGCGCGGGTGCCGAAGTCGGGCGCGCACGAGGACCAGACCGCCCCGACCGCGGCCGCCCCGAGGAAGGCGACGACCGTCTCGGGCACGTTGGGCAGGTAACCGGCCACCCGGTCACCGGGGCCCACGCCGAGCCGGCGCAGGGTCGCGGCGAACGCGCCCACCTGGGCACGGAGGTCCGCCCACGGGATCTCGACCGGCTCGGTGTCCTCGGCGACGGCGATCAGCGCGGGCCGGTCGTCGGCGGCCTGGCGGAACACCTGCTCCGCGTAGTTGACCGTCGTGCCGGGGAACCAGACGGCCCCGGGCATCTCACGGGAGGTGAGCACCCGGTCGTCGGGGACGTCGAGCACGCCGGTCCAGCGCGCGAGGTCGCCCCAGAACTGGTCGAGGTGCCCGATCGACCAGCGCCACAGCGCGTCGTAGTCGACGGGGTCGCCGAAGGACACGCCCCGGCGGGCGGCCACGTGCTCGGCGAAGGCAGCCACGCGGGTGCCGGCGATCGACGCGGCGGTGGGGCGCCAGAGGATCTCGGTGCTCTCGGTCACGCCCGCACCATGCCATCCTGGGCCCGCGCCGACCACGCCCACTCGAGGAGCGCCCGTGCTGCCCGACCCCGCCGACGAGCGGAACGTGCTCGGTGGACCGCTGCAACCGTGCTCGACCGACCCGGTGACCGGCTTCTACCGCGACGGGCACTGCACCTCCGGGCCCGACGACCTCGGCCGGCACACCGTCTGCGCCGTCGTCTCCACCGAGTTCCTGGCGCTGCAGCGCGAGCTGGGCAACGACCTCTCCACCCCGCGTCCCGAGTACGGCTTCCCGGGGCTGCGGCCGGGTGACCGCTGGTGCGTCGTCGCCACCCGCTGGCTGCAGGCCTACCAGGCCGGGGCCGCGGCGGGCGTGGTGCTGGCCGCCACCAACGCCCGCGCCCTGGAGGTGGTGCCGCTCGAGGCGCTGCGCCAGTACGCCGTCGACGTGCCCGACGACGCCAGCGGCCTGGAGTAGGCCCGCCGGAATGAACGTCCGGCCCGGGATGCTGCGGGCGGCATGGACGACCTCCTCGACACGCCCCTGACCACGCTCCAGGGAACCGCCACGACGCTGCGGGAGCTCACCGGCGGGACGCCGGCGCTGCTGGTGAACGTGGCCAGCCGCTGCGGGCTCACCCCGCAGTACACCGCGCTGGAGGCGCTGCACGAGGAGTACGGCCCCCGCGGCTTCACCGTCGTCGGGGTGCCCTGCAACCAGTTCATGGGCCAGGAGCCCGGCACCGCCGAGGAGATCGAGCAGTTCTGCTCGGCCACCTACGGCGTCACCTTCCCGCTGACGGAGAAGACCGAGGTCAACGGCCCCGACGCGCACCCCCTCTTCCAGCAGCTGACCGCGGTACCGGACCTCGACGGCAGCGCCGGCGACGTGCAGTGGAACTTCGAGAAGTGGGTCGTCGACGGCACCGGCCGGGTCGTCGCCCGCTTCCGCCCCCGCACCGAGCCCGACGCCCCCGAGGTGCGCGCGGCGATCGAGTCGGTCCTCCCGGCCTGACGCCTGACCTCTCACCCCAGGCCCGTGGTCGCGACCCCGGCCGCACATGGCCGGGGTGGCGGCACCGGGGCCGGGCGGCGTTCACGGCGCCGGCACCGACGTCGCCCGGCGGGGTCGGGCACCAGCGCCTAGGTTCGCGGCATGGCCGATCTGCGCTTCTGGTTCGACCCGGTCTGCCCCTTCGCCTGGATGACCAGCAAGTGGGTGCGCCAGGTGAGCGCCCAGCGCGAGTACGCCGTCGAGTGGCGGTTCATCTCGCTGCGGCTGCTCAACGCGCACGTCGACTACGACACCCACTTCCCGCCCGAGTACGAGGCCGGGCACACCGCCGGGCTGCGGCTGCTCCGCGTCGCCGCCCACGTGCGCGACCAGCACGGGAACGAGGGCGTCGCCCGGTTCTACGAGGCCTGCGGGCAGCACGTCTTCGAGCGCGGCCCGGAGGGCGACCGGGCGGTGCGAGGGACGGCGGGGTTCGTCGCCCCCGTGCTCGCCGACGCCGGACTGCCCGGCGGGCTCGCCGACGCGCTGGAGGACGGCGGTAGCGACGCCCAGATCCAGGCCGAGACCGACGAGGCGCTCGGCCTGGCCGGCAAGGACGTCGGGACGCCGATCCTGCACTTCCAGCCGCCGGAGGGCGTCGCCTTCTTCGGGCCGGTCATCAGCCGGCTGCCGGCCGACGACGAGGCCGTCGCGCTCTGGGACCACGTCGTCGGGCTGGCCTCGTTCCCCGGGTTCGCCGAGCTCAAGCGCAGCCTGCGGGAGCGCCCGCAGCTGCCCGCGTTCGGCGTGCAGCCCGGCGAGGTCGGGCAGCAGGAGGACTGGCACGGCGGCAGCCGCCGGCAGAAGCGCTGAGCTCCCGGGAGGGGCGGCCGTGCGCAGCGCGCCCCTGACGGGAGCGGCAGAGCGGGCTAAGGTAAGCCTTATCTGATCTGCCGTCCGTCCCGGGAGCTGCTCGTGGCCACCACGGTCGACGTCCCGGCACGGGGCTCGGCACGACCTCCGGCACCCCCGCTGCGCGCCCGGCGGCTGGGCACGCTGGTCCTGCTGCTGGTGCTCGTCGCCGCCGCCGCGCTGGCCAGCATCGCGATCGGCACCCGTGCCATCGGCGTCGGCGAGGTCTGGCGCTCGCTGCTCGACTCCTCCCTGTCCGGCGAGGAAGCGGTGATCGTCCGGCAGCTGCGCGTCCCGCGCACGGTGCTGGGCCTCATGGTGGGTGCGGCGCTGGGCCTGGCCGGGGCGCTGATGCAGGGCCACACCCGCAACCCGCTCGGCGATCCCGGGCTCCTCGGCGTGACCGCGGGCGCGAGCCTCGCCGTCGTCCTGGCGATCACGCTGCTGGGCGTCGGCACCCCGGGCGGCTACGTCTGGTTCGCCTTCGCCGGGGCGCTGATCGGCACCGTGCTCGTGTACGCGATCGGCTCGGCCGGGCGGGGCGGGGCGACGCCGGTCACCCTGGCCCTCGCCGGCGCAGCGCTGTCGGCCCTGCTCTACGGCCTGGTCCGCGCCGTCCTGGTGAGCGACCAGCAGACGCTGGACAGCTTCCGGTTCTGGGTCGTCGGCTCGCTGGCCGGGCGGGACGCCACCGTCGCCGCCCAGGTGGCGCCCTTCCTCGCCGTCGGGCTCGTGCTGGCCCTCGTCAACGCGCCCGCGCTCAACCTGCTGGGCCTCGGCGAGGACGTCGCCCGCGGGCTGGGCCAGCGCATCTGGCTGGCCCGCTCCGTCGGGCTGGCCGCGATCACGCTCCTCGCCGGCGCCGCCACCGCCGCCGCCGGGCCCATCGCCTTCGTGGGGCTGGTCGTGCCGCACGCCGTCCGTGCGCTCACCGGCCCCGACCACCGGTGGCTGCTGCCCTGCTCCGCGCTCGCCGGCGCCGCGCTGCTGCTGGTCGCCGACGTGCTCGGCCGCGTCCTCGCGCGCCCCGGTGAGCTGCAGGTGGGCATCGTCCTCGCGCTGATCGGCGCGCCCTTCTTCATCGCCCTCGTGCGCCGCAGCCGGACGGTGGGGCTGTGAGCGTCGACGCCCCGGCCCGCCCGACGAGCGCGCCGTCTCCCCGGCTCCGCCACGGGCGCACGTTCCGCGCGGGCCCCGTCTCGGGGCTCCTGCACTGGCGGCAGGTCGTCGTACCGGTGGCCGGGTTCGCCGTGCTGGTGCTGGCCGCGGCGCTGAGCATGGGCCGCGGCGACTTCCCGATCGGCGTCGGCGACGTGCTGCGCACGCTGGTCGGCCTCGGTGAGGGGCCGCAGCCGTTCATCATCCTGGAGCTGCGGGCCCCGCGGGTGGTGGTCGGCGCGCTCGTCGGGCTGGCCCTCGGCGTCGCCGGCGCGCTGTTCCAGACCTTCGCCCGCAACCCCCTGGCCTCCCCCGACACCCTCGGCATCACCATGGGCGCCTCGGTGGGCGCCGTGGCCGCGATCGTGCTCAGCGGCAGCTCCTCGACCGGCGCGATCCTCGGCGGGCTGGGCGTCCCGCTGGCCGCCCTGCTGGGCGCACTGGTCACCGGCGTGCTGCTGTTCGCCCTCACCTGGCGGGCCGGGGTCGACGGGTACCGGCTGGTCCTCATCGGCATCGCCCTGTGGTCGGCCGGCACCGCGCTCACCGACTGGTTGCTCACCAACGCCGAGATCTACGACGCCGCGTCGGCCTACGTCTGGATCACCGGCTCGCTCAACGCCCGCACGTGGGAGAACGCCCTGCCGCTGGGCGTCGCCGTCGCCGTGCTGCTGCCGCTCGCCCTGGCGGCCGGGCGCGTGCTCGGCGTCCTCCAGTTCGGCGACGACACCGCCCGGGGGCTGGGCGTGCGGGTGGCCGGGGCGCAGGCCGCCGTCGTCCTCCTCGCCGTTTTCCTCGTGGCCTTCGCCGTCTCGGCCGCCGGGCCGATCACCTTCGTCGCCCTCGTGGTCCCGCAGATCGCCGTCCGGCTCACCGGCGGCTCGCGGCCACCGCTGCTGGCCTCGGGCATCCTCGGCGCCCTCCTCGTGGTGACCGCCGACCTGATCACCCGCACCGCGCTGCCCCAGGCGCTGCCCGTCGGCATCCTCACCGCCGTCATCGGCGCCCCCTACCTGCTCTGGCTCCTGGTCCGTGGAAGGCGGCGAGCGACGCTGTGACCCTCGACATCGGCACCGAACTGCTGCACCACGCCGTCTCCCCCGCCGAGCCCCTGCGGGTGCGGCTGGCCGCCGAGCACGTCCGGCTGGCCTACGACGAGCAGGTGGTGGTCGACGACCTCGACCTCGAGCTGACCCAGGGCTCGTTCACCGCCATCGTCGGGCCGAACGGCTGCGGCAAGTCCACGCTGCTGCGCGCGCTCGGCCGGCTGCTGCGGCCGACGAGCGGGCAGGTGCTGCTGGACGGGCGGGCCATCGCGCGCACACCCACCCGGGAGGTCGCGAAGGTGCTGGGCCTGCTGCCGCAGACCCCGGTCGCGCCGGAGGGGCTCACCGTCGGCGACCTCGTCGCCCGGGGCCGGCACCCGCACCAGAGCTGGCTGCGGCAGTGGTCCCGCGACGACGAGGCCGTGGTGGCCGAGGCCCTGGCCTGGACGGACATGTCCGATCTCGCGGGCCGGCCGGTCGACGCGCTCTCCGGCGGTCAGCGGCAGCGCGCCTGGATCTCGATGGCGCTCGCCCAGGGCACCGACCTGCTGCTGCTGGACGAGCCGACGACCTACCTGGACCTGTCCCACCAGATCGACGTGCTGGACCTGGTGGCCCGCCTGCACGCCGAGCGCGGCCGCACCGTGGTGGTGGTGCTGCACGACCTGAACCTGGCCGCCCGCTACGCCCAGCGGCTGGTGGCGATGAAGGACGGCGCCCTGGTGGCCTCGGGCACCCCCGCCGAGGTGCTGACCGAGGAGCTGCTCGCCGGCGTCTTCGACCTCGAGGCCCGGGTGCTGGCCGACCCGGTCACCGGGACGCCGATGGTGGTCCCGGTGCGCCGGCTCCGCTGAGCCGCCCCCTCTCGACGGCCCAACTTAGGGCAGGCTAACCTTCCTCGTCGACCGGGGATGATCATGCATCCCCTCACCCGAGGGAGTTCCGTTGCACCGCACCTCTCGCCGCCTGCTGGGCGGCCTCCTGGCCCTGGGCGTCACCGTCGGCGTCAGCGCCTGCGGGGGCGACGCCGCCACCGAGGGCACCGCCCCGGCCGCCGAGGGCGGCTGGCAGTTCACCGACGACCTGGGCAACACCGTCGAGCTCGACGCCGCTCCCGAGCGCGTCGCCGGCCTCAACGACGTCGTCTCCTCGCTGTGGAACTACGGCGTGGAGCCGGTGGCCACCTTCGGCCAGACCTCCACGGCCGACGACGTCGCCTTCGAGGGCAAGGACCTCTCCGACGTGGAGATCGTGGGCGAGAGCTACGGCCAGATCGACCTCGAGCAGCTGGCCGCGGCGGCCCCGGACGTCATCGTCACCAGCGTCTACCCGACCGACAGCGAGGGGACGATCGACGAGACCCAGCCGCTCTACGGCTTCGAGAGCCTGGAGCAGCAGGAGCAGGTCGCCGAGATCGCGCCGATCATCGCCATCGCCTGGAAGGGCTCGGCCGCCGACGTCATCGACCGCACCGCCGAGCTCGCCGGGGCGCTGGGTGCCGACCCGGAGGGCAGGGAGGTGGTGCGGGCCCGTGAGGAGTTCGAGGCGGCCTCCGCCGCGCTCACCGAGGCCGCGGCCGGCGGCGTGACCGTGCTGCCCGTCGCCGCCTACGCCGACGAGGGCTTCTACATGGCCAAGGCGCAGGACGAGCCCTCGCTGCGCATGTACGCCGACCTCGGCGTCCGGTTCGTCGACCCGGGCGGCGAGGGCTACTACTGGGAGACGGCGAGCTGGGAGAACGTGCCGCAGCACCCGAGCGACGTCCTGCTGTACTCGCTGCGCGGCGCCATGACCCCCGAGGAGATGGCCACGCAGCCCACCTACGGCCTGCTGCCCGCCGTGCAGGCCGGCCAGGTGCACCCGTGGAAGTACATCGGCATGGACTACGTCGCGCAGGCGGCGTACATGGAGGAGCTGGCCGGCTGGCTGGCCGACGCCGAGGACGTCACCCCCTAGCGCACTCCCCCGGGAACCCGGCCCCGCGTCACGTCGACAGCGGGGCCGGGGTCTCCGGCACCGGGGGCGCCGACGGCGTCCGGCCGGTGCGCGCGGTCTGGGCCAGCGCGATCCCGGTGAGGACCACGAGACCCCCGGCGACCTGCCAGCCGGTGAGCACCTGCTCCACCCACAGCCAGGCGACGACGGAGGCGAACACCGGCTCGACCGTCGCCACGAGGCCGGCCGTGGTGGGCGCCAGGTGCGGCAGCGCCGCGACCGACAACCAGAACGGCACCGCCGCACCCAGCACGACGATCCACCCGACGAGCAGCCACAGCGGCAGCCGCAGGTCCCCCAGCGAGACCGGCACCGGCTCGGCGAGCACCCCGGCGTCGAACTCCCACCACGGCGCGGCGACCGCCCAGAACAGCGCCGCTGCCACGAAGCTCCAGCAGGTGAGGGTGACCGGGTCGCGGCTCGCGGTCCCGCGCTCGCCCACCAGGTAGTAGGTGGCCAGGCAGAGTGCCGCGCCGAATGCCGCCGCCACCCCCAGCGCGTCCAGCGAGCCGCCGCCCTCCCACACCTGCGCGACGAGCACCAGCCCGGACAACGAGAGCAGCAGCGCCGCCCACAGCCGGCTGCGCACCCGCTCGCGGCGCACCAGCCAGACGTAGAGCGCGATGAAGACCGGCGCGGTCATCTCGAACACCAGCGCGATGCCCACCGGCAGCCGCCCGATGGCGACGTAGTAGAGGAACTGGGTCAGCGCGACGCCCACGACGCCGAAGACGGCGAGCAGCGGCAGCTCGCGGGGCCGCACCCGCAGCCGGCCCGGCGCGGCGAGCACGAGCACCGCCAGCAGCACGAGCGCGGCACCGGTGCAGCGCAGCGCGGTCAGCCGGGTCGCCGGCACACCGGCCTGGAGGGCGAGCGTGGAGACCGTGCCGTTGACGGCGAAGAAGGCCGCCGCGCCCAGGGTGAAGGCGTAGCCGAGGGCAGGGCGGACGGTGCGGGGCACGCGCGCACGGTAGCGGGCAACGGCGACCGAGACACCTACCGGCCCGACCGGGCGGCGACCGGGGGCGGCAGACTCCTCCCGTGGACGTTCCGGAGGCCCTCTACCTGCCCGACGGCGACGGCTTCACCGCCACCGCCCTGACCATCGGCCCGTGGGACGACGGGTACCAGCACGCCGGCCCGCCGGCCGCGCTGCTGCTCCGCGCCGCCGAGGAGGCCGGCGGCATCGAGGGCGGGCAGACGGTCCGGATGGCCTACGACATCCTGGCGCCGGTGCCGGTCGACCCGGTGCGGGTGCGCACGTCGGTCGTCCGGCCCGGCCGGCGGATCGAGCTGGTGGAGGCGGTCCTCGACGCCGGGGGCCCGCCGCTCATGCGGCTGTCCGCCTGGCGGATGCGCTGCCGCGACGACGCCGCGCCCGCGACCGGGCTGCCGCACCCGGCGCCGGCCGGGCCGGAGGAGAGCCGCCCCGAGCGCGCGGCGTTCTTCACCAGCGAGGTGGCCTACCACCGGGCGCTGGACTGGCGGTTCGCCGCGGGGACGTTCAACGGGCCCGGCCCGGCGACGGCGTGGACCCGGCCGGAGTGCGCGCTCGTCGCCGGGGAGCCGATGACGCCGATGCAGCACCTGCTGGTCATGACCGACGCCGCGAGCGGCATCTCGGCCACCCTCGACTGGACGCGGGCGACGTTCGCCAACGTCGACCTCTCGGTGGCCCTGCAGCGGCCGCCGCGCGGGGAGTGGCTCGGCATGGACGCCACCACGGTCCATGGCGGCGCGGGCGCCGCGCAGTGCTTCGCCGTCCTGTTCGACACCGACGGGCCCATCGGCCGGTCCAGCCAGTCGCTGTTCGTCGAGCCGCGGTGAGCGGGCCGTGAGAGATCTCTCCACGGGCGCTGCGCCGCAGGTCAGCGGCGCGTCCGCCGGTTCCCGCGGCGGTACGCTCCGGATCCGGTTGGCATCGCGGCCCGGCGGTGCGCAAGGTGGGAGGGTCGTTCCCCCCGACGATCGGAGTGCTGCCCCGTGGACGCGCTGAGAGACGTGCTGGACTGGCTGTCCGGGCGGGGTCTCGAGGTCGTGCTCATCGTCCTCGGCTCGGTCCTGCTGGCCCGCTTCGTGGGCTGGGTCGGCGGCCGGATCACCGACCGGATCGACCGCAACTCCACCGGCGGCGACGCGCTGGTCCGGTCGGAGGCGGCCAAGCACCGCCACTCGCTGACCCAGGTGCTCACCTGGGCACTGGTCGTGCTCATCTACTCGATCTCGGTGTTCTTCATCCTCGACCGCCTCGGCATCCCGGTGACCGGCCTCGTCGCGCCGGCGACCGTGCTGGGCGTGGGTCTGGGCTTCGGCGCGCAGCGCATCGTCGGCGACGTGCTGGCCGGGTTCTTCATCATCACCGAGCGCCAGTACGGGTTCGGCGACGTCGTCTCCATCCAGGTGGTCGGCGGCGGCGATCCGGCCAACGGCACGGTCGAGGACGTCACGCTGCGGGTCACCCGTGTGCGCTCCCCCGACGGCGAGGTGGTGACCGTGCCCAACGGCCAGATCGTCAAGGTCGTCAACCTGTCCCGCGACTGGGCGCGCGCCGTCGTCGACGTCCCCGTGCCGACCACCGTGGACGTGACCCGGGCCAACGAGATCCTGCGCGGGGTGGGCCGGGAGGCGTTCCGCGACCCGGCGATGCGGCCGCTGCTGCTCGACCCGCCCACCGTGATGGGCGTCGAGACCCTCGGCCTGGACGAGGTGAACGTCCGGGTGGTCGCCCGCACGCTGCCCGGCAAGCAGTTCGAGGTCGGGCGCGACCTGCGCGCCCGCATCGTCCAGGCCTTCCGCAACCAGGGCATGCAGGTGCCGCAGCCCACGACCGCGGTCATGGCGCAGGACGGCGCGACGGCCGTCCAGGAGGGAGCCCGGTGAGCCCGGCCGACGAGCGTCGCGACCCCACCGCCCGGGCCTCCGAGGAGCCCACGGTCAGCACCGCCCCCGCCGCGGCGCCCGGCTCGCCCGCCGACAGCGCGTCGCCGGCGCCGCGGCACGGCTGGTGGGCGGCGATCCCCCGCCGGCTGGGCCGCGCCCGCACCTCCACCGTCGTGCTCGCCGTGCTCTTCGTCGCGGTCTTCGCGCTCTGGCTCAACGTCAAGCCGCCGGCGCCCGGGGCCACCCCGCCGGCCGAGGACACCGGCGTCACGGAGCCCACCGACCCGGCGGGCACGACCGAGCCGACGCAGACGGAGGAGGCAGAGCCGACCGAGGAGCCGGCGCCGACCACGCCGCAGTCCGAGCCGACGCCTCGACCGACCACCACCGCCCCCTCCTCGCCGGGCACCACCACGACGGCACCGGAGACGACCGCTCCCGCGCCGACCGGTGGCACGGGCGAGGAGACGGCGCCCGGCCCCTGAACCGGTGGGGCCGGTGTTCCACGTGGGACATCGCTGCGCCGGCCGGGGCGGGTGTGCGGCGCCCGGCGGGGCGTCCTACGATCACGTCGGCTCCTGAGAGGCAGCGCGAAGCACCTGGCTGGCTGCCCGGCAACCTCAACTCCGTCTGAGGTGCTCCAGGGGAAGAGCCGGCCGGCCGGCGTCCCGCCACCGGCAAGGACGGAGTTCCCGTGCGCCGCGGGATCTCCCGCGAGCGAAGGAGACGGCGCATGACCGACCCGCAGAGCTGGAGCTTCGAGACCCGGCAGATCCACGCCGGCACGAGCCCCGACCCGACGACCGGCGCCCGCGCGCTGCCGATCTACGCGACCACGGCCTACCAATTCCGCGACACCCAGCACGCCGCGGACCTGTTCGCGCTGGCGGAGATGGGCAACATCTACACGCGGATCATGAATCCGACGCAGGACGCGCTGGAGCAGCGCGTGGCCTCGCTGGAGGGCGGCGTCGCGGCGCTGGCCGTCGCGAGCGGGCAGTCGGCGACGACGCTGGCGCTGCTCAACGTCGCCGAGGCCGGCGACCACGTCGTGGCCTCGGCCTCCCTCTACGGCGGCACGTACAACCTGCTGCACCACTCGCTGCCCAAGCTGGGCGTCACGGTCTCCTTCGTGGAGGACCCGGACGACCCGGAGAACTGGCAGTCGCTGGTGCGGGACAACACCAAGGCCTTCTTCGGCGAGACCATCGGCAACCCGAAGGGCGACGTCCTCGACATCGAGACGGTCGCCGAGGTCGCGCACCGCAACGGCGTGCCGCTGATCGTCGACAACACCATCGCGACGCCGTTCCTCATCCGCCCCTTCGAGTTCGGCGCCGACGTCGTCGTGCACTCGGCCACCAAGTACCTGGGTGGCCACGGCACGGCGATCGCCGGCCTGATCGTCGACGGCGGGTCGTTCGACTGGGGCAGCGGGAAGTTCCCCGGTTTCACCACGCCGGACCCGACCTACCACGGCGTCGTCTACAAGGACCTCGGTGCGTCGGCCTACGCGCTCAAGGCCCGCGTCCAGCTGCTGCGCGACCTGGGTCCGGCGATCTCGCCGTTCAACGCCTTCCTGGTCGTGCAGGGCATCGAGACGCTGTCCCTGCGCATGGAGCGGCACGTCGGGAACACGCTGAAGGTGGCGCAGTTCCTGGAGGCCCACGACGAGGTGGACCGGGTGAACTACCCGGTCCTCGAGTCCTCGCCGTGGCACGCCGCGCAGCAGAAGTACGCCCCGAAGGGGGCCGGCGCGGTGCTGACCTTCGAGCTGCACGGAGGCACCGAGGCCGGGAGGAGGTTCGTCGAGGCCCTCGAGCTGCACAGCCACGTGGCCAACATCGGCGACGTGCGCAGCCTGGTCATCCACCCGGCCTCGACGACGCACTCGCAGCTGACCCCGGAGGAGCAGCTGACCACCGGCGTCACGCCGGGCCTGGTGCGCCTCGCCGTCGGCCTGGAGGGGATCGAGGACATCCTCGCCGACCTGGAGGCCGGGTTCCGCGCCGCCAAGTCCGCCTGACGTGGGCGGGTGGGTCGAGGGCGATCCGGCGGGCGACCGGCGGTTCCTCGACCTGCCCACCCCGTTCGAGCTGGAGCGCGGCGGGAGCCTGCCCGGGATCCGGATCGCCTACGAGACCTGGGGGACGCTCGCCCCGGACGGCGGCAACGCCGTGCTGGTCGAGCACGCGCTCACGGGCGACAGCCACGTCGTGGGCGCGGCCGGCCCGGGCCACCCGACGCCGGGCTGGTGGGGCGGCGTCGTCGGCCCCGGCGCCGCGCTGGACACCGACCGCTTCTTCGTCGTCTGCGCGAACGTCCTCGGCGGCTGCCAGGGGACGACCGGGCCGTCGTCGGCGGCGCCGGACGGCCGGCCCTGGGGCGCGCGCTTCCCCGAGGTCACCGTCGGCGACCAGGTGCGGGCCGAGGCGGCGCTCGCCGACGCCCTCGGCATCCAGCGCTTCGCCGCCGTCGCCGGCGGCTCGATGGGCGGCATGCGGGCGCTGGAGTGGGCGGTCCGGTTCCCCGGCCGGGTGGCGGGGCTGTTCTTCCTCGCCTCCACCGCCGTCGCCTCGGCCGACCAGATCGGCACGCAGACCACCCAGCAGGCGGCCGTGCGGGCCGATCCACGATGGCGGGGCGGGAACCACCCGCTGGACGACCCGCCGGTGGACGGCCTCGACGTCGCCCGCCGGATCGCCCACCTCACCTACCGCAGCGCCGCGGAGCTGGACGCGCGCTTCGGCACCCGGCTGCAGGAGGACGGCCGCTTCGCCGTCGCCTCCTACCTGCAGCACCACGGGGCGAAGCTCGCCGGCCGGTTCGACGCCGGCAGCTACGTGGTGCTGACCGAGGCGATGAACACCTGGGACGTCGGCCGGGGCCGCGGCGGCCTGGAGGCGGCGCTGGCCCGGGTGACCGCCCGCGCGCTGGTCGCGGGCGTGGACAGCGACCGGCTGTACCCGGTCGAGCAGCAGCAGCGGGTGGCCGACGCCCTCGGCGTCCCGCTGCGACTGATCCGCTCCCCCTACGGGCACGACGGCTTCCTCGTCGAGACGGCGGTGGTCGACGCGCTGCTGCGGGAGCTGCTGGCGGGCTGACGCACCCCGGAACCGTCGCACCCGTGGGCCAGGATGGCGCCGTGCCCGCACCGACGGACCTGCCGATGCTGCCGTTCCCCGACCAGGCGGCCCTCGAGGCCTGGCTGGAGGCCGAGCACGCCACCGCCCCGGGCCTCTACGTGCAGATCGCCCGCAAAGGCTCGGGCATCCCGTCGGTCACCAGCGCGGGAGTCGTCGAGTCGGCGCTGTGCTTCGGCTGGATCGACGGTCGCGGCCTGCGGCTGGACGACTCCTACCACCTGCTGCGGCTCACCCCGCGCCGCCCGCGCAGCGTCTGGTCGCAGAAGAACGTCGCCACCGTGGAGCGGCTGACCGCCGAGGGGCGCATGCGCCCGGCCGGGCTGGCCGCCGTCGCGGCCGCGCAGGCCGACGGCCGCTGGGCCCGCGCCTACCCCGGCCCGGCCACCATCACCGTGCCCGACGACCTCGCCGCGGCCCTGGACGCCCAGCCGGCGGCGCGCGCCGCCTTCGACGCCCTGGACGGGCGGAACCGCTACGCCGTCCTCTGGCGGGTGCACACCGCCGTCACCCCGGCCGGCCGGGCGAAGCGCATCGCCGCCGCCGTGCAGGTGCTCGCCGAGGGGCGCCGCCACCGCTGAGCGGGTGGCGGGCGAGACTGCCCGGGTGGACGACGACCTGCTGGCGCTGCGCGAGGGCTGCACCCGCTCGCTGACCGGGCACGGCGCGTGGCGGCCGGCCGACCTGCTGGCCACGGTCTCGCCCGGCACCGCGCCCGACCGGTACGGCGACGGCGGGGTCGTGGCGGAGCTGGAGGCCGAGGTCGCGGAGCTGCTCGGGCTCCCGGCGGCGGTGTACCTGCCCAGCGGCGTCATGGCCCAGCAGGCGGCGCTGCGGGTGCACGCGGAGCGGCGCGGCCGGCGCACCGTCGTCTGCCACCCCGAGAGCCACCTGCTCCGCCACGAGGAGCAGGCGTTCGAGCGGCTGCACGGCATGGTGCTCCGCCCGGCGGGCAACCGCTACCGGCTGCTGCTCCGCGCCGACCTCGACGCCGTGGCCGAGCAGCCGGCCGCGCTGCTGGTGGAGCTGCCGCAGCGCGACCTCGGCGGCCCCCTGCCGGCGTGGGACGACCTCGTCGCGCAGGTGGCCTGGGCACGGGAGCGCGGTGCGGCCGCCCACCTCGACGGCGCCCGGCTGTGGGAGGCCGCGGCAGGCTACGACCGCACGCCGGCGGAGATCGCCGGGCTCTTCGACACCGTCTACGTCAGCTTCTACAAGGGCATCGGGGCGCTCGCCGGGTGCTGCCTGGCCGGCCCGGCCGACGTCGTGGGCGAGGTCCGCGAGTGGCGCCGCCGCCTGGGCGGCACGCTGTTCGGCCTCTGGCCGGGGGCGGCCTCGGCGCTGGCCTGCCTGCGCCGGCGGCTGCCGCTGATGCCCGCCTACCTGGCGCGCGCACGCGAGATCGCCGCCGCGGTGCGCGACCTGCCCGGCGTCACCGTCGTCCCCGACCCGCCGCAGACGCCGATGCTGCACCTGCTGCTGCGCACCACCCCGGAGGCGTTCACCGCGGCCGCCCGCCGGCTGGCCGCCGACGAGGGCCTGTGGACCTGGTCGCAGGCGGCGATCACGGGCGACCCGGGCGCCGTGCGGGTGGAGCTGCCGGTGGGCGACGCGACGCTGGCGCTGCCGGTGGAGGAGGCACGGGCGGCCGTCGCCGCCCTGGCCGGGGAGGCCTGACGCGCGGCGGCTAGCGTCGGCGACCATGGGTCTCGACGTCGCCGCGCTCCGCTCCTGCTTCCCGTCGCTGGCCAGCGGCACCGCGCACTTCGACGGACCGGGCGGTACCCAGGTGCCCGAGGCGGTGGGCCGGGCGGTCGCCGCGACGCTGACCGCGCCGATCAGCAACCGCGGCTCGGTCACCGCCGCCGAGCGGTTCGCCGACGAGACGGTGCTGGCCGCGCGCTCGGCCATGGCCGACCTGCTCGGGGTCGATCCCGCCGGCATCGTGTTCGGGCGCAGCGCCACCGCGCTCACCTTCGACCTGGCCCGCACGCTCGCCGCCGGCTGGGGCCCCGGTGACGAGGTGGTGGTCACCCGGCTCGACCACGACGCCAACATCCGGCCGTGGGTGGTGGCCGCGGATGCCGTGGGCGCGACGGTGCGGTGGGCGGCGTTCGACCCGGACAGCGGCGAGCTGACCGCCGACGACGTCGCCGCCGTGCTCTCCGACCGCACGCGGCTGGTCGCGGTCACCGGCGCGTCGAACCTGATCGGCACCCGGCCGCCGATCGAGGAGATCGCCGCGCCGGTGCACGCGGCGGGCGCCCTGCTCGTCGTCGACGGCGTGCACCTCACCGCCCACGCGCCGGTCGACGTCCCCGCGCTCGGCGCCGACGTCTTCTCCTGCTCGCCGTACAAGTTCCTCGGCCCGCACTGCGGCGTCATGGCCGCCGACCCGGCGCTGCTGACCACGCTGCACCCGGCGAAGCTGCTGCCGAGCTCGGACGCCGTGCCCGAGCGCTACGAGCTCGGCACGCTGCCCTACGAGCTGATGGCCGGGACGACGGCCGCCGTGGACTTCCTCGCCGCGCTGGGCGACGGCAGCTCCCGCCGGGAGCGGCTGGGAACGGCGATGACCGCGATCGAGGAGCACGAGGACCGGCTGCGCGAGCGGCTGGAGGCGGGGCTGGCCGAGCTGCCCGGCGTGCGGCTGCGGTCGCGGGCGACGCACCGCACGCCGACGCTGCTGCTGACCTTCGAGGGGCGCGACGCCGCCGACGCCTACCGCTTCCTCGCCGAGCGGGGCGTCAACGCGCCGGCGGGCTCCTTCTACGCGATCGAGGCCAGCCGGTGGCTCGGGCTCGGCGACACCGGCGGCCTGCGGGTGGGCCTGGCCCCCTACAGCGACGCCGACGACGTCGACCGCCTGCTCGCCGGCCTCCGGGAGTGGCTCGCCGTCCGCTGACCCCTACGGCATGTCGTCCCCGGGGAGGTGCCCGGCGGACGGCAGGGCGCGGCGCACGACGGGCCGGACCCTGCGCGCCTCGGGCAGCCGCTCCGAGTAGGCGGCCGCGTTGCCGCGGATGTGCAGCAGGTCGTCGTCGGTGGCCTCCCGCACGACCGTGGCCGGGACGCCGGCGATCACCGACCGCGGTGGGAACTGCTTGCCCTGGGTGACCACGGCCCCGGCGGCCACGATCGAGCCGCTGCCGATGTGCGCGCCGTTCATCACGACGCTGCCCATGCCGACCAGCACCTCGTCGTCGATCCGGGCGCCGTGCAGCACCACGCGGTGCCCGACCGTCACGTCCCGGCCCACCACCAGCGGGAACCCGGGGTCGGAGTGCAGGGTGCACCCGTCCTGGACGTTGGACCCCGCCCCGATCTCGATCCTCTCCTGGTCGGCCCGGGCCACGGCGCCGTACCAGATGCTCGACCGGGGACCCATGCTGACCGCCCCCACCACCACGGCGGTGGGCGCCACGAAGGCCTCGTCGTCGATCGCCGGGGCCCCGAAGGGCAGTTCCGCGATGTAGTTGTCTGCCACGCCCGTCAGCACAGCACAGCCCCGGACGAGGCGCACGAGCCGGATGCTCGGCAGACTCCCGTGCATGCCCGCCGCACCCCTGCCGCCGCTGCCCACGTCGATCGTCGGCAGCCTGCCCCAGCCGGACTGGCTCATCGACCGCGACCGCCTCGCCCACCGGTTCCCGCCGCGGGTGCGGGCCGCGGAGCTGTGGCGGATCCCGCCGGAGCTCCTCGCCGGGGCGCAGGACGACGCGACCCTGCTGGCGATCCGGTCGCAGGAGGAGGCGGGGCTCGACGTCGTCACCGACGGCGAGATCCGGCGGGAGTCCTACTCCAACCACTTCGCGACGGCGCTCAGCGGCGTCGACGTCGACCACCCCGGCAGCATCCTCAACCGGTCCGGCAAGCCGATCCCGGTGCCCCGCGTGGTCGGTGACATCGGCCGGCCGGCCCCGGTCCAGGCCGACGACGTCCGGTTCCTGCGGGCGCACACCGACCGCACGGTCAAGATGACCGTCCCCGGCCCGTTCACGATGGCGCAGCAGGCGCAGGACGAGCACTACCGCGACGGCCGCGCGCTGGCCCTGGCCTACGCCGACGTCGTCCGGGCGGAGATCGCCGACCTGTTCGCCGCGGGCGCCGACGTCGTCCAGATCGACGAGCCGTGGCTGCAGGCCCGCCCGGAGGTCGCGCGGCAGTACGGCGCGGAGGCGGTGACCCGCGCGGTGGAGGGCGCTCCCGGGCCGGTGCACCTGCACCTGTGCTTCGGCTACGCGGCGATGGTCTCCGAGCGGCCCGAGGGCTACTCGTTCCTGCCGGAGCTGGCCGACACCCCCGTGGACACGGTCGCCGTGGAGACAGCGCAGTCCCACCTCGACCCGGCCACGCTGCGCCCGCTCCGCGGCAAGGGCATCGCGCTCGGCGTCCTGGACCTGTCCACGCCCGAGGTGGAGACGCCCGAGGTCGTGGCCGACCGGGTGCGCCGGGCGCTGGACGACGTGGACGTCGACCGGCTGGTGCTCACCAGCGATTGCGGCCTGAAGTACCTGCCCCGGGAGTCCGCGGCGGGCAAGATGCGCTCGCTGGCGCTCGCCGCGCAGCTCGTGCGCGCGGAACTGTAGGGGCTGGAACGGCCCCCTTGCAGGGACCCGCCACGAGCTTGCGAGTGGCGGGGGGCGAGGGGGTCCTTCTTCAGATGAGCCCGTGCGCGTGCACCGCCTCGGCCACCTGCAGGAAGCCGGCGACGTTCGCCCCGAGGACCAGGTCGCCCGGCGAGCCGTACTCCTCGGCGGTCTCGTGGCAGCGGGCGTGGATGTCGCGCATGATCTCGGCCAGCCGGGCCTCGCTGTGCTCGAACGTCCAGCGGTCGCGGGAGGCGTTCTGCTGCATCTCCAGCGCCGAGGTCGCCACGCCGCCGGCGTTGGCCGCCTTGCCGGGGGCGAAGCCGATCCCGGTGTCGCGGAAGACCTTCACCGCGGCCGGCGTGGCAGGCATGTTGGCCCCCTCCACGACGTAGCGGCAGCCGTTGCGGGCGAGGACGGCCGCGGCGTCGCCGTCCAGCTCGTTCTGCGTGGCGCTGGGGATCGCGACGTCGCAGGGGACGTCCCAGACGCTGCCGCCGGCGACGAAGGTGGCGGAGTCGCGCCGCTGCGCGTAGGTGTCCACCCGCCCGCGCTCGACCTCCTTGACCTGCTTGAGCAGGTCGAGGTCGATCCCCTTCTCGTCGACGACGTAGCCGCTGGAGTCGGAGCAGGCCACCGCCGTCCCGCCGAGCTGGTGCACCTTCTCGATGCCGTAGACGGCGACGTTGCCCGAGCCGCTGATGACGACCCGCTTGCCCTCGAAGGTCTCCCCGCGCGCGGCCATCATCGCCTCGGCGAAGAACGCCGCGCCGTAGCCGGTGGCCTCGGTGCGCACGAGGGCACCACCCCAGCCCAGGCCCTTGCCGGTCAGGACGCCGGACTCGTAGCGGTTGGTGATCCGCTTGTACTGCCCGAACAGGTAGCCGATCTCCCGGGCGCCGACGCCGATGTCCCCGGCGGGCACGTCGGTGTACTCGCCGAGGTGCCTGTAGAGCTCGGTCATGAACGACTGGCAGAAGCGCATGACCTCGGCGTCCGAGCGCCCCTTGGGGTCGAAGTCCGAGCCGCCCTTGCCGCCGCCGATCGGCATGCCGGTGAGCGCGTTCTTGAAGATCTGCTCGAAGCCGAGGAACTTGACGATGCCGAGGTTCACCGAGGGGTGGAAGCGCAGCCCGCCCTTGTAGGGCCCCAGCGCGGAGTTGAACTCCACCCGGAAGCCCCGGTTGATCCAGACCTCGCCGCGGTCGTCCTGCCACGGCACGCGGAAGATGATCTGCCGCTCCGGCTCGCAGATCCGCTCGACGGTCTTCATCTCGGTGTACTCGCGGTGCCGGCCCAGGACGACGGCCAGCGACTCCAGCACCTCCCGGACGGCCTGGTGGAACTCCGTCTCGCCGGGGTTGCGGCGCAGGACCTCCTCGTAGATGCCCTGGACCGTGGCGGGAACCTCGCCGCTCATGCCGACCTCCTCCGACCGTGCGTCACCGACGGGGAGCAACGTACGGGGCGGCGGAATGGCGGCTCCGGGGGGTGTGCCTGAGACGGCCCTGCGGCCGGGCGGTCAGGCGGTGGGACGGACGCCGAAGCGGAACCCACCCTGGTCGACGGTGGTCACCGACAGCGGCGTCCCGTACGTGCGGGCGTGCACGATCATCCCGTTGCCGATGTAGAGCGCGACGTGGCTGATCGGCGAGTAGTAGAAGACCAGGTCGCCGGGCTGGAGCTCCCCGCGGGTGAGCTGCGGGCCGATCTTCGACTGGCCGCTGCTGGTGCGCGGCAGGGCGATGCCGGCGGCGGCGTACGCGTAGGAGGTCAGCCCCGAGCAGTCGAAGGCGTCGGGGCCGGTGGCGCCGCGCCGGTAGGGGGCGCCCACCTGGGACAGCGCCACCTGGATCGCGGTCGCCGCCGCGCTGCCCGGCGCGACCGGCAGCTCGGCGACCGTCGGCGCCGCCAGCTTCGGCCCGGCGACCATGGTGGAGACCCGGTCCTGCTCGGCCGCGGAGAGCCGGGCGTAGTCCGACTGGTACTCGGCGGCCCGCCGCTCCACCTCGGCCTGCTGGGCCTGCAGCTCGGCGAGGCCCGCCTGGGCGGTGGCGGCGGCCTGGTCGGCGACCGCCTGCGCCTCGTCGGCGGCCGCGCGGGCGGCGGCCACGGTGGTGATGACCGAGTTGGTGTGCGTGGCGATCATGTCCAGCGTCGTCATCTGCTGGACGAGCTCGTCCGCGGAGTCGCTGGTGAGGAAGGCGGCGACCCGGGACCGCGCCTGGCCGGTGAAGCTGCTCTGCACGATGGCCCGGATCTGCGGTTCGTGGACGGCGAGCGCCTCCCGGGCCGCGCGGGCCTGGTCTGCGGCGGCCGCGGCGGCCTGCTGGTGCGAGGCGACGATCTCCTCGGCCTCGTGCACCTGCGCCTCGATGGCGGTCAGCTGCTGGGCGGCCTCCGCCATCAGCTCCGCCGCCTCGGCCACCGAGCCGGGGTCGGCGGAGGCCGCGGTCGGGGGGAGAACCGCCGTCGCCGCCGCCACCACCGCGGCGCCGACCGCGAGGACGGCACGCGAGCGGCGTCGGGTGGTCGTGCGCTGCGCGTGCACCCTGGCCTCCGATCACCTGCGCCGGGCCCGGGGAAGGGGCCGCATCCATGCGCGTCAGCACGGAACGTAGGGAAGCGGTATCGACAAGTAGTGGGGGGCGCGCGGGTGGGCGATCGCGGGTTCACCCCGTCCGTCACACGCGCCCCAGGAGCGCGCCGCCGTCCCGGCGGGATGATCAGCGTCGGCGGGGCCCGGCCGCGGCGCCGTCGGGCAGCCGGTCGGGCGATCAAGCATCGGATGATGGGCGCTGACGCACACTGCCAGGGGCCGGAAGCGGACGCCGGCGCCCATCGTCGGCCGGTGACGGGACGGGACCGCCCACGCGCGGGGAGCAGACGCCGCGCAGGCCGCTGGCGGCCCAGATACCGCGCGCGGCGGCGCCGCGAGCGCGCGAAGGGTGGGGGCAGGGGGTTCTTCTACCCGCCGAGTGGCATCACGACGACGCCGGCGAGCCGGCCAGGGCGCCCCGCAGGGCAGCACCTTCCCACACGGACCAGCAGGTGACGTGGTGGGACGGCTCCCTCGCCGGGCCCCGGCCCGAGCGGAGCAAGGGCCGGGGGCGGGGGGCCTCAACCGGCGAGGGGCTCCTGCACCTCGAGGCCGGCGAGCGCCTGGAAGTCGCGCAGGATGCTGGAGAGCTCCTCGGAGGTCCACGGCTCGCAGCAGTCGCAGCCGCCCTCGCGGAAGCTGACCAGGCCGATGGAGCCCCCTGCCTGGTCCTCGGCGATGGCGAGGTGACCGGCGGACGGGTGACGGTGGCAGGTGCACCCGGCGGCGCAGAGGCCCAGGCCCCAGCCGGAGATGACGACGGTGTGCCCGTCGTCGCGGACCTTGCCCACCTGGAAGACGGACGGCTTGCGACTCCTGGTCACGGAGTCCTCCCCTCGACAGCCCCGTGGGAAGCGGGGCTCGCGTACGGCACCCGGTTCTCGGGCTAACAGATGTTTCGGCAGAACCCGCTGCTGGGTAAAGCGCGCCATCGGCTCTGGTACCGCAACCGAGCGTAGTGCGACGGATACAGGTCGTCGCCGTCAGTTTCCGCCAGGGTGCGGGAGATCGAATTGGCGGAACTGTGACGGAACGGCCCCGACCCGCCGGGGAGGCCTCAGCTCGCCGGGCTGACGCTGCTCATGTTGAAGTCCGGCACCCGCAGAGCCGGCATAGCCGTGCGGGTGAACCAGTCGTTCCACTCCCGCGGGAGGGTGCGCTCGGTGACCCCGGCCTGCACCGCCCGGCCGAGCAGGTCGACCGGGGACTCGTTGAACCGGAAGTTGTTCACCGCGCCGGTCACCTCGCCGCCCTCCACCAGGAAGACCCCGTCCCGGGTCAGACCGGTGAGCAGCAGCGTCTGCGGATCGACCTCGCGGATGTACCAGAGCGTGGTGAGCAGCAGGCCCCGGTCGGTCGCGGCCACCATCTCGGCCTGCGACGCGGTGGCGGTCGGGTCCTCGAGGATGAGGTTGTCCACGGCGGCCGTGGTCGACGCCGTGGTCTTCAGCGCCCACGCCCGCGGCCGGATCAGGTTGGCGAGGACCCCGCCGGAGATCCAGTCCACCGCCGGCGTCGCCATGCCGTTGTCGAAGACCGAGGCCGCGCCCGACGACGCGCCCACCACCTGGAACGGCGCCGCCTCCAGGCCCGGGGCGTGCGGATCGCTGCGCAGCGTCAGCGGCAGCGTGGCGAGCCAGTCGCCCGTGCGGTTGCCCCCACCGGTGCGGGCGAAGACGTTGCGGCCCTCGTCGGCGTCGCGCGCCTCCATCGTCCAGTAGAGGTAGATCATCAGGTCGGCGACGGCCGACGGCGGCAGCAGCGTCTCGTAGCGCCCGGCCGGCAGGTCCACCCGCCGCTGGGACCAGGCCAGCTTCCGCCGGACGTCGGCGGCGAGGTCGGCGACCGAGACGTCGCCGAAGTCGCGGGTGCCCGTGCCCGCCCAGACCGACCGGCCGAGATCCGGTGTCTTGCCGTTGAGCTCCACGCGCCCGGACGGCTGGTCGTGCCGCAGCCGCAGGCCCGTGGAGCTGCCCAGGTAGGTGGTGCGCATCGAGTGCTCGGCGAAGCCGAACAGCAGCTCACCGCGGTCGCGGGCCTCCCCGAAGGCCTGGCCCAGCGCCGGCGCGAACTCCGCGAACACCTCGATCGAGGTCTCCGCGGGGTCGGCGTCCCAGTCCGCGGCGGCCGGGCCGTCGGTGATCAGCGGCATCGCGTCCTCGGCCGGGCCCGCGTCCCGGGCGGCCTGCTCGCTGGCAGCCACCAGTGCGGCGACGTCGGGCGCGCCGGAGCGGCTCACGGTGCCCGCGGCCATCCCGGCGCCGCCGTCGACGAAGGAGATCACGACGACCGAGCGCGACCGCATCGCCCCGTTCGTGGTCAGGCTGTTGGCCGCCCACCGCAGGTTCGCCTCGGCGCCCTCGACGACGAACGCGACCTGCCCGTCGGCGGTCGAGGCGGCCAGCGCCTGCTCGACGATCTCCTGCGGACGCTGGAACCGGCTCATCGCCCGGCCTCCTCGACGGTGTTGAGGATGGTCACGCCCTCGAACAGGGCGGTGGGGCAGCCGTGGCTGACCGCCGCGGTCTGGCCGGGTTGCGCCTTGCCGCAGTTGAACGCCCCGCCCAGGACGTAGGTCTGCGGGCCGCCGACCACGCGCATGGAGCCCCAGAAGTCCGTCGTCGTCGCCTGGTAGGCGACGTCGCGGACCTGCCCGGCGAGCCGGCCGCCCTCGATCCGGTAGAAGCGCTGGCCGGTGAACTGGAAGTTGTAGCGCTGCATGTCGATCGACCAGCTCTTGTCGCCGACGACGTAGATGCCGCGCTCGACCCCGCCGATGAGCTCCTGCGTGGAGGGCCCGTCCGGCGCCGGCTGCAACGACACGTTGGCCATGCGCTGCACCGGGACGTGGCCGGGCGAGTCGGCGTAGGCGCAGCCGTTGGAGCGCTCCATGCCCTGCAGCCGGGCCATGTTCCGGTCCACCTGGTAGCCCACCAGCACGCCCTCGCGGACGATGTCCCACTGCTGACCGGCGACGCCCTCGTCATCCCAGCCGACGGTGGCGAGGCCGTGCAGGGCGGTGCGGTCGCCGGTCACGTCCATCAGCGGTGAGCCGTACCGCAGCGTGCCGAGCCGGTCGGGCGTGGCGAACGACGTCCCCGCGTAGGCCGCCTCGTAGCCCAGCGCCCGGTCCAGCTCGGTGGCGTGCCCGATCGACTCGTGGATGGTCAGCCACAGGTTCGAGGGGTCGACGACGAGGTCGTAGCGGCCGGCCTGCACCGAGGGCGCCTTGGTCTTCTCGCGCAGCAGCTCGGGGAGCTCCGCGAGCTCGGCGGGCCAGTCCCAGCCGGTGCCGGTGAGGTACTCCCAGCCGCGGCCGGCCGGCGGGGCGAGGGTGCGCATGCTCTCGAAGGAGCCGGTGGCCCGGTCCACGGCGAGCGCGGTCAGGTCCGGGTTGACCCGCACCCGCTGCTGCCGGGTGCGGGTGCCGGAGGTGTCGGCGTAGTACTTCTGCTCCTTGACCAGCATGCAGGTGGCCTGCACGTGCTCGACGCCGTCCCCGGCCAGCAGCTGCTCGGACAGCTCGGTGAGCAGCGCCGTCTTCTCGGCGTCCGGCACGGTGAACGGGTCGACGTCGTAGGCGGAGACGTACTCGGCGTCGGGGTGCACCGGCTCCGGCGCCAGCTCCACGCGGTCGGAGTTGAGGGCCGCCGCCACCCGGGCCACGGCCACAGCCTCCTCGGCGAGCCGGACGGCCTCGGCCGCGGTGAGGACGACGCCGGCGGCGAACCCCCAGGTGCCCTCGAACACCACGCGGACGGCCAGCCCGAGGTCCTCGCCGTCGGTGAACGCCTCGGGCCGGGCGTCGCGCAGGCTGATCGTCTGGGTGCGGATGCGCTCGACCCGCAGGTCGGCGTGCGAGCAGCCCAGGTCGACCGCGCGGGTCAGCGCGGCGTCGGTCAGCGCGGACAGCGGGAGCGCGAGGAAGGTCTCGTCGATCGTGCGGGTTCCTGGCACCCCGCCTGTCTACCAGCGCGCGTGCCCACGGGTGAGCGGGGAAGCCCGGGGTAAGCGCCTCCGCATGGACCCGGCGGCGGACGACGTGACCATGACCTTCGGCGGCACCGCGACGATGCTGCTGCGCATCGGGGGCTTCACGCTGCTCACCGACCCGAACTTCCTGCACCGCGGCCGGCGCGCACACCTGGGCTACGGGCTGCGCAGCAAACGGCTGACCGATCCGGCGCTGCTGCCGGCCCAGCTGCCCGAGCTCGACGGCATCCTGCTCTCGCACATGCACGGCGACCACTGGGACCGGATTGCCACCCGCGAGCTGCCGAAGGAGACGCCCGTCGTCACCACGCCGGAGGCCTCGAAGTGCCTGGCCGACCGCGGCTTCACCGGTACCGCCGACCTGCGCCCGTGGCAGACGCACACCTTCACCCGCGACGCCGAGGAGCTGCGGGTGACGTCGGTGCCGGGCGTCCACGGCCCGGGTCCCCTGGCCCGGGTGCTGCCGCAGGTGATGGGCAGCGTGCTGGAGCTGGTGCGCGACGGCGAGGTGAGCTGGCGGGGCTACATCAGCGGCGACACCCTCTACCGGCCGTTCCTGGGCGAGGTGCTGGAGCGCTGCGGGCCGCTCGACGTCGTCATCCCGCACCTGGGCGGCACCAAGGTGCTGGGCTTGACCGTCACCATGGACGGCCGGCAGGGTGCGGACCTGGTGGAGCTGTTGAAGCCGCCGGTCACCGTGCCGGTGCACTACGACGACTACAGCCTGTTCAAGAGCCCGCTGGGGGACTTCGTGACCGAGGTCGCTCGCCGCGAGCTGCCGGGCGAGCTGCGTCCCGCCCACCGGGGCGAGACGATCAGCCTGCGCGCCTGACGCGCAGCTCCGCCGCGATGCGGCGCGCCGTGCGCCGGGCGTCCCGGTCGACGCCGTCGATCAGCGAGCTGTTCACCCGCGTCTGCCACGGCAGGCCCATCCAGTGCAGGCCCGCCACCGGCGAGGCCCCGCGCGCGTGGCGGGGTGCCCCGTCCTCCGCCAGCGCACCCGGGACGTCGACCCACTCGGTGTCCGGGGCGAAACCGGTGCACCACAGCACCGTCCGCGGCCGGAGCTCCGTGCCGTCGGCCAGGCGCACCCGCGGCCCGTCCGCGGCGACCACCGGCGAGGCGATCAGCCGCACGGCCCCCTCCCGCACCGCCCGCCGGAGCCGGCGGCCCAGCACCGCCTCGGGGCGCGCGCGCAGAAACCGGCCCACCGGCGTCGACGCCCCCGCGTTCAGCACGCCGCCGAGCAGCAGCCACCAGTAGACGCTCACGCCGAGCACGCGCTCGGGCAGGAAGCGCGGCTCCGTCGGTGCGGCCACGGTGACCTCGTGCCGCCCGGCCAGCTCCAGCGCCAGCTGGGCGGCCGAGTTGCCGCCGCCCACCACCAGGACCGGCCCCTCCGGCAGCTCACCGGGCCGCCGGTAGGACGACGAGTGCACCTGGTGCACCGAGCCGTCCAGGTCCTCGGCGGCGGCCGGCACCAGCGGCCGGCGGTTGGCCCCCGTCGCGACCACCACGTGGCGCGCGCGGACGACGCCGTCCGGGGTGCGCACGGCGAACGCCCCGCCGTCGCGCCCGAGCCGCACCGCCGGCGCCGACGTGCGCACCGGCAGCCCGGACCGGCGGGTGTAGGCCGCCAGGTAGTCCGCCATCTCGAGCCGGGACGGCGTCCGCGTCGGTCCGGGCGGGAAGGGCATGCCCGGCAGCGAGCTGAACCGGCGCGGGGTGAACAACCGGAGGCTCTCCCAGCGGTCCCGCCACACCTGGCCGACCGCGCCGGCGGCCTCCACCACCAGCACGTCGGTCACGCCGACGCGGAGCAGGTGGTGGGCCGTGCCCAGCCCGGCCTGCCCGGCCCCGACCACGAGGACGTCGACCGCCGTCGGCTGCTCGCTCATCGATCCCATCCTCCCCGGCCCCCCTGGTGTGGCGCCCGTGCGGCGACCGGGTCCACGCCTGGCCCGATGACGCCCTGCGGGCCGAGGCCGGCTGAGCTAGCCCGCGGCGAGCCGGGCGGCCCGCTCGGCGACGTCGGCGCGCAGCCCCGCGGCGTCGACCGTGGTCGAGGCGCCGTCGCGGACGACGGCGCGGCCGCCCACCCAGACGTCGCGCACGTGCCGCCCGGCGCCGGACCAGACCAGGTGGGCCAGCACGTCCGCCGGGTCGCCGACGGGCTCGAAGACCAGGTCGCGGGTGTCGACGTGCACCAGGTCGGCCCGCCGCCCGGCCACGAGCTGGCCGAGGTCGGGGCGCCCCAGCGCCTCGGCCGCGCCGCCGGTGGCCAGCCAGAACGCCTCCGCCGCGGTCAGCGCGGTCGCCGAGCGCTCGCGCAGCCGCGCCAGCCCGACGGCCAGGCGCAGGTCGGCGAGGAGGTCGAGGGAGTCGTTGGACGCCGGCCCGTCGGTGCCCAGGCCGACCCGGATGCCGCGGTCGAGCATCGGGCGCAGCGGCGCCACCCCGCTGGCCAGCTTGGCGTTGCTCGCCGGGCAGTGGGCGACCGCGACGTCGAACTCCTGCCACAGCTCCAGGTCGCCGTCGTCCAGGTGCACGCAGTGCGCGGCCAGGACGCGCCCGCCCAGGACGTCGTAGGAGGCGAGCAGCGCAGGCACCGACAGCCCGTGCGCCGCCAGCAGGTCGGCGCCCTCGGTCGCGGTCTCGGCGACGTGCAGGTGCAGCAGCAGGTCGTGCTCGCGGGCGGCGCGCGCGGCGTCGGCGAGCACCGGGAGCGGCACGGTGTAGGCCGCGTGCGGGCCGATGCCGTACTCGACCGTGCCGTCCTCGGGCGCATCGGCGGCGAGGGCGACGGCGGCGTCGAGCTGCTCGGCCATCGGCGGCATGCCCGGCAGGGGCAGCAGCGGGGTGGCGATCACCGCGCGCGCGCCGGTGGTGGTGACGGCGGCGGCGATCCGCTCGGGGTGGAAGTACATCTCGACGCTGGTGGTGATGCCGTTGCCGAGCAGCTCCGCCGACGCCGCGGTCATGGCGACCTCGACGTCCTCGGGCGTGAGGCGGGCCTCGCGCGGCCACATGACCTCCTGCAGCCAGCGGTCCAGCGGCAGCCCCTCCCCCTGGCCGCGGAACAGCACCATCGGGGCGTGCGAGTGGGCGTTGACCAGGCCCGGGGTGAGGACGCCGGGCAGCGCGACGACCTCGGCGTCCCCCTTCGGCGGCGCCTCCGCGGCCGGACCCGCCCAGGCGATCGCGCCGTCGGCGACGTCGAGGACGCCGTCCGGGACGACCGTCCCGGCGCGGTCGCCGACGACGAGGGCCCGGGCGGTGAAGCGCTGTCGCATGGTTCCCGAACATAGCTCCGCCCCGGCCGGGGGCGCGGCGGCGGGCCGGGGGCGCCGATACCGTGGAGCCCATGTCCTTCCTCGCCGCGGCATCCTCCGACGAGGGGGGCATCACCGGTTTCCTGCTCGACCTGGTCGAGACGCTCGGCCCCGTCGGGGTCGGGCTGTCGATCCTCCTGGAGACCGTCGTCCCGCCGATCCCCAGCGAGGCGGTCCTCGGGCTCGCCGGCGTGCTGATCAACGACGGCCGGATGTCGATCGTCCCGGTCATCGTCTTCGCCACCCTCGGCTCGCTGCTGGGGGCGATCTTCTTCTACTACGTCGGGATGGCTCTCGGCCCTCGCCGGTCTCACGCCTTCCTCGACCGGCTGCCCCTGGTGGAGACCGAGGACGTCGACAAGACCTTCGCCTGGTTCGAGCGGCACGGCCGCGCCGCGGTGTTCTTCGGCCGGATGGTGCCGATCGTGCGGAGCTTCATCTCGGTGCCGGCCGGGGTCGTGCGGATGCCGTTCTGGCAGTTCCTGCTGTTCACCGCCGCCGGCAGCCTGATCTGGAACACCGTCCTGATCACCCTGGGCGTCGTGGCCGGTGACTTCATCCAGGACAACCTGCGCTACCTGGACTACGCCCTCGTCGCCGCCGTCGTGCTGGGCGTGGGGTGGTTCGTCTACAAGAAGGCCACCGGCAAGCTGCGCCGGCCGCCGGACGCGGGCAAGCACCTGGACGAGGACTGGGACCCGACGTCGTGACCCGGCACCGCCCCGAGGTGGTGGCGTTCGACGTCGACGAGACGCTGCTGGACCTCGCGCCCGTCCGCGCCACCCTGGTGGAGCTCGGCGAGCCGGCGCCGCTCCTGGGCGCGGTCTTCGCCCGCACGCTGCTCACCGGCTTCGCGGCGGCCGCCGTCGGCTCGTGGTGCCGGTTCCTGGACGCCTTCGACGCCTCGCTCGCCCAGGAGACCGGGCTCTCGGCCGACCAGCGCGCGAGCGTGGCCGACGCCTTCGGCGAACTGTCGCCCCATCCCGACGTGGAGCCGGCGCTGCGCCGGCTGACCGAGGCCGGGGTCCGGGTGGTCACCCTGTCGCACGGCTCCCCCGGCGTGGCCGAGGCAGGCCTCGAGCGGGGCGGGATCACGCCGCTGGTGGAGCGCAGCATGACCAGCGAGACGATCCGCGCCTGGAAGCCCTCGCGCGAGGTCTACCTGTGGGCGGCCGGCCTCTGCGACGTGGCCCCGGAGCGGATGGCGCTGGTGGCCGCGCACGGCTGGGACGTGCTGGGCGCGCGGCGGACGGGCCTCACCGGCGCGTGGTTCCCGCGCAGCGAGCGGGTGTTCCCGGCGGTGTACGGCGAGCCCGACGTGGCCGGGGCCGGCCTCGCCGGCGCGGTCGACGCCCTGCTGGCGCTCCCGCCCCGGTGACCGCGCTCGACATCGAGACGCCGCACGGCCCGGCCCGCGCCCACCTCACCGACGGCGGCTCCCGCGGGACGCTGCTGCTGGGGCACGGGGCCGGTGGCGGGGTGGAGTCGGCCGATCTGCTGGCGGTGGCCCGGGACGCCGCTGAGGGCGGGTGGCGCGTGCTGCGGGTCGAGCAGCCCTGGCGGGTGGCGGGGAAGAGGATCGCCCCCGCGCCGGCCCGCCTGGACGAGGGCTGGCGGGCGGTCGTGGCGCACCTGTCGGGCACCGGCCACCTGACCGGGGCGCTCGTCGTCGGCGGGCGCAGCGCCGGTGCGCGGGTCGCCTGCCGCACCGCCGCGCAGGTGGGGGCGGACGGCGTGCTGACGCTGGCGTTCCCGCTGCACCCGCCCGGCCGGCCCGAGAAGAGCCGCGCCGCGGAGCTCACGTCCGTCACCGTGCCGGTCGTGGTCGTGCAGGGCGAGACGGACGCATTCGGTGCACCGGCCGCGGTGGCCGCCGTGCTGACCGGGCGGGCGCACGCCTCCGTGTACGCCGTGCCCGGTGACCACTCGCTGAAGAAGAACCCCGACCTCGTCGGGGCGGCCGCCGCCTCCTGGCTGGCCGAGGTGCTCCCCGGCTGACCGGAGCGGTCAGAACGGTGGTGGGTCGTCGTCCAGGTCGAGTGCCCGGTCCGGTTCCGGGTCCGGTGGTGGTTGCGGTGGTGCGGTGAGGACGCGGAAGCCCGGTGGTCGGCTGGTGCGGGTGACGCCGGTGGGGGTGATGACGGTGAGCACGCCGTCGGGGTCGAGGGTGTGGGTCCAGCCGGGGGCGAAGGTCTTGAGCCGGTGGTGGCGCCGGCACCGGCAGCACAGGTTCTCGCAGGCGGTCGCGCCACCGGCGGCGTGGGCGATGACGTGGTCCAGGTCGGCCCAGCCGGCGGGCACGGTGCAGCCGGGGTGGCGGCAGGTGCGGTCGCGCAGGCGGAGGAACTGCTGCTGGCCGACCGAGGGGCGGTAGCGGTCCACCGCCGCCGGTGGGCCCAGCAGCGGGCAGCCGCACGACGAGTCCGGACGGTCGGGGTGGTCGGGGTGGTCGGGGTGGTCGGGGTGGTCGGGGTGGTCGGGGTGGTGGGGGTGGTCGGGGTGGTGGGGGCAGCCGGCGGCCGCCAGCCGTTCCACTTCTCGGCGGCCGGTGACCGCCCGCAGCGCGCCGGTGGCGTCGGTGATCGCGATGCGCAGGCTGCCCGCCGGTGGCGCCTGCAGGTTGCAGGCGTCGAGCTGGGCGAGCAGTTCGCGCAGGTGGGCGGCGGTGATCGGCTCCCCGTCGACCTCCCCGACCGGCTCGGCAACCCCCGGCGGGGTGCCGGGTGGGGTGCCGGGTGGGGTGCCGGGTGGGGTGAAGGCGGCCGGTCGTGGGGCGCCGGCGGCGAGGAAACCGGCGGGGGTCAGCGCGGTCAGCGGGGCCACCACGGTCAGCTGCGCGGTCACCGCCGGCCGCTCCTGCCAGGGCCGCAGGATCAGGTCGGCGGCGGCGCCGGCGCGCAGCATGCCGATCGGCCGGTCATCGCCGGCCTCCTTCGCCGCCCGGGCATGCCGGTCCACGGCGTCCCGGCAGGCGCGGGCCTCGGGATGCGGCAGCAGGGCGCGCAGCTCGCTCATTCCGTCTCCGACCGGGCGCACCGTCACATCCGCCCCGCGCTGCCGGGTCTTCCGCCGCCGCTCGGCGGCGTCGGCGTCGCGGGCCAGCAGCTCCGCGCGGACGGCTTCGCGCAGCTTGCCCACCCCCAG
>NZ_FOAO01000001.1:0-254434 GCF_900109665.1 Blastococcus sp. DSM 46786
CAGGGCCGCATGCACCCGGTCCCAGGTGCCGTCAGCGGCGAAGCGGCGATGCCGCTTCCACACCGTCTGCCATGGCCCGAACTCCGCCGGCAGATCCCGCCACGGTGTCCCTGTCCGGTACCGCCAGATGATCCCCTCCACCGTGCGCCGGTGATCGGCGAACGGCCGGCCGCCCTTTCCCGACGCCGCCGGCATCAACGGCTCCACCAGGGCCCAGGCCCCATCCGACAGCGACACCATCCGAGACACCCCGTCAGCCTGCCGCTCCCGAGCGTCGACGGTTAGGAGACACGCCCTAGCCCGGCCGCTCGGTGCGCCGCACCACCGCGCCCAGATCCGTCAGCTGGTCGACGAAGTCGGGGTAACCGCGGTCGACGTGGTGCACGTCCTGCACCTCGGTGACGCCGTCGGAGCACAGGCCGGCCAGCACCAGCCCGGCGCCGGCGCGGATGTCGGTCGCGAGCACCGGGGCGCTGGAGAACCGCTCGCGCCCGCGGACGACCGCGTGGTGCCCGTCGATGCGGACGTCGGCGCCCAGCCGCACCAGCTCGTTGACGAACATGAACCGGCCCTCGAACACGTTCTCGGTGATCAGGGCCGTGCCGGTGGAGACGGCGGCCAGCGCCACCGCCATCGGCTGCAGATCGGTGGGGAACCCCGGGAACGGCAGGGTGACGACGTCGACGCAACGCGGCCGTCCCTCCATCGCCACCCGGATGCCGTCGGGCAGCGCTTCGACGACGGCCCCGGCGTCGGTCAGCTTGTCCAGGGCGACGGTGAGGTGCTCGGCGACGCCGCGCTCGATGACGACGTCGCCGCGGGTCATCACCGCGCCGATCGCCCAGGTTCCGGCGACGATGCGGTCGGGCACCGTCGTGCACTCGACCGGCCGCAGCGACTGGACGCCCTCGACGGTGATCGTGGAGGTGCCGGCGCCGTCGATGCGCGCCCCCATCTCACCGAGCATCCGGCAGAGGTCGACGATCTCGGGTTCGCGGGCGGCGTTGTCGACCACGGTCGTGCCGGTGGCGAGCACCGCCGCCATGACCAGGTTCTCCGTGGCGCCGACCGAGGGGAAGTCCAGCCAGATCGAGGTGCCGGTCAGCCGCGGGGCGGTCGCCACCAGGAAGCCGTGCTCGCTCACGATGGTCGCGCCGAGGCGTTCCAGGCCGGAGATGTGCATGTCCAGCCCGCGGGAGCCGATGGCGTCGCCACCCGGCAACGCCACCCGGGCGCTGCCGCAGCGCGCGACGAGCGGGCCCAGGACGCTGATCGATGCGCGCATCCGGCGGACCAGGTCGTAGTCGGTCTCGGTCGAGGGGGCGTCCGGGACGTCGATGGTCAGCCGGCCACCGCCCCCGCTGCCGGGGGTGCGCTCGTAGGAGACGGCGCAGCCCAGCCGGCGCAGCACCTCGCTCATGATCGCCACGTCGAGGATGTCGGGGACCTCGTCGATGGTCGAGCGCCCGGGCGCGAGCAGCGTCGCCGCCATGAGCTTCAGCGCGCTGTTCTTGGCGCCGGTGACCCGCACCCGGCCCGCGAGCCTCGCTCCCCCGGTCACCTCGAAGCACTCCACCGGACCACCCTACGGTGGTTCCACTGCCGGGTCCCGCCGCGCCCGGTGACGTGCTGGAACGGCCCCGCTGCAGGGGCCCGCCGCGAGCGTGCGAGCGGTGACGTGCTGGAACGGCCCTCCTGCAGGGGCCCGCTCCGAGCACCCGGTGACGGGCTGGAACGGCCGCGCTGCAGGGGCCCGCCGCGAGCGTGCGAGCGGTGGGGGGCAGCGGGGTCCTTTCACTAGGCTGCGGGCATGACCGTCCGGCTCACGCGCATCTACACGAAGACCGGCGACGCCGGTCAGACCCACCTCGGCGACATGAGCCGGGTGGCCAAGACCGATCCCCGGCTGGTCGCCTACGCCGACGTGGACGAGGCCAACAGCGCGATCGGGGTGGCGATCGCGCTCGGCTCCCCCGAGCCGGCGCTGGTGGAGCTCCTCCGCAGCATCCAGAACGACCTGTTCGACGTGGGGGCCGACCTCTGCACGCCGATCGTCGCGGAGCCGCAGTACCCGCCGCTGCGGGTCACGGCGGCGTACACCGAACGGCTCGAGGCGGCGTGCGACACCTACAACGAGACGCTGCCGAAGCTCGACAGCTTCATCCTCCCCGGGGGCACCCCGCTGGCCGCGCTGCTGCACCAGGTGCGGGTGGTCGTGCGCCGGGCGGAGCGCAGCGTCTGGGGCCTGCTGGAGAGCGACGGCGAGCGCACCAACCCCGAGACGGCGCGCTACCTGAACCGGCTCTCGGACCTGGTGTTCATCCTGGGCCGGGTGGCCAACCCCGACGGCGACATCCTCTGGGAGCCCGGCGCGCACAGCGGCGTGCACGCCCAGCGCGCGGCCGCAGCCCCGCAGGAGTAGGCAGCCCCCTCCAGGGCCCGGCCGAGCGCGAGGAGGGAAGAGGGGTCCGTCGTCAGCTGCCCGGCGGGGCCGACTCCAGCCAGGACAGGAAGCCGGTCACCGTCGAGCGGTCCATCGCCAGCTCGCGCCGTCCCTGCGCGGTGCTGCACTGGAGCACGTGGACGTCGGCCGGAAGGGCCAGGTCGTCGCGGTGCGCCGGCCGCTGGGCGAGCACCCGGAAACCGGCCCGGGTGAGCCGCTGCTGCGGCCGGACCGACAGCGAGAGCGCCCGGTACCAGAGCAGGGCGTCACCGCCGTACCAGGCGACGCCCACCGACCAGCGGGGCGTGCCCTCAGGGCGCAGCCACATCGTCACCGCGCCGAGCCCCGACAGCAGGAAGCGGCGGCGCAGCAGGAAGACCACGATGACGAGCAGCAGCAGGACGCCGATCAGCACCCACAGGGCGGTGGTCATCCCGCGCGCTCGCCGGCCGGGTCAGGCGCTCGCGCCGGCCGCCCTCAACCGCGACTGGGCGCGGCGTGCGGCGGCGACCGCCTCCGGGTCGTCGCCCTCGCTCTCGGCGCGGCGCAGGGCCTCGCGAGCGCGCTCGACGTCGATCTCCGAGGAGATCTCCGCCGTCTCGGCGAGGATCGAGACGCCCCGCTCGGTGACGGAGAGGAAACCACCGTGGGCGGCGAAGACCATGTCCTCGCCGGACTCGGTGTGGATGGTCACGACGCCGCCGTCGGCCAGCTGACCCAGCAGCGGCGTGTGCCCGGGCAGCACACCGAGCTCGCCCTCCGTGGTGCGGGCGATGACGCTCGTGGCCTCGCCGGACCAGATCTTGCGCTCGACGGCCACCAACTCGACCTGCAGGGTCGCCACGACACTCCTCGGGATCCACGCGGACGGGCCTTCACTGTATCCACGGGGCCGATCGCCCCGATCCACCGGGGCCGCCGACCCCGCCCTGAGCACAACCCCTCGACCCGGCCGAGGTGGAGAACGGCAGGGTTCCTGCGTCAGTCGGCGCGGCGGTACAGCAGCGTCCAGCGCCCGACGCGCACCCACGGGTGGCGGACGCAGGTGGACGACGCCCAGCGCTCGGTGTCGAAGTCCGCGGTGCGCACGTCCACGGGTGCGAAAGGCGGCCAGGTCCAGTCGAGCGCCGCACGGCTCGCCGGCCGCGGTACCGCGCTGTCCCGTTCCACGTCGCCCCTCGTGCCGGCACCCGTCTCCCGGGTGCGCCTGCGGGGATGGTCGGCAGGCCCGCGCCCCTCCCGCAGACCCGGCGGCCGGATCTCACCCCATCGGGCGACCGGATCGCCCCGCGAACGCCGAAGGCCGGGCCCCCTCTCGGAGACCCGGCCGACGGAACGTGCTGGAACGGCCCCCTCCAGGGCCCCGCACCTCGCGAAGCGTGGTGCGGGGAGGAGGGGGTCCTTCTACTTCTTGAGCTTCGAGGCGTTCTTCTCGAGGTCCTCGAGGCCACCGCACATGAAGAAGGCCTGCTCCGGGACGTTGTCGTACTCGCCCTCGGTGATCGCCTTGAAGGCCTGCAGGGTCTCCGAGAGCGGGACGAACGAGCCCGGCTGGCCGGTGAAGGCCTCGGCCACGAACATGTTCTGCGACAGGAACCGCTCGACGCGACGGGCCCGGTTCACGGTGACCTTGTCCTCTTCGGACAGCTCGTCGATACCGAGGATCGCGATGATGTCCTGCAGCTCCTGGTAACGCTGCAGCACCTGCTTCACGCGCTGGGCGATGTCGTAGTGCTCCTGGCCCACGTACTGCGGGTCGAGGATCCGGCTGGTGGAGTCCAGCGGGTCCACGGCCGGGTAGATGCCCTTCTCCGAGATCGGCCGCGAGAGCACGGTCGTCGCGTCGAGGTGGGCGAACGTGGTGTGCGGCGCCGGGTCGGTGATGTCGTCGGCGGGCACGTAGATCGCCTGCAGCGAGGTGATCGAGCGGCCACGGGTCGAGGTGATCCGCTCCTGCAGCTCGCCCATCTCGTCGGCCAGGGTCGGCTGGTAGCCCACGGCCGACGGCATGCGGCCCAGCAGCGTCGAGACCTCGGACCCGGCCTGGGTGAACCGGAAGATGTTGTCGATGAAGAGCAGCACGTCCTGGTTCTGCTCGTCGCGGAAGTACTCGGCCATCGTCAGCGCCGAGAGGGCGACGCGCAGGCGGGTGCCCGGCGGCTCGTCCATCTGGCCGAACACGAGCGCGGTGGACTCGATGACGCCGGACTCGGTCATCTCGGTGATGAGGTCGTTGCCCTCGCGGGTGCGCTCACCCACGCCGGCGAACACCGACACACCGCCGAACTCCTGGGCGACGCGGCGGATCATCTCCTGGATCAGCACGGTCTTGCCGACGCCGGCACCGCCGAACAGACCGATCTTCCCGCCGGCCACGTACGGGGTCAGCAGGTCGATGACCTTGATGCCGGTCTCGAGCATCTCGGTGCGGCCCTCGAGCTGGTCGAACCGCGGCGCGTGCCGGTGGATCGACCAGCGCAGCGCATCCTCGGCGTAGCCGGGCTGATCCAGGCACTCGCCCAGCGCGTTGAACACGTGCCCGGTCACCACGTCACCGACCGGCACCATGATCGGGTTACCGGTGTCGGTGACCTCGGCGCCGCGGACGAGGCCGTCGGTCGGCGCCATCGAGATGGTGCGCACGACGTTCTCACCCAGGTGCTGGGCCACCTCGAGGGTGAGGGTCTTCCCGAGGTCGGCCAGCGTGACATCGACCTTCAGGGCGTTGAACAGGTCGGGCATCGCGTCGCGCGGGAACTCGACGTCGACGACCGGCCCGGTGACCCGCACGACGCGGCCGGAGCCGGTGGTCTGCGAGGTGGTCGGACGGTCCTCGGTGACGGTCATCTGTACTGCACTCCTGCCCTGGGGCTCGGTGGTCTGCTGTTCGGTGGATCAGTCGTTCGAGCCGGCCGAGACCAGCGCGTCGGCACCACCGACGATCTCGCTGATCTCCTGCGTGATCTCCGCCTGGCGGGCCTGGTTGGCCTGCCGGGAGAGATTCTTCGCCAGCTCCTCGGCGTTGTCGGAGGCCGACTTCATCGCCCGTCGGCGCGAGGCCGACTCGGAGGCGGCCGCCTCGAGCATCGCCGCGTAGATGCGCGTGGTGATGTACTTCGGCAGCAACGCGTCGAGCAGCCCCTCTGCCGAGGGCTCGAACTCGTAGGCCGTCGGCAGCTCGTCGGCGGTGGCGTTCTCCCGCTCCCGGTCCTCCCGCTCGTAGTCGAACTCCTCGACCTCCTCGACCTCCAGCGGAGCCATCCGCTTGGCGACCGGGACCTGCGAGAGCAGCGACCGGAACTCGGTGTAGACGATGTGCAGCTCGTCGACGCCGAGGATGCCGTCGGCACCCGCACCGCCGTCCTCGTCATCCAGGCCGGCGGTGAAGGCGGCGATCAGCTGCTCGCCCACGGCCTGCGCGTCGGAGTAGTTCGGCTGCTCGGAGAACCCGGTGAAGGTCTCGGCCATCTCGCGATTGCGGAAGGAGTAGTAGGTCTCCCCCTTCCGGCCGACCACGTAGAGCACCGGCTCCTTGCCCTCCTGCCGCAGCAGGGAGAGCAGCTCCTCGGTCCGCCGCAGCACGTTGACGTTGTACGAGCCGGCGAAGCCGCGGTCGGAGGTGATCACCAGGACGGCCGCCCGGCGCGGGTTCTCCGGCTCGGTCAGCAGCGGGTGGTCCAGCGACGCCGAGGACGCCAGCGCCGACAGGACGCGGGTGATCTCCCGGGCGTAGGGCTTGGACGCCTCCACCCGGGCCTGGGCGCGCACGATGCGGGCACCGGCGATCAGCTCCTGGGCCGAGAAGATCTTCTTCGTCGACTGGGTGGAGCGGATGCGGCGCCGCAGCGCGCGGAGAGAGGCTGCCATCGCGTCAGGCCTTCTTCTTGACCTGGACGCGCTCCTGACCCCGCTCCGAGGCGTCCATGGCCTCGGCCTCGGGCTCGTTCACCCTGAGCGACTCGCCCTCACCGGTGGTGAACTGGCCGTAGAAGGCGTCGACCGCCTGCTCCAGGTTCCGCACCGTGTCGTCCTCGAGCTTCTTCGACGTCCGGATGGTGTCGAAGACGCCGTCGTTGTTGCGGGACACGAAGTCGAGGAACTCCGACTCGAAGCGCCGCACGTCGCTCACCGGGACGACGTCGAGCTTGCCGGTGGTGCCCAGCCACAGCGAGACGACCTCGCGCTCCACCGAGTACGGCGAGTACTGGCCCTGCTTCAGCAGCTCGACCAGGCGCTGGCCGCGCTCCAGGGTCGCGCGGCTGGAGGCGTCCAGGTCCGAGGAGAACGAGGCGAAGGCCTCGAGCTCGCGGTACTGGGCCAGGTCCAGGCGCAGGCGGCCGGCGACCGACTTCATCGCCTTGATCTGAGCCGAACCACCCACGCGCGACACCGAGATGCCGACGTTGATGGCGGGGCGGACACCGGAGTTGAACAGACCCGTCTCGAGGAAGATCTGCCCGTCGGTGATCGAGATGACGTTGGTCGGGATGTAGGCCGACACGTCGTTGCCCTTGGTCTCGATGAGCGGCAGCCCGGTCATCGACCCGGCGCCGAGCTCGTCGGAGAGCTTCGCGCAGCGCTCCAGCAGGCGGGAGTGGAGGTAGAAGACGTCGCCCGGGTAGGCCTCGCGGCCCGGCGGGCGGCGCAGCAGCAGCGAGACGGCGCGGTAGGCCTCGGCCTGCTTGGACAGGTCGTCGAACACGATGAGGACGTGCTTGCCCTCGTACATCCAGTGCTGGCCGATGGCCGAGCCGGTGTAGGGGGCGATGTACTTGAAGCCGGCGGCCTCGGAGGCCGGGGCGGCGACGATCGTCGTGTACTCCATCGCGCCGGCGTCCTCGAGGGCGGACCGGATGGCGGCGATCGTCGAGCCCTTCTGGCCGACGGCGACGTAGATGCAGCGCACCTGCTGCGACGGGTCGCCGGTCGCCCAGGCCTGCTTCTGGTTGATGATCGTGTCGATCGCGATCGCCGTCTTGCCGGTCTGGCGGTCGCCGATGATCAGCTGGCGCTGGCCGCGGCCGATCGGCGTCATGGCGTCGATGGCCTTGATGCCGGTCTGCATCGGCTCGTGCACCGACTGGCGCTGCACCACGGTGGGGGCCTGCAGCTCCAGGGCGCGCCGGCCGGTGGTGGTGATGGGGCCGGCACCGTCGATCGCGTTGCCCAGCGGGTCCACGACGCGGCCGAGGTAGCCGTCGCCGACGGGGACCGAGAGCACCTCGCCGGTGCGGCGGACCTGCTGGCCCTCCTCGATGCCGGAGAAGTCACCCAGGATGACGACACCGACCTCGCGGACGTCCAGGTTCAGCGCCAGACCGCGGACGCCGCTCTCGAACTCGAGCAGCTCGTTGGTCATGACCGAGGGCAGGCCCTCGACCCGGGCGATGCCGTCGCCGGCCTCGGTGACGATCCCGACCTCTTCGCGGGACACGTCAGGCGAGTACTCGGTGACGTAGTTCTGGATGGCACTGCGGATCTCTTCTGCGGAGATCGTCAGCTCGGCCATGGCTCTGAGTCCTCTTCCCTGCGGGGTCGTGATCTGTGGTGGTGGGCGGTCAGCCGGCGAGCTGCCGTCGGGCGGCTTCCAGCCGATGGGCGATGCTGCCGTCGATGACCTCGTCGCCCACCTGCACGAGGAGGCCGCCGAGCACCGTCGGGTCGACGGTCACCTGCAACCCGATGGTCCGCCCGTAGAGGCGACCCAGCACGTCGGTCAGCCGCCGTTCCTGGGCCGGGGTCAAGGGGGCCGCCGTCGTCACGCGGGCCACGGACCGGCCGCGGCGGCGGCTGGCGACGTCCGAGAGCCGCTCGACCGCGACCCCCGCCGTGCCGGCGTGCGAGGTGGTGAGCACGTTGCGCAGCAGGAGCTCGGTCACCGGGCTGACCCGGCCGGACAGCAGCTGGTCGAGCAGCGCCGCCTTGCCCGCGGCCGGGGCCTTGCGGTCGCTGAGGATGCGGGACAGCTCCCGGTCACCCTCGATGATCCGGCCGAAGCGGAACAGCTCGTCCTCGACGCCGTCCAGCTCGCCGCGGGCACCCGCCGCGTCGAGAGCCGCCTCGGTGGCCAGGGTCGTCGCGGCCTCGATGAGGTCGAACGGCCGCGACCAGCGCTGCCGGACGCTGAACTCGACGACGTCGAGCGCGACCGGGGACAGACGGCTGCCGAACAGCCGCTGCGCCAGCGCCGCCCGCTCCTCGGGCTTGCCCGAGGGGTCGGTGAGCGCCCGGCGCAGCGAGGGCTGGGCATCCAGCAGCCGCGCCACCGCGAACAGCTCCTCGGCCAGCGCGAGCTGGTCCTCGGCGGCGGTGGCGCGGGCCTGGCCGGTCAGCCGGTCCTTGGCCTTCCCGAGGAACCCCGAGGGGTCACGGGTCAGCGCGTCCAGCCGCTCCCGGGCGGCGAGCAGCGCCGCGCGGCTCGAGGCGTCCATCAGCGGGTGCCTCCGGAGACGGTGCTGCCGCTCCGGCCGTCGGGGGTACCGGCGGCCAGCTCGTCGAGCTGGTCGAGGAAGCGGTCCACCGTGCCCTGCCGGCGCGCCTCGTCGGCGAGGGACTCCCCGACGACTCGCCCGGCGAGCTCGACGGCGAGGCCACCGACCTGCCCGCGCAGCTCGTTGATCACCTGCTGGCGGGCAGCAGCGATCTGCTCCTCGCCGCGGGCGACGATCCGCGCCGACTCCTCCTGCGCCTGGACCCGCAGCTCCTCGAGGATCTGCTGGCCCTCGGCCCGGGCCTGGTCGCGGATCTGCGCGGCCTCGTTGCGGGCCTCGGCCAGCTGTGCGCGGTACTGCTCGAGCGCCGCCTTCGCCTCGGCCTGCATGGCCTCGGCGCGCTCGATGCCGCCCTCGATGGTGCGCTGGCGCTCGGCCAGCATGGCCTCGAGCCGCGGCACCACGAAGCGCTTGTACAGGAAGTACAGGATGGCGAAGGAGATGATGCCGACGATCAGCTCACCCGGGTGCGGGATGACCGGGTAGGCGTCCTCCCAGAAGCCGCCTTCACCGCTCTCGGCGGCCAGGACATCGGCCGCGTTGTCGATCGCGCCCATCACGTGTTCTCCTTCCGGTCCTCGGTCAGCTGAAGACGAAGGCCAGGGCGATGCCGAAGATGGCGAGCTGCTCGCAGAGCACGAAGCCCAGGATGGCGATGGTCTGCAGCACACCGCGGACCTCGGGCTGACGGGCGACGCCGGCCACGTAGGCAGCGAAGATCAGGCCGATGCCCACGCCCGGCCCGATGGCCGACAGGCCGTAGCCGATGATCGCAAGGTTGCCTTCCATTGGGTGTGTCCGTTCCTCTCAGTCGGTCTGTGCTGCCGGGTGGCGCACATGGGTGGTGCAACTCGGGGGCGGTGACTCCGCGGACGTCAGTGGTCGTCCGCGTAGACCTCTGCGATGTACACAGAGGCCAGCAGGATGAAGACGTAGGCCTGCAGGAATGCGATCAGGATCTCGAACGCGCTGAAGAGGAAGAACATGAAGAAGGCCGGGATGGACACCAGCTTCAGGAGCCCGTCGCCGTTCAGCAGCAGGAACTCCCCGCCCACCGCGAACAGCAGGAGCAGGATGTGGCCGGCGAACATGTTGCCGAAGAGCCGCAGCGCAAGCGTCACCGGGCGGGTGATCAGGAACGTCACCAGCTCCAGGATGAACACGACCGGCACGACCCAGAAGGGCAGCCCGCTCGGCACCAGATTCTTGAGGAAGCCCCCCAGCCCGCGACGGCGGACGCCGGCGACCAGGTAGACCACGTAGACCCCGAGCGCGAACGCGATGGGGAAGCTGATCCGGCTCGTGGTGGGGAACTGGACGACCGGGATGATGGCCATCAGGTTGTTCAGCAGGATGAGCGTGAACAGGGTGAACAGCAGCGGGACGTAGGGCCGGAAGTGGTCCGAGCCGATGATGTCCCGGCCGATCGAGTTGCGGACGAGGCCGTACACGCCCTCGAGCCGGTACTGCCCGCGCCCCGGGACCACCGAGAGGCGGCGCGTGGCGAGCATCATGACGACCGCGAGGCCGATGGTCACCAGCACCATCACGATCATCGAACGCGTGATGGCGAAGGCGCCGTCGCCGACGAGCGGCTGCCAGAAATCCGGCGCACTCGGCGGTACGAACTCCTCGGCGGCCGAGACCACGGTCGTCACTACTCAGCCTCCGTCACGAACTTCTGGGTGGTTTCGTACTGCGGCCCGGAGGGCTGCCCTCCGCATCTGCGGCGTGGCACGCCTCACGGGCCGTGGTGAGCGTAGCGGACCCAGATCGCGGAGATCGAAGCGGCCATCCCCAGGACGAGGGCCACGGGCAGCACCCACACCTGGTCGAGCGCCTCGCTGAGCCACCACGCGGGCAGCCCGAAGACCAGCACGCCGGACAGCAGCATGCCCAGCGCGTCCCACGCCTCGCGCAGGTGGGCACCCGCGACCATCTGGTGGTGGACCGGCGCCGGCCGCTCGGTCCCGCCGGGCTCGGTCAACGCGCCGCCCCGGACGCCGCCCCCGGCTCGTCGTAGATGTAGGTCTTCACCCGGGTGAAGGCGACGACCTCGCCGATGGTCCCGGCCAGCGACACGACGATCGCGGTGACGGCGAACGCGATCGGTGAGAGCCACTCCGCGTTGCGGAACAGCACGAGGAAGACCCCGAGCAGCATCACCTTGAAGAAGTAGCCGACGAGAGCGCCCATGAAGACCACGCGCGGGTCGAGGCCGGCCATCCGGCGCAGGAGCACCAGGGTGGAGACGGTGCTCACCAGGACGACGGCGATGGCGAGGGCGCTGCCCGCGGCACCGAGCGCGCCGTCGACCGCCAGGAAGACGGCGAACGCGACGACCCCGACGACGGCCGCGGGGACCAGCCCACCGCGGAGCATGGCGGCGTAGGGATCGGGTCTCGTGGCCGGTTCACCTTGCGAAAGCACGCCTCACGGTACCTGGAGGGACCCCGCCGCCCTACCGGGTACGGGGCCGCGTCCGCACTCAGAGCGGGACCCGCTCCGCCCCGGCGGCCGGGGGCGCCGGCTCCTGGCTGCCGGCGCGGTGCGCCCGCGCCGTGGGGTGGTCGGCCCGGCTGCGCCGGCGCTGCGCCTCCAGCTCCGCGGCGCGGGCCTCCCGGGCGGCCCGGCGGGCCCGCGGGCTGAGCACCACGACCACGCCGACGACCAGCAGGACCGCGACGGCCACGACGAGCTCGACCCGGCCTCCGGTGATCGACATCCCGACCGCGCCGAACGAGAGCAGCGCGGCCCAGAAGTACATGACCAGCACCGCGCGCTTGTGCGAGTGGCCGATGGACAGCAGCCGGTGGTGCAGGTGCATCTTGTCCGGTGAGAAGGGCGACTGCCCCTTCCGCGTGCGCCGGACCACCGCCAGCAGCAGGTCGATGAAGGGGATGAAGAGGATCGCGATCGGCACGAGCAGCGGCAGGGTCAGCGGCAGCAGGCTGGCCGCCGAGTCGAAGGTCTGCGCGTCCACCCCCCCGGTGGCGGTCACCGCCGCGGCCGAGAGCATGAGCCCGACGAGCATCGAGCCCGAGTCGCCCATGAAGATCCGCGCCGGACTGAAATTGTGCGGCAGGAATCCCAGGCAGGCCCCGGCGAGCACCGCGGTGATCAGCGCCGGGGCGCTGGCGGTCTCCACGTAGCCGGTCAGCCCCAGGTGGAAGCTGTACGCGAAGAAGGCCAGGGCGGCGATCGCCGAGACGCCCGCGGCCAGGCCGTCGAGGCCGTCGATGAAGTTCAGCGCGTTGACCGCGAACACGGTCAGCAGGATGGTCAGCGGCACGCCGACGTCCGGGCCGAGGATCAGCGTGCCGATGTCGGCGAACGGCAGGAACAGGAACGCCAACTGGACGCCGAGCAGCACCATGACGCCGGCCGCGGCGATCTGCCCGGTGAGTTTCGTCAGTGCGTCCAGGCCCCACTTGTCGTCGAGCACCCCCAGCAGGCAGATGAGCCCACCGGCGACGAGGACCGCGTAGACCTGGGTGTCGTCGAACGTCCGCTGCAGCGCGGGTAGCCGGGAGGCCACCAGGACCGCGGCCACCACGCCGAGGTACATGGCCACGCCCCCACCCCGCGGGGTGGGGATGACGTGCACGTCCCGCTCGCGAGGGGCGGCCATCATCCGCAGCCGGATCGCCATCATCCGCACCACCGGCGTGGCCAGGAAGGTGACCAGCGCCGCGGTGAGCAGGACGACGACGTACTCGCGCACGGGCTCAGGTGGTCCGCGCCGGCTCGGGGTGCGCGGTCGGTCGGGTCGGGTGGGGGTAGGCAGGGTGGGCGCCGACGAGCTCGCGGACGCCCGCGGCGACCTCGGCGGTGCGGCTGCCGTCGGCGTCGCGAATGGCGGCACCGATCAGGGAGGCGATCGACTTCATCTCCGGCTCCGTCATGCCCTGGGTGGTGACGGCGGGGCTGCCGACCCGGATGCCGGAGGCCACGGAGGCCGGCTGCGGGTCGAACGGGATCGCGTTCTTGTTGAGCACGATGCCTGCGGCGTCGCACCGCTTCTCGGCGTCGGCACCGGTCACGCCCGTCCCCCGCAGGTCGAGCAGGGCCAGGTGGGTGTCCGTGCCGCCGGCGACCGGCCGGAGCCCCTCGGCGGCCAGCCCCTCGGTCAGCGCCTGCGCGTTGGCGACCACCTGGCGGGCGTAGGCCTGGTACCCGGGGTGCAGGCACTCCTTGAAGTTCACCGCCTTGGCGGCGACGGCGTGCATGAGCGGGCCGCCCTGCATCATCGGGAAGGCGGCCTTGTCGATCGCCGTGGCGTGCTCGGCCCGGCAGACGATGGCGCCACCGCGCGGGCCGCGCAGCACCTTGTGCGTGGTGAAGGTGACGACGTCGGCGTGGGGCACCGGGCTGGGGATCGCCTTCCCGGCGACGAGGCCGATGAAGTGCGCGGCGTCGACCATGAAGATCGCGCCGACCTCGTCGGCGATCTGCCGGAAGGCGGCGAAGTCGATGAGCCGCGGGATGGCCGAGCCGCCGGCGACGATCAGCTTCGGGCGGTGCTCGCGGGCCAGGTCGCGCACCTGGTCGTAGTCGATGTGCTCGGTGCGCGGGTCGACGCCGTACTGCACGGCGCGGAACCACTTGCCGCTGAAGCTGACCTTCGTGCCGTGCGTCAGGTGGCCGCCGTGCGGCAGCGCCATGCCCAGGAAGGTGTCCCCCGGCGAGAGGAACGCACCGTACGCGGCCAGGTTGGCGTTCGCCCCGGAGTGCGGCTGCAGGTTGGCGTGCTCGGCGCCGAAGAGCTCCTTGGCCCGTTCGATGCCGATCTCCTCGGCGCGGTCGACGACCTCGCAGCCGCCGTAGTACCGCCGTCCCGGGTAGCCCTCGGCGTACTTGTTGGACAGCGTGCTGCCCAGCGCCGCCAGGACGGCGGGGCTGGTGAAGTTCTCGCTGGCGATCAGCTGCAGCCCGCCGCGGAGGCGCTCCAGCTCTCCGGTGACCACACCGGCGATGTCGGGATCGACGGCGGCGAGGGCCTCGAAGTCCGGTCCCCAGTAGGGGGTGCTCATCTCAGGCGCACTCCAGACGAGTCGGATGCGGACCGCGACGCCCGGGCGCGGCAGCGGCTGGTCCACGGTATCCCCCTCGGGGGCGCAGACGAGGGAGCGCACCGGCCACGGTGGACGCGAGGCCCTGTCCCGGGCGTGCGAGCGGTGGGGCGGACGGGTCGTCCTGGGGGCCTCCTCAGTCGCTGAGCTCGGGGACGACCTCGCGCAGCCGCTCGACCGGCACGGCACCGACCCGCAGCACCCGGGGTGCCGGACCGGTGCAGTCGACGATCGTGCTCGCCCCCGAGCTGGTGCGCGGCCCGCCGTCGAGCACGACGGCGGCGTGCAGACCGAGCTGCTGCACGGCCTGCTCCGCGGTGGTCGCCGCCGGCCGCCCGGAGCGGTTGGCGCTGGACACCGCGAGCGGCCCGGTGCGCCGCAGCAGATCGCGGGTGAGCCCGTCGTCGGGGAGCCGGACGGCCACCGTGCCCTGGGCGTCACCCAGGTCCCACGCCAGCGACGGGGCGTGCTCGACGACGAGGGTGAGACCGCCGGGCCAGAACTCCTGGGCGAGCCGCGTGGCGACCGCGGGGGTCTGCAGCACCAGCCCGGCCAGCGTGGAGGCCTCGCCGACGAGCACCGGGACCGGCATCGCCCGGCCGCGGTTCTTGGCCTCCAGCAGCCGGCGCACCGCCGCGGGCGAGAAGGCATCGGCGGCCACGCCGTACACGGTGTCGGTCGGGAGCAGCACCAGCTCGCCCCGCCCGATCGCCGCCGCCGCGGCGTCCAGGCCGGCGGCGCGCGCCTCGGGGTCGGAGCAGTCGTAGAAGTCGGACACGAATGCCGAGTCTGTCATCGAGGTGGGTGCGCGCGACGCGCCGGCGTCAGCCGCCGTCCTCGTCGTCCCCCTCGTCCTCCTCGTCGTCCCTCTGCTGCTCGGCCTCCTTCTGCTGCGCCTCCCGCTCCTTCTGCTCCTCCTCCCGCCTCTTCTCCTCGTCCTTCCTCTTCTCCTCCCGCTCCTCCGACTCCTCGTCCTCGCCGCCGCCCTGGTCGACGGGGGCAGGCACCGCCACGGGCGGCACCGCGTAGGACAGCCGCACCAGGTCCCCGGGGGCCAGCGTCCCCACCGGCTCCACCGCCGTCACCGCACCGGCCGGCACGTCCGCGACCTCGACCGGCACGACCTCCACCCGGAGCCCGCGGCCGATCAGGTCCGCCTGCACGTCCCGCACGGGGCGGCCGAGGTGGTCCGCGGCCACCACGTCGATGCCCGCGGGTGCCGTCCCCGTCGGTGCGGTCCCGCCGGAGGGGCGGTCCGACCCGCCCGGCAGGAGGAACACCGCCAGCACCACCGCGAGCAGGACGGCGGCCATGCCCGCGAGCACGGGGACGAGTCCCCGTGCTCGCGGGCGCCGGCGACCGGACGGGGACGCCGCCACAGCAGGCAGGGGCCTGGTGCCCGGACCGGGGACGGGGAGCACCGCGGTGGCCCCCGGCCTCCCCGGCGCGGTGGGCATCCCCGCGGCCGAACGCGCGGCGGCCTCGTGGAGAGCGTGCCCGTCGGGGAAGCGGGCCGCCGGGTCCTTCGCCATGGCCCGCACCACCAGCGCCCGCACCTCGGGCGGGACGGACGCCGGCAGGGGCACCGGCTCGTCGCGGATGTGCATGACGGCGATCTGGACGGGGCTCTCGGCCTCGAACGGACGCCGCCCCGTGAGGCACTCGTAGGCGACCGCGCCGAGCGCGTAGACGTCGCTGGCCGGGGTCGCCTGCCCGCCCGCCGCCTGCTCGGGCGAGAAGTAGTGCGCCGTGCCGATGATCTGGCCGGTGCCGGTCACCGCGGCGCTGGCCGCGGACCGCGCGATGCCGAAGTCGGTGAGCTTCACCGTCCCCTGCGGCGTGACCAGCAGGTTCGCGGGCTTGATGTCACGGTGCACGACCCCGGCGGCGTGCGCGGCGGCGAGCCCGGCGGCCGCCTGCCGGACGACGTCGACGACTCGCGCCGGCGTCAGGCGCCGCTCCCGTGCGAGCACGTCCGCGAGGGACTCCCCCTCGACGAGCTCCATCACCAGGTAGGCCAGCGGCGCGGCACCGGGCCCGGCCGGCACCTCGCCGTAGTCGAAGACCGCGACGATGTGCGGGTGCGTGAGGAGGGCGGCGTGCTGCGCCTCCGCCCGGAAGCGGGTGCGGAACACCGCGTCCGCCGCGAACTGGTCGCGCAGCACCTTGACCGCGACCGGCCGGTCGAGGAGCGTGTCGTGCCCCCGCCAGACCTGGCCCATCCCTCCGCCGGCGATCAACGACGTCAGCCGGTAGCGGTTCGCCAGCACCTCGGCCGGTGGCCCCATCGCGCTCGCCCCCTGTCGTCCGTTCCCCCGTGCCACCGCACCCCTGCGGGTAATCGGCAGATCCTCGGAAAGCACCCGTCCGGGTGCCGGCTCAGCCGGCGCGGCGCGCGGTGGTGTACCGCGGGCGGCCGGCCAGGTCGTGGTGGTCGTCGACGTCGGCGAATCCGCCGTGGGCGCGGACGACGGCGGGCAGCGACCCGCCCTGCTGGTCGGCGTGCTCGACGCCCAGCCACCCACCGGGTCGCAGCAGCCGCGCCGCGGTGGCCAGCAGCCCGCGCACGACGTCCAGCCCGTCGGGACCACCCCAGAGGGCGAGCGGCGGATCGTGGTCGGCGACCTCGCGCGGCACCCGGGCGCCGTCGGGCACGTAGGGCGGGTTGCTGACCACGAGGTCGACGCTCCCGTCCAGGTCGCGCAGCAGGCCCGGGTCGGTCATGTCACCGGCGAGGACGTCGACCGGGGTGTCCCCCGCTGCCGAGCGCGCACCGGCGTTGTGCCGCGTCCACGCGATCGCGCCGGGGTCGCGCTCCACCGCCGTCACCCGCGCGCCGGGGCGCTCGTGCGCCAGCGAGAGCGCGATCGCCCCGGATCCGGCCCCGAGGTCGACGACGACGGGGGCCGCGACCCCGGACAACCGCTCCAGGGCCCAGCTCACCAGCAGCTCGGTCTCCGGCCGGGGCACGAACACGCCGGGACCGACCGCGAGCTCCAGGTGGCGGAACGGCGCCCGGCCGGTGAGGTGCTGCAGCGGCACCCGGTCGGCGCGCTGGGCCACCAGCTCCTCGAACCGGGCGGCGGCCGCGTCGTCCACGGCGTCCAGCGTGAGCAGCCGGGTGCGCGGGACGCCCAGGACGTGGCCCAGCAGCAGCTCGGCGTCCACCCGCGGGCTCTCGACGCCGGCCTCGGCGAGGCGGGCGACCGCCCCGCTCAGCAGGGGCCGCGCGTTCAGGAGCCGGCCGCCAGCAGCTCGGCGGTGTGCGCGCCGACCAGCGCGTCGATCACGCCGTCGAGGTCGCCGTCGAGCACCTGGTCGAGGTTGTGCGACTTGTAGCCGACGCGGTGGTCGGAGATCCGGTTCTCCGGGAAGTTGTACGTGCGCACCCGCTCGCTGCGATCGACGGTGCGGACCTGGCTGCGGCGCTGGTCGCTCGCCGTGGCGGCGGCCTCCTCGCGCGCGGCGGCCAGCAGGCGGGACCGGAGCACGCGCAACGCGGACTCGCGGTTCTGCAGCTGGCTCTTCTCGTTCTGCGAGCTGACCACGATGCCGCTGGGCAGGTGGGTGATCCGCACGGCCGAGTCGGTGGTGTTCACGCTCTGCCCGCCGGGGCCCGAGGAGCGGAAGACGTCGATGCGCAGGTCGTTCGGGTCGACGCTGACGTCGACCTCCTCGGCCTCGGGCAGCACCAGGACGCCGGCAGCCGACGTGTGGATGCGGCCCTGGCTCTCCGTCGCGGGCACGCGCTGGACCCGGTGCACGCCGCCCTCGAACTTCAGCCGCGACCAGATGCCCTCGTCGGTGCGCGACTTCACCGCGATCGCGACGTCCTTGTAGCCGCCGAGCTCGGCGTCGACGGCGTCCAGGACCTCGGTGGCCCACCCCCGTCGCTCGGCGTACCGCAGGTACATGCGCAGCAGGTCGCCGGCGAACAGCGCCGACTCGGCACCGCCCTCGCCGGCCTTGATCTCGAGGATGACGTCCTTGTCGTCGTCCGGGTCCTTGGGCAGCAGCTGCTCGCGCAGCCGGCCGGTGAGCTCGGCGATCTGCTGCGCGAGCGCCGTCGCCTCGGCCGCGAACGACGGGTCCTCGGCGGCCAGCTCGCGGGCGGCGCTGAGGTCGTCGCGGGCCTGGTCCAGCCCGCGGGCGGTCTCCACCAGCGGCGCCAGCTGGGCGTACCGGCGACCCATCCGGCGGGCGCGGGCCTGGTCGGCGTGCACCGCCGGGTCGGCCAGCTCCTGCTCCAGGCGGGCGTGCTCGGCGAGCAACCCGGCCAGCCGGTCGGGCGCCGACGTCTCGGTGCTGCTCATCGCTGGTGCTGCCTCTCGGGGTGCGGGACGTGCGGGGATCGGGCGCGGGCCGGACATGACGACGGCGCCCGCCCCACCGCAGAGGTGGGACGGGCGCCGTCGGGGGTGCTACTGGGCGTCGGTCGAGGCGCCGGCGCTGCGCTTGCCGAACCGCTTCTCGAAGCGGGCGACGCGGCCGCCGGTGTCGAGGATGCGCTGCTTGCCGGTGTAGAAGGGGTGGCAGGCGGAGCAGGTCTCGACGGTCAGCTGACCGGTCGGGGAGGTGCTGCGGGTCGTGAAGGTGTTGCCGCAGCCGCAGGTCACGGCGGTGACGTTGTAGGCCGGGTGGATGTCGGGCTTCATGGCTGCTGCCTCTTCTACGAAGTCTGGGTCGTTCGGTCGGTCAGAACGCCGGGGGCCGGACGGGTATTTCCGGCCGCGCCAGCGGGGCTCGGCCGACCAGTCTCCCAGATCGGTGAACCCCGCCGGTGGGCGGCCCTGCTCAGTCCTGGCCCGGGCCCAGCGTCGTCTTCTGGATCTGCATGAGGAACTCGACGTTGTTGCGCGTCTTCTTCAGCTTGTCCAGCAGCAGTTCCAGGGCCTGCTGCGGCTCGAGCGCGGCGAGCACCCGGCGCAGCTTGATGACGATGGCCAGCTCGTCGGGCGACATGAGGATCTCCTCCTTGCGGGTGCCCGACGCGTTGACGTCGACGGCCGGGAAGACCCGCTTGTCCGCCAGCCGGCGGTCCAGCTTGATCTCCGCGTTCCCGGTGCCCTTGAACTCCTCGAAGATGACCGTGTCCATCGTCGAGCCGGTCTCGACCAGCGCCGAGGCGATGATCGTGAGCGAGCCGCCGTTCTCGATGTTGCGGGCCGCGCCGAGGAAGCGCTTGGGCGGGTAGAGCGCCGTGGAGTCGACACCACCGGAGAGGATGCGCCCGCTGGCGGGGGCCGCCAGGTTGTAGGCGCGGCCCAGGCGGGTGATCGAGTCCAGCAGGACGACGACGTCGTGACCCATCTCGACCAGGCGCTTGGCCCGCTCGATGGAGAGCTCGGCGACCGTGGTGTGGTCGGCCGGCGGCCGGTCGAAGGTCGAGGCGATGACCTCGCCCTTCACCGAGCGCTGCATGTCGGTGACCTCTTCGGGGCGCTCGTCGACGAGGACGACCATGAGGTGGCACTCGGGGTTGTTCGTCGTGATCGCGTTGGCGATCGACTGCAGCACCATCGTCTTGCCGGCCTTCGGCGGGCTGACGATGAGCGCGCGCTGCCCCTTGCCGATCGGCATGACCAGGTCGATGACCCGGGTGGTCAGCAGGTGCGGCTCGGTCTCCAGCCGCAGGCGGTCCTGCGGGTAGAGCGGGGTCAGCTTGGTGAACTCCGGCCGGTTGCGCGCCTGCTCGGGGTCCAGGCCGTTGACCGTGTCGAGGCGGACGAGCGCGTTGTACTTGTCCTTGCGCTCCCCCTCGCGCGGCTGCCGGACGGCGCCGGTGATGGCGTCACCGCGGCGCAGGCCGTAGCGGCGCACCTGCGACAGCGAGACGTAGACGTCGTTCGGCCCGGTGAGGTAGCCCGAGGTGCGGACGAACGCGTAGTTGTCCAGGACGTCGAGGATGCCGGCGACCGGCAGCAGGACGTCGTCCTCGCTGACCGTGGGCTCGCCCTGCTCGAAGCGGTCGCGGGTGTTCCCGCCGCGCTTGTTGCGGTCGCGGTAGCGGCGGCCACGCCGGCCGCGGCCGCCCTCGAAGTCGTCGTCCTCGTCCTCGGTGGGGCGGTCGTTGCGGCCGCCGTCGGTGCGGTTGTCGCTCCGGTTGTCCGGCCGGCCGCCCCGGTCGTTGCGGCCGTCGGGACCGCGATTGCCGTCGCGGTTGCCGCCGTCACGGTTGCCCCGCTCGGCGCGCTCACCGCCGTCACGGTTGCCCCGCTCGGCGCGCTCACCGCCGTCACGGTTGCCCCGCTCGGCGCGCTCACCGCCGTCACGGTTGCCCCGCTCGGCGCGCTCACCGCCGTCACGGTTGCCGTCCCGCTCGCCGCGGTTGCGGCCGCGGTTCCGCTGCGGGCGCTCGTCGTCGCGCTGCTCGTCCTCGCGCGGCTCGGCCGGGGCGGTGTCCCGCGCGGTGTCCCGCGCGGGGGCCTCGGCCGGGGCGGCATCGGCCGGAGCCGCGGAACCCTCGGCCGGGGCGCCGGGCGCGCCGGCCGGGCGGCTGGCCGACCGGCGGGTGCGCACCGGGGCCTCGCCGGTCACCGGGCCGCCGTTGGCGCCGCCGCTGACGGGCGCCTCGAGGGGCGCGGCCGACACGGCCGCACCGCGCGCGGCCTCCGCGCCACCGGTCGAGCCGCTCTCCGTGGCCGGCGCGGGCGCGCCGCCCTCGGAGCCGGCGCCCACCTGGCGGGCGGAGATGGCCGCGACCAGGTCGCTCTTGCGCATCCGGCCGGTGCCGGGGATGCCCAGCTCGCCGGCGAGACGCTGGAGCTCGGGCAGGAGCATGCCCGACAGCCCGTTGCCGCGGCGGCGGGGACGCCCGGCCGACCCAGAAGCGGCAGTGCCCTCGGCGGAGGCGGCGGCATCGGGCGCGCCGGTCGTGCCGAGGTCGGTGGTTTCGCTCACGTACAGGTCCTTCCCTGCGGTGACCTGCGCGTCTCAGCGCAGGGGGTGCCCGGTCCCCGGCGGACCGGCCCGGAGGGCGGGTGCGCGTCAGGAGACAGGTCGAGAGATGCGAGGCGGATCAGCGGCGAAGAGGTTCGGACATCTGCTTCGGCCCCGCGCGAGGCTCGCCCGAGTGGGCGGCTACGCCGTGAGCCTAGTCGCAGCTCACGGGCAGGACAACACCGGATGATCTCGGCGTGTTCCCCGTTACCGAGACGATACCTGGCGCACCGGGCGGTCGACCCGGGCGCCGGTCGGGTCGATGGGCAGCGGGAGCACGCGCCAGCCGGCCGGCACGAGGGCACCGACCTCCCTGACCCGCACCGCGGCGGCAGGATCGCCGGGCGGGTCGTCCGGATGCCGTCGCGTCAGCACCAGGACGCTCGGACCGGCTCCGGAGACGACGGCGGCGTGGCCGGCGTCGCGCAGCCGGTCGATCAGCGCCAGCGACCCGGGCATCGCCGCGGTCCGCTGCCGCTGGTGCAGCCTGTCCTCGGTGGCCTCCAGGAGGAGCCCGGGCTCACGGGTCAGCGCATGCACGAGGAGGGCGGCGCGACCGGCGTTGAAAGCGGCATCGCCGTGGGGCACCGACTCCGGCAGCAGGGTGCGGGCCACGTGGGTGGGCAGCACGCCCTCCGGGACGAGCACGACGGCGAGCAGCTCGTCGGACACGTCCAGCCGGTCGGCCCGGGCGCCGCCGGCCGTCGACCACGACAGCGTGGCTCCACCGAGGAGGCACGGTGCGACGTTGTCGGGGTGCCCTTCCAGGGCGTCGGCCAGGCGCAGGACCGCATCGCCGTCGATCGCGTCGACGTCCGGGCACAGCGACCACGCGGCGAGCAATCCGGCGACCACCGCGGCCGCGGAGGACCCCATCCCGCGCCCCTGGGGAATCCCGTTGTCCGCCTCGATCCGCAGGCCCGGCGCATTCCACCCCAGCTCTGCACACCCGGCGCGGAAGGCCCGTGCCACCAGGTGCGACTCGTCCCCGGCCAGCGTGCCGGCGCCCTCGCCGCGCACGACGATCTTCGTCGACCCGCGCTCGATCAGCGAGAACTCGAGGACGTCGTGGCACGCCAGCGCGAGCCCGGCGCAGTCGAAGGCGGGTCCGAGGTTGGCGCTCGTGGCGGGGACCCGGACCCGGACGACCCCGGTCACAGGCCGAGCTGGGCCGCGGCCGCGGCGGCGTCGACCGGCACCGTGACGGGGGCCGGCGCCCCGGAGATGGCCCACTCCGGGTCCTTGAGCCCGTTGCCGGTGACGGTGCAGACGATCCGCTGGCCGGGCTCGAGCTCGCCGGCGTCGGCGACCTGCAGCAGGCCGGCGACCGAGGCGGCCGAGGCCGGCTCGACGAAGACGGCCTCGCTGCGGGCCAGCAGCCGATAGGCCGAGAGGATCGCGCGGTCGGTGACGGCGTCGATGCGCCCCCCGGACTCGTCGCGGGCGGCGAGCGCTTTGGTCCAGGACGCGGGGTTCCCGATGCGGATCGCGGTGGCGATCGTGCTCGGGTTCTCCACCACCTGCCCGTTCACGATCGGGGCGGCGCCGGCCGCCTGGAAGCCGAACATCCGCGGCGTCCGCGAGGCGGTGCCGTCGGCGGCGTACTCGCGGTAGCCCTGCCAGTAGGCGGTGATGTTGCCCGCGTTGCCCACCGGCAGGCAGTGGACGTCCGGGGCGTCGCCGAGCACGTCGACGATCTCGAACGAGGCGGTCTTCTGCCCCTCGATGCGGAACTGGTTGACGCTGTTGACCAGGCTGACCGGGTAGTCGATCGCCAGCTTGCTGGCCAGGGCGAGGCAGTCGTCGAAGTTGCCGTCGACCTGCAGCAGCTTGGCCCCGTGCACCAGCGCCTGGGCCAGCTTGCCCATCGCGATCTTGCCCTGCGGCACGAGGACGGCGCAGGTCATGCCGGCGCGGGCGGCGTAGGCGGCCGCGCTCGCGCTGGTGTTGCCGGTGGAGGCGCAGATGACCGCCTGCGCGCCCTCCTCGAGGGCCTTGGTGATGGCCATCGTCATCCCCCGGTCCTTGAAGGAGCCGGTCGGGTTGGCGCCCTCGACCTTGAGGTAGACCTCGCAGCCGGTCCGCCGGGAGAGCTCGCGGGCGGGTACCAGCGGGGTGGCGCCCTCCTGCAGCGTGACCACCGGGGTGGTGTCCGACACCGGCAGGCGGGACCGGTAGGCCTCGATGAGGCCCGGCCAGCCCGGGGACACGACCGACGAGACCGTCATTGCAGACCCTCCACGCGCAGCACGCTGGTGACCCCCCGGACCGCGGCCATCTCCCGCAGTGCGGCAATGGTGGCCGACAGCGCCGCGTCCGGGGCGCTGTGGGTGACGATGACCAGCGTGGCGGCGTCGCCGCGGCCGGTCTGGCGGACGGTGGAGATGCTGACGCCGTGCTGCGCGAACTCCTGGGCGACCGCAGCGAGCACACCCGGCTTGTCGGCGACGTCGAGGCTCACGTGGTACCGCGTCGGCGTCTCGGCCATGGGCCGGACGGCGAGGTCGGCGTAGCCCGAGGGCCCCTGCCCGGCGGCCCCGGCCAGCCGGTTGCGGGCGACCGCCACCAGGTCCCCCAGCACCGCGCTCGCGGTGGGCTCTCCCCCGGCGCCCTGCCCGTAGAACATCAGCTGCCCGGCGGCCTCCGCCTCGACGAAGACGGCGTTGAACGCGCCGCCGACCGACGCCAGCGGGTGGGTGGTCGGGATCATCGCCGGGTGCACCCGCACGGCGACCGAGTCGCCGGGGTGGGTGGGGGAACCGTTCGCCACGCGCTCGCAGATGGCCAGCAGCTTCACCGTGCAGCCGATCTCCGCGGCCCGGGCCACGTCGGTGGCGGTCACCGTCGAGATGCCCTCGCGGTGCACGTCGGCGGCCGAGACCGGCGTGTGGAACGCCAGGGACGCGAGGATCGCGGCCTTGGCGGCGGCGTCGAAGCCGTCGACGTCGGCGGTCGGGTCGGCCTCGGCGTAGCCGAGCTCGGTGGCCTCGGCCAGGGCCTCGCCGAAGCCGGCACCGGTCTCGGCCATCCGCGACAGGATGTAGTTCGTGGTCCCGTTGACGATGCCCACGATGCGGGACAGCTGGTCGCCGACCAGCGACTCGCGGAGCGGGCGCAGGATCGGGATCGCCCCGGCGACGGCCGCCTCGTAGTAGAGGTCGACGCCGGCCTTCGCCGCCGCGGCGTGCAGGGCGACGCCGTCCTCGGCGAGCAGCGCCTTGTTGGCGCTGACCACCGACTTGCCGGCCTCGAAGGCGGCGAGCATCAGCGAGCGCGCCGGCTCGATGCCGCCGATGACCTCGACGACGAGGTCGACGTCCTCCCTTGTGACCAGCGCGTGGGCGTCGGTGGTCAGCAGGTCCGCGGGCACGTCCGGGTGGTGGTCGGGGCGGCGCACGGCGACGCCCGCCACCTCCACGGCGCGGCCGACGCGGGCGCCGAGGTCGTCGGCCTGCTCCTGCAGCGCGCGCAGCACCGCGCTGCCGACGGTGCCGCAGCCGAGCAGCGCCACCTTGAGGGGTCGGTTCACGAGGTCGCTCCCGCGGGGTGTTCGGGCGCCGGCTGGTCGAGGGCCGGCGAGGGGGCGGGGCGGTCGGCGAGGACCGCGTCGAGGGCGAACACGTCCGCCAGCGTCTGACGTCGCACGATCTCCCTGGCAGCGCCGTCCCGGACGGCGACCACCGGGGGCTTGAGCAGGTAGTTGTAGTTGTTCGCCATCGACCAGCAGTAGGCCCCGGTGGCGGCGACGGCGATCAGGTCGCCGGGCTGGACGTCCGAGGGCAGCCAGAGGTCGCGGACCAGGATGTCGCCGCTCTCGCAGTGCTTCCCGACGACCCGGCACAGGGCGGGCGGGGCCTCGGAGACACGGTTGGCCAGCACGCAGGTGTAGGCGGCGTCGTAGAGGGCGGTGCGGATGTTGTCGCTCATCCCGCCGTCGACCGACACGTAGTTGCGCACCTGCGGCGCGCCCGGGGAACCGCTCGCGCCCAGCCGCACCGGCTTGATCGTGCCGATCTCGTACAGCGTGACCGTGCCCGGCCCGGCGATGGCGCGGCCGGGCTCGACCGCGAGCCGCGGCACCGGCAGGCCCAGCTGGGCGCACTCGGCGGCGACGACGGCCCGCAGCCGCGTCGCGACGTCCGCCGGGCTCACCGGGTCGTCCTCGGGCAGGTAGGCGATGCCGAAGCCGCCGCCGAGGTTGAGCTCGGGCAGGACCTCACCGGTGGCCTGGTGCACCTGCCCGAGGAGCCCGACCACCCGGTGCGCCGCGGCCTCGAAGCCGGCGGTGTCGAAGATCTGCGAGCCGATGTGGCTGTGCAGGCCGGCCAGCCGGAGCGCGGGTTCGCGGATGACCCGCACCGCGGCGGTGAGCGCGTCGCCGGTGGCCAGGGAGAAGCCGAACTTCTGGTCCTCGTGCGCCGTGGCGATGAACTCGTGGGTGTGCGCCTCGATGCCGACGGTCGCACGGATGAGCACCGGCACCGGCGCCCCGCCGTCGGCGACCCGCTTCTCGGCCATCGGGACCAGCCGCTCGATCTCGTCGAAGGAGTCGAGGACGACGTGGCCGATGCCCGAGTCGACGGCCAGCTGCAGCTCGACCAGCGACTTGTTGTTGCCGTGCAGCGCGATCCGCTCCGCGGGGAACCCGGCCGCCAGGGCCAGCGCCAGCTCGTTGCCGCTGCAGGCGTCCAGGTGCAGGCCGTCGTCGGCGATCCACCGGGCGACCTGGCCGCAGAGGAACGCCTTGGACGCGTAGTGCACGTCGGCGTCGTCGAAGGCCGCGGCGAACTCCGCGGCGCGGCCGCGGAAGTCCTCCTCGTCCAGCACGAAGAGCGGGGTGCCGTGCGCGCGGGCCAGGTCGGTGACCGCCCGGCCGCCGAGGTGCAGCTCGCCGTCGACGCGGGTGGCCGAGCGCGGCCAGACGTGCGGGTCCAGCGCACCGAGCTTTTCGGGCGGGGCGCCGGCGGCCGTGGGCGGGGTGATGTTGCCGTGCAGCGGCCCCGCGGGGTGCGCCCTCACATCCGCTCCGGCGCGGTCACGCCGAGGACGCCGAGCCCGTTGCGGAGCACCACCGCGGTCGCGGCGCAGAGCCAGAGCCGGGCGGTGGTGAGCGGCGTGGTCTCCTCGTCGCCGCGGGGCAGCACCCGGCAGGCGTCGTAGAAGCGGTGGTAGGTGCCGGCGAGCTCCTCCAGGTAGCGCGCCACCCGGTGCGGGGCGCGCAGCTCGGCGGCCGAGGTGAGCACCCGCGGGAACTCCCCGAGCGCGCGGAGCAGGTCGTTCTCCCGCTCGTGCACCAGCGCGGTGACGTCGACGTCGCCCGCCTCGCCGAGCGCGATCCCGAGGTCGGCGGCGTTGCGCAGCACCGACGAGATGCGGGCGTGCGCGTACTGCACGTAGAAGACCGGGTTGTCGTTGGTCTTCCTGGTCCACAGGTCGATGTCGATGTCGATCTGCTGGTCGACCGAGGCCCGGGCCAGGGCGTACCGGGCGGCGTCGGCGCCGATGGCGTCGACCAGGTCCTCCAGGTTGACCACGGTGCCGGCGCGCTTGCTCATCCGCACCGGCTCGCCGTCGCGGAGCAGGTTGACGAGCTGGCCGAGCAGGATCTGGAGGTGGGCGGCGGGGTCGTCACCGGCCGCGGCCACCAGCGCCTTGTACCGGCCGACGTAGCCCGAGTGGTCGGCGCCCAGCATGATCACGACCTTGTCGAAACCGCGCTCGCGCTTGTCCAGGTAGTAGGCGCAGTCGGCCGCGAAGTAGGTGGGCTCGCCGTCGGCCTTGACCAGCACCCGGTCCTTGTCGTCGCCGAAGGTCGTGGTGCGCAGCCACACCGCGCCCTCGGAGTCGTAGACGTGCCCCTGCTCGCGGAGCCGGGCCACGGCCTTCTCCAGGGCACCGGCCCGGTGCAGCGACGTCTCGGAGAACCAGACGTCGAAGTGGACGCCGAACGCCTCCATCGTGCTGCGGATCTCGGCGACCATGAGCTCCACGCCCCGGGCGCGGAAGACCGGCAGCTGGTCGGCCTCGGACCGGTCCAGCAGGCCGGGCTCGGCGGCCACGACCTGGGTGGCGATGTCGCCGATGTAGCTGCCCGCGTAGCCGTCCTCGGGCACCTCGCGGCCGTGCGCCGCCGCGAGCAGGCTCCGGGCGAACCGGTCGATCTGGGCCCCGGCGTCGTTCAGGTAGTACTCGCGGGTGACGTCCGCCCCGCTGGCCTGGAGCAGGCGGGCGATCGCGTCGCCGACGGCGGCCCAGCGCGTGCCGCCGATGTGCACCGGTCCCGTCGGGTTGGCCGAGACGAACTCCAGGTTGAGCTTCTGCCCGGCCAGGTTCCGGGTGCGCCCGTAGGCCTCCCCCGCCGTCACCGCGTCGACGGCGATCGTGCCGAGCGCGCCCTGGGCGAGGGTGATGTTGAGGAAGCCGGGGCCGGCGATGTCGACGGCTGCGACGCCCGGGTGCGCGCGCAGCTCCTCGGCGAGCAGTGCGGCCACCTCGCGCGGGGGGCGGCCCGCCGGCTTGGCCAGGCGCAGGGCGACGTTGGTGGCGTAGTCGCCGTGCTCGGGGTTCTTCGGCCGCTCGACGACGACCTCGGCGGGTACGTCGACGGGCAGCGCGCCTCGTCCGACGACCGCGGCCACGGCGGTGCGGACGACGTCCTGGAGCTGCTCCGGTGTCACCCGGCGAGCGTACTGATGGCACCGGCGGCGCCCCGCCGCCCCCGCCCGGCTCCCAGCTGACGTACAGGCGGCCGACCTAGACTCGCGCCCGGTGAGCCGGGGTCCGCCCGGTCCCCACCGCATCGGCGCGGACGCGCCCCGTGAACGAGGAGAGGCCTTGGCCAAGGACCGCACGCCCGACAAGAGCCGAGCCACCGGTGGTGGGGCCACCCGGTCCGGCGGGCGCGCAGGGGGCCGCACCCGGCCGCCGACGCAGGTCGTGGCGCAGCAGCGGCCCTGGGGGCTGATCGCCGCCGCGATCGCCGTCGTCGTCTTCGCCGCGGCCGTCATCTACTACGCCGTCGCTCAGGTCCAGGAGGCCGACGCCCTGCGGGTGGACTCGATCGACGAGATCGCCGGCGCCGCGACCTACGAGCTCGAGGGTGCCGGCGAGCACGTCCAGACCCCCGTCGACTACGAGCAGTCGCCGCCGGTCGGCGGCGAGCACGATCCCGTCTGGGCCGACTGCACCGGCACCGTCTACGACGTGGACATCCGGCACGAGAACGCGGTGCACAGCCTCGAGCACGGCGCCGTGTGGATCACCTACGACCCCGAGCAGGTCTCCGACGCCGGCGTCGAGACGCTCGCCGGGCTGGTCGAGGGCGTCTCCGGCCGCATGCTCTCGCCGTACGAAGGCCAGGACTCCCCGATCAGCGTGCAGTCGTGGGGCGAGCAGCTGAAGGTGGACAGCGCCGACGACGAGCGGATCAAGCAGTTCGCCGACCTCATGACCTACAAGGCCGGCGAGTTCCCGGAGCCCGGCGCCACCTGCGAGCGGCCGGACTTCCTCGCCGACCCGGCCCTGGAGAGCGACGACGCCGGCGCTCCCACCGCCCCCTGACCGGTACCGACGGCGCCCCGGAGGTGACCACGTGACCGAACCCACCAGCACCACGCGCAGCCCGCTGCGCATCGCCCTGCTCGCCGTCATCGGCGTCGGTCTGCTCCTCCTCGGCGGCGGGCTCGCCGTCGCACTCGGCGTCGGCCGGGACGCCGACCCCGCGGCCGACTCGGTCGACGCCGGGTTCGCCCGGGACATGTCCATCCACCATCTGCAGGGCGTGGAGATGGCCAACCTCGTCGCCGAACGCAGCGAGGACCCCGAGGTCGAGTCGCTGGCGTTCGACATCTCCGAGACCCAGCTGAACCAGGCCGGCCGGATGCAGGGCTGGCTCGCGCTCTGGAATGTGCCGCTCACCGGCGGCGAGACCATGGCGTGGATGCCCGAGGGCGCGGGCCATGGCGGGCACGACATGGCCATGGGCACCGGCGCGCCCATGCCCGGCATGGCCACCGAGGAGGAGCTGGCCGAGTTGCGCAGCCTGTCCGGCCGCGCCTTCGACGTCGAGTTCCTGCAACTGATGATCCGGCACCACCAGGGTGGTTTCGACATGGCCACCTACGCTGCGGAGCACGCGGAGGAGCGGGCCGTGCGCGACCTCGCCGAGTCCATCGTGGAGTCGCAGGGCGCGGAGACCGGGACGATGACCGACATGCTCGCCGCCCGGGGGGCCACCCCCCTCCCGGAGCCGTGACCCGCGGCCCGGGAGCCGCGTCCCGGACCGCCGTGGTGGGCTGGTAACTTCTTCCCTGCCCCACCACCGAGCCCCCGTAGCTCAGGGGATAGAGCACCGCCCTCCGGAGGCGGGTGCGCAGGTTCGAATCCTGCCGGGGGCACAGAGCGGACATGCAGCCTCCGCGGCACAGGCTGACGGGCGAGGCGCCGGAGCCCGGAACGGCCCGCCCGAGCGGCGCCGGAGCCCGGAACGGCCCGCCCGAGCGGCGCCGGTGCCGATCACGTCGATCGGACGTCGGCCACCGATCCGGTCGGTGAGGGACGACGGGCTCGGGCTCGCACTGGTCTTCCCACCGGCAGGCGGGCGACGGCGCCGGCGATCACGCTCCCGTCGGCACGTGGACGCGGACCCCGGGCAGCACGTGGTTTCCGTGCTCGTCCAGGCCGTAGCGACGCCCCTGCTCGGGTGTCGCGGCGATGGCACGGAGGGCATCCCCGAGCGCCACGACCTCCTCGATCGAGGTGGCCCGGTTGGCACTGGCGCGCACGGCGCCGGGCAACTGGCGGCGCCCGGCGCGGGCGTCCTGGTGGAAGCGGTCCACCTCTTCCTCGGTCAGACCCAGCAGCCGGGCCATGTAGGGATGGGCGCAGAAGCAGCCACTGCGCACGCCGATCCCGTACTCGGCCGACAGCCGGGCAGCCAGCAGCTCGTGCGGGACGCCGTCGAGGTTGAAGGCCGCCACCGGCAGCCGGTCCCCGGAGGCGGGTCCGTAGCGACGGAGCCCCGGGACGCTGCTCAGCTCGGCGTCCAGCGCATCGACCAGGGCCTGCTCGTGGGTCAGCAGCCCGGCCCAGTCGCTCCGCAGCTCCTCGGCGGCCGTGGCCAGTGCGACGGCACCCAGGACGTTCGGCGACCCGGCCTCGTCGCGGTCGGGCCCATCGGCCCAGACGACGTCGTCGAACGAGACGGCCTTCACCGCGCCGCCACCGACGAGCATCGGCTCACCGCGGTCGAGGACCGTCCGGGGGGCGATGAGCGCCCCGGCACCGAACGGTGCGTACATCTTGTGGCCGGAGAAGGCGAGGGCGTCCACTCCGAGAGCCGCCATGTCGATGGGCCGGTGCGGCGCCAGCTGGGCAGCGTCGACGACGACGAAGACACCCCTCTCCCGTGCCGCGGCCGTGATCGCAGCCAGGTCCGGCAACCAGCCGGTGACGTTCGAGGCCCCGGTGACGGCCAGGACGCGGGCCGCGGGCTGCCGGTCGAGTCCGGCGACGACCTGCTCCGTGGAGAAGGTCCCACCGGCGTCGACGTCGACGACCCGCAACCGCGCGTGGCGGCGCCACGGCAGCAGGTTGGCGTGGTGCTCGGCGGCCGTGGTCACGACCACGTCGTCCGGCGCCAGGTGCAACCGGAAGGCCAGCGCGTTCAGCGCCTCGGTGGTGTTCCGCGTGAACACCGCGCCGTGCGAGCGCCGGTCGGCCCCGACGAAGTCCAGCACCGTCTCCCGCGCCTCCTCGTAGCGGGCGCTGGTGCACCGGGACTTCGCCCCCGCCCCGCGGTGCACGCTGGAGTACCAGGGCAGGAGGTCCTGCACGGCCTGCACCACCCGGACGGATGCCGAGCTGGTCGCGGCGGCGTCCAGATCGACGTAGCGGGACAGCCCCCCACCGACCGTCGGGACCCGGACGTCGTCGCCGACGAGCCGGCTCAGGGCCGTATCACGCACCGGTTGCATGGTTGTCCCATCGGCCGCCGGCCGCATTTCTCAAGCGGGCGTGCACCGCTGCCCGGTGCACTGACCCGTCCGGGGGATCTACGGGCAGCAGGCTCAAGGGCCGGTACCGGTTGTCGAGGGACTGAGCATGAGCGGAACGCGGATCGAGGTCGGCAACGGCCGTCGCCGGCGACGGGGACTGCGGCTGACATCACGGGTCTTCTAGGACCTGGCGGTCTGGATGGTCGGTCTCGGCATCGCGGTCGGGCTGGTCTTCCCACCGTTCGCGACCGGGTTGGGCGTGCCGGCCCAGTACGCCGAGCGCCCGGTGTTCAAGGCGGCGTGCCTCGGCGCCGGCTTCCTCGTCGGCGCCCTCAGCTACGCGCTGTGCCGGTGCCTCGTCGGCGGCCGGCTGGCCGTGCTCAGCAGCCACCTGCGGTCGGTGGCCCAGGGGATCTCGCAGGCCAGCCGCACCGGCGACTGGACGCAGTCGACCTCCCAGCGCATCCGCGTGGACTCCGACGACCAGCTCGGGGAGACCGCCCAGGCATTCAACAGCCTGCTCGACGCACTCGAGGCGGGGGAGCACTTCCGCGCACTCGTGCGCAACGCCTCCGACGTCATCACCGTCGTCGACCCCTCCGGCACGGTCACCTACCAGACGCCGTCGGTCGGCTGGGTGCTCGGCTACCCGCCCGGGACGCTCATCGGCACCGACATCCACGATCTCGTGCACCCCGAGGACGCCCGCACCTTCCGCGACCAGCTCGCCTCGGTCGTGCGGGGCGCGCCCCCGACGTCCAGCCCCGCCGTCCGGATGCGGCACCGCAACGGCTCCTGGCGGTGGACCGAGACCGTCGTCAACGACCTCCGGGACGATCCCGCCGTCACCGGCATCGTGCTCACCACCCGGGATGTCAGCGACCGCAGGGAACTCGAGGAGCAGCTGCGGACCCAGGCGTTCTACGACCCGCTGACCGGCCTGCCGAACCGGGCTCTGTTCATGGAGCGCCTGCGCGCCGCCGAGGAGCTCGAACACGACACCGGGACCCCGGCTGCCGTCCTGTTCCTGGACCTCGACAACCTCAAGGCGGTCAACGACACCCTCGGCCACGACGGCGGCGACGCGCTGCTCGAGGTGGTGGCCCAGCGTATCGGCGCCTGCCTGCGCCCGGGCGACACGCTCGCCCGCCTGGCCGGCGACGAGTTCGCCGTCCTGCTCGGCGGCCCGCAGAGCGGTGAGATGGCTCCGCGCGTGGCCGAGCGCATCCTCGCCGCGCTGCGCGAGCCGGTGCTCGTCGTCGACCGCATGGTCCGGGCCGGCCTCAGCATCGGCCTGGCCACGACCACCACCGCCGGCGTCAGCGGCATCGGGCTGCTCCGTGCGGCAGACATCGCGATGTACGTGGCCAAGACCAGCGGCAAGGGTCGTTGCGAGGTGTTCCAGCCCAGCCACCACGCCGACCACCTCGACCGCGAGCGCCTGCAGGCAGACCTGTACCAGGCGCTGGAGCGGCAGGAGCTGGTGCTGCACTACCAGCCGATCGTCGACCTGACCCCCCGCCGGGTCACCGGCTACGAGGCGCTGGTGCGCTGGGAGCACCCGACGCGCGGGATGGTGCCGCCGGTGCAGTTCATCACCCTCGCCGAGGACAGCGGCCTCATCGTCCCGATCGGCCGCTGGATCCTCCGGGAGGCCACGCGTCAGGCCGCGGCCTGGCAGCAGTCCGACGGCCGGGGACCGCGGATGAGCGTCAACGTCTCGGTGCGCCAGTTCCAGCACCCCGACCTGGTCGACGACGTCACGGAGGCGCTGCGCGCCTCCGGCCTCGCGCCGGACCGGCTCACCCTGGAGATCACCGAGTCGCTGTTCGCCGAGGACACGGCCGGCACGACGCAGAAGCTCGAGGCGCTCAAGGCTCTCGGGATCCGGCTCGCCCTCGACGACTTCGGCACGGGCTACTCGTCGCTGAGCTACCTGCGACGTTTCCCCATCGACGTCCTGAAGATCGACAAGTCCTTCGTCCACGGCATCGCGACCTGCTCCGAGGACCGGGCCGTCATCGGTGCGATCGTCGCACTCGGGCAGATCCTGGACCTCGTCCTCGTGGCCGAGGGCATCGAGACGGCCGACGAGCTCGCCGCCCTGGAGCAGCTCGGCGTGCAGTACGGGCAGGGCTACCACCTGGGACGGCCCGCTCCTCCGCAGCACGCCTCGCCCGGCGCAGAGCGCCGCCGGTCGGGCAGCCCCGGAGCCGCGCTTCGCTCCGCACCGGCTCCCCGGGCAGCCACCGCAGCTCCACCAGGTGGGGTCGACCCGGTCCGGGGAGCCACGACACGCGGCCATGCCTAGCCCGCGGACCGAGGCCCCGACGGCCCGGATCGGCTGACGGGGCCGGGCGCGCGTTCCGGCAGCGCCGCGGTGGTGGGACCTCGGGCCGCCGCCCGGCCGTGCGGGGTCCGGGCGTGCGACGTGGCGCGAGTTCTGGCACGTTGCCTTCGACGGCCCGTCGCGCCCCGGTGCTCGCGGGCCGGCGGACCACGACGCAGGAGGTCAGATGAGTTCGACAGCGGGTGCCGCCGCGCAGGAGGAGCGCCGGCGCGGCTCGTTCAGCTCCCGGCGCATCTTCATCCTGGCGGCGATCGGCTCGGCGGTGGGGCTGGGCAACATCTGGCGGTTCCCGTACGTCGCCTACGAGAACGGCGGCGGCGCCTTCGTGGTGCCCTACCTGGTCGCGCTGCTCACCGCCGGCATCCCCTTCCTGCTGCTCGACTACGCGATCGGCCACCGCCACCGCGGTTCCGCCCCCCTCTCCTTCGCCCGGCTGCGCCGCGGTACCGAGGGGCTCGGCTGGTGGCAGGTGGCGATCTGCTTCCTCATCGCCGTCTACTACGCCGCGGTGCTGGCCTGGGCGCTGAGCTACACCTTCTTCTCGCTCGACCAGGCCTGGGGCGCCGATCCGGAGGGCTTCTTCTTCGGGGAGTACCTGCAGGCCGGCGACGTCGCGGTCACCGCCGACGTGGTGCCCGGGGTGCTCGTGCCCCTCGCGGTCGTGTGGCTGGCCGTCCTGGTGGTCCTGGCGCTCGGCGTCCAGCGCGGGATCGGTGCCGTCTCCCTGGTCTTCATCCCGGTGCTGGTACTCGCCTTCGCCGTCCTCGTGGTGCAGGCGCTGCTGCTGCCGGGAGCGGGTGCCGGCCTCGACGCCCTGTTCACGCCCGACTGGGCGGCGCTCGCCGAGCCCGCGGTCTGGGCCGCCGCGTTCGGGCAGATTTTCTTCTCGCTGTCGATCGGCTTCGGCATCATGATCACCTACGCCTCGTACGTCGGCCGTCGCGAGGACATGACCGGCTCCGGCCTCGTCGTCGGTTTCTCGAACTCCAGCTTCGAGCTGCTGGCCGGCATCGGCGTGTTCGCCGCCCTCGGTTTCATGGCCCAGGCCGGCGGGGTTGCGGTCGGCGAGGTCGCCCGCGACGGGATCGCGCTGGCCTTCATCGCCTTCCCCACCATCATCAACGAGGCCCCGGCCGGCGCCCTCATCGGCGTCCTCTTCTTCGGGTCCCTGGTCATCGCCGGCATCACGTCGCTGATCAGCGTGATCGAGGTCGTGATCTCCGCCGTCCGCGACAAGCTCGACACCAGCCGCCTCACCGCCACCCTCGCGGTCGTGGTGCCCAGCGCGGTGCTGAGCCTGGTGCTCTTCAGCACGACGAGCGGGATCTACGTGCTCGACGTCGTCGACCACTTCGTCAACCAGTACGGCATCCTCGTCGTGGCGCTGCTGAGCATGCTGGTCGTCGCCTGGGTGCTGCGGGCCCTGCCCCGGCTCGGCGACCACCTGAACGTCCACGGCCGGCCCCGGGTCGGCACCGGCTGGCGGGTGCTCACCAGCATCGTGGCCCCGGCGGGCCTGGCCATCGTGCTCGTCCTCGCGGTGCGCGACGACCTCGCCGCGCCCTACGAGGGCTACCCCACCTGGCTCCTGCTGGGCTTCGGCTGGCTGCTTGTCCTGGCGCTGCCGCTGGTCGGCTTCCTGCTCGCCCGGCTGCCGTGGCGCGCCGGGACCCACCTGGACGGGCCGCCACCCGGCTCCGATCCGGGAACACCCCTGGACGGGGCACCCGTGGCGGACGCGGCCGGCCGCGACCGCTCGGTGACCGGGCACGACGAAGGAGGCCGCCGGTGAGCGCCAGCGCGATCGTCATGATGCTGGTGGCCATGCTGATCATCTGGGGCGGCCTCGCCCTGGCCGTCACCAGCCTGGTGCGCCACGGCGCCGTCGAGGACCGCGCCGAGAACGTGCGCCGGGACCCCTGACCCGGCGCACGACGTCGACCGACCCCGCAGGGGGCGACCGCCCCGCGTGACCGCCACGCCGGAGGCGGCTTCCCCGGACGTGGCGGTCCTCGTACCGTCCCGGGTGTGCACTGGCTCACCCTCGAGGTGTTCGACGGCGGCACCGCCGCCGCGGGGTGGCTGCGGGCCTGGCACGACCGGCTCGTCGAGACGGCGGTGACCGCCGGCGTCCGGTTCTGGGACGAGCACGAGCACCGCTGGGGCGTCGTCTGCGAGTTCGTCTTCGACGAGGAGAGCCGCCGGGACGGCTTCCGCGACTCCCCCGCCGTCCGCGCCGCGCTCGACGCCGCCCCCGACCCGGTGAACGGTGTCCTGGTCTACCCGCACCGCGGCGGCGGCAGCGGCAGCCGCCAGCCGCGGCGGCCACGCCCGCTCCGCGGTGGCGGCACCGCGGCGCTCCCGCCACCGGACGCCGAGGCCGGACCGGTGCGGCCGGACCCCGCTCGCACCGGGTGCACCGCCATCGGCGGGCCGCTCAGCTGGTGAGCATCCCGCCCTCGACCGGGATCGTCGTGCCGGTGACGTACCCGCCGGCATCGCTGACCAGGAAGACCAGCGCGGCGGCCAGCTCCTCGGGCTCGCCCTTGCGCCCCACCAGCACCCGGGCCAGCTGCGACTCCAGGTAGCCCTCGGGGTACTGGTCGGTCATCTCCGAGGTGAAGAAGCCCGGCGCCAGGGCGTTCACGCGGATTCCCTTGCGGCCGGTCCACTGCTGGGCGAGGTCGCGGGTCAGCCCGATCAGCCCCGCCTTGCTCGCGGCGTAGGCGGCCTGCGGCAGGCCGGCCGTGGTCAGCCCGAGCACGCTGGAGATGTTCACGATGGAGCTGCCCGGCTGCATGACCCGGCCGCAGGCCTGCGCCATCCAGTAGCAGCCGTTGAGGTTGACGTCGATGACCTGCCGGAACTGCTCGGGGGTCTCCCGGGTCGCGGGCGCCGCGGTGCCCACCCCGGCGTTGTTCACCAGGACGTCGACCTTGCCGAACTCGGCCATGGCCGCGTCGACGAGCGCCTGGCAGTCCTCCGGCCGGGAGACGTCGGTGGCCACGCTGATCGCCCGCCGCCCGGCCGCCTCGACCGCGCGCTGGGTCTCGGCGAGCCGGTCGGCCCGGCGGGCGCCCAGCACGACGTCGCAGCCGGCCTCGGCGAGGGTGCGCGCGAACACCGCCCCCAGCCCGGAGGAGGCCCCGGTGACGATGGCGACGCGGTCGTCGAGGCGGAACAGGTCGAGGATCGAGCGGTCGGGCATGAGCGGGGGTCTCCTCGTGGTCGGCGGGCTGTCGGGCCACCGTATCGGCCCTGTGCGGTAGATCACCGGTCGAGCCGGGTAGGGACCCGCCGACCAGGAACCGAGCACCCCGGGGGGCGACCCATGACCGACCTCGCGCAGCAGCCGTCCGGGGCCGCGCGGCGGGTGGCCGGGGTGGACCGGTGAGCGCCCCGCTGTGGCGGCAGGCGTTCGACGCGGCGGAACGAGCCGTGGCGCCGCGCGCGGAGAGCCTGGTCCGCACGGAGCACTTCGCCCTCGGCGCCGCGCTGGTGCGGCGGGCGCAGACCCTCGCGAGCCGTTCGGCGCAGGGCCTCAGCGCCCGCGCCTGGCACCTCCTGAACCTGCCCGCGGGGAGCGACATCAGCCGGCTGCGCGCGCAGATCGGCTCGCTCGACCGCGAGGTGCGGCGGCTGACCATCCAGCTGGAGCAGGAGCGGCGCCGCAGCGCCACGTCGCGCCCCGGCGCTCCGCGACAGACGACCCCGACCACGGAGGACAGCGATGCCGACGGTGCCCAGCCCGCAGACGGTGCTCGACCGCGTCCGGCGCGACGTCGAGCGCAACACCCTCCGCGCCCGTAACGGCATCAAGCTCGTCGCCGGCGTCGACCGGCCCGGCGTCGGGCGGACCCCCAAGGACATCGTCTGGCAGCGGGGCCGCACCCAGCTCTGGCACTACCGCAACGACCCTGACACGTACGGCGGTGTCCGCTACGGGCCCCCGCTCCTGATCGTGTTCAGCCTGGTGAGCCGGAGCTACATCCTCGACCTGACGCCCGGCAACAGCTTCGTGGAGCAGCTGCTGGAGGCCGGTTTCGACGTCTACATGCTCGACTGGGGCGAGCCCGACGAGCGGGACGCGGGCAACGGGCTGGAGGACTACGCCGACGACTACATCCCGGCCGCCATCGACCGCGTCCTCGAGCTCTCCGGCGCCGACGAGGTGAACCTCTTCGGCTACTGCTTCGGCGGCAACCTCGCGCTCCTCTACGCCGCCCACCACCCCGACGCGCCGCTGCGCAGCCTGACGGTGCTCGCGGCGCCGGTCGACTTCCGCCACATGGGCCCGCTCGCCGACATCTTCGCCGTCGGCGGGATGGATGTGAGGTCCGTCCTCGACGCGGACGGCAACGTCCCACCCTCGGTCGTCGTGCAGGGCTTCCGGGCGCTGACGCCGACCGCGGAGGTGACCCGCTACGTCACCCTCTGGGAGCGGCTCTGGAACGACGAGTACGTCGCGTCGTACCAGGCGATGACCGGGTGGTCGGACGACCACGTGCCCTTCCCCGGCGCGGCGGCCCGGCAGACGGCGGAGATGCTCGTGCGGGAGAACGGCATGGTGAACGACCGGCTCAGCGTGGGCGGGGACCCGGTGCACCTCGCCGACATCCAGGTGCCGTTCCTCACCGTGCGCGCCAACCGCGACCACATCGTGCCGCCGGACGCCACCGCGCCGCTGATCGACCTCGTCGGCTCCCCCGACAAGCACGAGCTCCGCCTCGACGCCGGTCACATGGGGCTGGTCGTCGGGCGCACCGCCGCGAGGACGACGGTGCCCACGATCATCGACTTCGTCCGCCGGCGCAGCGACCCGCTCGACGCCGCCGAGAAACCGCAGGAGGCCTGACGTGACCGTGGTGGAACTCGGACCCGAGCGCTGCGACGCACTGCTGCGGTTCTTCGGCGACCTGCCCGAGGGCGACCTGACCTTCATCAAGGAGGAGGTCACCGACCCCGAGACCGTCCGCGCGTGGGCCACCGGCGAGTCCGCGGGGGGCCGGTGGGTGGCCGTGGACGGCGACGAGGTGACCGGCTACGTCGCCGTCCGGCCGCTCCCGGGCTGGTCGGACCACGTCGGCGAGGTCCGCCTGGTGGTCTCCCCCTCCCGCCGCGGCAGCGGGCTCGGCCGGGAGCTGGCCCGGCAGGCGCTGGTGGGTGCGGTCTCCTCGGGGCTGGCGAAGCTCGTCGTCGAGGTGGTCGCCGAGCAGGGGCCGGCGCTCGCGCTCTTCGGCGACCTCGGCTTCACCGGCGAGGCGCTGCTGAAGGACCACATCCGCGACCGCAGCGGCGAGCTGCGCGACCTCATGGTGCTGGCGCACCACGTCTCGGACACGTGGGCGGGCATGGACACCGTCGGCATCGCCGACGAGCTGGGTGCGCCGGCCGGCTGACCCGCTCAGCGCTCGGTGACCCACCCGCCGTCGACCTCGAGCCGCCGGTCGGTGGCGACGGCGGTGAGCATCCGCCGGTCGTGCGTCACCAGCAGCAGCGTGCCCGAGTAGCCGGCCAGCGCCTGCTCCAGCTGCTCGATGGCCGGCAGGTCCAGGTGGTTGGTCGGCTCGTCGAGCACCAGCACGTTGACGCCCCGGGCCTGCAGCAGCGCCAGCGCGGCGCGGGTGCGCTCCCCCGGCGAGAGCGTGACCGCCGGGCGCAGCACGTGGTCGGCGGTGAGGCCGAACTTGGCCAGCAGGGTGCGCACCTCCGCCGTCGGCCAGTCGGGCACCTCGGCACCGAAGGCGTCGAGCAGCTGCTCGGTGCCGAGGAAGCGGCCGCGGGCCTGGTCGATCTCGCCGACCCGGACCGAGGGGCCGAGCGACGCGGCGCCCTCGTCCAGCGGCACCCGGCCGAGCAGGGCGGCCAGGAGCGTCGACTTCCCCGAGCCGTTGGCGCCGGTGATGGCGACGCGGTCGCCCCAGTCGACCTGCAGGTCCACCGGGCCGAGGGTGAACCCGCCCCGGCGCACGACCGCGCCCCGCAGCGTCGCCACGACCGCCCCGGCACGCGGCGCGGTGGCGATCTCCATGCGGAGCTCCCACTCCTTGCGGGGCTCCTCCACGACGTCGAGCCGCTCGATCATCCGCTGCGTCTGCTTGGCCTTGGCCGCCTGCTTCTCCGAGGACGCGCGGTTGGCCGCCTTGATGTGCTTGTCGCCGTCCTTGGACTTCTTGATCGAGTCGCGGACACCCTTGGCCATCCAGTTCCGCTGCATCCGCGCCCGGGCCTCGAGCCCCGCCTTGGTGCCGGCGAACTCCTCGTACTCCTCGCGCGCGTGCCGGCGGGCCACCTCGCGCTCCACCAGGTAGGCCTCGTAGCCGCCGTCGTGCACCCTCACCAGCTGCTGGGCGAGGTCCAGCTCCACGATCCGGTTGGCCGTGCGGGCGAGGAACTCGCGGTCGTGGCTGACCACGACGACGCCGGCCCGGGCGCCGGTGACGAACCGCTCCAGCTGGTCCAGCCCGGCGAGGTCCAGGTCGTTGGTCGGCTCGTCGAGCAGCAGGACGTCGTAGCGGGACAGCAGCAGGGAAGCCAGCCCGACCCGCGCTGCCTGGCCACCGGAGAGCCCGGTCATCAGCGCGTCGAGCGCCATACCCGGGGCGACCTCCGCGACGACCTCCGCGGCGCGTTCGTCGAGGTCCGCACCACCGAGGGCCAGCCAGCGCTCCAGTGCGTCGCCGTACGCGTCGTCGGCCCCCTGGTCCCCCGCCGCGAGCGCCTCGGTGGCGGCGTCCAGCACCACCTGTGCCGCGGCGACCCCGGTGCGCCGCCCGAGCGCCGCCAGGACCGTCTCCCCCGGGCGGCGCTCGTGCTCCTGCGGCAGGTAGCCGAGGGTGGCCGTCGGCGGGCTCAGCACGATGCTCCCGGCCTCGGCCGGGAGCTCCCCGGCCAGCGTCCGCAGGAGGGTCGACTTGCCCGCGCCGTTCACCCCGACCAGGCCGACGACGTCGCCCGGGGCGACGACGAGATCGAGGTCGGAGAACAGCACGCGGGCGCCGTGACCGGCCGCCAGTCCGCGGGCGACGAGGGTGGCGCTCACCCCTCCAGCCTGCCAAGCCGCCCGGAGCAGGTCAGTCCCGGCTCGCCGACGGATCGTCCTCGACGTCGAACGCGTCGTCGCCGTAGCCGCTGTCGGGCTCCTCCGCGGCCGCCCGGCCGCGCCGCACCAGCCACGGCTGCAGGTGGTCGTAGCCGCGCACGGACACCCGCCGCAGCGGCCGGACCCGGTAGTCGGCGAGCGGGCGCAACCGGTCGGCGAGGTCGCGGTCGACCAGCAGCGCGCCGGGACGGGCCAGCGAGGTCAGCCGGCTGGCCAGGTTCACCACCGGCGAGTAGACGTCGCCGAGGCGGGTCAGGACCGCGCCGTACGCCGCCCCGACCCGCAGCGGCGGGCGGTCGTCGGCCGCCCACGCGTCGGGGAGCTCGAGCCCGATGTCCGCGGCGTCGGTGGCCGACCGCGCGGTGAACAGGACGCCGTCCCCGACCGTCTTCACCACCCGGCCGTGGTGCCGGGCGATCACCTCGGCGGCGGTGCTCTCGAAGTCCTCCACCATCGCGCCCAGCTCGCGGCCGCCCATGCCCCGGCTCCGCGAGGTGTAGCCCACCAGGTCGGCGAACCCGACCGCGAGCTCGCGCCGGTCGCCCGGACCGGTGGCCGCGAGCAGCCGGTCGACGTTGGCCACGAGGTGCCGCCGCCAGACGTAGTCCTGCACCTCGCGCAGCCGGGGCAGCAGCGCCTGCGCGGCGGCCACCGCCCGCTCCGTGGTCGCGGCCGGGTCCTCGCCGGGCTGCGCCCCGCGGAGCAGCGCGTCGGCCAGCATGTCGGTCTGCCAGTCGGCGAGCCGGGACAGCGACTGACCCATCGCCCGGGCGATGGAGGCCTCGCTGTCGGCGTCGACGAAGCCGGAGTCGATGAGCGTCGAGAGCACCCCGAGGGCGGCGATGTCGGCGTCGGTGAAGGCCGGGTCGTCGTCGGCGGCGTCGGGGAAGCCGAGGGCCCGCCACAGCCGCTGGGTCCGCTCCGGTGGCATCCCGGCCATCCGGCCGACCTCGAGCCGGGTGTACCGGCGGGGGCCGTCGAGCAGCAGCCGCTCCAGCGCCTCGCGGGCGCCGAGGTCGGGGCCCGCCCCGGGATCGTCCATGCCCGTCGCGGACCTCAGCCCGTGGTGTGGACGATCAGCACGTCGCACTGCGACCTGCGGGAGGCGTCGGCCGGCACCGACCCGAGCAGCCGGCCCTTGATGCCGCTCAGACCGCGGTTGCCGACGACGAGCAGGTCCGCCTTCTCGCGGCGGACGACCTCGAGCAGCGTCTCGACCGGGGAACCCGTGACGGCCACGGTGCGCACGTCGCCGGCGCCCGCGGCGAGCGCGCGCTCGGCGGCGGTGCGCACGGTCTCCTCGGCGGGGTGGGACCCGACGACCTGGTACGCCTCGTCGCCGAGCACGTCCTGGGCACGGGCGAGCTCCCGGTCGTCGGCCTCCGCGGGGAGGTAGGCGCAGGCGACCACGAGCGTCGCGCCGCAGGCGCCGGCCAGGGCCCCGGCCCGCGCGACGGCGCGCAGCGAGGACTCCGACCCGTCGGTTCCGACGACGACCGTGGAATAGGCGTTGGCGGGCTCGCTCACGGCGCGCACTCTAGGGGACGCCGCGCTCCCGTGTGCCCGGGGTCACGTGCACGGGGCCGGGTGAACGGCAGACGACGTGCGCGCGCGGCCTCCCGGAACGCCACCCCGGTGCGCTTGGATGGTCGGGACACGGGCCACCAGACGAGGAGGAGCGACATCGCCACCCCCCACGCCCCCGCGACCGACCCCGTGCGGGTCGAGGTCCGGGGGCTCACCAAGTCCTTCGGTGCCGTACGGGCGGTGAGCGACCTCGGCTTCACCGTCGAGCCGGGCACGGTCACCGGGTTCCTCGGCCCCAACGGCGCCGGCAAGACGACCACGCTGCGCATGCTGCTCGGGCTGGTCCGCCCCGATGCCGGCACCGCCACGTTCAACGGCACCCCGTACACGTCGCTGCGGGAACCGGTCCGCACCGTGGGCGCGGTCCTGGAGACGGCGTTCCACCCGGCCCGCTCCGGCCGCAACCACCTGCGCGTCTACTGCCGCGCCGCCGGGTTGCCGGTGGAGCGCGCCGACGCGGTGCTGACCCAGGTCGGCCTGGCCGACGCCGGACGGCGGCGCGCCGGCGGCTACTCCCTGGGCATGCGCCAGCGGCTGGGGCTCGCGACGGCGCTGCTCGGCGACCCCTCCGTCCTGGTGCTCGACGAGCCGGCCAACGGGCTGGACCCGGAGGGCATCCAGTGGCTGCGCGGGTTCATCCGCCACCTCGCCCACGACCAGGGCCGCACGGTCCTGGTCTCCAGCCACCTCCTCTCCGAGGTGGAGCAGACCGTCGACCGCGTCGTCATCGTCGGCGCCGGGCGGCTGGTCCGCGAGGCCTCGATGGAGCAGCTCCGCTCGGGCGCCGAAGGGGGCGGCACGGTGCTGGTGCGCAGCCCGGAGATCGCTCGGCTGGCCGAGGTGCTGCGCGCCGACGGCATGACCGTCTCCCTCGACGGCGACTCCCTGACCGCCGCCGGCCGCACCACCGCCGAGATCGGCGCCCGCGCCTTCGCCGCCGGGGTGGAGCTGCACGAGCTGCGCTCGCGCACCAGCGGCCTGGAGGAGATCTACTTCCAGCTCACCGCCGGCCAGGAGCAGTACGCCGCCGGCGCGACGTCCCCGGAGGCCTCGCGATGACCCACCTGATCCGCGCGGAGTGGACCAAGCTCTTCACGACCAGGGTCTGGCTCGGCCTGCTGCTGGGCGCCTGCGTCATGGTGATCGGGTTCGCCGTCCTGCTCACCTCGTTCGCCGGGAACCCGGAGTCGGGCATCCCGGCCGTCGGCACGCCGCTCTACGAGGAGCTGGCGATGGCCAACGCGGTCAACGTCAACGTGCTGTTCCTCATCGTGGGCATCATCGGGATGACCCAGGAGTACCGGCACCGCACGGCCACCCCGACGTTCCTGACCACCCCGCGCCGCGGCAACGTCGTGATCGCCAAGCTGCTGGCCTACGCGCTGGCGGCCACGCTGTTCGCCCTGGTGGTGCTGGTCGTCAACTACGCGGCGGTCGCGGTCCACGCCGGCGTGCGCGGGGCGGCCCCTGCGCTCGACGCCGACAACCTGGCGACGCTGGGCCGCTCGGGGCTGGCCCTGGTCATCTACGCGGTCATCGGCGTGGGCCTCGGCGCGCTGCTGCGCAACCAGGTCGGGGCGATCGTCGGCGGCCTGGTCTACCTGTTCGTCATCGAGCCGGTCATCCGCTCGATCCCGGCCACCTCGGGGGCGTACAAGTGGATGCCCGGGGGTGCGCTCGAGGCGCTCACCGCGACCTTCGAGGGCCCCGACCTGCTCGAGGCCTGGCAAGGAGGCGCCCTGCTCCTCGGCTACGGTCTCCTGGCGGCCCTGCTGGGCACCTTCCTCGCGGTCCGCCGCGACATCGCCTGAGGCGGCCGGGGCTCCCCCACGACCCCTGCACCGGCCGAGCAGCACGCGCCGGGCAGCCCCGAACGCAGAACGGAGAACGCGTGACCACTCGCATGACCGTCCAACGACTCGGCCGGCTGATCGTCGACGGCGAGACCGATGCCGTCCGGTCGGCGATCGCCGAATCGCCGCAGCTGGTCCAGGGCTCCGTCGAACGGGAGGGACAGGGCGGCTGGACGCCCCTGCACCTGGCGGTCGCCTGCGACCGGGTCGAGATCGTGCGCGTCCTCGCCGCGGCCGGCGCGGACCTCACCGCGCGCACCGACCAGCACCGCACGCCGCTGCACGTGGCCCTCGAGCACGCACCCGATCTGGTGCCGGTGCTGGTGGAGCTAGGCGCGGTCATCGACGCCCCCAGCGCGGCCTACCTCGACGACGTCGACCGGCTGACCGGCGAGCTGGACGACGGCGCGCCGCTGACCGACCCCGCCACCGGGGTCGACCTGCTCGCGTGGGCCGCCTTCGGCGGGGCGGCCGGCGCCGCCCGCCAGCTGCTGGACCGGGGCGCCGACGCCGACGGGGGCGCGCTGCACGCGGCCACCGCCGGCGGCAGCGCGGAGCTGGTCCGCCTGCTCCTGGACGCCGGCGCCGACGTCGACCGCCGGGACCCGGACACCGGCCGCACCCCGCTGCACACCGCCGTGGCGGCGGGGGCGGCGGGCGATGCACCGGAGATCGTCCGGGCGCTCCTGGACGCCGGAGCGGACGTCAACGCCACGACGCACGACGGCGCCAGCGCGCTCGACATCAGCCGCGTGGCGGCGGCCCGGCACCGGCGGGCGGACGAGGACCAGGCCAGCGGCAACGACGCCCTGGCCGAGCTCCTCGTCGCCCGTGGCGCCACCCACTGACCCCCGGGTGGCGCGGGCGCGCGGATCCCGCTCTGCACCCGGTCGGCGAACCGGCACGGGCGTAGACTCGACACCCGGTCCAGCGACGCGCCCCTCAGACGCAGCCCCGAGACGAAGAAGGCACTCGACCCCGTGTCAAGCGTGAGTTCATCCCGACCGTCGTCCACCTCGTCCCCGGTCGCCGGGTTCGGCACCAACGAGTGGCTGGTCGAGGAGATGTACCAGCAGTTCCTCGCCGACCCGTCCAGCGTCGATCAGGCGTGGCACGAGTTCTTCGCCGACTACCGCCCCGGTCCGCCGGCCGGTGGCGACCGGGAGCAGGCCTCCTCGGGGAACGCGGCACCCGCGGCGCCGACCGCGGAGAAGCCGGCCGCGGAGAAGCCCGCCGGGGACAAGCCGGCCGCGGGCAAGCCGGCCCCGGCCTCCCCCGCGCCCGCGGCCCCCGCCGCGGGGAAGCCCGACGTCCAGCGCCCGGCCGCCGGGTCCCAGCCGACGGGGAGCTCGCCCGTGCAGAAGACCGACCAGCCCGCCGCCCCTGCCGCCAAGGCCGCGCCCAAGCTCCCGGTCGCGGACGGCTCGCAGTCCCCGCTGCGGGGCGCCGCTGCGGCGGTGGTCAAGAACATGAACGCCTCGCTGACCGTGCCGACGGCGACCAGCGTGCGTGCGGTGCCGGCCAAGCTGCTGGCCGACAACCGCATCGTCGTCAACAACCACCTGGCCCGCGCGCGCGGCGGCAAGATCTCCTTCACGCACCTGATCGGCTACGCGCTGGTCCGGGCGCTGGACTCGTTCCCGAACATGAACAGCGCCTTCGCCGAGGTCGACGGCAAGCCGGTGCTCGTGCAGCCCGAGCACGTCAACTTCGGGCTGGCCATCGACCTGCCCAAGCCCGACGGCTCGCGCTCGCTGGTGGTCGCCTCCATCAAGGGCGCCGAGGAGATGGACTTCGCCGGCTTCTGGGCCGCCTACGAGGACATCATCCGGCGGGCCCGGAACAACAAGCTGACGATGGAGGACTTCTCCGGCACCACGATCAGCTTGACCAACCCCGGCACGATCGGCACCAACCACTCCGTGCCGCGGCTGACCGCCGGCCAGGGCGCGATCATCGGCGTGGGTGCCATGGAGTACCCGGCCGAGTTCCAGGGGATGAGCCCCGAGGTGCTCACCGAGATGGGCGTCTCGAAGATCATCACGCTCACCTCGACCTACGACCACCGGATCATCCAGGGCGCCGAGTCCGGCGACTTCCTGCGCAAGCTCCACTCGCTGCTGCTGGGCGAGGACGGCTTCTACGACGAGGTCTTCCGCTCGCTGCGGATCCCCTACGAGCCGGTGCGCTGGATGCCGGACGTGCGGATCACGCGCGAAGGGCAGATCGACAAGGAAGCCCGGGTCATCGAGGTCATCGAGTCCTACCGGCGCAACGGCCACCTCATGGCCGACACCGACCCGCTCGAGTTCAAGGTCCGCACCCACCCCGACCTGGACATCCTCCAGCACGGGCTGACGCTGTGGGACCTCGACCGGAAGTTCCCGGTCGGCGGGTTCGCCGGCGAGCGGCTCATGGCGCTGCGGGACATCCTCGGCGTGCTGCGCAACTCCTACTGCCGCACCGTCGGCGTGGAGTACATGCACATCACCGATCCCGAGGAGCGCGAGTGGCTCCAGGAGCGGATCGAGATCAAGCACGCGCAGCCCGACCGCGAGAAGCAGAAGCACGTGCTCGGCCGGCTCAACGCCGCCGAGGCGTTCGAGACCTTCCTGCAGACCAAGTACGTCGGCCAGAAGCGCTTCAGCCTCGAGGGCGGGGAGTCGGTCATCCCGATCCTCGACGAGGTGCTGATCGCCGGCACCGACCACGGCCTGGACGAGGTCGCCATCGGCATGGCCCACCGCGGCCGGCTCAACGTGCTCGCCAACGTGCTCGGCAAGAGCTACGCCAAGATCTTCGGCGAGTTCGAGGGCAACATCGACCCCGGCACCGTCCAGGGCTCCGGTGACGTGAAGTACCACCTCGGCGCCACCGGCACGTTCCGCAACCCGTTCCGCACCGACGCCGAGATCGCCGTCTCGCTGGCCAGCAACCCCAGCCACCTGGAGACGGTGAACCCGGTCCTCGAGGGCATCGTCCGGGCCAAGCAGGACATGATCGACAAGGGCGAGCAGGGCTTCACGGTGCTCCCGGTCCTCCTGCACGGCGACTCCGCGTTCGCCGGCCAGGGCGTGGTCCAGGAGACGCTGAACCTCTCCCAGTTGCGCGGCTACCGCACCGGCGGCACCGTGCACGTGGTCATCAACAACCAGGTCGGCTTCACCACGAGCCCGGGTTCGGCGCGCTCGACGCTCTACTCGACCGACGTCGCCCGCATGGTCAACGCCCCGATCTTCCACGTGAACGGCGACGACCCCGAGGCCTGCGTGCGGGTGGCGCGGCTGGCGGTCGAGTACCGGCAGCAGTTCAAGAAGGACGTCGTCATCGACCTCGTCTGCTACCGCCGCCGCGGGCACAACGAGGGCGACGACCCCTCGATGACCCAGCCGCAGATGTACGACATCATCGACCGCAAGCGCTCGGTCCGAAAGCTCTACACCGAGGCGCTGGTCGGCCGCGGCGACATCACGCTCGAGGAGGCCGAGGAGGCCCTCAAGGACTACCGCGGCCAGCTCGAGCGGGCGTTCGCCGAGACGCACGACGCGCAGGACTCCTCCAAGCCCGAGCCGGTCATGGACCCGCGCACGCCGCAGGAGTCCACGGTGCAGACGGCGATCACGCAGGAGGTCCTCAAGACCATCGGTGACTCGCACGTCTCCTTCCCGCCGGACTTCACCCCGCACCCCAAGCTGCAGAAGATGCTGGAGAAGCGGGCTGCGATGGCCAGCGAGGGCGGCATCGACTGGGCCATGGGCGAGCTGCTGGCCTTCGGGTCGCTGCTGGCGGAGGGCGTGCCGGTCCGGCTGGCCGGGCAGGACTCCCGCCGCGGGACGTTCGTGCAGCGCCACTCGGTGCTCATCGACCGCGAGAACGGATCGGAGTACACGCCGCTGGCCAACCTCACCGAGGACCAGGCCAAGTTCTTCGTCTACGACTCGTTGCTGAGCGAGTACGCAGCCGTGGGCTTCGAGTACGGCTACTCGGTGGCCAATCCCCAGGCCCTGGTGCTCTGGGAGGCCCAGTTCGGCGACTTCGTCGACGGCGCCCAGATGGTCATCGACGAGTTCATCAGCTCCGGCGAGGCCAAGTGGGGCCAGCGCTCGGGCGTCGTCCTGCTGCTGCCGCACGGCATGGAGGGCCAGGGGCCCGACCACTCCAGCGGCCGGATCGAGCGGTTCCTGCAGCTGTGCGCCGAGAGCAACATGACCGTCGCCAACTGCACGACGCCCGGCAACTACTTCCACCTGCTCCGCCGCCAGGCGCTGTCGGACGTGCACCGGCCGCTGGTCGTCTTCACGCCGAAGTCGCTGCTGCGGGCGAAGGCGGCGGTCAGCCCGGTCGCGGACTTCACCGAGGAGAGCTTCCGCCCGGTGCTGCCCGACGCCGGCGTCGGTGGCGAGCCGCTGGAAGGCTCCGCGGTGAAGCGCGTGCTCCTCTGCAGCGGCAAGGTCGCCTACGACCTGATGGCCCAGCGGGAGAACGAGGGCATCGCCGACACCGCGATCGTCCGGGTCGAGCAGCTCTACCCCCTGCCGGCCGAGCAGATCCGCGCCGAGCTCGAGCGCTACGCGGAGGCCGCGGACGTGGTCTGGGTGCAGGAGGAGCCGGCGAACATGGGCGCCTGGCAGTTCATGGCGGTCAACCTGCCGGAGGAGCTGCCCGAGGGCCGGAAGCTCCGGCGGGTCAGCCGGCGCGCGTCGGCGAGCCCGGCGGTCGGCTCGGCGAAGGTGCACGAGGTCGAGCAGCGCAAGCTGGTCGCCGACGCCTTCGCGGACCGCCAGGCCGGCTGACCGCCCGCACGACCACCGACGCCCGGCCCCCGACCACCTCGGGGGCCGGGCGTCGTAGGTTCTCCGGCATGTACTTCACCGACCGGGGCCTGGAAGAACTGGCCGAACGGCGGGGCGGGGAGCAGGTCACCCTCGCCTGGCTCGCCGACCAGATGCAGGCGTTCGTCGACCAGCACCCCGACTTCGAGGTGCCCGTCGAGCGGCTGGCCACCTGGCTGGCCCGCGGCGGCACGGACGACGACGACCTCGACGACTGAGCGCAGTCCGCGCGCTCCAGTGCGACGAACTCGTGGCCCTCACCCGCTGATCGCCACGATTTCGTCGCACTGAACGGATCGCCGGACGGTCCGCGAGCCTGCGCCACCGCGCGCTTCGCAGGAGGCACGCTCCGTAGGTGCTCGGTCACTCCCACGCGCTCTCCGGTCTCGCCGCCGGCGCCGCGACGCTGCCGTGGGCCCCCGTGCAGGGTGCGGTCGGCCAGGCAGCCTGGGTGGCCGCCGTCGGCGGGTTCGCGATGCTCCCCGACCTCGACCACCGAAACTCCACGGTGTCGGACATGTGGGGGCCCGTCACCGACGTGCCCGCCGGCGCGATCGGGGCGCTGTCGGGCGGGCACCGCTGGGGCACCCACGACGCCGTCCTCGCCCCGCTCGCGTTCGGCGCGCTGGCCGTGGCGGCCTCCGGCGCGTTCTGGTCCAGCTTGCTCCTGATGGCGCTGGCCATCGGGCTCGCGCTGCGGGCGCTGCACTTCGTCATCCCGGGGCGCACCGAGACGACGATCCTGGGCAACCTCGTGCTCTCCTGGGGCGGCGCCTGGCTCCTGCTGGACCACACGGGCACCCCGTCCTGGCTGCCCTGGGCGGTGGCCGCCGGCGTGCTGACCCACGTCGTCGGCGACGCCATCACCACCGCCGGGGTACCGGTGCCGCTGCTCTGGCTGGTCAAGCGCAAGCGCCTGGCGCTGTCCCCCATCCGCACCGGCGCCACCGTGGAGAAGGTCGCGCTGGTGCCGCTGTTCGTCGTCGCCACCGTCGTGTTCACCTACACCAACACCGAGCTGCACACGGCGCTGGACCCGCTGGTGGACCGGCTGCGCAGCTCGGGCTGAGACTGAGCCCGCTCACGGGCGCGGATCCGTGCGCGTCCAACCGCGGTCGTCGCGCCGGGCACCCTGACCGGCGCGGCAGCGGCGGCACACCGACTGCACCTCTTCCGCGTGCCGCCCCGACTCCGGCTGCACGTCCGGCCAGCCGACGTGCGGGAAGCGGGTGAGGCGCGACCGGTTCAACGACAGCCCGCAGACCGTCTCGTTGCGCCCGCGCTCCCACGCGTGCACCTCCCCGGCGGGGTACCGGATCCCGTCGTCGGGGTCGACCCACTGGTCCGTCGCGGCCACCGCCGCCCTGCCCGCTGCCATGGGCGCACCCGTACCCGCGACCGGGCGCCGGGGTAAACCGGTCGCCGCGGACCCGCTCGCACCGCAGAATCCTGGTGGTGGAGAGACTCTCGGACAAGCTGCTGAACTGGGCCAGCATCCTCGACGACGAGACCCGCCGGCAGGCCGAGCGCACCGCCTCCCTCGACATCGTCGACCCCCACGTCGCCCTCATGCCGGACGCCCACCTGGGCAAGGGCGCCACCGTGGGCTCGGTGCTGCCCACCCGGCGGGCGATCATCCCGGCGGCGGTCGGCGTCGACATCGGCTGCGGCATGATCGCCGTCCGCACGCCCTGGTCGGTGGGCGAGGTGCGCGCCCGCGGCCCGCTCGCGCCGCTGCGCGGCGACATCGAGCGCGCCGTCCCGCTGTCGGCGGGCCGGTACAACAAGAAGCTGACCGAGACCGCCCGCCGCCGGGTCGCCGAGCTCGAGGCGACGGCCGAGGAGCTCGGCGACCGCGTCCTGCACTCGGTGACGACGACGGCGCCGAACTGGGCGCTGCAGCTGGGTAGCCTCGGATCCGGGAACCACTTCGTCGAAGTGACCGCCGATGAGCAGGACCGCGTCTGGCTCTTCCTGCACTCGGGCAGCCGCGGGGTGGGCAACAAGACCGCCCAGAGGCACATCGCGGTCGCGCAGGACCGGGCTCGCCGGGACGGCCTGGATCTGCCCGACCGCGACCTCGCCTGGCTGGACGAGGGCACCCCGGAGTTCGACCGCTACATCGCCGAGCTGCAGTGGGCGCAGCACTTCGCGCTGCTCAACCGCGAGGAGATGATGGACCGGGTCGCCGACGCCCTGGCCCGGCACATGCGCGCCGACGCGACGCCCCGGCTGGAGCAAGTCAACTGCCACCACAACTTCACCCAGCTCGAGCGCCACTTCGGCGAGGAGCTGTGGGTGTCCCGCAAGGGCGCCATCCAGGCGGAGAAGGGGCAGGCCGGGCTCATCCCGGGCTCGATGGGGACGGCCAGCTACGTGGTCGCCGGCCTGGGCAACGCGGAGTCGTTGAACAGCTCCCCGCACGGCGCCGGCCGGGTGTACTCGCGGTCGAAGGCCCGCAAGACCTTCACGCGGGCCCAGCTCGAGGAGTCGATGCGCGGCATCGAGTGGCGGCACAGCGACGCCTTCCTCGACGAGATCCCCGCGGCGTACAAGGACGTCGACGTCGTCATGGCCGACGCCACCGACCTGGTGGAGGTGCGGCACACGCTGCGCCAGCTGGTGAACGTGAAGGGCGACTGAACCGCTACGGTGCGGATCTTGTGACTGCCGTCTCATCGAGCACCCACCTGTCCCGGGGCACGCACCTGGGCTACGCCACGGGCTCGATCGGGACGGCGGCCTTCGGCACGGTCCCCGGGCTGCTGCTCCTGTACTACCTGACCGACGTTCTGGGCGTCGCCGCGGGGATCGCCGGGCTGGTGGTCTTCGCACCCAAGGCCTGGGACGTGCTGCTCAACCCGTGGATCGGCAGCCGCTCGGACCGCACCGAGAGCCGCTGGGGGCCCCGCCGGCCGTGGATGCTGGCCGGCGGGGTCGCCCTTCCCCCGCTGTTCGTGCTGGTGTTCGCGGGCCCCGGAGCCCCGCCGGCGGCGGCCGCGGCCTGGGTGGCGGCCACCTTCCTGCTCGCCGCCACCGCGTACGGGTGTTTCCAGGTGCCCTACGTCGCCCAGCCGGCGGAGATCACCGACGACCCCGACGAACGGTCGACGCTGATGTCCTGGCGGGTCGCCGCCCTCGCGGTGGGCATCCTGCTCGCCGGTGCGGGAGCGCCCGCCGTCGTCGACGCCTTCGGGGACGGCCGAGGCGGCTACCTCGCCATGTCTGTGTTCGTCGCCGCACTGTTGGCCCTGGGCATGCTCGGGGCCGTCGTCGGCACCCGGAACGCACCGACGCTGACGCGGGTGCGCAGCGAGGGCCGGCTCGGCGCCACCCTGCGCCTGGCGTGGCGCTCCCGGCCCTTCCGGGTGCTGCTCACCGGCTTCGTCGTCCAGGCCCTCGGCATCGGCGTGATGCTGGCCGGGGTGCCGTACTACTCCGAGCAGGTGCTCGGCGACCCGGCCGCGGGCACGCTGCTGTTCGCCGCGCTGGTCGGCCCGGCGATCCTCGTCATGCCGGTGTGGCTGCGGGTGGGCCGCCGGGCCGGCAAGCGGGCCGGGCTGCTCGCCGCGTCGCTGCTGTTCACCGGGGCGGCGGGCGCGCTCGCCGTCGTCCCCGAGGGCGGCACGGGTGCGGCGGTCGCCCTCGTGGCGCTGGTCGGCGTCGGCTACGCGGGCATGCAGATGTTCCCGCTGGCGATGCTGCCCGACGTCATCGCCGCCGACGAGGCCTCCTCCGGCGCGCGCCGGGCGGGCGTCTTCACCGGCGTCTGGACGGCGGCCGAGACCCTGGGCCTCGCCATCGGGCCGGGCCTGCTCGGCGGCCTGCTCGCCCTCGCGGGCTACGTCTCCTCCACCGGCGACGAGGTGGTGGCGCAGTCGGGCGGCGCCGTCCTCGCCGTGCGGGTCGGCTTCACCCTCGTCCCCGCGCTGTTCGTGCTCGCCAGCCTGCCCGTGCTCGCCCGCTACCGGCTCGACGCCGTGCCCACCCAGGAGGTCCCCGCGTGACGCCCCAGGACGTGCTCGCCGAGCTGACCGCGCTGCAGCGCGACGACGTGCCCACCCACGGCGGGGCGACGATGGCCTACGTCTACGACTCCGGGCGCACCGAGGTCGACGAGCTCGCCGCGGCCGCGCAGGCCGCGTTCCAGTGGACCAACGCCCTCGATCCGACCGCCTTCCCCAGCGTCGCCCGCATCGAGAACGACCTCGTCGGCGCCGCGCTCGAGCTGCTGGGCGGCGGGCCGGACGCCGTCGGGACGCTCACCAGCGGAGGTACGGAGAGCTGCGCGCTCGCCGTGCTCGCCGCCCGCGAGCAGTGGCGCGCCCGCGGCGGCACCGGGCGGCCCCGGATGCTGCTGCCCGTGACGGCCCACGCCGCGTTCCGCAAGGCCGCGCACCTGTTCGGCGTCGAGGTCGTGGACATCCCCGTCGACCCGGAGACCTGCCGCGCCGACCCTTCGGCGGTGGTGCGGCAGCTGGACGAGCGCACGGTGCTGGTGGTCGTCAGCGCGCCGTCCTACCCGCACGGCGTGCTGGACCCGGTGGGCCGGATCGCGGGGCTCGCGGCCGGTGCCGGCGTCCCCTGCCACGTGGACGCCTGCATCGGCGGGTGGGTGCTCCCCTTTCTCGACGACGTCCCCGAGCCCTTCGACCTCTCCGTGCCGGGGGTGACGTCGCTGTCGGTGGACCTGCACAAGTACGGCTACGCACCCAAAGGCGTGTCGGTCCTGCTCACCGCCACCCCGGAGCTGCGGCACGCGCACTGGTTCGCGACCGCCGGCTGGCCCGGCTACCCCGTGGTCAACCCGACCCTGGCCGGCACCCGGCCCGCCGGTGCCATGGCGGCCGCCTGGGCGGTGCACCGCTGGTTGGGCACCGACGGGTACCGGGACCTGGCGTGCCGGGCCCGGGAGGCCACGGCCCGGCTCGCGTCGGGCGCCGCCGGCATCGACGGGCTCCGGGTGGTCGGCCGGCCGGTGGCGACGCTGGTCGCCCTGGCCGCGAACGGCCCCGACGGCGTCGACGTGCTCCACCTCGCCGACGAGATGACGGCGCGCGGCTGGCTGCTGCAGCCGCAGCCACCCTTCGCCCAGGACGGCGGCGACCTGCCGGCCACCCTGCACCTCACCGTCACGGCCGCCACCGCGGACCGGGTGGAGGCCCTGCTCTCCGATCTCCGCGACGCCGCGCGGGCGGCGGCCGCCCTCCCCCGCCCCGTGCCCGACCCCGGGCTGGTGGCCGCGGCGGCCACGATCGACCCGGCGGCGCTGTCGGTGGCCGAGGTCGAGGCGCTCCTGGAGCTGGCCGGCGTCTCCGGCGGATCGCTGCCCGAGCGGATGGCACCGGTGCATGCCCTGGTGGCCGCCCTCCCCCGGCCGGTCGCCGAGCGGCTGCTGGCCGGTGTGCTGGGCCGGGTCTACCGCCCCGCGCTCAGCGGGTGACGCCCTGCTCCCGGGCGCAGGCGGCCACGGCCTCGGCGACGGCGGTCGCGACCCGACGGTCCAGTGGGCTGGGCACGATGTAGTCGGCGCGCACCTCGTCGCCGACGACGCCGGCGATCGCGGCCGCCGCGGCGAGCTTCATCTCCTCGGTGATGCGCGTTGCCCCGGCGTCGATGGCGCCGCGGAAGACGCCCGGGAAGGCGAGCACGTTGTTGATCTGGTTGGGCAGGTCGCTGCGGCCGGTGGCGACGACGGCGGCGTACCTCGCGGCCATCTCCGGGTCCACCTCGGGCGTCGGGTTGGCGAGGGAGAAGACGATGCAGTTCTCGGCCATCGAGGCGATCGCCGCCTCGGGCACGGAACCACCGGAGACGCCGAGGTAGACGTCGGCCCCCTCGAGCGCGGACACCATGGTGCCGGCGAACCCGGTCGGGTTGGTGTTCTCGACCAGCCACTGCTTGGTGCCCGTGACCTCGCGGCCCGCGTGCAGGACGCCCTGCGAGTCCGCGACGGCGATCTCCCCCACGCCCGCCTCGAGCAGGATCTTGGTGCAGGCGACGCCGGCCGCCCCGGCGCCGGAGACGACGACCCGCAGGTCGCCCAGCTCGCCGCCGACCACCGCGGCGGCGTTGCGCAGCGCGGCGAGGACCACGATCGCCGTCCCGTGCTGGTCGTCGTGCATGACCGGGATGTCCAGGCGCTCGCGCAGCCGGGCCTCGATCTCGAAGCAACGGGGGGCGCTGATGTCCTCCAGGTTGATGCCCCCGAACGACGGCGCGATCGCCGCGACCGTCTCGACGATCTCGTCCACGTCGGTGGTGGAGAGCACGATCGGCACCGACGAGAGCCCGGCGAACTCGCTGAACAGGCAGGCCTTGCCCTCCATGACCGGCAGCGAGGCGGTCGGCCCGATGTCCCCGAGGCCGAGCACCGCGGTGCCGTCGGAGACGACGGCGACGACGCGGGGCGCCCAGGTGAACCGGCGGGCGAGGTCGGGCTCGGCGGCGATCGCGCTCGAGACCCGGGCGACCCCCGGGGTGTAGGTGAGGGCGAGGTCGGCGATCGAGGCGATGGAGCGGGTCGAGGACACGGAGAGCTTGCCGCCCTCGTGCACCGCGAACGCCGGGTCGTGGGCGAATCGGTCGGTGCCGACGTGGTCCCCGGAGGCCGGATTTCCGCTCATGGGCACAGCAGCGTAATCCCGGCCGGAGACCGCGCTGTCGCTACGGTGCGCTCGTGGAGATCCGCGAGCTCGCCGTGCCCGACAGTTACGTGATCGACCTGACACCGCACGGGGACACGCGGGGCCGTTTCACGGAGTGGTACCGCGCCGACCTGTTGTCCCACGCAGTGGGACACCCGCTGACCCTCGCCCAGGCCAACCACAGCGTCTCGACCGCGGGCGTGCTGCGCGGCGTGCACTTCGCGCTCGTGCCCCCCGGTCAGGCCAAGTACGTCTACTGCCCCGCCGGGCGGGTGCTCGACGTCGTCGTCGACGTCCGGGTCGGCTCGCCGACGTTCGGCGCGCACGACAGCGTGCTGCTCGACAGCGAGCGGCCGCGGGCGGTGTACCTCGCCGAGGGGCTGGGGCACGCCTTCCTCGCCCTGGCCGACGGCAGCTCGGTCACCTACCTGGTGTCCTCGGCCTACGACCCCGGGCGCGAGTTCGGCATCTCCCCGCTGGACCCCGACCTCGCCCTGCCGTGGCCCGCCGACGTCGCGCTGGAGCTGTCGGCCAAGGACCGCGCCGCCCCCACCCTCGACGAGGCGCGGCAGCAGGACCTGCTGCCCACGATGGAGCAGTCCGCGCAGCGGTACGCGGAGCTACGCGGGGCCTGAGCCGGGGCCCGGGGGCGCCGACGGCAGCCCACCCGGGCGCGGCCACAGCCGGCCGACCACCCGGCCCACGACGACGGCGGCCCCGAAGGCGCGGCTGTCGTCGGCCACGAACGGGCTGTCCCCTTCGACCCAGTGCCCGCCCTCGACGGTGCGCCGTACCCGCTTGACCACCAGCAGCTCCGGGCGGGCCGGGAACCGGGCCAGGACGACGTCGCCCTCGCGCACCGCCGCACCGGGCCTCAGCCGGCGGACGAGCAACCGGTCACCGTGGCGGACGGTGGGCGACATCGACGGGCCGCTCACCCGGGCCAGCACCCAGCGCGCCGCCAGCCCGGGGAGCTCTTCCGGACCGCGACCGCTCGACGTGTTCGCGCTGATCACCGCGGGTAGGGTCGCAGAAGATCCATCCCCACGAACTCGGAGGCACCCCCATGCGTCTGTTCCGCATGTTCTCCGCCGTGGAGGCCACCGCGCACTGCGACCTCCCCTGCGGCGTCTACGACCCGGCCCAGGCCCGCATCGAGGCGGAATCGGTCAAGGGCATCCAGGAGAAGTACCAGGGCAACGACGACCCGGTGTTCCGGCAGCGCGCCGTCCTGATCAAGGAGCAGCGGGCCGACCTGGTCAAGCACCACCTGTGGGTGCTGTGGACCGACTACTTCAAGCCGCCGCACTTCGAGAAGTACCCGCAGCTGCACGAGCTGTTCAACAAGGCCACCAAGCAGGCCGGCGGCACCGCGTCGAAGCAGAGCATGGACCCCGCCGAGGGCCAGAAGCTGCTCGACTACATCGCCGAGATCGACAAGATCTTCTGGGAGACGAAGGCCGCGGCCTGAACGAGGACCTGCAGCTCACCGGCCGGCGCCCCTCGCGGGTGCCGGCCGGTGGCGTCTCGGGGCACGGGACGTCCCGGCCGCCGCACGCGGCGTTGCTCCCCAGGCGGCCAGGACCGCGGCGCAGGTGGCCGGTGAAGGGTCGACGCGCCGCGCACCGTCAACGCCCGGCGCCCGACGAGGCCCTGCGCACCGATGAGTTCGCGGTCCCGGTCCGGTCTCCAGTTCCGAAGTCCCCGACCCGAGGAGCGATCATGGCCGTCCGGCTCAACCCCTACCTGCACTTCGCCGGCGACGCCCGCGCCGCGATGGAGTTCTACCTCTCCGTCCTCGGCGGGGAGCTGGAGGTGATGACCTTCGGCGACGCCGGCGGCGGGGGCGGCGAATACCCGGACGACGGCGTCATGCACGCCTACCTCCGCACCGACGCCGGCCTGGAGCTCATGGCCTCCGACGGGCACGACCCGCAGGCGGGCGGACCGGACAAGGTCTCGTGCTCCCTCTCCGGCGACGACACCGAGACCCTCACCCGGTGGTTCGAGGGGCTCGGGGCGGGCGGCACCGTGGACGTGCCGTTCGAGAAGCAGATGTGGGGGGACACGTTCGGGCAGGTCACCGACCGGTTCGGCGTCCGCTGGCTGGTGAACGCCGCCACACCCGCCTCCTGAGCCCCGGGCGTCGTCGCGGGGCCCGGCGGTCCGACGACGACGCGGCCCCCGCCCTACCGCCACCGGTAGCGTGGGGGCCACCATGCGCATCGACCCCGCCGGCTGGCCCTTCATCGCCGGCCCGCTGACCCCGGCCGCCCTGCTCGCCGCGGGAGCCCGGGTCACGGGCCGCCGCTGGCCACGCCTGGCCGCCTGGCCCCTGCTCGGACTGTCCGCCTACATGGCGGTCTTCTTCCGCGACCCCGACCGGCGGTGCGACACCACGCCCCCCGGCCCGGACGACGTCCTCTCCCCCGCCGACGGCGTCGTCATGGTCGCCGGCGAACCGCAGGAGGGCGTCGCGCCCGGCGGCGCCCCCGAGGGTGGCTGGCAGCAGGTGAGCGTCTTCCTCTCGGTGGTCGACGTGCACGTGAACCGCTCGCCCTACCGCGGCGAGGTCGTGGAGAGCTCCTACCGCAAGGGCAGCTTCCTGGCGGCCTACCGCAAGGAGTCGGCGCACCGCAACGAGCGCAGCGAGCTCCGGCTCCGCGACGGCGACCGCACGGTGGTCTTCCGGCAGATCGTGGGCGTGCTGGCGCGCCGGATCGTGACCCGCACCGGGGTCGGCCGCTCGCTGGCGACGGGGGAACGGATGGGGCTGATGAAGTTCGGCTCGCGCATGGACGTGTTCGTGCCGCGCGAGTGCACCATCACCGTGACGGCGGGACAGCGCGTGCGGGGCGGCGAGACCGTCATCGCCCGCTGGCCCGCCACCCGCTGAGGCCCCCGGTGCCGACACGGCGCACGGCCACCGTGGAGTTCGTGCGGGGTTCGGTGCGCGGTACCCGCCGGCGGGCGCTGGCCACCCTGCCCAGCCTGTTCACCCTCGGCAACATGATGTGCGGCTTCGCCGCGATCCTGGTCTCCATCCGCGGCCAGTACACCCTGGCCGCGGTGCTGATCGGGCTCTCGGTGCTGTTCGACATCACCGACGGCGCCGTCGCCCGGCTGGTGGGGGCGGTGACCCCCTTCGGCCTGCAGTTCGACTCGCTCGCCGACCTGGTGTCCTTCGGTCTGGCGCCGGCGCTGCTGGCCTTCACGTTGTTCTCCGAGGGCCGCGACGAGTGGGACCCGCTGGGCTGGGTGGTCTGCTTCCTGTGGGTGGCGTGCGCGGCGATCCGGCTCGCCCGGTTCAACACCACGATCGACCCCACCGCCGACAAGCGGTACTTCACCGGCATGCCGAGCCCCGGTGCCGCGGGCGTCGTCCTCGCGTCGGTGTTCGCCTTCGGCGACGACATGCAGGGCCGCGACCGGCTCTGGGTGCTGCTGGTCGTCGCCGTCCCGGCGGTGCTGATGGTCACCAACATCCGGTTCCGCTCCTTCCGGTCGCTGGTCAGCCCGAAGAGCGGCCGCCCGTACGGCCTGGTCGCCACCGCGGTGCTGCTGGTGATCGGCTTCGCGCTGTTCCCCGTCGTCACCGGCTGCGTGCTGGCCTACGGCTACCTGCTGGCCCCGGTCCTGGTGCCGGTGCTCTCCCCGTTGGGCCGGCTGGTGCCCACCCGGCTGAAGGAGGCGCTCTCGTGAGCGTGCGACCGGTCCGCCCCGAGGACGTCCCCGCCGTCGTGGGCCTGGTGCGCGAGCTCGCCGAGTACGAGCGGGCGCTGCACGAGGTCCGGCTCACCGAAGAGCAGCTCACCGCCTGCCTGTTCGGCGACTCCCCCGCCCTCTTCGGCCACGTCGCTGTGGCTGATGACGGGGTGGCCCCCGGCGAGGTCGTCGGCACCGCGCTGTGGTTCCTCAACTTCTCCACCTGGCGCGGCACGCACGGGGTGTACCTCGAGGACCTCTACGTGCAGCCGCGGCACCGGGGCGCCGGCCTGGGCAAGGAGCTGCTGCGCACGCTGGCGCAGGTGTGCGTCGAGCGCGGCTACTCCCGGCTGGAGTGGTCGGTGCTGGACTGGAACACGCCGTCGATCGAGTTCTACCGGGCCGCCGGCGCCGTCCCGATGGACGAGTGGACCGTGTTCCGCCTCACCGACGACGCGCTCGCCTCGTTCGCCTCCGCCGACCGATCCTGACCGCGCGGCGCTAGCGTTCGTCCCGTGACCACCGAGCGCGGACCGATCGAGTGCTGGCTGACCGACATGGACGGCGTCCTCGTCCACGAGGGGAACGCCCTGCCCGGCGCCAAGGAGTTCCTCGACCGGCTGGTCGAGCGGCGGCGGCGGTTCCTCGTGCTCACCAACAACTCCATCTTCACGCCGCGCGACCTGGCGGCCCGGCTCAGCCGCACCGGCCTGCTCGTGCCCGAGGAGGCGATCTGGACCTCGGCGCTGGCGACCGCGGACTTCCTCGCCACGCAGCTGCCCGGCGGCTCGGCGTACGTCATCGGCGAGGCCGGGCTCACCACCGCGCTGCACGAGGTCGGGTACGTCATGACCGACACCGACCCGGACTACGTCGTCCTCGGGGAGACGCGCACGTACTCGTTCGAGGCGATCACCCGGGCGATCCGGCTGGTGGGCAACGGCGCACGGTTCATCGCGACCAACCCCGACGTCACCGGCCCCTCCCCCGAGGGCCCGCTCCCGGCGACCGGTTCGGTGGCCGCGATGATCACCGCGGCGACCGGCGCGAAGCCCTACTTCGTCGGAAAGCCGAACCCGATGATGTTCCGCAGCGCGATGAACCGGATCGAGGCGCACTCCGAGTCCACGATGATGGTCGGGGACCGGATGGACACCGACGTCGTCGCCGGCATCGAGGCCGGGCTGGAGACGGTGCTGGTGCTCTCCGGCTCGACCGCGGCGCACGAGGTGAGCCGCTTCCCGTTCCGCCCGAGCCGGGTCTGCGACTCGATCGCGGACGTGATCGACCTGGTGTGAGGAGCTCGCCCGGGGTTCAGCTGTCCTCGTAGGCCAGGCGCGAGTCGGGCGCGGCCAGCAGGTAGAGCACCGCCGCGACCGAGGCCAGGATCGGCAGCCCGATCAGCGGCTGCTGGGCCGAGAAGGCGAACGTGAAGCCGGTCAGCCCCAGGAACAGCTGCAGGGCCACCACGGGCCCGCGAGCCCAGGCGGCCACCCGCCAGAGCCCTCGTGCGGCGGCCAGGAGGACGCCCGCGGCCAGCGCTGCCAGCACCACCTCGGCGACGGCGCGCGGCACGCTCTCCGGGTTCCCCGTCAGCGTGAGGTAGAGCAGCACCAGCGCCCCGACGGCGAGGACCACGCCTTCCAGCGCGACCACGAGCGCCGCCCGGCGCAGCGACGGCGGCGCCGGCGTCACCGGCTCGGCCGGGCGCGGCGCCGGCTGCGCCGCCGTGGCACCGAACAGCCGGTCGGCGAGGCGACGGGGCGGCGGGGCGGGTGTGCCGCGATCCTCGGTCACGACGGCGAGACTACGCGGCCGGGCGCTGCTCCCGGTCCGCGCCGGCTTCCTCCCACGTGCCCGGTGACCCGCTGGTTAGCCTGGCGGCATGCGCGCGCTCGTGGTCGTCAACCCTGCGGCCACGACCACCACCGCCAAGATGCGCAACGTGCTCGTCGGCGCCCTCGCCAGCGAGCTGAAGGTCGACGTCGCCGAGACCACGCACCGCGGGCACGGCCACGAGTTGGGCGCCCGGGCCACCGCCGACGGCATCGACGTCGTCGTCGCGCTCGGGGGCGACGGCACGGTCAACGAGGTGGTCAACGGTCTCCTCGCCCAGGGGCCCGGGCCGGGCGTGCCCGCGCTGGCGGTCGTGCCCGGTGGGTCGACCAACGTGTTCTCCCGGGCCCTCGGCCGGTCGCGGGACCCGGTGGAGGCGACCGCGGAGATCCTCGCCTCGCTGCGTGCCGGCCGGACCCGCTCGGTCTCGCTGGGCACCGCGAGCGCCACCGGCACCAGCACCGCGGCGGTCACCGGGGTGGCGCCGGCGGCGGCGGAGGCGGTCGCCCGGGCCGACGCCGACGCCGACGGCCCGGGGTGGACCGATCCCCGCTGGTTCGTGTTCGCCGCGGGCTTCGGGTTCGACGCCGAGGTCATCGCCCGGGTCGAGGCACACCGCGCCCGGGGACGGAGGTCGACCGGCGCCCTCTACGTCCGGGAGGGCACCAGTGCGTTCCTGTTCGGCCGCGAGCGGCGCCGGCCGGCGATGACCCTCCAGGTGCCGGGTCAACCGCCCGTGGAGCAGCTGTTCCTCTGCCTGGTCTCCAACGTCAGCCCCTGGACCTACCTGGGAGCCCGCCCGGTGAACCCGACACCGCAGGCCTCCTTCGACACCGGGCTGGACGTCTTCGCCCTGGGACGCACCGGCACCGCCCGGATGCTGCGGGCACTGCGCCAGACCATGCGCCCCGAGCCCGACCTGCGCGGACGCGGCCTGCACCGGTGGCACGACCTCCAGGAGCTCACCGTGACGGCCGTGCGGCCGCAAGGCTGGCAGCTCGACGGCGACCACCTCGGCACCGCCACGGGGGTCCGGATCACGAACGTCCCGCACGCGCTGCGCGTCATCGCCTGAGCGGCATTTCTTCAAGCACCCGGGCGGTTTGTCCTCCTGCCGGGTGGCGGGCCTAGCACGGCCGTGGTGAGGTTGCTCACGCGGGGGTCAGCGCTGACCGCGTTTCCCTTGACAGGCGTCCGGCACGTGAAAACATCGCTGCTGGAACGCAACCTGCCGGTAACAACGCAGGCAGTCGCTGCCGCCATGGCGCTGGGTGACCGGTGTCGGCCCGGCGATGGCAGACCGAGCAAAGCGACTGACGCACGACCCACAGACGACATCGAGGAGTACAACGCCATGGACTGGCGCCACCGCGCGCTCTGCCGGGACGAGGACCCGGAGCTGTTCTTCCCGATCGGGACGACCGGCCCCGCACTCGTCCAGATCGAGCAGGCCAAGGCCGTGTGCCAGCGCTGCCCGGTGGTCTCGTCGTGCCTGGACTGGGCCCTGCGCTCGGGCCAGGACTCCGGTGTCTGGGGTGGGCTCTCCGAGGACGAGCGACGCGCGCTGAAGCGTCGGCAGGCTCGCACCCGGGTCCACACCGCCTGACCGCGGAGCACGACCGCGCCGCCGGCACACCCGGCGGCGACCGCACCACCGCAGTCGCACCGACCGCCACGAGGCCGGCCCGGGATCTCCCGGGCCGGCCTCGGCGCCGTCCGGGGGCCGGCACGCGGGTCAGCGCCGCGGCCAGGCGCTCCCGGGAAGTGTCAGCACGACCTCGGTGCCCGACCGGCCCTCCAGCGGACCCATCGTCAGGCTCCCGCCCAGCTCGCTGGTGACCAGCGTGCGCACGATCTGCAGCCCGAGCCCGTCGCTCGCAGCAGGGTCGAAGTCCGGCGGCAGCCCCTGGCCGTCGTCCCGGACCCGGACCCGGAGGTCCTCGCCGTCGCGCTCGGCGACCAGCTCGATGACCCCCGGCTCACCCTCGGGGAAAGCGTGCTCCGCCGCGTTGTGCAGCAGCTCGGTCACCGCCAGCACCAGCGGCGTCGCCGCGGCCGCGGGCAGCTCCCCGAACGAGCCGGTCCGCCGGGTGCGGGCCGCCGGCCCCACGCTGGTGAGGTCACCGAGCATCGGCAGCACCTGGTCCAGGACGTCGTCGACGTCGACCACGTCCTCCCGGCTGCCCGCGAGCGTCTCGTGCACCACGGCGATCGAGGCCACCCGGCGCACCGACTCCTCCAGCGCTGCCCGGGCCGCCGGCTCGGTCATCCTCCGGGCCTGCAGGCGCAGCAGCGCGGCGACCGTCTGCAGGTTGTTCTTCACCCGGTGGTGGATCTCCCGGATGGTCGCGTCCTTGGTCAGCAGCGCCCGGTCGCGCCGCCGGACGTCGGTCACGTCGCGGACCAGCACCAGCGCGCCGTGCTCGGCCCCGGGGGCCTGCAGCGGGAGGGCCCGCAGCAGCAGCGTCGCGCTGGCGCCCTCGACGTCGACGGGATCGAGGTAGCGCCCGCCGACCGCCGCGGTGATGCCCGCGGCCGCCGCCTCGCCGGCCACGCGGTCGGTCACCGCGCGGCACGTCACCTCCGCGAGGACGGCGCCGGCCAGGTCGCCGGCCACGCCGATGCGGCGGTACGCCGAGAGCGCGTTCGGGCTGGCGTAGGTGACCCGCCCGGCCCGGTCCAGGCGCACCAGCCCGTCGCCCACCCGGGGGCTCATCTCCGCGTCCTGCAGGGTGACCGGCGGGAAGGTGCCGGCGGAGACCATGAGGCAGAGGTCCGCGGCGATGTCGAGGTAGGTGAGCTCCAGCGTCGACGGCGACCTGGTCACCGCGAGGTTGGTGTCCTTCGCCAGCACGGCGATGCCCACGCCCTCGTGATGCACCGGGATGACCTCGCGGCGGCGCGGGGTCGCCCCCGACCGGTCCGGCTCCCCGTCGGTGACGGGCCGGGCCTCGCGGAGGGCCGCGGCGAACGGACGCGCTCCGTCGGTGTCCACCTCGACGCCGACCATGTCCTCCGGCCTGCTCGTCGGTGCGGTGAGCGGGCGCACCTGGGCCACGCACCACCACGATCCGGACGACTGCGGCACCCACAGCGTCAGGTCGGCGAAGGCCAGGTCGGCCAGCAGCTGCCAGTCGGCCACCAGGCGCCGGGCGTGGTCGATCTGGGCGGGGCTGGAGGCCGTTCCGCGGGTGAGGCGCTCCGAGAGGCTGCTCATGGTGCCCCGAGCCTAGGGCGCCTCCCCTCCCTCACCCCGAGCGGGCGAGGACGGCGTCCCTCCTAGCCTGGGGGCCGTGCTGCCCCTCTCCGCCGTCCGCATCGGACCGGCCCTCCCCGCCGACCACGACCGCATCGCCGCCCTCACCGTGCAGGTCTACGTGGACGGCGGGCTGGCGTCGGCGGGCTACGCGGCGGAACTGGCCGACGTGGCCCGGCGCGCGCGGGTGGCCGAGCTGCTGGTCGCCCGGGACGAGGCCGGCGAGCTGATCGGGAGCGTGGCCTTCGTGCCGGGGGGCGACTTCGGCGAGGTGCTGGAGTCCCCCGACGAGGCCGGCTTCCGCATGCTGGTGGTGGATCCGCGCGCGCGGGGGCGCGGCGTGGGCGCGGCCCTGGTGCACGAGTGCCTGACCCGGGCGCGCGAGGCGGGCCGGCGGCGCGTCGTCATCTCCACCGGCACCCGCATGACCGCGGCGCACCGGCTGTACGAGCGGCTGGGCTTCACCCGGCTGCCGGAGCGGGACTGGACGCCCGTCCCCGGCGTCGACCTGCTGGTCTACGCCCGCGAGGTCTGCTGACGGACCCCGCCGCCCCCACCCTCGCACGCTCGGGGGGAGCCTCCGGGCGGGCCGTCAGGAGTGGGCGACGATCGCGATGAGGTCGCCCTCCTGGAGGACCTCGCCCTCCACCACGTGCAGCTCCTGCACGGTGCCCGCGCTCTCGGTGAGCACCGGGATCTCCATCTTCATGGATTCCAGGATCACCAGCGTGTCACCCGCCGACACCTGCGCGCCCGGCTGGACGAGGACCTTCCAGACACTGGAGACCATCTCCGCGTGGATCTCCTCCACCGCCACCGGTACCTCCCGCGCCCGCCGATCGTGAGCCCCCATCCAAGCACGGGCGGCCGGCGTCAGGTCGCCGGGAAGGCCCGTCCCTCGGCGAGCCGCCCGAGCACCGCGCAGACCTCGGCCCCGTCGTGCGGGACGCCGGCCCCGGGCAGCCCGGACAGCGCCCGGCTGACCGCACGGGCCGCCGCCGCCACGCCGTCCGCCCCGCCGCTGACGGTGGCCAGCAGGGCGTCGTACCAGCCGTCCAGGCGGTCACCGGGGTCGTAGCCGCTCACCGCGACCAGGTCGACGCCGCCCTCGGCCTCGGGCGGGCGACCGGACCCGGGCAGACGGCCGCTGATCCGCCCGGCGGTCCCGGGGGGCAGGGTGGCGCGCAGCTGCGCGACGACCGCCGCCCGCGGTGCGGGCCGGGCCCCGGGGCCCGGGTCGGGCTCCCGGGGCCCGGCGGCGCTGCGCAGCGCCAGCTCGACGGCGTCCACGCCGTGCGACCGCTCGAGCACCGCCATGTCCAGCGAGAAGCCGGCGGCGACCTCGGCCAGCTCCCCGTCGGGCGCGATCCCCACGGTGACCAGCCCACGCCAGCCGACCTCGGCGAGGCGGTGCGCCGCTGCCGGCAGCTGCCCCGGCTCGCCGGGGGTCCAGGACACCCGCGCGATGCCGGCGGCGCGGTCCCGGGCGACCGGGGTGGTGAACCGCAGCCCCTCGGCGGTCACCCACGCCAGGAAACCGCGCTCGCTGGCCGGCTCGACGCCGTCCCCGCCGAGCCGGTCCAGCACCTCCGGGTCGGGCCCGGCCCAGCGCAGCCCTGCCCCGATGACCCCACCGGCGAGCCGGGCGTCGCCGGCCAGCGCGGGCGGGACGGGGAGCACGGTGTCGGCGCCGCTGCGCCGGGCCGCCTCGACGATGCGGTCGACGGCCAGGTAGGACTCGGCGGCCGGTGCCGGCCCCAGCAGCACCGCGTCGTCGGCCAGGCGGACGTGGCGGGCCGAGCGCTCCGTCTCGCTGTGCACCGCGACGGCCTTGAGACCGAGCCGCTGGCACGCGCGGATCGCGGCGCACCCCGCCGGCCCCCGTCCGGCGACGAGGACGGTCTCGATCCCCAGCTGCGGCACTCCTGCTCCTCCTGCACTCGCCCGGCCCGGCGCACGGCCGGGGCACCCCGTGAGAGGCTTGTCGGGTCAGCTTGGCGGGTCGGTCGGCGCCGCGCACCCCGCGTGCGCCGGTCACGGCCCGCACCGGTCCTGGGCCACCCGGCCCGCCAGCAGCATGAGGAAGGAGGGCAGCGATGTCCAAGCGCGGACGCAAGCGTCGCTCCCGCAAGGGGAACAAGGCCAACCACGGCAAGCGCCCCAACGCCTGAACGACCGAGCGCCCCGTCCCGCCCCCGGCGGACGGGGCGCTCGCGCGTCCGGCCCCGGTGACGTGCTGGAACGGCCACTCTGCAGGGGCCCGCGGCGAGCGTGCGAGCCGTGGGGGGCAGGGTGGTCCTCTTTCAGGCGGTGGGGCGCTCCTCCGACCGCTCGACGGTCAGCCGCTCGACGCTGACCTGGGTGCCGTCCTCCTCGAAGGAGACGCTCGTCAGCTGCAGCTTGATGCGCTCCCGCAGCCCCGTGGGCGGCTTGTCGCCACCGCAGCGCCGGCGCACCAGCGCCTTGAACTCCGCTTCGATGCCGAACTGCCGCAGGCAGGACGAGCACTCGTCGAGGTGCTCGGCGATCACGCCGCGGCGCTCGTCGGAGGTCTGGTGGTCGAGGAACTCGAAGACGTGGCTGAGGACGTCGTCGCACGAGTTGATGTCGAGGGGCTCGCCGGCCCCCAGCTCGTCGCTCACGGGCGGGTCGCCTCCTCACCGGCCCCGGCGCGGACGAAACCGCGCTCCCGGGCGTAGTCGGCCAGCATCTTCTGCAGCCCGCGCCGGCCGCGGTGCAGCCGGGACATCACCGTGCCGATGGGCGTGCCCATGATCTCGGCGATCTCCTTGTAGGCGAAGCCCTCGACGTCGGCCAGGTAGACCGCCAGCCGGAAGTCCTCCGGGAGCTGCTGCAGCGCTTCCTTGATGTCGGAGTCCGGCAGGTGGTCCAGCGCCTCGATCTCGGCCGACCGCAGGCCCGAGGAGGTGTGCTCCTCGGCGGCGTACAGCTGCCAGTCCTGCACCTGGTCGGTGGGGTACTGCTGCGGCTGCCGCTGCTTCTTGCGGTAGCTGTTGATGTAGGTGTTCGTCAGAATCCGGTACAGCCACGCCTTGAGGTTCGTGCCCTCGGCGAACTGGTGGAACGCGGAGTAGGCCTTGACGAAGGTCTCCTGCACGAGGTCCTCGGCGTCGGCCGGGTTGCGGGTCATCCGCAGCGCCGCCGGGTACAGCTGGTCCAGGAAGGGCAGCGCATCCCGCTCGAACCGGGCATCCCGCTCGGCGCGGGTCTCGGCGAGCTCGGTGCGGCTGCCGCCCTCGCGCGCCTCCGGCACCTCCGCCGGGGTCGCCTCGGGCAGCTGACCGGTGTTCTCGACCGCGGACTCCTCAGGCACCGACCGTCCTCTCCGGGGCCCCCGGAGGCGGGGCGCCACATCGGTCGATCCTAGCCGCGCGGCGTCCGGACGGCCCGGGGGACGTCGGCGCGCGGCCCGGGCGCGGGGGGTGGAGAGGGTGCTGCTCACGGCCGGTCCAACGGCACCGCACGCCGGTGGCATTCCCGGGTGCCGCATCTCGCTAGGCTCCCCCGCCGTGGCGGCAACCCCGGCGGTGCGGGTCCTGGAGCAGGCGGAGGTGGCGCACGCGCTGCACCCCTACGACCCCGAGCACCCGGCCGACCAGGGGCACGGCGAGGCGGCGGTGGCCGCCCTCGGGGCCGATCCCCGCCAGGTGTTCAAGACGCTGGTCACCCGCGTCGACGGTGCGCTCACCGTCGCGGTCGTCCCGGTCAGCGGCACGCTGGACCTCAAGGCGCTGGCCGCCGCGGCCGGCGGGCGGAAGGCGGCGATGGCCGAACCGGCCGATGCCGAGCGCGCCACCGGTTACGTGGTCGGCGGCATCAGCCCGCTGGGCCAGCGCAAGCTGCTGCCCACCGTGGTGGACTCCTCGGCGCTGGGCTTCCCCACCGTGCTGGTCAGCGCGGGGAGGCGCGGCCTCCAGCTGGAGCTGCCGCCGGCCGAGCTGGTGCGGCTGACCCGGGCCCGGACCGCACCGATCGGCCGCTGAGCCGTTGGAGCCCGCTCAGGAGTCCGCCGGCGTCGCCGCCTCCTGCCCGGCCACCGCATCGCGCGCGGTCGCCGTGCCCGTGCTGTCGCTCATGGCGGAGCGGGTCCGCACCAGGTGGGCGACCAGCAACTCGCCGGCGTGCCGGATGTGCTCCTCCATCGCCACCCGCGCACCATCGGCATCGCGCCCGTGCAGCGCCTGGATGAGAGCGGCGTGGTCGTGCGCCGACGCCTCCTCCCAGCCGGCGATGGACGTGAAGAAGCGGGTCGGCACGTAGCGCACCGAGAGGCCGAGGAACCAGTTCAGCTTCGGCGCAGCCGCCACCTGGTTGATCATCCGGTGCAGCTGGTGGTTGCACCGGGCGACGACGTCGCCGTCACCGTTCCGCGCCGCCCGGGTCAGCTGGTCCTGGAGCCGGTCGATCTCGGCGAGGTCCGCGTCACTGAGCTTGTCCGCCGCGCGCGCGGCGAGCTCCCCGGCGATGGTGGCCTGCACGAAGAAGAGATCGGCCACGTCCTCCGGCGACAGGGGGGCAACGACGAAACCTCGCCGAGGTTCGGAGACCACGAACCCCTCACCGCGCAGGAGCAGGAGCCCCTCACGCGCCGGGGTCACGCTGATTCCCAGATCAGCCGCGATCCGGTCCAGACGCACGAACTCACCTTCGCGGAGCTCGCCCGACATGATGAGCGCGCGGACGTAGCTCGCGGACTCCTCGCTGAGCGCCTGGCGCCCCCGACCGGGCTGCGCAGAACCGAACCCGTCGATGCCCGAACCGTCGACCGCCACCTCGGTATGGTAATCAGCCGACCCCGCGCCGTACTGCACTGATGACGTACGCCGGGGCGGACCCTCACCCGGCCGGGCGCGTCCCGGCCGGTCGAGCGCGGTCACCCCCGTCCCCCGGTGGGTGCGAGGACGCCCTCGTCGTGGAGTCGTCCGATCTCCGACGCCCCCAGCCCGAGCACGTCGGCCAGCACCTCGTCGGTGTCGGCCCCGAGCACCGGCGCCGGCCGGGGCGGCACCTCCTCCGCCCGGACCCGCAGCGGGCTCCCCATCGCCAGCAGGCGACCGATACCCGGCTGGACGACCTCGGTCAGCGGTGAGGATGCGGGCGCCGCCTCGTGGTCGCGCACGACGTCCGTGGCGGTCCGGTACGGACCCCAGAGGACCCGGGCGGCCTCGAGCTCGCGACTCACGGTCGCGACATCGCGCGCGGCGAACCAGCCGCGCAGGATCGCCGCGATCGTCTCCCGGTGGTGGTACCGGGTCACCTCGTCCTCGAGGTCCACGCCGAGGGCCTTCTCAAGGGCGGCGAACACCTCCTGCGTCCCGGTCACCTGGCACAACGACCGCCACTGCCCCTCGGTGAGTGCGACGACCATGACCCGCCGGCCGTCGGAGGTGGGGAAGTCGACGCCGAAGCTGCCGTACACGTGGTTGCCGTGACGCGGCCGGTCGGCGCCCGACAGCTGCGCGTCCGCGTACCACCCGAGGGCCGCGACCCCGGCCAGCGCGACGTCGGCGAGCGCCACCTCGAGGTAGGTCCCCTCCCCCGTCCGGCCCCGGTGCCGCAGCGCGGCGAGCAGGCCCACGACCGCGGTCTGCCCGGTGAGCAGGTCCCACGCCGGGAGCACGTGGTTCACCGGCGCCCCGTCGGACTCGCCGCCGGTCATGTCGGGGATACCTGCCGCGGCGTTGACGGTGTAGTCCACCGCCGGCCGACCGTCGCGGTGCCCTTGCACGTGGACGTGGACCAGATCGGGGCGTCGCGCCGAGAGCGCCGGCCAGTCCAGCCACGAGCGGGCGACGTTGTTGTCCAGGAAGACCCCGGCGTCCGCACCCGGGGCGGTGATCAGCGCCGTCACCAGCTCCTTGCCGGCCGGCGCCCGCAGGTCCACGGTCACCGAGCGCTTCCCCTTGTTCAGGCTGTGCCAGTACAGGCTGCCCCCGTTGGGGGCCAACGGCCAGCGCCTGTGGTCGGTGGCTCCGCCCAGCGGGTCGACCCGGATGACGTCGGCGCCCAGCTGGGCCAGGGTCATCCCGCCGGAGGGGCCGGCGACGTAGGTGGCGCACTCGACGACGCGCAGCCCCGCGAGCGGCCGCCCGCCGGCCCCCGCCTCCGCCGTCACGACGCGGCGGGCGCCGGCACCGTCGCTCCCGCCGGCTGGTGCAGGAGGACGCGGGCGACGTCGGACGTCATCTCGCTCAACGTCGGGTGCGGGTGGATCGACGCCAGCAGGTCCAGCGGGGAGGCCGCCATCTCGATGGCGAGCACCCCTTCGGCGATCAGCTCCGAGGCGTGCGGCCCGACGATGTGCACGCCGACCACCGCATCGACCGACCGGTCCACGACCAGTTGGGTGAACCCCTCGGTGGCGCCCATCGTCGCGGCCCGGCCGGAGGCGCTCAGCGGGAGGCGCGCGACGGCGACGTCCATGCCCTGGGCCCGCGCCTCCTCGGGCGAGAGCCCCGCGACGGCGATCTCCGGATCGCTGAAGACGACGGCGGGGACGGCCGCCGGGTCGAACGCCGCCGGCTTGCCGCACAACGCCTCGGCGGCCACCTCGCCCTCCGCCGTCGCCTTGTGCGCCAGGGCCGGCCCGGCCGTGATGTCACCGATGGCCGCGACGTGCGGTGCGGCCATGCGGTCCGGTCCCACCGCGAGGAGCCCGGCGCCGTCCGGCGTGATGCCGATCTTGTTCAACCCGAGCCCGTCGGTGTTCGGGCGCCGGCCGATGGCGACGACCATCTTCTCGGCCGGCACCCGGACGACGCCCGACCCCGCGGTCGCGGTGACCACGCCGTCCTCGAAGCCCTCCACCCGGTGCCCGAGCAGCACGTCGACACCCAGCGCCTCGAGCCGCTGGCGGACCGGGCGCAGGAGTGCGGCGTCGACACCCGGGAGCAGCCGGTCGAGCGCCTCGATGACGGTCACCTTGCTACCGAGCTTGGCGAACGCCGTCCCGAGCTCCAGCCCGATGTAGCCACCCCCCACCACCGCCATGCTCCTCGGCAGGCTCCGCAGGGCCAGGGCATCCGTCGAATCCAGGACCCGCAACCCGTCCCGCGGGAGGCCCGGCAGCTCGACGGGCCTGGAGCCGGTCGCGAGCAGGACGTCCGTGTACTGCAGATGACGCGGCGGGCGGTCGTCCGCGGACTGCAGGACCCCCGACCCCGGCCGGGTGAACCGGAACTCACCGGCCGCGACCTCCACGCCGGCTCGGCGCAGCAGCCCCGAGACGGCGCCGGTCAACCCGCCGACCTTGCCCGCCTTCCAGTCCTGGAAGCGGTCCAGGTCCACCGACACGTCCCGCACCGTGAGCCCGGCGTCCCCGAGCCCGCCGGCCCGGTGCGCCACGTCGGCGACCTCGATGAGCGCCTTGCTCGGGATGCAGCCGACCTGCAGGCAGACCCCTCCGATGCCGGAGTCCCCCAGCCGGTCGACGAGCAGCACGCTGCGTCCCAGCACGGCCGCGCGCAGGGCTGCCGTGTAGCCGCCGGGGCCGGCGCCGACCACGAGCAGGTCGACGCCCTCGGCCACTTCTCCGACGACCATCACTCCCCCTTGAGCAGCAGGATCGGGTCGGCCAGGTAGGCGATCAGCGTGGCCAGGAACCCGCCCAGGTCCTCCCCGTCGACCAGCCGGTGATCGGCCGAGACCGACAGCGGCAGCGTCGGTCGCACCACGGGCACGCCGTCGACCGGGACCACGGCGTCGCGGATGCGGCCGAACCCGGCGATCGCCGCCTCGGACGGCCGGATGATCGGCGTGGCGAGCCAGCCGCCGTAGCTGCCGAAGTTGGTGATCGAGAAGGTCCCCTCGGACATCTCCGCGGGGGTGACGCTGCGGTCGCGGGCGGCCGCGGCCAGTCCGTCGATCTCCCGCGCCAGCTCGCCCAGGGACTTGGCGTCCGCATCCTTGACGACCGGCACCATCAGCCCGGCACCGGTGGACGTGGCCAGGCCGATGTTGCGCCGGCCGTGGTAGGTGATCGTCTCGGCGTCCATGTCGATGCTGGCGTTGAACTTCGGGTGCTCGGCCAGCGTCGCGACGACGGCCTTGACCAGCAGAGGCAGGAACGTGAAGGGCACGCCGTCCCGCTCCAGGTGCGGCCGGAGGGTGGCCCGCGCCTGCACGAGGGCGGTCGCGTCCACCTCCCGGAACTCCGTGATGTGCGGGATCTCCCGCCAGGACGCCGTCATCGACTTCGCGATCGAGCGCCGCAACCCGCGCAGCGGCACGGTCTCGTCGGTGAGCCGGCGGACCGCGCGCCGGGGTTCGCCGGCCGCGGGGGCACTCTTGCGCGGGGACGGCGCCGACTCGGCTGTCGCGGTGTCGGCCACCGCAGGCGCGGTCGCGAAGGACCGGACGTCGTCCGAGGTCACCCGTCCACCGGGACCGGACCCGCGCACCGCACCCAGGTCGACCCCCATCTCCAGCGCGAGCCGGCGCGTGGCCGGCGAGGCCAGGACGCGCCCGGTCCGGGACCCGCCCCCGTCGGCGGCCGCATCGGGCGAGGGCCCGCCCGCCCCGGTCTCCGGGGACTGCGCCACGGCGACGGGAGTGGGGAGAGCCGGCGCAGCTGCCGGTTGCTCTCCGACGGCCGGGGGCTTCCCAGCGGACTGCGGGGTCGCCGGACCGGTCGAGCCGTGGCTGCGGATCCGTACCGACTCCTCGGTCTCGAAGACCACCAGCAGCGCGCCGATCTCCAGCACGTCGCCGACGTCACCCCCGAGGCGGAGCACCGTCCCGTTCACCGGGGACGGGATCTCGACGACGGCCTTGTCGGTCTCCACGTCGGCCAGCACCTGGTCGCGCACGACCGTCGACCCCGGCTGGACGTGCCACTCGACGATCTCGCCGGCATCGAGGCCCTCCCCGACGTCGGGGAGGCGGAACTCGAGCTCGCTCACGCTCTCTCCTCGCTCGCGCTCGTCGGCCGCGTTCGCGGCGCTGCTGTATTCATCGGTGAGCTCGTACGCTCGCTCACTTGGCGCTCACCGTCCGGCGGACGGCGTCGACGACGCGCTCGACGCTCGGGACGTAGTAGTCCTCGATCGAGGCGATCGGGTAGGGGGTGTCCGGCGCCGCGACCCGGGCCACAGGTGCCTCGAGGGAGTAGAACGCCTCTTCCTGCAGGGTCGCGACCACCTCGGCCCCGAAACCCGCCGTCAGCGGTGCCTCGTGGACCACGACGCACCGCCCCGTGGACTCGACGGCCGAGACCAGCCCCTCGACGTCCAGGGGGACGAGCGTGCGCAGGTCCAGGACCTTGGCCTCGATGCCCTCCTCCGCCAACCGCTCGGCGGCCCGCTCGGCGAGCTGCACGGCGGCGCTCCACGCCACCAGCGTCACGTCGGACCCCTCACGGGTGACCCGCGACTGCCCGAACGGGACCGTGTAGTCGCCCTCCGGGACCTCTCCCTTGACCAGCCGGTAGCCGCGCAGCGGCTCGCAGAACAGGACCGGGTCCGGGTCGCGGATGGCCTCCAGGAGCATGCCCTTGGCGTCGTAGGGGTTCGACGGCATGACCACCTTGAGGCCGGGGGCTTGCACGAACTGGGCCTCGATGGCATCGGAGTGCAGCTCCGGCGTCCGGACCCCACCGCCGAACGGCGTGCGGATCGTGACCTGCGCGTTGTACCGGCCCTGCGACCGGTAGCGGTAGCGGGCGATCTGGGGGGCGATCTGGTGGAACGCCTGGTGGGTGAACCCGAGGAACTGGATCTCGGCGACCGGCACCAGCCCCGAGACGGCCAACCCCAGTGCCGACCCCGCGATCACGCCCTCGGCCAGGGGCATGTCGAACACACGGTCGGCCCCGAACTCCTTCAGCAGGCCGTCGGTCGCCCGGAAGACCCCGCCGAGCTGGCCGATGTCCTGGCCCAGCGCCACGACCCGCTCGTCGCGCGCCATCTCCTCGCGGAGCGCCGACCGGATCGCCTCGATCATCGTCATCGTCGCCATGTGATCGCTCCTCGGCTCAGTGGGAATCCAGCGCGGCACGCTGCTGCGCACGCAGGCGCTCCGGCGGGTCGGCGTAGACGTGGGTGTAGATCTGCTCGGGGTTGGGCGGGGCGAACGCCTCGGCGGACTCGATGGCCTCGTCGACCTGCCGGTCGATGCCTGCCTGCATCTCCCGCTCGGCGTCGTCGTCCCAGGCGTCCTGGCTGCGCAGCCAGGCGGTGACGCGGCGGATGGGGTCGCGCTCGTCCCAGCCGCTGAGCTCCACCGGCTCCATGTAGCGGGTCGGGTCGTCCGCGGTGTTGTGCGCGCCCATCCGGTACGTCTGCGACTCGATCAACGTCGGCCCGCCACCCGTGCGCGCACGCTCGACGGCCTCCCGCATCGCGGCATAGACGGCGAAGAGGTCGTTCCCGTCGACGATGACGCCCGGGAAGCCGTACCCCTCGGCCCGGCTGGCGAAGTTGGCCGCCGCCGTCTGCTTCGTCCGCGGGGTCGAGATCGCCCACCCGTTGTTCTGCAGGAAGAACACGACCGGGGCCCGCATCACGCCGGCGAGGTTCATGGCCTCGTGGGAGTCCCCCTCCGAGGACGCGCCGTCGCCGAAGTAGGTGGCCACCACGCTCTCGCTGCCCTGGAGCTTCAGCCCCCAGCCGAGCCCGACGGCGTGCGGGAGCTGCGCGGCCAGCGCGATCTGCAGCGGGAGGACCTTGACCCCGTCGGGCACCCGTCCGCCGGCCGGGTTGCCCATCCAGTAGAGGAGGTACCCGTCCAGCGGGAAGCCGTGCCGGACGACGCCGGGGAGCTCGCGGTACTGCGGGACGATCCAGTCGCGGGCGGGGTCCAGGGCGAACGACGAGCCCACGACCGAGGCCTCCTGCCCCCGGACGGCGGAGAACGTGCCCATGCGGCCCTGCCGCTGGAGGCTGATCGCCCGGACGTCCACCGTCCTGGACAGCATCATCCAGCGGAGCGCGTCCCGGACCTGCTCGGTGCTCATCGGGGCCTCGGTGCCGGGGCGGACCGTCCCGTCGGGGGACAGGATCTCCAGGCGCTCGCCCGGTCCGGCGAAGCTGCGCTCGACGTCCTCCTGCTTGCTCTCGAGGTCCAGCTCGGCCTCGGTCTTGGGGTCATCGGCTGTCGGCTGGGCGGTCATGGCAGCCCTCCTTCGGGCGCGGGGGTCGGGTGGTGCGGGACGTGGCGGTGCCACCGGGTCGGCTAACCGATCTGGTTGGGAAGCCAGGTGACGAGGTCGGGGATCAGGAACAGCAGCGAGGTGGTGAACAGCTCCGCGGGGAGGAACCAGCCGATGCCCCGGAAGGCGTCCTCCAGCCGGACCCCGGGGGTACCTGCGAGGACGTAGACGTTCAGCCCCACCGGCGGCGTGATGAGTCCGATCTCGATCATCTTCACGGTGAGGATGGCGAACCAGATGCCGTCGTAGCCGAGACCGGTGACGACCGGATAGGCGAGCGGCAGGACGATCAGCATGATCGAGATCGGGTCGAGGAACATCCCTAGCGGGATCATGATCGCCAGCAGGACGATGATGAGGACCGTGGGCGACACCGGGAGGTCCAGCGCCCAGTTGGCGAAGGAGTTGGTGATCCCGGCGCTCACCAGGAAGTAGGTGAACAGGCTGGCGCCGACCAGGATGGCGAAGATGAAGCTGGTCACCGACGCCGCCTCCGCGAAGCTGTTCCGCAGGTTGGTCATCAACTGGCGGGGCCCGTACCGGAACACGTCCGCCAGCAGCATGAGCAGTGCGGCCAGGGCGCCCAGCGATGCGGCCTCGGTGGCGGTGAAGAGCCCCGCGTAGATGCCGCCGATCACGATGGCGAACAAGACCGTGATCTTGATCAGCCCGGCGTAGCCCTTGCCCTGCGGCCGGTTGCCGGCGAGGCTCGGCTGCTCGTCGACGGCGGTCGGTGCCTGGTTGTAGCCGCCGATGGCCGGCCGCAGCCGGACCCGGATGATCACCAGGGACATGAAGACCAGCGCCGACAGGATGCCGGGGATGATCCCGGCGGTGAGCAGTGCGCCGATGGACTCGCCCGTGATGATCCCGTAGATGACCAGCACGATGCTGGGCGGGATCAGCACGCTCAGGGTGCCCGCCGCGGCCACGATGCCGGCGGCGAAGGACACGCTGTAGCCGTACTTGCGCATCTCGACGATGGCGACCCGGCCGACGGTCGCGGTGGTGGCCACGCTCGATCCGGACACCGCACCGAAGCCGGCGCAGGCCGCGATGGAGGCGAGCCCCAGGCCGCCGGGGAGCCGGCGCAGCAACCGGTGGCTGATCCGGAAGACGTCCTCGGCCACCCGCGCGTGCGCGGCCAGCACGCCCATCAGGATGAACATGGGTATGACGACCAGCGTCGCCTCCGCCGTCGCCTGGTAGGGCAGCGAGCCGAGCGTGCCGGACGTGATGTCACCACCGCGGTAGATGACCAGGCCGAGGATGCCCGCGGCAGCGAGGGCGAAGGCCACCGGTACGCCGGTGCACAGCAGGACGAGGAGGACGAGGACGGCGAGGAGCGCCACGAGCCCCGCGGTCACGACCGGGCGTCCTCGTCGCGCTCCGCGGCCGCGGACGCCGCTTCGGGGTGCTCGTGCTGGACCGTCGGGGCACCCGTGCGGGCTCCGACGATCTCGTCGTAGGTGCTCAACGCCAGCTCCAGGACGAGGGCGACGAGGCCGAGCGGGATTACGATCCGGATCGGCCAGATGGGCACGGGGACGAGGCCGAAGCGGAACTCTCCGACCTGGAACGAGTTGATGGCCACGATCGCCGTCTCGTACGTCATCCACAGGAGCACCGCGATCGCGACGAAGAGCCCGATCGCACGGACGACGTGCGCGACGCGCGCCGGCAGGCGTTCGGTGACCAGGTCCACGCCGATGTGCGCGCCGGTGCGCTGCGCGTAGGCGAGGCCCAGGAACACCAGCCCGGCGAGGAGCACCTCGCTGTACTCGACGACGCCCGGGATGGACGAGCCGGTGACCTGGCGGACCAGCACGTCCAGAGCGGTGCTGATCATGATGCCGACGATGAGCAGGGCGGCGATGACCCCGAAGGTCGTCGCGATCGCGTGGATGACCTTGCGGACCGTTCCGTCGGCCCGATCTTCCGCTGACCCGGCGATGGGGGCGATCGAGTGCGGGTCACCGATCAGCGCGTCGGGGGACAACGGATCGTTGTCCCCCGACGCCCCCATCGGTGTGGAACCGGTCAGTTGCCGCCCCGCTCTGCGCAGGCCACGAGGCCGGGCACGTAGGTGGACTCCGCGGCGTACTCCTCCAGCGCGGCCTGGTAGTCCGCCAGGAATCCGTCGACCACGTCCTCGGAGGCGCCGGCGCTCACGGTCGTCTCCCGCCAGGCCTCCAGCACGCTGTCACCGACGATGCTCTCGAACTCCTCGACGTCGGCCTCCGGGAAGACGCCCGGCGTGCCGCCGGCCTCGAGGAAGGTGTCGCAGGTGTTCTCCTCCTCCTCGGCCAGCAGCGCGATGGCGTCGGTGACGTACTGGTCGATCTCCTCGGTCATGAGCTCGCGCGTCTCCTCGGGAAGGCCGTCCCAGAGGCTCTTGGTGATGACCAGCGCGCCGAGGTTGTAGAGGCCGGTACCCGGGTCCGTCATGTGGGGTGCCACCTCGTTGAGGCTGTTGGCGACCGCCACGTCGAACGGGTAGGACGTGAAGCCGTCGATGACACCGCGCTCGACCGATTCGTAGACCTCCGGCGCCGAGAGCGCCACCGGGCTCGCACCGGTCTGCTCGATCGCCTGGCTCAGCAGCCCGACGGCGCGGATCTGCCGGCCGGCGAGATCGTCGAGCCCGGACAGCGGCTCCGCCGTCGCGATCATGGTGGGGGCGAGCGGCACGAAACTGAGCACGTGGACGCCCTGGTCCTCGTACTCCGCCCGGAACGCCTCGTTGTTCTCGTACAGGTCGTTCATGGCCCGGACCTGCGCCTCGGCGTCGTCGGTCTGGAAGGGCACGCCGACGATCTGCGAGAGCGGCAGCTCGCCCGGGTAGTAGAGGGCGATCATGAAGCCGAGGTCGGCCCGGCCCTGCGCGACGCCCGGCAACGTGTCCGTCGCCGACAGCAGCGCCTCCTGGTAGAACTCCTCGACCGTGATGTCGCCGCCTTCCTCGATCGAGTCGAAGTAGTTGGCGATCCCGGTGCTCAAGGAGGAGTTCGGGGGCAGGTAGTTGGCGTACTGCCAGTCGTACGACTGAGCCCCGCCACCGCCACCGCCACCGCCGCCGGAGTCCCCACCGCAGGCGGCCAGCGAGGCCGCCAGCACCGCCGCTGCGCCTACCGCAGCGGCCCGCTTCGTGCGTTGTGAGCTGTGCACGCCATCTCCTCGATTCGGTGCCGACAAGACCAGCCCGGTCCGGCTGACCTGTGACGAAGACAACACCACATACGATATATGCGGTCAAGTAACACCTGCGCAACGACTGCGGCGGTGCCTGCTCGGTCGCGAACGGCCGAGGGCGCGCCCCGATGGCCGGCTCGGCGCGCGAGCGCCCAGGGGTGGGCGGCCCGCTCCTCCGGCCGGTCGCGGCCTACCGCCGCGCGTCGGTACTTGTGACTCCAGTCACGACGCTAGGAGACGGGCGGCGCGACCAGCAGGGAGAATTGCTCCACCATGCCGGTCCCTCTGTAGTGGATCCGTCCACAGGGCGCACGCGGCCGCCTCCCGCTGGCGGTGGCCCCTCGTCATCGAGGTCGGTCGCGCGGTCAGCGCCGGCGCGCGGCGACGACCTTTCCCGGGTTGAGGATGCCGTGCGGGTCCAGCGCCTCCTTGATCGCGTGGTGCATCGCGAGCACGGCGGGTGGGATCTCGGCGACCAGGCCGTCGCGCTTGAGCAGTCCGATCCCGTGCTCCCCGGTGACCGTGCCGCCGAGCGCCAGGGCGCCGGCGATGATCTCGTGGAAGGCCAGCTGGGCGCGGTCACGAGCGGCCTCGTCGCCGGGCGGGGTGATCAGCAAGGGGTGCAGGTTGCCGTCTCCCGCATGGGCGATGTTGGCGATGACGATGTCGTGCGCGGCGCCGATCTGCTCGATGCGCGCGAGCATCGCCGGGACGGCGGCCTTCGGGACGCACACGTCCTCGGTGAGAACCGGCCCCAGCCGCTCCAGCGCCGGGTAGGCGAGCCGGCGTGCGGCGAAGAGCGCGTCCGCCTCCTCGGCATCGGTGCTGACGGCGGCCCAGCTCGCGCCGGCGCCCTCGAAGGCGGCCAGCATCCGTTCGGCCTCGGCGTCCCCGGCCGCGCCGGGGGTGTCCACCCGGCCGAGCAGCACGACCTCGGCGTCGTCGGACAGACCCATGTTCTTCCAGGCGTCGACGGCGGCCAGGCAGTGCCGGTCCACCAGTTCGAGCGCCGAAGGAGTGAGCCCGGCCGCCGCGACCGCGGTGACGGCCTCCCCGGCGGCGACCACCGAGTCGAAGTAACCGGCCACGGTGCGCTCCGGATCGCGGAGCGGGCGCAACCTCACCGTCACCTCGGTGACGATGCCGAGCGTGCCCTCGCTGCCGACCATCAGGCCGGTGAGGTCGTACCCGGCCACCCCCTTGGCGGTCCGCCGACCGAGCCGGACCAGCTCACCGGTGCCGGTCACGACCTGCAGGCCGAGCACGTAGTCACCGGTGACGCCGTACTTGACGCAGCACACGCCACCGGCGTTGGTCGCCACGTTCCCACCGATGGTCGACCAGGGAGAGCTGGCCGGGTCGGGCGGGTACCAGAGGCCGTGGCGGGCGACGTGGGCGCGCAGGTCGTCGTTGACCACCCCCGGCTGGACGACGGCGAAGCGCTCGAGCTCGTCCACCTCCAGCACGGCGTCCATCGCCTCCATGGAGACGACCACGCACCCCGCGCTGGCGTTGGCCCCGCCGGACAGCCCCGTACCGGCACCACGCGGGACCACCGGGGTGCGGTGCTCGATGCACGTGCGCACGACCGCCTGCACCTCCTCGGCCGCGCGGGGCCGGACCACGGCGACGGGGAGCACGTTCTCGGCCCACTCAGCCTCGTCGTGCGCATAGGAGGCCAGCACGTCCGGGTCGGTGACCACCCGGCCGGGCGGCAGCGCCGCCCCGAGGGCCGCCACCACGTCGGGGGCGCGGGCGGCGACGGATGCTGCAGTGGCGGATCCGCTCACGCCACTGGGGGTCGAGGTGCCGGTGGTCATCCTGCCGAGAGTAGGTGTGGCCCCTGACACACTCAATGGACGATCCGCTCACCGCCCGAGACCGCACGTGGCCCCATCGTCCACCCGGGGAGGACGCGTCCGTGACCGACCGCTCTGCCACCTGGCTGCACCTGCTGGCGGCCGACGCCTCGGCCGAGGAGCTCGGTGCCCACCGCGCCGAGCTCCTGGCCGACCCCGCCGTCCCGCCCGCGGAGCGCGTCCGGATCGAGGAGGAGGCCTCGGCGGCGGGGCGGGTCCGGGAGCTCCTGGCCGCCGGCCGCCGCCACTCCCGGGAGCTGGTCGTGCTCAACGACCTCGCCCGCCGGTTGGGTTCGATGCACGATCCGGGCGAGGTGCTCCAGGAGGTGGCCGCCCAGTCCCGCCGCCTGCTGGACGCCGACGTGGCCTACCTGATGCTGCGGCGTCCCGAAGGGCTGCGGATCGAGGTCGTCGACGGCTCGATGGGTGGAGCGCTGCGCGGGATCACGCTCCAGGAGGGCGAGGGCATCGGTGGCGAGGTGCTGCGCACCGGCCGGCCGGTGTGGACCGAGTCCTACTGCACCGACCCGCAGGTCCACCGGCTGGCGCACATGGACGTGGCGGCGCGCAGCGAGCAGCTCGGCGGCATCCTCGGCCTCCCGCTCCAGCTCGGCGGGGAGACCATCGGCGTGCTACTGGCCGGTGACCGCCGTCCGCGACGCTTCGCCGACCACGACGTCGAGCTGATGGCCGGCTTGGCCGCGCACGCCGCCGTCGCCCTGCGCAACGCGCAGCTGATCGACGAGCTCCGCGGCACGGCGGGTGAGCTGGCACGCCGCAACGCCGAGCTCCGCCGGTCGGAGGAGCAGCGCGAGCGGGCGGCGGCGCTGCGGGAGCTGCTCACCGCGGCCGTGATCGGAGGAGGTGGTGTCCCCGCCATCGCCCGGGCGCTGGAGCGGGCGGTCGGCGGCGAGGTGCAGGTCTGGGATCCCGTCGGCGGGCGGTTGGACGCCGCACCTTCCGCGGAGGGACCGGATCTCCTCCGGGACGCCGAGACCGGGGACGCGCCGTGGCCGGACCGGCTCGCCACCCCTGGGCACCGGACGGTCCGGACCGGCAGCCGTTCGGGGGTGCTGGTCCCGGTGACGCTCAGCGACGGCCCCGCCGGCTGCCTCGTCGTCTGGGACGTCGAGGGGGCGGACGCGGAACTGGCCGGTCTGCTGCAGACGGCGGCGACCTCGCTGGCCCTCGTCGTGGTCACCGAGCGGGCGGTTGCCCTGGCCGAGCTGCGCAGCAGGGGTGAGTTCCTCCAGGCCCTCCTCGCCGGCGACGTCGATGATGCGGGAGCCCGCCGGCGGGGGCGGGCAGCTGGGCTCGACGTGGATGCGGTCACCGCCGTGGCGGTGCTGGACCCGGGCGCGCGAGACCTCCAGCCCGCTGCCCGGACCGCAGCCCGCCTGGCCAAGGGAGCGCGCGGCTGGTCTGCCGAGCACCAGGGGCGGGAGGTGGTCCTGCTGACCGGACCGAGCGCCGAGGACGCCCTCGCCTGGCTGCGGGCACCGGGCAGCCCGCTCCCCGCCGCCGTCGGGTTGGCCCCGTGCGGCGGCGGGGCCGCCTCGATCCGGGCCGCCCACCAGGAGGCGCGGCAGACCGCCGCCCTTCTGCACGCCCTGGGACGCCCGGAAGTGGCAGCCACGTCGGCCGCGTTCGGGATCTACCGGGCGCTGCTGAGCCCGGCCGGCCGGGGTGAGCTGCACGCCTTCGTGAGCGCGACGCTGGGCCCTCTGCTCGACTGGGACGCCCAGCGGAACAGGAACCTGGTCGACACCCTCGCGAGCTTCCTCCGCAACGCCCAGCACCACGCCCGCACGTGCGCCGAGCTGCACGTGCATGCCAACACGCTCTACCAACGGCTGGACCGGGTGACCGAGTTGCTCGGGCCGGACTGGCGGGATCACGACCGGGCCCTGCAGCTCCAGCTGGCGCTCGTGCTGCGGTCGCTGGCCGAAGGGCTGCCCGCGGCGGGCTGACCTCGGGCGGCATACCGGAGGCGGCGGTACCGGAGGCGGCGGTACCGGAGGCGGCGGTACCGGAGGCGGCGACCCGTTCCCAGCTTCCTATATTTTGTGCGATCGTGAGCCCGTGACCGCGGGAGCGGGCACGCGGAGTCGGCGCTTCACCGGCGGAGGGGGTGCCGTGGCCAACAAGCCGGGCTGGAACGGACGCTTCTACGAGGACTTCGAGGTCGGTGACGTCTACGAGCACCCGCTCGGACGCACGATCACCGCGACCGACAACTCCTGGTTCACGCTGCTGACCCAGAACACCGCCCACCCGCACTTCGACCCCCACTACGCCGCGCAGACGGAGTTCGGCCGGCCGATCGTCAACTCGTGCCTGACCCTCGCCCTGGTCACGGGCCAGTCGGTGACCGACGTCTCCCAGAACGTCTTCGCGAACCTGGGGTGGGACGAGGTCCGGATGCCGCACCCGCTGTTCGAGGGCGACACCGTGTACTCCCGGTCGGAGGTGCTGGCGCTGCGACCGTCCCGCTCCCGGGAGAGCACCGGCCTGGTCACCGTGCGGACCACGGGATACACCCAGGAGGGCACCGTGGTGATCACGTTCACCCGGACCCTGCTGGTCTACCGACAGGGCCGCGGCCCGACCTCGGCCCGACCCTCGGTCGTCGCGGAGGAGCGATGAGCACTCCGCTGACCGGTTCGCGCGCCTACCTGTTCGTCCCCGGAGATCGCCCGGAACGCTTCGACAGGGCCGCCGGCTCGGGCGCGGTGCCGATCCTCGACCTCGAGGACGCCGTCGCCCCTGGCCGGCGGGCAGCGGCCCGGGAACACGTCCGCCGGTGGCTCGACGAGGACGGCAGGGCAGTCGTCCGCGTGCAGGCCGCGCACGCGCCGGGCCACGAGGACGACGTCGCCGCGCTGGCAGGGAGCCCCGGCCTGATGGCCGTCATGCTGGCCCGTGCCGAGGACCCCGGCCACGTGCGGGCGGCGGGCGAGGCGACCGGCGGGCCGGTGATCGCTCTCGTCGAGACCGCCGCCGGGATCGCCGCCGCCCGTGAGCTGGCCCGCGCCTCGGCGCGACTGGCCCTGGGCGATCAGGACCTGGCGCTGGACCTGGGGGTCACCCCGCGCTCGCCCCTGGTGCGCCAGCTCGCGGCAGAACTCGTCCTGGCCTCACGGCTGGCCGGCCTGCCCGCACCGCTGGACGGGGTGACCACCGAGCTCGACGCGCCGGACGTCCTGGCCGCCGACGCCCGTGCCGCCCGGGAGAACGGCTTCGGCGGGAAGCTGTGCATCCACCCGCGCCAGGTGGAGGTCGTCGGCCGGGCATGGCGGCCCTCTGCCGAGGAGCTCGCCTGGGCCCGGGCGGTGGTCGCCACCGCCGGCGGCGACGGCGGTGTCGGGACCGTGGGGGGCGCGATGGTCGACCGCCCCCTGGTCGAGCGTGCCCGCGCACTGCTGGCGGACGCGGCAGGCTGACCGGCCCGTCCGGGAGATCCCTCCCGGACGGGCCGGGGATCAGCCGCGGCCCAGACCCAGGACGTGCCCGGCGACGTGCTGGAGGATGAGGTGGTTCGACACCGGCGCGACGAGGTAGAGGCGCGACTCACGGAACTTGCGCTCCACGTCGTACTCGGCAGCCATGCCGTAACCCCCGAGGGTCGTCATGGCCGCGTTGGCCGCCGCCCACGCCGCTTCGGACGCCAGGAGCTTCGCGATGTTCGCGTCCGTGCCCGCGGTCTCGCCCTGGTCGAACAGCTCGGCCGCCCGGTCACGGACCAGGGACGCAGCTCGCATGTCCGCCCAGGCCCGTGCCAGCGGGAAGGACACGCCCTGGTTGTCCCCGATCGGCCTGCCGAACACGACGCGGTCGCGGGCGTAGGCCGACGCCGTGTCCAGGAACCAGCGGGCGTCGCCGATGCTCTCGCTGGCCAGCAGGATCCGCTCGGCGTTCATGCCGCTGAGGACGTGCCGGAACCCCTGGCCCTCGATCCCGACGAGGGCGTCGGCGGGTAGCTCCAGGTCGTCGATGAACACGGCGTTGGTCTCGTGGTTCACCATCGTGTCGATGGGCTCGGCGCGGACGGAGGAGCCGGCTGCCCGCAGGTCGACGAGGAAGAGGCTGAGCCCGTCGGTGCGCTTGGCCACCTGGTCGCGGGGCGTGGTCCGGGCGAGCAGCAGCATGAGGTCGCTGTGCTGGACGCGGGAGATCCACATCTTGCGGCCGTTGACGACGTAGCCGTCGGAGGTCCGCCGGGCGAACGTGGTGATCCGGGTGGTGTCCGAGCCCGCGTCGGGTTCGGTGATGGCGAACGCCTGCAGTCGCAGCTTGCCCGCGGCGATGTCGGGCAGGTAGGTGCGCTTCTGCGCCTGCGAGCCGTGCCGCAGCACGGCCCCCATCGTGTACATCTGCGCGTGGCACGCCGACGTGCTCGCCCCGGTGCTGTTGATCTCCTCCATGATCACCGAGGCCTCGGCGAGGCCGAGCCCTCCTCCCCCGTACTCCTCGGGGATGAGCACCGAGAGCCAGCCGGCCTCGGTGAGCGCGCGCACGAACGCCTCCGGGTACTCGCGGGCGGCGTCGCAGCGTCGCCAGTACTCCGCGGGGAAGGACGATGCCAGGTCGCGCACACCCGCGCGCAGGTCCTGCAGGTCGGTCTCGGGCATGGGTCAGCTCCTCGGGGTGGTGGCGAGCGGGGCCGCGGTCCCGGCGAACCGCCGCAGGGCGTTCCGCTGGCGCTCGCGGTACCGGGCGACGTTGTCCAACTTGATCTCCTCGAAGCCGCGCACCATGTCCGGGAGAGCCGCCAGCTCGACGGCCACGCCGTGGTTGTCCGTGGTCAGCCCCTCGAGCAGGCGGTGCACGAGCTCCCGGTACTCCTGGATGAGCGCCCGCTCGGTGCGACGGACGTGGCTGCGGCCGAACGGGTCGAGCGCGCTCCCGCGGAGCCGGCGCATGCCGTAGAGCGCGCGCAGGACCGGCCGCGCGGCGCGGGCGTCGATCGCGATCTTGTCCTTGCGGCCCAGGTACCGGAGCAGGGGCGGGTGCAGGCGGTAGCTGTAGCGCGCCCCCCGGCCGAAGCGGGACTCGACGTCGGCCTCGACGGCCGGGTCGATCGAGAGCCGGGCGACCTCGTACTCGTCCTTGTACGACATCAGCTTGTACAGCCCCAGCGCGACCGCCTCGGCCAGTTCCCCGCTCCCCGGGACCACCTCGGCCTCCGCGGCGCGCACCTGCTCGACGAGCCGGGCGTAGTCCTGCGCCCAGCCGAGGTCCTGGTACGCGACCAGGTCGGGCACGCGCACGCCGATGCAGCGCGCCAGCTCCGAGCCGACCGGCGCCTGCACCGACGCGATCAGGGCGGCGACCTCGGGCGCCGGCGGCGCCGGCTCCGCCGCCGGCGGGACCATCTCGACCAGGGCGGCGGCGAGCCCGGCGGGATCCGCCACCGCCTGCCGACCGCGACGGAACGCCTGCACGTTGACCTGGACGGCCGCGCCGTTGACCGCGATCGCCTCCTCGATCACCGAGGCGTGGACAGGGAGCGCGCCGGCCTGGTAGGCGGAGCCCAGGAGCAGCACGTTGGCCGACTGGTCGCTGCCGAACAGCTGCTGGGTCAGCCGGTGGGCGTCGAGGAACACCGCGTCGTCGTCCCGGGTCGCCGCCCGGATCCGGTCCTCCAGCTGCTCCTGCGGCGGGAAGGACACCCCCGGGTCGGACACCATCGCACCGGTGGCGACCTGCGCGGTCGAGACGACGGCGACCGTGCGTGCCGGATCCGCCGCCGCGAGGTTCTTCGCCTCGGCCGCCACGAGGATGTCGCACCCCAGCAGGAGGTCGCACTCCTCCCCCGCCACCCGCGCGGCCTGGACCACGGCTGCCCGGGTGAACTTCAGGTCGGAGACGACCGCACCACCCTTCTGCGCCATCCCCGTCTGGTCCATGCCGCGCACGTGCAGTCCCCCGAGCTGAGCCGCCGTGGCGAGGATCTGCGCGACCGTGACCACGCCGGTGCCGCCGATGCCGACGATGCGCAGTGCGAAGTCGTCCGCCGCGACCCGGGCGGTGGGCGCCGGCAGCGTGGCGTCGTCGAGCTCGGCGGCCGTCGGCCTCGGCGACTGCTCGCCGGGCACGACGGTGAGGAAGGACGGGCAGTCGCCCGCCAGGCAGGTGTAGTCCTTGTTGCACGACGCCTGGTGGATCTGCGTCTTCCGGCCGAACTCCGTGTCGACCGGGACGACCGAGAGGCAGTTGGACTTCTGCCCGCAGTCGCCACACCCCTCGCAGACCCGCTCGTTGATCACCACACGGGTGGCCGGCTCCGGCAGCAAGCCGCGCTTGCGCCGCCGGCGCTTCTCCGTGGCGCACTCCTGGTCGTGCACGAGCACCGTGACGCCGGGTACGCGCGCCAGCTCCTCCTGGGCCTCGACCAGGCGGTCGCGGTGCCACACCTGCGTCTTCGCGGGCAGCCGCACGCGCCGGTACTTCTCCGGCTGGTCGGTGGTGACGATGATGCGGGCGACGCCCTCGGCGGTCAGCATCGAGGCCAGCGCCGGGACGGTCATGCCGCCCTGGGCGCTCTGCCCACCTGTCATGGCGACGGCCGAGTTGTAGAGCAGCTTGTACGTCATGTCCACCCCGGAGGCGACGGCCGCGCGCAGGGCCAGGCTCCCGGAGTGGTGGAACGTGCCGTCCCCGATGTTCTGGACCATGTGGGGCACGTCGACGAAGGGCGCCATGCCGATCCACTGGCTGCCCTCGCCGCCCATCTGCATGAGCACGCTGACGTCGCCCACCGTCTCGGGCTTCATCAGGACGGCCAGGGAGCTGCAGCCGGTCCCGGTGCCGATGAGGGCCCCCTCGGGAGCAGCCATCGACGTGCTGTGCGGGCATCCGGAGCAGTAGTACGGCGTCCGGCTGAGCAGCGGCAGCAGCGCGGGCCGGCGCTCCTCCCGGGCGGCGCGGGCGGTCCGCGCCTCCGACCACGCCTCCACCGACGGCATGCCGCCGAGCGCCAGCAGCCGCCGCGCGAGCACGCCGGCCAGCAGGTCGGGCTCCAGCTCTCCGGAGGCCGGCACGAGCCGGCTCCCATCGGGGCCCGTCTTGCCGTGGACGACCGGCGCCCCGGTGCGGCCGTAGAGGATCTGCTTGACCGCCGCCTCGACGAAGGACCGCTTCTCCTCGACGACGACGATCTCCCGCAGCCCCTCGGCGAACGAGCGGATGATCCCCGGCTCCACGGGGGTGACCATCCCGAGCTTGAGCAGCCGCACGCCCCGGCGGCGGCACTCGGCCTCGTCCAGCCCGAGCGAGGCCAGGGCCTGGCAGACGTCGAGATAGGTCTTCCCCGCCGCCACGATGCCGACGCGGTCGTCGGCTCCCGATCTGGTGATGCCGTCCAGCCCGTTCGCCGCGGCGTACCGCTGCGCGATCAGCGGGCGCTCGTGGTGCAGCGTCGACTCGAGCTCACCCGACGTCGGCTGCAGCAGCATGCCGCGGACCTCGTGCCGGAACACCCGTCCGTCGACGGTCATGTCCGGCACCACGGGGACGATCCGGTCGGGATGGACCTCCACGGTGCCCGAGCCATCGGCGACGTCCGTGACGATCTTGACCCCGACCCAGAGCCCGGAGGCCCGCGACAGCGCGATCCCGTGCCGCCCCATGTCGAGCGCGTCCTGCGCGTCACCCGGGTAGAGGACCGGCATCCCGACGGCTGCCATGGTCGCCTCGGAGGCGTTGGGCATGGTCGACGACTTGGCGGACGGGTCGTCGCCGACGAGCGCCAGCACGCCGCCACGCGGCGCGGCACCGGCCATGTTGCCGTGCCGGAGGGCATCCACGGCGCGGTCGACACCTGGGGCCTTGCCGTACCAGATGCCGGTCACGCCGTCGTAGCGCAGTTCGGGACGGGTCTGGGCCAGCTGGCTGCCGGCCACCGCGGTGGCGGCGAGCTCCTCGTTCACCCCCGGCCGGAAGACGATGTCGTGCTCCTCGAGCAGGTCACCCCGGCGGCCCAGCTCCATGTCGAAGCCACCCAGGGGGGACCCGGGGTAGCCCGAGACGAAGCCGGCGGTGCGCTGTCCGCGTCGCCGGTCGGCGCGCACCTGGTCCAGCGCTACGCGGACCAGCGCCTGGATGCCGGTGACGTGGAGGAGTCCTTCGGACTGGCGGTAGCGGTCCTCGACCTGGACGGCGGTGTTCATCTCGCTCCTCGGGGCAGGTCCGGCGGCGGGGCCGGACTCTTCGCGCTCGGGACCGCGCATCCGCCGCGCCGGGTCGGTGACCGGCGGGTGGACGGGCGCCCCCGGTGGTGGAGGTGTTCGGGAACGGGCGTGCCTGCGACTCAGCCGTGGACGAGCAGGCCGCGGATCGTCTCGCCGGCGGCCTGGTCCGCGTATCCCTGGCGCAACTCCTCGAGCGAGTACCGCCGGGTGATCAGGGAGTCCAGTTCCAGCGAGCCCTCCTGGTGCATCCGCAGCAGTCTGGGGATGTCCCGGAAGGGGTTGCAGCCACCGAACAGCGAGCCCTGGATCCGCTGCTCGAAGACGGTGATGGGGTTGCCCAGCAGGGAGAGGGTCGTCTCCGTCGCCACGCCGGCGAGCGCGGTGAGGACCAGGGTCCCACCCTTGCCGACGCACCGGACCGCGCCCTTGGTGGTCTCCGCGTCCAGCTCACCGGTGGTCACCACCACCACGTCGGCTCCCACGCCCCAGGAGAGCTGGTGGGCCAGGTCGGCGGCCGCGCGGGTGTCCTCGGCCGTGTGCGTCGCTCCCACGGTCATCGCGAAGTCGCGCTTGAACGCCACGGGGTCCACGGCGATGACGTGCTGGGCGCCGGCGTGCGCGGCCCCCTGGACGGCGTTCACCCCCACGCCGCCCGCCCCGACCACGACGACCGTGTCACCCGGCTTGACACCGCCCGCGTACACGGCCGACCCCCAGCCCGTGGGCACGCTGCAGGACAGCAGGGCAGCGGTGTCCATGGGGACCCAGGGCTCGATGCGCACGCAGGAGTACTCGCTCAGCAAGGTGTGGCGGGCGAAGGCGCCCACCATGCAGTAGCCCCCGAGTGCCTCGCCGTCCAGGGTGAAGGGCCAGGTGCCGGTGGGCAGCTGCCCGGTCGCGATCGTCGCACAGGTTGGACCGCCCGGCCGCACACCACCGGCAGTGCCCGCACGCGGGCAGGAAGCTGGTGATGACGTGATCGCCGGGCTGCACCCGGTCGACCCCCGCGCCCACGGCCAGCACGGTTCCCGAACCCTCGTGACCGCCGACGATCGGGTAGCGACCGCCGGCGTTGGCCTGGCGCAGGTGCACGTCGGAGTGGCAGAGCCCCGCGAAGGCCATCTCGACCAGCACCTCACCCGGGCCCGGATCGCCGACCTCCAGTTCGACGATCTCGTAGTCCGAACCTGCATCGCGCAGCACGGCGCCGTAGGTCTTCACGTGTACTTCTCCTCCGGTGGATCGGATCGGGCACTGCCGTCGTCGGTGGTGCACGGCCGGGGTCGCGTCACTGCAGCCCCTGGTTCATGCCGCCGTCCAGGGGAACCGCAGCGCCGGTGATGTAGCGGGCGCTCTCCGAGCAGAGGAAGGCGACCGCGGCGCCGAAGTCCTCCGGCCGGCCGAGGGAACGGGCGGGGATCCTCGCCACCTCCGCCGTGATGCCGTCCCCCCACACGTGGCGCAGGCGCTCGGTGTCGTGCAGGCCGGGCTGGACCGAGTTCACCGTCACCCCGTCGGGGGCCACCTCACGGGCCACCGTCTTGAGGAAGCCGGTCAGCCCGGCCCGGGCGGTGTTGGACAGGATCAGGTTCGGCACGGGCTGCCGCACCGCGATCGAGGTGATGGCGACCACCCGGCCCCAGCCCTGCTCGCGCATCCCCGGCACCGCGGCGAGGCACATGCGCACGGTGGAGAGCAGGCTCAGCTCGAGCGCCGGGGCGTACTGGTCCGCTCCGACCTGGGTGAACGTTCCCGCGGGCGGGCCCGGGGCGTTGGGCACCAGGATGTCGACCCCGCCCATGGCCTCCTGCGCCAGGCGCACGAACCGCTCCCCTTCCCCGGGGTCGGCCAGGTCTGCCACGACCCACGCGGTACCGGCGCCGAGACGTCCGGCCGCCGCCTCGGCGCGAGCGGGGTCGGAGCCGCAGATCGTCACCCGCACCCCCTCGGCCACGAGCGCGGCCGCCGTCGCGTAGCCGAGCCCGCCGGTGGCCGCGGCCACCGCTGCTCGTCGCCCGTCCAGCCCGAGGTCCACGCCGACCGCCTACAACTGGTGCTGCACGGCGGTGCGCCGACGCAGGATGGGGCGCACGTGCTCGCGCACGAGCGTCTGGTGCGCCTCGTCCACCGCATAGGCGGCATACGCTTCGCGATCGGGCAGGTCCATGACCACGACGACGTCCCCGTTGCCGTCGGCCAGGCCGGCGTCGACACCCACGGTGAGCCGACCGAAGGCGGTCGCCGGTCCAGCCGCCCACGCCTCCAGGGCTGCGACAGCGGCCGCGCGTTCCTGCTCCGTGGCCTCGTCCGACCACTCGAACACCGCGACGTGCCGGAACACGGGGCCCCCTCCCGCTCGCTGTGACGCGCGCCATGCGAATCGAGGGGGACGCTAGCATATTTTTTGTACGGTCCAAATGTGCACGGCCCCGGCGAGCGCCGAGGCTCGGCCGGTCTCGCGAGGGACGCACCTCCGACTTCCGCTCGGGCCTTGTCCGAGCCCGTCGAGCGACCTGCGCCCTCGCCGACCGCGAGGACGAGATCACGGGTCGGGCACCGCCGAGCTCAGCCGTACGGGTTCAGGAGCTGGTCGACGGGGGCGAAGTCGTCGGTCAGCACGCCGGCGTCGCCGACGAACCGCGCCAGCTCCTCGCCCTCGGCGACCTGCCAGACCAGGTCCTGGTCACCCAGCGCCGCGGCGATCTCCCCCACCGGCAGCGGCTGCTGCGACGCCACCGCGATCACGTTGCCACCGTCCTCCCCGGCGAGCACCGGCGCGCGGGCGAGCAGGACCACGTGGTCGAACACCTCGCGCATCGTGGCCAGCTCCGCCCGCACGAACGACAGCGGCGGGTGGTCGATCAGGTTGACCGCGTAGACGCCGTCCTCGGCCAGGGCCCGGTCGACCAGCTCGAGCGCCTCGCGCGTCGTGAGCTGCCAGGGCACCGAGAGCCCGCCGAAGGCGTCGCCGACGACGAGGTCGCGCTCCCCCGCCGGCTCCTCGGCCAGCCCCACCCGGCCGTCGGCCACCCGCACCCGCAGGTCCGGCGAGGTCTCCAGCCCGAGCTGCTCGCGGTCCATGGCGACCACCTCGGGGTCGACCTCCACCACGAGGCTCTCCGTGCCGGGGCGCACCTCGGCCAGGTACCGCGGCAACGTGAGCCCGCCGCCGCCGACGTGCAACGCCGACACCGGCTCCCCCGCAGGGAAGACGGCGTCGGTCACCGCGGCGATCGCACGCACGTAGGCGAACTCCAGGTAGGTGGGGTCGGCCAGGTCGACGTAGGAGTGCCGCAGGGTGTCCAGCATCAGCACCCGGCCCGAGGGTCGCTCCGGGTCGGCGACCACGCGCGCGCAGTGGTAGGCGGTCTCCTCCTCGCACGGCGTCGGGGCGACCGCCGCCAGACCCCCGCCCACCACGACCAGCGCGAGCAGCCCGGCGGGGACGGTCCGGGGGCCGCCCCCGCGCCGCAGGACCACGCCCACCACCAGCCCGGTGAGCACGGTGACCGCACCGGTGGCGACCAGGATGACGCTGCTGGGCAGGATCGCCACGAGCACGAACCCGGTGGCGAACGTCGCCGCGATCCCGCCCAGGGTGCCGATGCCCGAGAGCCGCCCGACGACCGCGCCGGTCTCGTCCAGGCTGGCCAGCTGCAACTTCACCACCATCGGCGGCACCGCCGACAGCAGCGCGGCCGGCACGACGACGGCGACGGCGGCCAGCAGCAGCACCCCGCCGGCGTCGGCGCCGCTGAGCAGCGAGCCGGTGAAGCGCACCAGCGGCAGCACAGCCACGACCAGCGCGCCGCCGGCGACCAGCAGCGGCGCGAGGAGCCGGCGCGGGTCCGTGCGGTCGGCGGTGGCACCGCCCAGCCAGGCACCGGCGGCGATCGCCGCGAGGGCGAACCCGATGACGGCGGTGCTCGTCTGCACCGTGACGCCGACGTAGGGCGCGATGAGCCGCAGGCCGACGATCTCCAGCACGAGGACGGCGCCGGAGCTGAGGAAGGTCAGCCCCGCTGCGACCCAGGCCGGGAGCGCACCGCCGGGCGGTGGGGCCTGCGGCGGCGCGTCGACCGGGGCGGGGACCTCGTCCGCGACCACGTCAGAACAGCGCCGGCTGGTCGTCACTGCTCCGCAGGGGAACAGGAAAGGCGTCCTGATGAGCGGGTGCGTCCACGCCGTCCGCCCTGGCCAGCAGCTCGGGTCCGTTGTTCCGCACGCTGTTGACCGCCGGGCTCACCGGCCGCAGCTCCAGCCTCTCGACGAACTCGGGCGGCGTGGGCCTGGCGAGCTCCGCGACGTCCTCGCGCGCCGGGTCCAGCCACTCCGCCCAGCGCTCCTTCGGCAGCACCAGCGGCATGCGGTCGTGGATCTCGGAGAGGGAGCCGGTCGCCGGGGCGGTGACCACGGTGCACGTGTACAGCCGGTCCTCGCCCTTCCCCCAGACCTCCCAGAGGCCGGCCATGGCGAGCACCGAGCCGTCCTCCGGGGTGATGAAGTAGGGCTGCTTGGCCGGGGAGTCCAGGCGCTTGGCCCACTCGTACCAGCCGTCGGCCGGGACCAGGCACCGCCGCGAGCGGGCCGCGCTGCGGAAGGCCGGCTTCTCGGTCAGCGACTCCGCCCGCGCGTTGAGCATCCGGTTGCCGACCGACGCATCTTTGGCCCACGAGGGCACCAGCCCCCAGCGCACCGCCCGCAGCTCGCGGTGCCCCTCGTCGGTGGGCACGCCCTCGGCGTCGCGCTCCCGGGCGTGCCGCACCACGTGGACGTCCTTGGTCGGTGCCACGTTGTAGTCGGCAGCCAGCGGGGGCTGTCCTCCGGCGGGGACCGCCTCGAACTCGAGAACGAGGTCCTCGGGCTTGCGGCTGGCCGCGTAGCGACCGCACACGGGCGCCTCCTCGGGTCCGGTCGGTATTGACCGTTCGAACTCTAGGTGGCCCCGCCGACAGCGAACCTCGGGTGCGTGTCCCGCATGGGCGCGGGTAGCCCCCCTGTCGCAACAGCCGACGAGAGACGAGGATCACCGCGTGACTGTTACCCAGAAGCCACCGACCGAGCACCCGAAGACCGCCAGCGACGCCGCTGCCCGCCCGTACGCGACGGTGAATCCCTACACCGGGGAGACCGAGCAGGAGTTCCCGTTCCTCGACGCCGCCGAGATCGACGGCGTCATCGAGCGGGCGCACGCCGCGTACCAGGAGTGGCGGCGCCGTCCCGTGGCGGAGCGCGCGGCCGTCGTGGCGCGCGCCGCCGAGCTGCTGGGCGAGCGGCTCGACGAGTTCGCCGGACTCATCACCCGCGAGATGGGCAAGCGCCGCGACGAGGCCGTCGGGGAGCTCAAGCTCTGTTCGATGATCCTGAAGTACTACGCCGAGAAGGGCGCCGACTTCCTCGAGCCCACGTCGATCGACCCGATGTTCGGCAAGGGCGAGGCCGTCATCGGGACGGAGCCGATCGGTGTCCTGTTCGCCATCGAGCCGTGGAACTACCCCTTCTACCAGGTGGTCCGGGTCGCGGGGCCGAACCTTGTCCTGGGCAACACCGTCATCCTGAAGCACTCGGAGAACGTGCCGCAGTGCGCCCAGGCCATCGAGCGCCTCTTCACCGATGCGGGCGCCCCCGAGGGTCTCTTCACCAACGTCTTCCTGGCGATCTCCGACGTGGAACAGGTGATCGCCGACCGGCGGGTGCAGGGCGTGACCCTGACCGGCAGCGAGCGGGCCGGCAGCTCGGTCGCCGCCCTGGCCGGCAAGCACCTCAAGAAGTCGGTGCTCGAGCTCGGCGGAAGCGACCCGTTCATCGTGCTGGACGCCGAGGACATGGCCGCCACCGTCAAGGCGGCGACCATGGGCCGGATGCAGAACACCGGCCAGGCGTGCACCGCGTCCAAGCGGCTGATCGTCACCGAGGAGCTCTACGAGTCCTTCGTCGAGGGGCTCAAGCAGGCGTTCTCGACCTTCGCCCCCGGCGACCCGGCCGACCCGGGCACGACGCTGGCGCCGCTGTCCAGCGAGCGCGCCGCCCAGGACCTGCACGCGCAGATCCAGGACGCGATCGACAAGGGCGCGACCGTGATCGCCGGCGGCCAGCGCCCGGATCTGCCCGGCGCCTTCGTCGAGGCCACGATCCTGACCGACGTCACGCCGGAGATGCGGGCCTTCAGCGAGGAGCTGTTCGGCCCCGCGGCCGTCGTCTACAAGGTGAAGGACGCCGACGAGGCCGTCGAGCTGGCGAACAACAGCGACTTCGGCCTCGGTGCCACCGTCATGAGCAGCGACCTCGACCGCGCGCGGTCGGTGGCCGAACGGCTCGAGGCCGGCATGGTGTGGATCAACCAGCCCACGGCCTCCTTCCCGGACCTCCCCTTCGGCGGCGTCAAGCGGTCCGGCTACGGCCGCGAGCTCTCCGAGCTGGCGATGTTCGAGTTCGCCAACCGGCGGCTGCTGCGCACCGTGCCGGTCAGGAAGGCCGACAAGCCGCAGGCCGGCTGAGCGGTAGAAGGACCCCGCTGCCCCCACCACTCGCAAGCTCACGGCGGGCCCCTGCAGCGGGGCCGCAGGGCCAGGCAGGATGGACCCGTGACGCCTGCCTGGTCCGCACCGCACCACCCGTCCCCTGTCGGCGCCGTCGTCACCCTGCCCGGCTCCAAGTCCCTGACCGCCCGGGCCCTGGTGCTGGCGGCGCTCGCGGACGGCCCGAGCCGGCTGGTGCGGCCGCTCCGGGCGCGCGACACCGACCTCATGGCCGCGGCGCTGCGCGCCCTCGGGGTGCAGGTGGTGGACGACGGCGACGACGTGGTCGTGACCCCGGGTCCGCTGCGCGGTCCGGCCGTGGTCGACGCCGGGCTGGCCGGCACGATCCTGCGGTTCCTGCCGCCGGTGGCCGCCCTGGCCGACGGCCCGGTGCGCGTCGACGGCGACCCGCGGCTGCACGAGCGGCCCAACGGCGGTCTGCTCGCCGCGCTGCGCGCCCTGGGTGTGCGGGTCGACGACGACGGTCGCGGCCGCGCGCCGTTCACCGTGCACGGCGCCGGCCGGGTGCGGGGCGGCCCCGTCGAGGTCGACGCCGGGGAGTCCTCCCAGATCGTCTCGGGGCTGCTGCTGGCCGCCGCCCGCTTCGACGAGGGCCTGGACCTCGCACTGGCCGGCGGGGTCCCCTCGATGCCGCACGTCGAGATGACGGTGACCACGCTGCGGGAGCACGGCGTCGACGTCACCGCCACCGACCGCGGCTGGCGGGTCGCCCCCGGGCCGGTCGCCGCGCTCGACCGGGTGGTCGAGCCCGACCTCTCCAACGCCGCGCCGTTCCTCGCGGCCGCGCTGGTCACCGGTGGCCGGGTCACCGTGCGCGACTGGCCGGCCGTCACCACGCAGCCCGGGGCGCACCTGGACCGGCTGCTGCCCGCGATGGGCGCCGAGGTGGTCCGCACGGCCGAGGGGCTGCAGGTCACCGGCACCGGCACCGTCCGGCCGCTGGTCGCCGACCTGGGCGAGGTGGGCGAGCTGACGCCGGTGCTCGCCGCGCTGTGCGCGCTGGCCGACGGCCCGTCCCGGCTCACCGGGATCGCGCACCTGCGCGGGCACGAGACCGACCGGCTGCAGGCGCTCGACGAGGTGCTGACCGCCGTGGGCACCCGGGTGCGGCAGCTGCCCGACGGGCTGGAGATCGAGCCCGGCCCCCGGCGGGCCGCGGTGCTCGACTCCTACGCCGACCACCGCATGGTCATGGCCGCCGCCGTCCTCGGCCTCGCGGTCGAGGGCATCACGGTCACCGACGCCGGCGCGGTCACCAAGACCCTGCCCGACTTCCGCGAACGCTGGGCCGGCCTGCTGGGCGAGCCGATCGGGGCCGTCCCCTGAGCGGGCAGCGCGGTGCCCGGCGGATGGACGAGGACGACGTCCGCGTCCGGCCCAGCCGGCGCGGCTCGCGCCCCCGCACCCGCACCCGGCCCATGCACGCCGACGCCGTCCCCGGCCTGGTGATCGCCGTCGACCGCGGGCGGATGACGGTGCGGGTCGAGGGGCCCGGCGGCGCGCCGGTCGACGTCACGGCGATGCGGGCCCGGGAGCTGGGGCGGCACGGCGTCGTCGTCGGCGACCGGGTGCGGGTCGTCGGGGACACCAGCGGGCGCACGGACACCCTGGCCCGCATCGTCGTCATCGAGGAGCGGGCCACGTCGCTGCGCCGCACCGCCGACGACACCGATCCCACTGAGCGCGTGGTCGTCGCCAACGCCGACCTGCTGGTCATCGTCACCTCGGTCACCGACCCCGAGCCGGCGTACGGCTTCCTCGACCGCTGCCTGGTCGCCGCCTACGCCGGCGGGCTCGAGCCGCTGCTGTGCCTCACCAAGACCGATCTCGCGTCCGCGGAGCCGCTGCTGGCCCGCTACGCCGGGCTCAGCCTCGACGCGGTCCCCATGTCCCGGGAGCTCCCGCTGGAGGACCTGGTGGACCGGTTGCGCGACCGGATGAGCGTCTTCGTCGGCCAGTCCGGCGTCGGGAAGTCCACGCTGGTCAACCGGCTCGTGCCCGACGCGCTGCGGGCGACCGGCGACGTCAGCAAGATCGGCAAAGGCCGGCACACGTCGTCGTCGGCGGTGCTGTTCGATCTGCCCGGCGGCGGGACCGTCATCGACACCCCCGGCATCCGTTCGTTCGGCCTGGCCCACGTCACCGCCGACGACGTCCTCTCCGCGTTCGAGGACATCGCCGAGGCCGCGACCGAGTGCCCGCCCGGGTGCGGGCACACCGCCGAGGACCCGGACTGCGCGCTCGACGCCTGGGCGGCCGCGGGACCGCCGGCCCGGGAGCAGCAGCTGGCCGCGCTGCGCGTCCTGCTGGGCGCGGTGGGCCAGGTCGGCCCCGGCTACTGAAAGGACCCCCTGCCCCCACGGCTCGCACGCTCACCGCGGGGCCCTGCAGGGGGCCGTTCCAGCACGTCACCACGCTCGGCGCGAGCCTCTGGACGGGGCCGTTCCAGCACGTCACCAGCGCCGGCGCGGCTCGACGAAGAGGACGTCGGCCATCGGCTCGTCGACCGCCTCGATCCGCAGGTCGTGGCCCCGTCCTGCGATGTCGCCGCCGAGGGCCTCGGTGAGCACGCAGACGCCGGTCTGCACGTCCAGCCGCACCCGGTATGCCCCCGGGTACTCCTCCAGGACGTGCTGCGGGTGGTCGCGGTACTCGTCCAGGTCCACCTCGCGCGAGCGGAGCAACGGGCAGCAGCCGCAGCGCGGCTCGTAGGCGTCGGTCGGCCGGACAACGGCCTCCCACGCCGGCCGCCCGGCGTGCTCGACCTCCACCACGGAGCCCACCTCCAGCGCAGGCACCAGCACCTCGGTGTCCACGGTGTCCGGCTCGCGGCCGTCCGCCAGCTCCGCCGGGTCGAGCATGGCCACCCAGTGGTAGTCCTGGTGCATCGGGTCGTCGAGATCGTGGTCCCACGACCGTCGCCGCTCCGCGACCAGCCCGTCCGGCCGGAGCAAGGGCTGCGGTCCCGCGTCCCGCGCCGGCTCCCGGACCACCTGCAGCAGCACGCCGGCGACCGTCTCGACGCGCAGCACGTCCGGACGGCGCAGCCACGCACGGACGGCACCGGGCTTCCACGGGTCCGCCGGCCAGCGGACGGAGAACCGCAGCGTCGACCAGCGCCACGGCGAGGAGCGCGCGAAGGCGGCGAACGAGTCGGCTGACGGGCTGGGCACCGGAGAAGTCTGCGGCGCCAGCGGCTCTGGCGTCGAACGACTTGTCGACATCGCCACCTGTCGACTCGTCGAGGTGTCGAGTCCAGGGACCGTGCGCGCTCAGACCTCGACGTAGCCGCCGCTGCGCCAGTAGACGCCCGCCTCGCGGGTGAGGAACCCCTCGTCGACCAGGTACCGGCGCAGCGCCGCGACGTCGGGGTGCCAGACGGCGAGCAGCGCGTTCACCTCGCGCTCGGGGTAGCGGACGCCGGGCTCGAAGACGCGCACCAGGTGGTCGAGGACGACCAGCCGCTTGCTGCGCTGCGAGGGGATCGACACCAGCCGCCCGTCGCGGACGAAGGCCGAGAGCACCGCGTCGGCCGCCGGGTCGTCCGACAGCGGCTCAGGTGGGGGCGCCGCCTCCGCGGCCGCCCGCGCGGCCGCGGAGAACCGCTCGGCGCGCAGCACCAGGGCGTGGCCGTCGCGGTGCACCAGCCCCGCCCGCGCCAGGCGGCGGGCCGCGAGGGCGACCTCCTTGAGCCCCAGCCCCGCGGCCTCGGCGACCTCCTCGATCGTGCCGGCGCCGAGCGCCAGCGCCGCGACCACCTTCAGCCGCACCGGGTCCGCGAGCAGCCCCGCGATCGTCGCCGCGTCCACGCCCCGACGGTAATCGGTGCATCGGCCACCGCTGCCCGGGTAGGGAGCGGGACATGGTGAGCCCCATCGACATCCAGAAGGCCCTGTCCGGCATCGACTACCCCGCGCGCAAGGACGACATCGTCAAGCACGCCGAGCAGCACGGGGGCGACGGGGAGGTGCTGGAGGCGCTGAAGAAGATCGAGGACCGCGAGTACGAAGGGCCCAGCGGGGTCAGTTCCGCCGTCTTCGACTGACGCACCGCTAGGTTGGGTGCCCATGACGTCGGGTCGGGGCTTCTCAGAGGACATGCGGCTGGCACACGTGCTGGCCGACCAGGCCGACTCGATCAGCATGGAGCGGTTCAAGGCGCAGGACCTGACGGTCGAGACCAAGCCCGACCTGACGCCGGTCACCGACGCCGACCGGGCGGTCGAGGAGATGCTGCGCATCACGCTGAGCCGGGCCCGCACGCGGGACGCGGTCCTCGGCGAGGAGTTCGGCACGACCGGCCACGGCTCGCGCCGCTGGGTGCTCGACCCGATCGACGGGACGAAGAACTTCGTCCGCGGGGTGCCGGTCTGGGCCACGCTGATCGCGCTGTTCGACGGCGACGAGCCGGTGGTGGGCCTGGTCTCCGCGCCGGCGCTGAACAAGCGGTGGTGGGCGGCCAAGGACGTCGGCGCCTGGACCGGGCGCCGGCTGGAGTCGGCCACCCGCTGCCGCGTGTCGGAGGTGTCGCAGCTCGGTGACGCCAGCCTCAGCTACTCCAGCCTCTCGGGCTGGGAGGAGCGCGGAGGGCTCGAGGGCTTCCTCGGCCTGAGCCGCTCGGTGTGGCGCACCCGGGCCTACGGCGACTTCTGGAGCTACGTGCTGCTCGCCGAGGGCGCGGTCGACATCGCCTGCGAGCCGGAGGTGTCGCTGTGGGACCTCGCGGCGCTGGACGTGATCGTCCGGGAGGCCGGCGGCCGGTTCACCGACATCACCGGCGCTCCCGGGCCGGCCGGGGGCAGCGCGCTGGCGACCAACGGCAAGCTGCACGACGCCGCCCTCCAGCAGCTGCGGTCGGCGGGCCGGCCGACCCCCGCCTGACCGGCCGGCTCAGCGGCGCGGCGCCACCAGCACCTCCGCCGCCCGCTGCGGGACGACGTCGGCTCCGACGCCCCGCGCCGCCAGCACCGCGGCCCCGATCGCCGAGGCGCTGCGCAGCGCGAGGGGGCGGACCGGCCGGCCGAGCTCGTCGGCGAGCAGCTGCTGGACGACGGCGCTGCGGGCCCCGCCGCCGGTGAGCACCACCGGTCCGTCGCCGGGCCCCCCGAGCAGCGCTGCGGCGGCGGCCACGGCGCGGACGACGCCCTCGACCGCCGCCCGCGCCAGGTGCGCCCGGGTGGTCCCCGGGTGCAGCCCGTCCCACCCGGCCCGGTCGTCGGGCCCGGCCACGCCCCCACGCTCGCCGGTGAGGAAGGGGCGGAAGACCACGCCCCCGGCACCGGGCACCGACGCGGCGGCCGCGAACAGCTCCGGCCAGGTCAGGCCGAGGACGTCGCACACCCAGGCCCAGGCCGAGCCGCCGTTCCGCAGCGCCGCCATCGCGTACCAGCCGTCCTCGACGTCGGCGTAGCCGTGCACCACCGGGTCCTCGACCGGCTGCGGCGACCAGCCCGGGCGCAGCACCTGCGCGCCGGTGCCGAGGTTCACCTGCAGGCCCTCGGCCGTCCCGGCCGCCAGCAGCGCCAGTGGGGTGTCGGCGCCGCCCACCACGACGGGCACGTCGCCGGCGGCGAGCGGCGTGGTCCCGGCCACCTCCACCGAGGGGCGGACCGCCGGCAGCAGCTCGACGGGGAGCCCGGCCGCGCGGGCCGCCGCGCCCGACCAGGCGTCGGAGGGGACGTCCCAGAGCAGCGTCCCCGAGGCGTCGCTGCGGTCGGTGACCGGCGGCCCGCCGGGCACGAGGGAGGCGCGCAGGGCGTCCTTGGGCAGCAGCACCGTGGCGGCGCGCTCGACCACCGCCGGCTCGTGCACCGCCAGCCAGGCGACCAGGGGCCCGGTCATGCCGGGGACGAGCGGGTTGGCCAGCGCGGCGCGGTCGTCCCTCGGCAGCCGGCGCCACCGGGCCAGAGCAGTGCCGGCCCGGGAGTCGGGCCAGAGCAGTGCCGGGCGCAGGGCGCGCCCGGCGCGGTCGACGAGCACCGCACCGTGCATCTGCCCGGACAGCCCCAGTGCCTGCACCGGGGCCCCGCGCAGCGCGGGGAGCAGCTCCGCGAGGGCGGTGTCGAACGCCCGGCGCCAGACGGCGACGTCGATCTCCGCCCGGTCCGGGGCCGGCCGGTCGTGGGCGTACCCGGCCTCGGCCTCGGCGACCACCGCGCCGCCGTCGTCGAGCGCGACGAGCTTGAGCCCGCTCGTGCCGAGGTCGGCGCCGAGAAACACCTCCCCCACGGCGCCGGTCAGCGCTCGGGGCTGTCGCCGTAGGCGTAGCTGCTGTCCACGTACCGCCCACCGGCCGCCGCCCCCGGGGGCGCGATGGCGTCGAGCCGCGCGAGGTCCTCGGCGGAGAGCTCGACGGCGGCCGCGGCCACGTTCTCCTCCAGGTAGGCACGGCGCTTGGTACCGGGGATCGGCACGACGTCCTCCCCCTGCGCCAGCACCCAGGCCAGCGCCAGCTGCCCTGCGGTCACGCCCCTCTCCTGGGCGAGGGCCCGGACGGCGTCGACCAGCCGCAGGTTGGCGGTGAACGCCTCGCCGGTGAACCGCGGGTGGCCGCGCCGCCAGTCGTCCTCGCCGAAGTCCTCGGGGCTGCGGATCGCCCCGGTGAGGAAGCCGCGGCCCAGCGGGCTGAACGGCACGATCCCGATCCCGTGCTCGCGGGCGACCCCCAGCACCGTGTCCCGACCTGCCCCGTGAACCTCCAGGTCCCGGGTCCACAGCGACCACTCGCTCTGCAGCGCCGCGATCGGGTGCACCGCGACCGCGCGGCGGATCGAGGCGGCGCTCGCCTCCGACAGCCCGAGGTGGCGCACCTTGCCCTCGGCCACCAGCTCGGCCATCGCGCCGACGGTGTCCTCGATCGGCACCCGCGGGTCGACCCGGTGCTGGTAGTAGAGGTCGATCACCTCGACCCGCAGCCGGCGCAGGCTGGCCTCGGCGCAGGCCCGCACGTTCTCGGGGCGGCCGTCGATCCGCACCCCGCCGTCCGGGGTCCGGGACAGCGAGAACTTCGTCGCCAGCTGCACCCCGTCGCGCCGCCCGGCGATCGCCTCGCCCACCAGCTCCTCGTTGTGGCCGCTGCCGTAGACGTCGGAGGTGTCCAGGAGAGTCACGCCCAGCTCCAGCGCGCGGTGGACGGTCGCGATCGACTCCGTGCGGTCGGCGGCACCGTACATCTGGCTCATCCCCATGCAGCCCAGGCCCTGGGCGGAGACGGTCAGGCCGTCGCGGCCGAGCGTGCGGGTACCGACGGGAGAGGTGGCGGGAGGCATGGCCGCATCCTCGTCCGCGCGTCGCGTCGTCCGCCACCGCTCCCGTTTCCCCGCCGGGCCCCCGGGTAGCCGGTGCGGGCACCGACCTACCGGAGGACCCGATGAGCTCCAGCCGCACCCGTCCCGGTCCGCGCCGCACCGCCCGCGTCCTCGGTCTCGCCAGCACCGGCCTCGGCGTCGCGATGCTGCGGGACCCGAAGGGCGTCGCGCGGTTCTCCGGCGTCGACGACTCGGCGACCGCGCTGTCGGTGATCCCGCTCGTCGGCGCCCGCGAGCTGCTGCACGCCCTGCCGCTGCTCGCCGGCCGGCCCGGCTGGGCCTGGACCCGGGTGGCCGGCGACGCCGTCGACCTCACCGCCATGGGCGTGGCCCTGTCGAACCGTGGCGGTGAGCGCGGCCGCCGGCTGCGCACCGCCACGGCCGCCGTCGCCGCCCTGGCCGCGCTGGACCTGCTCACCGCCGCGCGGTCCCGCCGGGCCGGCAGCCGCAGCGCCGCCCGCGAGCTGCTGCCCTCCTCGGCCCCGTGGACGAGCGCGATCGACGTCTCGGCGGCCACCACCGTGAGCAAGCCGCCGCAGGAGGTCTACGCCCGCTGGCACGACTTCACCCGGCTGCCGGAGTTCATGGCGCACGTGCGCGAGGTGCGCGCCGCCGGCATCGGGCGCTGGCACTGGGTCGCCGAGGCGCCGGGCCGGCGCACCGTGGAGTGGGACGCCGAGGTGGTCGAGGAGTCCCCGGGCGAGCGGATCCGCTGGCGCTCGCTGCCGGGTGCGGACGTCGAGAACGCCGGCGTCGTCGAGTTCCGCCCGGCCCCCGGCGACCAGGGCACCGAGGTGCGCGTGCGGCTGGCCTACGCGCAGCCCGGCGGCACGGCCGGCAAGGCGGTCGCGAAGCTGTTCGGCGAGGCCCCCGACCAGCAGGTCCGCGACGACCTCGCGCGCTTCAAGCAGATCCTCGAGACCGGGCAGGTGGTCCGCTCCGAGGGCACCCCCGAGGGCCCGCTGGCCCGCCGGATGGCGAAGCAGCAGCCCGCCGCACCCCGTTCCTGACCCCGCCGACCGGAAGGACCACCCCGTGCGCGCCACCCAGTGGATGGGCAAGAACCACGTCGAGGTCAACGAGGTCCCCGACCCGCAGCTGCTGAACGACCGCGACGCGATCGTGAGGGTCACCTCCACCGCCATCTGCGGCTCCGACCTGCACCTCTACGACGGCTTCATCCCGACGATGAAGAAGGGCGACATCCTCGGCCACGAGTTCATGGGCGAGGTGGTCGAGCTCGGCAGGGGCGTCTCGAACCTGCGCGTCGGCGACCGCGTCGTCGTGCCGTTCCCGATTGCCTGCGGCGCCTGCAACGCCTGCGCGCGCGGCCTGTTCTCCGTCTGCGAGAACTCGAACCCGAACGCCGGCATGGCGCAGAAGCTCTGGGGCCACTCGCCCTGCGGCATCTTCGGCTACTCGCACCTGGTCGGCGGCTACCCCGGCGGGCAGGCCGAGTACGCCCGCGTGCCGTTCGCCGATGTCGGCCCGCTGAAGATCGAGGACGACCTCACCGACGAGCAGGTGCTGTTCCTCTCCGACATCTTCCCGACCGGCTACATGGGCGCGGAGATGTGCGACATCTCCCCCGGCGACGTCGTCGCCGTCTGGGGCGCCGGGCCCGTGGGCCTGTTCGCGGTGGCCAGCGCGAGGATGCTCGGCGCCGAGCGGGTCGTCGCCATCGACCGGTTCGGCTACCGGCTGGACAAGGCGCGCGAGGCCGGCGCCACCGACGTCCTGGACTACGAGGAGGTCGACGTCCTCGATGCGCTGGACGAGCTCACCGCCGGCCGCGGCCCCGACGGGTGCATCGACGCCGCCGGGCTGGAGGCCACCCACCCCACCACCGCGGTGGACGCCTACGACCGGGCGAAGACCGCCGTCATGGCCGAGACCGAGCGGCCGCACGCCCTGCGCGAGGCGATCATGGCCTGCCGCAACGGCGGCACGGTCTCGATCATCGGGGTCTACGGCGGGCTCATGGACAAGTTCCCGGTCGGCTCGCTGATGAACCGGTCGCTGACCGTGCGCACCGGGCAGGCGCACGTGCAGCGCTACCTGAGGCCGCTCTACGAGAAGATCCGCGACGGCGAGATCGACCCGACCTTCCTGATCTCGCACACCCTGCCGCTGGACCGGGCGCCGGAGGGCTACCGGATGTTCCGGGACAAGGAGGACGACTGCACCAAGGTCGTCCTCAAGCCCTGATCCGCCGCATCTGGTGGGATGGGGGGCGACCGGGGCCGGCAACGCGGCCGGCCCGGGGCTCCGAGGAGGCACCACCGTGCAGTACGCCGAGTCCGTCGTCGACCTGGTCGGCAACACCCCGCTGGTGAGGTTGTCGTCGGTGACCCGCCACCTGGGCCCGGACGCGCCGCTGGTGCTGGCCAAGGTCGAGTACCTCAACCCCGGTGGTTCGGTGAAGGACCGGATCGCCGTGCGCATGGTCGACGCCGCCGAGGCCGGCGGTGAGCTGCAGCCGGGCGGCACGATCGTCGAGCCCACGAGCGGCAACACCGGCATCGGCCTGGCGCTGGTCGCCCAGCAGCGCGGCTACCGCTGCATCTTCGTCTGCCCGGACAAGGTCGGGCAGGAGAAGATCAACGTGCTCAAGGCCTACGGCGCCGAGGTCGTCGTCTGCCCGACCGCCGTCGATCCGGCCGACCCGCGGTCGTACTACTCGGTGTCCGACCGGCTGGCCCGCGAGACGCCCGGCGCCTGGAAGCCCGACCAGTACTCCAACCCGAACAACCCGCGCTCGCACTACGAGACGACCGGGCCGGAGATCTGGGCGCAGACCGACGGCCGGATCACCCACTTCGTCACCGGAGCCGGCACCGGCGGGACGATCAGCGGCGTCGGCCGCTACCTCAAGGAGCAGTCCGGCGGCCGGGTGCAGGTCATCGGCGCCGACCCCGAGGGCTCGGTCTACTCCGGCGGCACCGGCCGCCCGTACCTCGTCGAGGGCGTGGGCGAGGACTTCTGGCCCAGCACCTACGACCAGGAGGTCGCCGACGAGATCGTCGCGGTCTCCGACGGCGACTCGTTCGCCATGACCCGCCGGCTCGCCCGCGAGGAGGGCCTGCTCGTGGGCGGCTCCTGCGGCATGGCGGTGGTGGCGGCGCTGCGCGTGGCCGAGCGGCTGGGCAAGGGCGACGTCCTCGTGGTGCTGCTGCCCGACGGCGGCCGCGGCTACCTGGGCAAGATCTTCAACGACGCGTGGATGGCCGACTACGGCTTCGTCGAGGCCACCGGCGGTGAGACCGTCGGCGAACTGCTGCACATCAAGTCCGGCGAGACGCCGACGCTGGTGCACACCCACCCGAACGAGACCGTCCGCGACGCCATCGACATCCTGCGCGAGTACGGCGTCAGCCAGCTGCCCGTCGTCCGGGCGGAGCCGCCGGTGACCGCCGGCGAGGTCGTCGGCTCGATCGACGAGAAAACGCTCCTCGACGCGCTGTTCGCCGGCCGCGCCTCGCTGGCCGACCGGGTGGAGAGGCACATGAGCCCGCCGCTGCCGATCGTCGGCTCGGGCGAGGCGGTGAGCTCCGCGGTCGCCCAGCTGGGCTCGGCCGACGCGCTGCTCGTGCACGTCGACGGCAAGCCCGCCGGCGTCGTCACCCGGCAGGACGTGCTGGGCCACCTCGCGGGGGTGACCCGGTGAGCGGCTTCAACACCCGCGCCATCCACGCCGGGCAGGAGCCCGACCCGGCCACCGGCGCGGTCATCCCGCCGCTGCACCTGACCACCACCTACAAGCAGGACGGCGTCGGCGGGCTGCGCGGGGGCTACGAGTACAGCCGCAGCGGCAACCCGACCCGCGACACGTTGCACACCGCGCTGGCCGCACTGGAGGAGGGCACGACCGCGCTGGCGTTCGCGTCGGGGCTCGCCGCCGAGGACACCCTGCTGCGCACAATGTGCCGGGCGGGCGACCACGTCGTCCTGGGTGGCGACGCGTACGGCGGCACCTTCCGGCTGATCTCCCGCGTGCTGTCGGAGTGGGGGCTGGAGCACACCCCGGTCGACCTCGACGACCCCGAGGCGCTGCGTGCGGCGATCCGTCCCACGACGCGGGTGGTCTGGTGCGAGACGCCGAGCAACCCGCTGCTGAACATCACCGACATCGAGGCGACCGCGGCGATCGCCCACGAGGCCGGCGCGCTGCTCGTCGTCGACAACACCTTCGCCTCGCCGTACCTGCAGCGGCCGCTGACGCTCGGGGCCGACGTCGTCGTGCACTCGACGACGAAGTACCTCGGCGGCCACTCCGACGTCGTCGGCGGCGCGCTGGTCACCCGGGACGCCACCCTCGGCGAGAAGCTGGCCTACAACCACAACGCGATGGGTGCGGTCGCGGGTCCCTTCGACTCCTGGCTGGTGCTGCGCAGCCTCAAGACGCTGGGCGTCCGGATGGACCGGCACTGCGCCAACGCCGCCCGGATCGCGGAGTTCCTCGTCGGCCGGCCCGACGTCGCGACGGTCCTCTACCCCGGGCTGCCCGACCACCCCGGCCACGAGATCGCGGCGAGGCAGATGTCCGGCTTCGGCGGGATGATCTCCTTCCGGCTCCGGGACGGCGAGGAGGCGGCGCTGCGGGTCTGCGAGCGGACGCAGCTGTTCACGCTGGCCGAGTCGCTGGGGGGTGTGGAGTCGCTGATCGAGCACCCGGGGCGGATGACGCACGCCAGCGCCGCGGGGTCACCGCTGGAGGTGCCGGCCGACCTGGTCCGCCTCTCGGTCGGCATCGAGGACGTCGACGACCTCGTGGCCGACCTCGAGCAGGCGCTGGGCTGAGAGTCAGGCCCCCGTCGGGGTCGGCCCGACGATGAACAGCGGGCGGAAGTGCTCGACCACGGGGAACGGCTCGTAGAAGGAGTGCAGCAGGCGCCGCCACTCCTGGTAGCCCGGCGACCCGCGGAAGCCCTCGGTGTGGTCCTCGATGCTGTTCCACTCGACGAGCAGGAGGAAGACGTTCTCCCGCTCCACGCACCGGGACAGCAGCAGCCGCCGGAAGCCCGGCGACGCGGAGATGATCGGGGCTGCGGACCGGAACGCCGCCTCGAACTCGGCCTCGCGGCCGGGAGTCACGGACAGCTCTGCGTGCTCGAGGATCACGGCGTGCACCGTACGGCCCGTCGGCGGGCTGCCGCGGCGGATCTCAGCGCGGCGCCGTGAGGATGCGCGGGCCGTCCGCGGTCACCGCGACCGTGTGCTCGACGTGCGCGGCCCGGCTGCCGTCGGCGCTGCGCAGGGTCCAGCCGTCGGCGTCGATCGTGTAGTCGTCGCTGCCCCCGGCGAGGAACCACGGCTCGATGGCGATGACCAGGCCCGGGCGCAGCGGCACCCCGCGGCCGGCGCGGCCCTCGTTGGGCACCGACGGCGCCTCGTGCATGGTGCGCCCCACCCCGTGGCCGCCCTGGTCGGTGTTGATGCCGCACCCACCGGCCCGGCCGACCGCGCCGATGGCGGCGGAGATGTCGCCGACCCGGTTGCCGACGACGGCCGCCGCGATGCCGGCCGCCAGCGCCCGCTCGGTCGTCTCCACCAGCGCGAGGTCCCCGGGCCGCTGCGTGCCCACCGGGTAGGTCATCGCGGCGTCGCCGACCCAGCCGTCGAGCACCGCACCGGCGTCCACGCTGAGCAGGTCGCCGTCCTGGAGCACGTCGGGAGTCGGGATGCCGTGCAGCGCGACGTCGTTGACCGACAGGCACAGCACGCCCGGGAACGGCGGCGTCGTGGGCAGCGGCGCGTAGCCGAGGAACGGTGAGGTGGCGCCGGCGTCGGCCAGGACGTCGCGGGCCACGGCGTCGAGCTGCGTCAGCCGCACCCCCGGTGCCGCGAGCGCCCGCACCGCGGCGTGCATGTCGGCGACCACCGCACCGGCGGCGCGCATCGCGTCCAGCTCGCCGGGCGTGCGCAGTTCGATCACGGTGGTCCTCCTCGGACGCTTCCGGTAAAGCTATCCCGGTATCAGAAGGACCCCGTCCCCCTCTCCCCTCGCAAGCTCGGGGCGAGCCTCTGGACGGGGCCGGGCGAGCTTCTGCGCGAGGCGCGCGGCACCCGCCCCCCGGCGGAGGTGGCGGCGGCCTCCGGGGTGAGCCTGGAGGCGCTGCGCAAGATCGAGTCCGGGCGTGTGCCGACCCCCGCCTTCTTCACCGTCGCGGCGCTGGCCCGCTCCGTCGGGCTGCCGCTGGACCGGTTGGTCGCGCTGCTGGCCGAGCCCGTCGACGGACCGGCGCGGACCGCGGTGCGCCATCGCGGCCGGCCGGACACGGTCGGTCGCGATCCACGACGATGGCCCGGGGACAGTCATTCCCTGCCCACACCGGCTGGGCAGAGACCAACTGCCCGGGAGCACCTGGTGGCGGACCGGGCAGTGCCCCCGGTGGTGCGGCCGGTCAGGGCTGCCGGCGCGCACCCGTAGAGGAAGAGGGCGCCCCTCGGCGTGTTCGAGGACCGCTCCGGCACGGTACGCAGGACCGGGTGACCTCCTCCCGCGCGACCGTCGTCGTCGCCACCCGCGACCGGCGCCACTCCCTGCTCCGGTCGCTCGCCCACCTCGACTGCGGCGTCCACCCGGTGGTCGTCGTCGACAACGGCTCCTCGGACGGCACCGTGGCCGCCGTGCGCGCCCGGCACCCCGGCGTGACCGTCGTCGAGCTGCCGGTCAACCGCGGGGCGGTGGCGCGCACGGTCGGCGTCCGGAGGGCCGGCACGCCCTACGTCGCCTTCGCCGACGACGACTCGTGGTGGGAGGCCGGTGCGCTCGACCGGGCCGCCGACCTGCTCGACGACCACCCCGGGGTCGCCCTCCTCGCCGGCCGGGTGCGGATGGCCGCCGACGGGTCGGTCGACGCGGTCACCCGCAAGCAGCGGGCCGCCGTCCTGGGGACGTCGCCGGGGGCCCCGGGACCCGACGTGCTGAGCTACCCGGCCTTCGCCACGGTGCTCCGCCGCGAGGCGTACCTGTCGGTCGGCGGGTTCTCGCCGCTGCTGTTCTTCGGCGGCGAGGAGCACCTGCTGGCGCTGGAGCTCGCGGCTGCGGGGTGGCAGCAGAGCTTCGCCGACGACGTCGTCGCCTGGCACGACCCGGCCGGTCCACCGACCGTCCCGGCGCGCCGCTGGGCGTTGCAGACCCGCAACGACCTGCTGGTCGACTGGCTGCGCCGGCCGCTCCCGGTGGCGCTGGCCGCCACCGCCCGGCTGGTCCGGCGGGCGCCGTCGGACCCGGCTGCGCGGGCGGCGTTGCGCGGCTGGGCCCGCCGGCTGCCCGCTGCGCTGCGGCAGCGGCGGCCGGTCCCGGCCGAGGTGGAGCGGCGGTTCGCCCTGGCGCAGCGGCCGCTCAGCCCCTCAGCCGGGCCGTGAACCACCGCCGCGCGTCCTCGGTCCCGGCCGCTCCCCGGCCCCGGGAACGGGTCACCGCCCCGGTGAGCTCGCCGGAGAGGCAGCGGGACAACGCCGCGTCCAGCGCCGGGGCGGTGACGTCCTCGGCCTCCAACAGCAGCGGCCAGTCCAGCGCGCGGGCCTGGCCGCTCACCTTGGCGCCGCCGGCGATCGGGTCGCAGGCGATGACCGGCCGGTCGTGCTTGAGCCCGAGCACCAGCCCGTGCAGGCGCATGCTGAGCACGACGTCGCACCGCCGGAGGAGGGCCTCCACCTGGGCCGGCCTGCGGGGGTGCGGCTTGTCGTACAGGTCGGTGTCGATCGGGAACCACGGCAGGGCCCGGGAGGCGAGCCACTCCTCGATGACGCCGCGCATGCGGTCGGCCCGGCTGCGGTCGCCGTACTCACCCTGCAGCGGGGCGAAGGCGACGGCGAGGACGGGCGCATCCGCCGCAGGGCCCTCGATCGCGAGGTCCGGCCGGCTCACGCCGGGGGCGTCCCGCTCCCACACGGCGTCGAACATCGCGCGGGCGGCCTCGTCGACGACGGAGACGTTGACCGCCCACCGCTGCGCCCCGGCGAACGCGGCGGTCAGGTCGCGCAGGCCCGGCAGGTCACCCACGGGCCCGGTGGTGAAGACCAGGTGCGTGTAATCGGCCGGGTCGACGTCGCGCCAGTGCACGCCCCGCTCCAGGTACGGCGCCCAGGCGACGTCGTGGTCGACGCCGAGCTCGGTCAGCCAGCCGGTGACGGCCTCGGCCCCCAGTTCGTCGCCGACGGTGGCGATCACCTCGTCGAAGCTGAACCACCCGGCCACGAGAACACGCACGACCTCCACCCTGGCAGCCTGGTGCGTCGAGGGCATCCGCAGGGAACGAGATCACGGTCCCACGGGTTGTGCCGGTCACCGCCGACCGACGAGGAGACGCCGTGAGCACCACCGACCACGACCGCGACCTGCCGGCCCTCGAGGCCGACCGCGACCGCATCCGGGCCACGCACCTGCGCCCGGCCGGCACCCGGCCGCCCTCCACCGCGCGCGGGCTGCACCACACCGCGCTCCTCAGCAGCGACGTCGAGCGGACCGTGCGCTTCTACCAGGACGTGCTGGGCTTCCCGCTGACCGAGCTGATCGAGAACCGCGACTACCCCGGCTCCTCGCACTTCTTCTTCGACATCGGCAACGGCAACCTGCTGGCGTTCTTCGACTTCCCAGGCCTGGACGTCGGGCCGTACGCCGAGGTGCTCGGCGGGCTGCACCACATGGCGATCAGCGTCGACCCGCAGCGCTGGGAGGAGCTGGTCGGCCGGCTCACCGAGGCCGGCGTCGCGCACGAGGTGCACAGCGGGGTCTCGGTCTACTTCCGCGACCCCGACGGCGCCCGCATCGAGCTCATCGCCGACCCGCTCGGCGAGATGTACGGCACCAAGGTCCTGTGACGGGCACCGGTGGGGCGGCCGGGCCACCCCACCGGTCCCCCTCAGCGGTCCCGGTCGGCCACCAGGTCGGCGTAGTCGGGGTGCCGCTCGATCCAGCCGGCCACGAACGAGCAGCGCGGCACCACGGACCCACCGCGCGACCGCACCTCGTCGAGGGCGGCGCGTACCAGGGTGCCGCCCAGGCCGGACTGCCCGGCGTCGGGGTCGATCTCGGTGTGGGTGAACTCCAGGGTGTCGCCGCGGCGTTCGTAGGCGGCCAGCCCCAGCACGCGGTCGCCGTCGCGGATCTCGAACCGGTCGGACTCGGGGACGTCGGTGACGGTGGTCTCCATGCCCGCGGTCAACCTGCCGCGGGAGCCGGCTGTTCCGCGACCAGCTGCAAGGCGCGGGTCGGGCACTGCCGCACCGCCTCCTCGGCGTCGCGGAGCTCACCACCCTCCGGGTGGGGGCGCAGCACCGTCACCGTCCCCTCGTCGCCCACCTCGAACAGGTCCGGCGCCAGTGCCTCGCAGGCGCCGGCCCCGACGCAGCGCTCCAGGTCGGCCTCCAGGCGGCTCACCGGCTGTCCGCCAGCCGGGCCGGGAGCCGCTTGAGCCCGTTGACGAACGACGACCGCAGCCGGGCGGGCGGGCCGGTGATCTCCAGGTCGGGGAGCTGCTCGAAGACCCGGGCGAAGGTGACCGCCAGTTCCCGCCGGGCCAGGTGCGCGCCCAGGCAGAAGTGCGGCCCCTTCGACCCGAACCCGACGTGCGGGTTGGGGTCGCGCGCGAGGTCGAAGCGGTGGGGGTCGGCGAACACCTCGGGGTCGCGGTTGGCGGCGGCGTAGAAGAGGAGGAACTTGTCCCCCGCGGTGAAGGGGTGGCCGTTCACCTCTCCGTCGCGGGTCGCGGTGCGGCGCATCCAGGTGACCGGGCTGGTCCACCGCACGATCTCCTCGACCGCCGTGCGGGTGAGCCCGGGGTCGGCGATCCAGCGGGCCCGCTGGTCGGGGTGCTCCTGCAGCGCCAGCAACCCCTGGGAGATGGCGTTGCGGGTGGTCTCGTTCCCCGCCACGAGCAGCAGGATGAAGAACGAGGCGATCTCCTGGTGGGTGAGCTTCTCCCCCTCGACCTCGGTGGTCACCAGCGCCGTCGTCAGATCGTCGGTCGGGCGCTCCAGGCGCTCGGCGGCCAGCCGCTCCATCAGCGCGGCCAGCTCGATGCCCGCCATGAGGACCCCGGTGAGCGGGTCCTCCTCGTCCTCCACGAGCTCCGGGTCGCCGCCGGAGAGGATGACGTTGGACTTGGCGAGCACCATCGCCCGGTCCTGCTCGGGGATGCCCATCATGTCGCAGATGACCCGCAGCGGGATGGGTGCGGCGAGATCGGCGACGACGTCGAAGGTGCCGTCGCCCTCGGCCGCCTGCCGGCGCACGCGGGCCAGGACGTCGTCGACGATGCCCGCCACCGAGTCGACGACCCGCTCCAGCATCCGCGGGGTGAAGGTCTTGGCGACGATGCGGCGGATCTTGGCGTGCCGCGGGTCGTCCATGCTGATCAGCGAGCCGTAGAACTCGTTCAGGTCGGCGGGGATGTCCTGGATGGAGACCGCCCCCTCGCCCGAGCAGAAGACGGCGGGCTGCGAGCTGATCGCCTCGAGGTCGGCGTAGCGGGTCACGGCGTGGTAGCCCGGCCCGCTGGGCAGGTTGGGGATCTCCGGCTCGGCGAAGAAGGCGAACGGCCGCTCGACGCGGAGCCGGTCGAACACGGCGTGCCGCTCGGCCGGCGGGCGCGACCAGAAGTCGCGGTCGGACAGGTCGATGCCGAGGTCGGCGGCGCCCGCCCTGCGGGGCTGCGAGGCGGTACCCGGTGCTGGTGCGGCGTCGACGGACACAGGAGGTCCTCTCTGGGCGGCGGTCGTCCTCAGCACGCTAGAGAGAATCGGGGTGACACACAACACACCCCTGCGAGACTCCTCCCGCGGGTGCACGAAGGCCCGGCCACCACCGGTGACCGGGCCTTCGTCGTGGTAGCGGGGACAGGATTCGAACCTGCGACCTCTGGGTTATGAGCCCAGCGAGCTACCGAGCTGCTCCACCCCGCGTCGGTGACACCCACGGTACACGCCCCCGGCCGGGCGCCCACGTCCGGGCGGCCTCGCGCGCGCAGCGCCCCGGCGACCGCGACACTGTGACCAGCTGCTCGTCCCCAGGAGGTCCCGTGTCCCCACCGCCCGCCGGCCTGCGCAACACCGATCTGCTGGCCATCTACCTCAACGACCACCTGGCGGCCTCGGTCGGGGGCATGGAGCTGGTGCGGCGGATGATCGGCCTGCACCGGGGCACGCGCTACGCGTCGGAGCTGGAGACGCTGCTGGTCGAGCTGCGCGAGGAGAACGCCGCGCTGCGGGCGATCATGGACGACCTGGGCCTCCCGGTGCGGCGGCACAAGCAGGTGGCGCTCTGGCTCGGCGAGAAGGTCTCGCGGTTGAAGCTCAACGGCCGCCTGGTCACCCGTTCGCCGCTGAGCGACCTGGTGGAGTTCGAGTTCCTCGCCTCCGCCGTCCGCGCCAAGCGCAGCGGCTTCGAGAGCCTCCGGGAGGTCGCCGACGTCGACGACCGCCTGGACGCCGACCAGCTCGACGGGCTCGTCGAGCAGGCGAACCGGCAGCACAGCTGGCTCACCACGACCCGGCGCGAGGTCGCCGCCCGGGTGTTCGGCGGGAACGACCACGCCCCCGACGAAGCCGCCGGCGACTGATCGCACGACCGATGCCGCGGACGACAGAGACCCTCCCGGATCCGACTCGGATCCGGGAGGGTCTCTGCACTTCGTAGCGGGGACAGGATTCGAACCTGCGACCTCTGGGTTATGAGCCCAGCGAGCTACCGAGCTGCTCCACCCCGCGCTGTGCCACCACGCTACCGCATCGGCGCGGGTGGCCGGTCGCCGGTCCCGCGGTCGGAGTGCGACCGCGGGACCGGCGGGACCTCAGGAGCTGCGGGACGTGCCCGCCGTCGCCGGTGCGGCCGTCGCACCGGCCGTGGCGTGCCCGTCGGCCGGCGCCGTCGTGACCGGGGGCGGCGTCTCCTCCGGCGCCCGGCGCGGGATGCGCGGTTCCTGCGCCAGCCCCTTGGCCAGCGAGACCAGCACCAGGAGCAGCACGATCGCGAACGGGAACGCGGCCACGATGGACGCGGTCTGCACCCCGCCCAGGCCCCCGCTGACCAGGAGCACGGCGGCGGAGGCGGAGATGACCAGGCCCCACACCACGCTGACGATGCGTGCCGGGTCCTGCCCGCCGCGGCTGCTGAGCGAGCCGAGCACGAAGGTGGCCGAGTCGGCGCTGGTGACGAAGAAGGTGACGATGAGGATCATCGCCCCGATCCCGGCGATCACACCGCCGGGCAGGGTGTCCAGCAGCGCGAACAGCTGCGACTCGGTCGCCTGGCCCGCGAGCTCGGCGCCCTCCTGCTCGGCGAGGATGCCGGCGCCGCCGAACACCGAGAACCACAGCCCGCTGACCAGCGTGGGCACCGCCAGCACGCCGATGACGAACTCGCGGATGGTGCGCCCGCGCGAGATGCGCGCGATGAACGTCGCCACGAACGGCGACCAGGAGATCCACCACGCCCAGTAGAAGATGGTCCAGCCGTTGATCCACTCCGAGCGCTGGGCGTCGAAGGGGCCGGTCTGCAGGCTCAGGGTGGGGAGCTCGGCGAAGTAGCTGCCGAGGGTCGTGGTGAAGGCACCCACCAGCCGGCCGGACGAGGCGGTGAAGAGCACGAAGGCGAAGAGCGCGACCGCGAGGACGACGTTCGCGGTGGACAGCCACTTGATCCCGCGGTTGATGCCGGAGAGCGCGGAGATCAGGAAGAGGACGGTGACCACCGCGATGATCGCGAGCTGCACGCCCGAGCCGATCGCGATGCCGTCGCTCAGCGAGGCGAGGCCACCGTTGATCTGCGCGGCCCCCAGGCCGAGCGACGTCGCGACGCCGAAGACGGTGGCCACCACCGCGATCGTGTCGACCGCGGTACCCAGCGGACCGTCGACGCGGTCACCGAGCACAGGGCGCAGCGCCCCGCTGATGGTGGCCTTCCAGCCGCGGCGGAACCGGGCGTAGGCGAGGGCCAGCGCCAGGACCGCGTAGATGCCCCACGGGTGCAGGCCCCAGTGGAAGAAGGAGTACCGCAGCGCGTCCCGGGCGGCCTCGGTCGTCCCGGGGTCGGCCGTCGGCGGCGTGAGGAAGTGCGACACCGGCTCCGCGACACCCCAGAACACCAGGCCGATGCCCATCCCGGCGCTGAAGAGCATCGCGAACCAGGACCGGGTGCTGTACTCCGGCCGGTCGCTGTCCGCCCCCAGCCGGATCCGCCCCCACCGCGAGGCCGCCAGCGCGATGACCGCGATCAGCACGATCGTCGCGGTCAGCAGGTAGAACCAGCCGAACCGGTCGACGACGAAGGCGCGGGCCGCTCCTGCGGCGGAGTCGAGCGACGAGGGGGAGAAGGCTCCCCACAGGATGAACGGGAGCACGATGGCCAGCGAGGCCCAGAAGACAGCGGATGTTCTGCGCACGGGCGAGGGGATCCTCCAGTAGGGGGCGGCCGGCGGGTGGCACCGGCGTGCCGGAACGCCACCGGAGCAGACCGGTGGCGGGCACGATGTTCCAGCTTGCCAGCACTCGCGCGGGCCCGCATCTTCCCGCAGGTGACGAGGCCCACCCCCGCGGGACCGGCACGTCGGGGATCGTGGACGGGTGCCACCTCAGCCGCTCGCACCGCAGGACGCCCACCGCGCCGTCGACCTGGCCCTCCGGGCGGGCGAGCTGCTGCTCTCCGCGGGGGCCAGCGCGGCCGAGGTGACCGCCACCTGCACGGTCGTGGCCCGCTCCTGCGGCCTCTGGCGGGTGGAGTGCGACATCACGTTCACGTCGATCACCGTCTCCGGCCACGCCGCGGAGGACGCCGGGCCGGTCAGCGGGTTGCGCCTGGTGCAGCAGCGGGAGCTGGACTACTCGCGCGCCACCGCCGTCCACAACGTGGTCGGCGACCTGGCCGCGGGCCGGGTCACCCCGGCGGAGGCCGACCGCCGGCTGGAGTCGGTCACCACCAGCCGGCAGCCCTACCGGCGGTGGGTCGTGACCGGGGCGCGGGCACTGCTGGCCGCTGCGGTGGCCGTGCTGCTCGGCGCCGGCGCCGCGGTGACGGCGGCCGCGTTCGGGGCCACCGTCCTCGTCGACCTCGCCATCGACCGGCTCGGCCGGCGCGGCCTGCCCGCCTTCTTCCTCAACGCCGTCGGTGGCCTGATCGCCACGGCGGTCGCGCTCGCGATGGTCGCCGCGGACATCGGCGTCCGCCCCTCGCTCGTCGTGGCCGGCGGGATCGTGCTGCTGCTGCCCGGTGTCACGCTCGTCGGCGCGGTGCACGACGCCATCACCGGCTTCTACGTGACGGCGAGCGCGCGTGCCTTCGAGACGTTCCTGCTCACGGCCGGGATCATCAGCGGGGTCGCGGTCGGCCTGTCGATCGGTGTGCGGCTCGGGGTCCCGGTGGCGATGTGGGACCCGCCGTCCAGCGGGCTGGCGGACGTACCGCTGCAGCTCGTGGCCGCGGCCGCCATCTCGGGCTCGTTCGCCGTCGCCAACCACGCCCCCCGCCGCACGCTGGCCCCCGCGGCCGCCGCCGGCGCGCTGGGCTGGGCCGTGTTCGTCGGGCTGGACCAGCTGCGGCTCACCGTCACCCTCGCCACGGCGGCCGCCGCCGTCGTCATCGGTCTGGGCAGCTTCGTCCTGGCCGCCCGCCAGCGCGTCCCCGCGCTGGTCTACGTGGCCGCCGGGATCATCCCCCTGCTCCCCGGCCTCACGATCTACCGCGGCCTCCGCCGGCTGACCGAGGGCGACACGCTGGGCGGGATCACGCTGCTCGGGACGGCGATCACCGTCGGCCTGGCCCTGGCCGCCGGGTCGCTGCTCGGCGAGTACGTGGCCCAGGCCCTGCGGCGGACCCGCCTGCCCGGCGAACGGCGCCTGACCGGCCTGGTCCAGGCCCGCGGGGTACGCCCCAGGAGCCGGTCGGACCACCGGAGCCAGGCCTCGCGCGCCTGACGCGGGCGGCGTCGGCGCGGACCCGTGTGAACGGTGGGACGGGCCGCCACAGCCGGGACGGGGACCGTGCGCGCCTCCGGCTCCCCCGCTCCCGCCCCGCCTACAGTCCGGCTCGTGGCGGGGAACGGGACGGCGAGCAGGTTCGTCGGGGACCCGCAGCCGGTGGAGGTCCACCACCGCGGGATCTGGTACTCCGGCGAGCTGCTCGGCTGGCGGCACACCCCGGACGGCCGGGTCTCCGCCCGTGTGCGGTGCACCGTCGACGGGCTGCGGCACTCGACGTGGAAGGACCTCGCCGAGCTGCGCCTGCCCGACCCGGCGCACCCCCCGCGGCGCGAGCCGTTCCCGGCGGCGCCGGCCCGCCCGATGGCCACCGGCGCCCCAGCGGTGGAGCAGGACCGCACCCGGCCGCACACGCTCCTGGCGGCGCTGACCAGCCGACCGCGCCCGCCCGAGCACGTGGTCACGCCTCCGCCCGCGGACCCGCGCATCCCCGCGCCCGCTCGCGCGCACGCACCCGCCGCGCCCGCGCGGCCCCGTCCGACGCCGTACCGCCGGACGCCGCGGCAGGAGGACCACCGGTCGCGCGAGCGGATCGACGCCCGAGGTCCCGGCGAGCGCCTCGGCGCGCGCTGACCGGGCCATCCGTACCGCCGGCCGGCGGGAGAGCCCGACCGCGCGCACGACGAAGGCCCGGCCCCCTGGTGGGGACCGAGCCTTCGTGGTGGTAGCGGGGACAGGATTCGAACCTGCGACCTCTGGGTTATGAGCCCAGCGAGCTACCGAGCTGCTCCACCCCGCGTCGGTGAGAACAGCTTACCAGCTCTCCGGGCGGGTGGGACGCCAGGGGCACCCACCCGCCCGGAGGAACCGTCAGTCCGCTCCGCCGGCTGCCCGCTGCGCCACCTGGTAGGCGGTCACGGCCGCCTGCAGGTCCTCGAGCGCCTGACCCTGACCGGCGAAGTCACCTTCGCGCTGGGCGGTGGCCAGCGCCTCGAGCGCCGCGTTGATGTCCTGGACGCTCTGCTCCATGTCCGGCGTGACCGCCACGCCCTCCTCGCCGTCCGGCGGGACGGGCACGTCGGTCGGATCGGCCGGCTGTTCCACGCCGGGGGCGTCCTCCCCCTCCTCCGCCTCGGTGGGCACCCCGTCGGCGTCGGAGGCGACCACGCCCGCTCCGTCACCGAAGACCTGGTCCAGCGCCTCCGACAGGGTGTTGGCGTAGCCGATCCGGTCACCGAAGTTGACCAGGACCCGCTGCAGGAGCGGGAAGCCGCTCTCCCCGGCGCCCTCCACGTACAGCGGTTCGACGTACAGCAGTCCGGCGTCGCCGATCGGCAGGGTCAGCAGGTTGCCGAAGACGGCGTTGGAGTTCTCGCTCTCGAACAAGGTGAGGTCCGGTCGGACCTGGTTGTTCGTCGTGAACGAGTTCTGGACCTGCTGAGGCCCTCTGAAGGGTGTGTTCCCCGGTAGCTGCAGCACCTGGATCTCGCCGTAGGTGTCCGGTGCGCTGGACGCCGAGACGAACGCCGAGAGGTTGTCCCGCTGGAACGCGTTGAGCGCGCTGGTCAGCTGGAAGCTCGCTTCGTCGTCACCCGGCCGCTGCGCCAGGATGTAGTAGGGCGGCTGGTCCTCTTCGATGTTCTGCGTCGGGTCGTCCGGCACCTGCCACCGGTCGCTGCCCTCGTAGAAAGTGATCGGGTCGTCGACGTGGTAGCGGGTGAGGATGTCCCGCTGGACCTTGAACAGGTCCTCGGGATACCGGACGTGGTCGATCAGCTCCTCGCTCATCGCGCTGCGCGGCTCGACCACGCCGGGGAAGGCCTTCATGAAGGTCTGGAGGACCGGATCCTCCTCGTCCCACGCGTAGAGCCTCACGGTGCCGTCGTAGGCGTTGACCGTGGCCTTCACCGAGTCGCGGATGTAGTTGAAGGTGTCGTTCGGCAGGGCGGTGGTACCCGTACCGGTCAGCGCGTCGGCGGCGGCCTCACCCAGCTGCATCTGCTCGGAGTAGGGGTAGGAGTCCGACGTCGTGTAGCCGTCGAGGATCCACTGGATCTGGCCGTCGATGACCGCCGGGTACGGATCGCCGTCGACCTGCAGGAACGGCGCGACCTTCTCGACCCGCTCGCGCGGATTCCGGACGTAGAGGACCTTGGACTCCTCGTTGACCGCGCTGGAGAGCAGGAAGTTGCGCTCGCGGTAGTGGATCGCGAAGGTCAGCTGCCGGAAGAAGCTGCCGATCTCGACGCCGCCGTCGCCGTCGTAGGTGTTGTTGATCTGCCGCTCCTCCGACCCGCCCTCGGGCTGGTCGAACTCGCGTGGCGCGGAACCCTCGGGAGCGCCGACCACCGAGTAGTCCTCGATCAGCTCGCCGTAGTAGACCCGCGACTGCTCGGGGACGATCTCGCCGCGCACCGGGAGGTCCCGGGTGGTGAAGTTCGGCTCGCCGCCCTCGGTCCCCGCGACGACCTCGTTGGCCGGCGCGGCCACGAAACCGTTGCCGTGCGTGTAGACGGTGTGCCGGTTGATCCAGGTGTCCTGGTTCTCCGACAGCCCGGAGCTGTTCAGCTCGCGCACCGCCACCACGTAGTCGCGGGTCTCGCCGTCGATCGTGTAGCGGTCGATGTCCAGCTTCTCCGGGAAGCCGTACACGTTGCGGATCTGCTGGCGCGCGGTGAACGTGTCGGAGAGGACGTTCGGGTCCAGCAGCCGGGCGTTCGGGATGGTCTCGGTGTCGTTGCGCAGCTCCGCGAGCGCGACCTCGGGGTCGACCTCGCTGCCGGTGGTCTCCTGCGCGTAGCTGACGTAGTCCACGTCCGAGAGCCCGTAGGCATCGAGCGTCGCCGCGATCGCGCGATCGATGTAGGGCGCCTCCTTCTCGTTGGCGCTGGGGCCGACGACGAACTGCTGGACGATCGCCGGGTAGGCCACGCCGATCACCAGGCTGGAGACCAGCAGCAGCACCAGGGCCGCGGCCGGCAGCAGGAAGTTGCGGACGACGATGTTGGCGAAGAACGCCAGGGCGCACACGGCCGCGACGAAGACCAGGATCGTCTTGGGCGTCAGCAGCGCGTTGACGTCGGTGTAGCTCGCACCGGTGAAGACGTCACCGCGGCCGGAGTAGACCAGCCCGTACCGGTCCAGCCAGTAGGCGACGGCCTTGAGGGCGAGGAAGACGCCCAGCAGCACCGAGAGCTGCACCCGGGCGGCGCCGGTGAGCTTCTGGCCGGGGGTCTGCAGCCGCAGCCCGCCGAACACGTAGTGGGTCAGCAGCGAGCCGATGAGCGCGAGGATGACGACCGCGAACCCGAAGCCCAGCAGCAGCCGGTAGAAGGGGTAGTCGAAGACGAAGAACGACAGGTCGATGCCGAACTGGGGGTCGGTGCGGCCGAAGTCGGTGCTGTTGCGGAACGACAGCCAGGTCTCCCAGCTGCTCTGCGCGGTGAACCCGGCGAACAGGCCGAGGACGACGGCGATGCCGGTGAGCACCAGGCCGCGCCGCGGCTCCAGGGACTGGCGGTAGCGCTCGAGGTTCTGCTGCTCGAGCGACATCGGGCGGAACGTGGGGCGGAAGCGGTAGGCCAGGTACATGGCCAGCGCGGTGAGCCCACCGGTCGCCACGCCCGCCACCGCGAACAGCAGCGCGCGGGACTGGAGCTCGGTCCAGAACACCTCGGTGAACCCGGCCTCGTCGAACCACAGGTAGTCGACGTAGACGTTGGTCAGGGTGCCGACGGCGGTGAACAGCACCAGCAGCACGGCGATGGCGCCGATGACCAGCTTCGCGCGCCGCGACAGGGTCGGTACCGGCACGGGGGGCCGCATGGCCACGAGCGGTCTCCTTCAGTTGCAGGCGTGGCCTCTCGGCCACGCGACGATCGACCACGGGGGTCGGGTGATGCGACGCCGGGCGTGCCCGGCCTCATGGACAACGCACCGGACGGCGCGGGGTTCCCGGGGGCGTGCCGGGGCGCCTCGGGTCAGCAGCCCTCCGGTGTCCGGCCGGCGCGCACGTCGGCGAGGGCCGCCAGGGCGTCGTCCAGCGTGGCGACCCGGGCCATCGGCACGCCGGTGTCGGGGGCGGCCAGCGCCTCGGCGCAGTTGCCGGCCGGGACGAGGAAGAGCTCCGCGCCGATGTCACGGGCGGCCACCATCTTGAGCCCGATGCCGCCGATGGGGCCGACGTTGCCGGCGAGGTCGATCGTGCCCGTGCCGGCGACCACCGCGCCGCCGGTCAGGTCCTCCTCCCCCACGAGGTCGAGGATGCCGAGCGTGAGCATGAGACCGGCCGACGGGCCGCCCACGTCGGCCACCTGGATGTCGACGTCGAAGGGCGCGGCCGGCTGGTCGAGGACGCTGACGCCCAGCAGCGACCCCGCGCGCTCCTCGGCCGCCTGCGTGGTGATCGTGGCGGTGCCCGGCTCCCCCAGCCGCGTGTAGCCGACGGTGACCGGCGTCCCCGGCGGGATGTCGGCGAGGACCTGGGCGAGCACCTCGGCGTCCGGCACGGGGCGGCCGTCGACGGTCTCCAGGGCATCCCCCTCCTCCAGCTCCCCCTCCGACGGCGAGCCCTCGGGCACGGCCCGCACGACCACCTTCTGCGGGTAGCCGAGCTCGCCGAGGGCGACGCTCTCCGCCGCCTGCTCGGAGGTGAGGAAGGCCTGGCGGTTCACCTGCCGGGTCTCCTCCTCGCTGCGGTCCGGCGGGTAGACGGTCTCCTCGGGGACGACGCTGACCTCGTCGTCGAACCAGCCGCGGACCGCCTGGACGAGGCTGAGCCCCCCGCGGCTGACGCCGACGGTGGTCAGGTTGAGGTTGCCCTCCACGTCGTTGCGCTCCCGACCCTCCACCGCGATGATCGGCTCGCCGTCGACCTCCCCGAGCGTGTCGAAGATGGGGCCGGGCACCTGCGCGACGTAGGGCACGGGCACGGTCGTGCCGAGCACGCCGAAGAGCAGCAGGAGCACGGCGCCCACGCTGAGGACGGCGTTGCGGCGGGTCACGAGGGGCGAGCCTAGAACGCCTCCCTGGACGGCGCCGTCGTCCTGCGCGCAGCCGACGACGTCCGCTCCGGGCGAACGACTCCCCCTGGCCGAAGATCACGCGTCTACCGTGGACGCATGAGCGACCTCCCGTTCGGCTTCGGCCCCCCCGACCGCGACCCCGAGCGCCGCGAGCCCGGCCGCGGCGACCAGGGCGGCGACCCGTTCGGCCTCGGCGCCCTCTTCGGCGGGATGGCCGGCGGCGGGTCGCCCGAGGACGTGCTCGGCAAGATGCCGCTGTTCGCCGAGCTGCAGAAGCTCATGAACTGGTCGGGCGGCCCGGTCAACTGGGACCTCGCCCGGCAGGGTGCGATCAGCCAGCTCGCGGCCGGGCACCAGCCGTCGTCGGAGCAGGAGCGGGCCGCCACCGCGGAGTCCCTCCGGCTGGCGGACCTGTGGCTGGACCAGGTGACCGAGCTCCCGTCGGGGATCGAGCGCACCGCCGCGTGGTCGCGGGTGGAGTGGGTCGAGCAGACCCAGCCCGCGTGGGCGGCGCTCATCGACCCGCTGGCCGAGCGGGTGGTGGCGGCGATGACCAGCGCCCTGCCCGAGGAAGCGGCCATGTCCTTCGGCCCCATCGCCGGGATCATGGGCCGGATGGGCGGGATGATGTTCGGCGCCCAGGTCGGCCAGGCCCTCGGCTCGCTCGCCGGCGAGGTGCTCACCAGCACCGACGTCGGCCTCCCGCTCGCGCCCGCCGGCACCGGCGTGCTGGTGCCGCAGAACCTGGCGTCCTTCGCCGAGGGGCTCGACCGCCCGGCCGACGAGGTCCGCCTGTTCGTGGCCCTGCGGGAGGCGGCCTCCCAGCGGCTGTTCGCCCACGTCCCGTGGCTGCGCCAGCAGCTCCAGGACGCCGTCCACGCCTACGCGCGCGGCATCACCATCGACCGCGAGGCGATCGAGCGGGGCATCACCGAGGCGATGGCCGGCGGCATGGGCGGCGGGCTGGACCCCAGCGATCCGGAGAGCATCCAGCGCCTGCTGGGCAGCGGCGTCCTCGAGCCCGAGGAGACCCCCGAGCAGCAGATGGCGCTGCGCCGGCTGGAGACCCTGCTCGCCCTGGTGGAGGGCTGGGTGGACGCCGTGGTCGCCGCCGCGGCGGCCGACCGGCTGCCGGGGCACGCCGCCCTGGCCGAGACGATGCGCCGGCGGCGGGCGTCCGGTGGGCCCGCGGAGCAGACCTTCGCCACGCTGGTGGGTCTCCAGCTCCGGCCGCGCCGGCTGCGCGACGCGGCGACGGTGTGGGGTGCGATGGGCCAGCAGCACGGCAGCGCCGAGCGGGACCGGTTGTGGTCCCACCCCGACCTGCTGCCGACGTCGGACGACCTGGACGAGCCGCTGGACTTCGTCGCCCGCCAGGGCCTCGACGACGATCTCGCGGCGCTGACCGCCGACGACGCGGAGCGGGCACCGGACCGGCCGTCCGACGACGAGGACCGGCGCGAGCTGGGCGGCGAGGGCTAGCCGCTCACCCCGTCGACGTCGGAGGCGGGTTCGGCGCCCGCCGCCCCGGCGGTGGCCGCCAGCTCGACGCCCTCCAGGAAGCCGCGCGCCCGCTCCGCGCGGGGGTACTGCGCCACCAGTGCCCAGAAGCGCTCGTCGTGCCCGGGCTCGAGCAGGTGCACCAGCTCGTGGACCAGCACGTAGTCGACGACGTACTCCGGCATCGAGCGCAGCCGGCTGGAGAGCCGGATGGTCCGGTCCGCCGGCGTGCAGGAGCCCCAGCGGCGGTGCTGGTTGTCCACCCAGCGCACGCTCGCCGGTTCCGCGAGGCCGTCGAGGTGCGCAGCCGACAGCGCCCGCGCCCGCGCCAGCAGCTCGGCGTCGCCCCCGAGTGAGCGCTTGCGGCGCTCCTCGCGGGTGCGCAGCTTGGCGACCATCTGCGCGACCCAGCGCTGCTCCTCGGCCGGGCTGAACGCGGCCGGGATGAGCACGACGGTGCGGCCCAGCTCGCGGTAGGCGGTCACCGTGCGCCGCCGGCGGCTGCTGCGCCGGACCTCCACGACGTCGCCGTCCGCCGGCTCAAGCAGGGCGCTCGCATGAGGAGTCGTTCCGGGCACGAGGAGACCGTAGGGCACCGTGCGGGCGTGGCGCCTGCGCGGAGACACCCGCTCGGGTGCAGGTCGCACGGACGGTGGACATCGTCGCCGCTCCAGCCGGTGACGAGGGTGGCCGCGCACGGGGGTCCACACCCGCTCGGGGACGTCTGCGCAGGTCGGCGGGGGGTGCCAGGTCGCGGCGGGTCATCCGTCCCCGGCCCGTCCCCTGGTTCCGCACAGCGACACGCCCCGCCGTCCCCATGGCATCCACAGCCCCGTCCACAGCTGTGGGGAACGCGCGGCCACCGATTCCGGGAGCCCCGCGAGCGGGCGTCCCGTCGGAGGGTCGGCACCGGCGGGTCACGGGTAGCGTGCTCGCGAACGGCGCCCGGCGTGCGGGCCGAGGCGCCCCGGAGACGAGGAGATCCCGTGGCGGAGAGCTACAACGGCTACTGCGTGAAGTGCAAGGAGAAGCGCGACTTCGACGGCGAGGTCAAGGTGAGCGAGTCCGGCCGCCGCATGGCGCAGGGCACCTGCCCCGTCTGCGGCACGAAGATGAACCGGATCCTCGGCAAGGCCTAGAAGGATCCTTCTGCCCCCCACCACTCGCGAGCTCGCGGCGGGGCCCTGCAGAAGGACCGTTCCATGCAGTTTCGGTCGGCGGCGTCCCCTGCGGGGGGCGCCGCCGTCGTCGTGGGGGCCTGTGGACGACGGGCCCGGCCGCGCTCCCCGGCTGCCACCCTGCCGGGGTGAGCGACAACGCCCATCCCCTGCTCCCCGCGGCGACGCCGCTGCTCGCCGGAGACGCCGGCAGCGTCCAGGTCGGCGGAGTCGACTCCACCGACGGCCTGCTCCTCGGGGCCGCCGCGGGGCTGGCACCCGTGCTCCGCGCTCTCGACGGGCGCCGATCGCGGCGCACCGTCCGGGCCGAGGCCGCCGGACAGGGCCTGCCGCCGGAGCTCGTGGACGCCGCGGTCGACGCGCTCCGCTCGGCCGGGCTGGTGCACGACCTCGACCCGGCCGACCTGCTCGTGATCGGCCCCGGGCCGGCAGCCGCTGCGCGCGCGGTCGTGGAACTGCCCTCGGCCGGCTCCTCCCCCGGTCCGGGGAGCTGGCGGGCCCGGCGGCGGGCCACCGTGGTGGTCGAGGGGGCGACGCGCGTGGGCACCCCGCTGGCCGCGGTCCTGGCCGCGAGCGGGGTCGGCCGCGTCGTGGTGCGGGACACGGGCGTGGTCACCGCCGCCGACGCCGTGGTGGGTGGCCTGACCGCCGCGGACGAGGGCCGCCCGCGCGCGGTGGCCGCGGCCGACGCCGTCCGCCGGGCGAGCCCGCTGACCGACCTGGGGCCGCTCCCCGTCGGTCTCCGGCCCGACCTCGTCGTCCTCACCCGCCCGTGGGCCGCCTCGGACCCGCTGGTGCCCGCGGTCCCGGGCCCGCACCTGGTGGCCGCCGTCCGCGGCGAGACGGGCGTCGTCGGGCCCCTGGTGGTGCCCGGCGCCAGCAGCTGCCTGCGCTGCGCCGACCTGCACCGCCGGGACGCCGACCCGCGCTGGCCCCGGCTCGCGGCCCAGCTGACCGCCTCGGAGACGCCCCCCAGCGGCGCCACCCTCACCTGCCTGCTCACCGCGGTGCTCGCGGCCGGCCAGGTGCTCGCCTGCATCGACGGGCGCGGCGCACCGGTCACCCTCGACGCCACCGTGGAGCTGCGCCCACCGGACCTGCTCCCCCACCTGCGGCGATGGCCCCCGCACCCGTCGTGCGGCTGCGGTGCCGCGACGGGCGGGGACGACCTCTCCGGGGCGGGTGGGGCATGCCCTCCCGGCGGGGATCCGCCCGCTCGGGCGACAATGGCCGCTGACCGAGCTCTCGGGCTCACCGGACACGACACGGCGCCGCTCCGCCCGGCCGCCGGCGAGGAGGACGTGTGAGCGACGAGCGACCGGCGATGCCACGGGGGTCGGTCGCGCGGACCGCGCGCCTGGCCTCCCTGCCCCTGGGCGCCGCGGGCCGGGCCACCCTGGGGATCGGCAAGCGCATGTCCGGCCGCCCGGCCGAGGCGGTGAACGCGGAGCTGCAGCAGCGCACCGCCGAGCAGCTGTTCGCCGTGCTGGGTCAGCTCAAGGGCGGCGCCATGAAGCTCGGCCAGACGCTGTCGGTCTTCGAGGCGGCGGTCCCCGAGGAGATGGCGGCGCCGTACCGGGAGGCCCTCACCAAGCTGCAGGAGGAGGCGCCTCCCATGCCGGTGCGGACCGTGCACGCGGTCCTCGCCCAGCAGCTGGGTGGCACCTGGCGCCAGCGCTTCGCCGAGTTCGACGACGCGCCGGCCGCGGCGGCCAGCATCGGTCAGGTGCACCGCGCCACGTGGCGGGACGGCCGGGACGTCGCGGTGAAGATCCAGTACCCCGGCGCGGCGACGGCGCTGATGAGCGACCTCAACCAGCTGGCCCGCTTCGCCCGCCTGTTCGCCTCCGTCTTCCCCGGGTTGGACGTGAAGCCGCTGATCGCCGAGCTGAAGGCGCGCGTGGTGGAGGAGCTGGACTACGGCCTGGAGGCCGACGCCCAGCGGGCGTTCGCCGCCGCCTACGCCGACGACCCGGAGATCGCCGTCCCCCGGATCGTGGCCAGCGCACCCAAGGTCGTCGTCTCGGAGTGGATCGAGGGGACGCCGCTCTCCCGGATCATCACCACGGGGAGCCGGGAGCAGCGCGACCGCGCCGGCCGGCTGCTGGCGACCCTGCACTTCTCCGGCCCGCAGCGTGCCGGCCTGCTGCACGCCGATCCGCACCCGGGCAACTTCCGGTTGCTGCCCGACGGGCGCCTCGGCGTCATCGACTTCGGCGCCACCGCCCGGCTGCCCGACGGGCATCCCGAACCGATCGGCCGGCTGCTGCGCTGGGCGCTCGAGGGCCGCGCGGCGGAGGTGCTGGCCGACCTGCGCGCGGAGGGGTTCGTGCGGCCGGGTGTGCAGATCGACCCGGAAGGCGTCCTGGACTACCTGCTGCCCCTGCTGGAGCCCATCGCCGGGGAGCGCTTCCACTTCACCCGCGCCTGGATGCAGGAGCAGGCCATGCGGATCGCCGATCCCCGCACCGAGGCCAACCGCCTGGGCCGGCAGCTGAACCTGCCGCCGGCGTACCTGCTCATCCACCGCGTCTCGATCGGCTCGATCGGGGTGCTGTGCCAGCTGGACGCGGCGGCCGACTGGCGCGCGGTGCTCGAGGAGTGGCTCCCCGGCTTCGCCGAGTAGCACACCGGGCGGGGCCCGGAGGCCCCGCCCGGTGTTCCACTGGGGACGGCTCCACGGCACCGGGGGACGGCACGTGGAGGCGGTGCGGTCGTACCGAGTGGGGCCCGGAGGGCTCCGCGCAGGGACGACTGACCGGCTCCACGGCACCGGGGGACGGCACGTGGAGGCGGTGCGGTCCGGAGGACCGCGGTGTGCTCAGTAGACGGCGGCGCTGGCGCGGGCGGCCCGGCGGACCGCACGCTCGGCGCGCCGGGAGGCACGCCGCGCCAGGTACAGACGGCGGGCGCGGGACGCGGCCATCGCCTCGGCCTGCAGTTCGCTCATGCGGCTGCGGGCCATGTCGTGCTCGAACATGTACATCGCTGATTCCCTCGGTCGGCTCCCCGTCGGGAGCTCGGAACTGCTGGTCATGTGCTTACGGGCTGGGGATGGCCGCCGGCTCACGCCGCGACGACCTTCCGGGGACGGCCACGTGGCCGCTTGCGGGCGATCACGACCCCCCGGTCGAAGATCTCCCCTCCCCAGACGCCCCACGGCTCGGCCCGGGAGATCGCGCCGGCCAGGCACGACTCCCGCACCGGGCAGTCGCCGCAGAAGCTCTTGGCGAGCTCCAGCTGCGACGGGTTCTCGGCGAACCACAGCTCGGGGTCCTCCACCCGGCACGGCAGGGGACGCCGGACCGGTCCGGAAGGCAGGGTCGGGCGCGGTCGCCGCGGGGTGGGGCCACCGGTCCGCGGGAGCCCGGGCCGGCGGTGGGACGTCGGGCGGTCGATCGTCTGCTGCACTGCCGCTCCTCCTCGTACTCGTCGTGTACGGCCGGCGGTGGTCCGCCGACCGAAGTCGGGGCCGGGTGCCGCGGAGGGAGAACAGAAAGGCCGCGGATCCCGGGTTCGGGTTCCGCGGCCTCGAGGAGGACCGTCGAGCGGCTAGCTCAGCGGTCTCCCGGGGGATCGGATCCCGAGGGTGGTGCCGTCGTTCTGGGGCAGGTAGGTGGGCACGAAGGGGCGCTCGACGCTGCGGAGCGACTTCGGGCGCCGGTCGAAGGCGGTGACGCAGGCCGTGACGGCCGCGACGCCCCCACCGAGGACGGCGGTCCACTCACCGCTGGTGCAGGCGGCGGAGGACAGACCGGTGCCCTCGTGCTGGGCGGCGGGACCGGTCATGATCAGGCCACCCGTGCGCGCGTCGACGCCACCCAGGCCGAGGAGGTCGGCGGAGGCAGCGGTGGTCGTGGTGGTGATCGTCATCGGGTACCCCCTCCTTCCTCTCTCGCGGTCCGGCCGGCCGGCCGGGCTCGCCACAGGGGTGCAGCGCGTGTGGAACGGGACACTAGGGGCGCCCCGGAATTCGGGTCAATCGAATTAATCGCGCTTCCTCCGCGCGAGGGTTCCGGAGGGTCTCGGAACCGCCTGCCGTCGCCGTCGGCGACGGCCTCCTCACCCTTCAGCCGCTGACGGTGGCCAGCACGTCGGCGCCGTAGAGCTCGAGCTTGCGGGCGCCGATGCCGGGCAGCCCCGACAGCTCGCGGAGGCTGGCCGGCCGGCTCTCCGCGATGGCCTGCAGCGTGGCGTCGGAGAAGACGACGTAGGCGGGCACGGACGCGTCCTGGGCGGCCTGGCTGCGCCACGCGCGGAGCCGCTCGAACAGCTCGCCGGCCTCGCCCTCCAGGACCACCTTGGGGCGCTTGGCCGGACGGCGGGGCGGGGGCGCGGTCGGCCCGGAGCCCGGCGCCAGCCCGTCGAGGAAGCGGCTGCGCGGGCGGGCACGCCGGCCGCCCGGGTTGCGCGCCAGCGACCACGACAGGGTCAGCTGCTCGCGGGCGCGGGTGACCGCCACGTACAGCAGCCGGCGCTCCTCCTCGACCGCGTCCGGGCGGCTCAGCGACTGCGCGATCGGCAGCACGCCGTCGACCAGCCCGACGACGAACACGACGTCCCACTCCAGGCCCTTGGCCGCGTGCATCGACGCCAGGGTGACGCCCTGGACGGTCGGCGCGTGCTGGGCGTCGGCCCGCTCGGCGAGGTGGGTGACGAACCCGGCGAGGTCCAGGGAGGGGTTCTCGGCCACCAGGTCGACGGCGAGGTCGACCAGCGCGGCGAGGGACTGCCAGCGGTCCCGCGCCGCGCCCCCGGCCGGCGGGCGGTGCTCGACCCAGCCGGTCGAGGCCAGCACGTCGCGGACGGCGGGGACCAGCATGCCGGGCTCGTTCCCCCCGGCGGCCGCCCCGCGGAGCAGCAGCACCGCCTCCCGCACCTCGGGCCGCTCGAAGAAGCGCTCGCCGCCCTTGAGCACGTAGGGCACCCCGGCGTCGGCCAGCGCCGACTCGTACACCTGCGACTGCGCGTTGATGCGGAACAGCACCGCGATCTCGGCGGCCGGCGTCCCGTCGTCGATCAGCGCCTTGCACCGGGCCGCGACCGCCGCCGCCTCGGCCGGTTCGTCGGGGTGCTCGACGAACGTCGGCTCGGGGCCCTGGGGCCGCTGGCCGAGCAGGCGGAGCCCCGGCAGGCCCTTGCGCGGCGGCGCCTGGCCGATGAGCCGGTTGGCCAGCCCGACCACCTGCGGCGTCGAGCGGTAGTCGCGCTCGAGCTTCACCACGGCGGCGTCGGCGTAGCGGTCGGCGAACCCGAGCAGGTAGTCCGGGTCGGCACCGGTGAAGGAGTAGATGGTCTGGTTCGGGTCGCCCACTACGCAGATCTCCGCGCGCCCGCCCAGCCAGGCGTCGAGCAGCCGCTGCTGCAGCGGGTTCACGTCCTGGTACTCGTCGACGACGAAGTGGCGGTACTGGGCGCGCACCTGCCGGGCGACGTCCGGGTGCTCCTCGAGCGCGTAGGCGGTGACGAGCAGCAGGTCCTCGAAGTCCAGCGCGCCGTCGCGCTGCTTGGCCTGCTCGTAGCTGGCGTAGACGGCCGCGACGGCGGCCGGCTCGAACGGCGCCTCGCGGCCGGCCGCCTTCGCGCGGGCCGGGTAGTCCTCGGGCGTGGCGAGGGTGGTCTTGGCCCACTCGATCTCGCTGGCGAGGTCGCGCAGGCTGGTCCGGTCGGTGGTCAGCCGGTTGCGCGTCGCGGCGGAGGCGACCACCCGCAGCTTGTTGTCGATCAGCCCCGGCATCGGGCCGCCGAGCACGCGCGGGGCGAAGTAGCGCAGCTGGCGCATCGCGGCGGCGTGGAAGGTGCGCGCCTGGACCCCGCCCACGTCCAGCGCGGCGAGGCGGGCACGCAGCTCCCCGGCCGCCCGCGCGGTGAACGTCACCGCCAGCACCTGCTCGGGCACGTAGGTGCCGGTGTGCACGCCGTGGGCGATCCGGTGGGTGATCGTGCGGGTCTTCCCGGTGCCGGCACCAGCCAGGATGCAGACCGGCCCCGACACCGCCTGGGCCGCCGCGCGCTGCTCGTCGTCGAGGCCGTCGAGCACGGCCTCCGCGTCCGCATGCGCCATCGCCGGCGTCCCTCCGCGTTCCTCGTCCCGGTCGTCCCGAGGAGCCGTCGGCTCCCCGCACGATCCTCCCAGCCGGCACCGACGGACGTCGGGAAGCATCCCCAGGAGCGGCACGTTGGCATGCACGCAGCACGCCACCCCGCCCCGGGGCTGGACCGACCAGGCACGAACAGGGAGACTCCCCGCGATGACCACGACCCCCGGCGCCGCCGTCACCATGTACACCACCACGTGGTGCGGGTACTGCGTGCGGCTCAAGAAGCTGATGCAGCGCGAGGGCATCGCGTTCGCCGAGGTCGACATCGAGACCGACCCGCAGGCGGCGGACCTGGTCATGCAGGCCAACGGGGGCAACCGCACCGTCCCCACGCTGGTCTTCCCCGACGGCACCGCGCTGACCAACCCCAGCATCGACGCGGTGAAGGCCCAGCTGGCACACATCCCGGAGGCGTGAGCACCCGTGGTCCCCGGTCCCAGGCCCTCCGACGGGCGCGTGTCCCCCGATGCGTCGTCCCGGTCCGAGGTCCCGGCCTGCCCGGGGATCGGTGACCGGTCGCGGGTCGCGCTGACCCGGGCCGCGCGCGGCTGGGTGGTCGTCCCCCTCACCGGCGGCCCGGTCGGCGGTGACGCCGTCGAGGACGTCGTCGAGGGCATGACCCTGGCCGACCTGGTGGCCGACGAGCTGGGCGGGCTGCCGGAGCCGGACCGGTCCGCGCGGCGCTCGGCCCGCGGCCCGGTGGGCGCACCCGGCGACACGGACCCGGTGGACGCGCGCGTCGCCGCGCTGGAACGCACCGTGGCGCAGCTCGAGCACGCCCTGGCCGCCCGGGTGTCCACCGAGCGGGCGATCGGGGTGCTCGCCGAGCGGCACGGCACGAGCCCGCGGACGGCGTTCGAGGGGTTGCGCCGAGAGGCGCGCACGCAGGGCAGACCCGTGGTGGAGCTGGCCCGCGAGGTGCTCGAGAGCCTGGCGCCTGACGGGGGCGCGTCCACCGCCGCGGCCGAACCACCCGCCCCCGTCGCCGTTCCGCCCGCGCCGCGGCTGGAGCCGGTGACCAGCGGCGCCGTGGCCACCGCGGACGGCCGCTCCTGACCCGACCGGAGCCGCTGTCCCCCGGTGCTCTCGCCGACCGCCTGGCCGGCCTGCTGGCGGACGTCCCCCCGGAACCCGGCGCCGCCGCAGTGCGCGTGGCCGTGGACGGGCCGGACGCCGCGGCCCCCGACGCGCTCGCGGGCTCGCTCGCCGAGCGGCTGCCGATGCTCGGTCGCGCCGCCGTCGTCGTCCCCGCGGTGGGCTTCTACCGGCCCGCATCGCTGCGGCTGGAGCACGGCCGCACCGATCCCGACGCCCGCTACACCGACTGGCTCGACACCGGTGCGCTCGGCCGCGAGGTCCTGGGCCCCGTCGGCCCGGGTGGCTCGGGGGAGTTCCTGCCGGCGCTGTGGGACCTGGCGCGGGACCGGTCCGCCCGGCTACCGCGCCGGCCGGCGCCGGCCGGCGGCGTGCTGCTGGTCCCCGGCTCGCTCCTGCAGGGGGTGGGCCTGGCGTTCGACGTCGTGGTGCACCTGCGGATGGCCCCGGCCGCGCGGAGCCGCCGCACGCCGCCGGACCAGGCCTGGGAGCTGCCCGCGTTCGACCGCTACGACGACGAGGTCGACCCGGTGGCGTTCGCCGACGCCGTCGTGCTGGCCGACCACCCCGACCGCCCCGCGCTGGTGCTCCAGGGCCGTTTCAGCTGAGCTCGTCCTTCAGCCAGCGGTCGAGGATGTGACGGGCGATCGAGATCGACGGCGGTACCGCCAGTTGCCCGTCGGGGCTGCGCAGCTCCTCCCGGGTGAACCAGCGCGCCTCCTCGATCTCGTGCGGGTCCAGCCGCAGCGGCTGGTCGCCGTCGGCCCGGGCGACGAACCCGAGCATGAGCGACTGCGGGAACGGCCAGGGCTGGCTGGCGACGTAGCGCACGTCGGTGACGCGCAGCCCCACCTCCTCCTCGACCTCCCGGGCCACGGCCGCCTCGGCGGACTCCCCCGGCTCGACGAAGCCGGCCAGGATCGAGAACCGCCCCGGAGGCCAGGTCGCCTGCCGGCCCAGCACCACGCGGTCGCCGCCGTCGTGGACGAGCATGATCACCGCCGGGTCGACGCGCGGGAAGAACTCGGTGCCGGTGGTCGGGTCGCGCTGCGACCAGCCGGCCCGCTCGACCGTCGTCGCCCCCCCGGTGAGCGGGCTGAACCGGTTGCGCTCGTGCCACTCGAGGATGCCGACGGCCTGCGCCAGCAGACCGGCGTCCAAGTCCTCGAGCTCTGCGCCGACCTCGCGCAGGCCGGCCCAGTGGTCGACCGGCCGGCCGTTCACGGTGAGCGACCGCTCGCCGCGCACCGCCGCGTAGGGCACCCCGCCGGCCTCGCCGAGGAACACCGCGCCCGCGGGCAGGGCCGGCCGCTCGTCCCAGACCAGGCGCGGACCCGCGGGCCCCTCCTCCACCGGCACGGCCCGGGCGGCGTCGACCAGGAGCACCCGGACCGGGCGGCCGCCGGTTGGGTCGGTCAGCGTCCGGGCGAGGTGGGCCCGGTCGTGCCCGGAGCGCGACAGCAGCGGACCGCCGTCGCCGGAGGCAGGGCCGGCGGTCACGCCTGCCCGCCGCCCCCGGTGACGGTGACCGGCGCCAGGGTGCCGAGCTCGGCGGCCACCCGGTCGGCGTCGCCCACGACCACGGCGGTGAGCGCCTCGGGCGCCAGGTAGCGCGCGGCCGCGGCCTGCACCTGCTCCACGGTGACCGCGGTGAGGTCGCGCTGGTGGCTGCTCAGCCAGTCCGCCGGCAGGCCCACCCCGAGCAGCGCCGAGAGGGTGCTGGCCAGGCCTGCGTGGGTAGACGTGGACAGCGCCATGCTGCCGAGGATGTACCGGCGGGCCGCGTCCAGCTCCGCCTCGGTGACCGGGGTCAGCGCCATGCGGCCCAGCTCGTAGAGCGTCTCCAGCAGGGCCGGGCCGGTGACCTCGGTGGCGACGTCGGCCTCGACCAGGAAGGACGATGCCGCGCGCTGGTGGTCGATCGCGCTCCGCGGGCTGTAGCTGTAGCCGCGCCGCTCGCGGATGTTCTCCACCAGCCGGGAGGAGAAGTACCCGCCGTAGACCATCGCCGCGAGCCGCGTCGCCGGGAGGTCGGGATCGGTCCGGCTGGGCGCCGGGCCGCCCAGGCGCAGGTTCGACTGCACCGCGCCGGGCCGGTGCACCAGCTCGATGCCCTGCGCCGGCTGCTCGGTGATCGGCGGGGCCTGCACCGCCGTCCCGCTGCCGGCCCAGACCTCCAGCGCGGCGGCGACGGTGTCGGTCGCCGCCGCCGGGTCCAGGTCGCCGACGAGCACGAGGATGCTGCCGGCGGGCAGCACCCGCTCCCGGTGCAGCCGGCGCAACGCCGGAGCGCGCACGGCGGCCACCAGCTCGGCGTCGGGCAGCTGGATGGCGTACGGGTGGGCGCCGTACCGGCGGGCGGCGAGCGCCGACCGGGCGATCGTGCCCGGCTGCGTGCGGGCGATCGCGATCCGCTCGGCGAGCCGGTCGCGCTCGCCGTCGACCCGACCAGCCGGGTAGCTGGCGCCGGTCAGCAGCTCGGCGAGCAGCTCCAGCACCGGGCCGAGCCCGCCGGGGAGCAGCGTGGTGCCGAACACGAGCCGGTCGGCGTCGGTGCTCACCGACAGCTCGGCCCCGTGGCTCTGCAGCAGCTGGGCTACCTGGGCCTGGTCGTGCCGCTGCGTGCCCAGCAGCACCGCCCCGGAGAGGACGGCGCCCCGTGCGGCGTGCACGCCGGCGTTGCGCGCGCCGGCCGCCGCGAACGGCACCCGCAGACGCAGCTCGACCAGGGGCACACCGGGCCGGGGCACCACGACCACGCGCAGACCGTTGGGCAGCGTCGTCTCCTCTGCGGCCGGCGCCGGCTGGGGGCGCGGCTCGCCCAACGGGGGGATCAGGGCGGCGGTCATCGGGCACCTCCGGCCGGTCGCAGCTCCAGCACCGCGGCGGTGCCCGGATCCAGCCCCCGGGCGGCGGCCTGCACCGCCTCCGGGGAGACAGCCGCCAGCCGGGCGGCGAGCTCGCCGGCGAGCTCCGCGCGTCCGTGGACCAGCTCGGCGGCGGCGAACGCCAGCGTGCGACCGAGCACCGAGTCGGCCTGCTGCAGCAGCTGCGCCTCGATGCGCGCCTGCACCCGGCGCAGCTCGTCGGCGCCGACGCCGTCGGTGGCGATGCGGGCCACCTCCTCGTGCACGGCAGCCATCACGCGCTCGGCCGGGACAGCGGCCGGGTGGTGAACCTGGGTGGTGAGGAGCGTGGCGTCGCGCACGTCGAAGGGGTCGCCGAACAGGCCCACGTAGCTGCTCTGGGCGATGGCGATCCGGTCGTCGTGGACCAGACGGGTCTCCAGGCGGGAGGCGTCTCCCTCGCTGAGCAGCTCGGCCAGCAGCACGCTGCCCAGGTAGGTGTCGAAGTCACCGACCGGGTCGGGCACCCGCCAGCCGAGGGCGAAGGCGGGCGCCGGGGCGAGCAGGTCCTCGACGACGGCGGACCGGACGGTGGTCGGCGACGGCTCGCCGGTGTACGGCAGCGGCGGGACGTGGCGGCCGGGGATCGAGCCGAACCACCGGCGGACGAGCTCCTCGGTCGCGGCGACGTCGAGGTCGCCGCCGATGCACAGCACGGCGTTGCCCGGCGCGTAGTACTTGTCGAAGAAGTCGGTCGCGTCGGCGACGGTCGAGGACTCCAGGTCGACGAAGGACCCGTAGCCGTCGTGGGTGTTGGCGAAGGTCTCGAACGCGACCTGCGGGAGCTGCAGCCACGGGAAGGCGCCGTAGGGGCGGTTGAGCACGTTGACCCGGATCTCCTCCTTCACCACGTCGATCTGGTTGCGGAGGTTCTCCTCGGTGATCGCCGGCGCGGCCATGCGGTCGGCCTCGAGGAAGAGGGCGCGCTCCAGCGCCTCGGCGGGCAGCGCCTGGAAGTAGTTCGTGTAGTCCTGGTGGGTGGAGCCGTTGAAGGTGCCGCCGGCGGCCTGCACCAGCCGGGCGTGCTCCATCTTCGCGACGTTCGCCGACCCCTGGAACATCATGTGCTCGAAGAGGTGCGCGAAGCCGGTGCGCCCCTCGGGTTCGTTGCGCATCCCGACGTCGTAGTAGACGCTCACCGCCACCACCGGCACGCTGCGGTCGGGGGCGAGGACCACCCGCAGGCCGTTGTCCAGCGTGAACCGTTCGATCGGGTGCCGCAGGGTCAGTTCGGTACCAGCTGCAGTCACGCGCCCGACACTACGACGACGTCCGCCTCCGGGGGACACCGTGGCCGGTCGCCGTCCCCACCGCTGGTGAGTGGCAGGGCGACCGACGAGCGGGGCCCGGAGGGTTCCCGAGGAGGGACGCGGACTCGCTCAGGCCCCCCGGGGCACGGCACCTGGCCGCGGTCGTCGGCCGGAGGCCGACAGTGTCACAGCACGTCGACGTCGGTGATGACCCGGTCGATGACGCCGTAGAGCTCGGCGTGGGTGTTGGGGATGGAGACGTACAGCAGCGCCGGGGCCGGCCGGCCGACGTCGACCAGCAGCAGCGCCGCCCGCTCCCCCGAGGCGTCGTAGCCCTCGACGTCCCACGACAGCTGGAACTCCAGCAGGTGGGCGGGGCGCCCGTCGACGGTCCGGGGCTCGTCCCGGCGGACCTCGATGGTGTTCGGCCCCGGGTAGTAGTTGGCGCGGACGCTGGCGGCCAGCGTCGTCACCGTGCTCTGCAGCGTTGACGGGCCGGCCCACCCGTACCCCTCGGCCACCGGGCCGGACGTGCACTGGGAGATGAAGATGCCGCCGTCGGGGGTGGCCTCCTGGGTGGTGAAGTACTGGCCGGCGGTCGCGGTCGTCTCCAGCTGCCGGCCCAGGTCGAACTCCGACCACCCCTCCCCCAGGTACGGGTAGGAGATGCCGGCGACCTCGTCGATGATCCGCACCGTGCCGGGTGGGAAGGGCTCGCCGGGCGCCGGGACGGGTGCGATGCCGGGGTCCAGGGCCGTGGCGCTCGCGTCGTCCCCGTCCGGCCCCGTGCCCAGCACCGCCACGACGGCGGCGACGAGGAGCACCAGGACCGCACCGGCGGCCACCCACAGCCGGGCGTGCGAGCGGCGGCCGGCGGGCGCCGGCGGGACCTCCGGTGCGGCCGGCTCGTGACCCGCGGGTCGGGCGGCGACCCGGTGCACCTCGACGCCGGGACCCGCGGGCATCATGACGTCGGACCACTCCGTGCCGCTCCACCAGCGCACCATGCCGGGCGCGCCGGCCGGGTCGGGGTACCAGCCCGGCGCCGCGTCCTGGCCCACTCCGGTCACGGCCCCAGCGTAGGGCGTGCACCTCGGCGTTCCCGTGACCCGCGCCCGTCGAAGGAGGCCGCCGTGCACTCCCCCGACGCCACCCTCGTGCGCCGGCTGCGCGACGCCGGGTGCGTCTTCGCCGAGGAGGAGGCGGCCCTGCTGGCGTCGGCAGCGCGCGACGCCGACGAGCTGGCCCGGCTGGTCGGGCAGCGGGTGGCCGGCGCCCCGCTGGAGCAGGTGGTGGGCTGGGCGGAGTTCTGCGGCCTGCGGATCACCGTCGCACCCGGCGTCTTCGTGCCGCGGCGCCGCACCGAGGTGCTGGTGGCCGAGGCCGTGGGGCACGCCCGGCCGGGTGCGCTGGTGGTGGACCTGTGCTGCGGCACCGGTGCGGTCGCCGCGGCACTGGCCGCCGCCGTGCCGGGCCTCGACCTGCACGCCGCCGACCTCGACCCGGCCGCCGTGGCCTGCGCCCGGCTCAACCTCCCCGGCACGCCGGTGCACGAGGGCGACCTGTTCGCCGCCCTGCCGGCGGGCCTGCGCGGCCGCGTCGACGTCCTCACGGCCAACGTGCCCTACGTGCCGACGGCGGCGATCGCCCTGCTGCCCCCGGAGGCGCGGGAGCACGAGCCGCGGGCCGCGCTCGACGGCGGCGACGACGGGCTCGCGCTCGCCCGCCGGGTCGCCGCGGAGGCACCGGAGTGGCTGGCACCGGCCGGCGCGCTGCTGTTCGAGTGCGGCGAGGGGCAGGTGGCCGCCGCGCTCGGCCTGGTCACCGATGCCGGGCTGGCGGCCCGGCTGGTCACCGACGACGACCGCGGTGCCACGGTCGTCGTCGGCATCCGTCCCTAGCCCGCGCGGCGGGCGGCGAGCTCCCGCCACAGGTGGGCCGCGGCCTCCGCACCGCGGTGCAGCATCGGCAGCAGCACCCGCTCGTTCGGGGAGTGGATGCGGTCGGTCGGCAGCCCGGCCCCGAGGAAGAGCAGCGGGGCGCCGAGGGCCTCGACGATCGCCGCCTCCGGGCCACTGCCGCCCTCGCGGGTGAACAGCACGTCGGCCGGGTCGGTGTCGAACGCCTGACCGATGGCGGCGAGCAGCGCGTCCATGTGCGGGGAGTCCAGGTCGCTGGCGCAGGGCGCGACCCCGCCGGGCGGGGTGTGCACCTCGGCCGCGATGCCGTCGGGCAGGTTGGCCTCGACCCAGGCGCGCAGCATCGGGCCGACGTCCTCCGGGCGCTGGTCGGAGACCAGGCGGAAGGTGACCTTGGCGTGCGCCTCGGCGGGGATGATCGTCTTGTGGCCGGGGCCGGTGTAGCCGCCCCACATGCCGTTCACCTCGGCGGTCGGCCGGGCGCCGGTGCGCTCCAACGTGCTGTAGCCGGCCTCGCCGTAGGTGGCCCGCGAGGCGGCCGGGCCGGCGAGCCAGGCCTGCTCGTCGAACGGCACCCGGCCCATCAGCTCGCGCTCGCGGTCGCTCAGCGGCCGCACCCGGTCGTAGAAGCCGGGGATGGTCACCCGGCCCTGTTCGTCGTGCAGCTTCGCCAGCAGCTCGGCCATCGCGTGCAGCGGGTTGGGGACGGCACCGCCGAACGAGCCGGAGTGCAGGTCCACGGCCGGCCCGCGCAGCGTGATCTCGGCGTCGGCCAGGCCGCGCATCGCCGTCACGGCGCTGGGCACGTCGGGTGCGGCCATGCCGGTGTCGCTGACGACGACGACGTCGCAGGCGAGCCGGTCGGCGTGGTCGCGGAGCAGGCCCTCGAAGTGCGGCGACCCGGACTCCTCCTCGCCCTCGATCAGCAGCTTGACCGTGACGGCGGGGGTGTCGCGGCCGGTGGCGGCCAGGTGCGCGCGGATGCCGAGCAGGTGGAAGGCGACGTTGCCCTTGTCGTCGATGGCGCCGCGGGCGTGCAGCTCGGGACCGTCGGGGCCCTCGACCCGGGTGGGCTCGAACGGCGGGTGCTCCCACAGCTCGAGCGGGTCCACCGGCTGCACGTCGTGGTGGCCGTAGACGAGGGCGACCGGGGCGTCGGCGTCCGCGCTGGGCCACTCCGCGAAGACGGCGGGCGCGCCCGGGGTCTGCCAGATCTCCACGGTCGGGAAGCCGACGCGGCGCAGCGCGTCGGCCAGCCACGTGGCGCTGGCCGCGACGTCGCGGGAGTGCGCGGGGTCGGCCGAGATCGACGGGATGCGCAGCCAGGCGTCGAGGTCGGCGTGCAGGTCGTCGAGGTGGTCGAGGACGAAGTCACGTTCGGCGCTGGTCACGGTCCCCGACGGTAGCCGCGCCGTCCGGCGGAGCTGCCTGCGCCCGCCGCTCGGGGCGGACCAGCCAGCGGAACACCCCGCGCTCGACGGCCTCGGCGGCGACGATCGCGACGAGCTGCACCCCGCCCCAGAGGGCCAGCAGGGTCCACTCCTGGCCGGCCAGCGGGGCCTGCAGCGAACCGAGCTCGTGCAGCACCACGGCCAGCAGCAGCGAGGAGAGCAGGGCGAGGGCCACCAGCGCGTGCGCGGCGGCGATCCAGGCGTTCGGCCGCGACCTGGTCTCGGTCGACTGGCGGCGCAGCCGCCGGAAGCAGACGACGCCGTAGCCGAGGCCCAGCACCGCGCTGACCGCGAGCAGGTCCAGCGCCTGCCACGACGGCGCCACCCCGCCGCCGGTCGCGGTCGAGCCGATGATCAGCGCCGGCGCCACCACGACGGCGAGGGCGGCCAGCCCGTAGAGCGCCGCGGCGCCCTCCCGGACGGCGCGCGCCGGCCGGAACCGGGTGCTCACCGGCCCTCGCGTGCCCGCAGCGTGAACCGGTCGACCAGCCCGCCGTCGGGGCGGATGCAGCGGGCGGTCAGCCGGTCGCCGTCGACCTCGACGTGCAGGTACTGGAGCACCGAGGCCGCGGCGGCGGTGATCCGGCTGGGGCGCACCGGGGTGAGCTTGGCGCCGCCGCCGCTGACCACGTAGGTGATGCCGTCGAGCGGGACGGTCCGCTCGTAGTTGTGGTCATGACCGGCCAGCACCAGGTCGACGGCGTGCCGCTCGAGGACCGGGACCAGCTTCTCCTCCGCGCCCGGGGTGCTCCCGTGCCGGCCCGAGGAGTACGGCGGGTGGTGCAGGCAGACGACCTTCCACTGGCTGGTCGAGGTCGCGAGCGCGTCGTCGAGCCAGTCGACCTGGTCGGTGGCCCCCGGGCCGAACAGGCCGGGCGTGCTGGAGTCGAGGTAGAAGAAGTCCACCGGGCCGTGGCTGGTCCGGTAGTAGCGCGCCGGCGTGCCCAGCAGCCGCAGCTCCGTCTCGATCTCGTCGAGCCGGGCGTCGCTGAAGTAGACCTCGCCGTCGTGGTTGCCGATGGCCAGCTCGACGTCGACCCCTGCCTCGATCAGCGGGCCGTAGGGGCGGAGGAAGACGTCCTCGAAGCGGTTCTCGATCCGGCCGTAGTAGCAGATGTCGCCGAGGTGGGTGACCAGCCCGTACGGGTTCTCCTCGTAGCCCTGGGCCATGCGGGTGGCCACCGCGACCGCCTGGCGTCCGCCGGTGCCGGTGTCGCCCACCGCCGCGAAGGTGAGCCGGTCAGGGGTGGTGGTCCAGGCCTGCCGGGGCAGGACGAGCTCGGGGGTGCGGCCGGGAACGAGGTCCTCCCGGCCGAGCAGCGGCCACACCTGGTCGGCGAGGACTCCTCCGGTGAGGGCAGCGCCGCCGACGCCGGCGGCGGCCGCGAGGAACTGTCGTCTGGTCAGCGACATGACGGGTTCAACGCGCCGACGCCGCCGGGACGTTCCCGGGGGGCGCGGCGCCCGCGCCGGACCGTTAGCGTCCGGGGCATGCCCGGAGAGCTGCTGCGGACCGATGTCGGCGACCTGACCTTCGACGTGCGCGTCGACGGACCCGAGGACGGCCGGCCGGTGCTGCTGCTGCACGGCTTCCCCGAGACCTCGGCGTCCTGGGCCGCGGTGACGCCGCTGCTCACCCAGGCCGGCCTGCGCACCTACGCGCCCGACCAGCTGGGCTACTCCCCCGGCGCCCGGCCGTCCGAGGTCGAGGCGTACGCGATGCAGAACCTCGCCCAGGTCACCGCGGACCTCATGACCGCGCTGGAGATCCCGGTCGCCGACGTGGTGGGCCACGACTGGGGCGCCAACGTCGCCTGGACCCTCGCCGCGTGGCACGCCGACCGGGTCCGCTCGCTCACCGCGGTCTCGGTGCCGCACCCGGCCGCCTACACCGCCGCCTTCCGGATCGACCCGGAGCAGAAGGAGCGCTCGGCCTACATCCGGCTGTTCTGGCAGCCAGGCAAGGCCGAGGAGGTGCTGCTCGCCGACGACGCGCGGCGGCTGCGCCGGATGCTGCTGGGTGCCGACGGTGACACCGGGGTCTCGCCCCAGGCGGCCGACGAGTACGTGGCCGTGCTGTCGGCTCCTGGCGCGCTCACCGCGGCGCTGAACTGGTACCGGGCGATGAGCTCCGACATCCGCGTCGACAAGGTCGAGGTGCCGACGACCTACGTGTGGAGCGACGGCGACGTCGCCATCGGCCGGACGGCGGCGGAGGCGTGCGCGGAGTTCGTGACCGGCGACTACCGCTTCGTGGAGCTGCCCGGTGTGACCCACTGGATCCCCGAGCAGGCACCCGAGCAGCTGGCCCGCGCGATCCTGGACCGCGTCGCCAGCACCTGAGCCCCCCCCTTCTGCGTTCCCGCGGGGAACGCCTCACGGGCGGGCGCCGACGTCCTGCGGATCCCGCGCCGACGGGACGTCCCCGGTCAGGGGCTGCCCGCGGCTCAGGAAGCGTCGACCGAGCGCTGGTCGCGGCGCAGAGGGTGCTCCTCGGGGACCTCCACCAGGGCGATCCGCACCCCGTCGGGGTCCTCGATCCACATCTCGACCAGGCCCCACGGCTCCAGGCGGGGCGGCTGGGTCACCGTCACGCCGGCCGACGCCAGACGACGGTGCTCGGCCGCGACGTCCCGGACCTGCAGCCACAGGGCCAGGGCCGCGGGGCGTTCGTCCGACCGGCCGGAGACCTCCAGCAGCCCGTTCCCCAGGAAGAAGACCACGCCGGGATGCTCCGGTGGACCGAACTCGCGGTGCACCGCCAACCCGAGGACGTCCCGGTAGAACGACTGCGACCGCCGGGCGTCCGACGGTCGCAGCAGGATGCGGCTGCTCAGGACGTCCATGGGGCCATCCTCGTCCAACCGCACGGGGTGCGCTGAGGAGCGCATGGGTGGGCGGGCACGGAGACCTCGCGGGACGATCGTGAGCTGAGCGACGTCAGCGAGCGAGGAAGATGTCGTGCTCTGCACACCCGGCCGGGACGGTCACGCCCGCGACGTCGTAAGGCCCGGGCGGTGCATCCTGGGAGGAGTGTTCGAGGACGAAGCCGCCGCCGACCTCCACCTCGTCACCGAGGCCGTAGATGCCGTGGCCTGGCACATCGATCGTCAACGGTGCGTCGTCGACCACCTCCGTGCCGTGGGGCCAGACGATCACGGAGCCGCCAGCACCGAGGCATCCCCCTACGACCTCCAGCCGGCCGCCACCGAGAGCGTCCATGCCGAAGCCTGTCTGCTCGGAGACGAGGACGGTCACGCCGCCTGCCGAGATCGCCTCGCCGCCACCGCACGCGACCAGGAGTGGCACGGCGCCGGACGCGACGAGGGCCTGTGCGGTGCGACGCCGCGACAGATTCATCGCGCCTCCTCGGATGCTCGTCCTGACGCCCCGTTGCTGCCCAGCCCGTGACGCCCCCGTAGCGGCGCCGCCCACGACCTGCCCACCCGCCCCCCTTACGGTGACGGTGTGATGGTTGCCCAGCGCACCGTTCCGTAAGCGCCCCTGTCCGGGGCGTCCAGTGCTTACGCCACGCTGCTGCGTGGCCGGCTGGTTCCTGCTTCACCGGGCAGCACCGGAGCAGCCGGTACGGCTGTTCCTGATCTCCACCCTCCACAGGCATGCCGAGGGTCCTCGGCTGACGGGCCGCCTGGGTGGCGTTCCCCGTCCTGGGTCACGCACGGGCAGATGCCGAGCGTGTGCTCGCCCCAGGCGGCGAGGTTGGCCGCGGCGTTGACGTCCCGATCGGCCACCAGGCCGCAGGAGTCGTCACCGCAGCGGTAGGTGCGCTCGGAGAGGGCGAGCTTGGGTCTCACCGCACCACACGCCGAGCACGTCTTGGAGCTCGCGAACCAGCGGTCCGCGACAAGCAGCCGCCCGCCGTGACGGGCCGTCTTGTAGGTCAGCTGCCGGGCGAGTTCACCCCAGCCCTGATCGCCGATCGCCTGGGCGAGCGACCGGTTGGCCATCAGGTTCTTCGTGGCCAGGTCCTCAACCACGACCACGCCGTGCGACCGAGCCAGTCGCGCGGTGAAGCCGTGCAGGGCGTCGGCGCGGACCCGGTCGGGCCATTCGATGCCGTAGCTGGCCTCGGCGGCCCACTGGTCGGCGTTCGCCTTGATCTTCTCCACGGCCCAGTTCCACGCCTTACGGCGAGCACCGGCGGCGCGCAGCAGCACACCGGCCTGGACGTCGGTCACGTCCAGCCGAACCCGTACCGCGCCATGCGTCACGAGCCTGATAGTGCCGGGCGGATCCGACAAGTTCAGGGAGCCTGCATCGCACCTTCACCGTAAGGGGGGCCACCCGCTCAGGGTGCGCCCTCGGGAGCCGGTCAGCCCGTCCCGGTGACCAGGGCGAGCAGGCCCGCCTCGTCGAGCAGGTCGACCGGGCGCAGTGTCTCCTTCGCGGCGACGTGGTGGAAGCCGGCGCTGACCCGCTCGACCGGCACCCCGGTCAGCCGGGACCAGCCCAGCCGGTAGGCGGCCAGCTGCACGCCCACGGCGGTCAGCTCGGCGCCGGTGGGTGGCGGGCCGGTCTTCCAGTCGATGACCTCGTAGCCGCCGTCCTCGCGCCGGAACACCGCGTCGATCCGGCCGCGCAGCGTGATGGGGCCCAGCGGCGTCTCGAAGGGCACCTCCACCTCGACCGGCTGCCGGTCGGCCCACTCGCTGGCCAGGAACGCCGCGCGCAGCTCCTCCAGCGCGTCGTCGGGAGCGGCCAGCTCGTCGCCGGAGCCGGGGAGCTCGTCGAGGTCGACCAGCCGCGCGGCGCCGAAGCGCTCCTCCAGCCAGGCGTGGAACGCCGTGCCCCGCCGGGCCTGCGGTGCGGGAGCCGCGGGCATCGGCCGGCGGAGCCTCCGGGCGAGCTCGGCCGGGTCGCGGCGGAGGGTGACCAGCGCGGACACCGACAGGTGGGAGGGCAGCGGGACGTCGACGGTCGGGCTCTCCTGGCGCGCCCGCTCGCGCAGCAGCAGGTCGGCGTCGCGCACCCACTGCTCCACCAGCTCGTCCTCCCCGCCGAGGGCCCGTTCCGGGTCGAGCGGGTGCGGCGCCGCGCCCTCGACCAGCTGCGCGGCGGCGGTGAGCGCCCGCCGGCGCGGCTCGGACAGCGGGTCGGCCGGCCACACGCCGACCGGCCACTCCTCCAGCGCGGGGTTGGTCGCACCGTCCTCGGGCGCGGGCGCCCAGTGCACGACGGTGCCGGCGCCGTCGTCGCACGCCTCCCGGGCGGTGGTCAGCAACGACGAGGGACCGCACGGCTTCACGCCGTCGCGCCACCAGCTGCCCGAGCACAGCAGCAGCCGCTTGGCGCGGGTGACGGCTACGTACCCGAGCCGGATCTCCTCGTCCCGGCCGAAGTCCTTCCAGTCCTGGACGTAGTCCTCCAGCGCATCGCGCACCGCCGCGTGGTCACCGGAGCCGGGCACCGGCAGCCGCAGCCGGGGCAGCTCCTCCCGGTCGGTGAGCCGCAGGTCGACCGGAACCGCGCCCGGGTCCTTGATCCAGGAGTCGCTGGCGTTGGTGCGGGCCGGGAACTGGTCGGCGGTCATGCCGGGCACCGCGACGACGTCCCACTCCAGCCCCTTGGCCGAGTGCCCGGTGAGCAGCTGCACCGCCTCCGGGTTGACCGCCACCTCGCCGGGCTCCAGGCCGCGCTCGCGCTCCTCGGCGTCGCGCAGGTACCCGAGGAACGCCGGCAGCGACGGCAGCTCGGCGAGCTCGGTGAACTCGGCGGCGACGCCGTGCAGCGCGTCGAGGTGCGCGCGGGCGCCGGCCGGGCTGACCCCGGGGGCGCTGGCCAGTTCGGTCTCCAGGCCCAGCGTGCGTGCGACCTCGTCGACCAGGTCGGGCAGCGACTCCCCGATCCGGCCGCGCAGGTGGGCGAGCTCGGCGCCGAAGCGGCGAAGCCGCCGGTAGCCCGCGGGCGAGTACTGCTGCGCGTCGCCGAGGTCGTCGAGCGCCTCGACGATGCTGCCCCGCTCCTGCGGTGCCTCGACCGCGGCGGCCCCCTCGGTCGGGCGGGCCGGCCGGCGGGCGTGCACCAGCGCGCGGGCGCGGGCCTCGAGCGCGGCGAGGTCGCGGGGGCCGATCCGCCAGCGGGCGCCGGTGAGCAGGCGACCCATCGCGTCGCCCGCGGTCGGGTCGACCAGCACCGTGAGCGTCGCGACGACGTCGGAGACCTCGGGCACCTCCAGCAGGCCGCCCAGCCCCACGACCTCCACCGGCAGCCCGCGCTCGCGCAGGGCCGCGGCGATGCCGGGCAGCTGCTTGCGGGTGCGCACCAGCACCGCCATCGACGGCGGACGGTGCACTTCGTCGTCCTCCGGACGACCCCGCGACCAGGTGCCGTCCCCCTGCTCGGCGGAGCCGCTGCGTCGTCCCTGCGCGGACCCCTCCGGGGCCCACTCGGGACGACCAGCTTCCACACCCGAATACCAGGCTCGGGCCAGGCGGTCGGCCAGAGCAGCTGTCTCCTCGGCGACGGTCTCGTACAACCCGACGGTGACCGAGCCGCGGCCGGCGGTGGGCGCCGGGGCGAGGTCGGGCAAGGGCTGGGCCGGTGCCGGCAGCATCGCCGAGACGGCGTTGGCCACCGCCAGCACCGCCTCGTCGTTGCGCCAGCTGGTGGCCAGCGTCAGCCGCTGCGCCGCGCGGCCCGGGCGCCCGGGGAAGGTGCGGTCGAAGCGCTCGATCGTGCCGGCCGAGGCCCCGCGCCACCCGTAGATCGACTGGCGGGGGTCGCCGACGGCGAGCACCGGGTGGCCGCTCGCCCCGCCGAAGAGCGCCTCCAGCATGCGGAGCTGCCCGACGCTGGTGTCCTGGTACTCGTCGAGCAGCACCACCTCCCAGCGCGCCCGCTCCCGGCGGCCGACCTCGGGTGCGGCGACGGCGATGCGCGCGGCGTGCGCGACCTGGTCGGCGTAGTCGATGGAACCGAGAGCCCGCTTGCGGGCCTCGAACGCCTCGACCAGCGGCAGCAGCGCCACGCGCGCCTTCTGCCGGGCGAGCATCTCGGTGACGGCGGCGTACGGGCCCTTCTTCTTCGGCGCGTCCGCGTAGCCGGCGATCTGCGCCTCCAGCCGCGCCGTCCAGGTGCGCAGGGCCGCGGCACTGACGTCGTGCTCGCCCATCTCCGCCGCGAGCGCCAGCACGTCCTCGACGGTGGTGAGCAGGGTGAGCGGCACGTCGGCCATGTCGCCGGTCCAGGCGGCGACCACCGTCGCGGCCTGCCCCCAGCACATGGCCGGGCCGAGCACGCCGGCGCCGGGTTCCACGCCGATGCGCAGCCCGTGCTCGGCGACGAGCGCGGCGGCGTAGCCGTGGTAGGTCGAGACGGTGGGCTGCGCGATCGCGAGCCGCTCGCGCAGGTCGTCTTCGGTCTCCGGGTGGCGGGCCAGCGCGCCCAGCCGCAGCCGGATGCGCTCGTTGAGCTCGCTGGCGGCCTTGCGGGTGAAGGTCAGACCGAGGATCGCCTCGGGTTCGACGATCCGGTTGGCCACGAGGTAGGAGACCCGGGCGGCCATCGTCTCGGTCTTGCCCGAGCCGGCCCCGGCGACGACGACCAGCGGCCGGTCCGCGGGTGCGGAGACGACGCCGGCCTGCTCGTCGGAGGGGGCGTAGGAAAGGCCGCATCGCTCGGCGACCTCGGCCGGGGTGAGCAGCCGGCGCGGCGCGGGCTCCGGCGTCGCGGCCTCGGCCAGCAGTTCGTCGAAGGAGAGCTGCCCGTCGCTCATCCGGTCACCTGCCGGCCGGGCTCCTGCAGCGGGCAGCTGCGCCGCGCCGGGCAGCGCGAGCAGTGGCTGCCGGTGCGCACCTCGAACGTCCCCGCGCCCATGCCGGCGCCCACCTCCGCGACGAGCTCCCCGGCCCACGTGCTCTCCAGCGGCACGTCGGCGGGCAGCGGCTCCTGGTGCTGCTCCTTGGCCTTGGCGCCGGTGCCCACCTGCAGCAGCGCCGCCCCGCCGGGAACGGTGCCGTGCTGCTCGAAGGCGCCGGCCGCGACCGCGACCTGGTAGGCGGCGAGCTGCCCGTGCTCCTCGGTGTTCTTGGCCGCGGTCTTCCCCGTCTTGAGGTCGACGACGACGAGGCGCCCCTCCGCGTCCTGTTCGAGCCGGTCGACCTGGCCGCGGATGCGGGCCCGCCCCACGACGACGTCGAAGTCCACCTCCGCGCCGACGAGCTCGCGCGGGTTGGCGGCGTGCCAGCGCAGGAAGCGGTCGAGCATGTCGTGGGCCTGCACCCGCTGCCGCTGGTCGGCCCAGCCCGGACCGAGGTCGAGCTGGTCGAGCTCGGCGTCGAGCACGGGGCGGGCGTCGCTCGCGGGCAGCCCGTCGGCCACCTGCTGGGCGACCGCGTGGACCGCCGAACCCACGGTGCGGGTCGCATCGGGCGAGGCCTCGGCACCGACCGCGCCGAGCACCCACCGCAGCGGACAGCGCTGGAAGGTCTCGATGGCCGACGGGCGCACGCGCACCGGCAGCTCCTCGTCGACCAGCGGGGCGTCGTCCGACAGCGGCGCGAGCCCCCACCAGCGCGCGGGCGCCGCACCAGGCACGCCCTCGTCGGCCAGCCGGCGCAGCAGGGCCGCGGCGGCGGAGCGCCGGGCCGGCGCTGTGTGCGGGTCGGTGACCGCGCGGCGCAGCTCGGCGACCAGCGCGGGCAGGGTGAGCGCGCGGGGCAGCTCGGTGAGCGGCCGGCCGTCGGGCGGCGGCGGGGACACCAGGTCGAGGAAGCGGGACGCGCTCGCGCCGGCGTCGGCGCCGTCGAGGGCGCCCTCCACGGCGGTGACCACCAGACGCCGCCGGGCCCGGGTGCAGGCGACGTAGAACAGCCGCCGCTCCTCGGCCAGCGCCAGGGTGCGGCGGTCGGTGCGGGCGCCGTCGATGCCGGCCGCCTTCTCGACGAGCACCTCGGCGCCCAGCAGCGAGGCGCGCTCGCGCAGGTCCGGCCACAGGCCCTCCTGCGCGCCCGAGACGCAGACCAGGTCCCACTCCAGCCCCTTGGCGGCGTGCGCGGTCAGCAACCGGACCGTCTCGCCGGCGACCGCCCGGGCCGCGCCGGTGTCACCGGGCAGCTCCTGGGCGGAGAGGTGCTCGACGAACGCCCGGACGTCGGCCGACGGCAGCCGGTCGACGAAGCCGGCGGCGGCGTCGAACAGGGCGACGACCGCGTCGAGGTCGCGGTCGGCCACCGCACCGGAGGGACCGCCGGCGGCGCTCGACCGGGCCCACCTCGTCGCGAGGCCGCTGCGCTGCCACATCGCCCACAGCACGTCCTCGGCGGTGCCGTCGTCGGCGAGCGCGAACCGGCCGGCGTCCAGCACCGCGGCGACCCGGGTGGCCGGGCGGGCGAGGTGCTCAGGCAGCGCCTCCAGCAGGGCCGGGTCGGTGAGCGCGGCGGCCAGCGGCGCGCCGCGCTCGGCGGCGTCGATCCCCTGCTTGGCCAGCGCGATGCGGACGGCACGGCGGAGCCGGCGGAGGTCGAGCACGGTCGCCCCGCCCAGGGCCGAGGAGAGCAGCGCCTCGGCGCCCGGCTCGTCCAGGCCCGCGGGTTCCCCACCCGGGCCGGGCAGCAGCGCGGACAGCGCGCGCAGGAACGGGGCGACGGCGGGCTGGGCGGCCAGCGGCAGTTCGTCGGTCGAGACGGCGACCGGCACCCCGGCCGAGGCCAGGGCCCGCCGGAACGGGCCGAGCACCGCCGCGGTGCGCACGACCACGGCCATGCCCGACCACGGCACGCCGTCGAGCAGGTGCGCCCGGCGCAGCACGTCGGCGACGTAGACGGCCTCGACCGCGGTCGAGCCGAAGACATGCACCTCCGCCTCCCCCGGCGGCGTGCCCTCCCCCGCGGCCAGGCGGCGGTGCTCCCACGGGCCGGGCAGGCCCTCGGCCACCTGCCGGCTGATGCGGAGCAGCTCGGCGCCCGAGCGGCGGCACACCCCGAGGGAGACCCGCGCTGCGGACCGCCCGCCGGTGTGCCGGAAGCGCTCGGGGAATTCGACGATGCCCCGCGGCTCGGCGCCGCGGAAGGCGTAGATGGACTGGTCGGGGTCACCGACGGCGACCAGGTTGCCCCCGCCCCCGGCGAGCAGCTCGAGGAGCTCCACCTGCGCGGGGTCGGTGTCCTGGTACTCGTCGACGAACAGCCAGCGGGCGCGCTCGCGCTCCTGGCGGAGCAGCTCCGGGTCTTCGGTCAGCTCGAGGATCGCCTGGCGGACCAGCTCCGCGGGGTCGTAACCGGAGGCGTCACCGCGGGAGGCGACCCAAAAGTCGCTGACGTTCTCGTACTGCTGCTGGAACGCCGCGGCGTGCACCCAGTGCTCGTTGCCGGTCTCCCGGCCCCAGGCGGCCAGCCGCTCGGCGTCGACGCCCCGCTCGGTCGCCCGCAGCAGCAGCTCGCGCAGCTCTGCCCGGAAGCCCTCCGTGCCCAGCGCCGGCGCCAGGTCCTCGGGCCAGCGGACGGTGCCCACCCCTTCGGCGTCGCCCCGCAGCAGCTCGGCGACGACGGCGTCCTGCTCGGCGGAGGTGAGCAGCCGGGGCGGCGGGTCACCCCGCAGCACGGCGGCCCGGCGGAGGACGCCGTAGGCGTAGGAGTGGAAGGTGCGCGCCAGCGGCTCGCGGATGGTGCGGGCGACCCGGGAGGTGATGCGGGTTCGCAGCTCGGCGGCGGCCTTGCGGCTGAAGGTCAGGACGAGGATCTGCTCGGGGTCGACGCCGGCGTCGATGCGCGTGGCGACGGCTTCGACGATCGTCGTCGTCTTGCCCGTGCCGGGACCGGCCAGCACGAGCAGCGGCCCGCCGGGGTGGTCGACGACGGCCTGCTGCGTCGGGTCGAGCTCCGGCGCACTGCTGCGCGGCGGCTCCCCCGGCAGCAACCGGTAGACCGGACCACCCTCACCCCTGCGCTGCGCCACCCCTCGATGGAAGCACGGGGGTACGACGATCCCGCGACGGACGGGGCGGGTGGAGCGGGCGGATCAGGCCAGGGAGTCCAGCAGCGACTGCTCGAGCATCAGGTCGGCCGCGGTGGTCAGCCAGCCGGCCACCAGGAGCAGCGGCCAGGCCCGCTCCTCGTCCAGCGACGCGGTCCCTGCAGCCAGCCCGGCCTGGGCCACTGCCCGGCACGCCATCGTGTTCATGCCCTGGTGTTCGGCACACCCGGCCCGGAACTGGAGTCATCCGCCTGTGAGATGCCACGGCTCGGCGGCGATCCCGTCGGCCTCCGCCCGGGAGAGGGTCCCCACGGCCACCAGCCGGTCGAGCACGTGCGCCTGCCGCGCGGCCGCCCGCTCCGGGTGCACGAACGGGTCGTAGGCGCTGGGCGCCTGCACGAGCCCGACGAGCACGGTGGCCTGCGCCCAGTCCAGCTCGTCGGGGGCCAGCCCGAAGTAGCCCTCGGCCGCCGCCTGCACCCCGTAGAAGCCGTGGCCGAAGTACACCGCGTCCAGGTACATGCGCAGGAGCTGCTCATCGCGCCACGCCCGGTCGAGCTTGACGGCCAGCACCACGGAACGGGCCCGGGCGCCGGCGTCGGTCGCGCCGTCCTCGTAGAGGACCCGGGCCAGCTGGTGCTGGACCGTCGAACCCCCCAGGTCCCGGCCGAGGACCACCCCGAGCGGCGCCCGGAGCGCGCCGCGCCAGTCGATGCCCGGGTGGGAACCGAAACGGCTGTCCTCGGTCGCCAGCAGAGCCGCGGCGATCCGCTGCGGCACCTCCCCGGTCGACGGCGTGCCACCGAACGCGTCCAGGCGGGCGGCCACCCGCTGCTCGGCGTCGGCCACCCCGGGGGTCACCGCCCAGCCGACGGCGAACGACCCGAGCAGCAGGACGAGCAGGCCGCCCAGCAGCCGGAGGCCGGCCCGCCGGAGGCGGGCACCGCGCGACCGGCGGGGCCGGGACGCGACCGGAGCGGGAGGCACGGGCTGCTGCCGGGGATGCGGGGTCACCGGGTCAGCTCACCGTGCGGCACGGTCCGCGCGCATCGCCCTGCGGGGCGATCGGCAGCCCGGCCGTGATCATCACGCAGGAGGACGGCGCCGCACGGGCGTCGCCCGGTCGGGCCAGCCGACGGCCGCCAGGTCCACCTTCCCGTTCCGCGCCGGCACCCCCTCGGCGGCGAGCAGCTCCAGCTGGCGGGCGCGCACCGGTTCGGCGGCCGAGCCGTCGGCGCGGACGACGCGGTGCCAGGGCACCGCCGCGCCGCCCTGCGCCAGCGCCCGGGCCACTCGGCGGGGCCCGACACCCACCAGCTCGCCGATCGCCCCGTAGCTGCTGACCCGGCCGGCCGGGATCCGCTCGACGACGTCGAACACCGCCTCGTCGACGTCCCTCGGGTCGGGGGGCACGCCCCGATCATGGCAAGCGATGTCCCCCGACCGGACATCCGAAGCCGTGAGATGTCCGCCCAGGGGTCACCGCCCGCCCGCCGCTCAGCCCCGGCGACCGCAGCTCAGCCGCACCCGCCCGCCGCTCAGCCCCGGCGGCCGCAGCTCAGCCGCACCCGCCCGCCGCTCAGCCCCGGCGGCCGCAGCTCAGCCGCACCCGCCCGCCGCTCAGCCCCGGCGGCCGAACCGGGCCAGCAGCCGGCTCTGCGGGTCCGCGGAGGGCGGCACGTCCAGCGGCGGGTCGAAGAGCCCGGGCACGCCGCCGCCGGGGAGCCGCTCGGCGTAGACGAGCGCGGCGGTCACCAGCTCACCGTCCAGCTCGGTGTCCCCGCCGGTGGCGCGGGCCAGGTCCCAGGCGTGCACGGTGAGGTCGGTGGCCATCTCGAAGATGTACTCACCCGCCGGCGTCGGGCCACGCGAGAGGTGGACCGTGTGCCGCAGGGCGTCGTCCGCGGCGAAGGCGGCCAGCGCGCCGTCGGCCGCGGACTCCCAGCCCAGCAGCGGGTCGTCGCCCAGCAAGTCGGTCGTGGCGTCGGGGAACCGCCCCTCGATCGCGTCGTACGGCTCCCCGGCGAGCAGCGGCGGCACCCACAGCGCCTCGTTCACCAGGTGCGCCACCAGGTCGCCCACGGTCCACCCGGGGAGCGACTCGTCCTCCCACTGGTCCGGGGCCACGGCGTCGACCCGGTCGGTGAACTGGTTCTGGGCGCGCTGGAAGAGCTCCAGGAGCTCGACGGGCGAGAAGTCGGCCATGGCGCCAGTGAACATGCCGGGGGCCCGGCCCGCCTCCCCGTGGAGAAGCGGACCGGGCCCCCGGAACACGATGGAACGACCCCTGCGCACGGTCCCGGCCCGAGCAGGTGACGTGCTGGAACCGGCCCTGTCGCAGGGACCCGCGCCGAGCAGGTGACGTGCTGGAACCGGCCCCGTCCCAGGGCCCCGCGGAGCGTGTCGCGGGGAGGGACGGGGTCCTTTCAGTACGTGGGCAGCGCCTTGTCGATGCGGGTGGCCCACGCCGTCACGCCGCCCTGGACGTGCACGGCGTCCTTGAAGCCCGCGTTCTTGATCGCGGCGAGCGCCTCGGCGGACCGGACACCGGTCTTGCAGTGCAGCACGATCGGCTTGTCCTGCGGCAGCGAGGAGAGCGCCCGGCCGGAGAGGATCTCGTCCTTCGGGATCAGCGTGGCACCCGGGATGGACACGATCTCGTACTCGTTGGGCTCCCGGACGTCGATCAGCTCGAAGTCCTTGCCGGCGTCCATCATGTCCTTGAGCTCGTCGACGGTGATCGTCGAGCCGGCGGCCGCCAGCTGCGCCTCCTCGGAGACGACGCCGCAGAACGCCTCGTAGTCGATGAGGCCGGTGATCGGCTCGCCCTCGGGGTCCTTGCGCACCTTGATCGTGCGGAAGGTCATCTCCAGGGCGTCGTAGACCATCAGCCGGCCCAGCAGCGTCTCGCCGATGCCGGTGATCAGCTTGACCGCCTCGGTCGCCTGGATGGCGCCGACCGTCGCGCACAGCACGCCCAGCACGCCGCCCTCGGCGCAGCTCGGGACCATGCCGGGCGGCGGGGGCACCGGGTAGAGGTCGCGGTAGTTGGGGCCGTGCTCGTGCCAGAACACCGACACCTGGCCGTCGAACCGGTAGATCGAACCCCACACGTACGGCTTGCCCAGCAGCACGCACGCGTCGTTGACCAGGTAACGCGTGGCGAAGTTGTCGGTGCCGTCGACGATCAGGTCGTACTCACCGAAGATGTCGAGGACGTTGTCGCTGTCCAGCCGCGTCTCGTGCAGGCGGACGTCGATGAGCGGGTTGATCTCCTTGATGGAGTCGCGCGCGCTCTCGGCCTTGGACCGGCCGACGTCGGACTGCCCGTGGATGATCTGGCGCTGCAGGTTGGACTCGTCGACGGTGTCGAACTCGACGATGCCCAGGGTCCCGACACCGGCCGCGGCCAGGTACATCAGCACCGGCGAACCGAGGCCGCCGGCGCCGACGGCCAGGACCTTGGCGTTCTTCAGTCGCTTCTGACCGTCCATGCCGACGTCGGGGATGATCAGGTGGCGGCTGTAGCGGCGGACCTCGTCGATCGACAGGTCGGCGGCGGGCTCCACCAGCGGTGGCAGGGACACGGATTGCTCCTCGGGTCATCTCGACTGCGGCCCCGGAGGACCAGCGTTCACGCGGAGAACAGCGTGACACGCAGCGGGATTCCCGCGGTCCTCGGCCGGCTGCCGCGGCGGGACCGACCCGCCGTCCTCCCCCGCCGGAGCGCGTCCTCCCTCACCGCAGACCGTGCGGGAGGACGCTCGATGATCAGGTCACCCGATCCCGGCGGAGGGCGGTCAGGGGAAGGGCCAGGCGTTCCTCGCGCACCCCTGCAGGTCCAGGGTCTGCTGCTGCATCACCGGAGCGGGCTGACCGGGCCCGGGGCACTGCACGTGGCCGTTGCCGAGCACGTGGCCGACCTCGTGGTTGACCACGTAGCGCCGGTAGGTGGGGATGTCGCCCTCGTAGTGCGGGACGGCGGTCGCCCACCGGGCCAGGTTGATGACGGCGCGGTCCCCGTAGCGGCACGAGGTGTACCCGCCGGTGCCCACCCCCGGGCAGTAGATCTCCATGCTGCCGGGGCTCACCAGGCTCACCCGGAAGTCGAACGCCGCCCCCGCGCCCACCCGCTGGAACGACAGCCGCCCGTCGTTGCCCCAGGACCGGGGGTCGCCGAGCGTCGCCGTCACCGCATCCGCGAACGCCGCGCCGTCCACGCCGACGCCGTCCTCGACCTCGACGATGAACCGCTGCAGCGGGCCGGTGCCGTGCACCTCGGAGGTGCCGTCGACCAGCGAGAGGCTGCCGGCGCCCTGCTGCACGTACTCCTCCGCCACCGCTTCGGGTGGGGCGGTCTCCGACGGCCCGGCGTCACCCTCGGCCGGGGCCGTCGGTTCGGTCGCCGGCGGCGGTGCCGCGGCGGTCGTGGCGACCGGGGCGGAGGTGGGGTCCGCGGCGGCGGTGGTGGGCGTCGCCCCCGGGGGGTGGAGCACCAGGTCGACGAGGACGGCGACGGTGGCCACCGCCAGCACGGGGACCGCGTAGGCGCGCCAGCCGTGGCGGCGCACGAACCGGCGCAGCCGGCCGCGGGGGCTCCGGTCGTCGCGCCCGGGGCGCGCCGGACCCCGCGGCGAGGGCGGGCGGGGACGTGCCACGGGACGGCCGTCGGTCAGACGTCCTCCCACCGGTCGCCTCCCCGCTCGCTCGCTCCGTCCCCCGGTGCGCTCAGGGTCTCACGCTGCGTGGTCCGTCGGCGACAGCCGGCGGCTCCGCCACGCCCGGCTCGACGCTTCGGCCCTCGACCATCCCGAGCACCGCCCGCGCCGTCGGCTCCGCGGCCTCGAGCATCGCCACGTGGCCGACGCCGTCGAGGAGCAGGAGCCGGCCGTCGGGCACGGTCGCGACCAGGCGCGGGGCGAGCGCCGGGTCGACGAGCCGGTCGCGCCCGCCCCAGACGACCAGGACCGGCACCCGCAGTCCCCGGGCCGCCCGCCAGGCGTTGGCCGGGCCGAGCCGCAGGTAGGAGGTGATCAGGCCGCGCATGCTGCGGGCCAGGGCCCGGTCGGCCCACGGCTGCTGGGCCCGCTCGTGCATCTCCTGGACGGCCTGCTCCAGCCGCTCGCGGGGCACGGCACCGGGGTCGCCGAAGCACATCCGCACCATCGACCGGACGTTCTCGTCGGGGGTGACGGCGGCCAGCCGGCGCTCGGCCAGCGTCGGGACGCCGGGGACGAGCAGGAGCAGCAGCGCGCGACTGAACGCCGGCGGCACCCGGTACACCGGCATGGCCGGGGACACCAGCGTCAGCGTCGCCACGAGGTCCGGGCGCAGGGCGGCGACCAGCAGGCTCACCAGGCCGCCGAGGGAGTTCCCGACCAGGTGCACCGGGCGCCCCTCGCCCGTCCCCGGCTGGGCGACGACGTGCTCGAGGACGTCGACGACGGCCCGGACGTGGCTGCGGATGGAGTACCGGCCGCGCGCCGGGGGCCGCGACCGGCCGAACCCGGGCAGGTCGACCGCCCAGCCGTCGAACCGCACCGCGAGCAGCGCGGCGAGGTCGGTCCAGTTGGTGGAGGCGCCACCGAGGCCGTGCACGTAGAGGGCCCGTTCCCGGGGGTCGTCCGTCGCCGGCCCGTCCTCGACCGGCCCCGTCCACGGAGTGCGGCGCACGAACACCGCTCCGCCGCGGACCGGCACCTCCTCTCCCGGCCACGGCGGCACGGAGGGGCCCAGCACCGGCAGGGGGGTCGTGGAGAGCTGGGCCTCGGACATCGCCGTCGACGGTAACGCTCCGTACCCGTCGGTCGAGCGGAGCCGGGACGCGTCGGTAGCATCCCCCCTGCCATGCAGCCCACACAGCCCGCCGCGGTCAACCGGCGCACCTCCCGGCTGCCGCGCGGCGCGCGGCGGCTCCAGTTGTTGCGCGCGGCCCAGGACGTGTTCGTCGCGCACGGCTTCCACGCCGCGGCCATGGACGACATCGCCGTCCGCGCCGGGGTCAGCAAGCCGGTCCTCTACCAGCACTTCCCGGGCAAGCGCGAGCTCTACCTGGCGCTGCTGGAGGAGCACGTCTCGGAGCTGGCCGACCGGGTCGGCGAGGCGATGGGCCGCACGGCTGACAACCGGGCCCGGGTCGACGCCGCCGTCGGCGCGTACTTCGACTTCATCGACGCCGACGGCGAGGCGTTCCGGCTGGTCTTCGAGTCCGACCTGCGCAACGACGACGACGTGCGCGCCATCGTCGACCGCGGCACGGTCGTGTGCGTCGAGGCGATCGCCGGTGTCATCGCCGCCGACACCGGCCTCGACCCGGAGCGCGCCCACCTGCTGGCCTCCGGGCTGACCGGGCTCTCCGAGACCGCCGCCCGCTGGTGGCTGCCGCGCAAGGGCACGGTCTCCCGCGACGAGGCGGTCTCGCTCATGTCCGCGCTGGCCTGGCGCGGCATCTCCGGCTTCCCGCGCGTGGACGGCGACGCCGGTTCTTGAGCGCCCCCTGCAGGGTCCCGCCGCGATTTCGCGAGTGGTGGGGGGGCAGGGGGTCCTCGGTTTCGCTGACGGCGCACCCGCTCGGCCGGTCCCCGCGGCGCGGTCTGCACTAGCGTTGGGGGCAGTCGCGCAACGAGGAGGCATCGCCCACGTGGAAGTCAAGATCGGCGTCCAGCACTCGCCCAAGGAGCTGGTCATCGACAGCCCCAAGACCCCCGACGAGATCGCGGCCGAGGTGGCCAAGGCCATGTCGGGCTCGACCAAGGACGGCCTGCTGACCTTGGTCGACGAGCGGGGCCGCCAGGTCCTCGTCCCCGTCGACCGCATCGCCTACGTGGAGATCGCGCAGGCCGACCAGCGCCGCGTGGGCTTCATCGCCGGCGCCGGCACCGGCGCCTGACCCCGGGCCGCAAGGCCGCAGGACCACGGAGGGGCGCTCCCGCGATGCGCGGGAGCGCCCCTCTCTGCGTGACAGCACCTCCGGTCGGTTGCGCAGGCCTCGGGTCGCCGCCTGCTGGCCGCGCCGACTGCGACGAACTCGTGGTGATCGCGGCCTGATGGCCACGATTTCGTCGCACTCGCTCGATGCAGCGGCCCGCGCCGAGTAGGCCCCGGAGGCGCGGGGGGAGCGGGGTCCGTCAGGGGTTCAGGCCGAGCGCCTTCATCCGCGTGGTGTGCGCCTGCGTGATGCGCTCGATGAGCCGGCCGATCCCCGCGAGGTCGCCGGTGCCGGAGACGATGAGCTCGGCCAGCCGGTCGTGCTCGGCGATCACGGCCTGCGACCGCGTCATGGCCTCGCCCACGAGACGCCGTCCCCACAGCGCCAGCCGGCCGGCGACCGCACGGTCGGCGGCGATCGCGGCGCGCACCTCGCGGACGGCGAAGTCCGCGTACCCGGTGTCGGCCAGCACCTCGAGCACCAGCCCCCGGTCGGGGTCGGGCAGGAAGCCGGCGATCTCGCGGTAGAAGTCGGCGGCCAGCCCGTCGCCGACGTAGGCCTTCACCAGCCCCTCCAGCCAGGTGCTGGGCCGGGTGCTCTCGTGGAAGGTGTCCAGCGCCGAGACGAACGGCGTCATCGCCGTCGCCGGGTCCACCCCCAGCTCCTCCAGCCGGGCGGTGAGCCGGAAGTGGTGTCCGATCTCGGCGGCGGCCATCCGGGCGAGCGCGGCCCGGCCGGTGAGGGACGGCGCCATGCGGGCGTCCTCGGCCAGCCGGTCGAACGCGGTGAGCTCGGCGTAGGCCAGCACGCCGAGCAGGTCGGCGACCGCCGTGTTCTCGACCGGTGGCACGGCATCTCCTGGGCTCGGGGACGAGGACGCCGCGTGCCCCGGAGGGGTGGTGCACCCGGCAGCGGGGAGCGCGGCGCCGAGAGGCTAACCGGTGCTCGCGCTAGCATGGGAATCGGCGAGCCTCCGGGCACGCTCGTACATCTGTGCGCTGACGACCGCTGGACGACGCCCCCCGGGCTGTCTCCCGGGCCGTGGCGAGGTCCGGTTCTGCTGGCCGCGTCGGCGCAGGAACCGATCCCGCGACACCCGACCCGGGACGGGCGCGAGGCGGCGACACCGCTGCCGCAGCCGGTCCCCCAGCACACCAGAGGCGAGAGCACTGACCTCCATCGAGCAGACCCCCACCACCGCACCCGAGCTGGAGCACGCCGAGACCGGCGCGCCCGCCCCCGAGGAGCTGGAGCAGACCGTCGAGGAGCTCGGCGGCGCCCCCGTCGCCGCCGACAGCCCGCTGTTCAGCGACTTCGACGTGCACCCCGACATCGTCTCCGCGCTGGCCGACGCCGGGATCACCCGCACGTTCGCCATCCAGGAGCTCACCCTGCCGCTGGCACTGGCCGGCAACGACCTCATCGGCCAGGCGCGCACCGGCACCGGCAAGACCCTCGGCTTCGGGGTTCCGATGCTGCAGCGGGTCACCCCGCCGGCGGAGGGTGGCGACGGCGTCCCGCAGGCGCTGGTCGTCGTCCCCACCCGTGAGCTGTGCGTGCAGGTGGCTCGCGACCTCGGCGCCGCCGGCACCACGCGCGGCATCCGCGTGCAGGCCATCTACGGCGGCCGCGCGTTCGAGCCGCAGATCGAGGCGCTGCGCAACGGGGTCGAGGTCGTCGTCGGCACGCCGGGGCGGCTGCTCGACCTGGCCCAGCGCGGCGACCTGATCCTGGGCAAGGTCAAGGCGCTCGTCCTCGACGAGGCCGACGAGATGCTCGACCTGGGCTTCCTGCCCGACATCGAGCGGGTCCTCGCGATGGTCCCCGAGAAGCGGCAGACGATGCTGTTCTCGGCCACGATGCCCGGCCCGATCGTGACCCTGTCGCGGACGTTCATGACCCAGCCGACCCACATCCGCGCGCACGGCAACGACGAGGGCTCGACGGTTCCGCAGACCACCCAGTTCATCTACCGGGCGCACAACCTCGACAAGCCCGAGCTGCTCTCCCGGGTGCTGCAGTCGCGCGACCGCGGCCTGGTGATGGTCTTCTGCCGCACCAAGCGCACCGCGCAGAAGGTCGCCGACGAGCTGGTCGACCGCGGGTTCGCCGCGGCCGCCGTGCACGGTGACCTCGGGCAGGGCGCCCGCGAGCAGGCGCTGCGGGCGTTCCGCAGCGGCAAGGTCGACGTGCTGGTCGCCACCGACGTCGCCGCCCGCGGCATCGACGTCACCGGTGTCAGCCACGTCGTGAACTACCAGTGCCCCGAGGACGAGAAGACCTACGTGCACCGCATCGGCCGCACCGGCCGGGCCGGCAGCACCGGTGTCGCGGTCACGCTCGTCGACTGGGACGACATCCCGCGCTGGCAGCTGATCAACAAGGCGCTGGACCTGGGCTTCGACGACCCCCCGGAGACCTACTCCACCTCGCCGTGGGTCTACACCGACCTGGACGTGCCCGAGGGCGCGAAGGGCCGGCTGCCGCGCTCGCAGCGGACCCGCGAGGGCCTGGAGGCCGAGACCCTCGAGGACCTCGGCGAGACGGGCAAGCGCAACCGCCCGGCCGGTCGTGGCGACGCTCGTGGCCCGGCGGAGCGCCGGGACACCGGCGGCGAGGAGTCCACGGGCGGCGGCAAGAGCCGTCCGCGGCGCCGCACCCGGCGCAGCGGGGGCACCGACGCCGCCGGCGACACGGCCGAGGGTGCTGCCCCGACGGCGACCGACGCCTCCGCCGAGGGCGGGAGCGCCAAGCCGCGCCGCCGGCGCCGCCGCCGCGGCGGTGCCGGCCGGGGCGGTCCGGGCGCCGAGTCCACGGGCGCGGAGAACTCGGGCGCCGACGCCGCGTCCTGACGCCGTGAAACGCGCTGGAACGGCCGCCCTCCAGGGGCCCGCGCCGAGCGTGCGAGGCGTGGGGAGGAGGGTGGTCCTTCTACCGCCCCTGCGGGTGTGGATCTGGACCGCGGCCACGCTCGCGCTCCTCGTCGTCGCCACCCTGCTGTGGCGGGGTTCCGACGCGGCCGCCACCTCCAGCACCACCGCCGCACCGGCCGACGTCCCCCCGGGGGCGCCGGCCGGTGCCATCTCCGAGGCGTGGTCCGCCGCGGCGGACCCGCTGCCCGGCGACGTCGTCGCCGAGGGCCGGGTGCTCGTCGGCTCGCCGCGCGGCGTGCGCGCGCTCGACCCGGTCACCGGCGAGGAGGCGTGGCACTACACGCGGGACAACGCGGTGCTGTGCGGGCTCACCGTCACCGACGGCGTCGCGGTCGCGGTCTTCCGCACCGAGGACCGCTGCGACGAGGCGGTCGCCCTCGACGCCGGGACCGGCGTGCGCGCGTGGACCCGGAACGTGGACTTCCGGCCCGAGGCGACCCTCACCTCCACCGACCGGATCGTGCTGGCCGCCACGCCGACCGGGATCGTCACGCTGGACCCCACCGGCAGCGGCATCCGCTGGCGGTACGTCCCGCCGGAGGGCTGCGAGTTCCTGCAGTCCGCCGCCGGCGACGCGGGCGTGGCGGTGCTGCAGCGGTGCGCCGGCTCCCCCGCCCTGCAGCTACGGCTGATGGACGGCTTCGACGGCGACCTGCACTGGACCCGCGACCTCCCGGCATCCGCACGCGCGACCGAGCTGGTCGGGGCGGACCTGCCGGTCGCCGTGCGCGTGGGCGACGAGGTGCAGCTGCTGTCCTCCGCCGACGGCACGCTGCTCACCACCCTGCCCGCCGATCCCGGGGCAGCGGTGCGGCAGGCGGCCACCGGCACCGCCGTGCTGGTCCTCACCGACGGCACGCTCACCGCGCTCGAGCCCGGATCCGCGCGCCCCCTCTGGTCGGTCCCGGCCACCGGCCTGCCCGGTGGGGCGGCCACGACCGCGGACGGTGCGCCGGCCCTGCCCGTCCCGACGGCCGGCGGGATCGTCCACCGCGATCCCGCGACCGGCACCGAGCTCGGCAGCACGGCGACGCCCGAGCTCCCCGACGGTGCCGTGGTCACCGTCGTCGGCCCCGTCGTGGTGCTCACGCACGCCGGCGAGGTCCGCGCCTACCGCTGAGGCACCACCGGTGCGGCACGGCCGCCGCCGTCGGGGTTCACTGGGCACCATGGTCCTGCCCGGCGGCCCCGATGCCAACGCCATGTCCCTCGCCATCGCGCCCGACGACCTCCGCCAGCTCGCCCAGCACGACGCCGTCCCGCGCACCTTCGCCGGCGGCGCCGGACCGCTCGCCGCCCTGGACACCGGCGGCAGCGCTCCCCGCGGCACGGTGCTGATGGTGGCCGGCTACACGGGCAGCAAGGAGGACTTCGCGCCGCTGCTGCGCCCGCTGGCCGCCGCCGGGTACCGGGTCGTGGTGCTGGACCAGCGCGGGCAGTACGAGTCCCCCGGCCCCGACGACCCGGCGCAGTACTCGGTGGCGATCCTGGGCGACGACGTGCGCGCGGTGGCGCGGGTGCTGCGCGCGGAGTCCAGCGGGCCGCTGCACCTGGTCGGGCACAGCTTCGGGGGGTTGGTGACCCGGGCGGCCGTGCTCGCCGAGCCGGCGCTGTTCACGACGTCCACGCTGCTGGGCTCCGGGCCCTCCCGGCTCACCGGTCGCCGCGCCGAGCTGCTCGACCACCTCGGCCCCCTCCTGGACGCCGGCGGCGTGCCGCTGGTGCACGAGACGCTCGAGCAGGTGGCGATGACCGACCCCAAGGCGCAGGCCGTGCCCGCGCAGACCCGCGCCTTCTACTCCCGGCGGTTCCTGCGCAACTCCGCCGCCGGGCTCCGCGGCATGGCCGACGCGATGCTGGCCGAACCGGACCTGGTGGCCGAGCTGAAGGCCACCGGCGTACCGGTCCTGGTCGCGCACGGGGAGGCCGACGACGCCTGGCTGCCGCACGTGCAGGCCGACATGGCGCAGCGGCTGGGCGCCCGGCACGAGGTCATCGACTTCGCCATCCACTCCCCCGCCGTGGAGAACCCGCCGCGCACCCTCGAGGTGCTGTGCGACTTCTGGTCCAGCGCCGGGGAGCGGTCGTGAGCCGCCTCGCGCCGCTGCCCTCGCCGGACGACTGGACCGAGGAGGAGGACCGGCTCGGCTTCTTCGGCCCGGGCAGCGTGACCTGGCGCATCCACAGCGACCCGGCCTACCACCTCGGCGCGATGGCGTCGCTGATGCTCCAGGCCCTGCACCCGGTGGCGATGGACGGCGTGGCCCGCAACTCCGCCGGCTTCAAGGACGACTGGTGGATGCGGATCACCCGCACCGGCCAGTACATGGAGATCGTCGTCTTCGGCCGGCGGAGCGAGGCCCGCCGGATCGCCGCCCGCGTGCGGGGCTACCACCGGAAGCTGTCGGGCGTCGAGGAGACGACCGGCCGGGCGTACCGGGTCGACGACCCGGACCTGCTGCTGTGGGTGCACACCTGCGCCGTCCGGTCGATCCTGACCACGGCGCGCCGGGCGGGCGTGGCGCTGTCGGACGCGGAGGCCGACCGCTACGTCGACGAGCAGGTGGCCTTCGCGCACCTCGTGGGCGTGCCGCTGGAGACGGTGCCCCGGTCGGTGGCCGAGCTCGACGCGTACTTCGAGGACATCCGCCCCGCGCTGGCCGCCACCCCGGCCGCCCTGAAGGGGATGCGGGACCTGTTCCTCCCGCCGATGCCCGGGTGGCTGCAGGTGCTGACGCCGGCCCGGCCGGTGTGGGGCGGCCTGGCCGGGCTCTGCTTCGCGCTGCTGCCGCCCTGGGCGCGGCAGCTGTACTCCCTCCCGGGGCTGGCGCTGACCGACGCCGCGGCGACGGCCGGGGCCAGGGCGTTCCGGGCCGGGTTCCTGGCGCTGCCCGACCGGGCGTACCGGTCACCGATCGTGCGTGCCGGGTACGCCCGCGTGGCCGAGGCGTCGGCCGCCTAGGAATCGTCCTCGGGGAGGAAGCTCCACGGCTCGCGGGCCGGGCCCGCGGCCTGGCCGGCCGGGCAGCTGGAGCGGAAGTCGCACCACCCGCACTGCCGCCCCGGCACGGCCGGGAAGGCTGCGTCGGGGTCCTCGCCCGCGGCCACCGCCTCGCCCGCCGTCTGGATGTCGATGGCGACGTCCTCGGCCCGCCGCACGTGGTTGGCCAGCGACCGCTCGGTGTGCTCGAAGGCCGCGACCGTGCCGGTGGGCACGTGGTGCAGCTCCACCCGGGTGCAGGCCCGGCGCAGCGTGCGGCGGACGGCGAGGACGTAGAGCGCCAGCGCCTGCGAACCGCGCGCCTCGTCGTCGGTGCTCGGTGAGCGGCCGGTCTTGTAGTCGACGACCACCAGCTCGTCGCCGCGCTCGTCGATGCGGTCCACCCGCCCCGAGAGCGTCATCCGCTCGGTCATCGTGCTCACCGTGCGCTCCCGCGCGCGGGGCTCCTCGGTGGGGTCGACGTCGGCCAGGTAGTCGGTGAGCCAGCCGGCCGCCCGCGACCGCCAGCGGTCGGACTGCTCGTCGTCGCGGAAGCCGGCCGGGCTCCACGCACCGATCAGCAGCTGGCGCGCGGCACCGGGCGTGCGGCGCTCGACCGGCAGATCCCACCACGAGGAGAGCACCTGGTGCAGCGCCGTCCCCACCGTGTGGTGGGCGAACCGCGGGCCGCGCGGCGGGCTGGGCCGGTCGACGTTGGCGAACCGGTAGCGCCGGGGGCAGTCCGAGAAGTCGGCCAGCGACTTCGGCGAGGCGCGCAGCAGCCGGCGCGGCATGCCCGGCAGCACCGCCTGCCCGCCGTCGGTGGGGTTGCGCATGCCGGTCACGGTAGCCGCGGGGGGCGACGCCCCGGCTTCAGTCGCGCCAGGGCGCGGCGCCGGTCCCCGCTGCGACCAGGCGCTCGAACTGCTCCGGGTCGGTGGTGCAGGCACCGAGCGGCGTCTGCTTGTTGGTGCCGTGGTGGTCGCTGGAGCCCGTGACGACCAGGTCGAGGTCGGCGGCCAGCCCGCGCAGGTGGGCGCGCTGCTTTGCGGTGTGGTCGGGGTGGTCGACCTCCAGGCCCAGCAGCCCGGCCGCGGCCATGGCCGCGATCGCCTCGTCGCCGACCACCCGGCCGCGCTTGGTGGCCAGCCCGTGGGCGAACACCGGCACGCCGCCGGCCGCCCGCACGAGGGCGATCCCCTGCCGGACGTCGGTGTCGGCCTTGCTCACGTAGTACGGGCTGCGGTGGTGCAGCAGCCCCGCGAACGCCTGCTCGACGCCGGCCACGACGCCCGCGCGGACCAGCGCCCGCGCCACGTGCGGCCGGCCGACGACACCGCCGCCGGCGTGCTCGACCAGCTCCGGCCAGGACACCGGGTACCCGTCGGCGGCCAGCGCCTGCACGATCCGCTCGGCACGGCTCAGGCGCTCGTCGCGCAGCCGGGCCCGCTCAGCGGCGAACGCCGGGTGCAGCGGGTCGAAGAGGTAGCCGAGCAGGTGCACGCTGACCGGGGGCTGGTCGAGGGGGAACCAGCGGCAGGAGAGCTCCATGCCGGGGACGACGGTCAACCCGGCCGGGCGGTGCTCCTCCGCCGCTGCCCAGCCCGCGGTCGTGTCGTGGTCGGTGAGCGCGACGACGTCGAGCCCCGCGGCCCGCGCAGCGGCGAGCAGCGCGGCGGGGTCGTCGGTGCCGTCGGACACCGAGGAGTGCGTGTGCAGGTCGATCCGCATCACGGCTCAGCCTGCCGCACGCCGGCCCGCGGCACCCGGTGGAGAGCCGCTCACGGCTCGCGCGGCGGGAGCTGCGGGATGGGTTCGGTGTCCCGCCGCCCACCGCTGGCGACCGGTCCGGCCGGCGGCGGCGCCTCCGGGTTCCCCTCGTCGTCGCCACCGGACGCGCTGCCCCAGTCGCTGCCGAACAGCAGGCCGCTGACCTCGCGGTACAGGTCACCGGCGCGCGGCAGGAAGGTGATCTCCGACAGGCCCTGCTGCTGCCCGGCGGACTCGAAGCGGAAGGTCCCGTAGCCCAGGATCTGGCCGAGGAAGGTCTCCTTCCACGTCAGGTCGGTGATCCGGCGCAGCGGCAGCAGGGTGACGGTGCGCACGATGACCCCCGACGTGAGCAGGACCCGCCGTCGGCTGACGATGAAGTGCCGCATCCACCACTCGCCGACGCGCATGGCGTAGGTGAGCAGCGCGGCCAGGACGACGAGCATGCCGACCGTGCTGGTCACCCGGTTCTCCGGGTCCAGCACCAGCAGCCAGCCACCGATCAGCAGCACCGGCAGGAACTTCAGGGTCGGCACGATCAGCACCGCCCAGTGCCGGCGCGTGACCACCACCGCGTCCTCGTCGTCCAGCAGGTACTTCCGGACGTCCTTGGCGGCCCGGGTCGGCAGCCCGGCGGGGGCGCTCACCGGCTCAGACGAGCGAGCCGACGAACTGCGCGAGGGAGGAGGCGGCGTCGCCGAGCGCCTCACCGGCGTTGCGCACCAGCTGCGCCGAGGACTCCGGCGCCTGGATGACGTAGAAGAGGACGAAGGCGATGACCACCCAGGTGAGGACCTTCTTCAGGTTCACCGCCACCTCCGTGGTGTGAGTGAGGCAGCCCGGGCGCCCGGGCCGGCAGGAGGGCCCGCCGGGTGCGGCGGACGCGTTCGTCCCATGGGTAACACAGGCCCCACGGCGGACCCGTCCGACGCGCCGGTCCCCGGCGGCCCGTCCGGTTCCGGCACGTGCGGGTCAGCGGCCGGGCAGCAGGTGCTCCCCGACCGGTCCCAGCGGCAGGTCGGGGTAGATGCGTTCGCGCAGGTCGAGCAGCCGCAGCTCCTCGACCAGCAGCCACGCCGCGCTCATCGGCCACATCACGAGCCACAGCCAGACCCCGTAGGCCTCCCCGACGAAGGCCGCCCGGTCCTCGCGCGTCGGCACCGCCCACAGCGGGGCGTGCTGGCCGGCCGCCTCGACGCCGACCGAGCTCGGCCCGGAGATCACGTCCCCGGGGTCCAGCCCCGGCAGCCCGGCGTAGCCGCACCCGACGCCGGTGCCGGGTTCCTCGGCCACCAGCACGAGCTCCGCGGCGCCACCGAGGGGGCCCGGGCCGGCGCAGTCGACGACGATCGCCCGCGCGTTCGGTTCGCCGCCCCACGCGAGGCCGGTGACCGCCCAGCCCGGCGGGACCGGGTCCGGCACCCAGGCCGGCACGCGGGCGTCGGCGGTGACGGCGGCGATCGCGTCGTGGGCCACCAGCGCGGTGTGGTGCAGCGGGGTGACCGCGCCGTGCACGTGGCACCAGGCGTGCGCCTCGGACCCGTGGCGGACGGCCAGTGGTTCACCGCAGCGCGGGCAGACCGGCGACGCACTCACCGGGACACGGTCGCGGGAGTGGCGCCGATCGTCAAGCGCAGCGCAGGGGGCGGCCCCGCCCGGCGCCGTCGCCGTCGCCGTCGTGCGTAGCCTGCGACGCGTGACCGCCGCCGACCCGCCGGCGGTGCCGTGCGTCGGCGCCGTCGTGCACGACCCGGACCGCCGCCTGCTGCTGGTCCGCCGGCGCAACGAACCCGGGCGCGGGCTGTGGTCGCTGCCGGGGGGTCGCGTCGAGCCGGGCGAGACCGTCGCCGACGCCGTCGAGCGGGAGGTCCGCGAGGAGACCGGGCTGCGCGTGCGCGCCGGCGCGGAGGTCGGCCGCATCCGCATCGGGGCCGGCGCGGTCGTCTACGACGTCGTCGACCTCGCGTGCACGCTGCTGGACCCCGGTGCGCACCCGGTGGCCGGGGACGACGCGGACGACGCCGTCTTCGCCGACGCCGCCACCCTCACCGCCCTGCCGTGCACACCCCGGCTCGTGGAGACCCTGCGCGGGTGGGGCGTGCTGCCGGGCTGACCGGTCAGCACGCCCGCCGACCTCAGCCGCGGGGGGTGGGCTCCGGGCGGCCCGGCTGTTCGCCGCCGCGGGCCTCGCCGTAGGACCGCTTGGGCACCATCACCTTGCGCCGGAAGATGCAGACGACCGTGCCGTCCTGCTTGTAGCCGATGGTCTCGACGTGGACCACGCCGCGGTCGTCCTTGGACTTCGACGGCGTCTTGTCCAGCACCGTCGTCTCGCCGTAGATGGTGTCGCCGTGGAAGGTCGGGGCGACGTGCCGAAGCGACTCGATCTCCAGGTTGGCGATCGCCTTGCCCGAGACGTCGGGGACGCTCATGCCCAGCAGCAGCGAGTAGATGTAGTTGCCGACGACGACGTTCTTGCCGAAGTCGGTCGTCTTCTCCGCGTAGTTCACGTCCATGTGCAGCGGGTGGTGGTTCATCGTGAGCAGGCAGAACAGGTGGTCGTCGTACTCGGTGACGGTCTTCCCGGGCCAGTGCTTGTAGACGGCCCCGACCTCGAACTCCTCGTAGTACCGACCGAACTGCATCTCGCTGGCTCCCGACGTCGACGCTCTAGGACGGCGTGATCCTACGGAGGAGGCACGGTCTGCATCCGCGGGCGCCCGGTCAGAGCAGCTCGAGCACCGGACCGATCTCCTGCGTGGCGTACCAGCCGAGCTCGTGCCCCTCGGCCTGGTCCACGACGAACTGCGCGTCCTCGCTGCCGAGGTCGGCCTCCAGCACGACGGCGACGGCGGCGCGGACGTCGTCCTCGGCCTCGGCGTCGTCGAGGTGCGCGCTGGCCACGTCCTCGACCCGGATCTCGTGCTCGACGCGGGCGGCGCCGGGGTCGACGTGCGGGTCGTCCATCGGGGTCACCGCGGCGTCGGGCACGTCGGCGGCGAGCACCGCCCGGCGGCGGGCGGCCAGCGGGTCGAGGTCCAGCAGCCGCAGGCTGGCGCGCGCCGCGGCCAGGAGGGCGGCGTACTCCAGTTCCTCGGTGTCGGCCTCCGCGTCGCTCACCGCGTAGAAGCGGCGCAGCTGAGGGGTGATCGCGAAGACGGTCTGCGGAGCGGTCAGCCGCCCCTCGTCGACCAGGGTGCGGAGCACGTTCGTCGTCGCCGGCAGGTACACGCGCACCCGGTCGACCCCCTTCTTCGGTGGAAGGACGACCGTAGCCGCCGCCGGACGGCGGCTCAGGTCGAGGTCTCGACCAGCCCCGCGACCTCCTGCTCGATGAGGTCGGCGAGCACCTCGACGTCGCTGACGCTGTCCCGGTCGGCGTTGAGCCCGAAGAACACCGTGCCGTCGTAGGAGGTCATGCCGATCGAGAGCCCCTGCCCCCGGGCCAGGGGCACCACCGGGAACACCTCGAGCACCCGGCCGCCGGCGGCGTACAGGGGCAGCTGCGGGCCGGGGACGTTGGTGACCACCAGGTTGAACAGCCGCCGGGAGAGACCCCGCGCCGCACGGGCGCCGAGCGCGTGCAGCGTCGACGGCGCGAAACCGGTCAGCGCGATCAGGCTGTCCGCGCCGACCGACCGACCGTGCTGGGTCAGCCCGCGCATGGCGTAGGTGAGCCGCGCGAGGCGGACCCGGGGGTTGGGCTCGCCGACCGGCAGGTCGACCAGGTGCGAGGTGACCTGGTTGCCACCGGCGCCGTCCTCGTCCTGCACCGACACCGGCACGAGGGCGCGCACCGACGTGCCGCCGACCAGCGGCTCGCCGCGGGAGAGCAGCCACTCCCGCAGGGCGCCCGCGACGACGGTCAGCAGCACGTCGTTGACCGTCCCGCCGTGCGCCTTCCGGACCCGCTTGAGGTCGTCGAGGTCGGCGCACGCCACCGCGACCCGGCGCTGCCGCCCGATCGGCGCGTTCAGCGGGCTGTGCGGAGCCGGGAGGATCGCCGAGCGGGCCGTGCGCACCAGCCCGCCGGCGACGCCGCCGACCCGCACGGCGGTGGCCCGCACGTCCGTGACCGCCGAGCGGGCCAGCTCGACGAGCGAGGACGGGCGGCGGCGGTAGTCCTCGAAGGCCGCCCACACCAGCTCCGGACCGGAGGGCGGACGGCGGGGCCGCCACTCGGCCGGCTCGGGCGCCGGCGCGTCCGGGGAGACGTCCAGCAGCACCTGGCCGATGTCGACGGCGCCGAGCCCGTCCACCAGCGCGGGGTGGGTCTTGGTCACCACCGCGACCCGGTCCCCCTCCAGCCCCTCGACGAGGTAGGCCTCCCACAGCGGGCGCCGGCGGTCCAGGGGCCGGGACATCAGCCGGGAGACCAGGTCGAGCAGCTGCTGCTCGGTGCCCGGCCGCGGCAACCCCGACCGGCGCAGGTGGTAGGTGATGTCGAACTCGGGGTCGTCGACCCAGACGGGGTTGCCGAGGTGACCGGGCACCTCCGCCACCCGCTGCCGGTACCGGGGCACCAGGGACAGCCGCGCCTCGACCAGCGCCGCCAGCGCGTCCAGCCCGCCCGGGGGCGTCTCGAGGACGAGCACCCCGCCGACGTGCATGGGGGTGCCGGGTTCCTCGAGGTACAGGAAGGAGGCCTCCAGGGTGCCCAGCCGCTCGACCATCGTCTGCCTCCCTGCGTGATCCCTCACGCTACGTCGCGGACGACGATCCGGACACCCGGCGGTCAGCCCGCCCGCCGGGTGCGCAGCGAGACGCGCCGGCCCGCCGCCGGCGCGGGTACGCCGGCGAGCTGGGCGGCGAGCGCGCGCAGCTCCGCGCGCAGGGGAGAGCCCGGTGAAGCCTCGGCGAGGGTGCGGCCGACCGCGAGCGCGGCATCGGTCGCGCGCCGGTCCGCCGGCAGGTAGGAGCGGGGACGGCGGCCGGTGAAGCGCTCCAGCGCGTCACCGACCTCCTGCCGCGGGTCGCCGGGCACCGGCCCGCGGCGCAGCTGGTTCACCACGAGCACGGGCTCGACCTCGGGCAGCACGTCGCGCAGCTGGTCGAGGGCCCGCACGCACCGCTGGAGGGCGACCGGGTCGGCGCCGGAGACGCACAGCACCGTGTCGGCGTGCTCCAGGACGGCCAGGGTGGCGCCGTTGCGGCGCGGCGCCGCGGTGTCGTAGGAGAGCTCCTCGTCGTCCTCCACGCCGAAGGCGCAGTCCACGACGGTGAGCTGCGCGAGGTGGCGGGCCTCGTCGAGCACCGCGGTGACACCGGCCGGGCGCAGCTCGGGCCACCGGTCGGCGCGGGCGAGGCCGGTGAGCACCCGCAGGTCCGGCCGGACCGCCCACGCCAGCGACGCGAGCGCCGCGCCGTCCAGGGTCCCGAGACCCGCCTGCCGGGCCGCGCCGGCGAGCCCGGGTGACTCGTCGAGCAGCCCGAGCACCTGGGCGACCACGCCGCCGTGGACGTCGGCGTCGACCAGCAGGGTGGGTACGCCCAGCCGGGCGGCCTCGTCGGCCAGCCCCACCGCGACCGTCGTCCGGCCCGGCGCCCCGGTCGGGCCCCACACCGCCACCACGCGGCCCCGCTCCCCCGGCGGCCGTTCCGGCTCCACGGGGAGAGCGGGGACCGGGAGCGCCGCGCGGAGGTCGGCCACGTCGTGACCGGGCGCCGGCACGCCGGCGACCGCGTCCCGCAGCGCCTCGGCGATCAGCTCCGGGTCGGCGTCCGCCGGCAGCACCTGGGCGACCCCGAGCCGGCGCAGCCGCTGCGCCGCGGCCTCGTCGCCGGGTTCGACCAGACCCACGACCGCGACGCCGGCCGCGCGCAGCCGGGCGACCGCGTCGCCGTCGAGGCGGCGCAGCTCCGCGGACAGCAGCGCTGCCTGACCGGTGCCGGTGGCGGCGGCGGCCAGCAGGTCGGAGACGTCCACGCAGCGCCGGACGACGGTGACGCCGTGGTCGTCGCGGTCGAGGGCACCGACGAGCTCGGACTCCCAGCCGGCGCCGGTGACGGCGGTGAAGACCTGGAGGGCCATCAGCCGGTCGGCCCCGCCGGCGCGGGCGCGCCCTCGGTCGCCACGGCCGGTGCCGGAGCGGGCGCCGGGGTCGTCGCTGTCGCGCGTGCCTGGCCGGCACGGGCCACGGCGGCGGTGCTCCCGTCCGCCGTCGCACCGGCGGGGTGGGCGACCACCACGAGCGGCCGCCCGGCGATGGACGCCAGCACGTCCGCGGCGTCGTCGGCCGCCACGCCGACCACGATCTGCACCGTGGTGGTCGGCGTCGAGAGGACACCCTCGGCGCCGCCCGACATGGCCTGCACGGGTGCGGCACCGACGACGAGCGCGACGCTGCCCAGGTCCGGGCCGGTGGCGCCGGCCGCGGGGTCGGCGACGGCGTACACGTCGACCAGCTGCCCGCGGCGCAGACCCGGGGGCACGTAGCCGGCCTGGACCGGCAGGGCGAGCTGGACGAGGTCCGATGGCTCCTCGAGGGCCGAGCGGGGCAGCAGCTCACCGGCCCGCACGCCGCGGGAGAGCGCGCCGCCCTCGGGGCGGGTGCTGCCCGAGAGGTACTTCTCCGCGGCGCCGTCGAGCCGGACGTCGACGACCACCAGGTCCTCGGCGGTCAGCACCGTCCCGGCGGCCAGGTCGTCCGCGGCGCTCCAGACCGGCACGGTGGCGTCCGCGGCGCTGACCACCCGCGCGCCGAGGAGCACCGAGGCGAGGACGAGCAGCACGCCGAGCACGAGCCGGAGGTCCAGCCAGCCGGGCGTCCGGACCCGCCGTGGGGTGGGCCCGGCCGGCAGCTCGGCAGGGCCGGGGACGGCGCCCGGGGTGCGCACGGCGGTCACGCGACCTTCTCTCTCTGCCAGCACGTCTCCGGCCCGTTCGGGCGCGCCGACCCGCCGGTGCGGGCCGTTGACGGCATCGGGACGCCGATGATGCGGTACGCGTGCGAACTCGTGCACCCGTCGTCCACACGTTCGGGTGTGGACGACCGCCACGGACCACCGGCACGGCTGACAGACTGGCCCGCGAACGGATGGAGACGCCGATGCCCACGCCCCGCTTCCTGACCCTCGACGACGTCGCGGAGATCCTCAACGTGTCGTGGTCGCAGGCCTATGCGCTGGTGCGCCGCAAGGAGCTGATCGCGATCCAGATCGGCGGGCGCGGCCAGTGGCGCGTCGAGGTCGACGAGCTCGAGCGCTTCATCCAGCAGAAGTACGCCGAGGCCCGCGCCGGCACCGTGCCGGCCGCCGAGGCCACCGCGGGCGCCGCCGGCCCCGACTCCTCGGAGCAGCGGGGCTGACCGCTCAGCCCCACCCGGGCGCCAGGGTGCGCACCACCGCCACCGCGTCGACGACCACCGCCGAGACCCGGCGCACCGCGTCCGGGCGTCGCGGCTGGTCCGCCGCGTGCTCGGCCACCTCCACGTAGTCGGCCCCCACCCGGTCGATCGTCCCGGTCAGCTGCGTCCCGTCGTCCAGCACGAGCTGGACGGCGCTGCGGTCCCGCGCCAGGCCGCGCAGCGCACGGCGCAGGTCCAGCCGCGCCCGCACCGGTCCCGGTTCCTCGGCCGCCGCGGTCCAGCGACCAAGCCCGTCCACGGCCCGGACCGCCGCCACCGCCACCAGCTGGTCCCGTCCCCGGTCGTCGGCGAGCAGCAGCCAGTCGGTCCCCTGCGCGGCGAGCACCCCGCGGATCCGCCCGGCTCCCCGGCACGTCACCACGAGCTCTGCGCCGACCGATCCCCCGATCCGCTCGGCCAGCCGCACGGCACCGATCTCCGCGCGGGCGCGTGAGGCCCACTCCGCCCGGTCCTGCGCGTCCTCCGCGGCCTCGAACTGCGCCTGCAGGTCCGCGAACAGCTGCTGCCACCGCATGCCGCACAGCCTAGATCGTGTTACTCACTTGCGTTTGCTTGCGTTTGGTTGCTTTAGTGACGCAACGTCAACGCGGAGGAGGGCCTGGTGTCGGTGCGACGACTGCTCGCGGCGGGCCTCGGCATGGCCGGCCTCGCCGCCGTCCTGGCGCTGCTGGCCTCGGCGCCACCCGTCTCGCTGGCCGCCCTCGCCGCCGCGCAGCGCACGGCCGACACCGCGGGGCCCGACGTCCTGGTGGTGCACCTGGTGGGCCTGCTCGCGTGGGCGGTGTGGGGATGGGGTGCGCTCGGTCTCGCACTCACCGTGTGCTCGGCGCTGCCCGGGGCCGCCGGCGCCCTCGCCGGCGGTGCGCTCCGCGGCGTGCTGCCCTCCGGCGCCCGCCGCGCCGCCGCGCTCGTCCTGGGCGTCGGGCTGGTCATCGCGCCACCGATGCCGGGGGCAGCGGTCCCGGGGCTGCCGATGACGACGGCCGCCGCGGCGGACGGGATGCCGGCTCCCCCGGCCGCGCCGTCCGCGCACGCCGTCCCCGACTGGCCGGCGTCGGCTGCCGTGCCCGTGCGGGACGGGGGCGTGAGCACCGCCCCCGTCCCGGACTGGCCGCCGGCTCCTGCGCCCGGGGAACACGTCGTCCTGCGTGGCGAGTGCCTCTGGCGCATCGCCGAGGGCCACCTGGCGCGCACGCGGGGGCATGCGCCGTCCGACGCCGAGGTGGCGACCGCCGTCACGGCCTGGTGGCAGGCCAACGCCGAGGTGATCGGCCCCGATCCCGACCTGCTGCTGCCCGGCCAGGTGCTCCGGCCGCCGGCCCTGCCGTGACCCGCCCGTCCCCCACCGTCGAACCCCGGAGTCCCCGATGACCGCACCGTCCCGCACCGTCCCGGCTCCCCCGCCGGTCCTGCAGCTGACCGTCGTCCCCACCCCGCAGCCGCCGGGCGAGGTCCGTCCCGTGTTGCACCTGGTGCGCCCCGGCCGGCCGCTCCCCCTGCCCGCCCTGCCCCCGGGGCCCCGGCCGAGCGCCGCGTCGTCCGCCCTCGCCCATGACGAGTTCGGGCCGGTGCCGACCGGCCGGGCCGAGCTGCCGCCCGCGGGCGCGGCCGCCCGACGGCTGGTGACCACCGCCCTCGAGGCGCTCGCCGGACGCCGCCCGCTGGCCCAGGTGCAGCCGCTGACCTCGACGGGCGTCTACGCCGCGCTGTCGGCCGGCCGCCGGCCGCAGTGGTGCACCGAGGGGAACGCGCCGGTGGTGATCGGCCCGGTGCGCGTCTGCGAGCCGGTGGACGGGGTGGCAGAGGTCAGCGCGGTCGCCCACCGGGCCGGGCGGGCGCACGCCGTCGCCGCCCGGATCGAGGGCGTGGACGGCCGCTGGCGCTGCACGGCGCTGCAGATCGGCTGAAGGAGGACACGGCCCTCCCCAGCCCTCGCACCTCGGGGCGGGGCCGGAGACCACGGCGCCCCGCCGACCGGTCGGTCGGCGGGGCGTCGTCGGCGGTGGGGCGGGCCGTTCAGCTGCCGGCCGCTCCGTGGCACTGCTTGTACTTCCGGCCCGAGCCGCAGGGGCAGGGCGCGTTCCGCGGGGTCTCCTTGGTGCCGGTGACCGTCGCCGTCTTGGCCGCCTTGGTGCGACCGCTCTCGGCCGGGGACGCGTCCAGGCTGGGCGCGGAGTAGGTGAGGTTCTCCGGCGCACGGCGCGGCTCATCGAGCCCCTTCACCGTGAGCTCCGGCGCAGCCTTCTCCGCCACCGGCTCCTCGGTCGCGGGCGCCGGCGCCACCTGGGCGGCCGGCGCCTCGGGAGCGGGTGCAGCCTCGGCGGCCGGCGCCTCGGGAGCGGCTGCAGCCTCGGCGGCCGGTGCCTCGGCAGCGGGCGCCGCCTGGGCGGCCGGCGCCTCGGGAGCGGGGGCGGACCGGCGGGCCGTCGCGGCCGCCGCCGTCCCGGCCGCCGCCCGCGCCGCGGCGACCTGGCGGGCCAGCACCTTGGCCGTGCCCTCCTGCGCGGCGGCCAGCGCCTTCGCCTCGGCCTCGGCCTGCTTGGCCTTCGCCTCGGCCTCCTGCTCGTCCTTGGTCTTCACCTCGAGGTTGAACAGGAACCCGACGGACTCCTCCTTGATGCCGTCGAGCATCGCCACGAACATGTCGTAGCCCTCGCGCTGGTACTCCACGACGGGGTCGCGGTTGGCCATCGCGCGCAGGTGGATGCCGGCCCGCAGGTAGTCCATCTCGTAGAGGTGCTCGCGCCACTTGCGGTCCAGCACGCTGAGCAGCACCCGCCGCTCCAGCTCGCGCATCACCTCGGCGCCCAGCGTCGCCTCCCGCTCCTCGTAGGCGCGGTGCACGTCGTCGAGCATCGCGGTCTTGAGGTCCTCGGCGGAGAGGTCGGACTGCTCGCCGCCGGCCTTCTGCTCGATCAACTCCTCGACGGAGACCCCGACGGGGTAGAGCGCCTTGAGCCCGGCCCACAGCTGGTCGAGGTCCCAGTCCTCCGCGTACCCGGTCTCGGTGGCGCCGTCCACGTAGGCGGAGACCACGTCGTCGACCATCGACCGCACCTGCTCGTGCAGGTCGGCGCCCTCGAGCACCTTGCGCCGCTCGTCGTAGATGACGGTGCGCTGGCGGTTGAGCACCTCGTCGTACTTGAGGACGTTCTTGCGGACCTCGAAGTTCTGCTGCTCCACCTGGGTCTGCGCCGAGAGGATCGCCCGGCTGACCATCTTGGACTCGATGGGCTGGTCGTCGGGCACCCGCAGGGTGTTCATCATCGACTCGAGCATCGGGCCGTTGAACCGGCGCATGAGGTCGTCGCCCAGGGAGAGGTAGAAGCGCGACTCCCCGGGGTCGCCCTGCCGGCCCGACCGCCCGCGCAGCTGGTTGTCGATGCGCCGGCTCTCGTGCCGCTCCGTACCGAGGACGTACAGGCCCCCGGCCTCGGTGACCGCCTCGTGCTCGGCCTTGACCTGCGCCTTGGCCGCATCCAGCGCCTCGTCCCAGGCCGCCTCGTACTCCTCCGGGGTCTCCGCCGGGGAGAGCCCGCGGGCGCGCAGCGCCTCGTCGGCGATGAACTCGGCGTTGCCGCCGAGCTGGATGTCGGTGCCGCGGCCGGCCATGTTGGTGGCCACGGTGACCGCCCCGGGGCGGCCCGCCTGGGCGACGATCGCCGCCTCGCGCGCGTGGTTCTTGGCGTTCAGCACCTCGTGCGGGATGCTGCGCCGGAGCAGGAACTTCGAGAGGACCTCGGACTTCTCGACGCTCGCGGTGCCGACCAGCACCGGCTGGCCCGCCTCGTGCCGCTCGGCGATGTCGTCGACGACGGCCTCGAACTTGGCCTTCTCCGTCTTGTAGATGACGTCGGAGCGGTCCTGCCGGACCATCGGCCGGTTGGTCGGGATCGGGACGACACCCAGCTTGTAGGTCTGGTGCAGCTCGGCGGCCTCGGTCTGCGCCGTGCCGGTCATGCCGGAGAGCTTCTCGTAGAGCCGGAAGTAGTTCTGGAGGGTGATCGTGGCGAGCGTCTGGTTCTCGTCCTTGATCTTCACCTTCTCCTTGGCCTCGATGGCCTGGTGCATGCCCTCGTTGTAGCGGCGACCGGCCAGCACGCGGCCGGTGAACTCGTCGACGATGAGGACCTCGCCGTTGCTGACGATGTACTGCTGGTCCTTCTTGAACAGCTCCTTGGCCTTGAGGGCGTTGTTCAGGTAGCTGATCAGCGGCGTGTTGGCCGCCTCGTACAGGTTGTCGATGCCGAGCTGGTCCTCGACGAACTCCACGCCCTCCTCGGTGACGGCGACGGTGCGCTTGTCCTCCTCCACCTCGTAGTGGACGTCGCGCTTCATCATCGGGACCAGACGGGCGAACTCGCCGTACCACTTGGCGCTGGTCTCCGCGGGGCCGCTGATGATCAGCGGGGTGCGCGCCTCGTCGATGAGGATGGAGTCGACCTCGTCGACGATCGCGAAGTGGTGCCCGCGCTGCACCAGGTCGGCCTTGCTCCAGGCCATGTTGTCGCGCAGGTAGTCGAAGCCGAACTCGTTGTTCGTGCCGTAGGTGATGTCGCAGGCGTACAGCTCGCGCCGCTGCGCGGGCGTCTGGCCCGACAGGATGCTGCCGACCGACAGCCCCAGGAAGCGGTGCACCCGGCCCATCCACTCGGCGTCGCGCTTGGCCAGGTAGTCGTTGACCGTGACGACGTGGACGCCCTTGCCGGACAGCCCGTTGAGGTAGGCGGGGAGGACGCCGGTGAGCGTCTTGCCCTCACCGGTGCGCATCTCGGCGATGTTGCCCAGGTGCAGCGCGGCGCCGCCCATGAGCTGCACGCGGAAGTGCCGCTGCCCCAGGGTGCGGGTGGCCGCCTCGCGGACCACGGCGAACGCCTCGGGCAGCAGCGCGTCGAGGGATTCCCCGTCGGCGTGGCGCTCCTTGAACTCGTCGGTCTTCGCCCGGAGCTCTGCGTCGGAGAGGTCGGTGTAGTCGTCGGCGAGCGACTCCACCGCGTCGGCGATTCTGCCGAGGCGTCGGACGAGCTTGCCCTCACCGGCACGGAGGATCTTCGAGAACAGCACGACCCCAGCGTAGGCGGCCCCGCCACGGCTGCGGACGTGGCGACCGCCCGGGGCACCACGCGTCCCATCCGTACGCTGCAGCGATGGCTCGCGATCCGTCCGACCCGGGCGCCGGACTGCTGGAGTTCCTCACCGAGCGGCACCTCGCGACGCTGACCACGCTGCGGCCCGACGGCACGCCGCACGTCGTCCCGGTCGGCGTCACCTACGACGCGGCGACGACCACCGCCCGGGTGATCACCTCCGGCACCTCCGCCAAGGCCCGGCACGTCCGCGCGGGCCAGGCGCGGGTCGCCGTCTGCCAGGTCGACGGGCGACGCTGGGCCACCCTCGAGGGCGCGGCGGTGGTGCGCGAGGACGCCGCGTCGGTGGCCGACGCCGAGGAGCGGTACGCGCAGCGGTACCGCCGGCCCCGGGAGAACCCGGCCCGCGTGGTCATCGAGATCTCGGTGGACCGCATCCTCGGCAACGCCTGAGAAAACACCCCGTCCCTCTCCCCGCTCGCACGCTCGCGGCGAGCCTCCGGACGGGGCCGGCTGGTGCTGCGTCCCTTCCGCCCGGCCGACGTCGAGGCGGTGCACCGCGCCTCGCAGGACCCGGAGACCCAGCGCTGGTAGAAGGACCCCCGTGCCCCCCTGCCCTCGCACGCTCGGGCCGGGTCCCTGCACGGGCGCCGTACGCGAGCGGTCCGACGGCACGGGGCTCTCGGTCGTCGTCGAGGCCGGCGGGGAGCTGGCCGGCACCGCAGGGCTCTACCTCCGTCCCGGGCGCCTCGGCCCGGAGATCGGCTACACGGTCGCCCCCTGGGCGCGCGGCAACGGCTACGCCGCGGAGACGGCGCACGCGCTCGCCGGGTGGGCGCTCGGGCTCGGCGCCCCCAGGGTGCACCTGTTCGTCGACGTGGCGAACACCGTCTCGCAGGTCGTGGCCCGGCGTGCGGGCTTCCGCGAGGAGGGCGTGGTGCGCGCCTGCCTGGACCAGCGCGACGGCAGCCGGACCGACGCGGTGCTGTTCGGCAGGCTCGCCGGCGACTGAGCCGGGCACGGCCGGCGACTGGACCGGGCACGGCCGGCGGCGGAGCGGGGCACGGCCGGCGGCGGAGCGGGGCACGGCCGGCGGCCGTGCCCCGCCCGGTCAGGCGTTCGCCGGTTGCGCCACCGCGGCCGGCGCGGACGCCGGGGCGCCGCCGTCCTGCGACACGGGCGCGAGGCGGATCAGGCCGTAGTCGTAGGCGTGCCGGCGGTAGACGACCGTCGGCTGGCCGGTGTCGGCGCACTGGAACAGGAAGAAGTCGTGGCCGACCAGCTCCATCTCGTGGAGCGCCTGGTCGACGGTCATCGGCGTCGCCGGGTGGTGCTTCTCCCGCACGATCTGCCCGGGCAGGTGCTCGTCGAGGTCGGTGACGTGCGGCCCCGACGCGAGCTCGCGGTCGAGCTCGAGCTGCTGCTCGATGGTCAGCTCGGGGTGACCGGTGTCCGGCGCGGCGCCGGTCAGGCGCACGCTGTCGGGGGTCCGCCGGCCGTGGTGCACCCGGCGGCGGTCGGCCGCCCGGCGCAGCCGGTTGTCCAGCTTGGCGCAGGCCAGGTCGAGCGCCGCGTAGAAGTCCGGGCCCGCGGCCTCGGCGCGGACCACCGGACCCTTGCCGCGCAGCGTGATCTCCACGCGCTGGCAGCTGGCCGACTGGCGGGGGTTCTTCTCGTGGAAGAGCTCGACGTCGATGCGGGACAGCTTGGCGTCGAACCGCTCCAGCTGGCCGACCTTGTCCTCGACGTGTTGGCGGTAGTGCTCAGGGACCTCGACGTTGCGACCACGGACCACGATCTCCATGGGACCTCCCGGTTGGGGACGGGCGTTGGTCGCTTCGACGCTAGTCCCTCCCCCGGGACCGCGACAGTCGATCGAGGTCGTGGTGGAGGACGGTCCCGGGCCGGTACCCGGCGCTCGCGGGAGTGGCCTGAGGTGGGCCGGCCGGTGTCCGCGGGGTGGCCGCGACGACCGCCGCGACGACCTCTCCGGCCGCACCGGGAGCGACCTGCAGCGCCCGCGCCGCCTCGGTCAGCGTGGCCCCGGTGGTGACCACGTCGTCGACGAGGACGACCAGGTCACCGGCCGGTCGGTGCGGGCCGGTGACCTCGAAGGTGCCGGCCAGGTTGGCCCGCCGCTCGGCGGCCGACAGCCCCGACGAGTCCCGGACGCGGCCGCGCCGGCGCAGCACCCGGCCCTCGTCTGCCACCACCCCGGCCGCCCGCAGCTCGGCCACGGCCTGACGGGTCAGCTCCCGCACGTGGTCCCTGCCCCGGGACCGGAGGGCGGCGCGGGATGCGGGGACCGGCACCAGCAGCAGCGGCGGATCCCCGTCGACGCCCAGCCGGACGGCGGCGACGGCGAGGGCCAGCGCAGTGCCCAGCGGCGCGGCGAGCTCCGCCCGCCCCTGTTCCTTGAAGGCGTTGACCACCGGCCGCACCGGGCCGGCGTAGACCGCCGCGGCGACCGTCGGGGGGAACCCCGCCGGGAACCGCCGGGGCGACGCCAGGTGGGGTGCGGCGAGCAGCCGGGCGCAGCGGGCGCAGAGCACCGCCCCCGGCAGCCCGCACCCGGCGCAGCAGCGGGGCAGCACGAGGTCGGCCAGCGCCGACAGCACCCCGGGGCCCACCGCCCCAGCCTGCCCGCCGGGTCGGCCTCCGGGAGGCCTCCGCCGGCGGTTGTGGACGGCGCCCGGTTCAGGACGGGTAGAACGGCGCCGTCCCGGGCAGCGGCTCGGCGCCGCGGACGAGGGTCACCCACCGGCCGCCGGCGAGCTGCCAGATCGTGGCGCCGGCGCTCACCAGCGCCTGCCGCGACGGTGCGACCGCGAGCGCCGTCGGCTGGCTGGGCAGCCCGGAGGTGGACACCGGGGCGAGCCCCCAGCCGTCGACCCCGACCGTGTACGGGACGATGCGGTCCTCGCCCGCGTCGCCCGCGAGCACCATCAGGCTGCCGCTGTCCCGCCAGCCGACGTCGATGACCCCGGCCAGGGTGGGCGCCACGTCGCGCAAATCGCGCAGCACCACCGCGCCGTCGTCCGCGGAGCGGACCACGGTGCCGACGTGCACCCGACGGCCCTGGGCGCCGTCGATCACGACGGCGGCGCGCACGCCGTCGGGCGAGAGCTGCAGCACCTCGGCACGCCCGAGACCCGGGAGGGTCGGGGCGGCGACCGGCTGCGGCGGCCCCCCGGCGGGCACCCGGACGAGCTCGGTGCCGTCACGCACCACCCACGCCTCCGTGCGGGTCGCGGCGACGGTGGGTGCGCTGATCGAGGCCCCGCTGAGCACGGGGGCCAGCTCCCCGCCGTAGGGGCCGGCGAGCAGCGTGGCGCCCGCCTCGTCGGTGCGGACGCCGGTGAGGAAGGAGAGCTGCCCGCCGGCCGCCGCGACGGCGGCGCTGTCCAGCCCGTAGCGCCCCTCGCCCGCCGGGCCGGGGACCGGATCGCCCTGCGGGACCGTCTCCACGGCCCCGGAGTCGATGTAGTGGCCGACCCCGTCGACCGGGACCGCGTCGGGGTCGAAGGAGGCCCAGTCCTCGATGGTCTGCTGCCGCGGCACGCCGTCGGGGGTGATCGGCTCCCCGTCGAGCAGGACGACGACGTTGACGATCCGCGGCCGGACCAGCTGCTGCAGGCTCCACACCAGCTGGGCGCAGATCTCGGCGAGCAGCGGGGCGGGCTCGGCCGGCAGGCCGCTGAGCTCCACGGTGGCGGTCTGCCCCTCGACGGTGACGGTGGAGGTCAGCTCCACGCCGCTCAGCGGATTCAGGACGCCGGCGGCCAGCGCCGCCGACGGCCCGGTGATCAGCCGCTCCACCACCGCGGTGGGCTGGGACTCCCCGCGGATGAGGTAGCGCGGGTCGGGGACCACGCGCGACAGGGTCGGGTCGAGGAAGTAGGCGTCCACCGGGTCGTAGAGCCGCCGGAAGTCCGGCTCGAGCATGATCAGCCCGTCGGGCGGGTTGGTGATCCGCCACTCGCCGTCGACCTGCTCCAGGGTGAAGTCACGGGTGAAGACGCCGCGCTCGGCCACGGTGAACACCCCGCGGGGGTCGACGGTGCCGATCAGGTTGGCGGTCACGGTGACCGCGCCCTCGTCCGTCGTCACCACGGCGTAGTCGGTACCGATGACGCTGATCCCGCTGTCGTCCTGCCAGTTCTCGGCCGGTCCGGGCGCGAGGTACTGCCGGGCCACCGGGTGACGGCGGACGGTGCTGGCCGCGGCGTCGATGAACTGGCGCACGATCTCCTCGGCGCTGGCCCCCGGCACCGGGGCGACCGGCTCGATGCCGACGGCTTCCGGCACCCCGGCCGGCGCCTGGGTGATCAGCACCGTCGCCGAGTCGGTGGGCACGGTGGAGCAGGAGACCAGGGTCAGCACCGCCGTGAGCAGCGCCAGGGCGACCGACGCACGCCGGCTCACCGCAGCACCCCCGGTCGGCGGAGCTTCACCGGTCGCAGCGGCAGCGGCGAGCTGGTCAGGTCGGTGCCGGCCATCAGCGGCAGCGTGAGCCGGAACTGCGCACCCGCGCCGGGCTGGCCCCACACCTGCAACCAGCCGCCGTGCAGGCGGGCGTCCTCGAGGCTGATGGACAGGCCCAGCCCGCTGCCGCCGACGGTGCGCACCCGGGAGGGGTCGGCCCGCCAGAACCGGTCGAACACGTGCTGCGCCTCCCCCGGGCTCAGGCCCACGCCGTGGTCGCGCACGGTGACCGCGGCCGCCGACCGGTTGGCCGCCAGCGTGATCTCCACCGGGCGGCCGGACCCGTGCTCGATCGCGTTGCCGACCAGGTTGCGCAGGATCCGCTCCACCCGGCGGACGTCGACCTCGGCGAGGACGCTCTCGTCCGGCCGGGTGACCACGAGCTCGCAGGCGTGCCGCTCGGCCAGCGCGCTCATCCCGTCGACGACCCGGCCGACCAGCGCCCCCATGTCGGCGGGGGCGGAGTCGAGCACGGCCGCGCCGGCGTCGTACCGGCTGATCTCCAGCAGGTCGGTCAGCAGCGCCTCGAAGCGGTCGAGCTCGGCGCGCAGGAGCTCGGCGGAGCGGGCCACGTGCGCCGGGAAGTCCTCCCGCGCCTCGTGCAGCACCTCGGCGGCCATCTGCACGGTGGTCAGCGGGGTGCGCAGCTCGTGCGACACGTCGGAGGTGAAGCGCTGCTGCAGCTGCGACAGCCCCTCCAGCTGGGTGATCTGCCGCTGCAGGCTGTCGGCCATCGCGTTGAAGCTCGTCGCCAGCCGCGCCAGGTCGTCCTCGCCGCGCACCGCCATCCGCTCCTCGAGCTGGCCCTCGGCGAGCCGCTGCGCGGTGCCGGCCGCCTGCCGCACCGGGTCCACCACCAGCCGGGTGACCAGGACGCCGATGCCGACCACGAGCAGGGTGAGCGCGACGCCGCTGATGAGCACGGTGGTGCGGATCAGGCCGAGGCTCTCCTGCTCCTGCTGCAGCGGGAAGACGTAGTAGAGCTCGATGCGATCGGGCCCCTGCGCGTCCCCGGTCACCGGTGCGCCCACCACGAGGCTGGGCCGTGGGTCCCCCGCGTCGCCGGGGACCATGTCGTACTTCGACGCCTGGTTGCCGGCATCCACCGCGGCCCGCAGCTCCTGGGGCAGCGCGGCGGTGAGCGGCCGGCGGTTGGTGGCGGGGATCTCGGTACCGCCGGAAGGCCGGTAGACCATGACGACGTCGAAGTCACCGGCCGCACCGCCGCGGTCCAGCAGCTGGTTCACCGTGCGGGCGAGGGTGGCCCGGACGCTGGCGGCGTCGCCGGTCGCGATGCCGGCCACCTCGCTCTGGGCGTACACGACGCCGGCCTGCACCTGGTCGATCGCGGCCTGCCGCTTCACGTCGAGCAGCTGGTCCTTGATCTGGCTGAACAGCACCAGGCTCACGATCACGACCACGGTGCCGGCGAGCAGCATGGTGATGGCGCCGATGCGCACCTGCAGCGACGAGCGCCAGGTCCGGGCCGCCCGGGCGCCGAGCTCGCGGAGGGTCCGCCTCGTGCGGCGGTGCGCCCGCCCGGCCCGGCGGCGCAGCCCGCGCCCCAGCCGAGTCAGCTCCTCGCGGGTGCCCGGCCGGCCTCCGCCCCCCGGCGGGAAGCGGTCCGCACCCGTGCCCGTCTCGGGGGTCCGGGTGGCTGTCACCGCTCCAGTGTCACCCGGTCGGCGCCGGGAGCGGGGAGCCCGCGCACGGGAACGGCCGACCCGCCCCCGCTCACGGTGCACACCGGTTCGCTGCCGCGGCCCGCTCCGCTCCTCGCTCGTCCCTCGCTGCGATGCTCACGGACCTGTCCGCTCACGGCGGGCCGGCCTTGTAGCCCACGCCGCGCACGGTGAGCACGACCTCGGGCTTCTCGGGGTCCTTCTCGACCTTGGCGCGCAGCCGCTGCACGTGCACGTTCACCAGGCGGGTGTCGGCGGCGTGCCGGTAGCCCCACACCTGCTCGAGCAGGAGCTCCCGGGTGAACACCTGGCGGGGCTTGCGGGCCAGCGCCACGAGGAGGTCGAACTCCAGCGGCGTGAGCGAGATGGGGACGCCGTCCCGGCTGACCTGGTGCGCCGGCACGTCGATCTGCACGTCACCGATGCTGAGGTTCTCCGCTTGCCCGGTCTCCCCTCGGCGCAGCTGCGCCCGGACGCGGGCGACCAGCTCGACCGGCTTGAACGGCTTGGTGACGTAGTCGTCGGCGCCGGCCTCGAGCCCCTGGACGACGTCGATCGTGTCGCCCTTCGCGGTGAGCATGACGATGGGCACCGTCGACTGGGTGCGGATGTCCTGGCAGATCTGCAGCCCGTTGCGCCCGGGCAGCATCAGGTCCAGCAGCACCAGGTCGGGCCGGGTCTGCTGGAAGACGCCGACCGCGCGGTTGCCGTCGGAGACGAAGGCGGGTTCGTACCCCTCGCGCCGCAGCACGATGCCGAGCATCTCGGCGAGGGCGGCGTCGTCGTCGACGACGAGGACACGGCCGCGGCTGGGCCCGTTCTGGGGAGCGGTGGGTGGCACGGCACCCATTCTGCGCTGTTCAGGGCGCTGAGGGGGCTGCACCCCACTCGCGCGGGTGGCTGCCGGGGCGGGTGGGACGACCGGATCCACCCGTAGGCATAGGAAGCTCTACGTGCGTCTCGGGGGCCGAAGACGCAGGTAGAGCTTCCTATGCCCCCTGGTGAGGGACTGGAACGGCCCGGCTGCAGGGGAGCAGCGGGGTCCTCTCAGTAGCGGTAGTGGTCGCTCTTGTAGGGGCCCTCGACCGGGACGCCGATGTAGTCGGCTTGCACCTTGGTCAGCTCGGTGAGCTTCACGCCGAGGGCGTCGAGGTGCAGCCGGGCCACGTGCTCGTCGAGCTGCTTCGGCAGCACGGTGACGCCGGGGGTCTGCCCCTCGTAGGCGGCGCGGTTGTTCCACAGCTCGATCTGCGCCAGCACCTGGTTGGAGAACGAGGCGCTCATGACGAAGCTGGGGTGCCCGGTGGCGTTGCCCAGGTTCAGCAGCCGGCCCTCGGAGAGCAGGATGATCGTGTGGCCGTCGGCGAACCGCCACTCGTCGACCTGCGGCTTGATCGTCGTCCGCTCGATGCCGGGGGTGCGGGCCAGGCCGGCCACGTCGATCTCGTTGTCGAAGTGCCCGATGTTGCCGATGATCGCCTGGTGCTTGGTCCGCCCGAGCTGCTCGGCGGAGATGATGTCCTTGTTGCCGGTGGCCGTGATGATGATGTCGGCCTTGCCGATGACCTCGTCGAGCGTGGTCACCTCGTAGCCGTGCATCGCGGCCTGCAGGGCGTTGATCGGGTCGATCTCGGTGACGATCACCCGCGCGCCCTGGCCGCGGAGCGACTCCGCGCAGCCCTTGCCGACGTCGCCGTAGCCGCAGACCACGGCCACCTTGCCGCCGATCATGACGTCGGTGGCGCGGTTGATGCCGTCGATCAGCGAGTGCCGGCACCCGTAGAGGTTGTCGAACTTGCTCTTGGTGACCGAGTCGTTCACGTTGATCGCCGGGAAGAGCAGCCGCCCGTCGCGGGCCAGCTCGTACAGGCGCATGACGCCGGTGGTCGTCTCCTCGGTGACGCCCGTGATGCCCTGGCCGATGCGGGTCCAGTACCCGGCGTCGGAGGCGAGGCTGCCGCGGAGGACGTCGAGGATGACGCCGTACTCCTCCGAGTCGGCGTCGGTGGTGTCGGGGACGGCGCCGTCGGCCTCGAACCGGCTGCCCAGGTGCACCAGCAGGGTGGCGTCGCCGCCGTCGTCGAGCAGCATGTTCGGGCCGACGACCTGGCCGGTCTCGTCGCGGAACTCGAACAGGCGCTGGGTGCACCACCAGTACTCCTCGAGCGTCTCGCCCTTCCAGGCGAAGACCGGCACGCCGGCCGGCTGCTCGGGGGTGCCGTCGCCGACGACGATCGCCGCGGCGGCGTGGTCCTGGGTGGAGAAGATGTTGCAGCTGACCCAGCGCACGTCGGCGCCCAGCGCGGTCAGCGTCTCGATGAGGACGGCGGTCTGCACCGTCATGTGCAGCGAACCGGCGATGCGGGCGCCGGCCAGGGGCTGCGCGTCGCCGTACTCGGCGCGCAGCGCCATGAGGCCGGGCATCTCGTGCTCGGCGAGCTGGATCTCCTTGCGGCCGAAGCCGTGCAGGGAGAGGTCGGCGACCTTGTAGTCGCCGTCGGTCAGCGTGCGGGTGCCAGTGCTGGCGGTCATGTCGCTCCAGTGTCCGCGCCCGACCGTGGACCGGCGGGCGCTGAGGGGTCGCTGAGGATGAGCGAGCATGCCGAGGCTTCGGCGGGGCTCGTACCGCCGTCCAGGATAGGTGAAGGACCCCGTCCTCCTCGCCCCTCGCAGGCTCGAGGCGAGCCTCTGGACGGGGCCTGACCGGCGGCCGGCCGCCGGGTCAGGACTCGCAGCCGACGCCGTCCCCGTCGCCGTCGAACCGCTCCGAGAACCCCGGCTCGCCGCGGTGGATGGGTGCGGCGCCGGCCGCGCGGACCGCGGCGCAGTCCGCATAGGACGCCGGCGCGGTGGCCCCGTCCGGTGCGGACCGGACGGCGGGCAGCGAGGCACCGGCCGGCAGGGGCTCGTCGGGACACCGCGCCAGCACGCCGGCCATGGCATCCCGCTCGGCCTGCGTGGCCCAGAGCCCGTAGCCGGCCTTCACGGCGACCTGCCGGGCCACGTAGGCGCACCGGTAGCCGTTCGCCGGCGGCAGCCAGGTGGCGGCGTCGCCGTCGCCCTTCTGCATGTTGAGCGGCCCGTCGACGGCGAGCAGGTTGAGCGGGTCGTTGGCGAACCGGACCCGGCGCTCCTCGTCCCAGGCCTGCGCGCCCTTCTGCCAGGCGTCCGACAGCGCGACCACGTGGTCGACCTGCACGTCGTCGCTGGTGTCCTGGCCGCGCTGGAAGGCGATCGTGCTGCCCGAGTACGGGTCGGCGAGGGTGCCGGTGCGGACGACGCAGTCGCGCGTACCCGGCTCGAACGTCTCCCCCGTCAGGTCGCGGGCCAGGACGTCGTTGCGCGTGTCGCAGCCGTTGCGGTCGGTGTCGACCCAGCCGTCGCCGAACTCGTCGCGGTCGTAGCCGGTCCTCGGCGCGCGACCTTTGACCTCGAGCGCGTCCAGCGCCGCCAGTGCGGAGCCGGCGACCGGCGCGGGGCCCTCCGACGTCGCCCCGGTGCGGTCGCCGCTCTCGGCGACGTCCACCGCCTCGCAGGCCGGCAGCGCCGCCAGCAGACCCACGCCCACGAGGGCGGCGGCCAGCCGGCGCGGCCGGGACCCGGGTCGGACGTGCACGTGACTCCCCCACCAGCCGGACGGCGAACGGCCCGACGCTAGGCCGGTCCGCCGCGAGCCCGGCGGCGCAACGCCGAGGCGGGCGGCGTCAGGGCGTGCCGGCGGAGGTCAGCGGCCGGCCTCGCTCTCGAACAGCTGCGCCCAGGTCTGCCGGTCGGAGAGCTCGGGCAGGGCGGCGCGCCAGCGGTCGCGGGCACCGCCCCCCTCCCGCACGAGGCGCACCAGCACCGACGCACCCTGCCGCGCCGACCGCAGCATCACCTCGCGGTCGAACCGCCGCAGCCGCACCCCCTCCTGGGACGGGTCGGTCACCACCGCGGTGTCGAAGAGGGACACGTGCCACCAGTGGGCGTCGGCCGCGTTGATCGCCGCCGTGCCCTGGTTCCGCTGGCGCAACTGCCAGAGGATCCGCTTGACCAGGACCAGGCCCAGCATCGACGGCGCACCGGCCGGCGCGGTCCGCCGCATGTCGACCGCGGCCACACCGGGCACCGACGAGGCCGGGTGGTTCTTCGTCTCGGGGTGCTCCCCCCAGAGCTTGCGGATCTGCGCGGCCGTCTCCGTTCCGCCGTCGGCCAGCACCTCCGGGCCCCGGAGGAAGTCCTCCACCGCGCGGATCAGCAGCGCGGCCAGGCCGTAGCGCATCGACACGAGGGCGTCCACGAGCTGCTTGGCGAGGTGCTCGGCGATGCTCCGCCGGTCGAAGTCGCTGTGCAGAGCGCTGGTGATCAGGGAGTTGCGGTAGCTGAAGTAGCGCGACCAGTCGTCCCAGTTCTTCCACGAGAAGTCGGCGTGCCAGACGCCTGCACCGGGCAGGGTCACCGTCGGGAAGCCGGCCGCGCGGGCCCGCAACCCGAACTCGATGTCGTCCCACTGGAAGAAGACGGGCAGCGGGTAGCCGATCGCCGAGACGACCTCCGACGGGATGAGGCAGGTCCACCAGGCGTTGTAGTCACCGTCGACCCGCAGGTCCTGCTGCTCCTCGGTGAGGTCGGCGTCGGTGAGCGCGTCGGGCACCGGCTTGCCGGCTCGCAGGATCGACAGGTCGGCCGACTCCGCCCCCACGTGCAGCCGGTCGGGGTGCAGCAGGTTGAGCATCTGGCCACCCACGAGCACCGGCTCGTCCGCGCGGTCGGCGAGGGCCCGCAGCCGCACGACCGTGTCGGGCTCGAGCCGGATGTCGTCGTCCATGAGCAGCAGGTTCACCCGCTCGACGGTCTCGTTCCGCACCGCCTCGTAGATGCCGCGGGTGAACCCGCCGGCCCCACCGAGGTTGGGCTGCCGCACGTACCGCAGCGCCGGCCCGAGGGCCTCGCGGACGTCGGCGAACCCCGGGCGGCTCTCCACGGTGTCCGTGCCCTGGTCGACGACGTAGACCGCCGCGAGCTCGCCGGCCACCGCGCGGTCGGCCGCGAGGGTGCGGAGCGTGGCCAGGCAGTCGTCGGCCCGGTTGTAGGTGCAGATGACCACCGCGGTCGCCCGCCGCGGCCGGATGGTGGCGACCGACCACTCCACGTGGTCGACGACGAGCCCGTCGACGTCGGTCTCGAGCTCGAGCCAGAACGCGCCACCGTCCACGAACCGGTCGAGGGCGAGCGTGAGCGTCAGCGGCTGCTCGTGGGCGTCCCGGACCTGCTGGGTGGCCACCGTCCGGGCGGTGCCCTCGCTGTCGGAGGCCATGACCCGGACGAGGCCACCGCCGCTGACGACCGCGTGGAGGTCCACCGAGCGCGCGGACGTCCACCGCTGCCAGTACGACGCGGGGAACCTGCCGAAGTAGGAGTTGGTGGACACCGCGGCGTGGCCGTCGAGGACGAGGCGGGTGCGTTCGCGCACCGCGACCCCGGTGACCGTCGTGCAGTACAGGTCGGCCGGGACGGCCGGGTTGGGGCCCGCGAACAGCGTGCGCTGCGCGAGCAGGCGCCCGTGGCGCGGAGCCGGCTCCGGCGTGGCGGCCGGAGCCGGGGTCGTCTGGGGCTGGACGGCCATCACCAAGGTGTCTTCTCCGTTCGGACGCCGGCGCATGGAGTGGAACGTAACCGGCCCGCGCGAGCGGCAATCCGCCGACGTACCCGGCCGGGCGCGCACCCGCTGCAGTCGTGACGCTCCGTGAACGACTCGGCGCGGAGTGCTCGGCCGCGGGCGCCCGCCGCGCGAACGCCCCAGCGGGAGGCCCCGGCCGAGATCATCCGGCCGGCGCGTGGCCCGGCTCGGTCAGGCGCACGACCACCTGCTCGTCGTTGGACGTGTAGGCCACGTACTCCGCCCGGGCGCCGGTGCGGGCCAGCCACTCCTGCCAGGCACGGAACTCGTGCGCCTCCCAGCCGGGGAAGTTGAAGAACTCGTCGAACACCAGCACCGACCCGGCGGTCAGCCGCGGGCCGACCAGGTCGAGGACCGTCACCGCCGAGGAGTACAGGTCGCCGTCGACGTGCACGAAGTCCACCGGTCCCGGGTGGGTGGCCAGGAAGCCGGGCAGGGTCTCCTCGAACCAGCCGACGACCAGTTCGGCGCCTTCCACGTCGGGCAACGACCCGACCGCGAACGCGCCCGTGCGGACGTGCGGCCGGTAGTCCTCCGGCAGCCCCTCGAACGAGTCGAAGCCGTACACCTCGCGGCGTCCCCGCTGCGCCGCGATGACCTCCAGCGAACGGCCCTCGAAGACGCCGAACTCGAGGGCCATCCCGCCGCGCGGGGCGACGTCCAACCCGTGCTTCAGGGTGCTCGTGCGGTCGTGGAAGGCGCGCGCGGTCGGCATCTCGCGGGCGGCGAAATGGGCCGAGGTCACGGCGGCGTCCCGCTCACCGGCAGCGAGCAGGTCGCGACGCTGGCGGAACTCCACTTCGTGCAGCGCGCTGATGACCCGGTCCGCCTCGGCGGCGACGACGTCCCTGACCAGCGGCGCCAGCAGGCGCCGGACCGGTGCGGCCAGCGCCCGCAGCACCCGGTCCCGGAACGCACCGCTTCGCCCCTCGCCCCGCCGACCTCGCGACATGCGACCACTTCCTCTCGCCGGCACCACGGCAGACGCCGGGCCAGGGTGGCGACGGTAGCGGCTACCGGGCCCGCAGTCGCCTGCGTCCGCGCTGCCGCTGCCACCACCACAACCCGGCCTGCACGAGCACGACCAGCGCCGCACCCGCGGCGGCAAGCCCGCCGGCCCGCAGGCCGGGCGGGGCGTAGTCGAGCACCAGGGTGTGCTCACCGGCGGGCACCGCGACCGCGAGCAGACCGGCCGGGCCGTCGACCACCGGCACCTCCTCGTCGTCGACGGTGGCCGAGTAACCGGGCCACGCCAGGCGGGCGAAGAGCACCCGGCCGGCCTCGTCGGCGCGGTACCGGACGACCTCGCGCTCCTCCTCGGCCGAGCCGGCCACGACCTCGACCCCGGGCGAGGTCCAGGAGACCCGTGACCCGCCGGCGTACGGCTGGTCGCGGACCCACACGGCCCGCACCGGGGTGCGCTCGGCCACCCGCCAGCCGGGCGGCGGTTCCTGGTCGTCGACCACGTGGTCGCCCAGCAGGTCCCGCTGCAGGACCAGCGTCGACACGCGGAGGGCATCGACGAGCGGCACCGGGTAGCCCGGCCCGGCGGGCTGCCACAGCCGCTCGAACGCCTCCGGGCAGGTGGCCCCGCGGTAGTCGACGCAGAGCGCGTCGGCGAACTCCTGGAAGCCGATCCCGCTGTAGCTGGCGACCGTCGGGGTGCCGGTCGGTCGCAGCAGGTTGCCGAAGGTGATCTCGCCGTCGCGCATCTGCTCCGTGGTGATCGTGTCGTGCCTGGCCAGCTGCAGGACCGTGCCCTCGTAGGAGGTGGTCCCCTCCGCCAGCGCGGACAGGTCCGAGGCCGGCCGGAGGCCGAACCCGCCCGGCCGGAACGGCAGGACGGTGGTCTGGAAGGCGACGACGGCGACGGTGCCCGCGACCAGCACGGCACCGAGGCCCGGCAGCCCCCGCCGCCGGTGGGCCACCACGGCGAGCGCGGTGCCGGCGGCCACCAGCAGCAGCGCGGCGGCGTGCTCCTGGAGGAGACCGGCCGGACGGACGGCCCACGCCAGGTAGGTGCCGCCGAGGACGATCGCGCCGCTTCCCAGCGCCCGCCGGCGGGGCGCGTCGGTGGCCAGCCCGGCGGAGAGGACGACGGCGAAGAGGACGGCCACCGCCAGGTACAGGTACTCCACCAGCCGGACCGGCCAGCGGAACAGCCACAGGTTGGAGGGCGCCAGCGTGGCGAGCAGGTAGAAGCCGGCGATGCCCAGGAGCCCGGCCAGCGACCGCGCCCGCCGCCGCAGCCTCGACCAGCGCAGCCACGGCAGCAGCGGGAGCACGAACCAGGCGAGGTAGGTCGACGGCTGGGTCTCCAGGAGCGCGCCGCCCCAGTTGGTGATGGAGGGTAGGTAGGTCGGTGAGCTGGCCGCCGCGAGGTCGCCCAGATCGGGCACCAGGAAGGTGTCGTTGGCCAGGACGGCGAGGTCCTGGCGCAGGGAGACGTCCCCGGCGCCGAGCAGGGGCAGGTACACCGGCAGGGCCACCAGGCCGGCGCAGGCACCCATCACGACCAGGTGCAGCAGCCGGGTGAACCGGCGCCGGACGAGCAGCTCGGCGCCGAGCGCCACCAGGACGACGACCATCCCGAGCGCGCCGTAGGGGTTGCCGGTCGTCATGACCAGGGCACCGGCGAGGAAGGGGACGACCGGGTTGAGGCGGCCCCGCGCGTGCCGGCGGGCCGCCCACCAGAACCAGGTCACCCAGGTGAACGCCATCAGGCCGGCAGGCCACCCCGCGGCCTCGTACCAGAGGGTGAAACCGGAGAACGGGACGGCGAGGGCGACGACCGCGGCCGGCCAGCGGCGGGCACCGTGCTCGCGGGCCAGCAGGAAGGTGCCCATCGCGAGCAGCCCCAGGAACTCCACCATGACCACGGCCGCGGCGAGCGCGAGGTCGTCGAAGTACGAGACCAGCACGAAGTTGGCGAGGCTGACCGGGTTCCAGATCCCGTTCAGACCCTCGGCGGCGTAGTTCCCGCCCATCCAGCTCGCCGGGTCCATGGTGACCCAGTCGCCGGCCCGCAGCCGCTGGCCGAAGACGTGCCACAACGGGGCGAACTGCTCGTACTGGTCGCCGACGTAGTAGAACAGCCGTTCTCGCCAGAAGGGGATGGCACCGATCACCCAGGCCGCCACGCCGACGGCGAGGGTGACCACCCACTCGGGCGGCCGCCTCCTCGGTCGCGCCGGCGGCGCCCCCTCCGCAGCCGCCGCCGGGGCCGCCGCGGGCCGGCCCGCCGGAGCCCTCACCGGTGAGGCGGTGGCGCGGGCGACCGCGCCCGCGGGGACCGGCCGCCTCACCGCGGCACGCCCCGCGGCGCGGGGAGCCCCGCGCCGGGTCCCACCGCCGGGCGCGTGGCAGCGGCCGGGCGACCGGCCAGCAGCCGCCGGGAGAGCAGGAACGTCACCGGGATCGCCGCCACCGCGGCGACCAGCGGCGCCAGCCGCTCGTCCACGCCCAGCCACTCCACGAGGACGACGACACCGGCCGTCGTCATCACGTAGTTGGTCGCGTTGGTCAGCGGGAACAGCGCCAGCTTCCGCCAGGTGGGGCGGGTGCGGAACGTCCAGTAGCAGTTGAGCAGGAACGAGCCCACCATCGCGACGAGGATCGCGCCGAGGTGCGCCACCAGGTAGTGCGCCACCAGGCTCAGCAGCAGGTACGTGCCGTAGTAGACACCGGTGTTGATGACACCGACGACGAAGAAGCGCAGGGCGTGGCGCAGCGTCGTCCGGTCCACCCTCACCTGGAGGGCCGGCGGTCCGGGGCCTCCGCCGGGACCGGGGGCCGGACGTACGCCCCGTCCGCGTCGGCCTGGACGTCGGGCGCGACCCAGTTGCCGACGAGCACGGTGTTCCGCCGGGTCGGTGCGCGCCGGGCGGCGGCCGGCAGCTCGTCACTGGCCGCGGCCACCAGGAAGTGCGGCCGGTGCTTGCTCTCGTAGTAGATCCGGCCGACGTACTCGCCGATGACGCCGAGGAACAGCAGTTGCAGCCCGCCGAGCCCGATCACCGCGGCCACCAGGGTCACGTAGCCGGGCACCACGATGCCCCCTACGACCGCGGCGACCACCAGGTAGCCGGCGTAGCCGAAGGCCAGCGTGGTGACCACGAGCCCCACGTAGATCGCCAGCCGCAGCGGGGCGTTGTTGAACGACATGATGCCGTCGATGCCGTAGTTGAGCAGCCGGCGCAGCGTCCACCGGCTGGCGTCCCCGCCGAACCGGGCCTCGTTGCGGTAGTCGATGGTGGCGGTCGGGAAGCCGATCCAGGCGAACAGCCCCTTCGAGAACCGGTTGTACTCACCCAGCTGCAGCAGCGCGTCGACCGCGCGCCGGCTCAGCAGCCGGAAGTCACCCACCCCGTCCTCGATGCGGACCTCGACCAGCGCGTTGACCAACCGGTAGTAGAGCCGGGCGAGCATGCTCCGGCCGAACGCGTCGCCGTCCCGGGTGCGGCGGGCGACCACCTGGTCGTTGCCCTGCTGGAGGAGGTCGAGCATCTGCCGGATCAGCCGTGGCGGGTGCTGGAGGTCGGCGTCCATGATCACGACGGCGTCCCCGCGCGCGTAGGCGAGGCCGGCCAGCATCGCCGACTCCTTGCCGAAGTTGCGGCTGAGCGACACGTAGCGGACGCGGGGGTCCCGCGAGTGCAGCTCCTGCATCACCTCGGTCGTCCGGTCGCGGCTGCCGTCGTCGACGAGCACGAACTCGAGATCGGCCGGGACGTCCTCCATCACCGCCGTCACCTGGGCGACGAGCTCGGGCAGGACCCGCTCCTCGTCGTGGCAGGGGACCACCACGGACAACAGCATGCAGGCGCCTCCTCCGGTCCGGCCGCCGCCCCGGGCGGTCCGACACGGGGTGGCACGTCGTCGTGCACGCCCCGCCATCCTGACGGACGACGCGCCTCACCGCAGCATTCCCGGCGCCGGCCGGCGCCGCGGACCGTGCGGGTCTCAGCCCAGGTTAGTCGTCGCCCGGTAGAGGACGGCGGGACCGCGGGCGCTGACCGGCGCACCGGCGGGGAGGAACGCCGCACGCCCCTGCTCCAGGGTCAGCTCGCCGTCGACCGAGGCGAGCACGGCGGCGCCCTCCGTGCAGAGCAGCAGCTGCGGCCCGCGCGTGGTGAGCGTGCCCGCCTGCTCGTCGAGGTGCACGCGGGTGAGGTCGAAGTCCTGCACCGGCACCGGGTAGCGCAGCCCGCCGGGGCCGAGCACCGGGTGGAGCACCGGCACCTTGCCGTCGGTGAAGTCGAGGACCTCGATCAGCGCCGCCAGGTCGACGTGCTTGGCCGTCAGCCCGCCGCGCAGCACGTTGTCCGAGCTGGCCATCACCTCGACGCCGGCGCCGGAGAGGTAGGCGTGCAGGTTCCCCGCGGGGAGGAACACCGCCTCGCCCGGCGCGAGCTTGAGGTGGTTGCACATCAGCGAGATGACCACGCCCGGGTCACCCGGGTAGGTCTCGGCGAGGGTCGCCGCCCACCGGTAGGTGTTGATGAACTCCGGGTCGTGCGCCGCCACGAACCGGGCGGCCGCGGTGGCGACGGCGTGCACCAGCTCGGTCCGCCGCTCCCCGGTCAGCGCCAGCAGCTGCGGGATCGCCGCCCGCAGGCCACCGCGCGCCAGGGCGGCGATGGTGGGCTTGAGCTCGGGCACCTGCAGCTTGGCCAGGCAGTGCAGCGACTCCTCCACCGGGCGGAAGCCGCACAGCGCCTCGAAGGTGGTGAGCGCCAGCAGCAGCTCGGGCTTGTGGAAGGGGTCCTTGAAGGTGCGGGTCGGGTCGTCGTGCGCGATGCCGGCGGCCTCCTCGGCCGCGTAGCCGACCTCCGCCTGCGCCGTCGTCGGGTGCGCCTGCAGCGACAGCGGCGTCTCGGCGGCCAGCACCTTCAGCAGGAACGGCAGCCGCGCCCCGAACCGCTCCACCACCGCCGGGCCGAGCAACCGGTCGGGGTCCTCGGCGATCGCCTTGTCCAGCGGGCGCCCGTCGGAGAGCACGCTGGGCTCGTCGGGGTGCGCGCCCACCCACAGCTCCGCGTGCGGGCGGTCCGCGGGCACGGGCTCACCCAGGAGCTCGGGGATGACGGTACGGCTGCCCCAGGGGTAGAACCGCACACCGTTGCTCAGCTGCCACATCGTCTGGGCAGGTTACGGCTCGCCCCGGCCTCGCGGAACGCGACCTCACCCCAAGGGGCCGCAGGAACCACCCTCCGACGGCGGCGCGCACACCCGGGACGGGTCCGTGCCCCCGCACGTCCCCGGCCTCGTCGCGCGGCTCGCGCCGTGCTCGCGACGCGCGAGGAGGACGAGGTCCGCTCTCAGTGGGCGTCGGCGCCCGCCTTCGAGCGGTGCACCGTCAGGTTCATGACCAGCACGACCAGCGCCCCGACGACGAGGCCGAGGACGGCACTGCCCAGCGTGTTGACCAGCCAGCCCACGACCCCGCCGAGCGCGCCGGTGGCGTCGTGCGCCGCCTCTTCCAGGTGGTGCACGAACTCGTAGAGCGGGTGGAAACCGAGCTCGTCGGTGCCGAGCAGGATGATGTGCCCGCCGACCCAGAGCATCGCGGCGGTGCCGACGACGGTGAGCGCGGAGAGCAGCTTCGGCATCCCCTTCACCAGCCCGCGGCCGAACGCGGCCAGGCCCTTCGAGGACCGCTGGGACAGGCTCAGCCCCACGTCGTCCATCTTCACGATGAGGCCGACGACGCCGTACACGAGGACGGTGATGCCCACGGCGACGACGAGGAGGATGATCGCCCGGGACCAGAACGCCTCGCTGGCCACCTCGTTCAGGCTGATCACCATGATCTCGGCCGAGAGGATGAAGTCGGTGCGCACCGCCCCGCTGACGATCGTCTTCTCGTCGGGGAGGGCGTCCTCCACCGTGGCGTGGGCCTCGGCGTGCCCGCTGACCCGGTGCCAGATCTTCTCCGCGCCCTCGTAGCAGAGGTAGGCGCCGCCGAGCATCAGGATCGGGGTCAGCAGCCACGGCAGGAACTGGCTGAGCAGCAGGATCGCCGGGAGGATGACCAGCAGCTTGTTGCGCAGCGAGCCCAGCGCGATCTTCCGGATGATCGGCAGTTCGCGCTCGGCGTTCAGGCCGTGCACGTACTGGGGCGTGACCGCGGTGTCGTCGACGACGACGCCGGCGGCCTTCATGCTGGCCCGTCCGGCGGCTGCGCCGATGTCGTCGATCGAGGCGGCGGCCGCGCGCGCCAGCACCGCCACGTCGTCGAGCAGGGCTACGAGTCCACCCGCCAAGGGAGTTCCTTCCGGTCGGTCAGCACCGGTGTGCTGTCGCAGATGATGGTGGACCGTCCGCGGTCCGCGCGCGCCCTCAGGGACGCGGTACCCGCTCCAGGTCGAGCGCCAGCGCCAGGTAGACGGCGCTGAAGTCGGCGACCGCCAGCTGCCGGGCCACGCGGGGCAACCGGCCCAGCCGACCGGGCTCGCCGTGCTCGGCCAGGCCGCTGACCGGCACGCTGTGCGCGGCGGCGGTGCTCAGCACCTGCTGCATACCTTCCGCCGCCGAACGCGGCTCCCGCTCCCCCGCGCCGTCGCGCTCGCCGGCCTCGCTGTCGCGGATCGTCAGCAGCCGCAGCCGCCGGCCGGTGTCGTCGGCGCGGTCCCGGAAGAAGTCGTCGGCGGCGTCCTGCGGCGCCAGCGGCCCCCCGAGGACGGCGCAGGCGGCCACCCGCTGGTCGGGCAGCCGGAAGTCGGTCGCGGGCAGCCCCGCGAGCGTGGCGAGCTGGTCGGCGAAGCGGGTCGCCGCGGCGCCCGCCAGCGGGCCCTCCGAGGCGATCACCGGGAGCGTATCCAGCAGCTCCAGGGCCAGGCTCTTGGCCGGGTTGACGAACGTCTCCCGCGCCGGGCCGCACTCCGCGGCCACCTCGTCCAGCGCGGCCGCGACCGCCTCGGGGTCGGCCACCGCGGGCGCCAGCAGCCCGAGGTCGGTGGCCAGGCGCAGCATCGGGGTGAGCAGCGACCACAGGGTGGTGTGCCGGACGCGGGTGCGCGGCAGGGCGACGTAGGGCGCCCGGGCGGAGGCGCACACCCCGCGCAGCGGTGCGTCGTCGGCCCCGATGCCGACCAGGGAGACGCCCCGGCGGGCGGCCTCGTAGGCCGGCCCGACCGCGTAGGCGCCGGCACCGGTGCGGGTGGCCACGACGGCGATGTCGCTCGGGCCGGTCCACACCGGCAGCGCGGGGCCCGGGACGACGTCGACGGTGACCGGGCTGGTGGGCCCGAGGAGCGCCCGCAGGACCGAGGCGGCGACGGCCCCCTCCCGCCGGGCGACGACGACCAGCCCGCGGGGCCGGCCGGCCCCGGTGACCCGGTCGAGGCCCGCCTCCTCGGTCAGCCGGGTGGTCTCCCGCACCTGCGCGCCCGAGCCGGCGACGGCCGGCAGCAGGCCGCGCGGATCGCGGGCCCGCAGCAGCTCGAGGTCGTCGAGCACCTCCTCGGCGAGCTCCGGTGAGGTCACGGCGCGCCCCTCACCCGCGCTGCCGGGCCTCGTCGAGCAGCAGGACCGGGATGCCGTCGCGGACGGGGTAGGCCCGGTCGCAGGTGCCGCAGACGAGCTCGCCGGCCGCCTCGTCGACGGTCAGCGGTGTGTGGTGGGTGTCCGGGCAGGCGAGGATCGCCAGCAGCTCGGGGTCCAGCCCCAGCGGTCCGGCGGCGGGGCTGCTCTGGGTACCGGTCACTTCTGCTCCTCCTCCGCGCGCACGGTGCCGAGCACCCGGTCGCGCAGCTCGCTCATCCGCGCCTCGTCCGGCGCCTCGACGTTGAGCCGCAGCAGCGGCTCGGTGTTGCTGGCCCGCAGGTTGAACCACGCGCCGTCGGGGAGCTCGACGGTCAGGCCGTCGAGCTCGTCGACCGTCACGCCGTCCTCCCCCTCGTAGAGCTCGCGCACGGCGGCCGTCCGCTCCGCCGCGTCCGCCACCGTCGAGTTGATCTCGCCCGAGGCCGCGTAGCGTGCGTAGGCGGCTGTCAGCCCGGACAGCGGCCGGCCCTGCTCGCCGAGCGCCGCCAGGACGTGCATGGCGGCCAGCATGCCCGTGTCGGCCCGCCAGAAGTCGCGGAAGTAGTAGTGCGCGGAGTGCTCGCCGCCGAAGACGGCGTCGGTGCGGGCCATCTCGGCCTTGATGAAGGAGTGCCCGACCCGGGTGCGCACCGGCTGCCCGCCGTGCTCGCGCACGATCTCAGGGACGGCGCGGGAGGTGATCAGGTTGTGGATGATCGTCGTGCCGCGCCCCTTCGCCAGCTCCCGGACGGCGACCAGCGCGGTGATGGCCGACGGGCTGACCGGCTCGCCGCGCTCGTCGACGACGAACACCCGGTCGGCGTCGCCGTCGAAGGCCAGGCCGATGTCGGCCCCGTGCTCGACGACGGCGCGCTGCAGGTCGACGAGGTTCGCCGGGTCCAGCGGGTTGGCCTCGTGGTTGGGGAACGAGCCGTCCAGCTCGAAGTAGAGGGGGACGATCTCCAGCGGCAGGTCGGCGAGCACCACCGGCACGGTGTGCCCGCCCATGCCGTTGCCCGCGTCGACGACGACCTTCAGGGGCCGGACCGCGGACAGGTCGACCAGCGAGCGCAGGTGGGTGGCGTACCCGGCGAGCACGTCCCGCGCCGACACCGTGCCGACCCGGTCGGGTGCGCGCTCGTAGTCGTCGCGCTCGGCCCACTCGCGGATGGTGACCAGCCCGGAGTCCTGCCCGATGGGCGCCGCACCGGCGCGGCACAGCTTGATGCCGTTGTACTGCGCCGGGTTGTGGCTGGCGGTGAACATCGCCCCGGGCAGGCCCAGCGAGCCGGCGGCGAAGTACAGCAGGTCGGTCGAGCCCAGACCCGCCTCGACGACGTCGACGCCGCGGGCGATGACGCCCTCGGCGAAGGCGCGGGAGAGCGGGACGGAGGACTCGCGCATGTCGTGCGCGGTGACCACGGCCGTGGCGCCGCTCTCGGCGTGCACGAACTCGGCGAAGGCCGCGCCGATCGCACGGGCGACGTCCTCGTCCCACTGGTCGGGGACGACCCCACGGACGTCGTAGGCCTTGATCAGGGCCGAGAGATCACGCACGCCCCGACACTATCGGCGCGCCTGGCGAGGTGCTGGAACGGCCACCCTTCAGGGGCCCGCGCCGAGCGTGCGAGGCGTGGGGTGAAGGGTGGTCCTTCTAGGGGAGGTCGGGCAGGACCCGCAGGTGGCCGCGGCGGATGCCGCTGCCGTCGTCGGCGGGGTTGCGCGGCGGCTCGGGACGGGCCGCCTCGCGCACGGCGTCGGCCAGGGCCAACAGGTCGTCCCCGGTCGGCCCGACGTCGTCGATGTCGATCTCGTGCCGGACGACCTCCCAGCCGCGCGGGACGGTCAGCCGCTCGGCGTGGAACTCGCACAGGTCGTAGCTGTGCGGCTCGGAGTACGTCGCCAACGGGCCCACGACAGCGGTCGACTCCGCGTAGACGTAGGTCAGGGTCGCCGCTGCCGGTTGCGCGCAGCCGCTGCGCGAGCAGCGCCGTGACTGCCTCACCACCGGTTCCTCACGCAAGGCACAGTAATCCCGCCCGGCGGTGCGCGACAGCAGGCGCACCGGGAAACCGGCTGTGGCGCCCCATCCTGCACGATGACCCCGTGGGCATCGTCACCGGTCGGACGCGGGATGGCGCCGCGCGGGGCCGGACGTGGGGGAACGTCCGGCGAACCGTGCCGGGTCCCGGCGTGTCGCTTCCCGCCGTACCCTGCGTGCAGTCATGAGCCACCCCCCGCGCCGCCGCCCCCGCTCCCGCCGCGACCGCCACGGTCGCGGCCTGCGGGGACGCCTCATGCCCGCCCAGGTGCCGCTGTCGCGCAGCCGCGCCGAGCAGTTCGACGACCTGGTGCTGGACGCGGTCGAGGACCTCGAGCGCCGCTGGGAGCGGGAGCTGGCCGGCGTGGAGTTCGCCGTCGAGGACGTGCCGTGGGTGGAGCACACCGATCCGGACGAGGCGCTGCTGGACGCCGACGTGCTCGACGACGCGGGTGTCCCCCTGGCCCGCCTGCTGCCGGCCCGCCGCGAGCAGGGCGAGGAGGTGCCGCCGCGGATCGTGGTCTACCGGCGCCCGCTGGAGCTGCGCGCGCACGACCGCGAGGACCTCGCCGACCTGGTGCGCGACGTCGTCGTCGACCAGGTGGCCACCCTCCTGGGTCGCGACCCCGAGGAGATCGACCCCATCTGAGCCGATCCGCGGCCGGTCCTCCTCGCCACGTCACCGCCGACCGCGTCGCACACCGCGCGCCCGGGTGACGCACCGCGAGGTCGAGCCCAGCTGTCCACGGGCCCGGCAGCAGCGCCCTGCCGGAAGGCCGCCTCGGCGCAGGGCGGCCGGCTGACATGCTGGTCGGGATGGACGCCCCTGCCGCCACCGCCTGGCTCGTCGTGGGCGTGGTCCTGGGCGCGCTCGCGGTGGCGGCGCTCGTGTCGGTCCTGGCCGTCGCCCGGCACCGCGCCGGCCGGCGCCGGGGGCGGTCCCCCACGCCGGTCGACGACCTGGCCGAGTTCCTCGAGCACCCACCCGGCACCCGGCCGCAGGCGCCGCCGCCCGCCGGCTGGGCGACGCTCGCCCCGCCGGAGCCGCCGCCCGTCGGCGACCGGGAGCGGTCCGGCCCGCTGCTGGCCGCCCTCTGCGTCGCCGCGCTGGCGCTCGTGGGCGCGGCCGCCGCCGTCGCGGCCGCCACGGCCGACCGGACGCCGCCCGTCCGCGCCTCCGGGACGTCGCCGGCACCGGCCATCACGACCGAGGCGCCCGGCGCCCCCGTCGCCGACCTCGTGGTGGGCGGCCTGGTGCTGGAACCGCGGGCGGTGGGCGTCACCGCGACCTACCCGGAGGTGCGGCTCACCACCGGTGCAGGCGCCTCGCGGCTGGAGCTGCGGCTGCCCACCTACAACTGCCTGACCGCCGAGGCCCCCGCCGACCCGGTCGCCGCCGGCTGCACCGCCACGCCGGTCGAGCACGCCGTCGTCGAGGGCGACGACCTGCGCGTGATCCGCGACGGCGAGGGGTGGGTCGTGCGCGGTGAGGCCGCGACCGTCGTGCGCCCGGGCGGCTCCGCACCCGAGGCGACCGGGCGGGTGTACCCGCTGGAGCTCACCGTGTCGCCCGAGGGGGCTCCGGCCGCCGACGGGACCAGGGCCGCCGGCGGCGACCTGCGGCTGGGCACGGGGCGCGCCGCGGTGCTCGCCGAGCGCAGCCGGATGCGCCCCCCGGGCTGAGGCTCAGCGCGGCCAGCGCCGCAGCGGCACGGAGAAGGTGCTCACCGGCGCCCCCATCCCGGTCTCCAGCCCGCCGTCGCCGGCCACGCCCCACCACGGCCAGCGGTCGCCGCCGTCCAGCAGGGTGAGCAGCCCGGCGCGCAGCCGGTCGCCGTCGGCGACCACGGCGACCTCCAGGTGGCCGGTGGCCGCGTGCAGCCGGGCGGCGGCGCGCAGGAGGCCCCGCGCCCGGCGGTCGGGCGCGGCGGCGAGGAACGCGGGAAGCCAGCGCTCCAGGAGCCGCCCGTCCCGGCCCCGCTCGACGGACCCGATCCCGTCCAGGGCGTCGACCAGGATCGTGCTGCGCTCGTTGGCCAGGACGGCGGTGCGCAGGCGGGCCGCCAGCGACCGGGCGGTGGGATCACCCAGCGGGAGCCCGGTGAACCGCAGCAACCAGGGGCCGCGCAGGGAGTCGAGCAGGGAGAGCACCCCGCCGGCGAGCAGGTCCGCGGCCTCGGCGTCCCGCGCCAGCAGCCGCGCCGTGGGACGACCACCGGGCAGGGGTGACCGCGCCTGCCCGAGCAGGCCGACCGCGGTGACGGGCCCGCGCCGCCGGAGGTCGAGGAAGGCCGCGGCCCGCGGCGGGCCGTCGGCAGCCCCGTCCACGACGACGGCGACCGGGCGGGTGGGAAGCCGGCGGACGGCGCCGTCGTTCAGCACGGCGGTCAGCCACGGCGCGCGGGCGGTCAGCGGCGCGGACAACGCGGCGGCGAGCGGTTCGGCGGCCCGGACCTCGCGGACCACCCGCGCTCGACCGACGGCGACCCGGGCGACCATGCCCCGAACAGAACCACAGCCGCCGGCGAGGGGCGCCGGCGGCTGTAGGTGAGGAACTGGAACGGCCCCGCCCAGAGGCTCGTCGCGAGCCTGCGAGCGATGAGGAGGGCGGGGTCCTTAAACGGCGCGGCGGCGCAGCCGGCGCCGCTCGCGCTCGGAGAGGCCGCCCCAGATGCCGAAGCGCTCGTCGTTGGCGAGTGCGTACTCCAGGCACTCGGCCTTGACCTCGCAGCCGGTGCAGATCTTCTTCGCCTCGCGGGTGGAGCCACCCTTCTCCGGGAAGAACGCCTCCGGGTCGGTCTCGGCGCACAGCGCGCGCTCCTGCCACGACTGGGTGTCGGGCTCCAGGCCGAACCCGAGGAAGCCGACGAACGGCTGCCCCGTGCCCTGGCCCAGGAGCTGGCCCGCGCCGTGGCCGGTCGCCGCCAGCCGGTCGGCCGACCGCTCCGTGCCGTTCACGTAATCGCTCAACCACGACACCTCTGCCATGACGGTGCGTCCCCTCTCGCTCTCGTCACGGTGCGCGGCCGGCAGGACGTTCCCGGGCCGTTCAGCACTCGTCGACACCGCGGGAATTACACGCGTGTCGTTGCCCGGCCGTCAACTTCGCCCGGTGTAAGCGACACGCCACAGCAGCCCCACGCGCACCAGGGTGTTCGTCACATCTCGTGGCACCCGCCGACACGCCCGGCGAACAGTCGACAAGTGCTCATCGGGCACGATGCGTTTCGTGCAGATCGTCGTGCTGGCCGGTGGTACCGGAGGGGCTCGGTTCCTGCGTGGGGTGCGCGCCGCGGCGCCCGAGGCGGAGATCACGGCCGTGGTCAACACCGGGGACGACGTGACGCTGCACGGCCTGCGGATCTGCCCGGACCTGGACACGGTCGTCTACACCCTCGGCGGCGGTATCGACGAGGAGCGCGGCTGGGGGCGGGCCGGCGAGTCGTGGACGGTCAAGGAGGAGCTGGCCGCCTACGGCGCCGACCCCGCGTGGTTCGGCCTCGGCGACCGCGACCTGGCCACGCACCTGATCCGCACCCGGATGCTCGACGCCGGCTACCCGCTGTCGGCGGTCACGGCGGCGCTGGCCGACCGCTGGCAGCCCGGCGTCACCGTGCTGCCCATGAGCGACCAGCGGGTCGAGACCCACGTCGTCGTGACCGATCCCGAGGACGGCCGCCAGCGGGCGATCCACTTCCAGGAGTGGTGGGTGCGGCACCGCGCGGCCCTGGACCCCGCGGCGTTCGTGCAGATCGGCGTCGAGGCGGCCCGGCCCGCCCCCGGGGTCGCCGAGGCGCTGGCCGCCGCCGACGCGGTCCTCTTCGCGCCGTCGAACCCCGTCGTGTCGATCGGCACCGTCCTCGGCGTCCCGGGGCTGCGCGACGCCCTGCTGGCCTCGCCCGCCCGGATCGCGGGCGTCTCCCCGATCATCGGGGGCACCGTCGTGCGCGGCATGGCCGACCGCTGCCTGCCCGTGCTGGGCATCGAGGTGAGCGCCGAGGGCGTCGGCCGGCACTACGGCGCCCGCTCCGACGGTGGCCTGCTCGACGCCTGGCTGGTCGCCGAGGACGACGCCGCGGAGGTCCCGGGGGTCGACGTGCGGCGGCTGCCGCTGCTCATGTCCTCCCCCGAAGCGACGACGGCGCTGGCCCGGGCCGCGCTCGACGCCTGCGCCCGTGGCTGACGAAGGACCCCGTCCTCCTCACGGCTCGCACGCTCGCCGCGAGCCTCTGGACGGGGCCGAACCGGCCGGCATCTCGGTCCTGCCCGTCGCCGGGCTGCCGGAGTTCGGTCCGGGCGACGACCTGGCCGCAGCGGTCGCGGCCGCGGCGCCCTGGCTCGCCGACGGCGACGTCGTCGTCGTCACCTCGAAGGTGGTCTCGAAGGTCGAGGGGCGGCTGGTCCGCCTCGAGCCCGGGGCCGACCGGGAGGCCGCCCGGCAGCGGGCGATCGACGCCGAGACGGTGCGGGTGCTCGCCCGCCGCGGGCCGCTGAAGATCGTGCAGACCCGGCAGGGCTGGGTGGTCGCCGCGGCCGGCATCGACGCGTCGAACGTCGCCTCCGACACCCTCGTCCTGCTCCCCGAGGACGCCGACGCCTCCGCGCGGCGGCTGCGGGCCCGGTTGCGCGCGCTCGCCGGGGTCGACGTCGCCGTGGTCGTGAGCGACACCTTCGGCCGCACCTGGCGCGAGGGGCTGACCGACGTCGCCGTCGGCTCGGCCGGGATCACCGCCCTGGACGACCACCGCGGCGCCCTCGACGCCCACGGCAACCGGCTGGAGACCACCCGGGTCGCCGTGGTCGACGAGCTGGCGTCGGCCGCGGACCTGGTGAAGGGCAAGCTGGCAGGGGTCCCGGTGGCGGTGGTGCGCGGGCTGCCGGTGCAGCGCCCGGCCGAGGACGCCGACGAGGGCACCCGGCCGCTGGTGCGCCTGCCGGCCGACGACCTCTTCCCCTACGGCTCCCGCGACCTGGTGGGCTCGCGGGCGCCCGCGAACGACCTGGTGCCCCGCCCCGGTGACCGGGAGGCGGCGGCAGCGGCCTTCCGGGTCGCCAGCGCCGCGCTGCCGGAGTTCCCCGTGGTGCTCCGGCACGGCGGCGAGGGCGACGGCGCCGTCGACGTCCACCTGCCCGACGCGGTGACGACGACGAGCGCCCTCAACGCCGGCGCGCTGGTCGGCGCCGCGATCGTGCAGCTGCACGCGGAGGGCTGGGCGACCCGCTGGGAGCCCGCCCCCGGCGCCGGCGGCACCTCACTCGTCGGGAGGCTGTGGCTCGGCGGACCGGCGCTGTAGAGCCGCACCGCTGGGTACGGTTCCTCCCCATGCGCGGGATCATCCTGGCCGGTGGCACGGGGAGCCGTCTGTTCCCCATCACCCAGGCCGTGAGCAAGCAGCTCATGCCGGTCTACGACAAGCCGATGATCTACTACCCGCTCTCCACGCTGATGATGGCGGGGATCCGCGAGGTGCTGGTCATCACCACCCCGGACGACCAGGCCGCCTTCCGCGCGCTCCTGGGCGACGGCACCCGATTGGGCATGCGGATCGAGTACGCCGCCCAGCCGCGGCCCGAGGGGCTGGCCCAGGCGTTCCTCATCGGGGCGGAGTTCCTCGGCGGTGAGTCCGTGGCCCTGGTGCTCGGCGACAACATCTTCTACGGCGCGGGCCTGGGCACGGCCCTCTCCCGCCTGCCCGAGCCGGCCGGCGGGCACGTCTTCGCCTACCACGTGGCCAACCCGCGGGACTACGGCGTCGTGGAGTTCGACGACGCCGGCCGGGTGCTGTCGGTCGAGGAGAAGCCGGTCCGGCCCAAGAGCTCCTACGCCGTCCCCGGGCTGTACTTCTACGCCGGCGACGTCGTCGAGGTCGCGCGCGGGATCACCCCGAGCGCCCGCGGCGAGCTGGAGATCACCGCGGTCAACGAGCACTACCTGCGGGAGGACCGGCTGACCGTCACCGCGCTGGACCGCGGCACGGCCTGGCTGGACACCGGCACCTTCGCCTCGCTGCGCCAGGCCACCGAGTTCGTATCGGTCGTCGAGGAGCGCCAGGGGCTGAAGATCGGCTGCATCGAGGAGGTGGCCTGGCGCAACGGCTGGCTGGACGACGACGGCCTGCGCGCGATCGCCGAGCCGCTGGGCAAGAGCGGCTACGGGGCCTACCTGCTGGGTCTGCTCGACGAGCGCTGACCCCTGGGGGCCAGCGCGTGCGGGTCCGCCCTGAAGCAGGTCACCGGGGTACCGGCGGGGGCACCCGCCCGAGCCGCTCGCCGACCGCCACGGGAGCGGTGTCCTCCTCGGCGCGCGGTACCCCCGCCGTCGCCCCCGGCTCGCGGTGGGGAGCCACGCCACGGCGCCGGAGGACCGCGTCGAGCAGCAGGAGCACCGCGGCGACGGTGACCCCGACGGCCGGCCAGTAGACGTAGCGGTAGTCGTAACCGATCACCATCGGCAGGTAGCTGACGATGTAGACGGCAGCTGACGCGCCGATGCCGGCGACCACCCGGGCGTGCTCACCGGCCGGACGCCGGCGCCAGGCCACCGCCGTCACCGCCACGGCGGCCAGCAGCCAGAAGAACGGCCGGTAGAGGAAGCCGAAGTTGCGGGCCGTGAAGGCCTCGTACGACGCGAGCAGCTCCACCGCCGGCCCGGGGGCGAAGGTCAGCCCCAGCGCGTTCTCCTGGATGCCGTACCAGGACACGAAGATCTGCTCCGGCGGCGTGTCGAGAAAGTCCGCGAACACCCCGAGGCGGAACTGGGCGTAACGCAGGGGGTGCTCGGCGATACCCCGGAGGTAGAGGCTGCGCAGCTGCTCGTGGTGCGTGAGGAAGACGGCGGGCACGGTGCCGGTCGTGTTGGCGCACCGCCAGGTGTAGTTGACGTCGAACTCCCCCGGCGGGCACGACGTCGCCATCCGGACGAGGTACTCCTCCAACGGCGGGTCCACCGCCGCCGTCCGGAGCTCGGCCACGGTGTACAGGTGCAGCACGTCGTCGACCATGATGCTGGCCGCAGGGTGCGTCTCCTGGACCGGCCGGACGGCGTCGATGACCGGCGTCGCGGCGAGCGAGAGGACGACCGTGGCCGCGGCCAGGAGCAGCCGGCCGCGCCGCGCGGCGCCCGGCCAGGTCAGCAGGAACAGCAGCGGGACGAGCGCCGGCAGCGCGTTGTAGCGCACCGCGCCCGCGTAGGCCAGCAGCAGCACGGTGACGGCGATCGCGGTGTTGCGCAGCCAGACCCGCCGGATCCCCTGGCGCAGGTGCAGGAGCAGGACGACGGCACCCAGCAGCGCGAAGGCGAGCTGCTGATCCTTCCAGATCACCCCGGAGATGCTCACCACGTACGGCAGGAGTCCGGTGCCCAGGGGCAGCAGGGAGAGCAGGCGACGCCCCCCGCGCCGGTGGACGTACACCGCCAGCAGCGTGAGCGAGGTCCACAGCAGGGCCAGCTGGGCGACGAGCAGGCTGCCCACGCTGCCGGACGCCGACATCAGCACCCGCCACAGGACGGTCATCACCGGCGGGTGCCAGTCGTCGAGCCGGCCGAGGTCCACGGCCTGCTCGAGCTGGCGGACCGAGTCCCAGGACATGAGCCCCGGGTAGACCGGCGCGACGTTCGCCGCGAAGAGCGCGGTGCCGAGGGCGACGAGGACACCGGTCCAGTGCGCGGCGACCCACGTGCGGCCGGCCGCCGCGCTGGTCCTGCTCCCCATGGGCCTGGCACACCGCTTCCGCGTCGAGGGGCCGCCCGGGCGGCCCGCTACCCGCCGCCAGTCGGGGCCGGGAGCTCCGACTCTAGGTTCGGCCGTCGCCGACCCGCGGGTCGGCCGCGCGTGTCGGCCCCGCCCGCACCACCCGACCCGTCCGTCCGCCGGGCGGCGCCCGGCGGCCCGGTCCGCTAGCGCCGCCGGTTGTCGACCGGGGCGAAGCGCGGGCCGCGCCGCGGCCGCCGGGGCCCGCCCGCCAGGAGCAGGCGCACCACCCGCTGCCGGTGCCCCCGCCACGGCTCCAGCAGCGCGAGCATGCCCGCGTCGTCGGTGTCCCGGCGGCCGGTCAGCGCGTAGCCCACGAGGTTCTTCAGGTGGTAGTCGCCGACGCTGACGGTGTCGGGATCGCCGTAGACCCGCTGCACCACCTCGGCCGCCGTCCACACCCCGATGCCGGGCAGCGAGCACATCCGCCGCTGCAGCCCGGCCGAGTCGCCGGCCCGCTCGGGCTCCAGGGCGGAGGCCGCGGTCGCCGCCGCGCGCAGCGCCCGGCGGCGGGCACCGTCCAGGCCGCAGCGGTGCCACTCCCAGTCGGTCACCTCCAGGACGCGCTGCGCCGAGGGCACCACGCGCATCCCCTCGGGCGCCGGCCCCGGGGCGGGCTCCCCCGCGAGCCGGAGGAGCTCCCGCCACACCCGGTAGGCCTCGGCGGTGGTCACCTTCTGCTCCAGCACCGCGGGCACCAGCGCGTCCCAGGTGCGGCCGGTCCGCCCCAGCCGGAGCCACGGCGTCGTGCGGTGCAGCTCGGCCACCGTCGGGTGGTCGCCGGGCCGGAACTCCCCGGGGCGGTCGGCCGCGCCGAGCCACTCGGGCACCGCGGCCCCGGCGCGCTCCGCGCCGGGGCCCCAGGCGCTGACCGCCACCCCCGCGGCCGTGCGGACCAGCCGCACCGTGGCGGCCCCCTCGGGGGTGGAGGTCGTGCGCCAGGTCCCGGAGTCTGCCACCCGCAGCGCGGGGTCAGCGGCCCCGCGGCGGTGCGGCGCCAGCATCCGGCCGAGGTCCAGGGGCCAGTCCGGCGTCCACACCGCGTGGTAGGCGGGGGCGTCGAGGGTGGTGCTCAGCGGGTGCTCCGGGAAGAGGTCAGCGGGGTGCCATGCGCAGCGCGCCGTCCATCCGGATCACCTCACCGTTGAGGTAGCCGTTCTCGACGATCGCGAGCGCCAGCTCGGCGAAGTCCGACGGACGGCCGAGCCGCTTGGGGAAGGGTATGCCCCCCGAGAGGGCGGCCCGCGCCTCCTCGGGCAGGGAGCCCAGCAGCGGGGTGTCCACCAGCCCGGGGGCGATGGTGCAGACGCGCACGCCCACGCTGGAGAGGTCGCGGGCCGCAGGCAGGGTCATGCCGACGACGCCGCCCTTGGACGCGGAGTACGCCAGCTGCCCGATCTGGCCGTCGAAGGCGGCGATGGAGGCGGTGTTGACGACGACGCCGCGCTCGCCCTCCTCGCCCGGCTCGGTCCGCGCCATCGCGGCCGCGGCCAGGCGCAGGACGTTGAACGTGCCGATCAGGTTGACGCCCAGCACGCGGGTGAAGCCGCCGAGCTCGTGAGGTGCGCCGTCGCGGCCGACGGTGCGCTGGGCCAGCCCGATGCCGGCGCAGCTGATCGCGATGCGCAGCGGGCGGTCCTTGCCGGTCGCCTCCGCGACGGCGGCCTCCACCGACGCCTCGTCGGTGACGTCCGTGCGGACGAAGGTGGTGTGCCCGCCCAGCTCGGCGGCGAGCGCCTGCCCGCGCTCCTGGTTCAGGTCCATGATCGTGACCGCGGCACCCCGGGCGGCCAGCGCCCGGGTCGTGGCCTCCCCGAGACCGGAGGCTCCCCCGCTGACCACGGCTGCGACGTCGAAGTTCTTCATGCCCCGGAACGTAACCCGAGGGAGCGGCCTCCCTGCAGGGTCCCGTCGCGAGCCTGCGAGCGGTGAGGGGCAGGGAGGTCCTTCATCAGGAGAAACGGTCGCCGTACCGCTCCTGCACGGCGCCGAGCAGCAGCTTGACCCGCTCGGCGTCGGCGACCGGGCAGACCATGGTGACGTCGGCCGTGTGCACGACGACGCTGTCCTGCACGCCCACGAGCGCGACCAGGTGCTCCGGGTCGTCGCTGAGGACGATGTTCCCCGCCCCGTCCAGCACGACGGCGGGCCCGCGCACGGCGTTGCCCGCGCCGTCGTCGTCTAGCGTGTGCGCCAGCGCGGGCCAGGAGCCGACGTCCAGCCAGTCCACGTCGAGGTCGACGACGAGCACCCGCCCGGGCTCGGTCGCGGCCGGCTCGAGGACGGCGTAGTCGACGCTGATCTTCGGCAGGCCCGGGAACACCTCGGCCAGCACGGCGTCCCGCGCCGGGCCGGCGGGCGCGGCGACGATGCGGGCCAGGCCCTCGGCCGAGGCCGGGAGGTGGTCGGCCAGGGCGTCGAGCACCGTGCGGGCGCGCCAGACGAACATGCCCGAGTTCCACAGGTACCGGCCCGAGGCCAGGTACTCCTCGGCGGTGGCGCGGTCGGGCTTCTCGCGGAACGACGCCGCCTCGGCCACGCCCGGCCGGCCGGTCGGCGCGCCGCGCTGCACGTAGCCGAAGCCGGTGGCCGGCGCCGTCGGCCGGATGCCGAGAGTGACCAGCGAACGGGGGCGGGCGGCGAGCGCGTCGTAGGCGGTGCGCAGCGCGTCGGCGAACCGCTCCACCGGCCGGATGACGTGGTCGGCGCTGACGACGGCGAGCTCGGCGTCCGGGTCGACGTCGGCGACCAGCGCCGCGGTCAGCCCGACGGCGTTGGCGGTGTCGCGGGCGACCGGCTCGAGCACCAGCCGGTCGGTGCGCAGCTCGGGCAGCGCCGCGCGCACCTGGTCGGCGTAGCGGGCCGCCGTGCAGACCCAGACGGTGTCGGCGGGAAGCACCGCGCGCAGCCGCTCCCAGGCCTCGGCCAGCAGGCTGCGCGGCGCCCCGTCGGCGCCCGCGACGACGTCGAGCAGCTGCTTGGGGCGGTCGCCGCGCGACAGCGGCCACAGCCGCGTGCCCGAGCCGCCCGCCATGATCACCGCGTGCCGCACGTCAGCCCTCCCCGGCCCCGCGGCGCCGCGGGGCGGGCACGGCCGCCAGCTCGCGGGCACGGCGCTGGAACCGGGCGCCGGCCGCGACCCGCCCGCTGACGTAGGAGACCAGCATCCGGCCCCCGAGCCCGGCGCGGAACGCGGTGCGCAGCGGGGCGTGCCGCCGACGGGGGTACTGCCCGGAGAGGTACCGCAGCGCGCTGGTGTGGTGCACCCGCTGCATCCGGTGCGGCTCCCGCCGGGTGGCGTGCCCGCCCTCGTGCTCGACGACCGCGGTGGGCACGTAGACGTGCAGCCAGCCCGCGCGGGTGAGCCGCTCGGCGAGGTCGACGTCCTCGAAGTACATGAAGTAGCCCGGGTCGAAGCCGCCGACGGACCAGAAGGCCTCCAGGTCGACCAGCAGGCACGAGCCGCTCAGCCACCCCGCCGGGCGCTCGCGGGGCGCCTCGCGCTCGCGCCGGTAGCGCGCGGTCCACGGGTTGCCGGGCCACGCCCAGCCCAGCAGGGCGTGCCCGGCGCCGGTGGACAGCCTCGGCAGGTCCCGGGCCGATGGGTAGAGCTCGCCGTCGGGCGTCATGATCGCCGGGCCCAGGGTGGCCGCCCTCGGCCAGCGGTCGGCGGCGGCGAGGAGTTCGTCGACCGATCCGGGCGAGAAGCGCAGGTCGGGGTTGGCGATGAGTGCGCGGCCGGTGCGGACGTCGGCGAGCCCGGCGTTCGCCGCCGCGCCGTACCCGATGTTCCCGCCGGTGCGCAGCACGCGGACGTGCGGGTGGCGGGACGCGGCGCGCTCCGGTGCGCCGTCGGTCGAGCCGTTGTCGGCGAGGACCACCTCCACCGGCCGGCTGGTGGCGTCGGCCAGCGAGTCGACGAACTGCTCGAGCGCCGCACCCGGCGAGTAGGTGACGGCGACGACGCGCAGCGGCGGCGGGCCGGAGGGAGACGACACGGGGGCCCACCCTAGGCACTCCCGTCCCGGGACGGCCCGATCCACGGCCGCACGGCGGCCGGGCGAGGTGGATGAGGCCCGTGTGACGGAACGGGTCGCCACGCCCCCGACACCGCCTCTCCGTGGTCGTGCGGCCCCGGACCGGCAGGTACCGTCGAGACCCGTGACCACCACAGGACCTGACCTCGTCGTCGTCGGCTCCGGATTCTTCGGGCTCACCGTCGCGGAGCGGGTGGCCAGCCAGCTGGGCAAGCGGGTCCTCGTGATCGACCGCCGCCACCACATCGGCGGGAACGCCTACTCCGCCCCGGAGCCCGAGACCGGCATCGAGGTGCACGTCTACGGCGCACACCTGTTCCACACGTCGAACGAGCGGGTCTGGCAGTACGTCAACCAGTTCACCGAGTTCACCAACTACCAGCACCGGGTCTTCAGCACCTACCAGGGGCAGACGTACGCCCTGCCCATCAACCTGGCCACCATCTGCCAGTACTTCGGCAAGAGCTTCTCCCCGGACGAGGCGCGCGCCCTGGTCGCCGAGCAGGCCGGCGAGATCGACACCGCGGAGGCCGCGAACCTCGAGGAGAAGGCGATCTCGTTGATCGGCCGGCCCCTCTACGAGGCATTCATCCGCGGGTACACGAAGAAGCAGTGGCAGACCGACCCGACCGAGCTGCCCGCCGCCGTCATCGCCCGACTCCCGGTGCGCTACACGTTCGACAACCGGTACTTCAACGACACCTACGAGGGCCTGCCGAAGGACGGCTACACCGCCTGGCTGCAGCGCATGGCCGACCACCCGAACATCGAGGTGCGGCTCTCCACCGACTACTTCGACGTCCGCGACGAGCTGCCGACCGACGTCCCGACGGTCTTCACCGGCCCGATCGACAAGTACTTCGGCTACGAGGCCGGCGAGCTGGGCTGGCGCACGCTGGACTTCGAGACCGAGGTCCTCCCCACCGGCGACTTCCAGGGCACCTCGGTCATGAACTACGCCGACGAGGACGTGCCCTACACCCGCATCCACGAGTTCCGGCACTTCCACCCGGAGCGGGACTACCCCGCGGACAAGACCGTGGTCGTGCGGGAGTTCTCGCGCTTCGCCGAGACCGGCGACGAGCCCTACTACCCGATCAACACCCCCGAGGACCGCGCCAAGCTCGAGCGCTACCGGGAGCTCGCGGCCAAGGAGGCCGCCGAGAAGCGCGTGCTCTTCGGCGGACGGCTCGGCACCTACAAGTACCTCGACATGCACATGGCCATCGGCTCGGCGTTGACCATGTTCGACAACCGCATCCGCCCCTTCTTCGACCAGGGCGGCTCGCTCGACGGTCGCCTGGAGGACTGATGCGGGAGACGCCCCCCAGCGCCGACGGCGACCGCCTTCCCAGGGAGTACCACCGGTGACCGACCCGCACGACCAGACCGGCGCGCACCGCGTCTTCGAGATCGATCACGAACCGGACTGGTTCTCCGGCCTCACCCAGCGTGAGGCCCGACTGCTCGACGGCGCCCTGGCGTTCCACTGCCTCGCGCGCCCCGGCGAGCGGATCCGGGCCACGGTGCTCCGGACCCACGGCCCGCACCTGCCGTCCCTGACCGACCAGGGGACGTCCAGCATCGAGTGGCCCGACGACCGCACGGTGGTCGGGACGATCGAGGCCCACGCCACCGGGCACCCCCGGTCGGCGACCGGCGTCGTGGACGTCGTCCTGGATCTCGGCGGGCCGCCCGAGTCGCTGATGCGCAACGAGCAGCCCCCCGGCCGGCTCCACGCCGCCCGGAACGCGGTGCGCCGCCGGGTCCCCGTGGCCTTCGACGCCGCCCGCCAGCTGCGCACCGACCGGCTGGAGAACCGCCGCCTGTCGCGTCCCATCCCGCGCGTGGGCCGCCTGGACAACACCTCCGTGGGCTCGTCCCGAGGCTCCACCAAGGCCGTGCTCTTCGGGCTGCACTGGCTGGAGCTGGGCGGGGCCGAGAAGTGGGCGACCGAGACGATCTCCCTCGCCCGCGAGGCCGGCCTGTTCCCGATCGTCGTCAGCGACCGCCCCTCGGGCCATCCCGACATCGTCCGACCCGAGTACGACGGCGCACTCGTCATCCCCCTCACCCACCCGATGGCCGGCGCCCAGGAGTCCCGGCTCCTGAGCCAGCTGTTCGAGCGGTTCGACATCCGGGGCGTGCACGTTCACCACTGCAGCTGGCTCTACCAGCGCCTCCCGTGGATCCGAGCCCAGTACCCGGGGACCGAGCTGGTCGACTCGCTGCACGTGCTGGAGTGGCGGACCGGCGGCTTCGTCGACATCGCGCTCAGGTTGTCCAACGTCATGGACGCCCACCACGTCATCTCGCCGCAGCTGCGCGACTACCTCGTCGACCGCCAGGGGCTGCCCCGCGAGAAGGTGCAGCTGGCCACCCTCGCCGACCTCACCATCGACCGGTCGACGGTGGAGGCCGCACCCGAGCCCACGCGGAAGGCGGGCGACCCGCTCACCATCGCCTTCGTGGGCCGGTTCACCCAGCAGAAGCGGCCCTACCTGTTCCTCCGGCTGGCGGCGCACCTGCGCGCGACCCACGGCGACCGGGTCCGCTTCGTCATGCACGGCGACGGCGAACTGGCCGCGGAGGTGAGGTCGCACCGCTCACGGCTCGGGCTGGACGGCGTCGTGGAGCTCCGCGGACCCGACCAGCCGGTGTCGAACACCCTCGGCGTGGCCGACATGCTGGTCATCAGCTCGGACAACGAGGGGGTCACGCTGACCTCCTTCGAGGCCGACGCCCACGGCGTCCTCGTGCTGAGCAGCGACGTGGGTTCGCAGGCCTCGGTGGTCCTCCCCGAGCTCCTGCTCCCCCGCGCACCGCTGGCCTTCCTGCGGGCAGCCGAGCGGACCGTCGCCGGCCTGCTCGACGACACCGAGCGATCCACCGCCCTGCTGCACCGCCAGCACGGGCGGGTGTCCGCCTTCGCCGCGCTCCCCGATGCCCGGGCATGGACCCGTGAACTCTACGAAAGGTGGGCTTCGTGACCACGACCAACGTGGCCGCGGTCATCGTCACCTACAACCGGGCGGACAAGCTCGGCAAGGTGATCGAGCAGGTCCTGAGCCAGGACCGCCCGGCCGACCAGGTGATCGTGGTGGACAACGCCTCCACCGACTCGACCGCCTCCGTCCTCGACCAGTACCGGGGCCGCGACACGGTCCACATCGAGCAGCTCGCGGAGAACACCGGCGGCGCCGGCGGCTTCGCGCACGGCATGTCGGTGGCCTACGAGCGCGGCGCGGACCTCGTCTGGATCATGGACGACGACTGCTACGCCGACACCGACGCGCTGCGCCAGCTGGTGGACGGGCACGCGGCCGCCGAGAAGAGCATGGGCATGCGGCTGCCCTACGCCTGCTCGGTCGTGAAGTGGACCGACGGCGACGTCTGCGAGATGAACAACCCCGAGCCGACCTGGGACTGGGGGAAGCTCCTCGCCCGTGGCGAGCAGAGCGTGCTGGTCAACTCGTGCTCGTTCGTGTCGGTGATGTTCCCCCGCTGGGTGCTCACGCAGTTCGGTCTTCCGCTGTCGGAGTACTTCATCTGGTTCGACGACCAGGAGTACACCCGCCGGATCACCGCCGCGGGGCCCGGCGTCCAGGTGCTGACGAGCACGGTGACGCACGACCTCGCGGTGAACCGCGGGGTGAACTTCGGGGACGTCAACGACTCGAACATGTGGAAGTTCGCCTACGGGGTCCGCAACGAGGCGTCCTACCGCTGGCACCACGAGGACCCGTTCGCCGCCCTGCGGTTCGCGCAGCGGCTCTTCACCGGCCTGCGGGGCGGGCGCGTGCCGTGGCGGCTGCGTCGCCGGCTGGCGAAGAAGTTCGTCGAGGGCATCCGCTTCGACCCGAAGCCGGCCTTCCCGCGCACGGTGCTCTGACCTCGGAGCGACCTGGTACGACAGCGACGGACCCCCTCCCCGGCCGGGAGGGGGTCCGTCCGCGTCGTACGGCCCAGGCGGCGTCGTCGTGGCTCAGCGACCCCGTCCGGGCATCGCGAACCGCTCCCGGCGCCCCGCGCGCGTGAGCGCCAGCCAGTCGCGCAGACCACGGACGTCGCGCCGGCTGAGGAAGAAGTAGCCGAACCTGACCAGCTCCAGCGGGAACAGCCAGCGCATGCCCGGTTGGGCCATGAGGTAGCCGCGGTTGCGGTAGGTGAAGAAGCGCTTGACCTCGTCACCCGGGTACTGCGCGGAGAGCCGCCCGCCCAGGATCGGGACGAACTCGTCTCCGCCCTGCGGATGCAGGTACACCGCCCGCATCGTGGTCCCGAAGGCCAGCCCCGAGCGCTGCAGGCGGCGGTGGATCTCCGTCTCGTCGCCCCGCAGGAACAGCCGCAGGTCCGGCACGCCGACCGCCTGGAACGCCGAGGCCCGGAAGAGCGCACCGTTGAACAGGGACGCGTACGACGGCAGGAACTCCCCCGGCTCGAAGGCGTCCACGGTCCCCCACCAGCGGAGGCCGCGGCGCAGCGGGAAGGCGAGGCGCCGGGGATCGGCCTCGTCCACCACGGCCGGTGAGACCTGGGCGAGCCCGCGCGTCCTGGCCTCCCCCAGGAGGACCTCGAGGACGTCGTCGCCCCCGGGGCGCCCGTCGTCGTCGGCGCACCACACCCAGTCCGCGCCGAGGGACAGGGCGGTCAGCAGCCCGAGCGCGAACCCGCCGGCACCACCGAGGTTCGTCCGCGACGGCAGGTAGACGGTCCGGGCGCCGTACGCCTCCACGACCGCCCGGGTCTCGGCGTCGGCGCCGTTGTCCACGACGACGACGGCACCGACCGGCCGGGTCTGCGCCGCGATGGCCTGCAGGCTCTGGCGGAGCAGTTCGGCCCGCTGCCGGGTGACGATGACCGCGACGACGAGTTCGTCAGCGGCCCGCGGCACCGTGCTCACGCGGCACCGTGCCCCTCGTCGGGATACGCCTCGGGCCCCTTGTAGGCGCGCAGGACGTCCTTCAGCGGGCCCTGCTGCCTGATCCGCCCGTGCTCCATCCAGATGGCGCTCGTGCACAGCCGCATGAGGAACTCGTCGGAGTGGGAGGCGAAGACGAGCAGACCGGCACGGTCGACCAGGTCGCTGAGGCGGTCCCGCGCCTTCTCGAGGAAGGCCGCGTCGACGGCCCCGATGCCTTCGTCGAGGAGGAGGATCTCGGGGTCGATGCTGGTCACGACGCCGAGGGCCAGCCGGACGCGCATACCCGTCGAGTAGGTGCGCAGCGGCATGGAGAGGAAGTCGCCGAGCTCCGTGAAGTCGGCGATGTCGTCGACCCGCTTCTCCATCTGCTTCCGCGTCATGCCCAGGAACAGCCCGCGGATCATGATGTTCTCGTAGCCGGAGATCTCCGGGTCCATCCCGACGCCGAGGTCGAACACCGGGGCGACGCGCCCTTCCACTACGGCGGTGCCGCGGGTGGGCTCGTAGATGCCGGCGAGCAGCCGCAGCAGCGTGGACTTGCCGGCGCCGTTGTGCCCGACCAGGCCGACGCGTGCGCCGTGCTGGAGGTCCACGTTGATGTCGCGGAGCGCCTCGATGATCGGCACCTTGGTGTCGCTGCTGATGTTGCCGCCGACGACGCCGAGCACGGTCTTCTTGAGAGACCTGCTCTTCGCGTCGAAGATGGGGAAGTCCACAGACGCATCCCGCGTCGTGATGCTGACCACGAACCGTGCCTTTCTGTCGGCGGACCTGGCAGGCGTCAGACCCAGTAGGCGACGCGGGCTCGGTACCGGCGCATGACGGTGAGGGCGAGGACCCAGCCGACGACGGTGATCGCCAGGACGACCACCCAGTGTCGCAGGTTCTGGTCGGCCCCGAGCATGGGCGCCCGGACGATCTCGAGGAAGTGGAGGAAGGGGTTGAGCTCCGCCCACCGCGCCCGCTCGGCGATCGCCGGGTTGGGGCTGTTCAGGAAGTCCTCGTAGATCCAGACGATCGGGGTCATGAAGAACATCAGCTGGACGATGCTCTGGGTGATCGGCGTGAGGTCACGGAAGCGGGTGCTCACGATCCCCGCCAGCAGCGCGATCCAGAGGCCGTTGAGCATCAGCAGCAGGAACCCGGGAATCGCCGCCAGCGACATCCACGTGAGCGGCTGCGGGAACACGATGAGCATGACCGCGTAGACGATCAGGTTGTGCGCGAAGAAGAGGATCTGGCGCCACACCAGCCGGTACACGTGCACGCTGATCGGTGAGGGCAGGTGCTTGATCAGGCCCTCGTTGGCGATGAACACCTCGGAGCCCTCGTTGATGCACCCGGCGATGAAGCCCCACACGATGAAGCCGACGAGGATGTAGGGAAGCTGCTCCGCCAGCGGGTTGCCGAAGAGGCCCGCGTACAGGATGCCCAGCGCGACCGCGGTGACCGCCATGCTGATGGTGATCCAGATGGGGCCGAGCAGGGACCGCCGGTACCGCTGCCGGATGTCCTGCCAGCCGAGGTGCCCCCAGAGCTCGCGCTGACGCCACCCGTCTGCCAGGTCCGCCAGCGCCCTCCGCCAGGGGGACTCGACCGGGGTCGTCGCTGCGCTCACGGGCTCGACGCTACCTGCGTCGTCGACGGGAGGACCGCAGGCGCCGGTGTGACGGACGACCCCGTCCACCCCTCGGGACACGGGGGTCACAGCCTGCCCACCAGCACGCCCTGGCGCCGGCCGTGTGACGGCTGTGGTGCCAGGTCACCCGCGTGGCCAGGCGTGCGCCGTCGACCTCCGACGCCACCGCCGGCCCCGTGTCGGGGACCCGGCACGCCCCCTCGCGTGGCTAGCCTCGCAGGACCGATGCCATGCACTCGAGACGCCCGCGCGCCGACGCCGGCGCCGTCCGGGAGCGTCGGGACGACGCTGGCCACCGCAGATGTGAGGACACCGTGAGCCGAGACCGGAACGAGCAGGACAGCCCGACCGGGCGGCCGCTCCCCCCGCGCCTCGACCCCCGCGCGGGGCGGCCGCCCCGTCGCCGCGCGGAGGAGGGCCCGGTGGGCCGGGCCGGCGCAGCGGCACCCCGGGGCCGTCGCGGCCACCGCGCCGCGGTCGCCACCCGCGTCGTCGCGGGGGCGCTGGCCGCGACGCTCCTCGCCGGCTCCGGCTGGGGCTGGTACCTGGGGCAGGTGGCCGCGGCCACCGTCAACCGGACCGACGCCATCCCCGAGGACGGCAACCAGGGTTCGGGCCGGGCAGGCGAGGCGATGAACCTGCTGCTCGTCGGCAACGACAGCCGCAGCGCCCTGACCGCGCAGCAGCTCACCGAGCTCAACGCCGGGACCGACTCCGGCGTCAACACCGACACGATGATCCTGGTGCACGTGCCCGCGGACGGATCGCGCGCCTCCTTCGTCAGCTTTCCGCGGGACTCCTGGGTGGAGATCCCCGGATACGGGGAGGACCGGCTGAACGCCGCCTACGCCTACGGCCGGATGAACGCCCCGGACTTCTCCTCGGAGGAGGAGAAGTCCGCCCGGGGCTCGCAGCTCCTGGTGCAGACGATCTCCAAGCTGACCGGTCTGCAGATCGACCACTACGCGGAGGTGGACCTGCTCGGCTTCTTCGAGCTGTCGAGCGTCGTCGGCGGCGTCGAGGTCAACCTCTGCAAGGCGGTCGACGACCGCGAGTGGTCCGGTGCCTACTTCCCCGCCGGCGTGCAGACGATCAGCGGCGCCGATGCGCTGAAGTTCGTGCGTCAGCGGCACAACTTCGGCCCCCAGGGCCGCGGCGACTTCGACCGCATCGTCCGCCAGCAGGTGTTCATCGCGGGCGTGCTGCGCAAGATGCTCTCCGAGGACGTGCTGCTCGACCTGGGCAAGCAGCGGCAGCTGGTGCAGGCCGCCGCCGAATCGCTGACCGTCGACCAGTCGCTGGACCTGATGCAGCTGGCCGAGCAGATGCAGTCGGTGGCCGCCGGCAGCATCGAGTTCCAGACCGTGCCGAACGTCGGCACGGGCGAGGAGGAGGGCAAGTCGATCGTCCGGCTCGAGGACGAGGACGCGCTGCAGGCCTTCTTCGCCGACCTCTCGGCCGAGCCCGAGCCCGAGGCCCCGGTGACCGCAGAGGCCCCGGCGACCGTCGACCCCTCGGCGGTGACCATCGACGTCTACAACGGATCCGGCACCTCGGGCCTCGCCGCGAAGGCCGCTTCGTCCCTGACCACCGCCGGGTTCACCGTCGGCTCCACCGGTAACGCCTCGTCCATGGACCACGAGCGGACCGAGGTCCGCTACGCCGCCGGGGACGAGGCGCTGGCCAGCACGGTGGCGGCCGCCATCCCCGGGGCCGTCGCCGCGGAGAGCGAGGACGCCGGCCGCGGTACGGTCCAGCTCGTGCTCGGCAGCGACTTCAACGGCGTCGGTCAGGCGGTCACCCCGCCGCCCCCCGCCCCGGAGGTCGTCGCAGAAGATGCCCGCACGGCGGCTGACACCTCCTGCATCAACTGATGCCCGCCGCTGATCCCACACCGGCCGACCTGCTGGCGCGCGTCCTGCGCCGGTCCCCCGCCACACCTCTCGTCACCTACTACGACGACACCGCCGGGGAGCGGGTGGAGCTGTCCGCGGCGACCCTGGCGAACTGGGTGGCCAAGACGGCCAACCTCCTGCAGGAGGAGTTCGACGTCGCGCCGGGACACACCGTCGTGGTGGCGCTGCCCGTGCACTGGCAGACCGCGGCCGTCCTGCTGGCGGTGTGGAGCTGCGGCGCCACCGTGCTGGACACCGCCGCCGAGGACGAGGGCGGTCTGCAAGGTGCCGACGTCGTCCTCGCCGCCCAGGAACGGCTGGCACCGCTGGAGGAGCAGGGGGTCGAGGACCTGCTGGGTCTGTCGCTGCACCCCCTCGGCATGGGAATGAGCGGCTACGCGGGTCCGGCCCGGGACTTCGCGCTCGAGGTGCGGGTGCACGGCGACGTCTTCGCCCCGTGGTCGCCGCCACGGCCGGCCGACCCCGGCCTGGTGGCGGGCGGCCTCGAGCTCTCCCTGGGCGGGCTGGTGGAGGCCGCCGGTGAGCTGGCCGACCGGCTCGGCATCGTGGAGGGCGACCGGCTGCTGGTCGACACCCGCGTGGCCGCCGAGGCCGGGCCGGTCGCCTGGTTGCTCGCGCCGCTCGCGGCCGGCGCCTCCGTGGTCCTGGTCACCTCGGCCGACCTGCCGGGGCTGGCGCGCCGGGCGGCGAGCGAGCGCGTGACGGCTACGCTCGGGCAGCGTGTCGACGGCATCCGCGAACTGGGTCGCGACGACTGACCCGTCCGCGCCGACGCCCGCCCGTCCCACGACGTCACCGCCGTGACGTTCTCGGTCCTGGCCCGTGATCCCGTCACCGGGGACCTCGGCATCGCCGTCTCGTCCTGCATCCTGGCCGTCGGCCGGGCGGTGCCTGCGGCGCAGCCCGGCGTGGGGGTCGTCGCCGTCCAGGCCCGCAGCCGACGGGGGCTCGGGAAGGCGCTCCTCGAGGGCCTCGCAGCCGGTTCGACGCCCGCAGGGCTGGTGCGGCGGGCGGCGCACTCGGCCGAGGACGCCGACCGGCAGATCGCGGTCCTGGACGCCACGGGCCGGGTCTCCGCGGACACCGGCCCGGGATCGTTCCCCGTGTCCGGGCACCTGGTGGGTGCGGGGTTCAGCGTGCAGGGCAACATGCTCGCCTCCGACGAGGTGCTGCCGGCGATGTCCGACTCGTTCAGCGCGACGGGCGGGGAGCTGCCCGACCGGCTCCTGGCCGCGCTCGGTGCTGGCCAGGCCGCCGGAGGGGACGTGCGCGGGCGCCAGTCCGCCGCCCTCCTGGTGGTCGGCGCCGAGCCGGCGACCGACGAGGACGACGGCGTCCGGGTGGACCTGCGGGTCGACGACTCGGGGAACCCCGTCGCCCAGCTGCGGATGCTGCACAACCTGCAGCGTGCCTACGACGAGCGGGACTACGACCACCTCGCCGTGTTCGCCCCCGAAGGAGCCCGCGACCTCTACGCCGCGCTCGCCGCGTCGCGCCGCGGTGACCGGGAAGCCGTGCGCCGGGCGCTGGAAGCGCTGCGGACGCGGCCGGCTGGTCGGCATGGTGGAGCGCGATGGCCGGCGACGACCGGCTGTCGGCGGTGTCCCGGCTGCTCGGCTGAGCACCCGCGCCGGTCAGAGGGGGGCGGCCGCCCGGCTCCCGCGCGACGGGGTCTCCACCGGCGCCGCGACCGGTCCCCGACCGGGAGGCGTCACCTTCATCGCCCACCGGGTGAGCAGGAAGGCGACCGGCATGGTGATCGCGACCGCCGCCGGCGGGGCCAGCTCCTCGGGGAGCAACCCCGGCGCCACCAGCACCCAGACCACCAGCATCCGGAGCACGATGGTCGTGCCGTTCGCGACCAGGTACCTCATCAGCGAGGACCGGGAGGTGGCGACACCGAACGCGTACCGGGCGTTGGCCACGTAGGCCACGAGCACCGCGAGGACCAGCGCCACGGCGTTCGCCCAGAAGTACGGCATCACCTGCAGGAACAGGAGGTACAGGCCCCAGTACAGACCGGTGTTGAGCGCGTTGACGAGCAGGAACCGGAGGAAGACGCCGACCTGCCCTCGCTCCGCGGTCACTGCCCGTCGGGGTCGTAGACCCCGCGCGCGGCACGCACGAGGATCTTCACGAGCTCGAACTGCGCCCGACGGCCGTGGATCTTGGTGGGGATGGAGCCGGCGTCCGGATATGCCCGCGTGACGGGCACCTCGAGGCAGCGGTAACCCAACCGGGCCGCCCTGATGGGGAGGTACGCGAGCAACTCGTAGGTGTCGAAGACCGAGCGCAGCGGTGCGACCCGCGGGTCCTCCAGGAGCTCCCGCGAATGGGCCCGGAAGCCGTTGGTCGTGTCGGTGTACCGACGCCGGGCCGCAAGCGACGTGAGCGGGGCGTGGAAGAGCTTGATCGCCAGGTGCCGCTCGCGCGGCGTGTTGATCGCCCGGCCCCCGGGGACGTACCGGGAGCCCTGGACGAAGCCGGCGCCGCGATCGAGCTCCTCGACGAAGCGGGGCAGGGCCGACACGTCGTCCTTGCCGTTCCCGTCCACGGTGATCACCCCGGCGTAGCCCTCGGCCATGGCGAAGGCGAGGCCCAGCCGCAGCTGCGCGCTCAGCTTGCCGGCGTCCCGCTTGACCAGCAGAGCGCGGACGCCCAGCCCGGCGAGCACGTCCGGGACGTTGGAACCGTCCGTGCTCCCGCCGTCGGCCACGATGACGTCAAGGTCCAGGCCGAGGTCACGGACCCGGCCGAGCTGCGCCAGCAGCCGCTCGCCCTCGTTGATCACCGGGATGAGGACGCAGTAGCGACTGCGCTTCTCCCGGAGGACGTGGACCTCCCCGCGGGGCACGGCCCACCCGTTCTCCTCGCTGACGGTCAGGAGATCAGTGCTCACGCGTAGGTCTTCCTCACGAAATCGGCGGTGCGCCACACGGCGCCGGTCAGGTCGTCGCCACCGGGCGGCAGCATCTCGACGGAGACGTGGCCGGTGTAGCCCACGGACCGCAAGGCGTCGGAGACCGGTCCGTGGTCCACCGGGCCGTCACCACCGACGACCCCGAGCTGCGGAGCGCTCGCGTGCACGTGCGCGAGCACGTCAGCACCCGCGCGCACCCGCTCAGGAGCGTCGTCCCCCGCCAGCAGCATGCAGGCGGTGTCGAGGTGCAGGCGGACGCCCGGCGAGTCGACGGAGCGGACGAACGCCGTGGAGGCCACGGCATCGGTCAGGTAGTCGCACTTGTAGGCCTCGGGGTTGGCCTCGATGCAGAAGCACACCCCGAGATCGGCGGCGACGGCGCCGAGCCGGGCGAAGAGCTCGACGGCGATCTCGTCGGCCTGCGCGACCGGGAGGTCGCCCCGGCGCCGGTTGCCCGGCGAACCGAAGACGAGTCTCGTGGCACCCAGCGCCGCAGCCAGGCGGGCCATGCCCACCAGGTGCTCGTAGAGACCTTCGCGGGCCTCGTCGTTCCCGAACAGCTGGAGTTCCGGACGCTGGAAGAGGAGCGACTGCAGGGCGGTGATGCGCAGGCCCGACGACTCGATCTGCGCGCGCACGCGGGCCACCTCGTCGGCCGGCTGCGCGAGCGGGTCGCTCCACAGCCGGGTGGGAGCGACCTCCAGCGACTCGAAGCCGCGCGCGTGCAGGCCCGGCAGGATCGCGGGGTCCAGCTCCGCCGGCCAGGCCAGGTTGGAGAAGGCGAGCCTCATGGCCGCGCCTCCACGAGCGCGCGCCCCCAGACGGAGATGCCGGCCAGCACCTCGTCGGCCGAGCGCAGGTAGGGGCCCGGTCGACCGGCCAGCTCGTCCGCGTGGACGGTGCGCAGGTCGTAGGCCACCTCGGGTCGGTCGTCGCAGCGGTAGTCCACCCCGAAGCACTCCCGCGCGACCTGCCCCGAGCTCACCGGCTCGGTCGCCAGGTTGACGACGGGCAGACCGGCGTCCCGGGCCAGCAGCGCGTGGCCCCACAGGTCGCGGACGTCGTAGAACTGGAACCGCGAGGCCTGGTGAGCGAAGCGTGCCTCCGGCTGGTGGATGAGGTCGAACACCAGGTTCTTCTTGAGCCCCGGGCCGAACATGCCCGGCAGCCGCACGATGAGCGCATCGTCGAAGCGGCGGCTGACGAACTCCTCGAGCAGTGCGCGGTGGCGGCCGTACGCCTGCTCCTGGGAGGTGTCGGCCGGCGTCGTCTCGTCGGCACCGCGGGAGTCGGCGTACACGTCGACGGTGGAGACCAGCACGCAGGAGGTGGCGCGGCTGCGGTCGAGGGCGTCGATCAGGCGGCTGATGTTCGCCCAGTCGGCCTCGGGCTCGGCATTGGCCCGCCACTTCTCCGCCGGGGCACCGGCGCAGACGACCTGGTCCACGTCGGCCTCGGGGAGCCGGTCGATGTCGGTGCTGCGGAAACGCGCCACGGGCCGGACGCGGGGCAGCAGCGCGCCCCCGACGAAGCCCGTCCACCCGACGAGCGCCCGGCGACCGGCCGCCGTCACCGGGCGGCCCGCACGTGCTCGCGGCGGTCGACCGTCGCCGGCTCGGCCACGTGATTCGCGGCCCCGATGCCCGCCGAGGGGCCGGATCCCGGCGCGGTACCGGGTGCCGCCGCGTCGACGTTGAGCATGTCCCGGGCGGACAGCACCGAACTCGTCGCCTCGAAGGCGACCCGGTAGATCGGCAGCTCGTTGGTCGTCTCGTTCGACTGGAACATGAACTCGGCCATGATGGCGATGACCACGCTCAGCAGGAAGAACATGGCGCTCATCTGCAGGCTCATGGAGGTCCACCCCTCCACCGCGCTGTCGCTGATCAAGCCGACCGCGAGGACGTAGAGGGCGTACAGCAGGTTGGCCAGGCTGGCGAGCAGGGCCAGCCCGACGGCGACCCGGAGCGGGCGCCCGCTGGCGTAGAAGATGGAGCGGACGACCTGGCGGAAGCTGCTGGCCGGCCGGGGCTGGCTGCGCTCCCCCGAGTCGTAGGGCATGACGGCCCACGGGTAGCCCGAGATGGACGGGAGCAGCCGGAGCACGCGGTCGCGGTCGCGACGCGGCAGCCAGGCCTCCAGCGCCGGCCGGCTGTACCCGCGCAGGCCGAGGCTGACGGTGGGGATGTTCTGACCCATGCTGCGGCTGGCCAGGGCGCGGCTGAGCCGCAGGGCCACGCGACGGCCGGCGGGTGCGCTGGACTCCACCCCGACGACGACGGCGATGTCGTCACCGATCATCCGGGCGCACCGGATGATGTCCTCGGGCCGGTCGGACCCGAGCCGGGCGGTGACGACGACGTCGCCGAGCGCGCCGTCCAGGCCGGCGGTGAAGGCCACCTCGTCCCGCACGTTGCGCATGAGACCGATGACCTGGAGGTTGGGCCTCCGCTCGCCCAGGGCGCGCGCCCACGCCACGCGGCCGCGGGCACCGGGGAGGACGAGGACGACCTCGTGCACCGGGTAGCTGTCGGCGAGGGCCGTCTCCAGGGCCTCCAGGTGCCCTTCGACCTCGTCGAACGGCCCCTCGGCGACCACGACGACGCTCAGGAAGGTGCCCTCGCGCTCCGGCGGCGCGGGCACCCGGACGACGACGTCGGCACGCGCCGCCCCTGCCCGGTCACCGCCTCCACCGGCCGTCGTGTGGGTCTCAAACAGCGTCACGGAGATGCTCCTCTGCCACTCTCAGGGCGTCGTTGATGTTGTCGATCTTGCTGCCGAGCAACGACAGCACCCGTCCACCTTCGGACCGGCGGAGGACGATCGGTCGGGCGTCGTCGCGGTCCCGCCGCGCAGGTACCGTCTTGACGCCCCAGATGGACTCCCGGTGCACCGCCTCGGCCAGTGCCGGCACGTAGCGCGCCGAGTCGCGGATCATCCAGTCGGCGCGCGTGGTGAGCCCGGTCCGCAGCGCAGCAGCCGCCTGACCGTAGGTCGCGTACGACCCGTGCGGCGTGTACCGCACGTGGCTCAGGGTGTGGTACGGGGTGGACGGGAACGGCATGAGCGAGAAGTAGGGGCCGTCCATGACGGTGATCCCCTTGTCCTTCAGGCTGTCGGGGAGGTCGACCAGCGCCATCTCGCAGGGCTCGCAGTGCAGACCGGAGTAACCGACCCCGGCCGGCAGGTCGTCGATGCCCTCGCCGTAGGTGCACACGAGCACCCGGTCGGCGTCGAGCACCTCGCCCGACTCCAGCGCGACGGAGGTCCCCGTCGCCGTCTCCCCGACACCGGCCACCGGCGTCCCGAGTCGGACCTCCACCCCGGCCTCGTCGAGCTCCTGCCGCATCAGGTCCCTCAGGCGGACGGCGTCGAACACCGACTCCCGGGTCACCCAGGAGCCCTCGATGACCGACCGGTTGAACAGCCGGCTGATGGACGCCGGGGACTCCTGCAGCGGAGCGCCGATGTAGTTGCACATCCGCTGGAACTTCCGGGCGTTGGTCAGGGACCCCCGGGCGATCGCGTAGATGCACAGGAAGTCGTCGACCACGCAGGACCGGTACCGCTCCATGAACGCCACGTAGGAGGCCTGGCTCCGCCCGGCCGTGCGCAGCGACCGCGGGTAGTGGTAGCCGCCGTGCACCCGCGCCTGGTTGAAGTAGCTGGCCCCGCCGTGCAGGTCCGCGCGCGCCTCGAGGAGGACCACGCTCGCGCCTTCACGGGCCAGGTGCGCCGCGAGCGAGGTGCCGTAGAAGCCGCCACCGACGACGACGATCCGCTGCTGGGAGGACATCGGGCTCACCCCGCACCCTGGGCGACCGGCTGCCGGTCGTCGGCACGCGGCCCGGGCATGACCGGTGCCGCTGCCTCGTGCCGCGGCCAGGTGCGGCGGGGCGCCGCCTCCTCGACCGCAGCCTCGGACCGCGTCGGCCAGGCCCGGTGGGAGATCGTCTGCACGCGCAGCGCGATCATCGCGAAGACCAGGGGCAGGAACGGCAGGTAGAAGACGATCGAGTCCATGTGCGCGTGGTGGATCATGTGCCCGTAGGCCAGCACGAGCCACGACATGCCGCCCGCCAGGGCGATGCCGGCGGACAGGGCCAGCCGACGCTGCACGGCGGCATCCTCCTGGCGTCCGCGCACGGCCTGCCCGGCGATGAGCGCGAAGACGACCACGAACGCCCAGATGGGGATCCCGTAGGCGGCCAGGCCGAAGCCGGTGCCCTCCGGCGCCGGGATCGCCACCGCGGGGTTGGTCAGGTAGTGCACCAGCTGGAAGGCCCAGAGCCCGAGCATGCTGTCCCCCTGGACCAGCCAGCCCCACAGCGGGTCGTCGACGCCGCGCGCCCAGACCAGCATCTCGGCCGCGTCGCTGGGCGAGACGGTCCGCTCGAACATGCGGGTCCGGATGATCGACGCGTCGCCGTACTTCGCCATCAGCTGGGCGACGTGCACGCCGACCGCGAGGACGAAGCCGACCAGGCCCGTGGCCATGGCGAGCACCAACCGGGAGAGGAGGCGCCGGTCGATCCGGCCCCGGAACTCGTGGAAGCCGACCGCGGCGGCCACACCGAGGAGGACGGTGCTGATGAACTCGTAACCGCACAGGCACTTCAGGAAGACCAGCCCGGCGATGATCGCGCCCCCCCGGAGCCACTTCCGCCGGCCGCTGCCCAGGTGGGGCCAGACCAGCAGGGGAACCAGGGGGGGCAGCAGGAGCGTCCACAGCTGCCAGTACGTGCTCGCCCCGAAGCCGTTGGTCCAGAAGGAGATGGCGAGGAGGGCGAAGAGGACCGATGCCGCCCGGCCGCCCCAGGCGCGCCAGACCGCGATGACGGCTGCGGCGAACACGGCGCCGGTCAGCATCGACGTGGTCAGCCGCAGCGCCTCGTAGAAGTGGTCACCGGGGCTCAGCCAGTTCATCACCATGCCCTGCAGGCCGAACTGGCTGGCGTAGTTCCGCTCCACCCCACCGAGCTGCGGGAAGAGGGCCGATCCCGGGTTGAGCATCAGGTCGACGACGAGCGAATCCGAGTCCTGCTGGAACTGCGCCTTGTAGGTGGGATCCAGGATTCCGAGGAAGTCGAACCGGATCTGGAACCCGAAGAAAAGAGTGGCGGCGAGCCACGAGATCCGCTGGCGGATGGAACCGAGCACCAGCTCTGTCTCCTCTGCAGTGGCACGGGGGCATGGGTGCCGACCCCGCTGGCGTGTGTACCGAGCGTACGTCGGTGGTCGCTGCGGGTCAGGACGAAAAGTCGGAGACCGGCCCCACTCGCCCCATCAGAACTCCATCGTCACACAGGAATCACCCGACGTCGCAACCCCGACCCGCCCGAGGGTCGGACGGGTCCGTCTCAGGCCCGGAGCTGACAGATCAGTCAGGGAACGGGTGTCAGAATCTGCCCAGCACCGGCGGTCCGCGGATCCAGTGGCGGGCCGTCCAGGAACACGTTGATGAAGTCCCCTGCCTCCTCCACCCGGCTGATCACCCTCGTCTCGCCGTTCGGAAATCGCACCTCGGTGGCGTCCTGCAGGGCGGCCAGCTTCAACGGGGTGTTGAAGACGAACAGGGCGGCACCTTCCCGGGCCACGCCGCGCTCCCACGTCGCATCGGTGAGGTCCACCGGCGTCAAGAACAGCGAACTGAACACCTGGAACGTGTCCGCCCCCTGCGGGGGCCGGACAGCGGAGGCCGTGCAGGACTCCAAGGTCGTGAGCTGCTCCAAGTGCGGCGCGACGTCGCTCGTGGACAGCACGACCGGACCCGGTTCCGGCAGCGCCACGGGGAACCGCTGCTCGGCCGCACCCGGGTCCAGGGCCATGAACCCGCGGGCGCCGGAAGCCACGTTGACGTCGTTCTGCACCATCGTGAACGAACGTGAGCCCCGCCCTGGCCCTTGATACTGCAGGGTCACCTCGTAGAGGCCGGCAGAGGGAGCGGCGAGCTCGATTTGCGACTCACGCACCTGACATGGCACCGGCTGCCATACAGCAGGCTCAACCGGGACCCAGTTCAGCGTCAGCGGGGATGACTGCGTCGGGGCGTAGGACTGGAAGAGCTCACGATAAAACCACCAGTTCGCGCTGAGCCCCCACGTCACCCAATTGCTCGCGCTCGGGGCTGTCGTCACGACGAGGGCCGGCCGGTCGGCCATCCGGTCCTGAAACAGATCACGTTGGCTGCCGAGCGCGGCGATCACCGAGTCGACAGGCAAGGCCTTGTTGGGACCGTTGATCACACCGCCGAGCCCCATGTACTCCTCGACAATCCCATCGTGGCCGCGAACCTGCTCCACCTGGTTGGCGTAGTCCTGGTCGAGGTAGCCACCCAGTTCTGCGTCGTAGGCGTATCTCGGATCGCCGGCCACGGCCGAGCCCGTGCTCCAGTTCGCCTGCACGGCCACAACGCAGGCAGAAAGCAGGACCGCGATGGCACTGGCGCTGACCAGCGCTCGGGCACCGACGCGGAGTCTGCGCACGTCCAGAAGTTGCTGAACGGGCCGTAAGCGAGCCGCTCCTACAACCACCAGCCGGACGACGACGGCCGCGCTCACCACAGAGCCCCAGAGCACGAAGGACCAGAAGTAACCACCGGTGTGCCCACCGATGGTGGCCGCCAAGCCGCCGGCCAGGATCGAGCCGCCGGTGAACAGCAGGAGCAGAGGGGCGAGGCTCCGGGACAGCAGGGCATACACCCCGATTCCGGCAAGGACCGCCAGGGGCCACAGCGCGCCCTCGAGTTGCATGGCATGCAACACGTCGCCCACCGAGTAGATCCGGTCGGCGCGGCCCCACGGGGAGAAGTACCAAAACTGGTCCTCACGCACGTCGACGAAGTTGTAACGCGCCAGCGACGCGAAGTGGCCGGCGGTGGCTGCGAAGCCCGCAACCAGATAGCTCACCGAGGCAGCAAGCCACAGCGGAGGGAGGATGCGCTTGAGTGACGCCGGACGCCAGCGGATCGCGTACAAGGTGAGGAGCACCAGCACCAGCACGCCAGACACCAGGCCATAGTCGTTCGACCACAGTGCCGCGATGGCACCCGCTACGGCACCCACCACGGCCGTGCGACGCCAAGACCATGCCGACCGCAGGACGAAGAAGGCGACCGCCGCAACAAGGTAAGGGGCCACCGCGCGAATCGGACGGAGGCTGTTGCCCGGGACTGCGGCGTTCGCAAGGAGCCCGGATGCCGCGCTCCAGAGCTCGGGCCGTGTCATCGCCACAGCCACTAGCACGGCCGGGACGGTAGCCGCCCACGCCATGGCCCACACTGGCCGCCGCGGGAAGACCAAGGCCGCGACGAGTCCCACGACAAGCTGCAGAGACAGCAACGTCACAAAGTATGACGCGAAGACCGACGCCGCTAGCGTCCCGCCGAAGGCCGCGAAGGCAGGGAACAGGACGACGACGGGCCCGATCCCGAGGTAGGGGAAGAAGTCCCGCCCCGGCCACTGCCCCTCGGCGAGCCGGAACAGGCCGCTGGCGGTCTGGAAGGCACCGTCCAGGTGGTAGGTCGGGACCACGTGCATCGCCTGGCGCGCGTGCACGATCGGGACGACCAGGACCAGCAGGACGAGGGAGATCAGGCCGGCGATCTGGGGCCACGACCGCCGCGCAGTTCCGCGCCGTTCCGAACCCACGCCCGACGACGAGGCTCCCGTTCCCTCTGCGCGTTCGGTGGACGAGTCCTCGACGGTCGTGGTCTGCACGCTCACAGCGTTCCGTTTCTCGTTCATGACGGGGCGTACCGCCGGTGAACCGCGGCGGGACCGGCCCGGCGGCGCAGGATGTCGGCAGCGGGTGCCGAGATTGGAGAGGGCGCCGCCGACGGCGCAGGCGGCGCGTCGGCCATGACGCGCCCGGGGGGCGCGTGCGCCCGGTGCCGTGGGTCCGCCCGACAGGCTGCGAGCTTACCGCAACGTGACGATCGCCCGGCCGGCGTTCGTCACCTCGATGGTGCCCCCCTCGAAGTCCATCCGACGCCCACCCGAGACCGCGTACTCGTCCGAGGTCGGGTAGCCCAGCGCACCGCCCTCGTAGCCGTTCGCGGCCCACGTGTCGTAGAAGCGGCCTCGGATGGCGTGCGCCCCACCGGCCGGCGACCAGTAGATGCCACCGCCCTGGAACAGCGACATCGCGCCGCCAGTCAACGCCGTCTCATCGCTGACCGGGAGACCGAGGAAGCCGTACTCGTAGCCGGTGGCGGCCCAGGCACCGAAGATGGGCCCGCGGACGACGCGCGCACCGGTGGCGGCCGACTGGTAGATCGAGCCCCGCTGGAAGTGCTGGACGAGGCCGCCGCCCCCGGCCGAGGTGCGGAACGCGTCGACCGTGGGCAGCCCCAGATCACCTGCCGCGCCGCCCCAGCGGGCCCAGGCCTGGTCGAGCACCGCGGGCACGCTGTGCGCACCGGTCCCCTCCGACCAGTAGATCGAGCCGCGCTGGAACGTGGTGACCGTCCCGGTCCCGCCCGACGCCGCCGTGGCATCCGCGGTCGGGTATCCGAGCGGCCCGTTCTCGTAGCCCTGCGCGGCCCAGGCCGTGTAGGTGGGGCCCGACACGTTGTGCAGGCCCGTACCCGCCGACCAGTAGAGGTTGCCCCGCTGGAGGTGGGCCGCCCGGCCGCCCGTCGCAGTGGTGAACTCGTCCGTCGTCGGGAAGCCGAGCGGGCCACCCGGCCCACCTCGGGCAGCCAGGCCTGCGGCCAGGTCCGTCCCCAGCCAGCGGGCGCCGGTCGACCGGGAGACGTAGATGCTGCCGCCCTGGAAGTCGCTCTGCTCGCCGCCGGCCACGGCCTGGACGTCTGTGATCGGGTAGCCGAGGCGGCCGGTCTCGTAGCCCTGCCGCGCCCAGAGGTCGTACACCGCACCGCGGATGATCTGCGGTCCCGTGGTCGAGGAGGTGTACACGGCACCACCGGCGAAGACCTGGAAGGACCCCGTCCGCGTGCGCCCCACGTCCGAGGCGGGGAAGCCCAGGACGCCGGTCGTACCACCTGCGGCCAGCCACTTCTCCCGGAACGGGTCGGTGACGATCCGCGCACCGTGCGCGGCGGACTCGTAGATCGATCCGCCGGCGAACTCCTGGTAGGCGCCCCCGGTGATGGACGTCCGGGCACCGATGGGCATCCCCAGGGCACCGGTCTCGTAGCCGGAGCGGGCCCACGCCGTGTAGATGGGACCACGCAGCGCATGTCCTCCACCGGACGGCGACCAGTAGATCGCCCCACCCTGGAAGACGCTGAACTCACCGGATGACAGGCTCCGGACGTCACTGACCGGGAAGCCCATCGGGCCGCCCTCGTAGCCCTGGCGGGCCCAGGCCTCGTAGACGTGGCCGCGGACCGACCAGGCGCCCGTCGCTGCCGACCAGTAGATGGCACCGCCCTGGAAGCTGCTCACATACCCGCCGGGGACCTTCGTCTCGTCGCCGGTCGGATAGCCCAGCCAGCCCGTCTCGTACCCCTGTTTGGCCCACTTCTCGTAGATGCCACCGCGGATGAAGTGCGCGCCGGTCGCCGGCGACCAGTAGATCGCCCCACCCTGGAAGAGGGAGAAGTAGCCACCGGGCAACGCGACCTCGTCGCTGGTCGGGAACCCGAGCAGGCTGTACTCGTACCCGAGCTCGGCCCACTTGGCGTAGATCCCGCCGCGGACGGCGTGGGCACCGCTGGCCTGGGACCAGTAGATGGCACCCCCCTGGTAGGGCTGCAGGCACCCGCCGTCCCTGGCCGTGCAGGTGACGTCCCCGGTCGGGGCGCCCAGGTAGCTGCTCGCACCACCCATGGCCAGGTACTTCTCGGCGACCGACGCCCCACCGCTGTGCTGGGTCGAGCCGAACCAGTCGGTGAAGTAGCTGTAGAAGTTCCGGTTGCCGTAGGACGAGCAGGTGTCGCCCGTCCCGTACCCGGCGTTCAGAGACGCCTGGTTCGGCACGTAGGGGGTGTAGTTGTAGAGGCCGGCGGTCGCCTGGTTCTCGATGTAGATGGTCCGGCCACCGCAGCTGGGCTTGTTCGGGTAGTAGGCGATGTAGTTGTTCATGTGCGCTACGTAGCCGTACCTGGTCGGGTTCGCCTGATAGTTCTTGAACTGCCGGGCCGCCATGTAGACCTGGTTGTAGAAGCCGTTGTAGGTGGCGTCGCACGTTCCGCCGGTGTTGTCCGGGCAGCCGTAACCCATGGCGCGGCTGTAGGACTTGGTGGTGGGGCTGCTCGCCGTCACCAGGCCCATCTCCTTCTGCAGCGTCACCAGCAGCACCTGCGGGTTGACGCCGCAGGCGGAGGCGACCTTGGAGATGATCGAGGCAGCGCTCTCCCAGCCGGCGCCGGTGTAGGTGCGCGGGCACCTGCTGTCCGCCGACCGGGTGTACGTCGCCATCCCGTACCGGCTCAGGCAGAGGTCACCCGCCGTGCAGTTGCGCCCCTTCAGATCGAGGAACGCCTGGATCTCGGCGACGTCCATCGATGACGTGTCGTAGAAGACCCCGTCGGAGATGATGTTGGCCGGGTTGAAGCGGCCGAGGTCCGCGGCGTTCGTGAAGCCCTCGGGAGGGGTCTCCCGCTCGGCGCCGACGAGCAGCATCGTCAGCATCGCAGCGAGGCCCACCGCCAGCAGGACGGCACGCATCGGACGGGTGCGGGTCACGGGACCACCACCGAGAACCACTGCGACTCGCCGTTGGCCGCGGGCGATTCATAGCTGACCATCGCGGTCCACTCCCCCGCGTCCAACTCCCCGCCGGGGATCGACATCCGCCCGCAGGTCGTGGTGCTCGCATCTGCGGAGCCCTTGGACGAGGCGGTGTGCTCGGCGAGCCCCTGCGCCACCGTCAGGGTGCAGGTGCCACCGGACTCGATCACGCCGGCCACCACCGCGCCGACGACGATCGCCGAGGAGTCGGCGTCCCAGCCGGAGTAGGTCTGCCGTACGAGGACCTCGACGGGATCCCCGACGGGACGCGGGGCGCTGGTCGAGGCCGGGGCCTGCGACGTCTCCCCGTCGGCGTCGGCGTCGGCGGAGCCGCCCGCGTCGGCCGGCCCGCCGGTGTCCGCCGGTTCCTGCTCGCCCCCCGAGGCGTCCTCCGGGGTGGCCGGGGCACCGGCCGCGGGGGTGCCGGCGGGCTGAGCGTCCGAGGCGTCGGAGCCGCCCACCGAACGGGCGGCGAACGCCACGCCGACGACCACGGCGGCGGCCAGGGCCACCAACGCGGCCCAGCGCACGATCTTCACGGACGAGGACATCCACACTCCCAGGACGAGCGACGATCCGGCCGGCGCTCGATCGCCGGCCCTCGCCAGCGGCCCGGAGGGTCGGATCCGCAACCTGGCCGCGCTGGCACGTTACGTCACCGGGCGAACACTCTGCGGGAGGACACGGCTTCGACGGAGCGTCATCGGGCACAGGCACGCAGCCCGTCCGCTGGGCTCCCCGGCCGGCGCGCTCACGCGCCGGTGGACACGCCGCGCGCCGGCGTCCGGCAGGAGGTGGGTCAGCGCAGCAGGCTGCGGGCGATCACCATGCGCTGCACCTGGTTGGTGCCCTCGTAGATCTGGGTGATCTTCGCGTCGCGCATCATGCGCTCGACCGGGAAGTCCTGGGTGTAGCCGGCCCCGCCGAACAACTGGACGGCATCGGTGGTCACCTGCATCGCGACATCGGAGGCGAACGCCTTGGCCGATGCCGAGACCCGGGTCACGTCGGACCGGCCCTGCTCACCCGCGGCCGCGGCGACGTAGACCAGGTGGCGGGCCGCCTGGATCTTCATCTCCATGTCGGCCAGCACGAACTGCACGCCCTGGAACTCGCTGACGGCCTTGCCGAACTGCTTGCGCTCCTTGACGTAGGCCACGGAGGCGTCCAGCGCCCCCTGCGCGACGCCGACCGCTTGGGCGCCGATGGTGGGCCGGGTGAAGTCCAGGGTGCGCAGCGCGGTCTTGAAGCCGGTGCCCGGCGCGCCGATGATCCGATCGGCCGGGATGGTGCAGTCGGTGAAGTAGAGCTCGCGGGTGGGCGAGCCCTTGATCCCCATCTTCCGCTCCTTGGGCCCCACGGCGAAGCCCGGGTCGTCGCGGTGCACCGCGAAGGCGGAGATGCCGTTGGCACCCTTCCCCGGGTCGGTGACGGCCATGACCGTGTACCACTCGGAGACACCGGAGTTCGTGATCCAGGCCTTGGTGCCGTTCAGCACCCAACTGTCGCCCTCGAGGCGGGCGCGGGTCTTCATGGCGGCGGCGTCGGAGCCCGCCTCGCGCTCCGAGAGTCCGTAGCTGATCATCGCCTCGCCGGCGGCGATGGGCGCGAGCACCTTCTGCTTTAGGTCCTCGGACGCGGAGAGGATCACCGGCATCGAGCCGAGCTTGTTGACCGCCGGGATCAGCGAGGCGCTCATGTCGACGCGGGCCACCTCCTCGATCACGATGCAGGTCGCGAGCGCGTCGGCACCCTCACCGCCGTAGGCCTCGGGGATGTGGGTGGCGTGGAAGCCCGCCGCGGTCAGCGCCTTCTGCGCCTCGATCGGGTAGCGCGATTCGGCGTCCACCTCCGCGGCGTACGGAGCGATCTCCCGCTCGGCGATGTCGCGCACCGCCGCCCGGATCGCCTCGTGCTCCTCGGTCAACGCGTACAGCCCGCTGTTCGTACCCACGGGTTCGATCGTAGGACGTCCGACTACCCGCCGGTAGCGAGACGCTCCTGGAGGGTGAGGTCCCGGGCGACGACGCTGTCGGCGAGCTCGGCCTGGAACCGCTCGACCCGGCTCCGCAGCTCCGCGTCGCCGGCGGCGAGGATGCGCACCGCGAGCAGCCCGGCGTTGCGGCCGCCGCCGATGCCCACGGTGGCCACAGGCACGCCGGCGGGCATCTGCACGATCGAGAGCAGGCTGTCCAGCCCGTCGAGCCGGTCCAGCGGGCGCGGCACGCCGATCACCGGCAGCGGCGTGGCCGCAGCGACCATGCCCGGGAGGTGGGCGGCCCCGCCGGCGCCGGCGACGATCACCCGCAGCCCGCGGCCGGCGGCGGCCTCGGCGTAGTCGAGCATCCGGCGGGGTGTGCGGTGCGCGGAGAGGACGTGGGCCTCCCAGGCGACGCCGAACTCCGCCAGCGCCTCGGCGGCGGGCTGCATCGTGGGCCAGTCGGAGTCGCTGCCCATGACGATGCCGACGACCGGGTCGCTCATGCCCTGCTCCTCAGTGCTCGGGGTCGTGCGCGAAGGCGAAAGCGGGGTCCACAACCCCGTCGGCCAGGTAGCGGGCGGCGGCGACCGCCCGCGCCCGCACCTCGGCGAGGTCGGTGCCGAGGGCGGTCACGTGGCCGAGCTTGCGCCCCGGGCGCTGGGTCTTGCCGTACCAGTGCAGCTTCACGTCGGGCCAGTGCGCCATGAAGTGGTGGATCCGCTCGTCCAGCGCAGGTCCGGACCAGTCTTCCTCCGCGGCCGCACCGCCGAGCACGTTGGCCATCACCACGACCGGGGCGACCATCTCCGTGGAGCCCAGCGGGTAGTCGAGGACGGCGCGCAGGTGCTGCTCGAACTGACTGGTGCGCGCGCCCTCGATGCTCCAGTGCCCGGAGTTGTGCGGCCGCATCGCCAGCTCGTTGACCAGCACCCCGTCGGCGGTCTGGAAGAGCTCGACGGCGAGCATGCCCACGACGCCGAGCCGGTCGGCGATCCGCACCGCCAGCTCCTGGGCCGCGGTGGCCAGCTCGTCGGAGAGCCCGGGGGCGGGCGCGTACACCTCGGCGCAGACGCCGTCGCGCTGCACCGTCTCGACCACCGACCACACCGCGACCTGGCCGAACGGCGACCGCGCGACCTGCGCCGACAGCTCGCGCACCATGGCCACCCGCTGCTCGGCCAGCAGGGTGCCGTGCCGCTCCAGCATCTCGGCGGCGGCTCCCGCGTCTCCGACGACGAACACGCCCTTGCCGTCGTACCCGCCGCGCGGGGTCTTGAGCACCACGGGCCAGCCGTGCGCCTCGGCGAAGGCGGCGACGTCGGCGGCGGAGCGGACCTCCGCCCAGGCCGGCTGCGGCTCCCCCGCCCCCGCGAGCGCGCGGCGCAGCACCAGCTTGTCCTGCGCGTGGACGAGCGCCTCCGGGCCGGGGGCGACGCGGGTGCCCTCCTCGACCAGCGTGCGCAGGTGCTCGGTGGGCACGTGCTCGTGGTCGAAGGTGACCACCGTGGCGCCGTCGGCCAGCACCCGCAGGTCACCCAGGTCGCGGTGGTCGCCGTACCGGACATCCGCCGCCACGAGGGCCGCGGACTCCTCGGGGTTGGCGGCCAGCACCCGCAGCGACTGCCCGAGCGCGACGGCGGCCTGGTGCGTCATGCGGGCGAGCTGGCCGCCGCCGACCATGGCGACGACGGGCAGGCCGGTGTGCGGGTGCAGGGCGGCAGACATGGTGCCCCGAAGGCTAGCCGGGAGCTCTGCACGCCCCGATCGCCGTGCCGGATCCTCCGTAGGATGCGGGCGTGGCCCCCCTCGCGCAGCTGCGCCGGCTCGTGCGCGACGGCCCTGGCCGGCTGGTGCGCGAGCTCGGCGCCTTCGGCGTCGTCGGCGCGGTGTGCTTCCTGGTCGACGTCGGCCTGTTCCAGCTGCTCTACGCCCAGGTGGGGCTCGGGGCGGTGACGTCGAAGCTGCTGGCGAGTCTCGTCTCGATGTCGCTCGCTTTCGTCGGGCACCGGTTCTGGTCCTTCTCCGACCGCGCCCGCACCGGCCTGCGGCGGGAGTACGCCCTGTTCCTCCTGGTGAACGCCGCGGCGCTGCTGCTGGGCCTGGCCGTCATCGGCTTCGTCCGCTACCCGCTCGGGCAGGAGGGCGCCCTGGTGCTGCAGGGCGCCAACCTGTTCTCCATCGCGCTCGGCACGGTGGTTCGCTTCCTCGCGTACCGGCGGTGGGTCTTCGTGGCCGAGTCCTCGCCGACCCCCGCTCGGCCGCCGGTCGCCGAGGAGGTCCGGTGACCGGGTCGGCGCCCGACCGCCGGACCGTCGCGGTCGTCCCGGCCCGGGCCGGTTCCCGGGGTCTGCCGGGGAAGAACCTCATGACCGTCGGGGGCTCGTCCCTGGTGGCACGCGCCGTCCGCAGCGCGCGGGAGGCCGGCATCGAGCAGGTCGTCGTCAGCACCGACGGGCCGGACATCGCCGCCGAGGCCGAGCGGCTGGGGGCGACGGTCGTCCGGCGGCCGGTGGAGCTGTCGACCGGCAGCAGCCGGACGGTGTCCGCGTTGCTGCACGTGGCGCGGGCACTCGATCTGCCCGACGACGCGACGGTCGTCCTCCTGCAGCCGACGTCCCCGCTGCGGACGTCCGGCGACGTCCGCGCCGTCCTCGAGCGGCACGCGCTGGGCGACGTGCGCACGACCCTCACCGTGACCCCCGCCGAGCACCACCCCTACAAGCAGCTGCTGGTCGCACCGGACGGCTCCGCCCGCCCGGTCCGGACCTGGCCGGACCTGGAGGCCCCCCGGCAGGAGCTGCCCGAGGCGCTGCGGATCAACGGCGCCGTCTACGCCACCGCCCTGGGCGCCATGCGCGCCGCGGACGCCGTCATCGTCCCCGACGTGGCAGCGATCCCGATGCCCGCCGAGCGGAGCATCGACGTCGACACCCGGGACGATCTCGAGCGGGTCCGGCGGGCGGCGCGCGACCTCGGCGAGGCCTGAGCGCGGTTCAGCGGTCGACGAACCGCTTCTGCAGCGGCAGCCCCCACACCGCGTCGTCGCGCAGCAGCGACACGATGCGCCCCGCGGCCCCCACCGAGCCGAAGTGCTCTTCCGCCGGGGTCCGGCCCTGCGACCTGGCCCGGCGGACGGCGGCCGCGATCTCCCCGGCCCGCGCCTCGACGTGCTGGACCGAGGTCGCCGGGGACCTCCCGTTCTGCCGCGATCCGACGTCCACGGCGGGGGTCCCGAGCACCGGGGCCTCGCGCACCCCGCTGCTGGAGTTGCCGATGATCACCTCGGCGTGCCGGAGCAGGGTCAGGTACGCGGCGAAGCGCATCGACGGCAACCGCACGATGCCCGGTCGCCCGTCCAGGCGCTCCAGCGCAGCCCGGATGTCCGGCGTGCCCTCGTCGTTGTTGGGATCGATGACCACCCAGGAGCCCCCCAGCTCCAGCACGGCGTCGACGAGTTCCTCGGCCTGCCGGCGGTTGGTGCCGGCCTCCGTCGTGACGGGGTGCATGGCGATGATCCCGTACGGCGGGTCGGGCGTCGCGTACCGCGCGCGCACCGGTCCCAGCGGGCTGGCCGCGGCGACGGCGAGCGCGTCGGCTTCCGGACTGCCCACGACGAAGATGCGGTCCTCGTCCTCCCCCAGCTGCAGCACCCGGGCGCAGGCTTGCTCGTTGGCGACGAAGTGGACGTGCGCCTGCTTGGTCAGCGAGTGCCGGATGGAGTCGTCGATCGTCCCGGACACCTCTCCGCCTTCCACGTGGGCGACCCGCGTGTTGGTGAGGCTGCCGGCCAGCCCGCCGGCCAGCGCCTCCACGCGGTCGCCGTGCACGAGCACCATGTCGGCGGACTCGGCGAGCAGCAGCCGGGCGATGGAGTTGAGGCTGTTGGCGAGGACCAGGGCCATCGGCTCGTCCTCCACCTGGTTGGGGACGTGGTGGACGTGCCGCAGCCCGGCGCGCTCGATCTCCCGCACGGTGTAGCCGTAGCGGTGCAGCAGGTGCATGCCGGTGACGACGAGGGAGAACTCGACGTCGGGCGCCTCCTGCAGGCCGAGGAAGACGTCGCGCATCTTGCCGAAATCGGCGCGCGTGCCGGTGATCCCGATGATCCGGCGGGCAGGGGCCGGCTCGGTCATCCGTCGGACACGTCTCCCCAGGACAGCTGCACGTCGGAGGGCATGTCGCGGGTGGCGACGCGCCCGAGGACGCGGTCGTAGTCGACCGCCTTCAGCTCACCGGTGCCGGGCCGCTTGACCCACACGTTGTCGACGTCGAACCGCTCGCCCGCCGCGACCGGCGCGATGGTCACGACGCAGGCGTAGGCGAAGTCGATCGTCGGCTGCTCCTCGGGGAGGATCTCCTTGCGCCCGCCGCGGGCCAGGGCGAGGGTGTCGGCACCTTCGATGAGCCGGCTGAAGTCGGCCGGGAGGCTGGAGATCGGGATGTCCGGCCCCGGCCAGGCCATGTCGGACGTGAAGTGCCGCTCGAGCACGTCGGCGCCGACCGCGACCGCGCCCAGGCAGGCGTAGATCGACGTGGTGTGGTCGGAGAGGCCGAGCGCCGCGTCGGGGAAGGCCTCCTGCAGTTCCGCGATCCCACCGAGGCGCACCTGGGCGGGCGGCGTCGGGTAGAGGCTCGTGCAGTGCATCAGCGCGAAGGGCACGCCGGAGGCGCGGAGCAGCTCCACCGACGGGCGGATGGTGGAGACGTCGTTCATCCCCGTGCTCAGGAGCACCGGCTTGCCGAACGACGCGATGTGCCGCACCAGCGGGTAGTTGTTGCACTCCCCCGAGCCGATCTTGAACGCCGGAACGTCCATCTCCGCCAGCCGGTCGGCGGCGGCGCGGCTGAACGGGGTGGAGAGCGCGAGCATGCCGCGGTCGTGCGCGTGCGCGAAGACGTCCTTCTCCTCCGCGGCGGAGAGCGCGCAGCGCTGCATCATCGTGTAGATCGACTCGTCGGCGTTCCCGGGGACGACGTCGTTGGGGATCATCTCGTCCTCGACGACGTGCGACTGGAACTTCACGCACTCGACCCCCGCGTCGGCTGCGTCGTCGATCATCCGGTGCATCCGGTGCAGGTCACCGTCGTGGTTGATCCCGAGCTCGGCGATGACCAGGGGACGGTGCCCGGGCCCGATCTCACGGGCTCCGATGGTCATCTTCGGGGCAGGCGCCGACATGCGACCCACGGTAGTGGACCGTCCGCGACCGGTCGCCCGGGAGCGGCGACGCCGGCGCGTGCGGCACACGGGCGCCCTCCCGTCGCACGAGCACCATGGCCTCCGGGTGGGCGCCTCGCGCTCCCCGGGGTCACCGGAACGGCGTTCTACGATCGGCCGGAACCGGCAGGAGGACCATGGGCGAGACAGCGGACGAGCGACGCCGCAACGACGTGCGGGAGCTGGTGCGCACGTATGCCCGCGAACGGCGCGTCCGCTCGATCGCCGTGCTCGGCAACAAGCCGCTGGCGCCGTCGGCCGAGCGCGCCGACGCCGTGGACTCCTGCGATCTGGTGATCCGGGTCAACAGCTTCCGGCTGGACGAGCCCGGCGAGCCGCCGACCTACGGCCGCCGGGTGGACACCGTCTTCTTCCACCGCGGGCTGGTGGCCACGCGCTGGTTCTTCGAGGACTACCAGGACCGGCTCTACCTGCTGGTGGAACCGGGCCGGCTGCACTGGGAACGCGAGGCGCTCCCCGACTGGTGGCCGACCGATCTGGGGCAGGTCCACCTGTCCAACCAGGATCTGACCCTGCGACTGTCCGCCGAGCTCGGTCTCGACAGCCGTCGCGACGGCGTCTGGTCGACGACCGGGACCATGGCCGCCTGGTGGGCCCGCGATGCCTTCCCGGACGCCCGCCTCGAGCTGGCGGGCTACTCCTTCGTCGACGACCCCGTGCAGACCAGCTGGTCACACGCGGCAGGCAGCACGACCACCATCACCCCCGAGCACCGGCTCAGCGAGGAGGCCACCCTGCTCCGCAGGTGGCTGGACGAGGGGCGGGCCCGTGTCTGGGCTTGACCGGACCACGATCTGCCGAGGAGAACAGCGATGAGGCTGCCGCTGCCGCAGCGCATCAAGGCGCGGCTCGCCCGGGCCGTCCAGGCCCGCGTCGACGACGCCGTGCGACCGGTCGTCGCGCGGGAGGACGACCTCGCCCGCCGGCTGGACGAGCTGACCGCGCGGATCGACCGGCTCGCCGCGGCGATCGACCTGAAGAACGTCTCCGAACGCGTCGACCGGCTCGACCAGGTGGCCCACGCCGGGGAGGAACGCCTGCGTCGGCTCGACGAGCAGAGCACCTGGAACGCCCATCAGATCTCACGGCTGGCCCCGCAGGCCGCGGCCCTGGAGCAGCGGCTGGAGCGCCAGGCGCGGCCGGTCGTCGTGCAGACCGACGGGCAGGACCTGCCGGAGGCGCGGTCGCTGGTCGAGGTCGTGCGCGAGGAGCACGCCCGGGTGCGTGCGCGCCTGTCCACGCTCTCCGCCTACGAAGAGCGCATCCGCCGCCTGGAGGACAGCACCTTCGCGCCACCGGCCGGCTGACAGCCGGTCAGCCGGCCAGCCTGGAGCCGTTCCGCCCGGCGACGACCTCGAGCCTCGTGGGGATGCGGGTGCGCAGCTCCTCCAGGTGGCTGATGACCCCGACCGTGCGGCCGCCGCGGCGCAGCTCGTCCAGCACCGTCATCACCGCGTCCAGCGCCTGCGCGTCCAGCGTGCCGAACCCCTCGTCCACGAACAGGGTGTCGATGCGGACGCCGCCGGTCTCCGCGGTGACCACGTCGGCGAGCCCCAGCGCCAGCGCGAGCGAGGCCATGAAGCTCTCCCCGCCCGAGAGGGTCTTGGTGGGCCGGCGGACCCCGGTGTACTCGTCGAACACGTCCAGCCCCAGGCCACCACGAGCGCCGTGCCGGCCCTGCGCGTCGCTGTGCAGGAACGTGTAGCGGCCGCCCGACATGTCCAGCAGCCGCCGGCTGGCCACCTCGGCGACCTGCTCCAGGCGCGCGGCCAGCACGAACGACTGCAGCCGCATCCGGCGTGCGTTCGCCCCCCGGCCGTGGGTCAGGTCGGCCAGCGCGGTGACCTGGTCGCTCCAGGCGCGCAGCTCGGCGAGCGTGAGCTCGGCCGCGCTCACCCGCCTCACCAGGTCCTCCAGGGATCTGGTGCAGCGGCGCGCCTGCTCCAGCTCGGCCACCGCCTCCTCCCGCCGGCGGGTGCCGCCGGCGCAGCGGTGCTCGAGCGCGGCCAGGTCGGGGCGCGCGGGGAGGTCGGCGAGCTCCGGGTCGGCCAGCTGGGCGCGCAGGACGACCACGCGCTGGTCGTGCCCGTCGAGCTGCCGGTCCAGCTGGGCCAGGCGGCCGGGGCCGGCCAGCGCCGACTCCGCTGCGCGGACGTCGTCGAACCCGGCGGCCCCGGCCCGTTCCTCCGCCGACCGGCGGGCCGCGTCCGCCTCGGCGCGGGCGCGCAGATCCTCGACCTCGGCGACGACGACCGCTTCGCACGCCTCCGCGGCGGCCGACAGCCGGGTGATCCGGGCGGCCAGGTCGGCGTCGTCGCCCCGGGCCGCGGCCAGCCGGGCGGTCAGCTCCGCGAGGCCGGTGGTCAGCGCATCGTGCTCGGCGGTCCGGGCACGCAGCTCCTCGCGGTCTGCGCCGAGGCGGGCGGCCGCCTCCTCCCGCTCGCCGACCAGCTCGCGCACGCGGGCTTCGGCCGGGGCGAGCCCTGCGGCCAGGTCGGTCGCGGTGCGCACGGCCGCGGTCAGCTCGGCGACGCGGGCCGCCTGCTGCTGCGGCGGCAGCTCGCCGGCGCGCGCCCGCAGGCCGGCGAGCTCGCGCTCCGCGGCCTCCAGCCGGCCGGTCGCCGCGGTGAGCGCCGCCTCCGCCGCATCGGCGAGCGCGCGTGCGGCGTCCTCGTCGGCGGCCGTGACCCGCTCGCCACCCGGTGCGGCGGGGCGCGGGTGCTCGACGGCGCCGCAGACCGGGCAGTCGGCACCGTCGGTGAGCCCGGCGGCGAGCTCGGCGGCCATGCCGTCCAGCCGCCGGGCGCGCAGGTCCAGCCACCGCTCCCGGGCGTCGGCCCGGGCATCCCGCGCCCGGGCGGTGTCCTCGCGGAGCACGCCCAGCATCGCGTCCAGCTCGGCCGCCGCCCGGCCGGCGACGAGGGCCGCCTCCGCGGACTCCAGCGACGCGCGCAGACCCGGCAGCTCTGCGGCAGCCGCCCGCGCGCGGGCCGCCTCCTGCTCCTGCGCGGCGAGCAGCTCCGGGAGGGCGGCGGCGGCCTGCTCCCCCGCTCGGCACCGCCCGGTCAGCTCGCGGACCTGCCGGGCGAGCGCGGCGACGGACCGCTCCAGCGCCCGCGCGCGGTCCACCTCGGGCAGCAGCGCCCGCGCCTCGGCGGCCCGGTCGCGCAGCTCGCGCGCCACCACGCCGTCGGCCGGGTGGCCCTCGGCGACCGGCTGCCACGCCGCAACGGCACCGGCGAGGCCTGCCGCGGCGCCCTCGGCCGCCCGCCCGGCCGCGTGTGCGGCGTCCAGCACGTCGCGCAGCGGTTCGGCCCGGCGACCGGTGTCGCGCTCGGCCCGCAGGGGTTCGAGCGCCCGCGCGCGCTGCTCGAGGTCGACGAGCTCCGCCAGCGCCTGGTCCCGCCGGGTGTGCCGTGCGGCCAGCGCGCGGGCCTCGGCCAGCTCGGCGTCGGCGGTGGCCACCTCCGCGGCAGCCGCCTCGGCCCGCGCGGTGGCCGAGGCGAGCCGCGCTCCCGCGGCCGCCCGGACCTCTGCCACCCAGCGCAGCACGCCACCGCCGGCCCCCGCGCCCACGAGCTCGGGGGCCAGCTCCTCGGGCACCTCGACGTCGGCGGCGTGGGCGACGCGGTCGAGCAGGTTGGCCAACTGGTGGCGGGCGTCCTCCGTGCCCGCGCGGACCGCCGTCCGCTCGTCGGCCAGCCACTCTTCCGCGCGGGCGTACCGGTCGACGTCGAAGAGCGTGCGGAGCAGCTCGGTGCGGTGCTCCGGCTCGGCCCGCAGGAACCGCGCGAAGTCACCCTGCGGGAGCAGGACGACCTGGCAGAACTGGTGCACGTCGAGCCCCAGCCGCGTGCGCAGGTGCTCGGAGCCCTCGTCGATGCGCGTGCTGACCGGCTCCCACCCGCCGTCGGTGAGCCGGGAGACCACCAGCTTGGCCTGCTCGGTCGCCCAGCCCTCACCGCGCTTCTTCGGCCGCTGCTGCTCCGGCCGGCGGACCACGCGCAGCCGCTCGTCGCCGAGGGTGAGCTCGCAGCTGACCTCGGTGCGGGTGGCGGCGTCGGCGTGGTCGCTGCGCAGCCGCTTCTCCTCGCCGCGGGCGCCGGGGACGCGGCCGTAGAGGGCGAAGACCACCCCGTCCAGCAGCGTGGTCTTGCCCGCGCCCGTCGGCCCCCAGAGCAGGAAGAGCCCGTCCCGGCCGACCTCGTCGAGGTCGACCTCGACGGTGCCGGCGAAGGGGCCGAACGCCGTCAGGGACAGCCGGTGCAGCCTCATCGTGCTGCCTCCTCGCGGTCGGCGGCGCCGAGCGCCCGGGCCAGCAGCTCCCGCTCGGCCGCGCTGGCGGGGACGCCGCGCACGGCGCTGACGAACTCCCCGGCGATCTCGAGGGCGCTGCGCCCCCGCATCCGCTCCTGGTAGCTGCCGCTGCCGGCCGACGCCCCCGCACCCGTCCAGTCCAGGTGCACGCAGTGCGGGAACCGGGCCTGCAACCGGCGCATGGGGTCGGCCGGCCGCGCCGGGTCGGTGAGCCGGGCGGAGACGAAGTGCTGCTCCGCCGCCTCGTGAGCCGGGTCGGCGAGCAGCTCCTCCAGCGTGCCGGTCAGCACGCTCAGCGGCCGCGGGGTGGGCAGCGGGACCGCGCGCACGCCGGCGAGCCCGGCGGCGTCGAGCTCGACCAGCCAGGCCTGCTTCTGCTGACCGGCCTCGCCGAAGGAGTAGGCCAGCGGCGAGCCGCTGTAGCGCATCCGCGGGCTCAAGGTCTGGGGGCGGTGCAGGTGCCCGAGCGCCACGTAGTCGACGCCGTCGAACACCGCGCCCGGCACCAGGTCGACGCCGCCGACGCAGATGTCCCGCTCGCTCTCGCTGGCCACCCCGCCGCCGACGAAGGCGTGCGCGAGCACCACCGAGCGCGCCCCGGGTCGGAGGAAGAGATCGGCCCGCACCCGGTCCATCGCCTCCCGCAGCACCGCTTCGTGCCCGCGGGCGCCGGGGACGCCGAGCTCGTGCCGGGCCACCTCGGGCTCCAGGTACGGGATGCCGTAGAGGGCCACCTCGCCGTGCTCGTCGGCCAGCAGGACCGGCTCGTCCAGCCGCGCGGTGGCCGCGCGCACGTGCAGCCCGGCCGCGCTCAGCAGCCCGGAGAAGGTGCCGAGCCGCCGGGCCGAGTCGTGGTTGCCGGGTGTGAGCACGACGCGCGCGCCGGTGCCCAGCAGCCGGCCGACCACCCTGTCCAGCACCGCCGTGGCATCGGCGGAGGGCACTGCCCGGTCGTAGACGTCACCGGCGACGACGACGACGTCGACCCGCTCGCGGCTGACCACGGCCGCCAGGCCGCTCAGCACCTCCTCCTGCTCGGCGAGCAGGTCGGTGCCGTGCAGGGTGCGGCCGATGTGCCAGTCGGAGGTGTGGAGGAGCCGCATGACCGCAGAAGCTAGGGAGGGGGTCCGACAGAACCGCCGAGGCGCGCCGTGACGGCCCCGTCACATCCGGTCGCCCGGTCAGAGCACCTCGGTGGAGCGCCAGCCGTCCCGCGGGGGCCAGTCCTCGTCGCCGCGGATGTACCCGGCGCTCTCGCGGGCCCGCCGTTCGGCGTCCTCCTCGACCATGACGTTGAGCAGCTGCTGCACCCGGTCGCTGTCGGGGATCTGGTGCAGCACCGTCGGCCCGCCGTCGCCGGCGGTCTCGATGGTGAGCGTGCCGGAGTTGACGACCCGCTCCCACAGCGTCTGGGTGTACGAGACATCGGTGATCCGGGACAGCCCGAGGTCGCGGCCGCGGCGGGCCAGGATCCCGGCGCGGAACAGCAGCCGGTGCGTGGTCACCACGTAGTGCGTCGTCCGCCAGCGCAGCAGGGGCACGACGACGAGGAACAGCAGCAGCAGGACGGCGAGGCCCAGGATCACCAGCCGGTAGATCCCCTGCTGACGCCCCGGGGGCACCAGGGCGGCGCCGAACGACGCGCCCCCGACGACGAGGAGGAACAGGAGCACCGGCCGGACGAGGGTCAGCCAGTGCGGGTGCAGGTGGCCCACGACCTCTTCGTCGTCGGCGAGCAGCTTGTCGGGGTACGGCACCCCACCAGGATGCCGTCGAACCGGCCCGGGGTCAGGCCATCGACGTGACCGGCGCGTCCGCGGCGGCGGCCCGGGGCTCCGGGACCGCCACGGGGACGGGCACCGCGGACCGGCGGGCGGGCGCCCCGCGCAACCGGCGCCGGGCGGGCTCCTCGACGAACCGCCACAGCACCCAGGCCGCCAGGAAGGGCGCGCCCAGCTGCAGCAGCACGCCGGCCGCCGAGGCGGATCCGGCGCCGGCGAGGGTCCAGAGCGTCTCGAACACCGCCATGTGCACCAGGTAGAGGGCGAAGGAGATCCGGCCGCCCAGGACGACGAGCGGGGTCGAGAGCAGCCTGGCCGGGCCGGCGTCGGTGAGGGCGAGCGCCCCCACGAGCACCGGGAACAGCAGGGCGACGGCGCCGGCGCGGTCCTGCCCCGCGGCGCCGGCCCACCAGAGGGCCACGGGCAGGAGGGCGAGCACCGCCGCGGCGGTGCGCCCGGCGGCGCGCTCCACCGCGGCGCCCCGGTCGACCCGGGCGACGGCCAGCGCGACCAGTGAGCCGGCGAGGAAGGCACCGGTCAGCCGCAGCAGCCAGCTCCAGGCCCAGTCGTGCGTGCCGAGGACCAGGCAGGTGGCGGCGAAGGGCACCAGCGCCGCGACCGCGAGCGCCGCCGGCACCACCGGCCGCCGCGACCGCACCCGGTGCAGGAGCAGCGCCAGGAGCGGGAAGGCCAGGTACGCCAGCCACTCCGCGCTCAGCGACCAGCCCGGGCCCACCGGGCCGGTGGCGGAGTAGTCGGGCCGGTCCCACACCTGGACGAGCAGGACCTGGCGCAGCAGCGTCACGGCGTCCAGCCCCTCCGCGGCGCTCCCCTCCGCGGCGCCGACCAGCGCCTGCTGCACGTGCCCGCCCACGAGGACCGCCCCCAGGACGACCATCCACGTGGGCCAGATCCGGCTGATCCGTGCCCGGTAGAAGTCGACCGCGGCCCGGCCCCGGAACCGGTTCCCGAGGACGGCGACGTAGTTGTGCGCGAGGACGAAGCCGCTGAGCACGAAGAAGAGGTCGACCCCGAGCCAGCCGCTCGCCAGCAGCGGCCGCAGGGGGTCGAGATGGGCGAGCACGTCCCGGTCCGGGGAGAACAGCCAGAAGTGGTGCGCCACGACCCAGACGGCCGCGATCAGCCGCAGCCCCGTCAGCCCGCGGATCTCGCCGCGGAGCACCTGATGCGCACCGGCCATGGTCGCCGCCTCCGGGGAACTCCGTCACGTGGACGAGCGCGGACGCTAGCCGCGGGCCGGAGCGAGGACGGGGTCACGGACGGTGGCCCGGGGGCGTGTCGGTCCCGTCCGCCCCACCCGCCCCCTCTGTGCCGGATCGGGCGCGACGCACGTGCCGGACGTCGCCGCTGGCGAACTCGACCTGACCCTCGGCGGTGTCCAGGACCAGCCGGCCGTCCCAGTCGATCGCCCGCGCGGTGCCGACGAGCGCCGACCCGTCCGGCATCGTCACCTCGACCGTGCTGCCGACCGTCGACGACCACGACAGGTAGTCCCGGGCCAGCCCGGAGACGACGGGGTCACCCAGGGCCGCCACCCAGCCGCGGTAACGCCGCTCGACCGCGCGCAGGAAGGCGAGCAGGACCGGGGCGCGGTCCACGGTCCCGCCGGTGACGACCGACAGCGACGTACCCGTGCCCGGCAGCTCGGCCGCGGTGGTCGAGACGTTGAGGCCCACGCCGACGACGACCCCGGGCTGCCCACCGGCCCCGCCGACCGACTCGGCGAGGATGCCGGCGAGCTTGCGCCCGTCCCGGGCCAGCAGGTCGTTGGGCCACTTCACGGTCGCGAGCACACCGGCGACCTCCCGCACCGACTCGGCCAGCGCCACCCCGGTGAGCAGCGGCAGCCAGCCACGACGGGCGGCGGGCACGTCGGGGCGCAGGAGGAAGGAGACGGTCAGCCCGGCCCGCGGCGGCGACGTCCACACCCGGTCGAGGCGGCCGCGGCCGGTGACCTGGTGCTCGGCCACCAGGACGGTGCCCTCCGGGGCGCCGTCCGCGGCGGCGGCGGCCAGCGCGGCGTTCGTGGAGCCGACCTCCGCCACCACCTCGACCGATCGCCACAGGGCGGTGTCGCGGGTGAGGGCCGCCTGCAGGGCGGCCGCGTCGAGGGCGGGCCGGTCGAGGTCGGACCAGCGCGAGGAGGACGTGTCGGGCACGGGGAGACCGTAGCCAGGGACGGCGCTGGAGTGGCCGTCGCGCCCGGCGGCGGGACTCCGGGAGAAAGGGGGCGAGCCGCTCCCCTACGCTACGGAACCCGTGGCCCGGCATCCGAGTCACGCCCCGAGCACAGCAGCGCCGCCACGGCGGCCGACGAGCGCCAGCGAGGAGAACGAGGACGCGTGAGTGCCGCCGAACTGGAGAACGCCGGGGAGCACGTCCCCGACGACGTCGACATCCACACGACCGCGGGGAAGCTCGCCGACTTCGAGCGCCGGGTGCAGGAGGCCGTCCACGCGGGCTCCGAGCGCGCGGTGGAGAAGCAGCACGCGGCCGGCAAGATGACCGCCCGCGAGCGGATCGAGGCGCTGCTGGACCCGGGCTCCTTCACCGAGTTCGACGAGTTCGCCCGCCACCGGTCGACGAACTTCGGCATGGCGGACAAGCGCCCGTTCGGCGACGGCGTCGTCACCGGGTACGGCACCGTCGACGGCCGGCCGGTGGCGATCTTCTCCCAGGACGTCACCGTGTTCGGCGGCAGCCTCGGTGAGGTCTACGGCGAGAAGATCGTCAAGGTCCAGGACTTCGCCATCAAGAACGGCTGCCCCGTCGTCGGCATCAACGAGGGCGGCGGCGCGCGCATCCAGGAGGGCGTGGTCTCCCTCGGCCTCTACGGCGAGATCTTCCAGCGCAACGTGCACGCCTCCGGCGTCATCCCGCAGATCTCGCTGGTCATGGGCCCGGCCGCGGGTGGGCACGTCTACTCCCCCGCGCTCACCGACTTCATCGTGATGGTCGACAAGACCAGCCAGATGTTCATCACCGGCCCCGATGTCGTGAAGACCGTGACCGGCGAGGACGTCACGCTGGAGGAGCTCGGCGGCGCGCGGACGCACAACACCAAGTCCGGCGTCGCGCACTACCTGGCCGAGGACGAGAACGACGCGCTCGACTACGTGAAGGCGCTGCTCTCCTACCTGCCGAGCAACAACCTCGACCCGCTGCCGGCGGTCGAGGTGGCGCCGGTCGAGACCGTCCTCCCGGACGCGCTGACCGACGAGGACCGCGAGCTCGACGCGTTCATCCCGGACTCGGCGAACACCCCCTACGACATGCACACCGTCATCGAGCACGTGCTCGACGACGGCGAGTTCCTCGAGGTGCAGCCGCTGTTCGCGCCCAACATCCTGATCGGTTTCGGCCGGGTCGAGGGGCGGCCGGTCGGCATCGTGGCCAACCAGCCCACCCAGTTCGCCGGCACGCTGGACATCGACGCCAGCGAGAAGGCCGCCCGCTTCGTGCGCACCTGCGACGCCTTCAACATCCCGGTGCTCACCTTCGTCGACGTGCCCGGCTTCCTGCCCGGGACGTCGCAGGAGTGGGAGGGCATCATCCGCCGCGGCGCCAAGCTCATCTACGCCTACGCGGAGGCCACCGTCCCCAAGGTCACGGTGATCACCCGCAAGGCCTACGGCGGCGCCTACGACGTCATGGGCTCCAAGCACCTGGGGGCCGACGTCAACCTCGCCTGGCCCACGGCGCAGATCGCCGTCGTCGGGGCGCAGGGCGCGGTCGGGATCCTCTACCGCAAGGAGTTGGCCGCGGCCGAGGACCCCGACGCCAAGCGTGCGGAGCTCATCGCCGAGTACGAGGACACCCTCGCCAACCCCTACATCGCCGCCGACCGCGGGTACGTCGACGCGGTGATCCCGCCGTCGCACACCCGGGTCCAGGTCACCAAGGCGCTGCGGGTGCTGGCCAACAAGCGGCAGACCCTGCCGCCCAAGAAGCACGGGAACATCCCGCTGTGACATCGCGACCCTCCGGGCCGCACCGCGGCCAGGTGCCGTCCCCCGAGCCGCGCGGAGCCGTTGCGTCGTCCGATCCCGGAGACCCTTCGGGCCTCCACTCCGGACGACAGGACCTGGTCCCGTCTTCTGCTTCACCGCCGCTGCTGCGGGTGGTGAAGGGCGAGCCGACGGCGGAGGAGCTCGCGGCGCTCACCGTCGTCGTCGCCGCGCTGTCGCAGCGCCGCCCCCGTCGCCGGACCACCCCGGTCGGCGCGTGGGCGTCCTACGGCGACGCGCACCGGAGCGCCCTCCGCGCCGGCCCCGGCGGCTGGCGGGCCGCGGGGAGGTTCTCGTGACCGCGGAACGCCGGCTCGTGCTGGCCTCTGCATCACCGGCCCGGCTGTCCCTCCTCCGCCAGGCCGGGCTGTCGCCCGAGGTCGTGGTCAGCGACGTCGACGAGTCGGCGTACCCGGCCCCGCGCGTGGCCGAGCAGGTCGCCCTGCTGGCCGCCGCCAAGGCCGCGGCGGTCGCCAAGCGGGAGACCGACGCCCTCGTCATCGGCGCGGACTCCCTGCTGGAGTTCGGCGGCAAGCCGCAGGGCAAGCCCGCGGACGCGGCCGAGGCCCGGGACCGCTGGCGCCGGATGGCCGGGCGCTCGGGCGTCCTGCACACCGGCCAGGCGCTTTTCGACGTCCGGGACGGCGCAGTCGTCGGCCGCGACATCGCCGTGGCCTCCACCGTCGTCTACTTCGCCGACCCGACCCCGCCGGAGGTGGAGGCCTACCTCGCCACCGGGGAGCCGCTGGCGGTGGCGGGGGCGTTCACCCTCGACGGGCTCGGCGCGCCGTTCGTGCGCCGGGTCGAGGGCGACCCGGCCGCCGTCGTGGGTCTGTCCCTGACGGTCCTGCGCACCCAACTCGGCAAGCGCGGCCTGGCCATCACCGACCTCTGGCGCCGCTGAGCGTCCCGCCGATCCACCGACCGCGCCCGTCGCGGTACCCGACAAGAGTTCGACCGGCCCACAGAAGAGGGAGAGCACCGGTGCAGAAGGTTCTCATCGCCAACCGTGGCGAGATCGCGGTCCGCGTGGCCCGCGCGTGCAAGGACGCGGGTCTGACCAGCGTGGCGGTCTACGCCGAGCCCGACCGGGACGCGCTGCACGTGCGCGTCGCCGACGAGGCGTTCGCCCTGGGCGGCACGACGCCCGGTGACTCCTACCTGGTGATCGACAAGATCCTCGACGCGGCCAAGCAGTCCGGCGCCGACGCCATCCACCCCGGCTACGGGTTCCTCTCGGAGAACGCCGACTTCGCCCAGGCGGTCCTCGACGCCGGGCTGACCTGGATCGGCCCCTCGCCCCAGGCGATCATCGACCTCGGTGACAAGGTCGCCGCCCGGCACATCGCCACCAAGGCCGGCGCCCCGCTGGTGCCCGGCACCAAGGACCCGGTCGGGGGCGCCGACGAGGTGGTGGCCTTCGCCGAGGAGCACGGGTTGCCGGTGGCCATCAAGGCGGCGTTCGGCGGCGGCGGCCGGGGGCTCAAGGTGGCCCGCACCATGGAGGAGATCCCCGAGCTGTTCGACTCCGCCGTCCGCGAGGCCGTCTCGGCCTTCGGCCGGGGTGAGTGCTTCGTCGAGCGGTTCCTGGACAAGCCCCGGCACGTCGAGGCGCAGGTGCTGGCCGACACGCACGGCAACGTGGTCGTCGTCGGCACCCGTGACTGCTCGCTGCAGCGCCGCAACCAGAAGCTCGTCGAGGAGGCACCCGCGCCGTTCCTGACCGACGAGCAGCGGGCCCGCATCCACTCCTCGGCCAAGGCGATCTGCAAGGAGGCCGGCTACCACGGTGCCGGCACCGTCGAGTACCTCGTGGGCACCGACGGCTCGATCTCCTTCCTCGAGGTCAACACCCGGCTGCAGGTCGAGCACCCGGTCTCGGAGGAGACCAGCGGGATCGACCTGGTCCGCCAGCAGTTCCGCATCGCCGAGGGCCTCCCGCTGGAGTTCACCGAGGACCCCGAGCCCCGCGGCCACAGCATCGAGTTCCGCATCAACGCCGAGGACGCCGGCCGCAACTTCATGCCGGCCCCCGGCCCGGTGGAGCGGCTGGAGATCCCACAGGGGCCCGGCGTGCGCTGGGACTCCGGCGTCGAGACCGGTGGCGAGGTCGCCGGGGCGTTCGACTCGATGCTGGCGAAGCTGATCGTCACCGGCGCCACCCGCGAGGAGGCGCTGCAGCGGTCCCGTCGCGCGCTGGACGAGCTGGTCGTCGAGGGCATGCCCACGGTGATCCCGTTCCACCGCGCCGTCGTCCGTGACGAGGCCTTCACCACCGAGCCGTTCACGGTGCACACCCGCTGGATCGAGACCGAGTGGGACAACCAGGTCCCGCCCCACGGCGCCGCCCCGGCCGAGCAGGCCGAGGACGCCCCCCGGCAGACCGTCGTGGTGGAGGTCGGCGGTCGCCGGCTGGAGGTGTCCCTGCCGGCCGGGCTGGCCGCCGGTGGCGGCGCTGCGCCGGCCGCGGCCGCGAAGCCCCGCAAGCGCGGTGGCGGCGGTGGTGGCTCCGCGGCCTCGGGTGACTCCCTCACCTCGCCGATGCAGGGCACCATCGTCAAGGTGGCCGTCGAGGACGGCGCGACCGTGGAGGCCGGCGACCTCGTCGTCGTGCTCGAGGCGATGAAGATGGAGCAGCCGATCACCGCGCACAAGGCGGGCACGATCTCCGGCCTGGCGGCCGAGGTCGGCGCCTCGGTCACCAGCGGCGCGGTGATCTGCACGATTTCCGACGCGGCCGAGTAGCCCTGCGTACGGCGTGACCGCCGGGCGCGGTCACGCCGTACGCCGCACCTGCCCGGTGCGGATCTCCAGCGTCAGGACGCCGCCCTGGAACCGCTGGGACTGCCCGCCACCGGCCGGGCGCGGGTCCTCGACCGGGTAGCCCAGCGGTCCGGTCTCCCACCCGGTCGCGGCCCACGCCGCATAGATGGGTCCGTACAGGAACCGGGCCCCCGTCGCCGGCGACCAGTACAGGGCCCCGCCCTGGAAGAGCTGGAAGCAGCCGCCGTCGCGCAGCCCGCAGATGCCGTCGGTCGTGGGGTACGCGAGCCAGCCGTACTCGTGACCCATCGATCCCCAGCGCGCCCCCAGCGCGCCGGTCACCGA
>NZ_FOAO01000001.1:255097-415331 GCF_900109665.1 Blastococcus sp. DSM 46786
CCGGTCGCCGGCGACCAGTACAGGCCACCCCCCTGGAAGAGCTGGAGGCAGCCACCGTTCCGCAGCCCGCAGACGGCGCCCCCCGTGGGGTAGCCCAGCCAGCTGGTCTCGGCACCGAGCTCCGCCCAGCGGGCACCCAGCGCGCCGGTGAGCGTCCTGGCACCCGTTGCCGGGGACCAGTAGATCGCCCCGCGCTCGAACGACTGCTGGCACCCGCCGTCGCGCAGTCCGCACCGCTCAGCGGCCAGAGGTGCCCCGAGCGGGCCGTTGCTGCCGCCCAGCGACGAGTAGAGACGTGCGATCGGGCTGTCGTCCACGGGTCCGTCCGCCGCCGTGCGCACGTTCACCGTCGCCCCGGTCGACGAGGTGCTGACGACGCTGACGGTGAGCCCCTGCTCGAGCAGCATCCGGTTCCCGGCAGGCAGGACGGTCTGCTGATCCTGGTCCCAGGCCGCCTGGCCTGCCGGGGTGCCGTCGAGCAGCAGCGAGGTGTCGCTGGTGGGTCCGGGACCGCCACGACGGACGAGGACGCCGGGCTGCAACCCGTAGCTCGCGGCGGCAGGATCCGACAGCCAGGTGTCGCGGCCGGTGGCGGCGCGGTACTCCACCCAGTAGCGCGTGGTCCCCGCGGTCAGCGCGAGCACCCGTAGCCCGCTGCGGCTCCCCATCGGGCTCAGCGTGTAGGTGCCACCGGTGCCGGTCGAGGACACCGACCGCTGCGCAGCCGACGGCAGGAAGCCGAGCCGGGCGGCGTGCGGGGCGTTGAGCGAGCCGACCTGGTCCCAGGAGATGCCCATGACGTCGTACATGTCCCGGTACGACACCGTCCGGCAGGGCGCCGTCTCGGGCGTGGCATCGCACTGGACCGCCGAGGAGTGACCGAGCCCGAAGTTGTGACCCAGCTCGTGGGCGAGCACCGACGTGGCCGTGTCCTGCACGTAGACCTGGCCGCCGCTGCCGACGCCCGAGCCGATCGTGCCGAGCCCGTACGAGCAGCCGGGGGTGCCGTAGGGGACGTAGAGCAGCAGGTGGCGCCCCGGTCCACCGGTCCAGCTGATCGCGGTTGCGACCTCGTCCCACAGCTGGAACGGCGTGCTGCAGCCGGCCGTCGTGCTGAGCCAGTCGTGGCTCCCGGTGACCGCCACGGTGATGGCACCGTCGCTCTGCTCGTGCCAGAACTGCCGGACGGCACCGTCGACCGCGGTGACGACGTCGGACAGCTGCTTGCCGTCGCGCGGCGCGCCGCCGGGCTGCACCATCACCACCGTCACGCCGTTGGTGTGCGGGGCCGTGGCGGCGGCGGGTTCCGCCGGAGCCACCACCTCTGCGGTCACGACCTCGCGCGCGGGCTCCAGGCCGTGCTCCACCGTGGCCTCGTCACGGACCTCGGCCCCGACCGTCACCTCGACCGTCGCGCCCACCTCGATGTCGTCGACATCGCCGGTGGAGACGCGGACCGTGTCGCCGCCGGCGACGTCGATCCAGCTCAGCAGTCCGTCATCGGGGTGCTCGGCGTGCTGCTCCGCAGCGGGGCCGTCGTGCTCGGGGTCGGCCCAGGCCTGAATCAACTCCCCGACCACGACGTCGCCGGCCGCCGTCGGCTGCTCCTCCGCCCGCGACGACGGGACGCCTGCCGCACCGAGCAGCACGGTCCCGACGGTGATGACTACTAGCGGTCGCATGGACCAGGCCCCAAGGGCAGCGCGCACGGCAGGACTCCAGGACGAAGGGACTCTGCCTGTATCGGCATGTGCGGGGCACAACTGAACCGTGCCGGCCGGTGGAACTCGGCGACAGCCGTTGAGGCGTCGACCGCCGCTGCCTCAGCCCTGACGCAGGCGGTGCCGGCGCAGCACCTGCACCAGCAGCAGCACCGAGCCGCCGAGCACCGAGCCGGCGACGGGCAGCAGCACGCCTCCGGAGGAGCTGGAGCTGTCGCCGACCGGCTCGAGCGGGATGCTCGCCCGCGGCACCGCTAGCTCGACCGCCGGGGCCCACGCCAGCGGCGCCTGCGCCGTTCCCCCGGGTGCGGTCCCCACGACCGGCCCTGCATCCCCGGCCGGGGTGGCCGTACCGCGCCCGGCACTGCTGCCCTGCGCCGGCTGTGCCGGCACCGCGGCGGCCGCGGTCGCGGGTCGGGTCGCCGGGACCACCTCCACCACCGCCCCGCCGCCGTCGACGCCGCGCACCGTGAGGGTGAAATCGCCCCCGGACAGCGGGACCGCGACCCCGGTCGGCAGGGCGAACTGGAGATCGGCCTCCCAGCGACCGGCCGGGCCGGGCGTGCCGTCCAGCAGCAGCGAGGTGTCGGGGAACTGCCCCGTCCGCCGCAGCAGCACCCCGGCGTCGAGGCGGTAGACGTTGTCCCGCGTGCCGAGCCAGGCGTCGCGCCCAGTGGCGGAGCGGAACTCGAGCCAGTAGGCGACCCCTTCGGCGTCCACGAGCCGGAGCGCCCGCAGACCCGTGCCGCCGGCCAGCGGCGCCAGGGTGACGCTCGTGGCGCCCTCCCCCACCGAGACGGTCCGCTGCGCGTCGCCGGGGAGGACGCCGAGCGCGGCGGCCTGGACGGCGTTGAGCGAGCCGAGCTGGGCCCAGGAGGCACCCATCACGTCGTAGTAGTCGCGGTAGCCCGCGGTGCGGCAGGAGCCGCCCTCGACCGCGCCGTCGCACTGCTCCCCCGAGGAGTGGCCGAGGCCGAAGTTGTGGCCGAGCTCGTGGGCGATCACGGTGGCGCCGCCGTCGCGCACGTAGAGACGCCCGCCGGACGCCGGTGAGGCGCCGACCTGGGCCAGCGCGTAGGAGCAGGCCGGCTGGCCGGCGCTCTCGCCGCTCAGCCGGAGCATCAGGTGCTTGCCGGGGCCGGCGGCGAACCCGACCTCGGCGGCGACCTCGTCCCAGAGCGCCTGCGGGTCCGCGCAGCCGGCCGTCGTCCGCACCCAGTCGTGCCGGCCGGTGACGCCGAGGGCGACGGCGCCACCGGTCTGCTCGGACCAGAACCGGGCGACCGCCCCGTCGACGGTCGTGACGACGTCGCGCAGCCGCGTGCCGTCCGGCTCCGTCCCCGCCGGCGCCACCAGGACGACGGTGACCTCGTTGGTCAGGCCGCCCCGCGGCGCGGGCAGCGGCTCCGGCGAGGTGTCCGGCGGCGGGGAGAGGACGTCGCTCTCCAACACCGTGCGGGCGGGGTCGTGCCCGTCGGCGCTCGCCTCGTCCTCGACCGCCCGCCCGACGGTGAGCTCCACCGTGGCACCGGCCGGGACGTCGGCGACCTGCTCGGCCGGGACGCGCACCGCGCCGTCGGCCGTGGCCACCCAGCTCAGCCGGGTGGTGTCGTCGCTCCCCTCGGCGTGGTGCCCCTCGGAGCCCTCCGCCCAGACGTGCACGAGCTCGCCCCGGACCGTCGCCGTCCCGCCGTCGGCGGCGGCCACGGCGGGCACCGCGACGACGCCGAGAGCGGCGGCCAGGACCGCACCGGCCAGCCCGAGCGGGCGGGCGGGACGACGGCGGCCGCGGGGACGACGGAGGTCGTGGTCAGGAGACATCAACTCCTGGATCGGCGGCCCCGCCCTCCGTCGGCACCGGATCGGCGATGTTGAGCCGAACTCCCGTCACACCCGCCGCAGCCGCCCCGGACCTCCCCGGGGCATCACCTCAAGCCAGGTCGTCGGCACCCATCAGGCGTCGCCCCGCCTCGGTGATCGACCCCGACAGCGACGGGTAGATGGCGAAGGTCTGCGCCAGGTCGTCGACCGTCAGCCCCTTGGTGACGGCGAGCGCGATCGGCAGCACGAGCTCCGAGGCCCCCGGGGAGACGACGACGCCGCCCACGATGACGCCGGTGGACCGCCGGGCGAACAGCTTCACGAAGCCGTCGTGCAGGTCGCTCATCTTGGCGCGGGCGTTGGTCGCCAACGGCAGCCGCACCGCCTCGACGTCGGCGTTCTCGGCGAGCGACTTCTCCTGCACGCCGACGGTCGCGATCTCGGGGTGGGTGAAGACGTTGGCGGCCACCGTCTTGAGCTTGATCGGCGCCACCGCCTCGCCGAGGGCGTGCCACATGGCGATCCGGCCCTGCATCGCGGCCACGGAGGCGAGCTGGAAGACGCCGGTGACGTCGCCGGCGGCGTAGATGCCCGGGACCGAGGTGCGGGAGACCCGGTCGACGACGACGTGCCCCGACTCGGTGACCTGCACCCCGTGCTCCTCCAGGTTGAGCCCGGCGGTGTTGGGCACGGTGCCGACGGTCATCAGGGCATGGGAACCCTCGACGCAGCGCCCGTCGGTGAGCTCGACGGCGATCCCCTTCTCGGTGCGCTTGACGCCGGCGGCCCGGCCGCGCTCCAGACGGCCACCGCGGGACTGGAAGACCTGCTCGAGCACCTCGGCGGCGTCGGAGTCCTCGCCCGGCAGCACGCGGTCGCGGGAGGAGACGAGGGTGACCGGCACGCCGGCTTCCAGGTAGCCGGAGGCGAACTCCGCGCCCGTGACGCCCGAGCCGACGACCACGAGGTGCTCCGGCGCCTCCTGCAGGTCGTAGACGTCGCGCCAGTCGAGGATCCGCTCGCCGTCGGGCTCGGCCCCGGGCAGCACCCGCGGGTCGGCGCCGGTGGCGATGAGGACGACGTCGCCCTCGACCTCCTCGAGGACGTTGCCGTCGTCGTCGAGGATCTCCACCTCGTGCGCGGCCAGACCGGGCTCGTCGTCGGCCAGCCGCCCCCGCCCGGCGACGATCCGCACGCCCTCGGCGTCCAGGCGCGCGTGGATGTCGGCCGACTGCGCCATCGACAGGTTCTTCACGCGCTGGTTGGCGGCGGGCAGGTCCAGGCTCACGGTGGCGAGCTCCGCCCCGTGCACGCCGAGGACGGCGGAGTCGCGCACCGACGTCATGGCGCCGGCCGCCGCGATCAGGGCCTTGGAGGGCACGCAGTCGGTGAGCACGCTGGCACCACCGATGCCGTCGCGCTCGATGACGGTGACCTGCGCACCGAGCTGCGCGGCGACCAGCGCGGCCTCGTAGCCGGCCGGGCCACCACCGATGATGACGATGCGGGTCATGGCTCCATCTTCCGTTGCCGGGCGGTCGGTCAACCGCCATTGTCCCCGGCGCGGCCCGGATCGGCGTCACCGCCCGTTCCCGGCCGGCCGGGCCGCGTGGTTAGGCTCGCCGGGATGGGCCTCTACGCCGCCTACGGGTCGAACATGGACCCGGCTCAGATGCTGCGCCGGTGTCCGTCGTCCCCGCACGCCGGCACTGGCTGGATCCGCGGCTGGCGGCTGACGTTCGGGGGCGAGGAGCTGGGCTGGGAGGGCGCCCTGGCCACGCTCGTCCCGGCGGAGGACGACTCGCCTGGTGTGTTCGTCGCCCTCTACGACCTCACCGAGGCGGACGAGCGGGCTCTGGACGCCTGGGAGGGCGCCGACTCCGGCCTCTACCGCCGGGTGCACCTGCGGGTGCACATCACTGCTCCGCAGGGGGACGGGACGCGAGCGACTGCCCTGCTGGGCGGCGACGTCGTCGCCTACGTCTACGTGCTCGACGCCTTCGAGGGCGGGCTGCCCTCGGCCCGGCACCTGGGTGCCATGGCCGACGCCGCCGAGGCGGCCGGCGCTCCCGACGACTACGTGCGCGAGCTCCGCTCCCGCGACTGCCGCAGCGCCTTCTGAGCCGCCCCCCTTCCCGTGATCATGGTGCCGTGACCACCTCGGGCCGCCCTAAAGTGGTCACGGCGCCATGATCACGGTGCGGCGGGCCGTGAGCTGACGGCGCACCTGCTCGACCATCGCCTCCGCACGGCGGTAGACGTCGACCGCGGTGAAGTGCAGGAGCCTCCAGTCGCGCTCGCTCAGCCAGTTGTGGCGGTCGCGATCGGCGGCGAGCTGCTGCCGGGTCATGTGCGCCTCGAGCCCGTCGAACTCCGCGCCGACGCGGTGGTCCTCCCACCCGACGTCGAGCCGGTGCCGTCGACCGGCGCCACGCACCTCGAGCTGGACGGCCGGCGGCGGCAGGCGGGCGACCAGGAACCGCCAGCGCATCCGGGACTCCATCGGTGACTCGGACCGAGCGTCGGCGACGGGGACCAGCTCGTCGAGCCGCCGCACCCCTCGCAGGCCGCGTTGGCGCACCCGTTCGTGGGCGAGCTGCTCAGGCGTGCATGCGCCGGCGCGCAGGGCCCGGTCGAGCGTGGCCAGCGTGTCGATCGGCGCGCCGAGCCGCGCGACGTCGCAGGCCGTGCGTGCACCCGGGGTGCACCAGACCCCGTTCCGGAGGACCGCGTCCTCGGTGTCGAGCACCGACGGGTGCACCTGGAGCTGCCGCAGCAGCCGGTTGTCCATCGCCGCCGGCCCCAGGAAGTGCAGCCGATCGGTGGCGGCCGCGGTGTCCGACCGCAGGTCGAAGCCCCACAGGAGGGCTGCGGTGCTGTGACAGGCGACCAGGTCGCCGCCGAGCCAGAGCGCGGCGGCCCGGACCAGCGACGGGAGCTCGTCCGGCTGCTCGCCGTCGACGTAGATCCCCCGCCACGGTGTGCGTCGCCAGCGACCGCTGCGCAGCTCCGCCCGGATCCGCGCCGGGGGGTGCCGCTCGAGCGCCTGGTCGCGGGTGAAGACCCCACCCTGGCGGGCCACCAGGCGCACGAAGCTCTGCGACATGCGGCCGACCCTGGCCGGTCGGGTCGAGGCGCAGGGGTCCCGTGCGGCATCTGTGGACGAGCCTGCGGCTGGGGACGAAGGCAACCCCCGCCGGTGATCATGGCGCCGTGACCACCTCGCGGGGCCCGGGAGTGGTCACGGCGCCATGATCGCGGAGGGATCGAGGGGTCAGCCGGCGCGGAAGGTCGAGAGGATCTGCTGCGCGGCCAGTGCGGGGGTGAGCTCCCCGGCCAGCACCGCCTTCTCCAGGTCGGGGACGGCGGCCCGCACGCCGGGGTGCGCCCGGAGCTGGTGCTCCAGGCCGTCGCGCACGAGCTGCCAGGTCCAGCGCACCTGCTGGGCGCGGCGCCGCTCGTCGAACTCCCCCGAGACCTTCGCCCGCTCCTGGTGCTCGACCAGCTTGGCCCACACCTCGTCCAGGCCCTCGCCGGTGAGCCCGGCGCAGGTGAGCACGGGGACGTCCCACCCGTTCCCGCGCCCACGCAGCAGCCGGATCGCCTGCGACAGCTCCCGCGCGGCCTTCCGGGCGTCGACGGCGGCCGGCCCGTCGGCCTTGTTGACGGCGATGACGTCGGCGATCTCGAGGATGCCGCGCTTGATCCCCTGCAGCTGGTCACCGGTGCGGGCGATGGTCAGGAAGAGGAACGAGTCGACCATCTCGGCGACGGTGATCTCCGACTGCCCGACGCCGACGGTCTCCACCAGCACCACGTCGTGGCCGGCCGCCTCCACCACGACCATCGACTCGCGGGTCGCCTGGGCGACGCCACCGAGGGTGCCCGAGGTCGGCGAGGGCCGGATGAACGCGTTCTCGTCGACCGCCAGCCGGGCCATGCGGGTCTTGTCGCCGAGGATCGACCCACCCGACCGCGCCGACGACGGGTCGACGGCCAGCACCGCGACCCGGTGACCCGCACCGGTCAGGTCCACGCCGAGCTGGTCGATGAAGGTGGACTTGCCGACGCCGGGGACGCCGCTGATGCCGATCCGCCGCGCTCCCCCGGCGTGCGGCAGCAGCTCGACCAGCAGCTCCTGGGCGCGCTCGCGGTGGTCGGCCCGCCGCGACTCGACCAGCGTGATGGCGCGGGCCACCACCCGGCGGTCCCCGGCGAGCACCCCCTCGACCAGCGCCGGGACGTCGACGTCCCGCGGCATCAGTGCCCCAGACGCCCGGACAGCGTCCGCAGCAGCTCCTGCGCCGCCTCGGCGATGACCGTGCCGGGCGGGAAGACCGCCGCCGCCCCCATCTCCTTGAGCGTCGGGACGTCGTCGGGCGGGATGACGCCGCCGACGACGATCAGCACGTCGTCGGCACCGAGCCCGGCCAGCGCGTCGCGCAGCGCGGGCACCAGCGTGAGGTGGCCGGCGGCGAGCGAGGAGACGCCGACGACGTGCACGTCGGCCTCGACCGCCTGCCGCGCGACCTCGTCGGGGGTCTGGAACAGCGGGCCCACGTCGACGTCGAAGCCGAGGTCGGCGAACGCGGTGGCGATGACCTTCTGCCCGCGGTCGTGCCCGTCCTGGCCCATCTTGGCCACGAGGATGCGCGGTCGGCGGCCCTCGGCCTCGGCGAACTCCTCGGCCAGCCGGCGCGTCTCCTCCATCGGCCCGGATGCTCCTGCCTCGTCGCGGTAGACGCCGGAGATGGTGCGCACCTGGCCGGCGTGCCGGCCGTAGACCGCCTCCAGCGCGTCGGAGATCTCCCCGACGGTGGCCTTGGCCCGCGCGGCGTCGACGGCGAGCTTCAGCAGGTTGGCGTCCAGGTCGTTGCCGCGCGTGCCCTCGGCGGCGGCGCGGGCGGCGTCGGTGAGCCGGCCGAGCGCCTCGGTGACGGCCCGGCCGTCCCGCTCGGCGCGCAGCTGCTCGAGCTTGGCCTTCTGCTGGGCCAGCACGTCGGCGTTGTCGACCTTGAGCACCTCGATCGCCTCGTCGGCGTCGACCCGGTACTTGTTCACCCCGATGACCGGCTGGCGGCCGGAGTCGATGCGGGCCTGGGTGCGGGCCGCGGCCTCCTCGATGCGCAGCTTGGGGATGCCGTCGTCGATGGCTTGGGCCATGCCGCCGTGCTCGGCGACCTCGGCGATGTGCGCCCACGCCCGGCGGGCCAGGTCGTAGGTGAGCTTCTCGACGTAGGCCGAGCCGCCCCACGGGTCGACGACGCGCGTGGTGCCCGACTCCTGGGCCAGCAGCAGCTGGGTGTTGCGGGCGATGCGGGCGGAGAAGTCCGTCGGCAGCGCCAGCGCCTCGTCCAGGGCGTTGGTGTGCAGCGACTGGGTGTGCCCCTGCGTGGCGGCCATCGCCTCCAGGCAGGTGCGGACGACGTTGTTGTAGACGTCTTGGGCGGTCAGCGACCAGCCCGAGGTCTGCGAGTGGGTGCGCAGCGACAGCGACTTCGGGTTCGCAGCACCCGCCTCCTTCACCAGCTTCGCCCACAGCAGCCGCCCGGCCCGCAGCTTCGCGACCTCCATGAAGAAGTTCATGCCGATGGCCCAGAAGAACGACAGCCGGGGCGCGAACGCGTCGACGTCCATGCCGGCGGCCTGCCCGGCCTTCAGGTACTCCACGCCGTCGGCGAGCGTGTAGGCCAGCTCCAGGTCGGCCGTCGCCCCGGCCTCCTGGATGTGGTAGCCCGAGATCGAGATCGAGTTGAACTTCGGCATCCGCTGCGAGGTGAACGCGAAGATGTCGCTGATGATCTGCATCGAGGGCTTGGGCGGGTAGATGTAGGTGTTGCGCACCATGAACTCTTTGAGGATGTCGTTCTGGATGGTGCCGGTCAGCTGACCCGGCTCCACCCCCTGCTCCTCGGCCGCCACGATGTAGAGCGCGAGCACCGGCAGCACGGCGCCGTTCATCGTCATCGACACGCTCATCCGGTCCAGCGGGATGCCGTCGAAGAGCTGCCGCATGTCCAGGATCGAGTCGATCGCGACACCGGCCATGCCGACGTCGCCGGGCACGCGGGGGTGATCGGAGTCGTAGCCGCGGTGGGTGGGCAGGTCGAAGGCGATCGACAGGCCCTTCTGCCCGGCGGCGAGGTTGCGCCGGTAGAAGGCGTTGGACTCCGCTGCCGTGGAGAAGCCCGCGTACTGGCGGACCGTCCACGGCTGGGTGGTGTACATCGTCGGGTAGGGGCCGCGCAGGAACGGCGGCAGCCCGGGGAGGGTCTCGAGGAAGTCCAGGCCCTGGAGGTCGGCGGGGGTGTAAAGCGGCGGGACGGCGATGCCCTCGGGGGTCTCCCAGGTCGCTTCCTCGACGCCGCGCCCGGTCGCCTCCTCGAACGCCTTCGCCCACTCGTCGGCCGAGTACGTCGCCGCCGGGCGGCCCAGCTCGACGGAACCGAAGTCGGGGATCCCGCTCATGCCGTCACTCCCAGCTGCTCGTGGGCCTGCCGCAGCGCCGCCAGCGCGTCGCAGCCGGCGAAGACGTACCCGTCGACACCCTCGACGGCGAGGTCGGGCTTGCCGGCCAGCCACACCTGCGTGGCACCGGCCTGCTTCAGTTCCCCGGCCAGCGCAGCGGCGTCGGAGGCGTAGTCCTTGTCGGTGCCGCAGATGCAGGCCACCGCCGTGCCCGCCTCGGCCAGCCCCGTCGCGCCGTCGCCGGACGGTGTGGCCAGGCCACCGGCCTGGAACAGGTTGGCCGCGAAGGTCGCCCGGGCGGTGTGCCGAGCGACCGGGCCGAGGGTCGCCAGGTACACCGCGGGCCGGGTGGCCGCGGCGTCGGCGGCGTCGCGCAGCGCCTCGAACTCCTGGGCGGCGCGCACCCGCGGCAGCCCGCCGGTGGCCGGCAGCACGTCGGCCGCGGGCCGTCGGGCGGGCAGCTTCTCGGTGAGGTTGGGGAACTCGCTGACGCCGGTGATCGCGTCGGCCCGGGTGGCCAGCCGCTGCGCGCGGGCGTCCCAGGCCTGCGCGATCCGGTCGCGCACGAGGCCGGAGGCCAGCGCCGCGGAGAGCCCGCCGGCCCGCTCGATCTCGGTGAACCACTCCCACGCGGCGCGGGCCAGCTCGTCGGTCAGCGACTCCACGTACCAGGAGCCGCCCGCGGGGTCGAGCACGCGGCCCAGGTGCCCCTCCTCGACCAGCAGGTTCTGGGTGTTGCGGGCGATCCGGCGGGAGAAGGAGTCCGGCAGGCCCAGCGCGGCGTCGAACGGCTGCACGGTCACCGCGTCCGCGCCGCCGACGCCGGCGGCGAAGCAGGCCACCGTGGTGCGCAGCATGTTGACCCACGGGTCGCGCTTCGTCGTCATCACCGACGAGGTGACGGCGTGCTGCCGCTGGGCGCGGGCATCGGGCGAGGCGCCGCTGACCTCGCCGACGCGGTCCCACAGCCGGCGGGCGGCGCGCAGCGCGGCGATGGTCGTGAACTGGTCGGCCGAGGCGGCGTAGCGGAACTCGATCTGGGCGGCGGCCTCGTCGACGGTCAGCCCGCCGTCGGTGAGCGCCCGCAGGTAGGCGACGCCCGCCGCGAGCGAGCAGCCCAGCTCCTCGACCACCGAGGCGCCCGCGTCGGAGAAGACCGTGCCGTCGACGACGACGGTGCGCAGACCCGGGTGGGCCGCCGCGCGGCGGGCGACGTCGGCGAGGCCGGAGAGGTCCTGCCGCTCCCCGGAGGCCGCCTCGACGCCCAGCGGGTCCAGGCCGAGCGAGCCGCCGGGTGCGAGGTCGGTGCGGCCCTCGACCAGCGCGAGGAACGCCTCGGCCGCCGCCAAGCCGCCCTGCACGGTCACCGGCGCGAGGTCGAGGTAGACGTCGGCGAGCACCTCACCGAGCGCGTCGACCGGGATGGCGCCCTCGCCCAGCACCAGCCACAGCGAGGTGACGCCGTTCTCCAGGTCGGCGGCGATCGCCTCCCTGGTGGTGGCGACGTCGGGGTGCGCGTGCCGCTGACGGATGTCCCACCCGCCGGACGCACCGCCCTCGGCGCCACCGGACGCGGTCACCTCGGCCGAGCCGGCCGGACCACCGGCCGGGCGCGCCCCGCGCACGAACGGCGGCAGGCCCGGTACGCCCACGCCCGCGGGCAGGTCGCCGGCGTCCTCGGCGGTGTAGAGGGGGGCCACCGTCACACCCGGCGCCACCGGCCGGCGCAGCGCGTCCTCGGCCGGGTCGGGGAGCTCCTCGCGCCCGGCCTTGCGCAGCACGCCCGCGACCAGCTCCCGCCACTGGTCGCGGGTCACCGCATCGAACTCGCCCGCGAGCACGAGGTCCTCGGGGACCGCGTGCTCGGCCGGCACGTCGGCGTCAGCCGGTGCGCTCCCCGGACCGCTGCTGGTCCGGTGGTCGGTGGAACTCATCCTCTGGTTCCCGCCTCTCGTCCAGGGCTCGTCGGGCAGAAGTGTCTCCGGGCGCGGGTCGGCGCGTGCGCGCGGGTGCCTGGGCGCCGGTCGCGGCGGGCTCGGCGTCGGCCTCCAGCGCGAGCAGCGCGGTGCGCGCGAGCAGCCGCACGCCGACGCCGATGGCGCGCTCGTCGACGTCGAAGGTGCCCCGGTGCAGGTCGAGGGGAGCGCCGCCGCCGTGGGTGCCCAGCCGGGCCAGCGCGATCGGCATGACGTCGGCGAACCAGCCGAAGTCCTCCCCGCCCATGCTCTGCGGCGAGAGCACCAGGTTCTCCGCACCCACCGTGCCCAGCGCGGCCGAGCGCAGCAGCGCCACGGCGCGGGGGTCGTTGATCACCGGCGGGACCCCGCGGATGTAGTCGACGTCGACCTCCGCGCCGGTGGTGGCCACGACCCGCTCGACCAGCGAGCGCAGCAGCTCCTCCGCCCCCTTCCACGCGTCCCGGTCGAGCACCCGGATCGTGCCGCGCAGCGTGCCCCGCTGCGGGATGGCGTTGGCCGCGACCCCGGCGTTCACCGCGCCCCAGACCAGGCTCATCCCGGAGCGGGGGTCGACCTGGCGGGAGAGCAGCCCCGGCAGATCGGTGATGATCCGCCCGAGCGCGTCGACGAGGTCGACGGTCATCTGCGGCCGGGCGGTGTGCCCACCGGGCCCGGTGAGCGTGACGTCCATCCGGTCGCAGGCGGCGGTGATGGCGCCCGTCCGCAACCCGATCGTCCCGGCGGGGATGGAGGGGTCGCAGTGCAGGGCGAAGGCGCGGGATGCACCGTCGAGGACGCCGGAGGCCACCACCTCGGTGGCGCCGCCGGGCACCGTCTCCTCGGCCGGCTGGAAGACGCAGCGGACCGTGCCGGGCAGCCCGTCGAGCGCGGCGAGCGCGACGGCCACGCCGAGCACCACGGTGGTGTGCACGTCGTGACCGCAGGCGTGGGCCAGGCCCTCACGGGTGGAGGCGTACGGCACGTCCTTGAGGTCCTTGAGCGGCAGCGCGTCGATGTCGGCCCGCAGGACGACCACCGGCCCCTCGCCCGTCCCGACGTCGACGGTGAGCCCGGTTCCGGTGGGCAACCGGCGCGGCGTGAGCCCGTGGTGCCGCAGCCGCTCCTCGAGGAAGGACGTCGTCTCGAACTCCGCGTAGCCGAGCTCCGGGTGGGCGTGCAGGTGCCGCCGGGTGGCCGACAGCGCCGACCGGTTGGCGCCGACCCACTCGTCGACGGCCGCGCCCAGCTTCTCGACGACCGGGGTCATGCGGCGTGCCCGCCCGCGCACTCGGCCGGGCCGGGCACCGGCCCGTCGGGCCGGCCGGCGGGGCCCGAGGAGGGCAGGCCGTCCCGCAGCTCGGCCAGCAGGCCGTCCACCACCGGCGCCAGCTCGCCGTCGTGCTCCAGCGCCACCGCCCGCTGCCGCTGGTAGGAGGCGCCGACCGCGAGGATCCGCAGCACGTCGGAGAGCTCGGCCTCGCAGTCCAGCCGCTTGGCCGTGGGCATCAGCTCCGCGACCAGCTCGGTGATCGCCTCGCGCACCGGCCGGACGGCGTAGTGCTCGTCGACGATGATCTCGGCGTCCAGGCCGTAGCGGCTCGCCCGCCACTTGTTCTCCCGCACGACCCACTCCTCCGGGCGGGGCAGGGTGTAGCCGCGGTCGAGCTGGGTGTCGAACTGCTCGACCAGGCACTGGGCCAGGGCGGCGACGGCGCCGATCTCGTCGAGGGTGGGCAGGCCGTCGCAGATGCGCAGCTCGACGGTGCCGAAGTCGGGGTGCGGGCGGATGTCCCACCAGACCTCGCGGACGCTCTCGATGCTCCCGGTGGAGATCAGCGTCTCCATGTACTCCTCGAACTCCCCCCAGTCGTCGAGCTGGAAGGGCAGCCCGGCGGTCGGCATCCCCTCGAAGATCTTGGTGCGGGCCGACGCCAGGCCGGTGTCGCAGCCGACCCAGAACGGGGAGGACGAGGAGAGCGCCAGCAGGTGGGGCACGTACTGGCACAGCGCGTTGACGATCGGGATGACCTTCTCCGGCGCGCGGACGCCCACGTGCACGTGCACCCCGAAGATCTGCAGGCGGCGGGCCAGCCACTGCATGCGCTCCACCAGCTCCTGGTAGCGCTCCTTCGGCGAGATCTCCTGCGTCTGCCAGTCGGTGAACGGGTGGGTCCCCGCGCAGAGCAGCCCGAGCCCCCGCCGGTCGGCCTGGGCGACGACCTCGGCGAGGGTGCCCGTGAGGTCGGCCTTGGCCTCGCGCACCGTGGTGCAGACGCCGGTGATGATCTCGATGGTCGACTGCAGGAGCTCGTGCTTGGCCTTCGGGTGCTCCTCGGCCCCCTCGGGGCGCAGGGCCTCGAGGATCTCGACGGCGCCGGGGGCGAGCTCGCGGGTCTCCCGGTCGACGAGCTGCAGCTCCCACTCCACGCCGAGGCTGGCGCGGCCCGAACTACGGAAGGGGATCTCCACCTCCGGAAGTCTAGGGACGACCACGCTCCCCCACCCGGCGGCGCCCCTCATCCCCCGGCGGGCACGGTGCTGCCGGGCTCACCGGCCCGCGGTGCCGGCACGACCCACGCGGAGCGCGGCAGCCGGGCGCGGACCAGGTCGACCGCCTTGCGGCCGTAGAGGTTCTCGTGGACGTCGATCCCGCAGAGGTTGCGCCCGACGACGAACACGCCCTCCCCCTCGGCCGCCGGCACCGCCGCCTCCACCTGCGTCCAGGGGATGACGTGCCCGTCGCCGCCGGAGTCGCCGTGCGCGAGGAAGTCGTCCCCGACCACCAGCCGCAGCCGCGCCTCCCTGGTGAGCGCCCGGGCCAGCAGCGGGGGCCGGAAGGTGGTGCCCTTCGGGAGCTCCGGGACGTGGTCGCACAGGGTGCGGGGCTCGATCCCCCCGGCGAGCGGGCCCGGATCCGCGCCTTCGGGCAGCACGAGCACCGCCGTCGGCACCGCGCGGCGCAGGGCCTCGGACACCTGCTGCCGCGTGACCTCGCGCCAGGCGGCGAGCCCGTCGGCGCCGGACCGGAAGGGCAGGTCGAAGAGGCTGCAGAAGGCCGCCCGGGTCAGCTCGCCCAGCACCGTCTCGTCGCCCTTGTCGAGGTCCTCGGCGTACCCCTCGACGGCGTGCGCCAGCTCCGCCGCCGACGGGCCGTGGTCGACGAGGCCGAGGAACTGCTCCCAGAGCACCCGCGCCACGGCGCCCTCCTCGCCCTCGCGGGCGTCCACGAGCACGGCCACCTCGCGCTGACCGGGGGCGACGTCGGCGATCTCGAGGTCGGCGTGGTAGCTCAGCCCGCGCTCGTGCCGCGCGACGTCGCGCAGCCGCTGGACGAGCACGTCCAGCCCGGCGCCGACGGCGGCGTCCCGCTGGTCGCCGGCGGTCACCAGGAGCCCGACCCCGGCGACCGGACCGCGCATCCAGACCGGACCCGCCTGCTCGCGCCGCACCGGCTCCGGCCGCTGGGGCCGCGGGCCCTCGGGCAGCGGGAGCCGCAGCTCCGCCGGCAGCTCGCCGTGCCACACCAGGGCGGCGTTGCCGCGCACGAACCAGCGCCGGGCGTGCGCCCGGACGACGTCCTCGCCGAGCCCGACCGGCACGCCACCGCCGGCGAGCGCGATCCCCGGGCCGGTCAGCCGGAAGCGGGCCGCCCAGAGCGCGGCGGCCGTCGGGTGGGCGCCGGCGCAGTTCTCGGCCTCCAGCACGCCCACCTCCTGGGCGATGCGGTGCACCGGGAGGTCGGCGAGCGCGGCGCAGATACCGGCGAGGAAGGCCAGCACCGCGTGCGGGCGCCCGGTCGCGTGGAAGACGGTCATCTCGGTGTCGACCATCGCGTTGCACTCGAGGTGCGACTTGGGCAGCGACCCCATCACCAGGTGCTCGACCAGGTGGGTCACGCCCAGGGTCGCGTAGGTCTCGTCGCGGACGCCCACCCCGAAGGCCAGGGCGGCCGTCACCCGCTGGGGCCCGGGCGCGGCGAACACGGGGACGCCGTCGATGTCGATGCGCTGCACGGGCGACATGCTGCTGATCCGGTGGTGCGGCGAGGAACCGACACGCGGCTGCCCCTCTCCGGCAGGGACCGGTGGGGCACGAGTGCCACGGCGGCCCAGGGCCCGCTGCGCTAGCGTCCCCGCGTGAGCGAGCTCCCCGGAACCGACCCCACCGCCCTGGCCGCGCAGGCGGCCGACGCCCTGACCACCGCGCTCGGCGGCCCGCACGACGTCGCCGTCGTCATGGGCTCCGGCTGGGCCCCCGCAGCCGACGCCTTCGGCGAGGCGGCCGCCACCGTGGCGATCGGCGACCTGCCCGGGTTCGCCGCCCCCACCGCGGTCGGGCACGGCGGCCAGGTCCGTTCGGTGCGCGTGGGCGACCGCAAGGTCCTGCTCTTCCTCGGCCGCACCCACTTCTACGAGGGCCGCGGCGTGGAGCCGGTCGTCCACGGCGTGCGGACGGCGGCCGCCGCGGGCGTGAAGACGGTCGTCCTCACCAACGCCGCCGGCGGGCTGGCCCCCGAGCACCGGGTGGGCCAGGCGGTCGTCATCTCCGACCACCTCAACCTGACCGCCCGCTCCCCGCTCGTGGGCGCGCACTTCGTCGACCTCACCGACCTCTACTCCTCGCGACTGCGCGCGATCGCCAGGGAGCTCGACCCGGGCCTGGCCGAGGGCGTCTACGCCGCGCTGCCCGGGCCGCACTACGAGACGCCGGCCGAGATCCGGATGCTGCGCACGCTCGGCGCGGACCTGGTCGGCATGTCCACCGCGCTGGAGGCGATCGCCGCGCACGCCGCCGGCCTGGAGGTCTTCGGCCTCTCGCTGGTCACCAACGCCGCCGCGGGGGTCACCGGCGAGAAGCTGGACGCCGACGAGGTCATCACCGCCGGCCGGGCGGCCGCGGGACGGCTCGGGCAGTTCCTCGTGGAGCTCATCGGGCGGCTGCCGTGAGCGGACAGGACCGTGAGCATCGCAGCGAGGAACGAGCGAGGAGCGGAGCGGTCCGCGGCAGCGGACCAGGGGGCACCGTGACCGGTCCGGTCCTGGTCACCGGCGCGGCCGGGCGGATCGGCACGGTCCTGCGCGGCGGGCTGCCCGAGCGCGGCTGGGCGGTGCGCAGCCTCGACGTCGTCGCGGTGCCCGAGCCCCGGCCCGGCGAGGAGCACCTGGTCGCCGACGCCACCGACCTGGCCGCGATGACCGGCGCCGCCCGCGGCGCGTCCGCCGTCGTCCACCTCGCCGGGATCGCCGGGGAGTCGACCTGGGCGGCGATCTCGCACGCCAACATCGAGGGCACCTACTGCGCGCTGGAGGCCGCCCGGCGGGCCGGCGTCCCGCGCGTCGTGCTGGCCAGCAGCAACCACGCGTCGGGCTGGACCGAGCGTCCCGACGGCGGCCTGCTCCGCGAGGAGGACGCGCCCCCGCGCCCGGACACCTACTACGGGGTCTCGAAGGTCGCGATGGAGGCGCTGGGCTCGCTGTACGCCGACCGCTACGGCCTGGACGTCGTCTGCCTGCGGATCGGCAGCGCCTTCGCCGAGCCGACCACCACCCGCCAGCTCTCCACCTGGCTCTCCCCCGCCGACACCGTCGCGCTGGTCGACGCCGCACTGCGGGCACCGTCGCCCGGCTTCCGCGTGGTCTGGGGGGTGTCGGACAACACCCGCCGCTGGTGGGATCTCTCCGCCGCCGAGGCGCTGGGCTACCGGCCCACCGACGACGCCGAGGGGTACGCCGCCGCGCTGGTGGCCGCCCACGGCGAGCCCGACCTCGCCGACCCGGTGCACCGCCGGGTCGGCGGCGAGTACACGACCGCCGACTTCGACGCGGAGCACTTCACGGCATGACGCAGGACCTGCTCGAGACCGCCCGCGCCTGGGCCGGAGCCGACCCGCACGAGGGCGACCGCGCCGAGATCCTGGCGCTGGTCGACGCCGGGGACACCGCGGAGCTCGCCCGCCGCTTCGCCGGTCCGCTGACCTTCGGGACGGCGGGGCTCCGCGGCCCGCTGCGGGCCGGGCCGGCCGGGATGAACGCCGCCATGGTGCTGCGCGCCGCGGCCGGGGTGGGCCGGTACCTGCTGGACACCGGTTCCGAGGGCGGGACGGTCGCGATCGGCTTCGACGCCCGACGGCGGTCGGACGAGTTCGCCTCCCTCTCGGCCCAGGTGTTCTCGGCGCTGGGCTTCCGGGTGCAGCTGATGCCGCGGCCGCTGCCCACGCCGGTGCTGGCCTTCGCCGTCCGCCACCTCGGCGCGGTGGCCGGCGTGATGGTCACCGCCAGCCACAACCCGCCCGAGGACAACGGCTACAAGCTCTACCTGGGCGGCGGCGCCCAGCTGGTGCCACCGGCCGACCGGGAGATCGAGGCCGCGATCGCCGCCGTCGGCCCGGCGCGGGAGATCCCGCTGGCCGGCGGGCACGGGGTCCTGGACGACGACGTCCTCACCGGGTACGTGGCCGCGGTCGTGCGGGCGCTCGACCCGGAGAGGGTGCCGGCCGCCGACCGGGCCGCGCTGCGCGTGGCCTACACCGCCATGCACGGGGTGGGCGCGTCGACGACCCGGCTGGTGTTCGCCGCGGCGGGCTTCGCGGAGCCGACCGGCGTGCCCGAGCAGGACCGCCCCGACCCGGCGTTCCCGACGGTCGCCTTCCCGAACCCGGAGGAGCCCGGGGCGGTGGACCTGCTCACCGCGCTGGCCGAGCGGTCCGGTGCCGACGTCGCGATCGCGCAGGACCCCGACGCCGACCGCTGCTCGGTGGTCGTCGGTGGCCGGCAGCTGACCGGCGACGAGGTGGGGGCGCTGCTGGCCGACTGGCTGCTGCGCCGCGGGGTGCGCGGGACGTACGCGTCGTCGCTGGTGAGCGGCTCGCTGATGCACGTCGTCGCCGAGTCGCACGGGGTGCCGTCGGAGGAGACCCCGACCGGGTTCAAGTGGATCATGCGGGCCGGCTCGGACGCGGCGCCGCTGGTGTACGGCTACGAGGAGGCGCTGGGCTACTCGGTGGCGCCGTCGGTGGTGCGGGACAAGGACGGCATCTCCGCAGCAGCCGCCGTCGCGCTGCTGGCCGCGGAGCTCCAGGCCGACGGCCGCACGCTGCTCGACCGGCTGGACGAGCTGGCCCGGGAGCACGGGCTGTTCGCCACCGGGCAGCTGTCGGTGCGGGTGGAGGACCTCTCGGTCATCTCCGGGGCGATGGCCCGGCTGCGCTCGGCGGCGCCGGCGACGCTGCTCGGCCGCCCCGTGGAGTCCGCCGACCTGGCGCTCGGGACGCCGCCGGTGGACGCCGTCCGGCTGCTGGGCGACGGCGTGCGGGTGATCGTCCGGCCCAGCGGCACCGAGCCCAAGCTCAAGGCCTACCTGGAGACGGTCGTCCCCGTGCACGACGACGCCGGGCTGATCGCCGCCCGCGGCCGCGGTGCCGACGAGCTCGACCAGCTGCGCGCGGAGATGTCGGCGGCGCTCGGGCTTTGACACCGATGAGTTCCGCCCCCGTGGGCGGTCTCCTCCCTGCCTGGTCCGGCCACGAGCGGAGGAAGCATGCGGAAGATCGTCGTCCACCTGTCGGTGTCCCTCGACGGGTTCTTCGAGGGCCCTGACCACGACATCAGCTGGCACCTCGTCGACGAGGAGCTGCACAGCCACATGAACGCGCAACTGGCGACGGCGAGCGCCTTCCTCGAGGGCCGGGTCACCCAGGAGCTGATGGCCGCGTACTGGCCGACGGCCGACGAGGACCCGGCAGCCTCGGCGCCGGAGAAGGAGTTCGCCGGCATCTGGCGGGCCATGCCGAAGATCGTGTTCTCCCGCACCCGCGACGAGGTGCCGTGGGCCACCGAGGTGCGGCACGAGGTCGACCCGGACGAGATCCGGGCGCTCCAGGAGCTCCCCGGCGGCGAGATGGTGCTCGGCGGGCCGGACCTCGCCGCGACCTTCCGCCGGCTGGACCTCGTCGACGAGTACCGGCTCTTCGTGGCGCCCGTCCTGCTCGGCCGCGGCCGGCGGCTCTTCGGGGAGGCCGACGCCCTCACGGCCCTGGAGCTGCTCGAGACGCGACGGTTCGGCAACGGGACCGTCATGCTCCGCCACGGGGTGACCCGCCGCTGACGGCGACCCGTCAGGCGCCGACGGGCTCGCGGCGGCCGGAGTCCAGCGCGCGGGCGGCCGTCGCGAGGACGGCGACGACGTCCCGGCCGAAGCCCACGTCGCACGGGTGGATGCCACCGGCGACGGCGGCGGCGGTCAGCTCGTCGACGGCGACGGTGAACGCCTCGACCGGGGCCTCGAGGTCGGGCAGCAGGACCAGCCGGCCGGCGTCGCCGTGCACGTAGAACTCGATGCCGGCCGACATGGGCGCCACCGTGTGCGACAGCGTCAGCGTCGAGGCCGTCCCCGACTCGTGGGTGAGCACCAGGTGGACGGTGTCGAGCAGCCCGGCCCCGGCCTGGACGGAGACGACCGGCCCGAGCGCGGGCACCAGCACCGACAGCGCGTGCGGGCCGATGTCCCACAGCGCCCCGTGCTCCTGGCGCCAGGGCGAGGCCGCGAACGGGGTGCCGGCGAGCGAGGAGAGCCAGGAACCCGCTCCCCCGGCGAGGCGGGTGCGCGCGGCCTGGGTCAGCCAGGTGGAGGTCGCCGTCTGGAAGCGGAAGGTGAAGAAGACGACGGAGGCGATCCCGGCCGCGCGCACCGCATCGACCACCCGGTCGGCCGCGGCGACGTCCAGCGCGATCGGCTTCTCCAGGAGCAGGTGCTTGCCCGCCTCGGCCGCACGCACCGCGAGCGGCGCCTGGACGTGCGGCGGCAGCGCGACGGCGACGGCGTCGACGTCGGCCAGCAGCGCGTCGACGTCCGCGTAGCCGGGGACCTCGAACTCCGCTCCCAGCGCCTCCGCCCGCCCGGCGTCGCGGCCCCACACCCCGGCCAGCTCCGCCGCCGGGTGGGCGGCCAGCGCCGTGGCGTGCACGGCCCTGGCCCAGTGGCCGGTGCCGAGGACCCCGAAGCGCACGGTCAGACCGCGCCGAACTGGCGGTCGCCGGCGTCGCCGAGGCCCGGGACGATGTAGGCCTTGTCGTTGAGGCCCTCGTCGACGCTCGCGGTGAAGACCCGCAGCGGCAGGCCGCTCTCCTCGAGACGGCGGAGCCCGTCGGGCGCGGCGAGGGCGCACAGCACGGTGATCGACGTCGTGCCGCGGGCGGTGAGCAGCTCGCAGCAGTGCACGAGCGAGCCGCCGGTGGCGAGCATCGGGTCGAGGACGAAGACGTCGCGGCCGACCAGGGTCTCGGGCAGCGAGGCCATGTAGGCCTCGGGCTGGAAGGTCTCCTCGTTGCGGGCGAGCCCGACGAAGCCCATCTGCGACTCCGGCAGCATCCCGTGCGCGGTGTCCGCCATCCCGAGGCCGGCCCGGAGCACGGGCACGATGAGCGGCGGGGCAGCCAGCCGGTAGCCGGTGGTCGTGGTGACCGGGGTGGTGATCGGCTCCTCGGCGATGGCGAGGTCGCGGGTGGCCTCGTAGACCAGCATCTGCGTCAGCTCGCGGAGCGCGGCGCGGAACATGGCGTTGTCCGTGCGCTCGTCGCGCATCCGGGACAGACGGGCACGGGCCAGCGGGTGGTCGACGACGGTGAGCTGCACGCCGGACACCGTATCGGCACCGGCGGGGCAGGACGGGCTCCCGCCGGGACCGGCCGCCCGGACGCGACGCTCCGGACGGCGCGGATGCACCCCGGCGCGGCCGCGGTGCGCCCCTCCCCCACCCCCGACGGCGGGAAGCGGTGTCCCCACGCGGACATCCCACCGCCCCGGATGTCGGCCGGAGGGATGACGCCCGGCGCGGCCGCGGTGCGCCCCTCCCCCACCCCCGACGGCGGGAGGCGGTGTCCCCCACGCGGACATCCCGCCGCCCCGGATGTCCGCCGGAGGGACGACGCCCGGTCCGCCGCACCCCCACCGCGGGTGAGCGGGGTCGGGCGGGGGCCACCGCCAGTGGAGAATGGCCGCATGACCCACGTGCTCGACCCCGACGCGCTGCCCGGGGCGACCCCCGCGGTGCACGCGCCGTTGCCGCCGTACGACGACGTGACCCGCTCCGACGCGGCGTTCCGCGCCTTCCTGCACGGCCTCCCCGGCGTGGACCAGGTCGGCGCCGAGGCGCGCGCGGCGCAGTTGGGCACCCGGTCGATCAAGACGACCTCGAAGGCGTGGGCGATCGACACCGCCATCTCGATGGTCGACCTGACCACCCTGGAGGGCGCCGACACCCCGGGGAAGGTGCGCAGCCTGGCCGCGAAGGCCAAGCAGCCCGACCCGGGTGACCCGAGCTGCCCGAGGGTCGCGGCCGTCTGCGTCTACGGCGACCTCGCCGGCGTAGCCCGGAAGGCGCTCGAGGGCACCGGCATCCACGTCGCCGCCGTCGCGACCGCCTTCCCCAGCGGCCGGGCCAGCCGTGCGGTGAAGCTCGCCGACGTCCGGGACGCCGTGGAGAACGGCGCCGACGAGATCGACATGGTCATCGACCGCGGCGCGTTCCTCCGCGGCCGCTACCTCGACGTCTACGAGGAGATCGTCGCGGTCAAGGAGGCCTGCGGCGACGCGCACCTCAAGGTCATCCTGGAGACCGGCGAGCTCAAGACGCTGGACAACGTCCGCCGCGCCTCCTGGATCGCCATGCTCGCGGGCGGCGACTTCATCAAGACCTCCACCGGCAAGGTGAACCCGGCGGCGACGCTGCCGGTGGGCCTGGTGATGCTCGAGGCGGTCCGCGACTTCCGCATCGCCACCGGCCGCCAGGTCGGCTTCAAGCCCGCAGGAGGCATCAAGACGACGAAGGACGCCGTCAAGCACCTCGTGATGATCAACGAGACGGCCGGCCCCGACTGGCTGGACCCCGACTGGTTCCGCTTCGGCGCGTCCAGCCTGCTCAACGACCTCCTGCTGCAGCGGCAGAAGCTGCGCACCGGCCACTACTCCGGCCCCGACTACGTCACGGTGGACTGATCCCGATGTCCGTGTTCGAGTACGCCCCCGCCCCCGAGTCACGCTCGATCGTGAACATCGCCCCCTCCTACGGCCTGTTCGTCGACGGCGAGTTCGTCGACGGCACCGGCGAGCCCTTCAAGACGGTCAACCCGGCCACCGAGGAGGTCCTCACCGAGGTCTCCGCCGCGAGCGAGGCCGACGTCGACCGCGCCGTCCGCGCCGCCCGCAGGGCCTTCGAGAAGACCTGGGGCCCGATGCGCCCCGCCGACCGTGGCAAGTACCTCTTCCGCATCGCCCGGCTGCTGCAGGAGCGGGCGCGGGAGTTCGCCGTCCTGGAGTCGCTGGACAACGGCAAGCCGATCCGGGAGTCCCGCGACGTCGACGTCCCCCTGGCGGCGGCGCACTTCTTCTACCACGCGGGCTGGGCGGACAAGCTCGAGCACGCGGGCCTCGGTCCGGCGCCCAAGCCGCTCGGCGTGGCCGGCCAGGTCATCCCGTGGAACTTCCCGCTGCTCATGCTGGCGTGGAAGGTCGCCCCGGCGCTGGCGACCGGCAACACCGTCGTCCTCAAGCCGGCCGAGACCACCCCGCTCACCGCGCTGCTGTTCGCCGAGGTCTGCCGCCAGGCCGACCTCCCGGCCGGCGTGGTCAACATCGTCACCGGCGCCGGGGACACCGGCCGGGCGGTCGTCGAGCACGACGACGTCGACAAGGTCGCGTTCACCGGCTCCACCGAGGTGGGCCGCTCCATCGCCCGCGCGGTCGCGGGTACCCGCAAGAAGCTGACCCTCGAGCTCGGCGGCAAGGCGGCGAACATCGTGTTCGACGACGCCCCGATCGACCAGGCCGTCGAGGGGATCGTCCAGGGCATCTTCTTCAACCAGGGGCACGTCTGCTGCGCCGGCTCGCGCCTGCTCGTGCAGGAGTCGGTCCACGACGAGGTGATCGCCTCCCTGCAGCGCCGGATCGGCACGCTGCGGGTCGGCGACCCGCTGGACAAGAACACCGACATCGGCGCGATCAACTCGGCCGAGCAGCTCGCCCGCATCCGGGAGCTGTCGGACATCGGCGAGGCCGAGGGCGCCCAGCGCTGGCAGCCGGCCTGCGCGCTGCCCGAGCGCGGCTACTGGTTCCCGCCGACGATCTTCACCGACGTCTCCCCCGCCCACCGCATCGCCCGCGACGAGGTGTTCGGTCCGGTCCTCAGCGTGCTCACCTTCCGCACGCCGGACGAGGCGGTCGCCAAGGCGAACAACTCCACCTACGGGCTGTCGGCGGGGATCTGGAGCGAGAAGGGCTCGCGGATCCTCAAGATCGCCGACCAGCTGCGCGCCGGCGTGGTGTGGGCCAACACCTTCAACAAGTTCGACCCGACGTCGCCCTTCGGCGGCTACAAGCAGTCCGGCTACGGCCGCGAGGGCGGCCGGCACGGGCTGGCCGCGTACCTGAAGGGTGCTGACCAGTGATCGGCAACGACCGGCTCGCCGTCCGGAAGACCTACAAGCTCTACGTGGGGGGCGCGTTCCCGCGCTCGGAGAGCGGCCGCACCTACGCGGTCACCGACGCCAAGGGCCACTTCCTCGCCAATGCCTCCCGGGCCTCCCGCAAGGACGCCCGCGACGCCGTGGTGGCCGCGCGCGGCGCCTTCCCGAAGTGGTCGGGCGCCACCGCCTACAACCGCGGCCAGGTGCTCTACCGGGTGGCCGAGGTGATGGAGGGCCGGCACGTCCAGTTCTGCGAGGAGGTCGCCGCCGGCGAGGGGCTGTCGTCGGGCAAGGCCCGGGCCGCCGTCGACGCCGCCATCGACCGCTGGGTCTGGTACGCCGGGTGGACCGACAAGCTCGCCTCCGTCCTCGGCGGGGCCAACCCGGTCGCCGGCCCGTACTTCGACTTCAGCCTGCCCGAGCCGACCGGTGTGGTCGCCGTCCTGGCGCCGCAGCAGTCCAGCCTGCTGGGCCTGGTCAGCGTGCTCGCGCCGGTGCTCGCCACCGGCTGCACCGCCGTCGTCGTCACCTCGCAGGAGCGGCCGCTCCCGGCCGTCACCCTCGGCGAGGTGCTGGCGACCAGCGACGTCCCCGGCGGCGTGGTCAACCTGCTCACCGGCGACGCCGAGGAGCTGGGCCCGTGGCTGGCCGAGCACGCCGACGTCGACGCCATCGACCTCACCGGCGCCCCGGCCGGCCGCGCGATGGAGTTCGAGCGGGAGGCCGCCGGCACCATCAAGCGGGTCGTCCGGCCGCCGGTCACCGAGCCGGACTGGACCGCCGACCCCGGCCTGTCCCGCATGACACCGTTCCTCGAGACCAAAACAGTCTGGCATCCGATGGGCGTGTGAGGCCCCGTCCGGAGGCTCGCCGCGAGCCTGCGAGCGGTGAGAGGGACGGGGTCCTTCTCCTGGCACCCGATGGGCGTCTGATCGGCGGCCGGTGCCCTCCGCGGGGAGCACCGGCCGAGGTCGCACTACCCTCTGCCCGTGCCTCATTTCGACGTCGTCGTCCTCGGTGCCGGCCCTGGTGGGTACGTCGCCGCCATCCGCTCCGCCCAGCTCGGCAAGAGCGTGGCGGTGGTCGAGTCGCAGTACTGGGGCGGGGTCTGCCTGAACGTGGGCTGCATCCCCTCCAAGGCGCTGCTGCGCAACGCCGAGCTGGCCCACCTGGTGCGCGACGAGGCGAAGACCTTCGGCATCTCCGGCGACGTCTCCTTCGACTTCGGCGCCGCCTTCGACCGCAGCCGCACGGTGGCCGACGGCCGGGTCAAGGGCGTGCACTTCCTGATGAAGAAGAACGGGATCACCGAGTTCGACGGCCGGGGCACCTTCACCGACCCGCACACCCTGCAGGTCGCGCTGAACGCCGGTGGCGAGGAGACCGTCACCTTCGAGAACGTGATCATCGCGACCGGCGCGCACACCCGGTTCCTGCCGGGCACGGAGCTCTCCGAGCGGGTCGTCACCTACGAGGAGCAGATCCTCAGCCGCGACCTGCCGCGCAGCATCGTCATCGCCGGCGCCGGCGCGATCGGCGTCGAGTTCGCCTTCGTGCTCCGCAACTACGGCGTCCAGGTCACCCTCGTCGAGTACGCCGACCGGGTGCTGCCGCTGGAGGACGCCGCCGTCTCCAAAGAGCTGGCCAAGGCCTACCGCAAGCTCGGCGTCGAGGTGCTCACCTCCACCAAGGTCGAGCGGATCGACGACACGGGCGACCAGGTGACGGTCACCGTCTCCGACGCCAAGGGCACCCGCGAGCTGCACGCGGACAAGGTCATGCAGGCGATCGGGTTCACCCCCCGCGTCGAGGGCTACGGCCTGGAGAAGCTGGGCGTCGAGCTGACCGACCGCGTCCGCGCGATCGCCATCGACGACCGGATGCGGACCAACGTGCCGCACGTCTACGCCATCGGCGACGTCACCGCCAAGCTCATGCTCGCCCACGTGGCCGAGGCCCAGGGCGTCGTCGCCGCGGAGACCATCGCCGGCGCGGAGACGATGGAGCTGGACTACGTGATGATGCCGCGGGCCACCTTCTGCTCGCCGCAGGTCGCCAGCTTCGGCTACACCGAGGCCCAGGCCCGCGAGCTGGCCGACGAGCGAGGCTGGAAGATCAAGGTCGCCCAGTTCCCGTTCACCGCCAACGGCAAGGCCCAGGGCCTCGCCGAGCCGGGGGGCTTCGTCAAGCTGATCGCCGACGAGACCTACGGCGAGCTGCTCGGCGGGCACCTGGTCGGCCCCGAGGTCACCGAGCTGCTCCCGGAGCTGACGCTCGCGCAGAAGTGGGACCTCACCGCCACCGAGCTCGCCCGCAACGTGCACGCCCACCCCACGCTCAGCGAGGGGCTGCAGGAGGCGATCCACGGCCTCGCGGGCCACATGATCAACCTTTGAGGACCGCGGCACGGCCCGGAGGTGCGTCTCCGGGCCGACAGGGCAGGATGGGCGGGTGGCCAGGCCCAGCATCGTCCCCATCGCACTGACCCTCGACGACCGCACGGGGTACACCCTGTGGGCTCCGCCGTGGGAGGAGGACGGCGAGGAGTGGCAGGCGTTCCTCGGGACCACCGAGGACGACACGGCGACCGTCCACCTCTTCCCGACGCCGGCGAAGCTCGCCGCCTTCTGCCGCACGCGCACCGACCACGACCTCGCCGACCACCCGGTGTGGCCGGTCGTCGCGGGGCTGGCGGCGGCCGACCTGACCCCGGACGAGGACCACCGCTACGACCTCGACGGGGTGTACGACATCGCCGCCGAGAACCCCGACCGGTGGGCGGTGGAGGAGCTCGCCGCGACCGTCGACATCGTCAGCCGGCTGGCCGAGTGCCTGGACACCACCGACGAGGACGACGACGAGGAGCAGTTCGAGGCCGTCGCCGAGTTCGCCGCCAAGCCGGAGATCGGCTCGCTGGGCCTGGGCGTGGAGGCCTTCGCCGGGCGCTCCGGCGAGGACGCCTGGATCGGTGTCGGCAGCGTCTTCGACGAGCTGTGGGAAGACGTGGTCGAGGAGCTCTCCGACCACTTCGACTGGACCGGTGGTGGGACGGCCACGGTCGTGGAGTACCCGTCGGCCTCCGAGGCCGGCGACGACGAGATGGCCGCCGACGACGAGCCGGCCGGGCGGGTCGACGTCGCCGACGCCGAGCCCGCCGGTGCGACCGCCGCGTCGGTGTCCGGCGGCCCGGGCGTCAGCACCATCGCGCGCGGCAGCCGGGTGACCGCCTCCCCTGCCGCGGTCGCCGCCGCCGCGGAGTTCTGGGAGGCCGTCGGCATCCTGCCGGTGGAGATCGTCGTCCCCGAGGGCTCGGGGGTGACCCTCCGCTGCTACGTCGACGACGTCGCCCGCTTCCTCGGCCGCGACGGCGAGGTGTTCCTCTTCGACACCCCCGCCGACCTGGCGCGCTTCTGCGCCGGCAACGAGCGGCACGACCTGGTCGAGATCGCCTCCTGGCCCGAGGTCGCCGACACCGACACGCTGCCGCTGCCCGCCGAGCAGGACCGCTACGACCTCACCGAGGTCTCCGAGGTGCTGGCCGAGGTCGCCGACGGCGCCGCCGGGCTGGTGCCCCACCGCGCCCTCGTGCAGCCGGCCGAGGGCGTGCGCGACCTCGCCGAGTACGCGGGGCTGACCCGGGTCGAGGAGCTGCTCGCCCCGACGGCGCCGCTCGGCCGGGCGCTGACCCGCGCGGAGCGGCAGCCCGATGAGCCGCTGGACGCCGCCGGGGCCGGTCAGCTGCGCGCCGACTGGGACGAGGTCGTGGCGGCGGTCGGCGGCGCGCTGGTCCACCGCGACTGAACCCGCCACCTCCGCCTTGTTGATCAGGTCGCCTGATCAACAAGGGTCCTGGCTCACGATCGACAGTGAGCCAGGACCCCGTGAGCTGAGCCAGGACGGCGCGAGCGCGTCAGCCCTGGCGCGGGGGGCGGGCCGAGCGCTCGCCGCCGAACCGGCGGTCGCTGCCGCCGGGTCGGCCGGACCGCTCACCGCCGGAGCGGTTGCGGTCGCCGTAGGAGCGGCGCGGGCCACCGCGGTGGCCGCCACCGGGCCGGTCGCCCTCGCGACGCGGACGGCCGCCGGGGCCACCGGCGCGACGCGAGTCGCGGACCGGGCGCTCGACCGGCTCGACGTGCACGCCGCTGGCGACGAGCTCGGCGATCTCCTGGTCGCCCGGGGTCACCCGGCGCAGAGCCGGGTCGACCTTGGCCTGGCGGAAGCGCCGCTTGGACTGGCCGACCTGGTCGGGCAGCAGCAGCGACACGACCACACCGGCGGCACCGGCGCGGGCGGTGCGGCCCGACCGGTGCAGGTAGGTCTTCGAGTCCGCCGGCGGGTCGTAGTGCACGACCAGCGAGACGTCGTCGACGTGGATGCCGCGGGCGGCCACGTCGGTGGCCACCAGCACCGGCGACCGGGCGTCGGTGAAGGCCTCCAGCGCCCGCTTGCGGGCCGACTGCGGGAGACCGCCGTGGATGGCCGCCGCCTCGACGCCCGCCTCGAGCAGGTGCTCGGTGAGCCGGTCGGCGCCCAGCTGGGTGCGGACGAAGATCAGCGTCCGGCCCGGCCGGCGGGCCAGCTCCTTGGTCAGCCCGACCTTGTCGCGGAAGGCCAGCGTGTACGCGCGGTGCTCGGCCGGCGGGGCGTCGTCCCCGGGGCGCTTGACCTCGTGCCGCGCCGGGTCCTTGAGGTAGCGGCGCACCAGGGCGTCGACCTCGCCGTCCAGCGTCGCGGAGAACAGCAGGCGCTGGGCGTCGGCCGCGGTCTGGTCGAGCAGCTCCTTGACGACCGGGAGGAAGCCCAGGTCGGCCATGAAGTCGGCCTCGTCGAGGACGGTGATGACGACCTCGGCGAGGGTGGCCTCGCCCTGGCTGATCAGGTCCTGCAGCCGGCCGGGGGTGGCGATGATGACGTCCACGCCGCGGCGGAGCTGCTGGATCTGGCGGTACATGGGCGCGCCACCGTAGACGGTGGCGAGCTGCACGCCGGTCGCCTGGCCGAGGGGGGCCAGGTTGTCGTGCACCTGCTGGGCGAGCTCGCGCGTGGGCACGAGGACCAGCCCGCGCGGGGCGCGGCGGCCGTGCTTCACCTCGGCGCCGAGGCGCGCGAGCAGCGGCAGCCCGAAGGCCAGGGTCTTGCCCGAGCCGGTGGCGGCCTTGCCGAGCACGTCGCGCCCGGCGAGCGCGTCGGGCAGGGCCGAGGTCTGGATGGCGAAGGGACGGCGGATGTCGCGCCGTTCGAGCGCGGTCACCAGCTGCTGGGGCAGCCCTAGCTGGCCGAAGGTGGGGCCGGCCGGCGCCTCGGGCGCCTGGACGGGGGTGGTCTCGGCCTCGTTCGACTCGATCGGGGCAGGGTGGATCAACGTCATGCGGGGTGGGGCTCCGATACTGCTCGGAGCGCGTCCCGTGGAAGAGGAGGAGCCCCGGCGGGAGCCGGCGTCCTACTTGGCGATCAGCTGCGCCCGAGGGGCGCGGGATCTGCACGGATGCGCTCGTTCCCGGACCGACCGTCCGGGAGGATGACCGGCCTTGTGCCGGTGCCTCTACCGTAGCAGCGGAGATCACGGGGCCATTCCCGCGAACGGGCGTGACGGCTCCCACCCGAGGCAGCGTCAGTCGGCGTCCTCGTCCTGCTGCCCGGCCGAGACCGCCAGCACCCCCTCGAGGTCGGCGAGCCGGGCGGCGAGCGCCGTGACCGGGCCCGTCCCCTCCAGCGTCAGCCGCACGGTGGCCTGCGGGACACCGCTGCGCTGCTCGGCCTCGAGGGAGGTCGCCAGGTCCCGCACCGTGAAGTCCTGCTGCGTGCACTCGGCGAGGGCCCGGCGCAGCACGCCCTCCCCGTCCCGGTAGGTCAGCACCAGCGGGTACGCGTGCGCCGCGCGCCCCGAGAGCCGCCGGGCCAGCGGGGTGAAGGCGTAGGCGATCAGCAGGTGGCCGGCGGTGGCGACGGCGGCGTACGCCCACAGCCCGGCCCCCGCGGCCATCCCGACGGCCGCGGTGAGCCAGACGACGGCCGCGGTGGTCAGCCCGCGGACGGCATCCCGCCGCACGAAGATCAGGCCGCCACCGATGAAGCCCAGCCCGGACACCACCTGGGCGGCGATGCGGGAGTCGCCGAACTCCGCACGGCTGATCACCATGAACAGCGCCGCCGCGAACCCCACGATGGTGAGCGTGCGCAGACCGGCCGCCTTGTGCCGCAGCTCGCGCTCGAACCCGATGAGCGCGGAGAGCGCGAAGGCCACCCCGAGGTCGGCCAGCCGGTCCCAGGACTGCCCGGTCGCCTCGGCGAGCAGGACCTCCACGGGTCAGCCCCGCAGCACGGCGTACCCGGGGCGGACGACGTCGTCCAGCAGCCGCCGGCGTCCGTCGTCCGTCAGGAACGCGCCGGCGAGCGCGTGCTCGGTGACCGTCTGCACGTCGTCCCACGTCCAGCCGAAGGTCGTCGCGACGTCGGTGACCTCGCTGGTCACCGACACCCCGCTCATCAGCCGGTTGTCGGTGTTGAGCGTGACGGCGAAGCCGAGCCGGTGCAGGCGGTCCACCGGGTGCTCGGCGAGCGAGGAGTAGGCGCCGGTCTGCACGTTGGACGACGGCGCCACCTCGAGGGTGACCTGGGCGTCGCGGACCCGCTGCGCGACCGGGCCGAGCGTGCCGTCCGCGGCGACCTCGTCGGCGATCCGCACGCCGTGGCCGAGCCGCTCGGCTCCGGCGCCGTCGAGCGCGGCCACGATGCTGGCGATGCCGGCTGCCTCCCCCGCGTGCACGGTCCGGTGCGCCCTCGCGCGGTCCAGCAGGGCGAGCGCGGCGGGGATGCGGTCCGGCGGGAACCCGTCCTCCGGGCCGGCCAGGTCGAAGCCGACGACGCCGGCGTCGCGGTAGCGGACCACGAGGTCGGCGACCTCCTCCCAGCGGTCCTCCTGCCGCATGGCGCACAGCAGCGTGCCGATGCGGATGGGGGTGCCCGAGGCGGCGGCGTCCCGGCTGCCCTGCGCGTAGCCGTCGAGCATCGCCTCGACCGCCGCCTCCATCGGCATCCCGCCGGTGAGCAGCTCGGGGGCCATGCGCACCTCGGCGTACACGACGCCGTCGGCGGCGAGGTCGAGCGCGCACTCCCGGGCCACGCGTGCGACGGCGTCAGGGGTCTGCATCACGGCGACGGTGTGCGCGAACGTCTCCAGGTACTGCACGAGGGAGCCGGAGTCCGCCGCCTCGCGGAACCAGCGCCCGAGCGACGCGGCGTCCGACGCCGGAAGGTCCCGGTAGCCGGCCTCGTCGGCCAGGTCGAGCACCGTCTGCGGCCGCAGCCCGCCGTCCAGGTGGTCGTGCAGCAGGACCTTCGGGGCGCGACGGACGTTCTCGGTGTTCAGCGGTGCGGGCACATGGGAAAGCTACCGACCCACCGATCGGCGTCGTGCCGAGCGGGGTCCGGAGGTCCCCCGAGGAACGACGTGGAGCAGCGCGGGGGCCTGAGCGGCAACACGTGGATGTGGGACATCCGGACCGAGCCGACGCTCGAACCAGCCGTCTGACCTGTGCGCCTCCTCATGAGATCGGGCACGGGACGATGTGCGATGACGCCCACTTTCGAGGCCAGAACTGGAAGTCAGCGCACTCCGTTGGTCGGTGAGGGCAACCGGTCCGCCCACCTGTTGCCGTACTGGGGGGATGGCCCGTTGGCCGCGGTGTCGTGCCGAGTGGGGGCCGGAGGTGGGCCGAAGGCCTCCGCGCAGGCGCGACTCAGCGGCTCACCGCGGCCGGGACGGCACCGACGATGTCATCTGTCATCTCTCCTGCCAGCGGAAGGTGCGGACGCAGAGCAGCAGGCCCAGCACGCACCAGACGCCGAGCACGACCGCCACCGTGCCGAGCTCCCAGGAGCCCGCCGGCTCGCGGGCGGCGAGCGAGTCGGGCAGGAACACCGAGCGCAGGCCCTGGGCCAGCCACTTCACCGGGAAGACCGCGGCGACGTCCTGCAACCACCCGGGCACCTGGTCGAAGGGCATGAAGACGCCGGAGATGAACTCGAGCACGAGCGCGATCGGCGTGATCGTCGCCGAGGCCGACCGGGAGTTGCGGGCCAGGGAGGAGACCGCGATGCCGAGCAGAGTGCAGGCCGCCGCCCCCAGCACGGTCACCCAGGCGAAGGTCAGCCAGTCCGCACCCGTGGGCAGGTCGATGCCGAACACGAGCACGCCGACGACCAGCAGGAGCACGATCGTCGCGATCGTCACCGCGACGACCTGGGCGACCTTGCCGACGAAGTAGGCGGTCTTGGGCATCGGGCTGCCGGCCAGCGCCTTGAGCGTGCCGTCGGAGCGCTCACCGGCGATGTGGATCGCCATGTTCTGCAGGCTCGCGCCCACGATGCCGGCAGCGATGACCCCCGCCATGAAGTACTGCGGGAAGTCCACGCCGGAGCCCAGGTCGTAGTCCAGGACCGCGCCCAGCCCGAGCAGCAGGATGACCGGGAAGACGAGGGTGAAGACGACCGACTCGCGCTGGCGGAAGAACTCCTTGAGCTCCACCCCCGCCCGCGTGCGGGAGACCCGGGTGACCGAGGGCAGGGCGGCCCGCTCCGGTGCGGTGGTGCTCACGAGCGGTCCCCGATCATCTTGAGGTAGACGTCCTCGAGGGTGGGCCGGCTGACCGCGAGGTCGGGCACCTCGCCGGGGAAGCGGGCGGCGAGCTCGGCGACGAACGCGGTGGGCGTGGCGGTCTCGGCGGTGCGGCGGGCGCCGTCCTCGGTCCAGCTGACGACGGCGGGCGCGGTGCCGCGGCCGCCGATCGCGGTCGGGACGGCGACCTCGGCGAGCTGGCCGTGGGCGAGGACGCCGACCCGGTCGGCCAGCTCCTCGGCCTCGTCGAGATAGTGGGTCGTGAGCAGCATGGTGGTGCCCAGCTCGCGCAGCGACCGGATCAGCGACCAGAACTGGCGGCGCGCCTCCGGGTCGAAGCCGGTGGTCGGCTCGTCGAGGAACAGAAGCCGGGGCCGCCCGACGATGCCCAGCGCCACGTCCAGCCGGCGCCGCTGCCCGCCCGAGAGCGTGCGACCGCGGGCCCCGGCCTTCTCGGTCAAGCCCACCAGCTCCAGCACCTCGTCGGGGTCGCGGGGGTCGGCGTAGTAGGAGGCCTGCGCGGACAGCAGCTCGCGCACCGAGAGCTGGCTGTCCCCGGCGCCGGACTGCAGCACGATGCCGAGCTCCGCCTTCCAGCGGCGACCGCCCCGCGCCGGGTCGACCCCGAGCACGCGCACCTCGCCGGCGTCCCGGTCGCGGTAGCCCTCGCAGATCTCGACCGTCGTCGTCTTCCCGGCCCCGTTGGGCCCCAGGAGCGCGAAGATCTCCCCGCGGCGGATGTCGAGGTCCAGCCCGTCGACGGCCGCCCGGTCCCCGTAGCGCTTGACCAGCCCGCGGATGGAGATGGCCGCCTCGGGGTCCACCGGCTCCCTCACGGGTCCCGCCGCCGCCCCGCCCCGGGTCCCGGCCTGGGCCTGCGGCGGGTGGGGAGGACGGGGTCCTTCCTGGGTGGGGAGGAGGGAGTCCTTCTGCACGAGGGAACAGTCTCCCCCTTCGGCTGCGACCGCCCGCGCCCCTCCCCCCGCGATCACGGCGCCGGGACCGCGGATCCGGGTCCGGGGGTGGTCACGGCGCCATGATCGCGACGGGGTTCAGGCGGTGATGCGGTCGAGCACCAGCGGCAGCGGCTGCTCGCCCGTGTCCACCCCGATGGCGCCCTCGAGCGCCTCGAGCGCCCGCGGGATCCGGTCGGCGTCGTCGGTCTGCAGCTCCAGCAGCGGCTGGCCCGCGGTCACCCGCTCCCCCACGCCGGCGGTCCAGGTGATCCCCGCGGCAGCCTGCACCGGGTCCTCCTTGCGCGCCCGGCCGGCGCCCAGCCGCCAGGCGGCGACGCCCAGGGCGTAGGCGTCCAGGCGGGTCAGGGTGCCGGTGGCCGAGGCGGTCACCACGTGCCGCTCCGCGGGCTGCGGCAGCGGGGCGTCGGGGTCGCCGCCCTGGGCGCCGATCATGCGCCGCCACACGTCCATGGCCCGGCCCTCGCGCAGCGCATCGGCGGGGTCGACGTCGTCCCGGCCGGCCCCGGCGAGCATCTCCCGGGCCAGGGCGAGGGTCAGCTCGACGACGTCGGCGGGCCCGCCGCCGGCGAGCACCTCCACCGACTCCGCGACCTCGACGGCATTGCCCGCGGCGCGGCCCAGCGGCCGGTCCATCGCGGTCACCAGCGCCACCGTGCGCACCCCGGCGGCCTCCCCGAGCCCGACCATCGTGCGGGCCAGCGTCCGGGCGTCGTCGGGGTTCTTCATGAAGGCGCCCGAGCCGGTCTTGACGTCGAGCACCAGCGCGTCGGCGCCCTCGGCGATCTTCTTGCTCATGATCGAGCTGGCGATGAGCGGGATCGACTCGACGGTGCCCGTGACATCGCGGAGCGCGTAGAGCAGCTTGTCGGCCGGGGCGAGGTCGTGGCCGGCCGCGCAGATGACCGCGCCGACGTCGCGGAGCTGCGCGAGGTAGGCCTCCTCGTGCACGTCCGCCCGCCAGCCGGGGACCGCCTCCAGCTTGTCCAGCGTGCCCCCGGTGTGGCCGAGGCCCCGGCCGGAGAGCTGCGGGACGGCGACGCCGCAGGCGGCGACGAGCGGCGCCAGCGGCAGCGTGATCTTGTCGCCGACCCCGCCGGTGGAGTGCTTGTCGGCGGTGGGCCGGCCGAGCGCGGACAGGTCCTTCCGCTCGCCGGAGTCGATCATCGCCTGCGTCCAGGCGGCGAGCTCGTCGGCGCTCATCCCGCGGAAGAACACCGCCATGAGCAGCGCGCTCATCTGCTCGTCCGGGACCTGCCCGGCGGTGTAGGCGCCGATCACCCAGCGGATCTGCTCGGCGGTCAGCGGGACGCCGTCCCGCTTGGCGCGGATGACGTCGATCGCGTCGTGGCCGGCCATCAGCCCTGCCCCCGCTCCGTCGCCGCGACCAGGTCGTCGGGGCCGAACGCGTCGGGCAGCACCTCCCGCATCGGCACGATGCCGAGCGACACCGTCTCGATGAGCATGTCGGCGCCGCCGTGCTCCCACAGCAGCTGGCGGCAGCGGCCGCAGGGCATGAGCGGCTGCCCGTCCCCGCCCACGCACGCCACGGCGACCAGCCGGCCGCCCCCGGTGCGGGCCAGGTCGCTCACCATGCCGCACTCGGCGCACAACCCCAGGCCGTACGAGGCGTTCTCCACGTTGCACCCGGTGACCACGCGGCCGTCGTCCACCAGGCCGGCGACGCCGACGGGGAACGCCGAGTAGGGCGCGTAGGCGTGGGTCATGGCCTCGCGGGCCGCGGCCCGCAGGGCGTCCCAGTCCGGCTCCATCAGTGTTCCCCTCGTCGGTAGACCAGTCCGTCGGCCTTGGGCATCCGCAACCGTTGGGAGGCCAGCGAGAGGACCAGCAGCGTGGTCAGGTGCGGGGTGAAGAAGACGATGCCGTCGGGCAGCTCGTCGACGGTGAGGAACCCGGCGAGGGCGAGCGCCGCGACCACGACGGCGAGCACCGCCGGCACCCAGCGGCGCCGCACGGCCTGGTAGACCGCGACGCCGACCAGCAGGAGCGCGACCAGCAGCAGCAGCGCGACCACCGCCGTCCGGCTGCGCAGCTGCAGGGCGTCGGAGAAGCCGAACAGCCCGGCGCCGGCGGCCAGCCCGCCCGGGCGCCAGTTGCCGAAGATGAGCGCGGCGAGGCCGATGAAGCCGCGGCCGCCGGTCTGCCCCTCGCGGTAGATGCCCGCGACGAAGACCAGGAAGACACCGCCGAGCCCGGCCAGCGCGCCGGAGATGATCACCGCGATGTACTTCATCCGGTACACCGGCACGCCCAGCGAGTCGGCGGCCGCCGGGTTCTCGCCGCAGGAGCGCAGCCGCAGCCCGAACGCCGTCCGCCAGAGGACGACGTAGGAGATCGGGATCAGCAGGATCGCCAGCAGCGTGACCACGCCCAGCCCGCTGGTCAGCCCGCGCAGCACGCCGGCGAGGTCGCTGAGCAGGAACCAGCCGGAGTTCTCCAGGTCGCCGAGCAGGTCGGGCCCGGAGGAGAGCACCGGGACGGAGAAGCTCGGCGGGTCGCCGCCCACCGACGGCGACTGCGTCGGCCCGCCACCGGTTCCCTCGGTGTAGACCAGCTCGGACAGGAAGCGGACGACGCCGGCGGCGAGGATGTTGATCGCCACGCCGGAGATGACGTGGTCGACGCCGAAGGTCACCGTCGCGATCGCGTGCAGCAGGCCGCCGATGGCCCCGAGCACGGTGCCGCCGATGATCGCGCCGACCCAGCCCCACTGCCAGCCGGCCCAGCCGGCGCCCCAGGTGCCGAGGATGAGCATCCCCTCGAGGCCGATGTTGACCACGCCGGCGCGCTCGGCGTAGAGCCCGCCCAGCGCGGCGAGGCCGATCGGCACCGCCAGCAGCAGCGCCGCCCGCATCGTCGACGACGACGTCAGCGCCTCCTCGCCGGAGATCGCCCGGGTGACGGAGAAGACGAACAGCAGGCCGAGGACCAGCCACACGATCCGGGTGCCCCGGCCCCCGCCGGTGAGCCGGTCGGTGAGCGGGCCGCGGCTGGGCCGGGTCGCGGTGCTGCCGCCGGCCGGGGTCGCGGTGGTCATGCGCCCACCTCGCTGACGCTCGGTGACCGCATGCCCACGGGTGGCTCTGCCTTTCTCGAGCTCGCAAGCTCGCTCATGCGCGCGCCTCCTCGGAAGAGCCGGTAACGCCGGTGCGGACCCGGTGCCCGCCGTCGGGACCGGTACCGGGGCCGGGGCCGCCCGGGTCCGCGCTGCCACCGGGGTCCGGGGGCGCGCCGGTCGCCTCGGCGCCGGAGCGCTCGGCCGAGCGCAGCGCCAGCCGGCGCGCGATCTCGTTGGCGATCACGACGGCGAGCACGATCGTGCCCTGGATGATCGTGACCACCGAGGCCGGGATGTCCGCGAACTGCAGCGGCAGGGCGGCGCGGTCGAGGAACGCGAACAGCAGCGCCGCCAGCGCGATCCCCAGGACGTTGTTGCGGCCGAGCAGCGCCACGGCGATGCCGAGGAAGCCCAACCCGGCGGTGAACTCGGTGCCGAAGGCGCGCGCGTCGCCGAGCAGGTCGGGCAGCCCGATCAGGCCCGCGACCGCGCCGGAGAGCAGCATCGTGGTGACCACCATGCGGCGGGCGTCGACACCGCTGGCGGTGGCCGCCGAGGCCGAGATGCCGGTGGCCCGCAGGTCGAAGCCGAAGCGGGTGCGCTGGATGAGCACCGCGATCGCGATGCCCACGACGACGGCGACGATCAGGAAGCCGAACAGCTCCGTGCGCGGCTCGGCCAGCCCGAAGGCGCCCAGCACGCCGTTGAGCCCCGGGAGCCAGGCCGACTCCGGCAGCGGCGTCGTGGTGATGATCGAGGCGCCCTCCGGGCTGCCCCGGAACGGGCCGGTGAGCAGGTAGGACGCCAGCCCGAGCGCGATGAAGTTCAGCATGATCGAGCTGATGACCTCGCTCACGCCGCGGGTCACCTTGAGCACGCCCACGATGCCGGCCCACAGGGCGCCGACCGCCATCGCGACGACGATGACGAGCAGGACGTGCAGCGGGCCGGGCAGCGCCACGGCCGCACCGACCGCGGCGGCGACGACGGTGGCGATCCTGTACTGGCCCTCCACGCCGATGTTGAACAGCCCCATGCGGAAGGCGACCGACACCGCGAGCCCCGCCAGGAAGAGCGGGACGGCGCGGTTGAGGATCACCACGATCGACTGCACCTGCTGGGAGGGCGCGTCACCGAGGTCGGTCATGACCTGCAGCGCCCGCAGCGGGTTCTCGCCGATGAGCGCGATGACCACGGCCGAGATCACCAGCGCGACGAGGACGGCGAGCGCCGGACCCAGCAGGGCCAGGCCCGTGCTGCGGAGACGGTTCATGAGGTCTCCTCGCTAGCGCTCGTCGCCACCATGAACCGCCACCGGGCTCTGCTCCTGGAGCTCGCACGCTCGCTCATGCCGCACCTGCCGCGGTCCGGGCGCCGGTCATGTAGCCGCCGAGCTCCTCGGGGGTCACCTGGCGCGGGTCCACGGTGGCCACCAGGCGGCCGCGGAACATGACGTGCAGCGTGTCGGAGAGCCCGATCAGCTCGTCGAGGTCGGCCGAGACCAGCACGATGCCCATCCCTTCGCCGCGGGCGTCCTTCAGCAGTTCCCAGATGACCGACTGCGCGCCGACGTCGACCCCGCGGGTGGGGTGGGCGGCGATCAGCAGCCGGGGGGTGGCGCTCATCTCGCGGCCGACGATCAGCTTCTGCTGGTTGCCGCCGGAGAGCGCCACCGCCAGCGTGTCGGGGCCGGGGGCCCGGACGTCGTACTCGCGCATGATCCGCTCGGTGTCGGCGCGGGCGCCCTTGCGGTCGATGAACGGGCCCTTCGCGGCCGGCGGCCGGGTCTGGTGGCCGAGGATGCGGTTCTCCCAGAGAGGGGCGCCCAGCAGCATCCCCTGCCGGTGGCGGTCCTCGGGGATGAAGCCGACCCCGGCCTCGCGGCGGGCGCGGGTGGCCCACCCGCTGATGTCCTCGTCGCCCAGCCACACGGTGCCGGCGGCCAGCGAGCGCAGGCCCATGACTGCGTCGACGAGCTCGGCCTGCCCGTTGCCCTCGACCCCGGCGATGCCCACGACCTCGCCCTCGCGGACGGTGAGGTCGACGGTATCGATCAGCGGCCGCCCCGCGTCCGAGGCGACGGTGACACCCGCGAGGCGGAGCACCGGGGTCTCGCGCACGGTGGAGCTGCGCAGCTCCGGCGTCGGCAATTCGGCGCCGACCATCATCTCGGCGAGCTGCTTGGCCGTGGTCGTGCGGGGGTCGGCCTCGCCGACGGTGGTGCCCCGGCGGATCACGGTGATCGCGTCGGCGACCTTCCGGACCTCGTCGAGCTTGTGCGAGATGAAGATGACGGTGAGGCCCTCGCGCTTGAGCTCGGCGAGGTTGCCGAAGAGCTCGTCGACCTCCTGCGGCACCAGCACGGCGGTCGGCTCGTCGAGGATGAGGATCCGGGCGTTCCGGTACAGCACCTTGGCGATCTCGACCCGCTGCCGGTCGCCGACGCCGAGGTCCTCGACCAGGTCGTCCGGGCGCAGCCCGAGGCCGTAGCGCTCGGAGATCTCCTCGATCCGGCGGCGGGCGCTGTCGCGGTCCAGGCGCCCGCCCTTCCTGGGCTCGCTGCCCAGCACCACGTTCTCGAGCACCGTGAAGTTGTCGGCCAGCATGAAGTGCTGGTGCACCATGCCGATGCCCGCCGCGATCGCGTCGGCCGGGCTGCGGAACTGCACGGGGCGGCCGTCGACGAGGATCGTGCCCTCGTCCGGCCGGTGCTCGCCGTACAGGGTCTTCATCAGCGTGGACTTGCCCGCGCCGTTCTCACCGACGATCGCGTGCACCTGGCCGCGCCGGACCGCCAGCTCGATGTCCTTGTTCGCGACGACGCCGGGGAAGCGCTTGGTGATGCCGTGCAGCTCGACCGCGTACGGCGACCGCGCCGCCCCGCCGTCGGGCTGCTCGGCACCGGCTGCTGGAGCCTGGGCCATGGGTGGGCCTCTCTCTCACGGTGCGCCGCGCGGGCGGCACTGGTCTCGATCCGGCACACCGGGGACGACGCCGGTCCGGTCGTCGCCCCCCGGGGATGCCGGTGGCCGGGCGGGCGACCGGGGTACGGCCACCCGCCCTGCGCATGATGTCGCACCCCCGCGGCGACGGGGAGCGCGCCCCCCGCTCCGGGTAAGACCCCCGATCACCACGACGGCGGGCCCGGGCAGCACGCCCGGACCCGCCGTCGGAGGGTCGCTCCGGTGCGCCGGCCGGAGGTCCCGGCCGGCGCACCACGCCTCACGGGGTCGTCGGGACCGTGATCTCGCCCGAGATGATCTGCTGGCGGTAGTCCTCGATCTGCTGCTGGATGTCGTCGATCTGCCCACCCGAGGTGGCCAGGCCGACGCCGTCGCTCTCCAGGTCGTTGAGGATGTCGATGCCGCCCTGGACGTTGCCCTCGGCGTAGTCGTTGATGAACGCCTCGACCGCGTTGTCGACCCGCTTGAGCATCGAGGTCATGATGACCGCCTGCAGCGCCGGGTCGTCGACGGTCTGGTACTGGTCGGAGTCGACACCGATCGCCCGGTTGCCGGTCTCGGCGGCCGCCTGGAAGACGCCGCTGCCCGAGCCGCCCGCCGCGTGGAAGACGATGTCCGCGCCGGCGTCGTACATGCTGCGGGCCAGGATCTGGCCGCGGGCCGGGTCGCCGAAGCCGGAGAAGTCACCGGCCGGGGAGATGTACTCGACGTCGACCTGGATGTCCGGGTCGACCGCCTGGGCACCGGCCACGAAGCCGGCCTCGAACTTCTGGATCAGCGGCATCTCGACGCCACCGACGAAGCCGACGTGGTTGGTCTCGCTCTTCAGCGCGGCGGCCACGCCGGCGAGGAAGGAGCCCTGCTCCTCGGCGAACAGCAGGCCGGTCGCGTTCTCGAGGCCGCTGTCGGCCACGGACGAGTCGACGACGGCGAAGGTCGTGTCGGGGAACTCCTCGGCGACCTCGGCGATCGTCTCGGCGTAGGCGAAGCCGACGCCGATGACCGGGTCGTAGCCGGCCTCCGCCAGGTTGGCCAGGCCCTCGACGCGGTCGGAGCCGTCGTCGTTCGGGCTGAACTCCTGGACCTCGCCGCCCAGCTCCGCGATGGCCGCCTCGACGCCGGCGTAGGCCGAGTCGTTGAAGGACTGGTCGCCGCGGCCGCCGACGTCGTACGCGAGGCCGACCTGGAGGCCGTCCGAACCGCTGCCGCCGCCGCTGTCGCCGCCGGCCGTGGGCTCCTCGTCACTGGCACAGGCCGCCAGGGCCAGGCTGCCGGCCAGCAGCAGCGCCGCGGCCTTCGTCATCCGCGCTCGGCGCAAGACGATCTCCTTTGCTGTGGGGAGGTCCCCGCCTCGTGGCGGGGCTCCCGGTGGTGGGTTGCGCGTGCACCCGAACCACCCCGGAGAGCGGCTCACAAGGGAGCACGACCCCGGACGCTAACCGCGCGGACCGAGCCCCCCACAACCTCTCGCACGTACTGAGACCCGATCGTTGCGAACCCTCCTCCGATCGGGTCGCGCCGCCCTGGTTGCCGTGTCCCACCTCACGACACGGCAACCGGGGTCAGCGCGCCGGTGCGCCGGCCGCGGGCTCCTCCTCCGCCGGCCGGGCGACGGACTCCACGGCCGGCAGGGTGGCGGTCCAGGCGGCGGTGAAGAAGGCGAACCGGAAGACGACGTTGATCCAGACCAGGATGCCGACGGCGCCGCCGAACGCCGAGGCGGTCACGCTGCCGGAGATGAGCGCGAGGTAGAGGTTCCCGATCAGCTTCAGCGCCTCGAAGCCGACCGCGCCGAACAGCGCCCCCGGCAGCAGCCGGCGCACCGGGTGCGGCGTGGCGGGGACCACCTTCAGCAGCCACAGGAAGACGACGACGTCGCCGAGGAAGGCCAGCGCCAGGGTCACCACGGTGGTGAGCACCGCGAGACCGGCCACGTCCTCGAGCCGGAGCACGCCGAGCAACCAGGACGTCGCCGTCGTCGCGACGCCGGTCAGCCCGAGGCTCGCCAGGCCGACCGCCCCGAGCAGCACCAGGGCCAGCAGGTCCTGGACGTTGTCCCGCAGGAACTCCGGCTCCTCGGCGTTGCCCTTCCAGGTGCGCTCCATGCCGATGCGCAACTTGTCCATCGCACGCAGGCCGGCGTAGACGAAACCGACCAGCCCGATCGCGCCGACCACCTCCGCGGAGCCGACCGCGCCGCGCAGGTCGGCGACGATGTCCTGCCCGGTGCTGCCCGGGAAGGCCGCCCGGATCGCCTCGTAGAGCTCGCGCTGGAGCAGTTCGTCCCCGGCCAGCACCAGGCCGATGACCGAGGCCACCAGGAGCAGGACGGGGAACAGCCCCAGGAAGGCGAAGTAGGTGACCCCCGCGGCCATGAGATCGCCCTGCAGCCGCTGGTAACGGCCGCCGGCCCGGGCCAGGTGGTCGAACCAGGGGGAACGCCGCCGGGCGGTGCCGATCGTGCTCTCGACGCGGTCCCACGCCCGCGCCGGCCACCCCTTCCGGGCGGGGGCCTCCGCGTCGGGGGCCTCGCGGGTGGGGGTGGAGCTCACCGCCCGAGTCTGGGGCCTGCCCGGCCCCCGCGCAGCGTCCGCTCAGCGCTCCGGGCCGGTCAGCGGGTACTCGCGGGCGATCTCCCAGACACCGGCCGCCGTCTGCTCGAACTCGGTGAAGTGCTCCACCCGGAACTCGGCGGAGAGGTCCTGCAGCCCGCAGTAGGCCAGGTCGAGCATGTCGCCCGGCACGTCGTGCGCGACGGTCACGTGCGGGTGGTACGGGAAGGACAGCGAGCGGTCGAGGGGGCCCTGGCGGACGTCGTGGGCCAGCAGCTCGCAGTTGCCGATCCCCCGCGCCACGGCCACGAAGACGACGTCGGAGACCGGCGTGAACGTGCCGGTGCCCGCGAGGTGCATGTCGAACGGCGGGTGCGCGGCGGCGACGCCGGCCAGGTGCGCGGTGATGGCGTCACGGTCGGCGACCGGCACCTCCGTCGGCGGGAGCAGCGTCACGTGCGGGGGCACCAGCGTCGCCTGCGGGTCGCCGACCTTGCACCGCCAGTCGACGAGCAGGGCCGCCCACGGCTCGGGGATGGGCACGATCACCCCGAGCAGCGCCGTCTCCGGCGGCGTGCCCAGCCGGCCGACGAAGGTGTCGTCGTTCATGCCGCCGGCCCCGCGGGTGGGAGGAAACCGACCCGCTCGTAGACCGCGGCGAGCGTGCGGCCGGCCACCTCGCGGGCCCGCGCCGCACCCCCGGCGAGCAGGCGCTCGAGTTCGGCGGGGTCGGCCAGCAGCTCGGTGGTGCGCTGCTGCACCGGGGCGAGGGCCTCGGTGACGACCTCGGCGAGCTCCTTCTTCAGGTCGCCGTACCCGCGACCGGCGAAGTGCTCCTCGAGCTGGGCGGTGCTCTGCCCCGAGAAGGCGGAGTGGATGGTGAGCAGGTTGGTGACGCCCGGCTTGCCCTCGGGGTCCGCGACGACCTCCCGCCCGGTGTCGGTGACGGCGGAGCGGATCTTCTTCGCGGTCACCTTCGGGTCGTCCAGGAGGTTGACGCAGCCCGCCGGCGGCAGGCTCTTGCTCATCTTCTTGTCCGGCGACTGGAGGTCGAGGATCTTCGCGGCTCCGGCCGGGATGTAGGCCTCGGGGACGGTGAAGGTCTCGCCGTAGCGGCCGTTGAAGCGCCCGGCCAGGTCGCGGGTGAGCTCCAGGTGCTGCCGCTGGTCCTCCCCGACCGGCACCCGGTGCGCCTGGTACAGCAGGATGTCCGCCGCCTGCAGCACCGGGTAGGTGAACAGCCCCACGGACGTCGGGCCGGCACCCTCGCGGGTGCTCTTGTCCTTGAACTGGGTCATCCGGCTGGCTTCCCCGAAGCCGGTGAGGCACTGCAGCACCCAGGCCAGCTGGGCGTGCTCGGGCACCTGGCTCTGCACGAACAGGGTGCTGCGGGCGGGGTCCACGCCCAGGGCGATCAGCTGCGCGGCCGACACGAGGGTGCGCTGCCGCAGCACGGCGGGGTCGGGCTGCTCGAGGGTGATCGCGTGCAGGTCGACGACGCAGTAGAAGGCGTCGTGGTCCTCCTGCATGCTCACCCACTGCCGGAGGGCGCCGACGTAGTTGCCGAGGTGGAAGGAGTCCGCGGTCGGCTGGATGCCGGACAGCACTCGGGGAGGAGCCACGTCGGCCATCAAACCAGCCGGGAGCGGCGTCCGTTCCGGGCTCCCCCGTCCCACCGCGGCCCCGGCCGCCGAGGTCACCCGGTCGGGGCTGGTCAGCGGACCGCGGCGCCCAGCGCGTCGTCGAGCGCGGCCAGGAAGACGTCGTCCTCCTCGGGCGTGCCCACGGTGACCCGGATGCCCTCCCCGGCGAAGGGCCGGGTGATGACCGCGCGGGACTCCAGCGCGGCGGCCAGCTCCGCCGTCCGCTCCCCCGTCGGCAGCCAGACGAAGTTGGCCTGGCTGTCCGCGACCTCCAGGCCCCGGTCGCGCAGCGCGGCGGTCAGTCGCTCGCGCTCGGTGACGACGGCGGCGCACCGGGCCCGCACCTCGTCCTCGCTGGCCAGCGCCGCGACCGCCGCCGCCTGGGCGACCATGCCGACGCTGAACGGCAGGTGGGTCTTGCGCACCGCCTCGGCGACGGCCGGGTCCTCGGCCAGGAGGTAGCCGACGCGCAGCCCGGCCAGCCCCCACGCCTTGGAGAACGTGCGCAGCACGGCCACGTTGGACCGGCCGCGCATCAGCTCCACGCCGTCGGGCACCCGTGGATCGGTGACGAACTCGCGGTAGGCCTCGTCGAGGACGACCAGCGTCTCGGCGGGCACCGCGTCGAGGAAGCGCTCCAGCTCCGCGCGGTGCACGGCGGTGCCGGTGGGGTTGTTCGGGTTGCAGACGAAGACCAGGCGGGTGCTGTCGTCCAGCGCCGCGGCCAGCGCCGCCAGGTCGTGGGTGTCGGCGGACCCGCCGGGGCGGCCGGGGGTCAGCGGCACCTGCACCGCCCGGGCACCGGCGACGCGGGCCAGCAGCGGGTACATCTCGAACGAGCGCCAGGCGAAGGCGATGCTCGTGCCGGGGTCGTTGTAGGCCTGCGCGAGCTCCTGGCAGATGGCCACCGCGCCGCACCCGGTGGCGACCTGCGCGGGGTCGACGTCGTAGCGCTCGGCCAGCGCACCGGTGAGGACGACGGCGCCGTTGTCGGGGTACCGGTTGGTGCCGGCGACCGCGGTGGTCACCGCCTCGACGACGGCGGGCAGCGGCGGGAACGCCACCTCGTTGCTGGCCAGCTTCACCGCCCGCTCGACGCCGATCTCGCGGGCGAGGTCGGCCGGGTTGCGACCGGGCCGGTACGCGGGGAGCGACTGCACCGCCGGTCGGGCACTGACCACCAGATCCTCCACCTCCCGCGGGCCCGCCCTTCTAGGGTGTGCCCCATGCGCGTACTCGTCGCCGGCGGCGCCGGCTACATCGGCAGCGTAGTGACCGCGGCTCTGCTCGCCGGGGGGCACGAGGTCACCGTCCTCGACGACCTCTCCACCGGGCACGCGGACGCCGTCCCCGAGGGGGCGGCGCTGGCGGAGGTGTCGCTGCACGCCTCCGCGCCCGTGCTGGCCGAGGTCCGCCCCGAGGCGGTGCTGCACTTCGCGGCCAAGTCGCTGGTCGGCGTCTCCCAGCAGCAGCCCGAGGACTACTGGCACACCAACGTCGGCGGCTCCTTCGCGCTGCTGGAGGCGATGCGGGCGGCCGGCTGCCGGCGGATCGTCTTCTCCTCCACCGCCGCCACCTACGGCGAGCCCGACCAGGTGCCGATCCGCGAGGACGCGCCGACCCGGCCGACCAACACCTACGGGGCCTCCAAGCTCGCCGTCGACCACATGCTGACCTCCTACGCCGTCGCGCACGGCTTCGCCGCGGTGAGCCTGCGGTACTTCAACGTCGCGGGCGCCGCGTACGGGCTGGGCGAGCGGCACGCCACGGAGACCCATCTGATCCCCCTCGCCCTGCAGGTCGCCTCCGGGCAGCGCGACTCCCTCACCGTCTACGGCCAGGACTACCCGACGCCCGACGGCACCTGCATCCGCGACTACGTGCACGTCGAGGACCTCTCCGACGCGCACCTGCTCGCCCTTCCCGCCCCGGCGGCCGGCGAGCACCGCGTCTACAACCTCGGCAACGGCACCGGCTTCTCGGTGCAGCAGGTCGTCGAGGCGGCCCGCGAGGTGACCGGCCACCCGATCCCGGTGACGATCGGCGAGCGGCGAGCCGGCGACCCGGCCCAGCTGGTCGCCTCCAGCGACCGGATCCGCGCCGACCTGGGCTGGACGCCGAAGCACACCGACCTGGTCGGCATCGTCCGCGACGCCTGGGACGTCGCCGAGGCGCGCCGCGGCTAGTGCCGCGGCCGTCAACGTGCGCCTGCCTGGCGGCTGTCTTCCCGAGACCGCCGCTGATGGCGACGGAGTGCGCAGATGGTCAGTTCTCGGCACGGGAATCGCGCGTCTGCGCACACTGTCCTGACGCGAAGCGCTAGCCGGCCCAGCTCGAACCAGTCGAAGGTTGCGCGCCGCGGCTAGCTCGTCGCGGTCGCATCCGGGGCGTCCTCGGGCTCCTCGGACGCCGGCGGCGGGCCGACGCGCAGGCGGGCGATCCGCCGGCCGTCGAGCTCCAGCACCTCGATGCGCCGCCCCTCGACCTCCACGGCGTCCCCGACGTCGGGCAGCCGGCCGAGCTCGGCGAGGACGAACCCGGCGGCCGTCTCGTACGGCCCCTCGGGGAGCCGCAGGCTCGTCGCGTCGGCGAAGTCGTCGAGGTTGAGCAGGCCGTCGACGTCGCGCGGTGCGTCCGGCGCCGGCCGGTCCTCGGGCGCGACCTCCTCGTCGTACTCGTCGTAGATCTCGCCGATGACCTCCTCGATGAGGTCCTCGAGCGTGACGATGCCGTCGGTCCCGCCGTACTCGTCGACGACGATCGCCAGGTGCTGGTTGTCCCGGCGCATCTCGCTGAGCACCGTCAGGACCGCGGCGGTGCCGGGCAGCCGGGTGACCTCGCGGGCGAGGTCGCCGACGGTCGCCGCCCGCCCCGCCGGGTGGGTGGGCAGGAACAGGTCGCGCACGTGCACGAAGCCGACGACGTCGTCCTGGTCTCGGCCGACCACGGGGAAGCGCGACCAGTTCGACTCCGCGACCAGCTTCGCCGCGCGGCTCGCGGTCGTCGAGGCCTCGAGGAACTGGACCTCGGTGCGGGGCGTCATGACCTCGCGCACCTCGCGCTCGCCCGCGCGGAAGACCTCGTCGATGAGCCGGCGCTCGTCGCTGCTGAGCGACTCGTGCGCGGCCACGAGGTCGCGGAGCTCCTCCTGGCTGATCGACTCACCGCTGGCCTTCGGGTCGCCGCCGACCAGCCGCACGAGACCATTGGTCGACTTCGACAGCAACCAGATGATCGGCCGCGACGCCTTGGCGATGGCGTTGAGCGGGGCGGCCACCATGAGCGAGAAGCCCTCGGCCCGCTGCAGCGCCAGCCGCTTCGGCGTGAGCTCGCCGACGACGAGGGACACGTAGCTGATCGCGACGGTGACCAGGACCAGCGCCAGGGTGCCGGCGAGCCCCTCCCCGAGGCCGCGGGTCTCCAGCCAGTCGGCCAGGGGGGCCGACAGCGTGCTCGCACCGAAGGCCGCGGAGAAGAACCCGGCCAGGGTGACGCCGACCTGCACGGCGGCGAGGAACTGGTTGGGGTCCTTGAGCAGCTTCTGCACCGCCTGCCCGCGGCGCCCCTGCTCGGCCATGGCGCGCACCTGTCCCTCGCGCAGCGAGACCAGGGCGATCTCGGCGCCGGCGAAGGCACCGCCGACCAGCACGAAGACGACGACCATGACGATGTTGAGCCATACGTCGCTCACCGGCGGCGTGCTCCTCGGGGTTCGGGGTGGGGCGGACCGTTCCATGGTGCCGGGTCCATGCTGCCCGCGCGCTGGTCCGCGCACGCCCGGGGGGCTCTGCCGGATGGGGTGACCGTACCCACGGCGCCGGTCTTCCCCGGCAGCGTGCACACGGATAGTCTTCCTCCGATAACGGATCGTGATCTTTCTGAGGAACCGCATGCACCACCGGCCGTCCGGTCCCCCGCCCCGCGCCCACCGCCGCACCGCCGCCCGGGATGACGCGCCCTGCTCGCCGCGCCGGTTCCCCAGGGTCGGCCTCGCGGTCGCGCTGACGTTCGCGGCCACCGCCGTCGTGCTCACCGCCCCGGTGGTCTCGGGGCCGGAGGTGCCGGGCCCGCTCGACGCGTCGTCCTCCGCCGGGTCCGCTCCCGACTCCTCCACCTCGGTGTTCCCCGGCGCGGTGCCCGCGGCGCCCGCGGCACCGGCCCACACCTCCGCCGTGCCGGACGCCGGTGCGGAGCAGCCCGCGGCGGCCGTGCCCGAGCCGGCACCGGGCCCCGCCGAGGCCCCCGCCCCCGCCGAGACCCCCGGCGCCGGGGGGACACCGCCGCCTCCGCCGCCGTCCGGCCGGCCACCCGCCCCCGCCGCCCCGCCGGCACCCGGCCCGACCAGCCACGTCCCGGCCCCCGCTGCCGCGGCGCCTGCACCACCCCCGCCGGCACCCGCCGCACCGGCCGCGACGGGCGTCGAGGGCGAGGTCCTGGCCCTGGTCAACGCCCAGCGCGCCCAGGCCGGGTGCGGCCCGGTCGCGGCCGACGCCGGGCTCGCCGCGGTCGCCCGGGCGCACAGCGCCGGCATGCGCGACCGCGGCTTCTTCGACCACGTGGACCCCGACGGGCTCGGTCCGTTCGACCGCGCCGACCGGGCGGGCGTCTCGGCCCGGGCGGAGAACATCGCCCGCGGCCAGGCCGACGCGGCCGCCGTCATGACCTCCTGGATGAACAGCCCCGGCCACCGGGCCAACATCCTGGACTGCGGCCTGACCCGGCTCGGCGTCGGCGTGGCGACCGGCTCCGGCGGCCCCTGGTGGACCCAGCTCTTCGGCTGAGCCGCCTCCCGCGCTGGGTCCGACTCCCGCGCTGACGAGATGCGTCATGACGGGCCTACGGGCGCCGGTCAGCCCCCGATCCGGCGTCTCTCGGCAGCGACTACGAGCGATCGCAGCTGTGCGAGCAACCCCTCGGGCCGCTGGAGGTCCGCGGCCGTCACGTGCAGCACCGTCCACCCCGCCGCCACCAGCCGGTTGAGCCTTCGGCGGTCGCGGCGCAGTTGGGCAGGTGCGCCGTGCCAGGCGCCGTCGTACTCGATCGCGATGCGGAGCTCCGGGAAGGCCAGGTCGACCCGGGCGACGAAACCGTCGGCGTCCCGGACGACGTGCTGCGGCACCGCCGGCAACCCGGCAAGCGCGAGGACCACGCGCAGCCGTGACTCCTGCGGCGACTCCGCTCGCGGGTCGACCAGCGACACAGCCCGGCGGCAGCGGTGCGCGCCTCTCACACCGTGCAGCCCGGCGGCCGCCCCCGCCAGCGGCACCAGCCCCACGACTCGCGCAGCGACGAGCGCATCGAGCGCCGGGACGGCATCGAGCAGCGGTTCGACCCGGGCGATGTCCACGGCCGTGCGCAGGCCGGTCGTGAACCGGAAAGGGCCGCTCTGCGTCAGGTCGGAGGGCTCGATCGCCGCTCGCCGGACGACCAGACCAGCCGCGGCGGCGGCGCGCGATGACGTCGGCACGACCAACTCCACGGGGCTGTCCGCATCGACCACGCCCGTCACGCCGTGCAGGTAGGCAGCCGTGCGGCCGCAGAAGACCGCGCAGGACGGCGCGAGCAGCCGAGCACCGCGCACCCGCAGCCCGAACGACTCCGGCAGCCTGGCATCGGCGTAGACACCGTGGAACAGCCGCCGCCACGCAGAGCTGCGCAGCTCGTCCCGGGTCAGCACGCCGTCGGCGACGACGTCACGCCCGCGGAACACGGCACCCTGCAGGACCTCCGGACGACGAGCTCTGGGCACGTCGGGAGCCTGCCCTGAAGGGCTGCGCGCGGTCGGCTCTGTCCACAGGCCGGACGAGATGCGCTGGATCGGGCATCCACGCTCTCTGCAGGCCCCGATCTGACGCATCTCGCGACCGGCCCGCGACGCGCAGCGGCCCCCGCACCCGAAGCGGGTGCGGGGGCCGCTGTGCGTCAGGGAGACCTCAGGCCATGGCCTTCTTGAGGTTGCTGTCGATGGCCGCCAGGAAGTCCTGGGTGGTCAGCCACGGCTGGTCCTTGCTGATCAGCAGCGCGAGGTCCTTGGTCATCTGACCGCCCTCGACGGTGTCGATGCAGACCTTCTCCAGCGTCTCCGCGAAGCGGGTCACCTCGGGGGTGCCGTCCAGCTTGCCGCGGTGGGCCAGGCCCCGGGTCCAGGCGAAGATCGACGCGATCGGGTTGGTCGACGTCTCCTTGCCCTGCTGGTGCTGGCGGAAGTGACGGGTCACCGTGCCGTGGGCGGCCTCGGCCTCGACCGTGCGGCCGTCGGGGCTCATCAGCACCGACGTCATCAGGCCCAGCGAGCCGAAGCCCTGCGCCACGGTGTCGGACTGCACGTCGCCGTCGTAGTTCTTGCAGGCCCAGACGTAGCCGCCCTCCCACTTGAGCGAGGCGGCGACCATGTCGTCGATCAGCCGGTGCTCGTAGGTGATGCCGGCCGCGTCGAACTTCTCCTTGAACTCGGCCTGGAAGACCTCCTCGAACAGGTCCTTGAACCGGCCGTCGTAGGCCTTGAGGATCGTGTTCTTGGTCGAGAGGTAGACCGGGTACTGCCGCTGCAGGCCGTAGTTCATCGAGGCGCGCGCGAAGTCGCGGATCGAGTCGTCGAGGTTGTACATCGCCATCGCGACGCCGCCGCCGGGCGACTGGAAGACCTCGTGCTCGATCGGCGCGGAGCCGTCGGCCGGCTGGAAGGTGATCGTCAGCGTGCCCTCGCCGGGGAACTTGAAGTCGGTGGCGCGGTACTGGTCACCGAAGGCGTGGCGGCCGACGACGATCGGCTTGGTCCAGCCCGGCACCAGCCGCGGCACGTTCTCCATGATGATCGGCTCGCGGAAGATGACGCCGCCGAGGATGTTGCGGATCGTGCCGTTGGGCGAGCGGTACATGCGCTTGAGGCCGAACTCCTCGACCCGCGCCTCGTCCGGCGTGATCGTCGCGCACTTGACCCCGACGCCGTGCTTCTTGATGGCGTTCGCGGAGTCGACGGTGATCTGGTCGTCGGTCGCGTCCCGCGCCTCGATGCCCAGGTCGTAGTACTCCAGGTTGACGTCGAGGTACGGGAGGATCAGCTGGTCCTTGATGAACTGCCAGATGATCCGGGTCATCTCGTCGCCGTCGAGCTCGACGACGGTGCCCTCGACCTTGATCTTGCTCACGCGTTCTCCTTGTGCGGTCACGGCCCCGTCCCGAGGCTCGCCCCGAGCTTGCGAGGGGTGAGGAGGACGGGGTCCTTCTACTTCTTCAGAGGTCGGCTACGTCGGCCTGCTTCGCGCGCACTGCCTCGGCGGCCTCGCGCAGACCCGCCACTTCGCTCTCCGCCAGGTCGCTCTCTACGACCCGCCGGACGCCTTCCCGGCCGATCTCGGCCTCCACCCCCAGGTACACCCCGGAGATGCCGTACTCGCCGTCGACCCAGGCGCACACCGGCATGACGGTGCCGGAGTCCTCCATGACCGCGCGGGCCATGCGGGCGGCAGCGGCGGAGGGAGCGTAGTAGGCCGACCCGGTCTTCAGCAGGGCCACCACCTCCGCGCCGCCGTTGCGGGTGCGCTGGACGAGGTGCTCGACGCGGTCGGGGGCCATCACCTCGGACAGCGGCTTGCCGTCGACCGTGCACCGGGACGGCACCGGGACCATGGTGTCGCCGTGCGAGCCCAGCGTCAGGGTGCGCACCGAGGAGACCGGGACACCCAGCTCCTCGGCGACGTTGTCGGTGAAGCGCGCGGTGTCGAGCATCCCGGCCTGTCCCATGACCCGCTGCTTCGGGAAGCCGCTGGCCAGCTGCGCCAGCGCGGTCATCTCGTCGAGCGGGTTGGAGACGACGATGACGACGGCGTCGGGCGAGGTGCGCGCGATGTTCTCCGCCACCTGCCGGACGATGCCGGCGTTGGTCTCGATCAGGTCCATGCGGCTCATGCCGGGCTTGCGCGGCAGGCCGGCGGTGACCACGACGACGTCGGAGCCCTCGGTGCCCTCGTAGGAGCCGCCGCCGATGCCGACGACCTCCGTCTCGAAGCCCTCGATCGGCCGGGACTGGTTCATGTCCAGCGCCAGCCCCTCGGGCTTGCCCTCCACGATGTCGGTGAGGACGACGGTCTCGAAGACGTCGTACTCGGCCAGGCGGAGTGCGGTGGTGGAGCCGTAGAAACCGGCACCGACCACGGTGACCTTGCCGTTCCTGGGCTGCTTCGCCATGGTCGCCAACCTAGCCCTGCCCGGCGTGCCGCGCCGCCCCGGGTGCGCTCACGTCGCCGGGATGGCCAGCGCGACGGCGGCGAGGGTGATCCCCGCCCCGGCGAGCAGGACGACGTCGACCGCGCGGCTGCGGACGGCGAGGAAGCCGACCCGCCGCACCGGCAGCAGCAGCCGCAGCAGCGCGGCGCCCACCAGCGACGTCCCGAGAACCACCAGGCCCCAGCGCCAGTGCTCGAAGGTGACGAGCAGCAGCCCGATCGCCACCACGACCAGCACCGCCAGCAGCGGCAGCTGCCGCAGGAGCCCGGCGAGGAAGGGCCGGCGGACGTAGAGCGGCGGGCGGCTCACGGTCAGGCCGAGAGGGCCTCGAGCGCGGCGGCCCGCTCGGCGGCGAGCACCACGTTCTGCAGCAGCATCGCCCGCGTCATCGGCCCCACCCCGCCGGGGTTGGGCGCCACGTGGCCGGCGACGTCGACGACGTCCTTGGCGACGTCCCCGGCGATCTTCCCGTCGACCCGGCTCACGCCCACGTCCAGGACGGCGGCGCCGGGCTTGACCATGCCGGCGGTGATCAGCCCGGGTACCCCGGCGGCGGCGACCACGACGTCCGCCGAGCGCACGTGGGCCGCGAGGTCGCGGGTGCCGGTGTGGCAGAGGGTCACCGTCGCGTTCTCGGTCCGCCGGGTGAGCAGCAGGCCCAGCGGCCGGCCGACCGTGATGCCGCGGCCGATGACGACCACCTCGGCGCCGGCGATCGGCACCCCGTAGCGGCGCAGCAGCTCCACGATGCCCACCGGCGTGCACGGCAGCGGCCCGGGCACGTTGAGGACGAGGCGGCCGAGGTTGACCGGGTGCAGGCCGTCGGCGTCCTTGGCCGGGTCCATGGCCTCCAGGACCCGGCTCTCCTCGATGCCCGCCGGCAGCGGCAGCTGCACGATGTAGCCGGTGCAGTCGGGGTCGGCGTTGAGCTCGGCCACGATGGCCAGCACGTCGGCCTCGGTGGCGGTGGCCGGCAGCTCGCGCTGGATGCTGGCGATGCCCACCTCGGCGCAGTCCGAGTGCTTGGCGTTGACGTACCACCGGCTGCCGGGGTCGTCCCCCACCAGCAGGGTGCCGAGACCGGGCCGGTGACCGGCCGCGGCGAGAGCTGCCACGCGTTCGGTCAGCTCGGCGCGGATCGCCGCAGCGGTGGCCTTGCCGTCCAGGATCGTCGCGGGCACGCCGACAGTCTGCCCGAACGGGTCCCGCCGGTGTCGGCGCGGCCCTAGGGTCGAAGACCACGGGGCGCCCGGCCCCGGCGATCCGCGGAGGTGCGCGATGAGCGACCACACCCCGGCCGGCGCATCCGCGTCGTCCGGCACCGGCCCGGCGGCGACCGACCCCGCGTACTCCGACCGCCCGGTGGCCTTCCGCGGACCGGAGAGCCTGGGCGGGCTGCTGCTCATCCTCGCGGGGATCGCCGCCGCCGTCAGCCTGCCGCTGGACTGGCTGCGCGACCGCGACGGCAGCGGCTGGGCGCTGGTGCGCGACGCGTTCGACGACCTCGGGCAGGTGCTCGACGACGGCGGGTGGCAGCCGCTGGCCATCGTGCTCGGCGGCGGCGTGCTGCTCCTCCTCGGCATCGCGCTGTGGCTGCCCGCCCGCAGCCACCGGTTCGTGGGGCTGCTGGCGCTGGTGGTCAGCGGCGTCGTCACGGCCGCGGTGCTCGTGCCGCTGGTCGACGCCGGCTGGGACCTCGGCTTCTTCGGCCCCGGTTTCTGGTGCGGGATCGCCGTCGCCGTCCTCGGCCTGCTCGGCGCGCTCAAGGCCGTGCTGACCGGCCCGCGGTACTGAGCACGTCGTCATCCTCCGGATGACACCGCCATGACATCGCGGTCCTCCGGACCGCACCGCGATGACACCGCGGTCCTCCGGACCGCACCGCGGCCACGAGCCGTCCCCCTGCTGCGCGGAGCCGTTGCCCGTGTCCCGGTCGGGAACCCTCCGGGCCCCGCGACCGGTCCACACCTGCCGGTGTTCGCGATCTCCTCAGTCGGCCACGACGGCGCCGTGGGCGTGGGCGAACTGCACCGCCTGCGCGGCGTCGATCCGGACGTCGGTCAGCTCGAAGGAGCGCCAGTTCACCTCGTCGGTGGAGGCGCCGCGCAGATCGGCCCCCCGCAGCTTGGCGTTCTGCAGCCGCGCACGGTCCAGGTCGGCCGAGCTGAGGTCGGTGCCGCGCAGGTCGGCGTCGGTGAGGTCGGCCTCCCGGAACCGCTGCCCGGCGAGCTGCAGCGCCGAGAGGTCGACCCCGCGCAGCGACGTCCACGACCAGTCGCAGTCGACGGCCGTGAGCGGCCGCAGCTGCGCGCCGAGGAACTGCGACCCGGTGAGCTTGCAGCCGTCGAGGGTGGTGTCGAACAGCCGCGCCCGGTCGAAGCGGCAGGAGAGGAACGCCGTCCCGAGGTGCCGCGAACCGCCCATGCGCACCCCGGTGAGCACGCACTCCTCGAACACGCACCGGCGGGTGACCAGCTCCTCGAGGCCGGCGTCGTCGAAGCGGCACCGGGTGAAGGTGACGCCGTCGAGCTCCACGCCCCACCAGTCCACCCGGGCGAAATCGGCCCCGACCACGTGCGCCCCCGGCTCCGGTGGGCGCACGTGCGGGCGCGACGAGAACGTCCGCGGCCCCGTGTGGGGACCCGCGCCGAGCCTGCGAGGTGTGGGGGGCACGGGGTCCTTTCAGTGGGCGAAGTGCCGGGTGCCGGTCAGGTAGAGCGGCACACCCGCGGCGGCCGCCGCGGCCACGACCTCCTCGTCGCGCACCGACCCGCCGGGCTGGACGACGGCGCGCACGCCGGCGTCGAGCAGCACCTGGAGCCCGTCGGCGAAGGGGAAGAACGCGTCGGAGGCGGCGACCGCCCCGGCGGCCCGCTCCCCCGCCCGCGCGACCGCGAGCCGCGCCGAGTCGACCCGGTTGACCTGCCCCATGCCGACGCCGACGGTGGCCCGGTCGTGGGCCAGCAGGATCGCGTTGCTCTTCACCGCGCGCACCGCCCGCCAGGCGAAGACGAGGTCGTCGAGGCCCGCGGCGTCCAGCGGCTCACCGGTGGCGAGGGTCCAGGTGGTGGGGTCGTCGCCGGTGGCGTCGATGCGGTCCCGCGTCTGCAGCAGCAGCCCGCCGCTGATCGGGCGCTGCTCCACGCCGGTCTCCGGCAGGTGCGGCAGCCGCAGCAGCCGGATGTTCTTCTTCCCCGTCAGCACGGCGACCGCGTCGTCGGTGAAGCCGGGGGCCACCACCACCTCGGTGAACACCTCGGCCACCTGCTCGGCCATGGTCAGGTCGACCTCGCGGTTGGTCGCGATGACGCCGCCGAACGCCGACACCGGGTCGCAGGCGTGCGCCTTGCGGTGGGCCGCGGCGACGTCCGCGCCGACGGCGATGCCGCACGGGTTGGCGTGCTTGATGATCGCCACGCACGGCTCGTCGTGGTCGTGCGCGGCCCGCCAGGCGGCGTCGGTGTCGACGTAGTTGTTGTAGGACATCTGCTTGCCGTGCAGCTGCTCGGCGTGCGCGAGGCCCGGCCGGTCGGAGCGGTACAGCGCGGCCGCCTGGTGCGGGTTCTCCCCGTAGCGGAGGACGTCGGCCCGCTCCCAGGTCCCCCCGGCCCAGGCGGGGAAGCCGCTCTCGTCGTCGGGGGCGAGCACGCTGCCCATCCACGAGGCGACGGCGACGTCGTAGGAGGCGGTGTGCCGGAACGCGGCGGCGGCCAGCCGCTGCCGCTCGGCCAGGGTGAACCCGCCGGCGGTCACCGCGGCGAGGACGTCGTCGTACCGGGCCGGGTCGACGACGACGGCGACCGACGGGTGGTTCTTGGCCGCGGCGCGCACCATCGCCGGGCCGCCGATGTCGATCTGCTCCACGCACTCGTCGGAGGCGGCGCCGGAGGCGACGGTCTCGGTGAAGGGGTAGAGGTTGACGACCACCAGGTCGAACGGGGCGATGCCGAGCTCCGCGAGCTGTGCGACGTGCTCGTCCTTGCGCCGGTCGGCCAGGATGCCCGCGTGCACGGCCGGGTGCAGCGTCTTGACCCGGCCGTCCAGGCACTCGGGGAAGCCGGTGACCTGCTCGACGGGCGTGACCGGCACGCCGGCGTCGGCGATCCGGCGCGCGGTGGCACCGGTGCTGACCAGCTCCACGCCGGCGGCGGCCAGCCCGCGGGCCAGCTCCTCGACGCCGGACTTGTCGTAGACGCCCAGCAGGGCGCGGCGGATCGGGGTGCGGTCGCTCATCAGGTGCTCTTCCTCGTCCGGGGCGGGGTGGTCGGGGGTGCGGCGGCGAACGCCGCCACCGTCTCCACCAGGAGCTGGCGCTCCACGTGCTTGATCCGTTCGTGCAGCGTCGCCTCGTCGTCCCCGGGCAGCACGGGCACCTCGCGCTGCGCGAGCACCGGGCCGGTGTCGACGCCGGCGTCGACCAGGTGCACGGTGGAGCCGGTCACCGTCGCGCCGGCCGCCAGGGCGTCGCGGACCGCGTGCGCGCCGGGGAACGCCGGGAGCAGCGCCGGGTGGGTGTTGAGCAGCCGGCCCTCGAACGCGTCCAGCACCGCCGGCCCGACGATCTTCATGAAGCCGGCCGAGACGACGAGGCCGGGGGCGAACGCGGCGATCCGGTCGGCCAGCGCGCGGTCCCAGGCCGCCCGGTCGGGGTGGTCGCCGAGCGCGCAGACGAACGTGGGGAGCCCGCGCCGGCGGGCGTGCTCGAGCCCCGGGGCCTGGCGGTCGGCGCCGACGGCGACCACCTCGGCCGGGTACCCGCGGTCGTCGGCAGCCTCGAGGAGGGCGGCGCACAGCGACCCGGTTCCCGACAGCAGGACGACGGTCCTCGCCCGGGCGGCAGGCTCGGCGGCGGGCACGGTGCCGACCCTATAAGGACCCCCGCGCTCGGCCCCCGCGCAGGGGCCCGCCGCGAGCGTGCGAGCGGTGGGGGGCGAGGGGGTCCTCTTTCAGCCCAGCGCCCGCCACCGGGTGGTGGCGGCGGCCAGCGCCGCGGCGATCGCCGCCTGCGCCGCGAACGCGATGCCGGTGGCCACCGGTGGGGCGCCGACCTGGGCCAGCGCTCCGTCGCCGAGGGCACCTCCCGCGGCCCAGGCGAGCAGCCCGGCGAGCAGGCCGAGCAGCGCCCCGGCCAGCACCCCCGCGAGCCCGGCGACGACCGAGCCGCCGTCCCGGTCGGTGAACCACCGGCCCACGGTCACGCCGGCCACCAGCCCGGCCACGGCGGGGACGACCTGCGAGACGAAGGCGACCAGCGGCACCGCCTGCGTGTCCGGCAGCGCCGCGAGCAGCGGCAGCGCCGGCACGCTGCCGAGGGTGACGCCGTGCACCGACACCAGCGTGCCGGTGCCCACGGAGAAGCCCGGGCCGGCGGCCAGCCCGAGCACCGCGACCGCCGCATTGGGCAGGTAGAGCGCGCTGAGGCCGAGCAGCCCGAGGGCGCCCGCCCCCGCCCCGCCGAGTGCGCCCGACAGCGCCGCGTACCCCGAGGCGTCGCCGGCCAGGGCCACCGCGACGACGACGAAGGCCAGGGCCAGCGCGGTCAGCAGCCCGGCGAGGACCCCGCGGAGCACCGGGCGGGCGGCGCCGGGCAGCCGGTCCAACGCGGCGTCGGCGAACCCGGACTCGCGGCCGGCGCCCCACCCCACGGCGAGCAGCACCAGGCCGGCGGGGACCAGCAGCGTGCGCGGCCAGCCGGTGCCCGCCGTCACGTCGTCGACCAGGAGGGCCAGCAGCCAGGTGAGCGCCAGGTGCACGACCACGACGGTGGCCCCCGCGCGCAGCACGACCCCGCCCGGTGCCCCGTCGTCCAGGACCCGGACGGCGACCCGCCCGGCCCACGACAGACCGCGGGCCGCGAGCAGGGTCAGCAGCAGCGGAGCCAGCGCCAGGGAGCCCGAGGCCGGCCGGAGCTCGGCCCCGTGCGCGAGCAGCCACAGCCGGGTGCCCAGGGCCGCCGAGCTCCCGGCCGACATGCCGCCGCCCGGGTCGAGGGTCTGCACGACCACCAGCGCCAGCCACAGGCCGGCGAGGCCGGCCACGGTGACGGCGGCCGCGGCGAGGGCCGCCAGGACGGCGGGCGGTGCGGATCGGGCCGCCGGCCCGTCGTCCCGCCGGAAGGGCAGGCGTGCGAGCAGCGGGACCACCTCCCCACTGTCCCAAGCCGGCGCGGCCGATGTCCGGCGCACGCGCCGGAGCGGTCCGTCCTGGAGCAGCCGCGCCGGGACGCCGATCAGGTGTCCGTGCCGGGACGATCGCTCTGCGTGGTGTCCGGGCCCTCGCCGGAGGCGGTGGCGCCACCGGTTCCGCCGGTGCCCGGTCCCGGTGGCTCCTCGGACCCGGGTCGAGCCGGCTGCTGCGGCCAAGCCTGCTGCTGCGGGTAGGGCTGCTGCCCCGGCGTCCAGGGCTGGCCGGCCGGGGGCCAGGGGTAGGGCTGGCCCGGCCACGGCCCGCCGTGCTGCGGGCCGGCCGGTCGCGCGGGGCGCTCCCGTAGCTCCCGGCGCAGGGCGAGCACCGCGACCACGGTGATGCCGACGGCGGTGAGGAAGCCCAGCAGGGCCCAGAAGGAGAAGGCGTACCGCAGGGTGTCCAGCCAGGAGAACAGCGTGAGGACCAGCCCGAGACCGGCCAGGCCGGCGGTCAGCCCGGAGCGCGGGAAGCTCGGCGTCGTCCGCACGAACGCCGGGAGGACCGCCCACGCCGTCGCCAGCAGGAAGAGGGTGAAGGCGGCCACGACCATGCCGTCCTCGAAGCCGCTGAACGTCACGCCGAACGTCGCGTCGCCGAACCGCCACCAGGGCAGGAACCCGACGAGCAGGAACAGCAGCGTGCCCCCTGCGACGGCGAGGTCGGGCCAGGCGAGCCGCCTGGGCTCGAAGGAGAACTCCGCGCCACCCGGCGGCCGCCCGGCGGGGTACCCGGGGCCGTACGCCGGCGGCCCGTAACCGGGTGGAACGGGGGCCGGCGGACCGTAGGGCTGCTGCCCGTAGCCCTGCGCGGGCCCCGCGGAGGGCGGCTGCCCGTAGCCGCCGTAGCCCGGCGGGCCGTACGGGGGCTGCCCGAACGGCGGCTGCCCGTACGCGGGCTGGCCGTACCCGGGCTGCTGCCCGTACGGCGGTTGCCCGTACTGGGGCTGGCCGTACCCGGGCTGGCCGTACCCGGGCTGGCCGTAGGGCTGCTGCCCGTACGGGGGGTGACCGTAGGGCGGCTGACCGGACGGCGGCTGCCCGTACCCCGGCTGCGCGAACCGGTCCTGGCCGTACGCGGGCTCCCCCTGGCCGTACCCGGGCTGCTCCTGCGGTGACCGGCCGTGCTGCTGCTCCCCCGGCTCCGCCGCCCGCGGGGCCTCGTGCGCCTGCCCCTCGGGCGGCTGGGCACCCGCGGGAGGTCGGCCACCCTCGGGCGGCTGCGGGGGCTGGCTCGCGGTCACGGTGATCTCCTCCGGACGGAACGGGTGCGCATCGATCGTGGCGGTCGGGGCGAGATGCGCGCAACGGCGCGCCGGTGCCCACACCTCCCACACCCCGGACGCACCGCTGCCCGGCGACCAGGACGGTCACCGGGCAGCGGGTCGGTCAGGGGTGCGGAACCCGCTAGCCGACGATCTCGCGCATGAGCTGCGCCGTCTCCGACGGCGTCTTGCCCACGCGCACACCGGCGGCCTCGAGGGCCTCCTTCTTCGCCTGGGCGGTGCCGGCCGAGCCGGAGACGATGGCGCCGGCGTGGCCCATCGTCTTGCCCTCGGGCGCGGTGAAGCCGGCGACGTAGCCGACGACCGGCTTGCTGACGTTGGCCTTGACGAAGTCGGCGGCCCGCTCCTCGGCGTCGCCACCGATCTCGCCGATCATCACGATCGCCTCGGTCTCCGGGTCCTCCTGGAACGCCTGGAGCGCGTCGATGTGCGTGGTGCCGATGACCGGGTCGCCACCGATGCCGATCGCCGTGGAGAAGCCGATGTCCCGCAGCTCGTACATCATCTGGTAGGTCAGCGTGCCCGACTTCGACACCAGGCCGATCTTGCCCTGCTTGGTGATGTTGGCCGGGATGATGCCGGCGTTGCTGCGCCCGGGGCTGATCAGGCCGGGGCAGTTGGGGCCGATGATCCGGGTCGAGCCACCCTGGGCGTGCGCCCAGAAGTAGGTCGAGTCGTGCACCGGGATGCCCTCGGTGATGACCACGGCGAGCCCGACCTGGGCATCCACGGCCTCGATGACGGCGGCCTTTGCGAACGGCGGCGGCACGAAGATGACGCTGACGTCGGCGCCGGTCTCCTTCATGGCCTCGGCGACGCCGCCGAACACCGGCACGCTCGTGCCGTCGAAGTCGACGGACTGGCCGGCCTTGCGCGGGTTGACGCCACCGACGATCGCGGTGCCCGAGGCGAGCATGCGCTGCGTGTGCTTCATGCCCTCGGAGCCGGTCATGCCCTGGACGATGACCTTGCTGTTCTCGTTGAGGAAGATCGACATCTCTTCAGTCCTGTCTGCGGGGCGTTCAGGCGGCGGCGAGCTCGGCGGCCCGGCGCGCGGCGCCGTCCATCGTGTCGACCAGGGTGACCAGCGGGTGGTTGGCCTCGGCGAGGATCCGCCGGCCCTCCTCGACGTTGTTGCCGTCGAGGCGGACGACGAGCGGCTTGGTGGCCTCGTCACCGAGGATGCTCAGCGCGGAGACGATGCCGTTCGCCACTGCGTCGCAGGCCGTGATGCCCCCGAAGACGTTGACGAACACGCTCTTGACGGCGGGGTCGGAAAGGATGATCTCCAGGCCGTTGGCCATCACCTCGGCCGAGGCGCCGCCGCCGATGTCGAGGAAGTTGGCCGGCTTGACGCCGCCGAACTCCTCACCGGCGTAGGCGACGACGTCCAGGGTGCTCATGACCAGGCCGGCGCCGTTGCCGATGATCCCGACCTCGCCCTCGAGCTTGACGTAGTTGAGGTCCTTCTCCTTGGCCCGCGCCTCGAGCGGGTCGGCGGAGGCGGCGTCCTCGAGCGCGGCGTGCTCGGCGTGGCGGAAGCCGGCGTTCTCGTCGAGCGTCACCTTGGCGTCCAGCGCGAGCACCGTGCCGTCGGGGGCCTTGGCGAGCGGGTTCACCTCGACCAGCGTGGCGTCCTCCTTGGCGAAGGTGTCCCACAGCTGGACGGCGATCGCGATGACCTGGTCCCGCACCTCGGCGGGGAACCCGGCGGCGTCGACGATCTCGGCGGCCTTCTGGTTGTCGACGCCGACGGTCGCGTCGATCGGGATGCGGGCGAGGGCCTCGGGGCGCTCGACGGCGAGCTGCTCGATCTCCACGCCGCCCTCCTTCGAGGCCATCGCCAGGAAGGTGCGGTTGGACCGGTCGAGCAGGTAGGAGAAGTAGTACTCCTCGGCGATGTCGCTGGCCTGGGCGACCATCACGCGGTGCGTGATGTGGCCCTTGATGTCCAGCCCGAGGATGTCCTGGGCGCGCGCCTTGGCGTCCTCGGCGTTGTCGGCGAGCTTGACGCCACCGGCCTTGCCGCGGCCGCCGGTCTTCACCTGAGCCTTGACGACGACGGTCTGCCCGATCTCACGGGCGATCGCCTCCGCCTGCTCGGGGGTCTCGGCGACGCCGCCGGGGAGCACGGGGACACCGTGCGAGGCCAACAGGTCACGGGCCTGGTACTCGAAGAGATCCACGAACAGGCACCGTAGACCGCCCGGAACCGGACCGCTGCCCCGGGCGTTCCCGACGGGGCCGGGGCGTGGGGTGCGTCACACGGCACCTCACCCGTCCGCAGCAGGGAACGCCCCGCTCAGGGGGCCGGGAAGGGACCTGCCGGCTCAGGTACCGGCGGGCTCGCCCACGTGCTCGCGCACCCACTCGACGATCTCGGTGGTGGTGGCACCGGGGGTGAAGATGCCGGTGACGCCGATGCGCCGGAGCTCGGGGACGTCCTCCTCCGGGATGATCCCGCCACCGAAGACGACGACGTCGTCGACGCCGCGCTCCCGCAGCAGCTCGGTGAGCCGCGCGAACAGCGTCATGTGCGCGCCGGAGAGCACCGAGAGCCCGACGGCGTCGGCGTCCTCCTGCACCACCGTCTCGACGATCTGCTCCGGCGTCTGGTGCAGGCCGGTGTAGACCACCTCCATCCCGGCGTCGCGCAGCGCACGCGCGACCACCTTCGCGCCGCGGTCGTGCCCGTCGAGTCCCGGCTTGGCGATGACCACCCGGATGCGTTCGTCCACCACGGCTGGCAGCTTAGGGCCGACGACCCCCGGGAGTGGCGCGGGTCACGCCGCGGTGCGACGCGCCCGCCAGGCGACGGCCGTCAGGCCCAGCAGTCCGAGGCCTGCGAGGACCAGGCCGGCACCCGGGACGGTCCAGACCAGCTCGTCGGACGAGGCGGCGTCCCGCACCCCCGCCAGCCCCGCGCGGAGCACGGTGACGGCGACGGCGAGCAGCCCGCCGACCGCTGCCAGCCGTGGGCGCAGCGACGGCGCGAGGACCGCGCAGAGCAGCAGGGTGCCGGCCAGCAGCAGCCCGCCGAGCAGGGCGAGCCCCGGCCGCTCGAGCAGCGCCTGCGGCCCCTCCTGCATGACGACGACGCGCATGCCGGTGGCGGGGTCGATGCGCAGCTGCTCAGGGACGTCGGCGGCCGGCAGCGCGAGGCTGAGGACGGCGACCACCCCGAGCAGCACCGCGGCGCCGGCCAGCACCGAGCGGATCGGGTCCAGGGGGCCGCGGTCCTCCATCACCGTCCGCCCCCACGCCGCCGCGCCGACGACGCCGGCCAGCACGGTGAGCACCAGGGCGACGACCCCGAGCACCCAGCCTGCCCCGAGCTGCACGCTGCTGGTCAGCACCCGCTCACCGGCGAGCACCTCCACCCCCGGCCGCGCGGTCGAGCTGCTGCCCCGGTAGAGCTCGATGAGCAGCTCGCCGACGGCCAGCGCCCCGGCCACGGCGGCGTAGGCCAGGCCGAACTTCGGCACGGCCCGGCGCAGCAGTGTCGCACCGACCGCGAGATGGACCGCGGGTCCGAGCAGGGTCGCGAGCGCCCCGCCGACGCCGCGCACCTGGCGCAGCTCCTCCCCGCCGACCACCAGGTAGGTGGGGACGGCCGCGAGCACGCCGGCCAGCCCGGCGAGCACGAGCAGCAGGCCGCAGAGCCGCACCGCGGGGGGCACGGTGCCGATGACGACCCGGTCCTCCGCACCCGCCGCCGAGGCGTCGGGCGCCGACGCGCCGGTCCCTCTGCGGGCGGTCGACCCGGTGCGGACGGTACGGGCGCGGTCGTCGCGGGTGGACACGGTTCCCCCTTGGGCAGCGTGGTCACGAACAGGACTCGATCGACGGCCGACGATGACGATCGTGTGACGCCCGACACATCGGGGCTTTACCGTCGGGTGAACGGAGCACACACGGGAGCAATGCACCGGCGGAACGACCCGAACCCGTGGTCCCGCTGGACGGCTCCAGACGGGGAGAACGGCCATGCGCCGATCGAGCGAGCTCGACTCTGCTCCAGGGTGGCACACGACCGCCGATGCCGAGGTCGCGCCAGGCGGCCTGCGCGCGCTCTGTTCGCCGACCGCGCTCACCGGTGGCCTGACCGAGCTCGCCTGGCTCGGGGCGCACGTCCTCATGTACCCGCTGGGTGCACGCATGGAGCAGCTGCGCCCCTACCCCGGCAAGCGCGCCGGCGAGCAGCCACCGGTGGCCCGGGCGCTCTTCGCCGTCGACCCGCTGGCGGCGCGCACCCCCGTGCTGCTGGTGCACGGGCTCGTCGACAACCGCTCGGTCTTCGCGGTCATGCGGCGGAGCCTGCGCCGGCGCGGGTTCGCCGCCGTCTGCTCCTGGAACTACAGCCCGCTGCTCGCCGACGTCGCCCGCGGCGCCGCCGACCTGGGGAAGCACATCGAGCGGATCTGCGAGCAGACCGGCCACGACCGTGTGCACGTCGTCGGGCACAGCCTCGGCGGGCTGATCGCGCGCTACCACGTGCAGCGGCAGGGCGGTGACCGCCGGATCGACACGCTGGTGACCCTCGGCACCCCGCACCGGGGTTCGCTCCTCGCCCACATCGGGCCCACGCCGCTCATCCGTCAGCTGCGCCCCGGGTCGCCGGTGCTGGCGGAGCTGGAGGAGCCCGCGCCGGGCTGCCGGACCCGCATCACCGCCCTGTACAGCGATCTCGACCAGATGGTGCTCCCCACCCGCTCGGGCCGGTGCGACCACCCCGACCTCCGTGCGCGCAACGTGCTCTACCGCGGCGTCGGGCACATGTCGCTGCCGATGCACCGCGGGGTGCTCGACGAGGTGGCGGCCACCCTCGCCGGCGTCTGCGAACCCGGCACGATGACCACTCCGGTCGCCGCCGTCGCCTGATCACCCGCGCCGCCCGCACGCCGGGTCGACACATCGACGTGACGACTCGTACACGTCACGACACGCAGCGTCGGGTGCTTGGCCGACCCATGACGGATCGTTACGGTCCGATCACGGCGCCGGGACGACCGGCGGACGCCACTCCCGGCGTCCTCGCCGTCGTCGCTCCCCCCGACGGACGCCTCCGGGCGCTCGCCGGCCAGTCGTCCGGGAAGGTCCGCCGTGACTCGCAGCAGCGCCCAGGTGCTGGAGGGACCACCGTCCGACGTCGTCGTGGTGCCCCGGCCCCGCGCCGCCGTCGAGGGCCCGGTCCGCGCCCCCCTCCCGGCACCCGCCCCCACCGTCGTCCCCGACGAGCCTGCGACCGCCGACGAGCCCCGCGCGCGGCGCCGGCTGCCGCACCCGCCGGGCCGCCGCGCCCACCTCTGGCTCGCTGCGCTCGTCGCCGGTGCCGTGCTCGCCGGCATCCCGGCCGTCACCGGCGACCGTGCGGACGTCTCCGGCTCAGCCTCCGACTACGGGCTCGGCGTCAGCACCGAGATCAGCTTCGCCGGCGGGCTCGAGGGCGCCGACGCGCGCCGCGGCATCACCGAGGCCGAGGCCCAGGCACGGCTGAGCGAGCTCGCCGCCTCGCGCGCAGCCCGGCAGCCCAAGATCGTGGCCCCGACGCAGGGCACGCTCACCACCTGCTTCTGCCGGCGCTGGGGCACCATGCACTACGGCCTGGACCTGGCCGCGCCGCTGGGCACCCCCATCCTCGCCGCGACCGACGGCGTCGTCGTCCGGGCCGGGCGCGCTTCGGGCTACGGCAACGCCGTCTACATCCAGGACGCCGACGGCAACGTGCACATCTACGGGCACATGCGCTACTACAGCGTCTCCGCCGGGGACCTCGTCACCGCGGGCGACCAGATCGCCAAGATCGGCAACGAGGGCCAGTCCACCGGCCCCCACCTGCACTACGAGATCCACCGCGGCGGGATGGACGGCCGCCCGATCGACCCGCGGGCCTGGCTGGCCGAGCGCGGGGTGGGTGTGTAGTTGCTCTGCGGCCCTCCGGGCCGCACCGCGGCCAGGTGCCGTCCCCCTGGGGCGCTGAGCCCTTTCCTGCCGGTCGTCGGGGGATCCTCCGGATCCGTGACACCGTCGTCCTCCGGACGACACCGCGACCAGGTGCCGTCCCCTGACTGACGGAGCCGCTTCGTCCTTCGGTCGCGGAGGCCTCCGGCCCCCACTCCTCAGGACAGGGCTGACCCCCTACAGCTTCACGAGGGGGGCGTAGCGGAGGACGAGGCGCTTGGTGCCACCGGAGCCGAAGTCGACCGTCGCCTGGGCCTTGTCGGCCACGCCGGTGACCTCGACGACGGTGCCGAGCCCGAAGGCGTCGTGGCTGACCCGGTCGCCGACCTCCACGGAGATGATCTGCCGGTTGCCGGCACCGCCGCGCAGGCCGCCGGTGGACAGCCCGGTCGCCGCCACCCGCGTCTGGGCCGACCGGTACCCGGTCGAGGGGGCGGGCACCGGGTCGGTGCGCTCCCAGTGGATCGTCTCGGCGGGGATCTCGTCGAGGAACCGCGACGGCGGGTTGTAGGCAGGCTGGCCCCAGCTGGTGCGCACCGTCGCCCGCGAGATGAACAGCCGCTGGCGCGCCCGCGTGATGCCCACGTAGGCCAGCCGCCGCTCCTCCTCCAGCTCGCGCGGGTCGCCCAGCGCCCGCAGGTGCGGGAAGACGCCGTCCTCCATGCCGGTGAGGAAGACGACCGGGAACTCCAGCCCCTTGGCGGTGTGCAGGGTCATCAGCGTGACCACGCCGGCGTCGTCGCCCGACACCGGGATCTGGTCGGCGTCGGCGACCAGCGAGACCTGCTCCAGGAAGTCGGTGACCGAGCCGCCGGGGTTGGCCGCCTCGAACTCGGCGGCCACCGAGATGAGCTCGTTGAGGTTGTCGACCCGGCCCTCGTCCTGGGGGTCGGTGCTGGCCTGCAGCTCGGCGAGGTAGCCGGTGCGGTCGAGGATGCTCTCCAGCAGCGCCGCCGGACCGGAGCCGGTCTCGACCAGTTGCTCGAACTCCTCGAGCAGCGCGACGAACTCCTGCACCGCCTTGAGCGAGCGGGTCGCCAGCTCACCGATCTCCGAGCACCGCCGCAGCGCGGAGCCGAACGCGATGCGCTCCCGGTCGGCGAAGGACTCGATGCACGACTCGGCCTTGTCGCCGATCCCGCGCTTGGGCACGTTGATGATCCGGCGCAGGCTCACGACGTCGGCCGGGTTCGCCACCAGCTTCAGGTAGGCCAGCGCATCGCGGACCTCCTTGCGCTCGTAGAACCGCACCCCGCCGACGACCTTGTACGGCATGCCGACGCGGATGAAGACCTCTTCGAAGACGCGCGAGGCGTTGTTGGTGCGGTAGAAGACCGCGATGTCGGCCGGTCGCGCCTTCCCCTCGTCGACCAGCGCGTCGATCTGCTCGGCGACCCAGGCGGCCTCGTCGTGCTCGTTGTCGGCGACGTAGCCCTCGATCAGCTCGCCGTCGCCCGAGTCGGTCCAGAGGTTCTTCGGCCGCCGGCCGGTGTTCTTGGCGATGACCGTGTTCGCGGCCTTGAGGATGCGCTGGGTGGAGCGGTAGTTCTGCTCCAGCAGGATCGTGGTGGCCTGCGGGTAGTCGCGCTCGAACTCGTCGATGTTGCGGATGGTCGCGCCCCGGAACGCGTAGATCGACTGGTCGGCGTCGCCGACGACGCACAGCTCGGCCATCGGCACCGGCCCCGAGCCGTCGCCGACGAGCTCGCGCACCAGCATGTACTGGGCGTGGTTGGTGTCCTGGTACTCGTCGACCAGCACGTGCCGGAACCGGCGGCGGTAGTGCTCGGCGACGTCGGGAAAGGCCTGCAGCAGGTGGACCGTCGTCATGATCAGGTCGTCGAAGTCCATGGCGTGCGCCTCGCGCAGCCGCCGCTGGTAGAGCGTGTACGCCTCCTTGAGCACCTTCTCCGGCGCCGTCTGGGGGCTGAACGACTCCTCGTCGACGAGCTCGTTCTTGAGGTTGGACACCTGGTTGGACAGGCTGCGCCCGGGATAGCGCTTCGCGTCGAGGTCCAGGTCGCGGGCGACCATCGTCATCAGCCGGATCGAGTCGCCCTGGTCGTAGATCGTGAACGACGACTTCATGCCCAGCTTGGCGGCCTCGGCCCGCAGGATGCGCACGCACATCGAGTGGAAGGTCGAGACCCACATCGACCGCGCCCGGGGGCCGACGAGCGCGGCCACCCGCTCCTTCATCTCGCCGGCGGCCTTGTTGGTGAAGGTGATCGCCAGGATCTCCCCCGGCTGCACCCCGCGGGCGCCCAGCAGGTAGGCGATCCGGTGGGTGAGCACGCGGGTCTTGCCCGACCCGGCGCCCGCGACGATGAGCAGCGGGCTGCCCTCGTGGACGACGGCGTCGCGCTGCGGGCCGTTGAGGCCGGCGAGCATCCGGTCCAGCTCCCGCCCCACCGATCCGGGTGCGGAGCGCTGCAGGGCGGCGGTGCCGGGGAGGGACTGCTGGAGGCTGCTGCTCATGACCGTGCCACTGTAAGCCGGACGGGTGACGGTCCCCGCGGCCCCGGAACCGCTCGCCCCACCCGTCCCACGTCCGGGCCGTGGTGCCCCGCGGCCGGGCTGTGGCAGACTCCGGACCGTGCTCGCCACCGTCAGCCTCGTCAGGATCGAGTTTGCCTACGGCCACCGGGATCCGGTGTCCGTCACCGCTGGCTGAGCACACGCCGCAACAGACGCCCCGGGCCCGAGGAGCCCGGGGCGTTTCTCGTTCTCGGACCTCTCGGCCCCCACACCACCGAGGAACCCGATGAGCACCTCCACCGCCGCCACCGTGGCCGGCCCGACCGCCCCCGAGGACCCCGCCGACCGGATCGGCGCGCTCCGCGGCGCGATCGACGCCTGCGACGCCGAGATCATCGAGCTGGTGCGCCGCCGGCTGGAGATCAGCCAGCAGATCGGCGCGCTGCGCGCCGCGTCCGGCGGGACGCGGCTCTCGCTGTCCCGCGAGCAGCAGGTGCTCTCGCGCTTCCGCACCGCGCTGGGCCCGGACGGCGCCGCCCTCGGGATGATGCTGCTCCGCCAGGGCCGCGGCCGCCTCTGAAGAAGGACCCCGTCCTCCTCACCCTTCGCACGCTCAGGGCGAGCCTCCGGACGGGGCCTAAGGGCCGCTGCGCCAGACCTGCGAGTCGTCGTCACCCATCGCGGCCACCTCGAACACCCGGCCGGGGCGGGCCTCGCCCACCTCGTCGGCCAGCTGCATGCCGAGCACCAGGGCGGCATCGAGGTCCTCGGCCTCGCACTCGGTGCTCACGCGCAGCACCGCGCGGTCGGGCTCCCGCCACAGCCGCAGCTCGGGGTCACCGGGCCGCAGCACCGCGCGGAGGGCGTCGACGGCGTCGTCGTCCAGCGGGGCGGAGGACCGGAGCGCGACGGAGAGGGTGAACGAGGGCACCTCAGGAGTCTGCGCGACCGCGATCCCGGCTCCACCGCCGGCCCGTGTCACACCTGGCCGGGCTGCGTCGTCCCAGTGGTCGAACACCGACCACCGAGAGGACTCCCGCCATGGCCCGCATCCCGCTCGACCCACCCCGCACCGCGTTCGTCCGGCTCACCGAGTGGTACTCCCGCCGGCGCTTCGGCGCCGTCCTGGACCCGGGCGCGGCGATGGCGCACCACGCCCCGGTGCTGCGCACCTACGTCCGGCACGAGCAGTCCGTGGCCCGCTGGAACCGCCTGGACCCCACCCTCAAGGCGCTCGCCGTGATGTCCTCGGCCGCCACGATCGGCTGCTCCTGGTGCCTCGACTTCGGCCACTGGGTCAGCAGCCAGGACGGCGTCGACCCGGCCAAGCTCCGCGACGTGCCCCGGTGGCGTGGTAGCGGGGTGTACTCCGACCTCGAGCGGCAGGTCATGGCCTACGCCGAGGCGATGACGACGACGCCCCCGCAGGTCACCGACGAGATGGTGGCCGGGCTCCGCGACCACCTGGACGACGACGCCCTCGTCGAGCTCACGATGATGATCGCCGTGGAGAACTCGCGGTCGCGCTTCAACAGCGCGCTCGGCCTGACCAGCCAGGGATTCCGGGACCGCTGCGAGCTCCCGGCGTGACCGAGGCCCTCGCCCCGTTCGACCGCCACCGCGGGCTGCTGTTCTCCGTGGCCTACCAGATGCTGGGCAGCGTCGCCGACGCCGAGGACGTCGTGCAGGACACCTGGCTGCGCTGGTCGGCGGCCGACCGGGGGGAGGTCGCCGACGCGCGCGCCTACCTGGTGCGCATCGCCACCCACCTCGCCCTGGACCGGCTCGGCTCGGCACGTGCTCGCCGGGAGAGCTACGTCGGGCCGTGGCTCCCCGAGCCGCTGCTGACCGGCACCGACCCGGTCGCCACGGCGCCCGCACCGGCGGACCCGGTCGCCGCCGCCGAGGTGGGCGAGCAGGTGTCGCTGGCCCTGCTCGTGGTGCTGGAGACCCTCTCCCCCGCCGAGCGGGCCGTGTTCGTGCTCCGCGAGGTGTTCGGGCTCGCGACGGCGGAGGTGGCCACGACGCTGGGGCGCAGCGAGTCCGCCGTGCGGCAGATGGCCCACCGGGCGCGCGAGCACGTCCAGGCCCGCCGGCCCCGGTTCGACACCGATCGCCGGGCCCAGTTCGAGGTCACCGAGCGCTTCTTCGCCGCGTGCGCCGGTGGCGACGTCGGGGAGTTGCTGGCCGTGCTCGCTCCCGACGTCGTCCTCGTCAGCGACGGCGGGGGCAAGGTGACGGCGGCCCTGCGGCCGATCACGGGGGCCGACAAGGTCGCCCGCTTCGCGCTCGGGGTCGCCGCCCAGGGCCTGGAGCTCGCGGACGTGCGCATCGAGGTGGCCGAGGTCAACGGCGGGCCGGGGATCGTGGCCTGGGCCGGGGGTGACCCGCTGCTGGCCATGTCGCTCGTCGTCGCCGACGGGCGCATCGAGCAGGTCCTCCTCGTGCGCAACCCGGACAAGCTCGCCGGTCTCCGGGGCACCTCCTAGGCTCCGCCGGGTGAGCTCCCCGTTCCAGCGCCCGTCCGGTCCCGCCGAGCACGTCGAGCGCGCGCTGTGCGTCCTGGCCCACCCCGACGACGTCGACTTCGGCAGCGCCGGCACCGTCGCGACCTGGACGGCGGCCGGCACCGAGGTGACGTACCTGATCGTCACCGACGGCGACGCGGGCGGCTTCGACGACACCCCCCGCGAGCAGATGGGGCCGCTGCGCCGGGCCGAGCAGATCGCGGCGGCCGCGGAGGTCGGCGTCACCGACGTGCGCTTCCTCGGCTACCCCGACGGCCGGCTGGAGCTGACCCTCGATCTGCGCCGGGACATCAGCCGGGTCATCCGGCAGGTGCGCCCGCAGCGGGTGCTGACCAGTTCCCCGGAGCGTTTCTGGGAGCGGATCGGGGCCAGCCACCCCGATCACATGACCGTCGGTGAATCGACGCTGCGGGCGGTCTACCCCGACGCCCGCAACCCCTTCGCCTTCCCCGAACTGCTCGCCGACGAGGGGCTGGACGCGTGGACCGTCGACGAGGTCTGGCTCGGCGCCAGCCCGCGCGCCGACCACGCCGTCGACATCACCGACGTCGCCGACCGCAAGTTCGCCGCGCTGAAGTCCCACGTCACCCAGGTGAGCCACGTGCCAGACCTCGAGGCCTTCGTGACCGGCTGGATGCGGCAGACCGCGCAGCGGCTCGGCCTCCCCGCGGGCCGCCTCGCCGAGGCCTTCCACGTCGTCCACACCGCATGAGGCGATGAGTTCCGGCCGGCCTCCGGGTCATCCCCCCGTGGACGGTCGCAGAGGTGACGTGGCGCGGGCGGAGCGGGTCGAGGCGGCGGTGGCAGGAGCGGTCGCCGCCGGAGAGGTCCCGGGCGCCGCCTGGTGGGTCGGCCGGCGCGGCCGGCCCGTCTCCACCGGCGCGACCGGTGTGCACGCACCCGGCACCGGCGACGCCGTGCGGCCGGACACCGTGTTCCGCATCGCCTCGACGACCAAGCCGGTCGTCGCCGCCGCGGCGATGTCCCTCGTCGACGAGGGACTCCTCGCCCTCGACGACCCCGCCGACAGGTTCCTCCCGGAGCTCGCCGACCGGCGGGTCCTCGCCGACCCCGCCGACCCGGAGGCGGGGACGGTGCCGGCGGAGCGACCGATCACCGTCCGCGACGTCCTCACCCTCCGGCTGGGGCTCGGCCTGGACTTCACCGCCCCCTGGCCGTCCCCGGTGCTGGCCGCGCTCGCCGCGGCCGGGCTGCCCGTCGGCCCGCCGGCCCCGCAGGCGGCACCGGAGCCGGACGAGTGGATGCGCCGGCTCGGCGCGGTGCCGCTGGCCTACCAGCCGGGCAGCCGCTGGCTCTACCACGTGGGCGCCAGCGTGCTCGGCGTCCTGGTGTCGCGCGCCGCGGGGCGCCCCCTCCCGGCGGTGCTGGACGAGCGGGTCCTCCGGCCGGCGGGGATGCGCAGCACCGGCTTCGGGGTGCCGCCGGCGGCCCGGGACCGGCTGGGACCGCACTGGACGCCGCCGGGGCCCGACGGCGCACGCGAGCTCTACGACGCGGCGGACGGCCAGTGGTCGTCGGCGCCCGCGTTCCCCGACGGCGGCGACGGCCTGGTCTCCACGGTCGGCGACCTGGCCGCCTTCGCCCGGGTGCTCGAGTCGCAGGGGTGCGCCGCCGACGGCACCCGGGTGCTGAGCGAGGCCGCGGTCCGGGCCATGACCACCGAGCAGGTCGGCCCGGTGGACGACGAGGGCGGTGGGTGGGGGCTGGGCATCGGCGTCCGCCGCACCGACGAGCCGGGCGGCCGGCACGCCGGCTCCTACGGCTGGGACGGCGGCCTGGGCAGCACCTGGTGGACCGATCCGGTCACGGGCACGACGGCCGTCCTGCTGACCAACCAGATGTGGGCCTCCCCGGAACCACCGCCGTTGTTCGCCGCGTTCCGGCGCGCCGCCTTCGGGGGCGCGCCGGCGGGCGGGACCAGCTCCTGGGACGGGAGGCCGCCGGCGCCACGCAGCCACGTCCGCTGACGACGCCCACCCGCGGACCGACACGGCCCGCGGGCCTCCGCTCAGCCGGCGCCGAGCACCAGCAGGGTCCCGGCGAAGACGATGCCGGTGATCAGGCAGGTGATCGCGGTGAACCCGAAGATGTCGCGGACTCCCAGCCCGGCGACCGCGAGCAGCGGCAGGGCCCAGAACGGCTGGATCATGTTCGTCCACTGGTCGCCGTAGGCGATCGCCATGGTGATGACGGCGGGATCGACACCCAGGGAGTCGGCGGCGTCGAGGAAGATCGGCGCCTGGACGGCGAACTGCCCGCCGCCGCTGGGCACGAACAGGTTGAGCAGGCCGGCCGAGAGGAACGCCAGCAACCCCAGGCTGCCGGGGCTGGCGATGTCGGAGAACCACCCGCTCAGCTGCGCCGCCAGCCCCGAGGCGGTCATCATCCCGATGATGCCGGCGTAGAGCGGGTACTGGAGCAGCACCTCCCCGACGGTGCGCACCGCCCCGCCGACGAGCTCGGCCAGCTCGGCCGGGCTGCGCACGATGAGCAGGATCGCGGCGAGGAACGACCAGTTGACGATGTCGAGGGTGAGGTCGAAGCCCTCCTGCGCGAAGTACACGCCCAGGTAGCCCAGCAGCGCGAGGCCGGGGATCAGCGTGACCAGCCGCGAGGCCTCCATGCGCTCGGCGGGGGTCCCCGGCGTCTTCAACGCGACGTCGGGCTCCTCGCTCCCCATCCGCTCGGGGAGCTCGACGATCCGGTCCTTCCCCTTGGGGGCGAGCAGGACGACGGTGCCGATGATCGCCGCGACCGCCACGACGATCGCGATGAGGTTCCAGGGCGAGTACACGGTCTCGCTGATCGGGATGGTCCGGCCGATCGCCTCCTCGACGAAGCTGCCGGGCGTCGCGGCGGCCAGCGGGCCGGTGGCGCTGTAGCCCATGTGCCAGACGGCGAAGCCCGAGTAGGCGCTGGCGACCAGCAGCGGGTAGTGCAGCTTCGTCCCGCGGCGGCGCGCGGCCCGGCCCACCTCGAGGGCGATCACGCCGCCCACCACCAGCCCCAGCCCGAAACTGATGAGCGAGGCGATCGCCGAGACGAGGGCGACGAACGCGTAGGCCGCGCGAGGGCTCTTGGGCACCTCGGCGATGCGGGTCAGCCCGGCCTTGACCGGCCGGGTGAGCGCCAGCGTGTAGCCGAGCAGCAGCACGAGGGCCACCTGCGTCATGAACGCCAGCAGCCCGGCCAGGCCGTCACCCCAGGCCCGTGTCAGCTCGGCGGGCCCGATGTCGCCGAAGACCAGGGCGAGCACCGCGACGATCACGGTGAGCACCACCGCGAAGACGAATGCCCCCGGCAGGTAGCGCTCCACGCCGGCGACCAGCGGGCGCGACAGGGTTCGTAGCATGGCGGCCTTCCTCTCCCCCGGGCCCGCTGGGCAGGCCGACCTCGCCCATGCTTAGCGGAGGTGAGCGGGGGCGGCCAGTCGCAGCTGGTACCGCAGCCGGCAACGTTCGCCTCGTCGTTGTGTCGGTGGTGTGGGGCAGGGTGCGGGTGTGCCTCGTCGTCGGGAGTCGTCCGCACCGCCGGTGGTGTACCGGACGGCGCGGGTGGGGCTGCGGGCTACAGGCGGGCAGCGGCGGCGGCTGTTCGGGTTGCTGCGGTCGGGTGGGGATGTGTGGGCGGCGGTGCTGCTGCTCAACCGCTGGCGCCGGCAACGCGGTGACCGGCCGCTGGTCGGCTATCAGGAGCTGTGCCGGGAGCTGGCCGCCGCTGGGGAGGGCACCTTCGGTGAGCTCTCCACGGTGGGTGCCCGGTCGGTGCTGCGGGCTTACTCCGATGCGTGGATGAGCGCGGCCCGACGCCGCCGGGCCGGCGACGAGACGGCGCGCTTTCCGCGGCGGCGGCGGGGGCTGGTGCCGGTCCGCTTCTACGCCGGAACCTTCACCGTGGACGGTGGGCGGGTGCGGCTGCCGGTGGCCCGCGGCCGCCCGCCGTTGTGGGTGCGGCTGGCCCGCCCGCTGCCCTATCCGGACGGGCAGGTGCGCTCGGTACGGCTGACGTGTGCGGGGCGGCGGCTGTTCCTGGAAGTCACCGCCGAGGTTCCGGTCACCGTCCACCCGGCCGGGGCGGGCCCGGATCCGGCCCGGGTCGCCGGCGTGGATCTGGGCATCATCCATCCCTACGCCGCGCTGGCACCCCGCGGTGGTGAGGGCGGCCGGGATGCGGCGCTGCTGGTGTCGGGGCGGGCGTTGCGCGCCGAGCACCGGCTGCACCTGGCCGAGGCCAAGGCCCGCACCCGCGCCGCCGCCCGCCGCGCCCCGGCACCTGGGCGGCGCGGGTCCCGGCGGTGGAAGCAGTTCCGCCGGCGCACCCGAGCCCTCGAAGGCCGGCACCGCCGGCGGCTGGCACAGGCCCGGCACGAAGCCGCGAAAGCGGTCGTGTCCTGGGCCGTGGCCCAGCGGATCGGCACCCTGGCCGTCGGCGACCCGCGCGGGGTGCTGGGCCGTGATGCCGGCCGGCGGCAGAACAAGGCCGTCCGCGACTGGGCGGTCGGCGATCTGCTGCGGGCGCTGGCCGACAAGGCCGAACAGTCCGGCATCGTCGTCGAGATGGTCGACGAACGGGGCACCTCCTCCACCTGCCCGGCGTGCGCAGCCCGCGTGGCCAAGCCGCGGGGGCGGGTCTTTCACTGCCGGCGTTGCCGGTTCACCGGGCACCGCGATCTTGTCGGTGCTGCCAACATCGCCGCCCGCGCCTCGGCTTCGGCCGGGGCCGCGAGCGGTGGCTCCGTCGTCACCGGGTCACCGCCGGTGACCACGCACCGTCGAGCCGGTCGGCACCTGCCCGGTGCCGGCCGGTCCCGGCGTGATCCCCGCCGCGGATTGATCAGCCGGCCCCCGGGCCGGCCGATCCCCACCGATCCGGTGGTCCGCGGTGGCGGGTCCATCTGGCCCGCCGTGGCCCGCCCCGGAACCGGTCCCGGTTCCGGGGAGTCGCTCGCCGGCACCCGCCGCGAGGATCAGGCACCGCCCCACCGGGGCGAACCTTGCCTGACACGGCACTAGAGCAACCGGTTGGTCGCCGCCCAGCGGGTGAGCTCGTTGCGGTTGGAGAGCTGCAGCTTGCGCAGCACGTTGGAGGCGTGCGACTCCACGGTCTTCACCGAGATGAACAGCCGGGACCCGATCTCCCGGTAGGTGTAGCCGCGGGCCAGCAGCTGCATCACCTCCCGCTCCCGGGCGCTCAGCAGGTCCAGCCCCGGATCGCTGACCTCCTCGGCCGCGGGCTCCTGGGCCACCGCTCCCCCGGCGGCGAAGGCGTCCAGCACGAAGCCGGCCAGCCGGGGGCTGAAGACGACGTCGCCGTCGGCCACCCGGCGGACGGCGTCGACCAGGTCGGGCCCGGAGATGGTCTTGGTGACGTAGCCCCGTGCGCCGGCCCGGATCACGGCGATCACGTCCTCCGCGGCGTCGGACACCGACAGGGCGAGCCACTTCACCTCCGGCAGCTCACCGCGGAGCGCCTCCAGCACCGCCCGCCCGCCACCGCCGGGCATGTGCACGTCCAGCAGCACGACGTCGGGCCGCGCGCCGCGGATGCCCTCGATCGCGGTGCCGACGTCGGCCGCCTCCCCGACGACGGTCACGTCCGCGCCGAGCTCGGCGCGCACGCCGGTGCGCACCATCGCGTGGTCGTCGACCACGAACACCCGCGGGCCCATGCTGCGCTCCTCGATCGACGTCACGTGTTCTTCCTCGGCAGGACCAGCTCCACCTCGGTCCCCTCCCCCGGGGTCGACCGGACCAGCGCCGAGCCTCCCAGCCGGGCGAGCCGGCCGTGCACGGAGTCGCGCAGGCCGCGCCGGTCGTCCGGCACCGTGCCGGGGTCGAACCCCTTGCCGCGGTCCCGGACGAACACCGACACCTGGTCGGCGGTCACCTCGGTGTAGAGGTCGGCGGAGGGCTCGCCGGAGTGCTTGGCCGCGTTGACCAGCGCCTCGCGGGTCGCGGCGCCGAGGGCGGCCAGCTCCTCGTCGACGGGGGCGTCCCCGACCACGACGGGGTCGACCGTCAGCGCGTGGTCGGCCTCCACGTCCGCGACCATGCCCGCCACCAGCCCGGCCCAGGTGCCGCCCTCCCGCACCGCCACCGGGTCGTACAGCCAGGCCCGGAGCTCCCGCTCCTGGCTGCGCGCCAGCCGGCTCACCGCCTGCGGCTCCTCGGCATTGCGCTGGATGAGGGCCAGCGTCTGCAGCACCGAGTCGTGCAGGTGCGCGGCGACGGCGGCACGCTCCTCCGACCGGATGCGGGCGGCACGCTCCTCGGCCCGGGAGTCCAGCAGCCGCCGCCACAGCGGAGCGGTCGCCAGGACGACACCGGTGAGGATGAGCAGGGTGGCGGCGAACCCGTTGCGCGCGTTGGCCAGCTGACCGGTGGTCGCCAGCAGCAGGAACAGCCCGACGCCCAGGACGGCGACCCCGCCGGCCAGGGCCCACCGGACGCCGGCGACGGCCAGCGTCCGGTCGGTGTCCAGCTGCCGCCAGATCACGGTGAGGCCGCCGGCCAGCAGGATCAGCGGCAGCACGACGTCGGTGCTGGTCCACTGGCTCAGCTGTCCCAGCAGGCTGACGGCGATCAGCCCGAGCACGACGAGCGCGATCCACTGCCGGGCACCGGCCGGGCGCCAGCCTTCGACCACCGCGGCGGACTCTCCCGGCGCCGCGACCGGCATGGTCAGCCACAGCAGCGCGTAGGCGATGATGCCCAGCCCCGTCGTCGCCAGCAGCACGAACGCCACCCGCACCACGAGCGGGTCCTGGCGCAGGTGCGCGGCGGTGCCGGCCGCGACACCGGCGACGAGCCGGCCCTCGCGCGGGCGCGCGAGCGGCGGACGCGGCGGTACGCCGACGGTGGAGGTCACGCCACCGATCGTCGCACCGGCGACCGGCCCGCCGACACCGGTGATCACCCGGGGAGAGGAACCAGGGTCGGTTCGGGGGGTTCCCTGATGGTCACCGGCCCCGCCGGTCGGCAGGCTTGCCGCCATGACCTCCGTCCCCCCTCCCGCTCCCCCCGCGGTCGAGCCACCCCCGTGGTCGCCGCCGCCCGGTCCGCCCGACCGCGCCCAGTTGCGCCGCAGCCGCGGCGACAAGGTGATCGGCGGCGTCAGCGGCGGCCTCGCCGAGTACAGCGGCATCGACGCGCTCCTGTGGCGGGTCGGCTTCGTCGCCCTCGCCCTCGCCGGCGGCACCGGTGTGCTGGTGTACCTGCTGCTCTGGCTGCTCATGCCGGTCGCCGCCGACGGCGCCGAGCCCTCCGCGTCCGTCCGGCCCGCGACGCGGACCCGCGTCCGTGGCCCCGTCGGCCCGCGGTCGCCGGTCCCGGGCGTCACCATCGCCGGGCTGCTCATCCTCATGGGCCTGCTGGCGCTGCTGTCCCGGTTCACCGGCTGGGACCCCGGCCCGCCGGCCTTTCTCGGCACGGCGCTGCTCGTCGTCGGCGCCGGCCTGGTCGTCGGCGCCGTCACCGGTGGCCGCACCGCGCGCGGTGGGCTGATCACCCTCGGGGTGCTCCTGTCCCTCGGGCTGGTGACCGCCACGGCCACGCCGTCCGGCGGCAACGGCATCGGCGACCGCACGTACGCCCCGCAGACCGTCGACGACGTCCGGGAGGTCTACAGCGGGGGCATCGGCGACCTGGTCGTCGACCTCTCCGAGGTGCCCCTCGACGACCTCGACGAGACCCTCGAGGTCCGGGTCGATCACGGTGTCGGCGACGTCGAGGTGGTCGTGCCCCGCTCCGCCGACGTGCGGGTCTCCGCGGACCAGGGCATCGGTGAGCTCGACGTCTTCGGCACCAGCAGCACCGGCAGCGGATACCACGCCGGCAGCGGCTCGGCCCGGTGGACCGACGACGGCGAGGCCGACATCGAGCTCGAGATCCACAGCGGTATCGGACAGGTGGAGGTGTCCCGTGGCTGACTACAGCGAGTTCCCGACCACGCCGACGGCGTGGCAGGAGCAGCAGTGGCAGATGGTCCAGCCCCTGGAGACCGAGGACCGGCCCGCGCCGGAGCCCCGCCGCAAGGTCGACCTGGTCGCCCTCGTCCCGGGAGTGCTGTTCATCGTGCTGGCGCTGTCGGCGATGGTGGGGGTCGACCTGCCCTTCACCCTCTTCGAGGACGGCACCCTCCTCTGGATCCTCCTGGTCGGGGCCGGGGTGGCCCTGCTGGCCCGGGAGCTGCGGAAGCCGCGCAGCCGGGGCTGACCGGCGGGAGGGGCGGACGACGAGGGCTCGGGAGCGACCGCTCCCGGGCCCTCGCTGCGTGCAGCGGTCAGCCCGCGACGGCGAGGACGACCGTCCCCACGTAGATCAGCGGGATCGAGATGCCCTCGAAGCCGATCCACTTCCGGTCGCGCATGAGCAGCCCGGCGGCGAGCACGGCCGTCATGAGCAGGGTGCCGCCGACGAGGATCAGGCTGGTGGGGCCGGCGTCCCGGTAGATCGACCCCTCCAGGTAGCCGACGTCGGCCACGGCGATCATCAGGATGTCGTAGACGTTGCCGCCGACGATGTTGCCGACGCCGAGGGTCAGCTGGCCCATGCGCACCGCGGTGAGCAGGACGACGAGTTCGGGCAGCGAGCTGATCGCCGTGGTCAGGGTGAAGCCGAGGACGCCGCTGTCGAAGCCTGTCCGGGCGATGACGCTCAGGCCCGCCCGGCCGACCAGCCAGCCGGCCACACCGGTGACCAGCCCGAGCGCCGCGAGCAGACCCCACAGCCGCGCGGTGGAGCGTTCGTCGCCGTCGCCGTCGCCGTCGCCGTCGTCCTCCGCCGCGTCGCCGTCGCCGTCCGCGGTCTGGTCGGTGCGCTTGGGCTGCCACATGGGCTCGTGCTGCATCCGCCGCAGCAGCACCAGCCCGTAGCCGTAGAGGGCGGGGATCAGCAGGGTCAGGGGGTGGATCCACCCCAGCCGCAGGTCCGGGGTGGCGTAGGCGATGACCGGGATCGCCAGCATCGCGATGAGCAGGACCGACTGGAGGACGTTCTGCAGCGACGCCGCCGCGTGCTCCAGGTTGACCCGCCGGTAGAGCAGGTCGGCGATCGCCAGCCACACCGTCTGCAGCGCGATGCCGCCGACCGGGTTGGCCAGCGCGAACCCCGGGTCCCCCTCCAGCGCGCCGGTCAGGACGGTGACGTTGCCCGGCAGCGAGGTGACGGCACCGAGGAGCAGCGCCCCGCCGATCGCGTCACCGAGGCCGGTGCGTTCGGCGAGCGTGTCCGCGACCCGGGTGAGGCGGACGCCCACCACCACGATGACGACGGCCATCGCGGCCAGCACGCCCAGGCTCGGCAGGAGCGGCCACGCCGACGAGATCACTCGTCCTCCGGGTCCTCGACGTCAACGGCCGTCGTCCACTTGATCACGACCAGGCGGATCCCGCCCCTCGAGTGCGGGGACGGGCCGCGCTGGCGCCGCGAGCGGATCAGCCAGACACGCGGGCGCAGAAGCCGAGCGCCCGCTCCCAGAGCAGCTCGGTGGCCGCCGCATCGTGCTCCGCGGGCAGACCCGGGTCGGTGAACAGGTGCCCCTTGCCCGGGTAGTCGTGAACCTCGATCTCGGCGCCCGCGCGGCGGGCGTCGGCGACCACCGAGTCCACCCACTCCTGCTGACGGAACGGATCGCCCTCGGTGTAGTGGATCTGGGCGGGGACACGGTCAGGCCAGCGTTCCGCTCCCAGCACCGCCAGCGGCAGCGCACCGGAGAACAGCAGCAGCCCGCCGCAACGCCGCAGCGTGGCCACGTGCTCGGCCATCCCGGCGCCGTTGGAGAAGCCTGCGGCGAGGAAGCCGTCGGGCAGGTCCCGGACCGCCTCGACCGCCCGGGCCATGAGCGCGGGGAAGCCGATGCGCTCCACGTGCGCACCCGCTTCGCCGTAGTCGTCGAAGACCCGCCCGTCGTACTGGTCGACGACGAGCACCTCGTGCCCGGCCGCGCGCAGACGGTCCGCGGCGTCGGTGATGCCCGGCCGCACGCCGAGCACGGAGTGGAAGATCGCGATGGGAGCCATGGGGCCACCGTGCCGTGCGCCTGGTGACACCGTCCTGTCACCGATCCTGCGACGATCCCGGCATGAACCGGACCGACCGCATGCACGCCGTCTCCGAGGAGCTGCGCCGCGCCGGAACGCGTGGGCGGACGGCCCAGCGGCTGGCCGACTGGCTGGAGGTCTCCCCCCGCACGATCAAGCGGGACGTGGCCGCGCTGCAGCAGGCAGGGCTGCCGATCTGGGCGACCGCCGGGCCCGGGGGCGGCTACGTGCTCGACGCCGCGGCGACGCTGCCGCCGGTCAACCTGACGCCTGCGCAGGCGGTGGCGCTGGCCGTCGCGCTGGCCGGGGCATCGGAGGCTCCCTTCGCCGCGGATGGCCGGGCCGCTCTGGAAAAGCTCCTCGACGTCATGGGGCCCGGTGCCCGGGAGACCGCCCGGGACCTCGGTGGCCGGGTCTGGGTGCGCGGCGGCGCGCGGCGGCCAGGTCCGGCTTCCGTCGTCGAGGAAGCGCTCCTCCGGCGGCGCGTGGTCGCCATCCGCTACCGGGACGACGCCGGGACCGTGTCCCGCCGGCGCGTGGAGCCGCATCTGCTGGCCCGCACCGGCGACCGCTGGTACCTGGTCGGCTGGTGCCGGCTGCGCGACGCCCCGCGGTGGTTCCGCTGGGACCGCATCGAGGCTGCGGACCTCACGGCCGAGGCGGCGCCCGCACGCGATCCCGCGGCGTTCGGGACGCCACCGCCCGACGCGCACGCCGTACGCGTCCCCACCTGCCCGTGACGTCTGCAACGTCGCCGTCGCGGAAGCCCGCACCGAGCGTCAGGTGACGTGCTGGAACAGTCCCGGGTGACGTACTGGAACGGCCCTCTTGCAGGAACCCGACCCAAGCGTCAGGTGACGTGCTGGAACGGCCCCGTCCAGAGCCTCGCCGCGAGCGGAACGAGTGGTGAGGAGGACGGGGTCCTCACTCCCACTCGATGGTGCCGGGCGGCTTGCTGGTCACGTCGAGGGTGACCCGGTTGATCTCCTCCACCTCGTTGGTGATCCGGGTGGAGATCCTCGCCAGCACGTCGTAGGGCAGCCGGGTCCAGTCGGCGGTCATCGCGTCCTCGCTGGACACCGGGCGCAGCACGACCGGGTGGCCGTAGGTGCGCCCGTCACCCTGGACCCCGACCGAGCGGACGTCGGCCAGCAGCACCACCGGGCACTGCCAGATCTCGTCGTCCAGCTTCGCCGCGGAGAGTTCCTCCCGGGCGATGGCGTCGGCCTTGCGCAGCACGTCGAGCCGCTCGCGGGTGACCTCGCCGACGATACGGATGCCGAGCCCCGGGCCGGGGAACGGCTGGCGCTGCACCAGCCGGTCGGGGAGGCCGAGCTGCCGGCCGACCTCGCGCACCTCGTCCTTGAACAGGGTTCGCAGCGGCTCGACCAGGTCGAAGGTGAGGTCCTCGGGCAGCCCGCCCACGTTGTGGTGGCTCTTGATGTTGGCCGTTCCGGCACCGCCGCCGGACTCGACGACGTCGGGGTAGAGCGTGCCCTGCACCAGGAAGTCGACCGTCTCGCCGTGCGCCTGGGCGTCGGCGACGACGTCGGTGGCCGCCTGCTCGAACACCCGGATGAACTCGCGGCCGATGATCTTCCGCTTCTCCTCCGGGTCGCTGACCCCGGCGAGCGCGGCGAGGAACTGCTCGCCGGCGTCCACCACGCGCAGGTCGGCGCCGGTGGTGGCGGCGAAGTCGCGCTCGATCTGCTCGGTCTCGCCGGCCCGCATCAGCCCGTGGTCGACGTAGACGCAGGTGAGCTTGTCGCCGATCGCCTGCTGCACGAGCGCCGCGGCGACGGCGGAGTCGACCCCGCCGGACAGCGCGCACAGCGCCCGCCGGTCGCCGATCCGCTCGCGGATCGCCGCGACCTGGTCGTCGACGACGTTGCTCATCGTCCAGGTCGGCTCCAGCCCGGCGATGTCGAACAGGAAGTGCTCGAGCACCGTCTGCCCGTGGGCGGTGTGCCGCACCTCGGGGTGGAACTGGACACCGGCGAGCCGGCGGTCGACGTCCTCGAACGCGGCGACCGGGGCGCCGGTGGAGGTGGCGGTGACGGTGAACCCGGGCGGCGCGGCGGAGACGGCGTCGCCGTGGCTCATCCACACGTTCTGCTCGACCGGCAGGTCGCCGAACAGCCGCGCCTGCGTGGTGACGGTCAGCGGGGTGCCGCCGTACTCCCGGTCGCCGGTGCGGGCGACGGTGCCGCCGAGGGAGGCGGCCATCGCCTGGAAGCCGTAGCAGATGCCGAACGCGGGGACCCCGGACTCGAACAACGTCGGGTCGACCTGCGGGGCCTCGGGCGCGTAGACGCTGGAGGGGCCGCCGGAGAGCACGATCGCGGCGGGCTTGCGGGCGACGATCTCCTCGGCCGGCACCTCCGAGGAGACGATCTCCGAGTAGACGCCGGCCTCGCGGATGCGCCGGGCGATCAGCTGGGCGTACTGGGCACCGAAGTCGACGACGAGGACGGTCGGGAAGTCCACGCGGTCAGCCCCCGATGCTCTGCTGCCCGGGGGCCCCCTCCCGGGGGGTCCCTCCCCCGATGACCAGGTCGACGCGCTGGAACTCCTTGAGGTCGGAGTACCCGGTCTTGGCCATCGTTCGGGCCAGCGCACCGAACAGGTTGGTGCGCCCGTCCGCCTCGCGGGCCTCGCCGAGCAGCACGTCGGCCAGCGAACCGGCCGGCTCGATCCGCGCGGACGTGCCGCCGCGCGGCAGCCGCGGGTGCGCGGCCACCGAGTCCCACCACACCCCGCCACCGGGTGCCTCCGCCGCGGCGCGTAGCGGCTCCCCCAGCTGGACGGCGTCGGCACCGCAGGCCAGCGCGCGGGCGATCGCGCCGCTGGTCTCGATCCGGCCGTTGGCGATCACGTGCACGTACCGGCCGCCGGTCTCGTCCAGGTAGTCGCGGCGGGCGGCGGCGGCGTCGGCGATCGCGCTCGCCAGCGGGACGCGGATGCCCATGACGGCGTCGGTCGTCGAGTAGGTGTCGGCGCCGACGCCGACGATCACGCCGGCCGCGCCGGTGCGCATGAGGTGCAGGGCGGTGGTGTAGTTCGCCGCACCGCCCACGATGACCGGGACGTCGAGGTCGGCGATGAACTCCTTGAGGTTGAGCGCGTCACCCTGGCTGGTCACGTGCTCGGCGGAGACGATCGTGCCCTGGATGACCAGCAGGTCCACCCCGGCCGAGAGCGCCGCGGGCGCCAGCTGCTCGGTGTGCTGCGGAGAGATGCGGATCGCCGTGGTGACGCCGGCCTCGCCCATCTCCTTGATGCGGGCGGTGATGAGGTCGGTCTTCACCGGCTCGGCGTAGACCTCCTGCAGCAACGCCACGGGCGGGGCGCCGGCCGCGGCCGCCGCGGCGATCCGGCGGTACACGTCCGACGGGTCGTCGTAGCGGGTCCACAGACCCTCGCCGTTGAGGACGCCGAGGCCACCGGCCCGCCCGACGGCGATCGCCGTCGCCGGGCTGACGACGGCGTCGCTGGGGCTGGTCACCAGCGGGATGTCGAACCGGAAGGCGTCGATCTGCCAGGCGGTCGAGACGTCGTCGACGTCCCGGGTCCGCCGCGAGGGCACGATGGAGACCTCGTCGAGGTCGTAGCCCCGGCGGGCGAAGCGGTTGAGGCCGATGTCGACCGTGTCACGCGCGTTCATGCTCAACGCCCCCGGTAGTTCGGTGCCTCGACGGTCATCTGGATGTCGTGGGGGTGGCTCTCCACCAGGCCCGCCGAGGTGATCCGGGTCAGCTGCCCGCGCTCCTTGAGCTCGGCGACGGTGCCGGCACCGGCGTAGCCCATGGAGGCGCGCAGCCCTCCGACCAACTGGTGCGCCACGCCGGACAGGAGGCCCCGGTAGGGCACCTGGCCCTCGATGCCCTCGGGGACGAGCTTGTCGTCGGAGAGGACGTCGTCGGCGAAGTAGCGGTCGCGGCTGAACGACTGGTTGCCGCGCTTCTGCATGGCGCCCAGGGAGCCCATGCCGCGGTAGGTCTTGTACTGCTTCCCGTTCATGAAGACCAGCTCGCCCGGGGCCTCCTCGACCCCCGCGAAGAGCCCACCGATCATCACGGTGTCGGCCCCGGCGACGAGCGCCTTGGCGATGTCACCGGAGTACTGCAGCCCGCCGTCGGCGATGACCGGGACCCCGGCCGGGCCGGCCGCGAGCCAGGCCTCGTAGATGGCGCTGATCTGCGGCACGCCCACACCGGCGACCACGCGGGTCGTGCAGATGGACCCGGGGCCCACGCCGACCTTCACCGCGTCCACCCCGGCGTCGATCAGGGCCTGCGCGCCGGCGCGGGTCGCGACGTTGCCGCCGACGACCTCCAGCCCGCCGTCGCCACCGAAGTCCTTCTTCACCCGCGCGACCATCTCCAGCACCGCCCGCTGGTGGCCGTGCGCGGTGTCGACCACGAGCACGTCGACACCGGCTTCGACCAGCAGCCCGGCGCGCTTGTAGGCGTCCTCGCCGACGCCCAGGGCGGCGCCGACGACCAGGCGCCCGTCGGCGTCCTTCGTGGAGAGCGGGAACTGGTCGCGCTTCACGAAGTCCTTGACCGTGATCAGCCCGCGCAGCCGGCCGGACTCGTCGACCAGCGGCAGCTTCTCGATCTTGTGCTGGGAGAGCAGGCCGAGGGCGGTCTCCGGGTCGACGCCCACCGGGGCGGTGACCAGCGGCATCGGCGTCATGACGTCGCGCACGAGCCGGTTCATGTCGGTCTCGAACCGCATGTCGCGGTTGGTGACGATGCCGAGCAGGACCCCGTCGGCGTCGACGACCGGCGCCCCCGAGATGCGGTAGCGGGCCGAGAGCGCGTCGACCTCGGCGAGCGTGTTCTCCGGCGAGCAGGTGACCGGGTTGGTGACCATGCCGGCCTCCGACCGCTTGACCAGGTCGACCTGGCCGGCCTGCTCCTCCGCGGAGAGGTTGCGGTGCAGCACGCCCATGCCGCCGACGCGGGCCATGGCGATCGCCATGCGCGCCTCGGTCACGGTGTCCATCGCGCTGGACAGCAGCGGCACCGCCAGGGTGATCCGCCGGGTCACCCGGCTGCTGGTGTCCACCTCGGCCGGGACGACGTCGGACGCCCCGGGCACGAGCAGGACGTCGTCGTAGGTGAGCCCGAGCCGGGCGAACTTCGCCGGCAGCTCGGGCACGGAGTCGGGCTGCATGTGCGCGGCCACCCTTCGGCGCGGTTCGGGTCGGACACCGGTCGACACACCTCGCGGGCGCGCGGGACCTGGCCTGATCGTAGGCGGCGGCACGGAGGGGGCGGTGCTCCGCCCGCTCGACGGCTACCGTGTGACCGTGTCTCCGTTCGACGACGCCTCCGGGCCCGACTTCGGCCCGGCCGACGGCCCCGCCCCTCCGCCGCTCACGATGGAGGAGCGCGCCGGGGTGCTCGACGACCTGGCCGAGCTCGAGGTCTTCCGCACCCTGCTCGAGCCGACCGGCATCAAGGGCATCGTGGTCGACTGCCCCGACTGCGAGGAGGAGCACCACGTCGACTGGGCGCTGATGCAGGCCAACCTGCGCCAGCTGCTCGACGAGGGGCAGACCGGCCGGCACGAGCCGCCCTTCGACCCGAACCCGGACGACTACGTCAGCTGGGACTACGCCAGCGGGTACGCCGACGGCATCGCGGCGCTGGCCGAGCGGGACGAGCCCAGCGGCGGGCGCACCGGCCGGCACGCCCGCGACGACTGAGCTGTGACACTGCGCTCCTCCGGAGCGCACCGCGGCCACGTGCCGTTCCCCGGTCTCGCTGAGCCCCTTCGTCGTCCCTGCGCGGAACCCTCCGGGCCCCACTCGGGCCGACCCTGCACGACGCCGCCACGTGCCGTTCCCCGGTCTCGCTGAGCCCTTCCGTCGCGCCTACGCGGACCCCTCCGGGCCCCACTCGGACCGACCCTGCACGACGCCGCCAGGTGCCGTTCCCCTGCCGCCTTGCGCCGCACCTGACGCCGAGATCCGGGAGACAGGGCTCCGGGGCAGTGTTCGGGGCCCGATTTCCCGGAAGTCGGTCATCCGGCACGGCCCGCAGGCGGACGAGGACGCACCGAGGGCCGCCTCCCGGTGCGGGAGACGGCCCTCGGGGAGCGTCGGTCGGTCGGGTGACCGCTCAGCTCATGATGCCGCGGCGGAAGCCCGTCGCGACGGCCTCGGCGCGGTCCTTGGCGCCCAGCTTGCGGAACAGCCGGCGGGCGTGGGTCTTGATGGTGTCCTCGGACAGGTAGAGCTCCCGGCCGATCTGGGCGTTGCTCTTGCCCTGGCTCATCCCGGTGAGCACCTGCATCTCGCGCATGGACAGCGCCACGACCGGGGCGGCGTCGCGCACGGTCGAGCGCACCGTGGTGGGCGCGGAGCCCGCCAGCGGGGCCGCACCGCTCCACGCGGGCGCCGGCGCGATCGCCTGCTGCGGGATCCGGCCGTCGGCCCGCAGCCCGGCCCGGGAGAGGCCGAGGCCCATCTCGATGGCGGTCGCGTCCCACCGCAGGTAGCCGCGGGCGCCGAAGGCCACGGCGGCCCGGACGCTGTCGGCGTCGTCGGGTGCGCCGAGAACCAGCACCGGCAGCCCCGGGTGCGACCGGAGCGCCTGCGTGGCGGCGGACAGCCCGGTGTCGACGGCCCGCTGCGTGCCGACGACCAGGACGTCGGGCGTGCGGGTGGCCAGACGGGCCATCAGCGACTGCGCGTCACCGACCACCTCGACCCGGCCGACGAAGGGCAGGGCGACCAGCCGTGAGGCGACGTCGTCCCGGACCCGCCGTCGCTCGTCGTACACCCACACGGTCGCGCCGTGCACGGGTGCGCGCATCCTGTCGTCGATCACGCCAGCTCCTCGCTCCTCCCGGCCGCTCGGCGGACGGGTCCCCCCACCGGCCGGGAAGGCACCCGGCCGGGTGTCGCTCGGGTGGAGGGCCCTCGTGGGCCCTCCACCTCCGCGCGGGTCGCGCAGCCGGTCCGGGTAGCTCCCCCATCCCGGACGTCAGCCCGACCTGGAGCCACAGTGATCGACTCCCCGGCGGCGGAACAGACGCCCTCACCCCGGGGGGTGAGCGGCCCGGGGATCAGGTGACGCACCGCACACAGGGCAAAAGTTGCGAATCGGCTGTGTTTGGACGTGGGACGGCGAGGGCACCGGGCCCCTTGCAGCCGGACAGCCCCCTCCGGCTCTACCGAGTCCTGGAGGAGACATGGCCGACATCCGCAGACTCCCGACGCCCGTGGCCGAGGTCTGGGACTGGCAGCTCCACGGCGCCTGCCGTGGCGAGAACACGTCCCTCTTCTTCCACCCCGACGGAGAGCGCGGGCCGGCCCGGGCGCGGCGGCAGTCCGCGGCCAAGGCCGTCTGCTCGCGTTGCCCGGTCGTCGACGCATGCCTGAAGCACGCGCTCGCCGTCCGCGAGCCCTACGGCGTCTGGGGCGGCATGAGCGAGGAGGAGCGGGCCCGGCTGATCGCCGCCGAACCGGCCGCCGTCGCCGCCGGGGTGTAACTCCCCACGAGCACGCGAGAGGGCCCGGTCCAGGAATTCCTGGACCGGGCCCTCTCGGGTGCGTGGTGCGCCGTCCTGGCTCACCGTGCGGGGTCCTGGCTCACCGTCGATCGTGAGCCAGGACCCCCGGCGATCAGGTCACCTGATCATCAGCGGCGGCTCGGCTCAGTGAGAGTGCCCGTGCCCGTGCGAGTGACCGTGGGTGTGGTGCCCACCGGCGCCGTGGTCGTGCTCCTCCTCCGGCGCCTCGACGACGGCGGAGTCGGTGGTCAGGACCATCGCCGCGATCGAGACGGCGTTGCCCAGCGCGGCCTTGGTGACCTTCACCGGGTCGATGACGCCCTGCGCGGCGAGGTCGCCGTACTCGCCGGTCGCGGCGTTGAAGCCCTGACCGGCATCGGCCTCGCGCACCTTGGCGACGACGACGCGACCCTCGAAGCCCGCGTTCTCGGCGATCTGCACCAGCGGGGCGTCCAGCGCCGTGCGCACCGCACGGGCGCCGGTGAGCTCGTCGCCCTCCAGCGACAGCGACTCCAGCGCGCTCGCGGCGTGCACCAGGGCCGACCCACCGCCGGGGATCACGCCCTCCTCCACCGCCGCGCGGGTGGCGGCGATGGCGTCCTCGATGCGGTGCTTGCGCTCCTTGAGCTCGACCTCGGTGGCCGCGCCGACCCGGATGACGCCGATGCCGCCGGCCAGCTTGGCCAGCCGCTCCTGCAGCTTCTCGCGGTCCCAGTCGGAGTCGGTCGCGTCGATCTCGCGGCGGATCTGCGCCACGCGGTCGCCGATGGCCTGCGTGGTGCCGCCGCCATCGACGATGGTGGTCTCGTCCTTGGTGACGGTGACCCGCCGCGCGGTGCCGAGCACCTCGAGGCCGACCTGGTCGAGCTTGAGGCCGACGTCCTCGCTGACCACCTGGCCGCCGGTGACGACGGCGAGGTCGGTCATGAACGCCTTGCGCCGGTCCCCGAAGAAGGGCGACTTCACCGCGACGACCTTGACGGTCTTGCGGATGGAGTTGACGACCAGGGTGGACAGCGCCTCGCCCTCGACGTCCTCGGCGACGATCAGCAGGGGGCGGCCACCGGTCGAGAGCACCTTCTCCAGCAGCGGCAGCAGGTCGGCCAGCGCGCTGATCTTGCCGCTGACCAGCAGCACGAGGGCGTCCTCGAGGACGGCCTCCATGGCCTCGGGGTCGGTGACGAAGTACGGCGAGAGGTAGCCCTTGTCGAACTGGACGCCCTCGGTGACGTCGAGCTCGGTGGAGAGAGTGTTGCTCTCCTCGACGGTGATGACGCCGTCCTTGCCGACGCGCTCCATCGCCTCGCCGATCAGCTCGCCGACCTCGGCGTCCTGCGCGGAGATGGTGGCGACCTCGGCGATGGCCTCGCGCTTCTCCACCGGGATGGCGGCGGCGTCGAGCGCGGCGTGCACCGCGTCGACGGCGGCGCGCATGCCGCGACCCAGCGCCATGGGGTTGGCACCGGCGGCGACGTTGCGCATGCCCTCGTGCACCAGCGCCTGGGCGAGCACGGTCGCCGTCGTGGTGCCGTCACCGGCGACGTCGTTGGTCTTGGTGGCGACGTTCTTGGCCAGCTGGGCGCCGAGGTTCTCGTACGGGTCCTCGAGCTCGACCTCGCGGGCGATGGTGACGCCGTCGTTGGTGATGGTGGGGGCGCCGAACTTCTTGTCGATGACGACGTTGCGGCCGCGCGGGCCGATCGTCACCTTGACCGCGTCGGCGAGCTTGTCGACGCCGCGCTCCAGGGCTCGGCGGGCGTCCTCGTTGAACTTGATGATCTTGGCCATGGGCCCTTCCGATCAGTCAGTGCAGGGCGAAAGACGACCGCCCCGGGACCCGAGTTCGGGTCGCCCGGGGCGGTCGTGACGTGCTGGAACGGCCCCCTCGCAGGCGCTGGAAACGGCCCCGGTCCAGGGGCCCGCCCCGAGCCCGCGAGGGGTGGGGAGGAGCGGGGTCCTCTTACTTCTCCACGACGGCGAGCAGGTCGCGGGCGGAGAGCACCAGGTACTCCTCGCCGGCGTACTTGACCTCGGTGCCGCCGTACTTGGAGTAGATGACCACGTCGCCGACGTTCACGTCGAGCGGCACGCGGTTGCCGTTGTCGTCGATGCGGCCGGGGCCGACGGCGACGACGGTGCCCTCCTGGGGCTTCTCCTTGGCGGTGTCCGGGATGACCAGACCGGAGGCGGTGGTGGTCTCGGCCTCGTTGGCCTGGACCACGACCCGGTCCTCCAGCGGCTTGATGCTGACCTTGGTAGCGGTCGTCACGTCGGTGACGCCCCCTTCGGTGTCGGACGGCAGGGATGTTCGATGCTGTGGCACGAGGTCGGGCACCCGCCGTCGCGGGGGTCGGGCGCCAGCCCGTGTCGCTTGGCACTCTACCCAGGAGAGTGCCAGCCGCTCAACCCGGTCGCCGGGGTGGGTGACGTCGGGCCGGTCCAGCCCGTGCGCCACGCTGTGCCGGTGGACCGGCCATCCGAGGAGCAGACCGCCGAGACGGTGCGCCAGGTGCGCGCGCTGACGACCCCGGAGGGTGCGGCGGCGCTGGCGCGCGCGGCGGCGCTGCTGGCCGAGGGGGTCGATGCGGTCACCGCGCTCACGCGGCTGCGCGCCGAGGTGGGCACCGACCTCGCCGGGCCGGCGTGGGGCATCGCCCGGCAGCGGCTGAAGGCACGGGCGACGTTCGGGGCCGACGCCGACCGGATGCTGTTCACCGGCGACACCCTCGAGCAGGCCGGGCGCCCCGAACTGGCCGCCCGGCGCGCGGCCCGGCTGCTCGCCGGGGGCGCCGACTCCGTCGCCGACCTCGGCTGCGCCGCGGGCACCGACACGATCGCGCTGGCCCGCGCGGGCGCCCGGGTGCTCGCCGTCGACGTCGACCCGGTGGCCCGGGAGCTGACCGCCGCCAACGCCGAGGCGCTGGGCGTCGCCGACGACGTCTGGGTGGCGGCCGGCGACGCCGTGGAGCTGGTGGCCGCCGCGCGCGGCGGCGAGGTGGCCGGGTGCGGCGCCGCCGTCCTGGACCCCGCCCGGCGGGCCGGCGGGCGGCGGCTGCTCGATCCCGACCGCTGGTCGCCGCCGTGGTCGACCGTCGCGGAGCTCCTCACCAAGGTGCCGACGTCGGTGGTGAAGGTGGCCCCCGGGCTGGACCACGACCGGGTGCCCGACGGCGTCGAGGCGGAGTGGGTCTCGGTCGGCGGCTCGATCGTCGAGGCGCTGCTGTGGGGCGGCGCGGTGTCGGCGACCTGGCGCCGGGCGACCGTCGTCCGCGACGGCACCGCCCACGAGCTCACCGCCGACGCCGATCCGGGGCCGGCGCCGGCCGGGCCGGTGCGGGCGTGGCTGCACGAGCCCGACCCCGCGGTCATCCGCTCGGGCCTGGTCTCCCTCGTCGCCGCCGACCTCGGCGCGACCCTCGTCGACCCGACGATCGCCTACCTCACCTCCGATGGCGCGGCCGGGGGCCCGTGGGTGAGCTCCTACCGGGTCGACGAGGTGCTGCCGTTCAACCTCAAGAAGCTCAAGGCGCTGCTGCGCGAGCGCGGCGTCGGCCGGGTCGTGGTCAAGAAGCGCGGCTCGGCGATCGAGCCGGAGACCCTGGCCCGGCAGCTCCGCGGCCCCGGCAGCGGGGCGGCGACGGTCGTCGTCACCCGGGTCGCCGGCGCCCCGACCGCCCTCGTCTGCGACCTCATCAACCAGGGTTGACGACTACCGCGACATCAACCTAAGTTGATGGCGTGGTCGTCGAACCCCTCCCGGCACCGGAGGACCCGGAAGCGGCGTTGGCGGCCGTGGTCGCCCTGCGCCGGCTGGCCGGCCGTCTGGAGGTGGATGCCGTGGTCGAGGCCGTCGGCCAGGGCTGGACGTGGGCCCAGGTCGGCGAGGCCCTCGGGATCAGCGCCCAGGCCGCCCACAAGAAGTTCGCCGCCGAGGTCCGCGCTCGTCGCGGCCGCTGATCGAGGAGGAGACGGGATGGGGATCGTGACCGCGCTGCGGGACCTGCGGACGGTACGGGCGCTGCTGACCGGCGCCGAGGCCGAGTCGCGCAGCGCCGGGGAGCCGGTGCCGGGACCGGAGCACCTGCTGCTCGCCGCCACCGCACTGCCGGACGGCACGGCGGCTGCGGCCCTCGCCCGCGTCGGCGTGGACGCCGCGCAGCTGCGCACCGCGATCGAGGCCGCGCACGCCGCCGCGCTCGCCTCGGTGGGCGTGGCCGCCGACGCCGACGGCGGGGGGCTCCAGGGACCGGCGACCGGGCCGATGCGGTCGACGCCGCAGGCCCAGCGGGTCTTCCGGCAGGCGGTGGCGGCGGCCAGGGCGGCCCGGTCCCCGCTGCGGGGCACCCACGTCGTCGTGGCGGTCTGCGACCTGGAGCACGGCGCGACCGCCCGCGCCCTGGCGGCGCTCGGCGTCGACCGCGAGGAGCTGCGCGCGGCCGCCCTCAGCGGCTGACGACGTCGATCGGCAGGGAGCTGTCCGCGCCGAGGTCCGGGGCCGACGGCGCGACGCCCGCGGCGACCAGCCGCGATCCCAGCGCCGCCACCATCGCCCCGTTGTCGGTGCAGAGCTTGGGGCTGGGCACCCGCAGCACGATGCCGGCCTTCGCGCAGCGCTCCTCGGCCAGCGCGCGCAGCCGAGAGTTGGCCGCCACTCCTCCGCCGAGCACCAGGTGGTCGACGCCGTGGTCACGGCAGGCGCGCACGGCCTTGGCGGTGAGGACGTCGGCGACCGCCTCCTGGAACGAGGCCGCGACGTCGGCCACCGGCACCGGCTCACCCGCCCGCTCCCGGGCCTCGATCCACCGGGCGACGGCGGTCTTCAGGCCGGAGAAGGAGAAGTCGTAGGCGGGGTCGCGAGGGCCGGTGAGCCCGCGCGGGAAGGCGATGGCGTGCGGATCGCCCGCGCGGGCCGCCCGGTCGATCGGCGGGCCCCCGGGAAACGGCAACCCGAGCACGCGCGCGACCTTGTCGAACGCCTCGCCCGCCGCGTCGTCGATGGTGCGGCCCAGCGACTGCACCTCCTGCGCGAGGTCGGGCACCAGCAGCAGCGAGCTGTGCCCGCCGGAGACCAGCATCGCGATCGACGGCTCGGCCAGCGGCCCGTGCTGCAGCTCGTCGACGGCGACGTGAGCGGCGAGGTGGTTGACGCCGTAGAGCGGCTTGCCCAGCGCCAGGGCGTAGGCCTTGGCGGCCGCGACGCCGACCAGCAGCGCGCCGGTCAGGCCGGGGCCGCTGGTCACCGCCACCGCGTCGACGTCGGCGGCGCGGACACCGGCCTCGGCCAGTGCCCGGTGCACCGTGGGCACCATCGCCTCCAGGTGCGCGCGGGAAGCGATCTCGGGGACGACGCCGCCGAACCGCTCGTGCTCCGCCATCGAGGTGGCCAGGGCGTCCGCCAGCAGCGTGTGCCCGCGGACGATGCCCACGCCGGTCTCGTCGCAGGAGGTCTCGAACCCGATGACCAGCGGCTCGCTCACGGCGTCCCTCCGCCACAAGTCGCTCCCGCCGGGCGCTCCGCTCCTCGCTCCCATGCCCAGGCCGTCTCCGCGGTCGCTCCGCTCCTCGCTCGTTCCTCGCTGCGATGCTCACTCACTGTCGACGACCGCCTCGCTGCGATGCTCACGCCCCTGTCCGCTCCCGCCTCATGACCACGGCGTCCGTGCCGCTCGGTTGGTAGTAGCCGCGCCGCCGGCCGATCTCGGCGAATCCGCGCCGGCGGTAGAGCTCCTGCGCCGTCTCGTTGTCCGCCCGCACCTCCAGCAGCACCACCGGAACGGCGCGCCGGTCGGCCTCGGCGAGCAGCGCGTCGAGCAGCCGGGCGCCGATGCCCTCGCCCTGCCGCGCGCCGGTCACCCCGATGGTGGCCACGTGCGCCTCGTCGTCGTAGGCGATCAGCCCGGCGTACCCGACGACCCCGGCCTCGCCCTCGGCCACCAGGTAGTGGCGGGTGTCGGGGCGGGCCAGCTCGTCGCGGTACATCGCCGCCGTCCACGTGTCGGGGGCGAAAAGCTCCTCCTCCAAGCCCATGACGGCGGGCAGGTCGGCGAGCGTCATCGGCCGCAGCCGGGTCACCGCGTCACGGCCTTGATCGACGTCGGCGGCACCGCGTCGGGCCGGCGCAGGTACAGCGGCACCAGCGGCGCCCCTACCGGGTCGGCGAGCTGCGCGCCCGCCGCGCGGAGCAGGCCCGCGGTGGTCACCTCCGCCGGCGCCACCGCGCTCCCGAGCCGCTCGGCGAACGCCGGGTCGCCGACGAACGGGCCGCCCCGGCCGAACTCCTCGGGCCGCACCACCCCCGGGCCCTCGACCCGCCGGCCGGCGTCGTCGTACGCAGCCCAGTAGACCTCCTTGCGGCGGGCGTCGGTCACCACCGTGCGCGCCCCGCTCCCGATCGCGTCGAGGGAGCAGACGCCGACCACCGGCAGCCCCCGGGCGTCGGCGATCGCGGCGGCGGTGACCACACCCACCCGCAGCCCGGTGAACGGTCCGGGGCCCAGCCCGGTGACGACGGCCTCGACGTCGCCCAGCGCTAGCCCCGCGTCGGCGACCGCACCCTGGATCGCCGGGGTGAGCAGCTCGGCGTGCTTCGTGCCCGAGGGGACGGCGCGCTCGGCGAGCACCTCCGCGCCGCCGTCGGGGGTCCACCGCGCGAGCCCCGCGACGAGCGTCGGGGTGGCGGTGTCGAGCGCGAGGACCAGCACGACCGATCAGCGTAGGCGAACGCCGACGGCCACCTCGTAGACGATCTCCAGACCGTCCTCCTCGTCGACCTGCTCCCCCACGGCGACGAAGCCCTCGGCGAGCACGAGGTCGCGGGAGGCGGTGTTCGACGGTGCCACCGACGCGCGCACGGTGGTGACCGCCGGCTCCTCGGCCGCCCACGCCAGCAGGGCGCGCAGCGCCGCCCGGGCGTACCCCTGCCGCCGGTGCAGAGGGTCGGTGGAGTAGCCGACCTCGACCATGCCGGCGGCATCGGGCGGCCCGTGGAAGCCCGCCCGGCCCACCGTCAGGCCCCGTTCGCGGTCGCGCACCACCCGGGTGATCCACCGCGCGCTGGCCGGGTCGGCGACCACCTGCTCGGCGCGGACTCCCCACACCCAGCGGCACTCCGGCCCGGCGAGGTACGGGCTCAGCGGCACCGGCGCCGCCGCCTCGGCCGCGACGAGGTCGCCGTCGGCGAGCGCGCGTAACGCCGCCGGGCCCAGCACGACCAGCTCCACGACGGGCAGGCCCGGGCTCACAGCTCCTTCCGGAGGTGCACGTCGGCGGCGCCCGGTGTGGGCACGCCCTCCCACCGGAAGATCTCGCGGTAGCCGCGCCGCTCGTAGAAGCCCGGCGCCTGGAAGGTGAACGAGGTGACGAACACGTGGGTGCACCCGCGTGCCCGCGCCTCGTCCTCGAAGCCCGCCAGCAGGCCGGCGCCCAGGCCGTCGCCGCGGGAGTCCTCGCGCACCCACGTCATGCCGATGCCCGCGGCCACACCCCACGTCCAGCCGCTCAGGCCGGCGGCGAGCTCCCCCGAGGCGTCGAGGACCTGCACGGTCAGCTCCCGCGCCGGCGCCACGCCGTCGGTCGCGGCGGCGTTGAACGCGTCGAGCTCGCGGGAGAGCCGCTGGTCCAGCTCCGGCAGCCCGCCGGCCACGACCGTGCGGTACGGCGCCGGCAGCGCGCCAGGAGGGGTCACGGTCGCGGATCCTGCCACCCGCCCCGGTGCGGCGCCGCCCGTGTCAGCCCCCGTCGAGCCGGTCGGCCCACCCCGGACCGTGCGGCACCAGCAGGGCCGTGCGGACGTCGTCGTCCCGCCGGTCCAGCCGCACCTCCAGGTGCTCGTCGGCCAGCTGCTCGACCAGCCCCTGCCCCCATTCGACGACGGTCACCGACTCGTCGGTCGAGGCATCGAGGTCGAGGTCGTCGACGTCGGCGTGCCCGCCGAGCCGGTAGGCGTCGACGTGCACCAGCGGGAGGCGACCGCCGCGGTGCACCCGGGCGATGACGAACGTGGGCGAGGTGACCGGCTCCCGGACGCCGAGACCCGCGCCGATGCCCTGGGCGAGGGCGGTCTTGCCCGCACCGAGCGGGCCGACCAGCACCAGCAGGTCACCGGGGCGGGAGAGGGCCGCCAGCGCCTCGCCCAGGGCGTGGGTGTCGGCCGGATCGGGCAGCACGTGCTCGCGTTTCACGCGTGCTCCTCCAGCGAGCCGGCGACGGCGGTCAGGTCGGCCAGCAGCCCGGCGCGCGGGGCGCCCTTCGGGCCGAACCGGATGGCGGCCGACGGGTGGTAGGTCGCCCAGACGGCGCGGCCGTCGACCTCGTGCGGGCGGCCGCGGACGGCGGCCAGGACGGTGCGCGGGCCGAGGAACCACTTGGCCGAGGAGAGCCCCAGCGCGACGACGACGGGGCTGCCGAGCAGCTCCAGCTGGCGGCGCAGCCAGCCGCTGCACCGCGCCACCTCCGGCGCCTTCGGGGTGCGGTTGCCGGGGGGCCGGCACTTGACCACGTTGAGCACCGCCGCCTGCCCGCGGTCGAGGCCGGCCTCGGCGAGGAGCTGGTCCAGCAGCGCACCCGACTTCCCGACGAACGGCCGGCCGGTCTCGTCCTCGGTCGCACCCGGCGCCTCGCCCACCAGCACGAAGCGCGGGCGGCCGGTGCGCGGCACGTCCCCGACGACCACGTGCTGCCGGGCCGCGGCCAGCTCGGGGCAGGCCACGCAGGAGCGGGCGGTCTCCGCGAGGGCCGCCCAGCCGGGCGCGGCCGCCGCGATGCGGGCCACCTCGTCGGCGGCGGCGTCGAGCCGGGGCGGGCGGGGAGCGGCCACCCCCGCACCCTAGCCGCGGCGGCTGACCCGCCCGGGCGGCCGGGTCAGCTCGTCGCGCCGACGTCCGCCCCGGCCGCCACCCGGCGGAGCAGTCCCGCGATCGCCCGGCTCACCTCGCCGGGCTGCTCCAGGAGCACCATGTGCCCGGCGCCGGGCACGACCACGTACTCGACGGCGTTCTCCCCGGTCTGCGTGAGCCGCTCGACGATGAGCTCGCTGTGCTCCTGCGGGATCATCGTGTCCCGGTCACCTGTCAGCACGAGGGTGGGGACCCGGCGCAGCGGCTCCAGGCGCCCGGTCTCGTCGAGGCCGGCCAGCGCCGGGTAGAACTCGGCGATGACGTCGACCGGCGTGCCCGCGATCATCGCGTCGACGTAGCGCACCAGGGCCGGGTCCACGTCGGACGAGCCGAACGAGAGCGCCTTGGTCGCCGCCGACACCAGGTCGGCCGCCACCCGGCGGGTGCGCTCGGCGAACGAGGGCCGGTGCCGCATGGTCCACGCGGCGACCGGCAGCACCGCGGCACGCACGCGGGTGAGCATCTCGGGCAGCCCGAAGCTCAGGTCGGCGAGATTCCCGCTGGAGGTGGAGAGCAGCGCGGCACCCCGCACCCGCGTGCCGAACAGCTCGGGCCGCAGCGCGGCGAGCCCCATGATCGTCATGCCGCCCATCGAGTGCCCCACCAGGAGCACCGGGCCCCGGGGTGCGCGGGCGTCCAGGACCGCGAGCAGGTCGCGAGCCAGCTGGTCGATGGTGGAGTGCTCCGGTGCACCGCGGCCGGACGAGCCGTGACCCCGCTGGTCGAAGAAGACCAGGCGGGCCTGCGGGCGGTGCCCGTTCCCGGTCGCGAGCTCCGCGCCGAGCGTGCGGCGCTGGAACGCCCACGACGCCATCGACAGCGTGTAGCCGTGCACGAAGACGACGGTCAGCGGCGCGTCGCGGGGGCCGATCTCCTCGACCGAGAGGAGCACGCCGTCGTCGGCCTGCACCAGCGCGGTGCGGTCGGCCGGCCGCGCCTCGGCGCCGAGGGGGTCGACCTGCCGGAGCCGGCTCTCGGCCAGCGCCGACGTCACCTCCGCCGCCGGGCCCAGCTCGGCGGCGCGCACCCGGCGGGCCGCGACGCGGCTGAGGGCGACGCCGGCGGCGGTGCCCGCGGCGGCCAGCCCGACGGCGGCACCGACCACACCGGCGGCGCGCCCCTTCGGGTGCTCGGCCGCGCGCCGGGGCGGCTGCGGGCGCCTGCGGGCCATCAGACCGCCCCCGCCGACCCGACGTAGCGGCGGGCGAACCGGCCGCCGATCCGGGTGACCAGCTCGTAGTGGATGGTGCCGACGGCGTCCGCCCACTGCTGGGCGGTGGGCTCCCCCGCGTCCCCCGGCCCCCAGAGGACCACCTCGTCGCCGGCGGCGATCGGGTCGTCCCCGACGTCGAGGACGAACTGGTCCATGCACACCCGCCCGGCGATGGTCCGCTGCTTCCCCGCCGCGAGGACGGGCGCGGTGTTGCCCCCGGCCCGCGGCACCCCGTCGGCGTAGCCGGCGGGCACCAGGGCCAGCGTGGTCTCGGCCGCGGTCGCGTAGGTGTGGCCATAGGAGACCCCCGCGCGGGCGGGGACCCGCTTGGTCAGCGCGACGCGGGCGCGCACCGTCATCGCCGGCCGCAGCCCGTGGTCGGCGGCGTCGCCGCCGAGCGGGTCCAGCCCGTAGACGGCGACGCCGGGGCGCACCATGTCGTACCAGGTGCCGGGCAGCGCGACCGTCGCCGCCGAGTTGGCCAGGTGCCGGCGGAAGTCGGTGAGCCCGGCCGCCCGGGCGACCGCGACCGCCTCCTCGAACACCCGCACCTGCGCGCCGATGGTCGGGTGGTCCGGGGCGTCGGCGTAGGCGAGGTGGCTCCACAGCCCGGTGACCACGACATCCCCGTCGGCCTCCGCCCGGGCCGCCGCGGCGACGAGCGCGGGCCACTCGGCGACGGGGGCACCTTCCCGGGAGAGCCCGGTGTCGACGAACAGGTGCAGCCGGGCGGTCCGGCCGGTCGCCCGGGCCGCGGCCACCACCTCGGCCAGGCCCCAGGTGGCGTTGACCGACACCTCGACGTCGGCGGCGAGCGCAGCGGCGACGTCCGCACCCGGGCCGTTCAGCCAGGCCAGCACCGGTGCCGTGACGCCGGCGGCCCGCAGGGCCAGCGCCTCGCTCACGACGGCGACGCCGAGCTGGTCGGCGCCGCCGACGAGCGCGGCCCGCGCCGCGGGCACCAGGCCGTGCCCGTACCCGTCGGCCTTGACGACCGCCATCAGCGGCCGGCCGACCCGCTCGCGCAGCACCGCGGTGTTCGCCGCGATCGCGTCGAGGTCGACGACCACCTCGGCACCGGTCCCGTTCGTCACGCCCCCGAGTCTGGCAGGCCGGCCGACGGGGTACCGCGCACCCGCGCGACCGCCTCCGGCAGGTGTCGGACGACGTCGCCGGCGATGAACGGTCCGTGCGCCGCGGCGACCTGCCCGGCCCGGCCGTGCACGTGCGCGGCCACCGCCGCCGCCTCGACCGCGGGCAGGTCCGCGGCGAGCAGCGCACCGGCGATCCCCGAGAGCACGTCCCCCGTGCCGGCGGTGGCCAGCCACGGGGTGCCGGTGCCGTTGACGAAGGCGGTCCCGTCCGGGTCGGCGACCACGGTCGCGTCGCCCTTCAGCAGGACGACGGCCCCCAGGTCCGCGGCCAGCCGGCGGGTGGCCCCGATCCGGTCGTCGCCGGGCTCGGTGCCGAAGCGGGCGAACTCCCGGTCGTGCGGGGTGAGCACGGTCGGTGCCGACCGGCGGCGCACCAGCTCCGGCTCGGCGGCCAGCAGGGTCAGCCCGTCTGCGTCGACGAGCACGGGCAGGTCGGTGGCGAGCACCTCGGCCAGCACGCTGCGGGCGTCGTCCCCGGTGCCCAGACCCGGTCCGATCACCCACGCCTGCACACGGCCGGCGTCCCCCGGCCGGCCGTCGGTGACGATCGCCTCCGGCCACGCGGCCCGGACCCCGTCGGCGGCCGTCCCGGCGTAGCGCACCAGCCCGGGCCGGGTGCGCAGCGCCGCCCCGGTGCAGAGGACGCCGGCCCCCGGGTAGGTGGCCGAGCCGGCGACGACGCCGACGACCCCCTGCGAGTACTTGTCGTCGTCGGCATCCGGGAGCGGCAGGCGGGCGGCGGCGTCGGCGTCGGTCAGCTGCCGGGCCGACGGCGCCGGCAGGTGCGGCCCCAGCCCGATGTCGACCAGGTGCACCTGCCCGGCGTGACCGCGCCCGGCCCCGACGACCAGACCCGGCTTGACCGCTCCGAAGGTGACCGTGTGCATCGCCGGGAAGGCGGCGCCGGGCACGGCGCCGGTGTCGGCGTCCACCCCGCTGGGCAGGTCGACGGCGACCATCAGTGCGGGGCCTGCCGCGGCCCGATCGACCAGCGCGGCGGCCGGTTCGCGGAGCCCGCCGGAGCCCCCGAGGCCGACGATCCCGTCGAGCACGAGGTCCGACCGGTCGAGCACCGGTCCGGCCGCCGCCGCCTCGACGGTGCGGCCACCGGCGCGGCGGAAGGCGGCGAGCGCCGCCGGGTGGGCGCGGTCGGGGGCGAGCAGGACGGCGGTCGCGCGCGCCCCCCGGGCGGCGAGCCGCGCGCCGGCGAAGAGCGCGTCGCCCCCGTTGTCCCCCGCACCCGCCAGGACGGTGACCCGGGCGCCGTAGGGGCGGCCCAGCAGCCGCAGGCACACGGTGGCCAGGCCGGCGGCCGCGCGCTGCATGAGCGCGCCGTCGGGCAGGGCGGCCAGCAGCGGGGCCTCGGCCGCGCGGACGTCGGCGGCCGTGTGCAGCTCGATCATGTCGCCTCCCGGGTCAGACCCTCGGCGACGACCACCGCGGAGGCGATGCCGCCGTCGTGGCTCAGCGAGACGTGCCACGAGGTGACGCCGAGCTGGGCGGCCCGCCCGGCCACCGATCCGCGCACGGCCAGGTGCGGCCGCCCGTGGGCGCCGACGGTCACCTCGGCGTCGTGCCAGTGCAGGTCACCCGGGGCGCCGAGTGCCTTTGCGAGGGCCTCCTTGGCGGCGAACCGCGCGGCCAGCGACTCCCCGGTCCGCGGGGCGCCCGACGGCGTGCGCTGCTCGTCGGGGGTGAACAGCCGATCGCGCAGCCCCGGCGTCCGGGTCAGCGACCGCGCGAAGCGGTCGACCGGCACGACATCGATCCCCACCCCGATGATCACGCCGCCCAGTCTGCCGCGCCGACGTCCGGGGCGCCCGGCGCCGTCCAGCCCGCCCGGCGCCGTCCTCCCCCACCGCAACGCGTCCTCCCCCACCGTCTGCCGTGCGGGAGGACACGCCAGGATCAGCTCACCTGATCATCGCGGCGGGCGGCCGCTACTCGACGGTGACGCTCTTGGCGAGGTTGCGCGGCTGGTCGACGTCGTAGCCGCGGGTGTCGGCGATCTCGCAGGACAGCACCTGCAGCGGCACCGTCGTCACCACCGGGGCCATGAGCGTCGGCGTGCGGGGCACCCGGATCAGCTCGTCGGCGAAGGGGACGACGTCCTCGTCCCCCTCCTCGGCGATCACGATCGTGCGCGCCCCGCGGGCCCGCACCTCCTGGATGTTGGAGACGACCTTGCCGTGCACCGAGTTGCGGCTGCGCGGCGAGGGCACGATCACGACGACCGGGGTCCCCTGGTCGATGACGGCGATCGGGCCGTGCTTCAGCTCGCCGGCCGCGAAGCCCTCCGCGTGGATGTAGGCGAGTTCTTTCAGCTTCAGCGCCCCCTCGAGCGCCACCGGGAAGCCGACATGCCGGCCCAGGAAGAGAATCGTGTTCGCGTCGGCCAGCGACCGGCCCAGCGCGCGCACCGGCTCCATCTGCTCGAGCACCCGCTCCACGGCGTCGGGCAGCTGCCGCAGGTCCTCGACGATCGCGGCGATCTCGTCCTCGTACTTCACGCCGCGCACCTGGGCCAGGAACAGCCCGACGAGGTAGCAGGCCACGATCTGGGCGAGGAACGCCTTGGTCGAGGCGACCGCGATCTCGGGGCCGGCGTGGGTGTAGAGGACGGCGTCGGACTCGCGCGGGATGGTCGAGCCGTTGGCGTTGCAGATCGCCAGCACGCGGGCCTTCTGGTCCTTGGCGTGGCGCAGCGCCATCAAAGTGTCCATCGTCTCGCCCGACTGGCTGATGACGACGACGAGCGTGGACCGGTCCAGCACCGGGTCGCGGTAGCGGAACTCGCTGGCGACCTCCACCTCGACCGGGATCCGGGTCCAGTGCTCGATGGCGTACTTGGCGATCAGGCCGGCGTGGTAGCTGGTGCCGCAGGAGACGACGAAGATCTTGTCGATGTCGCGGAGCTCCTGGTCCGACAGCCGGACCTCGTCGAGGACGAGCTCGCCGTCCTCGCTCAGCCGGCCGAGCAGCGTGTCGGCGATCGCCTGCGGCTGCTCGGCGATCTCCTTGAGCATGAACCAGTCGTAGCCGCCCTTCTCGGCGGCGGCGGCGTCCCAGTCGACGGTGTAGGCGGTGGGCTCGGCCGGTGTGCCGTCGAAGCCGGTCACCGCGAGCCCCCGGGTGCGGTGGATCTCGACCACCTGGTCCTGGCCGAGCTCGCGCGCCTGCTTGGTGTGCCCGATGAACGCGGCGACGTCGGACCCCAGGAAGTACTCGGCGGTGCCCTCGGCCGTCTCCCCGATGCCGACCACCAGCGGGCTGCTGCGCCGGGCGGCGACGAGCGTGTCGGGCTCGGCGACGTGCGTGGCGACGAGGGTGAACGCTCCCTCCAGCCGCCGGCAGACCGCGCGCATCGCCTCGGCCAGCCGGCCGGGCCCCTCCGGCGTCGACCCGTAGACGGCGGCCAGCAGGTGGGCGACGACCTCGGTGTCGGTCTCCGAGCTGAACTCCACGCCGGTGGCCTCGCACTCGGCCCGCAGCGCGGCGAAGTTCTCGATGATCCCGTTGTGGATCACCGCGACCGTGGCGTCGGCGGAGACGTGCGGGTGGGCGTTCCGGTCGGTTGGGCCGCCGTGGGTGGCCCAGCGCGTGTGCCCGATGCCGATCGTCGCCGCCGGGAGCGGCTGGTCGGCGAGCAGCTTCTCCAGGTTGGCGAGCTTGCCCGCCTTCTTGGCCCACCTCAGCTCACCGTCGGCCACGACGGCGATGCCGGCCGAGTCGTACCCCCGGTACTCCAATCGCCGCAGTCCTTCCAGGACGACGTCCCGGGCGTCCTGCGGGCCGACGTATCCCACGATGCCGCACATTGGTCCGAGGGTACCGGGGACCGCGCCCCGTCCGTCCCCGCGCGCGGAGGCACGGCCCCGAAGGGTGAGGGCGGTGGGGGTCAGCCGACCGCGGCGACGACGGCCGCGAGCCGCTGCGCGACGGCGTCGGCCTGCTCCTGCGTGGGCGCCTCCACCATGACGCGGACCAGCTGCTCCGTGCCCGACGGCCGGAGCAGGACCCGCCCGGTGCCGCCGAGCTCGGCCTCCACCGCGTTGACCGCGGCGGCGACCTCGTCGCTCGCGGACACCGCGAGGCGGTCGGAGACGGGCACGTTCACCAGGACCTGCGGCAGCCGCTGCACCACGGAGGCGAGCTCCGCCAGCGAGGCGCCGGTGCCGGCCATCCGGGAGAGCAGGGCCAGCCCGGTGAGCAGGCCGTCGCCGGTGGTGGCGTGCTCCAGGAAGACCAGGTGCCCGCTCTGCTCACCGCCGAGGCTCAGGTCGTGCGCGCGCAGGGCCTCCAGCACGTAGCGGTCACCGACCGCCGTCGTGCTCACCGAGATGCCGGCGTCGCGCATCGTGTGGTGGAAGCCGAGGTTGCTCATCACCGTGGCGACGACGGTGTCCGACTTCAGCGCCCCGCGCTCGTGCAGGTCGAGCGCGCAGATCGCGAGGATGGCGTCGCCGTCGACGACCTCGCCGTCGGCGGTCACGGCCAGGCACCGGTCGGCGTCCCCGTCGTGGGCCAGCCCGATGTCGGCGCCGCGCGCCCGGACGGCCTCGACCAGCGGCCCGAGGTGCGTGGACCCCACGCCGTCGTTGATGTTCCAGCCGTCGGGCTCGCAGCCGATGGCGTGCACCGTGGCCCCCGCGCGCCGGTAGACCTCGGGGGCGGCGGCCGCAGCCGCGCCGTGCGCGGCGTCCACGACGACCGAGACTCCGCTCAGCGGGCGGTCGACGGTCGAGAGCAGGTGCTCGACGTAGGCGTCGGTGCCGTCGGCGAGCGCGCTGACGCGGCCGATGGAGCTCCCGGTGGGGCGGTGCCCGTCGGAGGAGCCGGAGGTGACGGTCCGCTCGATGGCGGCCTCGAGAGCGTCGGGCAGCTTGTGCCCACCGCGGCTGAACAACTTGATGCCGTTGTCGGGCATCGGGTTGTGGCTGGCCGAGATCATGACGCCGAGGTCGGCGCCGCTGCGGCCGGTCAGCCAGGCCAGCGCCGGGGTCGGCACGACCCCGGCGAGGAGCACCTCGGCTCCCGCGCTCGCGAGACCCGCGACGACCGCGGCCTCGAGCATCTCCCCGCTGGCACGGGGGTCGCGGCCGACGACCGCGACGGGACGCGAGGTCCCGTCGCGGTCGGCGAGCACGCCTGCGGCGGCACGTGCCACCGAGAGGGCCAGCTCCGGCGTGAGGTCGGAGTTGGCCCGACCCCGGACGCCGTCGGTCCCGAAGAGTCTCCCCCCCATGGACGACGCCGCCGTACCGGTCAGCGCTTGGAGTACTGAGGCGCCTTGCGGGCCTTCTTGAGCCCGTACTTCTTGCGCTCCTTGACCCGCGGGTCACGGGTGAGGAAGCCGGCCTTCTTGAGGGCCGGGCGGTCCTCGGCCTCGACCTCGATGAGGGCGCGGGCGATGGCCAGGCGCAGCGCGCCGGCCTGCCCGGTGACGCCGCCACCCTTGAGGATGCCGACGACGTCGTACTGCTCGGCCTTCTCGAGGGTCACGAACGGCTCACGGATGAGCTGCTGGTGCACCTTGTTCGGGAAGTACTCCTCGAGGGAGCGGCCGTTGAGCGTGAACTGGCCGGTGCCGGGGAGCAGCCGCACGCGGACGACGGCCTCCTTGCGACGGCCGACGGTCTGCACCGGACGCCCCTCGGCGTCGGTCACGGTCAGTGCGCTGGTCACTGGGCCACCTGCTTGATCTCGTAGGTCTGGGGCTGCTGCGCGGCGTGCGGGTGCTCCGGGCCGGCGTAGACCTTGAGCTTCTTCAGCATCTGCCGACCCAGCGTGTTGTGCGGGAGCATGCCCTTGATGGCGCGCTCGATGACGCGGTCGGGGTGCGTGCGCAGCTGGTCACCCACGTTGATGGTCTTGAGACCACCCGGGTGACCGGAGTGCCGGTAGGCGAGCTTGTCGTCCCGCTTGGACCCGGTCAGGGCGACCTTGCCGGCGTTGACGATGACGACGAAGTCGCCGACGTCCACGTGCGGGGCGTACTGGGGCTTGTGCTTGCCGCGCAGGAGCTGCGCGGTCTGGCTGGCCAGTCGACCGAGCACCACATCGGTGGCGTCGATGACGTGCCAGGCCCGGGCGACCTCGCCGGGCTTGGGGGTGTACGTGCGCACGGCGCGCGTCCTCCGTCGTCGTCGGGATGGCTGGTGGGATCGCCTCGCCGAGCACGGGAGACGGATCTGCACGCGCGGCACCAGCCGGCACGCGCGCCAACCGGGCACGATACCAGCAGGGTCGGAGCGGTCTTCCGCCCGCGCTCACACGACGGTGCGCAGCCGACCGCTGTCGACGTCGTAGACCGTTCCCCGCACCTCGGCGGCGAGCAGGTACGGGGACTCGCGCACCAGCCGCACCGACTCCCGGACGTCGTCGTCGACGTCGGCGAAGGCGCGCATCGGCCACGGCGGGCGCTGCCCGGCCGCCTGCTCGACCTGGTCGGCGAAGGCGGCCTCGTCGGCCCCGGCCAGGCCGCAACGGGTGTGGTGCACCAGCACCACCTCGCGGGTGCCGAGCACGTGCTGGGAGATGGCGAGCGAGCGCAGCACGTCGTCGGTCACCACACCGCCGGCGTTGCGGATGACGTGCGCCTCACCCGGCACCAGCCCCAGCAGCCGGTAGACGTCCATCCGGGCGTCCATGCACGCCACCACGGCCGTGCCCCGGGAGGGGCGTGCCGGCCCACCGAGCCCGGGGGCCTGCTCCGCCCAGGCCGCGTTCGTCTCGAGCATCCGGTCGATCTCAGCCACGACCGGACGATAACCGGGCGCCGTGCCGGTCGCGCTCCCGGTCGATCACCTCGGCCAGCGCCGCCGGGTCCAGCGCCGGCCGGCCTCCCGCGTGCGCCACCGTGGAGGCCGCCGCCGCGGCGCCGAGCCACGCTGCCTCCTCCGGACCGCCCCGGCCGTGCAGCGCCGCGACGAGGGCGGCCACCCAGACGTCCCCGGCACCGGTGGGGTCGACCGGTGGGCCGCCCAGCCGCGGCACGAGCAGCTCGCCGTCGGTCCACGCCGGGTCGACCTCCCCGATCCCCGCTGCCGCACCGGGCGCGGGGCCTGCGCGCCACGCCACCAGGTCGCCCTGCTCGCCGACCGCCAGCGCCACCAGCCGGGGGCCCGCCGCGAGCAGCCGCGCGGCGGCGTCCCGCGCGTCGTCCAGCCCGGACAGCCGCCGGCCCACCAGGAGCTCGGCCTCGGCGGCGTCGGCCCGGACGACGTCCGCGCGCCCGAGCACCGCGTCCCGGGTCGCCGCGTCCTCCGGTGCCCCGTCGGCCACGACGAGCGCCGTCCGGGGCACCCGCTCCAGCGCCGCGCGCACGGCCGCACCCGGTTGCTGCAGCTGGAGGCTCAGCACCTGGCAGCCCGCGACCGTCCCGCCGGCGGTGGCCACGTCGGCGGGGGTGAGCAGCGCACCGGGCGGGACGTCCTCGACCAGCCGCCGCCGGCCGCCGTCCTCGACCAGGTCCAGCAGGAGCGCGGTCGGCGTGCCCGGCCGGGGAACGACGCAGGAGACGTCGATGCCGTCGGCTGCCGCCTGCGCCAGCACGTCCCGCCCCGCGGCGTCGTCCCCGACGACGCCGACCAGCGCCACCGGGACACCGAGCTGCACGAGAGCGACCGCCTGGTTGGCCCCCTTCCCGCCGAGCAGCTCCGCACGGCCCGTGGCGGGGGCCGAGCCGCCGGCCTCCGGCACCGCCGGGAGCCGCAGCACCAGGTCGCGGCCGACCTGCCCCAGCACGACGACCGCTGCCATGCACGCACCTCCCGCCCACCGCCGCTGTCGGGTGCGCGGCGATGGGCGAGGATGTGCCCCGTGCGGACGGTCGAGGAACACCAGGCAGCGGTGGACGCCCTGCTGCGCGCCCTGCCCGAGGAGACCGTGCCCCTGGCCGAGGCGCACGGCCGGGTGCTTGCGCGCGACGTCGTCGCCGAGGTGCCGCTGCCCGGCTTCGACAACTCGGCGATGGACGGTTACGCGGGCCGGTGGGCCGAGCTCGCCGGCGCGGACGGTGGCCCGGTGCGGCTGCCGGTGGCCGAGGACATCCCCGCCGGGCGCACCGACGTCGTCCCGCTGGCGCCGGGCACCGTCCACCGCATCATGACCGGGGCCCCGCTGCCCCCGGGCGCGGACGTCGTCGTCCCCGTGGAGCTCACCGACGGCGGCACGGACGTCGTGGAGATCCGCGACCGGCCCGCGGCAGGGAGCCACCTGCGGGGCGCCGGTGAGGACATCGCCGCCGGCACCGTCGCGCTCTGCGCCGGCGCCCCGCTCGGCGCCGCCCAGCTGGGCCTGGCCGCGGCGGTGGGCGTCTCGGAGCTCGTCGTGCGGCGCCGGCCGCGGGTGCTGGTCCTCTCCACCGGCAGCGAGCTGGTCGCGCCGGGGCAGCCACTCTCGCGCGGCCAGATCTACGAGTCGAACTCCGCACTGCTGGCCGCCGCGGTGGAGGAGGCCGGGGGCGTGCCGCGGCGGCTGCACTTCGTCCCCGACGACGTCGACCAGTTCCTCGCGACCGTGCGCGCCGAGCTGGCCACGGCGGACCTGCTGATCACCAGCGGCGGCGTCAGCGCCGGCGCCTACGAGGTCGTGAAGGACGCCTTCCGCACGCTCGGCACGGTGGAGTTCGGCAAGGTCGCGATGCAGCCCGGCGGCCCGCAGGGTGCCGGCACCGTCGACGGCGTCCCCGTGGTCACCCTGCCCGGCAACCCGGTCAGCGCCTTCGTCTCCTTCGAGGTGTTCGTCCGCCCGGCGCTGCGCCGCGCCCTCGGGCACACCGCACCCGACCGCCTGCGGGCGCCGGCGCGGCTGTCCGGGCCGCTGCGCTCCCCCGCGGGCCGCCGCCAGTTCCTGCGCGGCCGCTACGACGGCGGCGAGGTCTCCCAGGTCGGCGGGCCCGGCTCGCACCTGGTCGCGCACCTGGCCCGGGCCAACTGCCTGGTCGTCGTGCCCGAGGACGTCACCGAACTACCCGCCGGCGCCTCCGTGGACGTCGTGCTGATCGAGGGAGCACTCCAGTGAGCGAGCCGCGTCTCACCCACGTCGACGAGTCCGGCGCCGCCCGGATGGTCGACGTCTCCGCGAAGACCGTGACCGCCCGCGAGGCCACCGCCGCCGGCCGGGTGCTGGTCAGCCCGGAGGTCGTGGGCCTGCTGCGCGGCGAGGGGGTGCCCAAGGGCGACGCCGTGGCCGTGGCGCGGATCGCCGGCATCGCCGGGGCCAAGCGGACGCCGGACCTCGTGCCGCTGTGCCACCCGATCGCGCTGCACGGGGTCACCGTCGACCTCGAGGTCGCCGACGACGCCGTCGAGATCACCGCGACCGCCCGCACCGCCGACCGCACCGGGGTGGAGATGGAGGCGCTCACGGCGGTCACCGTGGCCGGGCTGACCATGATCGACATGGTGAAGGCGGTCGACCCGCGGGCGGCCATCACCGACGTCCGGTTGCTGCGCAAGTCCGGCGGCAAGAGCGGCGAGTGGAGTCGGTGACCGCCCCGCTGCCGCCGGACGCCCGCGCGATGGTGCTCACGGCCTCCAACCGCGCCTACGCCGGCGTCTACGACGACCGCAGCGGCAAGGCCCTCGCCGCGGGCCTGCGAGAGCTCGGGTTCGACGTGGAGGGGCCGCACGTGCGACCGGACGACGCGACCGAACTGGAGGCCGTGCTCCGCAACGCGGTCGACGCCGGGTTCGACGTCGTCCTCACCACCGGCGGCACGGGGCTCTCCCCCACCGACGTCACCCCCGAGGCCACCCGCGCGGTGCTGGAGCGGGAGGCGCCGGGCATCGCCGAGGCGGTCCGCCGCTACGGGGCCGAGCGCGGGGTGCCGACGGCGGTCCTCTCCCGCGGCCTGGCCGGGACGGCGGGGCGCACCCTGATCGTCAACCTGCCCGGCTCGACCGGCGGGGTGAAGGACGGGCTCGCCGTCCTGGCGCCGCTGCTCCCGCACGTGGTCAGCCAGCTGCGCGGCGGCGACCACAGCTGACCGCCGCGGGGATCAGCGGCTCCGGTCGCCGGTGGCCCCGGCCGGCAGCGCGCGCACGTGCCGGACACCGGACGCCCCGGTGACCAGGACCGTTCCGGCGAGGAGGACCAGCCCGGTGACGACGACGGCCCGGTAGCCGGCCACGCCGCCGTAGGTCAGCTGGCCCGCCAACGACGGGAGCAGCGCGACGCCCAGTGCGGCGACGCCCAGCCGCCCCACCGCCGTCGCCGATGGGCGGGACAGCACGGCCGCCCCGGCAGCGACGAGCGCCACCACCCACCAGCCGACCGGCTGGCCCAGCGCCAGCAACCACGCCCCCGGCTCGCGCTCCGGCCTCGAGGCGGCCCACCCGGCCGTCGCGACGACCGGCCCCAGGAGGGTGACGAGGGCCGGGACGACGACCTGCCACCGGGCCCTCCGGGGCGCCGGCTCGGCGGGCACGAGCACGGCCGCGAGCAGCGGCACCGCCCACGTGACCAGCGACAGCACCGCCGGCAGCGTCGTCGGCCCGCCGAGCCGCAGCGACGTGGCGAGCACCAGGCCGAGGAGGGCTGCGACGGCGAGCGGCCGGGCGGTCGACGCACCGCGGACCAGGCACACCGCCAGGGCCACGAGGAGGACGTCCACGACATGCCCGAGGGCCGCCTCCGGACGGAGGAGCAGCGGCCCGGGGAGCTGCGGGGCGGGCACACCCGGCACGAGGCCGTGGACCCACGCCGCCATGGCCAGGCCGACCAGGCCCTGCGTCGCCAGCGCGACGCTGCCCGTCAGTGCGACCAGGCGCACCGTCCGCCCGGCTGCGACGGCGCGGATCGTCGCTCCCGGCGCCCCCAGGTGCAGTCGAAGCGCCAGCCGCAGGACGTCGAGGCGGTCGGCCGGCGTGGGGCTGCCGAACTCGGCGTACTCCGGATCGTCCCGGGTGGTGGCCGCCAGGTACGTCCCGACCATGTCGTCGGCCCACCGGGAGCGGGCGGGCTCCGGGAGGAGGCGCAGCAGCCGCCGGTACCGCTCCTCGAGGGGGCTCATGCCGGGCGCACCGCCAGCCGCCCCCGGACAGCGCGGGCGTTGGCCTCCAGGCGCGCCACCTCGGCCTCCAGCACCTGCCGGCCCGCGCCGGTGAGCCGGTAGTACCGGCGCACCCGCCCGGCGTGCACCTCCTCGCGCTCCGGCTCGATGGCCCCCTCTGCCACCAGCCGGTCGAGCACCCCGTACAGGGTGCCGACCCGCAGCCTCACCCGGCCGCCGGAGAGCTCCTCCACCTCGCCGATCACGCCGTAGCCGTGCCGGGGCCGGTCGGCGAGCGCCGCCAGCACGAGGAAGGCGGGCTCGGTGAGCGGCCGTGCGGTCACCGCCCCAGGCTAGCGCCTCATGCATCGTCTGGCGATGCATCGGCAGGCGGGTGCTGTCGAGCGGTACGCCTATGCGGGCAGCTCGATCCGCTCGGTGCGGGTGTAGACGTTGCAGCCGTCGCCGCGCAGGAAGCCGACCAGGGTGATGCCCACCTCGCGCGCCAGCTCCACCGCCAGGGACGACGGTGCCGAGACCGCGGCCAGCACCGGGATGCCCGCCATGGCCGCCTTCTGGGTCAGCTCGAAGCTGGCCCGGCCGCTCACCATCAGCACCTGCCCGGCCAGCGGCAGCCGGCCCTCGCGGACGCCGTCGCCGATCACCTTGTCCACGGCGTTGTGCCGGCCGACGTCCTCCCGCAGGGCGCGCAGCTCCCCGTCGGCGGTGAACAGCCCGGCCGCGTGCAGCCCGCCGGTCTTGTCGAAGACCTGCTGCGCGGCGCGCAGCCGGTCGGGCAGCGCCAGCAGCACCTCCAGCGGCAGCTCCACCGCGTCGGCGGCGACGTCGAAGGAGGTCTTGGTGCGGATGGCGTCGATGCTCGCCTTGCCGCACACGCCACAGGAGCTGGAGGTGTAGAAGTTCCGCTCCAGGCCGGTGTCGGGCACCGGCACGCCGGGCGCGAGGTCGACGTCCACGATGTTGTAGGTGTTGCGGCCGTCGGCGTCCACGGAGTCGCAGTAGCGCAGACCGGCGACGTCGTCGGCCCCGCGGATCACGCCCTCGGTCGCCAGGAACCCGTGCACCAGGTCGAAGTCGTCGCCGGGCGTGCGCATCGTGATCGCGAGGGCGGTGCCGCCCAGCCGGATCTCCAGCGGCTCTTCCGCGGCGACCGTGTCGGGCCGGGTGGTGTGCTGCGGACCGCGGATTCGCAGCACCGGGGTGCGGCTGGTGACTCGTCCCACGCGGGCGACGGTACCCATGCCGCGCGCCTACGGTGACGGTGTGGACCCGCTGACCCTCTACTCGGCCGTGGTCCTGGCCGGTGGCCGGGCCGAACGGCTCGGCGGGCAGGCCAAGCCCCAGCTGCGCGTCGGCGGCCGGACGCTGCTCGGCACCGTCCTCGACGCGGTGGCCGATGCCCGGCGGCGGGTCGTGGTCGGACCCGCGCAGGAGGTCCCCGCCGGCGTCCTCCTGATGCGCGAGACGCCGCCCGGCGGGGGGCCGGTGACTGCGCTGCGCGCCGGTCTGGAGCACGTGGACACCGCCACCGTCGTCGTCCTCGCCGCCGACCTCCCGTTCCTCACCGCCGACCTCGTCGGAGCGCTGCGCCGGCGGCTGCGCCGCGACGGGGTGCTGGTGGTCGACGACACCGGCCGCGACCAGTTCCTGCTCGGCGCCTGGCGCACCGCGGCGCTACGCGCGGCCGTGGCGGACCCGGCCGGCCCCCGGGCGCTGCACCGGGTGGTGTCCGGGCTCGACGTCGACCGCTGGTCCCCGCCCGTCGAGCCAGGGCGGCCCGCTCCGTGGCTGGACTGCGACACCCCGGAAGAGCTGGCGCGGGCTCGGGCGGTAGGGGGGATGCCTCCCGGGTAGGGCCCGGGAATGCGCATCGTCATCGCCGGGGCCCACGGGCAGGTCGCCCGCCGCCTCGGCCGTCTGCTGTCCAGCCGCGGCGACACCGTCGTCGGCCTCGTCCGCAACCCCGACCACCGGGCCGACCTGGAGGCCGACGGCACCACGCCGGCGGTGATCGACCTCGAATCCGCCTCGGTCGACGACGTCGCCGAGGTGGTGCGAGGCGCCGACGCCGTCGTCTTCGCCGCGGGCGCCGGCCCGGGCAGCGGGGCCGAGCGGAAGGACAGCGTCGACCGGGGCGCCGCGGTGCTGCTCGCCGACGCCGCCGAGCGCGCGGGCGTGCGCCCCTACCTGCTGGTCTCCTCCATGGGCACCGACCTCGTGGCCGGGAGCGGCACGCCCGAGGGCCTCGACGACGTGTTCGCCGCCTACCTGCGCGCGAAGCTGGCCGCCGAGCAGGACCTCCTCGCGCGTCCGGGGCTGGCGGTGACCGTGCTGCGACCGGGCGGGCTCACCGACGACGCCGGCACGGGCCAGGTCACCCTCGACCGGCACGTCGAGCGGGGGGAGATCCCGCGCGACGACGTCGCCGCCGTCCTGCTGGAGTTCCTGGACCACCCGCGCGACGGTGCGGTCGTCGAGCTGGTCGCGGGCGGGACGCCGATCGCGGAGGCGGTCGCCGCGGTGCCGTGATCGACCCGGGCGACGCCCGCCGGCCCCGGCGTCACCCGTTCCTGCGGGCCCGGGTGACGCCGGTCCGGGCGGCGAGCCCGGCGTCCGGCGGGTAGTCGACATCGATCAACGTCAGCCCGTGGGCGGGGGCGACCGGCACCTCGCTGGCGCGGCCGGTGCGCTGCAGCAGGCCGGCCGGCCAGTCCAACGGGCGCCGCCCCTCGCCGACCGCGATCAACCCGCCCACGAGGCTGCGCACCATGGAGTGGCAGAAGGCGTCGGCCGAGGCGTCGATGCGGACCACCTCGACGCCGGCGTCCTCCGCCACGCGCGAGACGCTCAGCCGCAGCAGCGTGCGGATGGTGGTCGCCCCCTCCCGCCGCTTGCAGAACGCCGCGAAGTCGTGCTCGCCGAGGAGCAGCCCGGCGGCGAGGTCCATGGCGGCGGCGTCGAGCCGGCGGGGCCAGGCCACCGTGTCGGTGCGGCGCAGCGGCGGCGATCCGGCCGGGTCGTCGGTCAGCCGGTAGGCGTAGTGGCGGGCCAGGGCACCGAAGCGCGCGTCGAAGTCCGGGTGCGCCTCGGTGACCGAGCGGACCACGACGTCCGGCGGCAGCACGCCCCGCAGCCGGCGGACCAGCTTCGCGTGCTGCTCGGTCCACACCCCCTGCGGCACGTCGCAGTGCACGACCTGGCCGGTGGCGTGCACGCCCGCATCGGTGCGGCCGGCCACCGTGAGGTCGACGTTCCGGCGCAGCACCGTCGCGAGACCGCGCTCCAACTCTTCCTGCACGGTCCGCACCGCCGGCTGGCGGGCCCAGCCGTGGAAGCCGGTGCCGTCGTACTGCACGGCCAGCCGGAGACGGACGAGCCCGCCACCGGGGTCGGTGGCGGGCTCGTCCTGCGGCTGATGCGTGATCAGCGGCCGGTCGCGTTCTCGAGTGTCATTGCGGGTCGGGCGCGGCGTCGCCGCCCTGGTACTGCTCGCTGGCCGTCGCCGCGTCGCCGAGCTCGGCGGCCTCGACCTCCGCCGCAGCGGCGCGGGCCACCTCCGGCGAGAGCGCGGGGTCCTCCACGACGGCGGCGTTCTCGCGCTGCGGCTGCGGCGTCACGTCGCCGTCGTCGTGGCGCTCGTCGTCGGGGTTGTAGAGGTCGGTGACGACCTCCTGGGCCTCGTCGCTCACGCTCGGGTGGGCGGGCGACGACTCGGTGACGGCCGGCGAGGTGTCGCCGCCGGGACCGGTGGTCTCACCCTCGAACGTGGCCCCCTGGTCGCCGCCACCGGCGGAGACGCCGGCCGCGCCCGCACCCGGGACGTCCTGGGGCTCGCTCATCGGGCGTCCGTGCCCTCGGCGTCGGCATCCGCGGCGGGCGCCTCGGCGGCGACCTCGTCCGGGGAGTCGGCGCTGTCCACGGAGCCGGCGCTGTCGGCGGACTCCGGGCTGTCGACGGAGTCGGCGGAGTCGGCCGGCTCGACCGCGTCGGCGGTGACCTCGCCGGCGGCCGCGGCCGCACCGGCGCCGGTGGCGAACTGGGTGCCACGGGCACGCTCGGCCTCGCCGACGGCCTGCTGCCCCACGGTCAGGGCCTCGACCAGCTCGATGACCGCCATGGGGGCGTTGTCGCCCTTGCGCGGGCCGACCTTGGTGATACGGGTGTAGCCGCCCGGGCGGTTCTCGTAGCGAGGACCGATCTCGGCGAACAGGGTGTGGACGACGTCCTTGTCACGGATGGTCGTCATCACCTGACGACGGGCGTGCAGGTCACCGCGCTTCGCGAAGGTCACCAGCTTCTCGGCCAGCGGACGGAGCCGCTTGGCCTTCGCCTCGGTGGTGGTGATCCGCCCGTGCTCGAACAGCGAGGTGGCCAGGTTCGCCAGCATCAGCCGCTCGTGCGCGGGGGACCCGCCGAGACGGGGGCCCTTGGTGGGGGTGGGCATGTCGGTCCTTCCTCAGGCGGCCGGGCGCTCGGTGCCGGCTGCATCCGTGGTGCAAAGCGTCTGTGGTGCTCGTCCAGTGTTGCGTGTCGAACGGCTGCGCCGGACGGCGGGTCGCCCCGCCGCCCGGCTGGCCCCGTCCCGGGGCCCACCCTGAACTCGCGAAGGGTGGGGAGGACGGGATCCTCTTAGAGCTGCTCGGTCTCCTGGTAGGAGCCGTCGTCGTACTGCGCCTGGTCGTAACCCGCGGCGTACTCGCCGGTGCCCTGGTAGGCGTCGGTCTCGTACCCCTCGTCGTAGCTCTCGATCGAGGTGGGGATGAACCCGGGCGGGCTGTCCTTGAGCGCCAGGCCCATGGCGGCCAGCTTCATCTTGACCTCGTCGATCGACTTGGCCCCGAAGTTGCGGATGTCGAGAAGGTCGGCCTCGGAACGGGTGACGAGCTCGCCGACCGTGTGCACACCCTCGCGCTTGAGGCAGTTGTAGGACCGGACGGTGAGGTCCATGTCCTCGATCGGCATCGAGAAGTTCGCGATGTCGGCGGCCTCGGCCGGGCTGGGCCCGACCTCGATGCCCTCGGCGTCGATGTTCAACTCGCGCAGCAGGCCGAACAGCTCCACCAGCGTCGACCCGGCCGACGCGATGGCATCGCGCGGAGCGATGGAGGGCTTGGTCTCGACGTCGACCACGAGGCGGTCGAAGTCGGTGCGCTGCTCGACACGGGTCGCTTCGACGGCGTAGGTGACCTTGAGGACCGGCGAGTAGATCGAGTCGACGGGGATGCGGCCGATCTCCTGGCCGGGCTGCTTGTTCTGCGGGGCCGGCACGTAGCCACGACCGCGCTCGACGACGAGCTCGATCTCCAGGCGGCCCTTGCCGTTCAAGGTGGCGATGTGGAGGTCGGGGTTGTGCACCTCGACGCCGGCCGGCGGCGCGATGTCCGCGGCGGTCACCTCACCCGGGCCCTGCTTGCGCAGGTACATCGTCACCGGCTCGTCGGAGTCGGAGCTGACGACCAGGCTCTTGAGGTTCAGGATGATCTCGGTGACGTCCTCCTTGACGCCCGGCACGGTGGTGAACTCGTGCAGGGTGCCCTCGATGCGGATGCTGGTGACAGCGGCACCGGGGATGGACGACAGCAGCGTGCGCCGCAGGGAGTTGCCGAGGGTGTACCCGAAACCCGGCTCGAGCGGCTCGATGACGAACCGCGAGCGCTGCTCGGTGATGGTCTCCTCGGTCAGCGTGGGGCGCTGTGCGATGAGCATTGCGTTTCTCCTTCAGGTCCTCCGGCACCCGCCATATGACGCCGTGAGGTGGTGGTGCTGGCTCCGCGCGGGCATCTGTCCGCCCGACGGAGCCGTGACCCCAGGTGCCGGGATCGGGGATCCCGGCACCTGGGGACGAACTGCTACTTGGAGTAGAGCTCCACGATCAGCTGCTCCTGGACCGGGGTGTCGATCACCTGACGGGCCGGGATGCTGTGGACGAGCACGCGCAGCTGGCTGCTGATGACCTCCAGCCACGGCGGCACGGGACGCTCGCCGGCACGGGCCTGCGCCACCTCGAACGGCATCATGGTGCGCGACTTCTCGGCGACCTCGACGATGTCGTTCTCGCTGACGCGGTAGGACGGGATGTCGACCTTGCGGCCGTTCACCCGGATGTGGCCGTGGCGCACCAGCTGGCGAGCCATGTCGCGGGACTCGGCGAAGCCGGCCCGGTAGACCACGTTGTCCAGCCGCGACTCGAGGATCTGCAGCAGGACCTCACCGGTCTTGCCGGTCTTGCGGTTGGCCTCTTCGTAGTAGCCGCGGAACTGCTTCTCGAGCACGCCGTAGATGCGGCGGGCCTTCTGCTTCTCGCGCAGCTGCAGCAGGTACTCGCTGTCCTTGCTGCGACCCCGGCCGTGCTCGCCCGGCGGATACGGCCGGATCTCGATCGGGCACTTCGGGGACTCGCACTTGCTGCCCTTGAGGAACAGCTTCATCTTCTCGCGCCGGCACAGGCGGCAGTCGGCTCCGGTGTAACGGGCCACGTCTATCTACCTCGTTCGATCTCGTCGGTGGCCGGTCAGACCCGGCGGCGCTTCTTGGGGCGGCAGCCGTTGTGCGGCTGCGGCGTCACGTCCTGGATCTGCCCGACCTCGAGGCCGGTGGCCTGCAGGGAGCGGATCGCGGTCTCGCGGCCGGAGCCGGGACCCTTCACGAAGACGTCGACCTTGCGCATGCCGTGCTCCTGCGCCTTGCGGGCGGCGTTCTCGGCGGCCATCTGCGCGGCGAACGGCGTCGACTTGCGCGAGCCCTTGAAGCCGACGTGGCCGGCGGAGGCCCAGCTGATCACGTTCCCGGTCGGGTCGGTGATCGAGACGATCGTGTTGTTGAACGTGCTCTTGATGTGCGCAGCACCGTGAGCGACGTTCTTCTTCTCCTTGCGGCGGACCTTCTTGGCACCGGCCGCGGCGCGAGCCCTGGGAGGCATATGTCTGTCGAATCCTTTGTCTTTCGTGGCCTGGATCCGGTGAGGCTGCGTACGGGCCGCAAGCCGAGCCGGGGGGCACTCGGGGGGCGGAGCCCCCCGAGCGTCTACTTCTTGCCGGCCTTCTTCTTGCCGGCGATGGTCTTGCGCGGGCCCTTGCTCGAGCGCGCGTTGGTACGGGTGCGCTGACCGTGCACCGGGAGGCCACGGCGGTGCCGCAGGCCCTGGTAGCAACCGATCTCCACCTTGCGACGGATGTCGGCGGCCACCTCGCGGCGCAGGTCACCCTCGACGCGGAAGTGCTCGTCGATGTAGTCGCGCAGCTTCAGCAGGTCCTCGTCGCTGAGGTCCTTGGCACGCAGGTCGGGGTTGACGCCCGTCGCGGCCAAGGTCTCCTTGGCGTGGTGCTTGCCGATGCCATAGATGTAGGTGAGCGCGATCTCCATCCGCTTCTCGCGGGGCAGGTCGACGCCAGCCAGTCGTGCCATGTTCTGGTACTCCCTCAGCCCTGGCGCTGCTTGTGCCGGGCGTTGTCGCAGATGACCATGACCCGGCCGTGCCGGCGGATCACCTTGCACTTGTCGCAGATCTTCTTCACCGACGGCTGGACCTTCACCGGTGCCGCCCCTCATTCCTCGAAATCGATGTGCCGGGACCCCGCAGGACGTGCGGGTCCGCGACGGTCACTTGTAGCGGTAGACGATGCGACCGCGGGTCAGGTCGTAGGGCGAGAGCTCCACGACCACGCGGTCCTCGGGCAGGATGCGGATGTAGTGCTGACGCATCTTGCCGCTGATGTGGGCGAGCACCCGGTGCCCGTTCTGCAGCTCGACCCGGAACATCGCGTTGGGCAGCGGCTCGACGACGCGACCCTCGACCTCGATGGCCCCGTCCTTCTTCGCCATGCCCTACACGCACTCCTTGACTCGGTGGTACTGGATCCTCGTGCGCCCGCGCCGGTACCCGGCTGGACGCGCTCGGAGATTGCAGATCGGGTGGTGCTGACGCTCTCGCAGAGGGCGCTCCGGGTCATGCGGCCACAGCACGACCATGGAACGGCGCTAGCGCCACAGAAGATCGTACCCCGGTGTCCCACGAGTCACCAACCCGCCCCGGGAGTGACGGCCCGCACCCCGGGGTGGCGAGCCGGAACGGCCGCGGTGACGTGCTGGATCGGCCCCGATGACGTGCTGGAACTCCCCCGTCGCAGGGGTCCGGCGGGAGCAGGTGACGTGCTGGAACGGCCCTCGTTCAGGGTCCCGCCGCGAGCAGGTGACGCACTGGAACGGCCCTCGTTCAGGGTCCCGCCGCGAGCAGGTGACGCACTGGAACGGCCCTCGTTCAGGGTCCCGCCGCGAGCAGGTGACGCACTGGAACGGCCCTCGTTCAGGGTCCCGCCGCGAGCAGGTGACGCACTGGAACGGCCCTCGTTCAGGGTCCCGCCGCGAGCGGAGCGAGTGGTGGGGAGAACGAGGCTCCTTCTAGGTGCGCGGCGTGATGCCGAACGGGGCGAGGCCGGCGACGCCACCGTCCTCGGCGGTGAGGACCCACGGGCCCTCCGGCGTGATCGCCACCGTGTGCTCGAAGTGCGCGGCGCGCGACCCGTCCTTGGTGACGACGGTCCAGCCGTCCTCGAGCTCGACCGTCGCCGGGTCCCCCACCGTCACCATGGGCTCGATCGCCAGCGCCAACCCGGGGACGAGCTTGGGCCCGCGGCCGGGACGCCCGTAGTTCAGCACGTGCGGGTCCTGGTGCATCTCGGTGCCGATGCCGTGGCCGCCGTAGTTGTCGACGATGCCGTACGGGTGCTGCTCGCGGCGGATCTCCTGCTCCACGGCAGAGCTGATGTCGGTGAGCCGCCCCCCCGCGACCGCCCGGGCGAGACCGGCCCACATCGAGCGCTCGGTGACGGCCATGAGTGCGGCATCCTCGGCCGAGGGCTCGCCGACGGTCATCGTCACGGCCGAATCGCCGTGCCACCCGTCCAGGATGGCGCCGCAGTCGACCGAGATGTTGTCACCGGTCGCCAGCGTCCGGTCCTTGCGCGGGATGCCGTGCACGATCTCGTCGTTGATCGACGCGCAGATGCTGCCCGTGAACCCGTGGTACCCGAGGAACGAGGGCACCGCCCCCGCGCTGCGGATGTGGTCCTCGGCGATCGCGTCGAGCTCGCCGGTGGTCACCCCCGGCCGGATGGCGGCGCGGACCGCCGCGATCGCCCCCGCGACGACCAGCCCGGCCCCCCGCATCAGCTCGATCTCGTGCGGCGTCTTGATCTGGATCATGCGTCCACTCCACTTCGCGAGCAACGGAAGGCGGCCGAGGATTCCTGCCGTCATCTGCCGCGTCGCCTCTCCACCGCGCCCGGCCGCCGGATCAGACGGCGGCCGGCTGACCGGCCTCGCCGTCGCCGTGGACGCCCAGGGCGCGCATCGCGCGCGAGGTGACCTCCTCGACGGAGCCGATCGCGTCGATCGGCGCGAGCAGTCCCTCGCCCTCGTAGAAGCCGGACAGCGGTGCGGTCTGTTCCCGGTACACCTTCAGCCGGTGCCGGACGGTCTCGGGTTTGTCGTCGTCCCGCTGGACCATCTGGCCGTCGACGAGCATCCGCCGGCCGGAGAGGCGGCGGACCAGCTCGTCCTCGTCGACGACCAGCTCGAGGACCCGGTCCAGCCCGTGCCCCAGGTCCTGGAGGGAGGACCGCAGCTGCTCGGCCTGCGCGATGGTGCGGGGAAAGCCGTCGAGCAGGAAGCCACCCGTGGCGTCGGCCTCTGCCAGCCGACCCTTGACCATGGCCACCGTGATCTCGTCGGGGACGAGGTCGCCGGCGTCCATGTAGACCTTGGCCTTGCGGCCCAGCTCCGTCTGCCCGCTCACGTTCGCCCGGAAGATGTCACCCGTCGAGATCGCGGGGACCCCGAGCTTGCCGGCGATGATTTGCGCCTGGGTGCCCTTGCCCGCTCCGGGCGGCCCCAGGAGGACGACGCGCACTACTTCAGGAACCCTTCGTAGTTCCGCTGGTTCAGTTGCGTCTCGATCTGCTTCACCGTCTCCAACCCCACTCCGACCATGATCAACACGGCGACGCCGCCGAACGGGAAGTTCTGGTTCTGCCCCTCCTGCGTGACGGCCAGGAAGAAGTTGGGCAGGACGGCGACCACACCCAGGTAGATCGACCCGGGCAGGGTGATCCGGGACAGCACGTACTGCAGGTATTCGGCGGTGGGCCGGCCGGGGCGGATGCCCGGGATGAAGCCGCCGTAGCGCTTCATGTCGTCGGCCCGCTCCTCCGGGTTGAACGTGATCGACACGTAGAAGTACGTGAAGAAGACGATCAGGCCGAAGAAGACCGCGATGTGGACCGGGCTGCTCTGGTCGATGATGTACGTCTCGAAGAACTGGCGGACGCCACCGGTCTCGGTGCCCTGGAGCTGCACGATCAACTGCGGCAGGTACAGCAGCGACGAGGCGAAGATGACCGGGATGACGCCGGCCTGGTTCACCTTCAGCGGGAGGTAGGTCGAGGTCCCGCCGTACATGCGGCGCCCGACCATCCGCTTGGCGTACTGGACCGGGATGCGCCGCTGGGCCTGCTCGACGTAGACGACCGTGCCGATGATGACGACCGCGAAGGCGCAGACGACGGCGAAGACGATGCCGCCGCGGGTCTGCAGGATCGAGCCACCCTCGGCCGGGATGCGCGCCGCGATCGAGGTGAAGATCAGCACGGACATGCCGTTGCCGATCCCCTTCTCGGTGAGCAGCTCGCCGAGCCACATGATCAGCGCGGTACCGGCGGTCAGCGCGATGACCAGGACCACCGTCGTCCAGACGGAATCCGAGGGGATGATCTCCTCGGAGCAGTTCGGGAACAGCTGTCCGCTGCGTGCCAGCGCGATGATGCCGGTGCTCTGCAGCACGGCCAGCGCGATGGTGAGGTACCGGGTGTACTGGGTCAGCTTCGCCTGACCCGACTGCCCTTCCTTCTTCAGCTGCTCAAAGCGCGGGATCACCACCACCAGCAGCTGCACGATGATGCTCGCCGTGATGTACGGCATGATCCCCAGCGCGAACACCGAGAGCCGCAGCAGCGCCCCGCCGGAGAACAGGTTCACCAGCGAGTAGAGGTCGCGCTGGTCCGAGGCCTGCGCCTGCTCCAGGCAGCTGTTGATCGCCTCCACCGAGACACCGGGCCCGGGGACCGCGGCCCCCAGCCGGTAGACGGCGATGATCGCCAGGGAGAACAGCAGCTTGCGCCGGAGGTCTGGCGTCCGGAACGCCGCGGCGAACGCCTGCAGCACGTGCCCTCCCCTTGTCGGTCGAGTCAGGTTAGCAATCGGCCCGCCCCGCACTGGTGCGAGGCGGCAAAAGGACCCCCGTGCCCCTCACCGCTCGCGTGCTCGCGGCGGCCCCGGCGAGGGGACCTGAGGGGCAGGGGGGTCCTTCTGCTGTCAGATGCGGGTGGTGCTGCCTCCGGCCGCGGCGATCTTCTCGGCCGCGGAGGCGGAGAAGGCGTTCGCGTGCACGTCGACCTTGACCCCGCCGAGGTCGCCCGTGCCGAGCACCTTGACCGGCTGGCCGCGGCGCACGGCGCCGGCCTCGGCCAGCGTGTCCGGGTTGACCGGACCGCCCTGCGGGAACAGGGCCGCGATCCGGTCGAGGTTGACGACCTGGAAGACGACCTTGTTGTTGTTCTTGAAGCCCGAGAGCTTGGGCAGCCGCATGTTCAGCGGGGTCTGCCCGCCCTCGAAGCGCGGGGAGACGGTGCCCCGCGCGCCGGTGCCCTTGGTACCGCGCCCGGCCGTCTTGCCCTTGGAACCCTCACCACGACCCACGCGGGTCTTCTTGGTGTGGGCGCCGGGGGCCGGCCGCAGGTGGTGGACCTTCAGTGTCATAGCGAGTCTTTCCTCAGACTTCTTCGACGGTGACCAGGTGCGGCACCGTCGCGACCATCCCGCGGATCTCGGGACGGTCCTCCTGGACGACCGAGTCGTTGATCCGCTTCAGCCCGAGCGAACGCAGCGTCTGGCGCTGGTTCGGCTTGGTGCCGATGGCCGACTTGATCTGGGTCACCTTGATCTGCGCCACGTCACACCCCCTGGCCCGCACGCGCACGCAGCATGGCGGCCGGGGCCACGTCCTCGAGGGGCAGCCCGCGGCGGGCCGCGATCTCCTCGGGGCGGACGAGGTCCTTCAGCGCCTGCATGGTGGCGTGCACGATGTTGATCGGGTTCGACGAACCGAGGCTCTTGGAGAGCACGTCGTGGATCCCGGCGCACTCGAGGACGGCACGCACCGGGCCACCGGCGATGACACCGGTACCGGGGCTGGCCGGCTTCAGCAGCACCACGCCGGCCGCCGCCTCACCCTGCACGGGGTGCGGGATGGTGCTGGCGATGCGGGGCACCTTGTAGAAGTGCTTCTTGGCCTCCTCGACGCCCTTGGCGATCGCCGCGGGCACCTCCTTGGCCTTGCCGTAGCCGACGCCCACGGTGCCGTCACCGTCGCCCACGATCACCAAGGCGGTGAAGCTGAAGCGCCGACCACCCTTGACGACCTTGGACACGCGGTTGATGGCCACCACGCGCTCGATGTAGTTGCTCTTCTCGGCGGGCGCGCCTCCGGGGCCCCGCCCGCCGTCACGACGGTCCCGGCGGTCGTTGCCGCCGCCGGCGCCGCCGCCGCGTCGCTGTGGTCCTGGCATCAGACGTCCCTCTCGATCTGCTCGCTCGTGCTGGTGGGGTAGGTGGTCATCAGAAGTCCAGCCCACCCTCGCGGGCACCGTCGGCCAGGGCGGCGATGCGCCCGGCGTAGCGGTTGCCCCCGCGGTCGAAGACGACCGCCGTGATGCCGGCGGCCTTCGCGCGCTCGGCCACCAGGGCACCCACCTGACGGGCCAGGGCGGACTTGTCGCCCTCGGCGCCGCGCAGGCCGGCGTCCATGGTGGAGGCGCTCACCACGGTGCGACCGACGGTGTCGTCGACGATCTGCACGTGGATGTGGCGCGAGCTGCGCTTGACCACCAGACGCGGGCGCTCCGGCGTGCCGGAGACCCGCTTGCGCAGCCGGTTGTGCCGACGCAGCCGCGAGGTGCGGCGCGCCGTGCTGATGTCGGTGCCGACGGGCTTGCGGCCGCCGGCGGTCTTCCCGTTCTTGGGAGCAGTTGCCTGAGCCATCACTTACCCGTCTTCCCGACCTTGCGCTTGACGACCTCGCCCTGGTACCGCACACCCTTGCCCTTGTACGGGTCGGGCCTGCGGATCTTGCGGATCTTGGCCGCCACCTCACCGACCAGCTGCTTGTCGATGCCGCTGACCCGCAGACGGGTCGGGGACTCGACCGCGAACGTGATGCCCTCCGGGGCCTTCACCGGCACGGGGTGGCTGAAGCCCAGGGCGAACTCGAGGTCCGAGCCGCGAGCCTGGACGCGGTAACCGACACCGACGATCTCGAGGGTCTTGGTGTAGCCCTCGGTGACGCCGGTGATCATGTTGGCGATCAGAGTCCGCGAGAGCCCGTGCAGGGCGCGGTTCTGCCGCTCGTCGTTGGGGCGCTGCACCCGCAGCGTGCCGTCCTCGTCGCGCTCGACGGTGATCGGCGCGGCGACCGTGTGGCTGAGCGCGCCCTTGGGTCCCTTCACGCTGACCGTCTGACCGTCGATGGCGACGTCCACACCACCGGGCACGGCGATCGGGAGTCGTCCGATCCGTGACATCTTCGCTCGCTCCTCTTACCAGACGTAGGCGAGGACTTCCCCACCCACGCCCTTCTTGTTCGCCTGCTTGTCGGTCAGCAGCCCGGTCGAGGTCGAGATGATCGCCACGCCGAGCCCGCCGAGCACCTTGGGCAGTGCGGTGGACTTCGCGTACACCCGCAGACCGGGCTTGGAGACCCGGCGGACCCCGGCGATGCTCCGCTCGCGGTTGGGGCCGTACTTCAGGTCGACGACCAGCTGCTTGAAGGGGTTGCCGTCCTTGTCGACGTCGTCCACGCGCCAGCCGGCGATGTAACCCTCCTGCTGGAGGATCTCGGCGATGTGCGTCTTCAGCTTCGACGACGGCATGACCGCGGAGTCGTGGTACGCCTGGTTGGCGTTGCGCAGACGCGTCAGCATGTCTGCGATCGGGTCGGTCATCGTCATGACGTGAGTGGTGCCTCTCTCGCCGCGGTTCCTCGTGCGCCGGGTCTCAGGGACTTGGCGCCGGGCCTCTCGGCGATCGGTGGTGCCTAGTGGACAGTTACTGCTGTGCGTGTCGCACCCGCGCCGGCCCCGTTGGTGAGGGCCTGGAACGGCCCGGCTGCAGGGCCCCGTGGCGCGCGAAGCGTGTCACGGGGAGCAGCCGGGTCCTTCTACCAGCTGGACTTTCGCACGCCGGGGAGCTCCCCGGCGTGGGCCATCTCCCGCAGGCAGATCCGGCACAGGCCGAACTTGCGGAAGACCGAGTGCGGGCGTCCGCACCGCTGGCAGCGGGTGTAGCCGCGCACCTTGAACTTCGGGGTGCGAGCTGCCTTGTTGATCAGCGCCTTCTTGGCCATCTCTTCTCTCCTGCCCGGCTCAGCGGACGGTCGTGATGACGGGCTGGCCGGCGAAGGGGAAGCCGAGTTGGCGGAGCAGCTCGCGACCCTCCTCGTCGTTGGTCGCGGTGGTGACCAGGGTGATGTCCATGCCGCGGGGACGGTCGATCCTGTCGACGTCGATCTCGCGGAACATCGACTGCTCGGTCAGGCCGAACGTGTAGTTGCCGTTGCCGTCGAACTGCTTGGCGTTCAGACCGCGGAAGTCGCGGATGCGGGGCAGGGCCAGCGACAGCAGGCGGTCGAGGAACTCCCACATGCGGTCGCCGCGGAGGGTGACCTTTGCGCCGATCGGCATGCCCTCGCGCAGCTTGAACTGCGCGATGGACTTGCGGGCCCGGACGACGGCCGGCTTCTGACCGGTGATGGCGGTGAGGTCGCGGACCGCGCCGTCCATCAGCTTGGCGTCGCGGGTGGCCTCGCCGACGCCCATGTTGACGACGATCTTCGTCAGGCGCGGGATCTGCATGACGTTCTCGTAGCCGAACTCCGACTGGAGGGCGGGCACGATCGTCTCGCGGTAGTGGGCGAGCATGCGGGGCAGCTCACGGGTGGGTGCGCTCATGAGGTTCAGAGGTCCTTACCGGTGCGCCGCGAGACCCGGATGCTGCGGCCTTCCTCGTCCTTGCGGTAGCCGACCCGGGTCGGCTTCTCCTCGGAGTCGACCACCATCACGCTGCTCACGTGGATGGCCGCCTCCTGCGTGACGATCCCGCCCTGCTGGGCGCCGCGCTGGTTCGAGCTGATGCGGGTGTGCTTGCGCACGCGGCCGACACCCTCGACCAGCACGCGCTGGAGCTTGGGGTAGGCGGCGATGACACGCCCCTTCGCGCCCCTGTCCTTGCCGGACAGGACCAGGACGGTGTCGCCCTTCTTGACCTTCATCGACGGCGTCTTGCCGTTGCTGGCGGCAGCCATGATCACAGCACCTCCGGGGCGAGCGAGATGATCCGCATGAAGCGCTTGTCGCGGAGCTCCCGGCCGACGGGCCCGAAGATGCGCGTACCGCGCGGGTCGCCGCTGTCGCGGATGATGACCGCGGCGTTCTCGTCGAAGCGGATGTAGGAGCCGTCGGGACGACGCCGCTCCTTCACCGTGCGGACGACGACGGCCTTGACCACGTCGCCCTTCTTGACGCCGGCACCCGGCAGCGCGTCCTTCACGGTGCCGACGATGACGTCGCCGATGCCCGCGTAGCGTCGCCCGGAGCCACCGAGAACCCGGATGCAGAGGATCTCCTTCGCACCGGTGTTGTCGGCGACTCGCAGCCGCGACTCCTGCTGGATCACGTCCTACTCCCCAATACTTGTGGTGACAGCCGGGCCGGAACGGTGAACCGGCTGTCCGGCACTCGCGTGCGGACGCACCGGCGGCTGCTGCCGCCGGTGCGTCCGAAGCACGGGTACCGGGATGCGGCGCGCGACCACCTCGACAGCGATGAGGTGCGCGCCAGTCGCCCAGGGTACTCCTACCCGTCGCGGCCCCGGAGGGCCGCCTCTTACTTGGCCTTCTCGATGACCTCGACCAGCCGCCACCGCTTGGTGGCCGACGCCGGCCGGGTCTCCATGATCTGCACGCGGTCACCGACGCCGGCGACCCCCTGCTCGTCGTGGGCCTTCAGCTTGCTGGTCCGGCGGATGACCTTGCCGTACAGGCCGTGCTTCACGCGGTCCTCGACCTCGACGACGATGGTCTTCTCCATCTTGTCGCTGACGACGAGGCCCTCGCGGACCTTGCGGTAGCCACGGCCGGCCAGGCCGGGGCCGGACGACTGCTGGGTCTCGCTCATGCCACACCCTCGTTCGGGGCGACCGAGAGACCCAGCTCGCGCTCGCGCATGATCGTGTAGATCCGGGCGATGTCGCGGCGGACGGTCTGCAGTCGCCGGTTGTTGTCCAGCTGGCCGGTGGCCACCTGGAACCGCAGGTTGAACAGTTCTTCCTTCGACTCGCGCAGCCGCGAGGCGAGCTCATCGACGGAGAGCTCGCGCAGCTCGGGAGCGGTCAGACCAGCGGCCATCACACTTCTCCTTCACGCGTGATGAAGCGGCACTTCATCGGCAGCTTGTGGATCGCGCGACGCATGGCCTCGCGGGCCACGGGCTCGGCGACACCGGACAGCTCGAACAGCACACGGCCGGGCTTGACGTTGGCCACCCACCACTCGGGCGAGCCCTTACCGGAACCCATGCGGGTCTCGGCGGGCTTCTTGGTCAGCGGACGGTCGGGGTAGATCGAGATCCACACCTTCCCGCCACGACGGATGTGCCGGGTCATCGCGATACGCGCCGACTCGATCTGCCGGTTCGTGACGTAGGCCGGCTCCAGGGCCTGGATGGCGTACTCACCGAAGTTGATCTCGGTGCCGCCCTTGGCCCGGCCGGAGCGGCTCGGGTGGTGCTGCTTGCGGTGCTTGACGCGCCGTGGGATGAGCATGGCTCAGCTCTCCGTGTTCTCGGTCGCCGTGTTGTCGGCAGCCGTGGTCTCGGCGGCCGCAGTGGCCTCGGGACCCGCGGCCTGAGCGATGGTCTGCTCGGACGCGGCCTCGCCGGAGGTCTGCGCGACGGTGCTCTCGGCAGCCGCCGTCGTGGTGTCGGCGACCGGCCCGGTGGAGGACTCGACGGCGGCGCGCCCGGCCTCGGTGCCACCCGCGGTGGTGCCCGAGGAGCCCGAGCGGCGCTGGGGCCGCTGAGCGCGCTCACGGCGCTGCTGACGCTGGGCGAGGGCCTCGAGGGCCTCCCGCTCGGCGCGCGAGCCGCTGACGTCGCCCTTGTAGATCCACACCTTGACGCCGATGCGACCGAAGGTCGTGCGGGCCTCGTAGATGCCGTAGTCGATGTTCGCGCGGAGCGTATGCAGGGGCACGCGGCCCTCGCGGTAGAACTCCGACCGGCTCATCTCCGTACCGCCGAGGCGACCGGAGCACTGCACCCGGATGCCCTTGACCTGCGGGCTGCGCTGGGCCGACTGCATGGCCTTGCGCATCGCGCGGCGGAAGCTGACCCGGCTGGAGAGCTGCTCGGCGACGCCCTGGGCGACCAGCTGCGCATCCGACTCCGGGTTCTTGACCTCGAGGATGTTCAGCTGCACCTGCTTGCCGGTGAGCTTCTCGAGCTCGCCGCGGATGCGGTCGGCCTCGGCGCCGCGGCGGCCGATGACGATGCCCGGGCGGGCGGTGTGGATGTCGACGCGGACCCGGTCACGGGTGCGCTCGATCTCCACCTTGGAGATGCCGGCCCGTTCCATGCCCTTGGACATGAGCTTGCGGATCGCGACGTCTTCCTTGACGTAGTCCTTGTACAGCTTGTCCGCGTACCACCGGGACTTGTAGTCGGTGGTGATCCCGAGTCGGAACCCGTGCGGGTTGACCTTCTGACCCACTATCGGGTCCCTCCCCTCGTGTTGCTGGTGGACTGCTGGGTGGCCGGGCCCGACTGGCCGGTGTCCCGGCGCGCCTTGCGCGACTTCTGCGCGAGGACGGCGCTGCTGGCCACCTCGCTCACCTCGATGGTGATGTGGCTGGTCCGCTTGTTGATGCGGAACGCCCGGCCCTGCGCACGCGGACGGATCCGCTTGAGCGTCGGGCCCTCGTCGACGTACGCCGCGCTGACCACGAGTGCAGCCGGGTCCAGCTGCAGGTTGTGCTCGGCGTTGGCCACCGCGCTGGCGACGACCTTGGCGACCGGCTCACTGGCCGACTGCGGGGCGAAGCGCAGCAGCGCCAGCGCCTCGTCGGTCGGCAGGTAGCGGATCAGGTCCACCACGCGGCGGGCCTTCATCGGGGTCACGCGGACGAACCGGGCCGTAGCCCGGGCCACCGGCGCCTCCTGTCCCAACTGGGAAGTCATCTGAATCTCTCTCTACCTGGTCAGCCCCGCCGCGAGCGGCGGTCGTCCTTGACGTGCCCGCGGAAGGTGCGCGTGGGCGCGAACTCCCCGAGCTTGTGCCCGACCATCGCCTCGGTGACGAACACCGGGACGTGCTTGCGGCCGTCGTGCACCGCGAGGGTGTGGCCGAGCATGTCCGGGATGATCGTCGAGCGGCGCGACCAGGTACGGATCACGTTCTTGGTGCCCTTTTCGTTCTGTGCGTCCACCTTCTTGAGCAGGTGGTCGTCGACGAACGGGCCCTTCTTCAGGCTGCGTGGCATTCGGCTCTCCTCTACCGCCGGTTACCCGGGCTCAGCGCTTCTTGTTGGCGCGCCGGCGGCGCACGATCAGGGCGTCACTGGCCTTCCGCTTGCGCGTCCGGCCCTCCGGCTTGCCCTTCGGGTTCACCGGGTGGCGACCACCGGAGGTCTTGCCCTCACCACCACCGTGCGGGTGGTCCACCGGGTTCATGGCGACACCGCGGACGGTCGGGCGCTTGCCCTTCCACCTCATGCGGCCGGCCTTGCCCCAGTTGATGTTCGACTGCTCGGCGTTGCCCACCTCGCCGACGGTGGCGCGGCAGCGCACGTCGACGTTGCGGATCTCGCCCGACGGCATGCGCAGCTGCGCGAAGCGACCCTCACGGGCGACCAGCTGGACGCTGGTCCCCGCGGAACGGGCGATCTTCGCGCCGCCACCGGGACGGAGCTCGATGGCGTGAACCACGGTGCCGACCGGGATGTTCCGCAGCGGCAGGTTGTTGCCGGGCTTGATGTCGGCGGCGGGGCCGCACTCCACCAGGTCGCCCTGCTTCAGCCGCGCCGGCGCGATGATGTAGCGCTTCTCGCCGTCGGCGAAGTGCAGGAGCGCGATCCGCGACGTGCGGTTGGGGTCGTACTCGATGTGCGCGACCTTGGCCGGCACGCCGTCCTTGTCGGCCCGGCGGAAGTCGATCACCCGGTACGCGCGCTTGTGACCACCGCCCTGGTGACGAGCGGTGACCTTTCCGTGCACGTTGCGCCCGCCACGACCGTGCAGCGGTCGGACCAGCGACTTCTCGGGGTGGTCTCGCGTGACCTCGGCGAAGTCGGCGACGCTGGAGCCGCGGCGGCCCGGCGTCGTCGGCTTGTACTTGCGGATAGCCATTGCTGACTCAGTCCTCTATCTCTGGTCCGAACGGTTCCGGCGCGTCAGGCGCCGGGACCACCGAAGATCTCGATGCGGTCGCCGGCAGCCACGGAGACGATGGCGCGCTTGGTGTCCTTGCGCTTGCCCATCTGCGCGCCGCGGCTGCGCTTGCGCTTGCCCTGGCGGTTGATCGTGTTCACGCCGAGAACCTTCACCTTGAAGATCTGCTCGACCGCGATCTTGATCTGCGTCTTGTTGGCATCCGGCCGCACGATGAACGTGTACTGGTTGCCGTCGAGCAGGCCGTAGCTCTTCTCGGAGATGACCGGGGCGAGCAGGACGTCCCGGGGGTCGCGGACGCTCATGCCTTCTCCTCGGTGGTCTCTTCGACGGTGCCCTCGCCGGCGGCGGGGGCGATGGACGGGATGCCACCCGGGATCTCGTGGGTGGCGAGGTCGGGCAGGTCGGCGCCGGAGCGCTTGCCCTTGGCCGGGCCCGCCACGAACTCCGCCAGCGCCGTCTCGGTGAAGATCACCTCGTCGGACACGAGCACGTCGTAGGTGTTGAGCTGACCGGCCTCGATCAGGTGCACCTCGGGCACGTTGCGCAGGCTCACCCAGTTGAGGACGTCGTCGCGGTCGAGGACCACGAGGACGCGCTTGGCCTGGGTGACGGCGTTCAGCGTGGCCAGGGCGGCCTTCGTCTTGGGGGCGTCGCCGTCGACGAACGCGGAGACCACGTGCACCCGGCCCTCGCGGGCCCGGTCCGAGAGGGCACCGCGCAAGGCGGCGGCCTTCATCTTCTTCGGGGTCTTCTGCTCGTAGTCGCGCGGCTGCGGGCCGTGGACGGTGCCACCACCGGCGAACTGCGGCGCACGCGTCGAGCCCTGGCGGGCGCGACCGGTCCCCTTCTGGCGGTACGGCTTGGCGCCACCACCGCGGACCTTGCCCCGCGTCTTCGTGGCGTGCGTGCCCTGGCGGGCGGCAGCCAGCTGCGCGACGACCACCTGGTGCATCAGAGAGACGTTCGCGTTGGCGTCGAAGAGCTCACCGGGCAGCGTAACGCTGCCGGAGGTCTCCCCCGCCGGGGTGCGGACGTCGACCTGGCGGTCGGTGCGCGTCTCGGTCGATGAGGTCACTTGTCGTCACTCCCCACGGGACCGCCCTTGACGGCCGAACGGACGAGCACGAGGCCGCCCTTCGGACCGGGGATGGCGCCCTTGATCAGCAGCAGACCGCGCTCGGCGTCCACCTTGTGGACGACCAGCGACAGGGTCGTGGTCTTGACCGCGCCCATGCGGCCGGCCATGCGCAGGCCCTTGAAGACCCGGCCCGGCGTCGAGGCGCCACCGATGGAGCCCGGCGACCGGTGCTTGCGCTGGGTGCCGTGCGATGCGCCGAGGCCCTTGAAGCCGTGACGCTTCATGACGCCGGCGGTGCCCTTGCCCTTGCTCGTGCCGATGACGTCGACCTTCGCGACGCCGTCGAACACCTCGGTGGTCAGCTCCTGGCCGACCGTGTAGCTCCCCGCGTCGGAGGTGCGCAGCTCCACCAGGTGGCGCCGCGGCGTCACGCCCGCCTTGGTGAAGTGCCCGCCCTCGGGCCGGTTCACCTTGCGCGGGTCGATGTCACCGAACCCGAGCTGGACGGCGGAGTAGCCGTCGACCTCGGGGGTGCGCACCTGGGTCACCACACACGGGCCCGCCTTGACGACGGTCACCGGCACGAGGCGGTTGTTCTCGTCGAAAACCTGGGTCATCCCCAGCTTCTCGCCGAGGAGACCACGGAATGTGCTCGCCATGTCTGCTGACTGCCCTTACTGGATGTTGACGTCGACCGAGGCCGGCAGGTCGATGCGCATGAGCGCGTCGACCGTCTTCGGCGTCGGGTCGAGGATGTCGATGAGCCGCTTGTGGGTCCGCATCTCGAAGTGCTCGAAGGAGTCCTTGTACTTGTGCGGAGACCGGATCACGGCGTACACGTTCTTCTCCGTCGGCAGCGGCACCGGGCCGACGACGCGCGCTCCGGTCTTCGTCACCGTGTCCACGATGCGCCGCGCCGAGGCATCGATCGCCTCGTGGTCGTAGGCCTTCAGCCGGATGCGGATCTTCTGTCCCGCCATCGCCTGTTCTCGCTCCTGCCGATCGGTTGTGAAAGATCATGTGGGTCTGCTGACCCGGTGGGCCTGACGACCCGGGGGTGGCTCCGGCGTCGTGCCGCGAAGCCATGGCCGGGCGGCGGCCGGATCCCCGGCCGCCGCCCGTCAGGGTGCTACTTGTTGATCTTGGTGACGCGCCCGGCGCCCACGGTACGGCCACCCTCGCGGATGGCGAACCGCAGACCCTCCTCCATGGCGATGGGCTGGATCAGCTCCACCGTCATCTCGGTGTTGTCGCCGGGCATGACCATCTCGGTGCCGGCGGGCAGGGTCACGACGCCCGTCACGTCCGTCGTCCGGAAGTAGAACTGGGGACGGTAGTTGTTGAAGAACGGCGTGTGACGGCCACCCTCGTCCTTCGAGAGGATGTAGACCGAGCCCTCGAAGTTGGTGTGCGGGGTGATCGAGCCGGGCTTCACGACGACCTGGCCGCGCTCCACGTCCTCGCGCTTGATGCCGCGGAGGAGCAGACCCACGTTGTCGCCGGCCTGGCCCTGGTCGAGCAGCTTGCGGAACATCTCGACACCGGTGACGGTGGTCTTCGTCGAACCCTCGCGGATACCGACGATCTCGATCTCCTCGGAGACCTTGACGATGCCGCGCTCGACGCGGCCGGTGACGACCGTGCCACGACCGGTGATGGTGAAGACGTCCTCGACGGGCATGAGGAACGGCTTGTCGATCTCGCGCTCCGGCTCCGGGATCGCGGTGTCGACGGCGTTCATCAGCTCCATGAGCTTGTCGCCCCACGCGGCGTCGCCCTCGAGGGCCTTGAGCGCCGAGACGCGGACCACGGGGACGTCGTCGCCCGGGAACTCGTACTCGGAGAGCAGCTCGCGGACCTCGAGCTCGACGAGCTCCAGGATCTCCTCGTCGTCGACCATGTCGGCCTTGTTCAGCGCGACGACGATGTAGGGGACGCCGACCTGACGGGCCAGGAGGACGTGCTCCTTGGTCTGCGGCATCGGGCCGTCGGTGGCGGCGACCACGAGGATCGCGCCGTCCATCTGCGCCGCACCGGTGATCATGTTCTTGATGTAGTCGGCGTGCCCGGGGCAGTCGACGTGCGCGTAGTGACGGTTCTCCGTCTGGTACTCGACGTGCGCGATCGAGATCGTGATGCCGCGGGCCTTCTCCTCGGGCGCCTTGTCGATCTGGTCGAAGGCGGACGCCTCGTTGAGGTCCGGGTACTTGTCGTGCAGGACCTTGGTGATCGCCGCGGTCAGCGTCGTCTTGCCGTGGTCGATGTGCCCGATGGTGCCGATGTTGACGTGCGGCTTGGTCCGCTCGAACTTGGCCTTGGCCACTGGGTTCCTCTCCTCGTGGTTACGCAGGTGGTGCGTGCTCTGGGGGTTGCGGGCTGTGCTCGGGGAGCGCGGGCGTGACCACCCGCATTCCGGTTACTCGCCGGTCGCCTTGGCGATGATCTCCTTGGCGACGTTGGCCGGGACCTCGGCGTACGAGTCGAACACCATCGAGTAGCTCGCCCGTCCCTGGGTGCGGCTGCGCAGGTCGCCCACGTAGCCGAACATCTCCGACAGCGGGACCAGGGCCCGGACGACGCGGGCGCCGGAGCGCTCCTCCATCGCCTGGATGATCCCGCGGCGGGAGTTCAGGTCGCCGATGACGTCGCCCATGTTGTCCTCGGGCGTCGTGACCTCGACCGCCATCAGCGGCTCCAGCAGGGCCGGGTCGGCCTTGCGCGCGGCCTCCTTGAAGGCGATCGAGCCGGCGATCTTGAAGGCCATCTCCGAGGAGTCGACCTCGTGGTACTGGCCGTCGAGCAGGCTGGCCTTGACGCCCACCATGGGGTAGCCGGCCAGGATGCCGTACTGCATGGCGTCCTGCATGCCCTGGTCGACCGAGGGGATGTACTCCTTCGGGACACGACCACCGGTGACCTTGTTCTCGAACTCGTAGGTCGCCGAGTCGCCACCCGTGGGGAGCGGCTCGATGGCGATCTGCACCTTCGCGAACTGGCCCGAGCCACCGGTCTGCTTCTTGTGGGTGTAGTCGTAGCGCTCGACGGCCTTGCGGATCGTCTCGCGGTAGGCCACCTGCGGCTTGCCGACGTTCGCCTCGACGTTGAACTCACGGCGCATGCGGTCGACCAGGATCTCCAGGTGGAGCTCCCCCATGCCGGAAATGACCGTCTGACCGGTCTCCTCGTCCAGCTTCACCTGGAAGGTCGGGTCTTCCTCGGCGAGCTTCTGGATCGCGGTGCCGAGCTTCTCCTGGTCGCTCTTGGTCTTCGGCTCGATGGCGACCGAGATGACCGGAGCGGGGAAGCTCATCGACTCGAGGATCACCGGCTTCTGCGGGTCGCAGAGGGTGTCACCGGTCGTGGTCTGCTTCATCCCGTTGACCGCGACGATCTGGCCGGCGCCCACGCCCGCGCGCTCTTCGCGCTTGTTGGCGTGCATCTGGTAGATCTTCCCGACGCGCTCCTTGCGGTCCTTCGTGCTGTTCAGCACGGGGGAACCCGCGTCGAGCCGACCGGAGTAGACCCGGATGTAGGTCAGCTTGCCCAGGTGCTGGTCCGTCTGGATCTTGAACGCCAGCGCCGAGAACGGCTCGTCCTCGTCGGCGTGCCGGAGGACCTCGGTCTCACCGTCGAGGGCGGTGCCCACGATGGCCTCGATGTCCAGCGGGCTGGGCAGGTACTCCACGACGGCGTCGAGCAGGGGCTGCACGCCCTTGTTCTTGAACGCGGTGCCGGTGAGGACCGGGTTGACCTGACCGCCGATGGTGGCCTTGCGGATGGCCGCCTTCAGGCGGTCGACCGAGATCTCCTCGCCACCGAGGTAGTCCTCCATGAGCGAGTCGTCGAAGTCCGCGATGTTCTCGAGCAGCTTCTCGCGGTACTCGGCGGCCTGGTCGGCGAGCTCGGCCGGGATCTCCTCGATGGCGTAGTCCTCACCCATCTTGGTCTCACCGCGCCAGGTGAGGGCCTTCATCGTCACCAGGTCGACGACACCGATGAAGTCGGCCTCGGCGCCGATCGGCAGCTGCAGCACCAGCGGGTTGGCGGCCAGCCGCTCGACCATCATGTCGACGCAGCGGAAGAAGTTCGCACCGGTGCGGTCGAGCTTGTTGACGAAGCACATGCGCGGGACGCCGTACTTCTCCGCCTGCCGCCACACCTGCTCGGTCTGCGGCTCGACACCGGCCACACCGTCGTAGACGGCGACCGCACCGTCGAGCACGCGCAGGGAGCGCTCCACCTCGACGGTGAAGTCGACGTGCCCGGGGGTGTCGATGATGTTGATGTCGTGGCCGTTCCAGGAGCACTTCGTCGCGGCGGACGTGATGGTGATGCCGCGCTCCTGCTCCTGCTCCATCCAGTCCATCGTGGCCGCGCCGTCGTGGACCTCACCGATCTTGTACGTGATACCGGTGTAGAAGAGGATGCGCTCGGTGGTGGTCGTCTTGCCGGCGTCGATGTGCGCCATGATCCCGATGTTGCGGGTCTTGCGGAGCTGGGCCTCGTTGCTGGCCATTGCTTCTCCTCTTGGATCAGGTCCGTGTGCGGGTGCCGGGGCTACGACATCCAGAAGCGCCCCGGTAGTCCCGCCGACGGCGGGCGCTGGTGGTTACCAGCGGTAGTGCGCGAAGGCCTTGTTCGACTCGGCCATCTTGTGGGTGTCCTCGCGCCGCTTGACGGCGGCACCCAGACCGTTGCTCGCGTCGAGCAGCTCGTTCATCAGGCGCTCGGTCATCGTCTTCTCGCGGCGGGCGCGGCTGTACTGGATGAGCCAGCGGAGGCCGAGCGTGGTGCTGCGCGAGGCGCGAACCTCGACCGGGACCTGGTAGGTCGCACCACCGACGCGGCGGCTGCGGACCTCGAGGGCCGGCTTGACGTTGTCCAGCGCGCGCTTGAGCGTGACGACCGGGTCGGTGTCGGTCTTGGCGCGGGCACCCTCGAGGGCGCCGTAGACGATCGCCTCGGCGACCGAGCGCTTGCCGTCGACCAGCACCTTGTTCACCAGCTGGGTGACCAGCGGCGACTGGTACACCGGGTCGGCGACCAGCGGACGCTTCGGCGCGGGGCCCTTGCGCGGCATTAGCTCTTCTCCTTCTTCGCGCCGTAGCGGCTGCGAGCCTGCTTGCGGTTGCGGACACCCTGGGTGTCCAGCGAGCCGCGGATGATCTTGTAGCGCACGCCGGGCAGGTCCTTCACGCGGCCGCCGCGCACGAGCACCATCGAGTGCTCCTGCAGGTTGTGGCCGACGCCCGGGATGTAGGCGGTCACCTCGATGCCACTGGTCAGGCGGACGCGAGCGACCTTGCGCAGCGCCGAGTTCGGCTTCTTCGGCGTCGTCGTGTACACGCGCGTGCAGACTCCGCGACGCTGGGGCGAACCCTTCAGCGCCGGGGTCTTGGTCTTCTCGACCTTGTCCTCGCGGCCCTTGCGGACCAGCTGGTTGATCGTGGGCATGGGTGGCCTGGATCTCCTACCTGCGCTGGGGTGGTGCTCGTCTGTTTGCTGCTCTGCGGGTGGTGCTGGGGTGCCGGCCCCTGATCGGAACCTCCCCGACCCCGGTCGTGTTCCACGTCCGGTCCACGCGGTCGGGCGTGTTGCCCTCCCCCGGACCGGTCCGATGTCAGACCGAGTTCGGTTGCCCCTCGCGACCCCGGCGCCGCCACCTTCCGGCCGGGCCGGGAGGTGGTCCCCGGCGACCAGGAGGTTTGCCACCTCTGGTCACCCAGGCGCACCGCGAACGGGAGCAGGCCCAGGACACCCTGGGCACGGCTGACCACGATACCCGTGCCCGAACAGGTGGTCAAAGCCGGGTCCCTCACACCGGTCGACACGTCGACCGGAGGGACCGGCGCGGGCCGGGGTGGACGGGAGACTACCGCCGTCCGGGAGGCCGCGACAGCTCCCCCGCTCCCCCGCGCGGCGACCGCTACCGTGCGGTGGGCGCCAACGGTGGCGCCGCGGAGCAGAGGAGCGCACGTGCGGATCGGCATCCAGGCCAGCTACAGCGGCGGTTTCCAGGAGACGGCGGCGGAGATCCGCGACCTGGAGTCCGCCGGCCTCGACCTCGCCATGGTGGCCGAGGTCTACACCTTCGACGCGGTGAGCCAGCTGGGCTACCTCGCGGCGGTGACCGAGCGCGTGGAGCTGCTCAGCGGCATCCTGCCCATCTACAGCCGCACCCCGGCGCTCACGGCGATGACCGCGGCCGGGCTGGATTTCGTCTCCGGCGGCCGGTTCACGCTCGGCCTGGGCGCCTCCGGCCCGCAGGTCATCGAGGGCTGGCACGGCCTGCCCTACGACGCGCCGCTGCAGCGCACCCGGGAGATCGTCCAGATCTGCCGCCAGGTGTGGCGCCGCGAGCGGCTGCAGCACGAGGGGAAGAAGTACTCGATCCCGCTGCCGGCCGAGCAGGGCACCGGCCTGGGCAAGCCGCTCAAGCTGATCAACACCCCGGTCCGCGAGCGGATCCCGGTGATGCTCGCGGCCCTCGGCCCCAAGAACGTCGAGCTGGCCGCCGAGATCGCCGAGGCGTGGGAGCCGATCTTCTTCGTGCCCGAGAAGGCCGCGTCGGTGTGGGGTGACTCGCTGGCGGCCGGCAAGGCCAAGCGCGACGCCGCGCTGGGCGACCTGCAGGTAATCACCGGGGTGCCCGTGGCGATCGGCGACGACGTCGAACCGCTACTGGACCTCGTGCGGCCCGCGCTCGCCCTGTACGTCGGCGGCATGGGCGCCCGCGGCAAGAATTTCTACAACGACCTCGCCGTCCGGTACGGCTACGAGGCCGAGGCGAAGACGATCCAGGACCTCTACCTGGACGGCAAGAAGGACGAGGCGGCTGCCGCGGTCCCCGACGAGCTCGTGCGGGCGTCGTCGCTCATCGGCCCGGAGGGCTACGTCGCCGAGCGGATCGCCGCCTTCGCCGAGGCCGGGGTCACGACGCTGATGCTGCAGCCGCTGGACGGCGGCCGCGAGGCCCGCCTGCGCACCGTCGAGACGATGAAGCGCCTGTGCACCTAGTCGCCCTCCGGGCTCCAACCGCAGCCAGGAGCCGTCCCGACCGCCGTTGAGCCGTAGCCCATGTCCCGGGTGGGGACCCTCCGGGCCCCGCACCCGGTCCGCTCCAACTCGCTGCCGTCCCCGCTGTGCCGGTCCGTCACCGAATACAGAAGAGCCCCGCAGGTGTCGCCTGCGGGGCTCTTCTGTCAGCTAGGGCTCAGCCCCGCCAGTCGTACTCCTCGAGGCGGACGGCCTCGCCGGTGCCCTGGCCGAAGACGTCCGGGCTGTAGTACTGCCCGTCCTCGTAGCCGGCCATGGTGTAGACGGCGGCGCGCGCCTCCTCGGTCGGCTCGACCGTGATGTTGCGGTAGCGGCTGATGCCCGTACCCGCCGGGATCAGCTTTCCGATGATCACGTTCTCCTTGAGCCCGAGCAGGCTGTCGCTCTTGCCCTGGATCGCGGCGTCGGTGAGCACCTTGGTCGTCTCCTGGAAGGAGGCGGCCGACAGCCACGACTCGGTCGCCAGCGAGGCCTTGGTGATGCCCATGAGCACCGGACGGGCCGAGGCCGGCTCGCCGCCCTCGGCGACGACGCGGCGGTTCTCGGTCTCGAAGATCGTCCGCTCCACGAGCGCGCCGGGCAGGAACTCCGTCGCGCCCGAGTCGATGATCGTCACCCGCTTCAGCATCTGGCGGATGATCACCTCGATGTGCTTGTCGTGGATCGACACACCCTGCGACCGGTAGACCTCCTGGACCTCGCGGACCAGGTGCAGCTGCACCTCGCGGGGGCCCATGATCCGCAGCACCTCGTGCGGGTCGACCGCACCCTCGGTGAGCTGCTCGCCGACCTCGACGTGGGCGCCGTCCTCGACCCGCAGCCGCGAACGACGCGACAGCTTGTCGTAGACGACCTCGTCGGAGCCGTCGTCCGGGGTGATGGTGAGCTTGCGGAACTGCTCACCGTCCTCGATCCGGACGGTGCCGGCCAGCTCGGCGATCGGGGCCTTGCCCTTGGGGACGCGGGCCTCGAAGAGCTCCACCACACGCGGCAAACCGTGGGTGATGTCCTCACCGGCGACACCACCGGTGTGGAAGGTGCGCATCGTCAGCTGGGTGCCGGGCTCACCGATCGACTGGGCCGCGATGATGCCGACCGCCTCGCCGACGTCCACCAGCTTGCCGGTCGCGAGCGACCGGCCGTAGCAGGTGGCGCAGGTGCCGAGCAGCGACTCGCAGGTCAGGACGCAACGGACCTTGACCTCCGCGACGCCGGCGTCGACCAGCGTCTGGATGAGCACGTCACCCAGGTCGGCGTTGGCCGGGGCGATGACCGTCCCGTCCTCGGCCACCACGTCGGCGGAGAGGGCGCGGGCGTAGACGCTGGTCTCCACGTGCGCGTCACGGGTGACCACGCCGTCGACCAGCGTGCCGATCGGCATGAGGACGCCGCGGTCGGTGCCGCAGTCCTCCTCGCGGATGATGACGTCCTGCGAGACGTCCACCAGACGACGGGTGAGGTACCCGGAGTCGGCGGTCCGCAGCGCGGTGTCGGCCAGACCCTTGCGGGCACCGTGCGTGGAGATGAAGTACTCCAGCACGGTCAGACCCTCCCGGAAGTTGGCCTTGATCGGCCGCGGGATGATCTCGCCCTTCGGGTTGGCGACCAGACCGCGCATACCGGCGATCTGGCTGATCTGCATCATGTTGCCCCGGGCACCCGAGTTGACCATGACCCAGACCGGGTTGGTGGTCGGGAAGTTGTCGACCATCGCCTGGCTGACCTCGGCCCGCGCGCGGGTCCAGATCTCGATCAGCTCGCCACGACGCTCGGCGTCGGTGATGACGCCGCGCTCGTACTGCTTCTCGATCTTCAGCGCCTCGGCCTCGTGCCGTTCCAGGATCTCCTGCTTGGCCGGCGGCGTGACGACGTCGTCGATGGCGATGGTGACGCCCGACCGCGTGGCCCAGCGGAACCCGGCCGCCTTGAGAGCGTCCAGCGTCGCCGCGACCTGCACCTTGGGGTAGCGCTCGGCGAGGTCGTTGACGATCGCCCCGAGCTCCTTCTTCGGCACCTGGTAGTTGACGAAGCGGTAGTCCTCGGGCAGGGCCTCGTTGAACAGCACCCGGCCCAGGCTGGTCTCGACGACCGCGGGCTGACCCGGCGTCCAGTCCTCCGGCTGCTCCCACGGCTCGTTGACCTTGCCGTTGTCGACGCCGAAGACCTCGTCGAGGCGGATCCAGGCCCGCTCCTGCAGCGCCAGGGCGCCCATGTCGAAGGCCATGAGCGCCTCGGCCGCCGAGGCGTAGGCCGCGGGCTTGCCGCCATCGGCCTCGTGCCGGCTGGGCACCAGGGTGGTCAGGTGGTACAGGCCGAGCACCATGTCCTGGGTCGGCGCGGTGATCGGGCGACCGTCGGCCGGGCTCAGGATGTTGTTCGAGCTCAGCATCAGGATCCGGGCCTCGGCCTGGGCCTCGGCCGACAGCGGCAGGTGCACCGCCATCTGGTCACCGTCGAAGTCCGCGTTGAACGCGGTGCAGACCAGCGGGTGGATCTGGATGGCCTTGCCCTCGACCAGCTGCGGCTCGAAGGCCTGGATGCCCAGGCGGTGCAGCGTCGGCGCCCGGTTCAGCAGGACCGGGTGCTCGGTGATGACCTCCTCCAGCACGTCCCAGACGACGGGGCGCGCGCGCTCCACCATCCGCTTGGCGGACTTGATGTTCTGCGCGTGGTTGAGGTCGACCAGCCGCTTCATGACGAAGGGCTTGAACAGCTCCAGGGCCATCTGCTTGGGCAGACCGCACTGGTGCAGCTTCAGCTGCGGGCCGACCACGATGACCGAGCGGCCAGAGTAGTCGACGCGCTTGCCCAGCAGGTTCTGGCGGAACCGGCCCTGCTTGCCCTTGAGCAGGTCGCTCAGGGACTTCAGGGGGCGGTTGCCCGGGCCGGTGACCGGCCGGCCGCGACGGCCGTTGTCGAACAGCGCGTCCACGGACTCCTGGAGCATCCGCTTCTCGTTGTTCACGATGATCTCGGGCGCGCCGAGGTCGAGCAGACGCTTCAGCCGGTTGTTCCGGTTGATCACGCGGCGGTACAGGTCGTTCATGTCGCTGGTCGCGAAGCGGCCACCGTCGAGCTGCACCATCGGGCGCAGGTCCGGCGGGATGACCGGCACGCAGTCCAGCACCATGCCCATGGGCGAGTTGCGGGTCTGCTGGAACGCCGCGACGACCTTCAGCCGCTTGAGGGCCCGCAGCTTGCGCTGGCCCTTGCCGCTGCGGATGGTCTCGCGCAGCGAGGCGGCCTCGGCGTCGAGGTCGAAGCCCGAGAGCAGCTTCTGCAGCGCCGCCGCACCCATGCCGCCCTCGAAGTACTCGCCGAAGCGGTCGCGCAGCTCGCGGTAGAGCCCCTCGTCGGCGATGAGCTGCTTGACCTCGAGCTTGCGGAAGGTGTCCATCACCTCGTCGAGGCGGTCGATCTCCCGCTGGGCGCGGTCGCGCAGCTGGCGCATCTCGCGCTCGCCGCCCTCGCGCACCTTGCGGCGCACGTCGGACTTGGCGCCCTCCGCCTCGAGCTCGGCGAGGTCGGCCTCCAGCTTCTGCTGGCGGGCCTCCACGTCGGCGTCGCGCCGGTTCTCCAGGTTCGACTTCTCGGCGCTGATCTCGGCCTCGATGGTCGGGAGGTCGCGGTGGCGCGCCTCGTCGTCGACCGAGGTGATCATGTAGGCCGCGAAGTAGATGATCTTCTCGAGGTCCTTGGGCGCCAGGTCGAGCAGGTACCCCAGCCGGGACGGCACACCCTTGAAGAACCAGATGTGGGTGACCGGCGCGGCCAGCTCGATGTGGCCCATCCGCTCACGGCGCACCTTGGCGCGGGTGACCTCGACGCCGCAGCGCTCGCAGATGATGCCCTTGAACCGGACGCGCTTGTACTTGCCGCAGTAGCACTCCCAGTCCCGGGTGGGACCGAAGATCTTCTCGCAGAAGAGACCGTCCTTCTCCGGACGCAGGGTCCGGTAGTTGATGGTCTCGGGCTTCTTCACCTCACCGTGGCTCCACTGGCGGATGTCGTCGCCGGTGGCCAGCCCGATGCGGAGCTCGTCGAAGAAGTTGACGTCGAGCAAGGTGTGACCCCTTTCAGGGGCTAGTGCTTCGCTTCCATGACTTGGAGTTGGTGGCCGGCCGACCCCGACTGATCAGGGCCGGCCGGCGGCCGATCAGACGTCTTCGACGGAGGACGGCTCGCGGCGGGACAGGTCGATGCCCAGCTCCTCCGCGGCCCGGAAGACCTCGTCGTCGGTGTCGCGCAGCTCGATCGCCTGCCCGTCGCCGGAGAGCACCTCGACGTTGAGGCAGAGCGACTGCAGCTCCTTGAGCAGCACCTTGAACGACTCGGGGATGCCCGGCTCGGGGATGTTCTCGCCCTTGACGATCGCCTCGTACACCTTGACGCGGCCGAGGATGTCGTCGGACTTGATGGTGAGCAGCTCCTGCAGCGCGTAGGCCGCGCCGTAGGCCTGCATCGCCCAGCACTCCATCTCACCGAAGCGCTGGCCACCGAACTGCGCCTTACCACCCAGCGGCTGCTGCGTGATCATCGAGTAGGGGCCGGTCGAGCGGGCGTGGATCTTGTCGTCGACCAGGTGCAGCAGCTTCAGGATGTAGACGTAGCCCACCGAGATCGGCTCCGGGAACGGCTCGCCGGAGCGGCCGTCGAAGAGCCGCGCCTTGCCGGTCGGCTGCACCATCCGGTTGCCGTCGCGGTTCGGGGTCGTCGCGCCGAGGAGGCCGATGATCTCGTCCTCCTTGGCACCGTCGAACACCGGCGTCGCGGTCCGGGTCCCCGGGGCCGCCGACTTCGCGGCCTCGGGCAGGTTCTTCGCCCAGTCCGGGTCGCCGTTGACCTGCCAGCCCTGCTTGGCGATCCACCCGAGGTGGGTCTCCAGCACCTGGCCAACGTTCATCCGGCCGGGCACGCCCAGCGGGTTGAGCACGATGTCGACCGGGGTGCCGTCCTCGAGGAACGGCATGTCCTCCTGCGGCAGGATCTTCGAGATGACGCCCTTGTTGCCGTGGCGCCCGGCGAGCTTGTCGCCGTCGGAGATCTTGCGCATCTGGGCGACGTAGACCCGGATCAGCTCGTTGACGCCGGCGGGTAGCTCGTCGCCGTCCTCGCGCGAGAACACGCGGACGCCGATGACCTTGCCGGATTCACCGTGCTTGACCTTCAGCGACGTGTCGCGGACCTCGCGGGCCTTCTCGCCGAAGATCGCGCGGAGCAGCCGCTCCTCGGGGGTCAGCTCGGTCTCGCCCTTCGGCGTCACCTTGCCGACGAGGATGTCGCCGGGGACGACCTCGGCGCCGATGCGGATGATGCCGCGCTCGTCGAGGTCGGCCAGCACGTCCTCGGAGACGTTCGGGATGTCCCGGGTGATCTCCTCGGCACCGAGCTTGGTGTCGCGGGCGTCGACCTCGAACTCCTCGATGTGGATCGAGGACAGGACGTCGTCCTGCACGAGGCGCTGCGACAGGATGATCGCGTCCTCGTAGTTGTGGCCCTCCCACGGCATGAAGGCGACGAGCAGGTTCTTGCCCAGCGCCATCTCGCCCTGGTCGGTGCAGGGACCGTCGGCGATGACCTGGCCGACCTCGACCCGCTGGCCCTCGTCGACGACGGGGGTCTGGTTGATCGAGGTGCCCTGGTTCGAGCGGCGGAACTTCAGCAGGCGGTAGGTCTGCCGGGTGCCGTCGTCGGCCATGACGGTGACGTAGTCGGCGGTGGAGTCCTCGACCACACCGGCCTTCTCCGCCACGACGACGTCGCCGGCGTCGACGGCGGCGCGCAGCTCCATGCCGGTGCCGACCAGCGGGGCCTCGCTGCGGAGCAGGGGCACCGCCTGGCGCTGCATGTTGGCGCCCATGAGGGCGCGGTTGGCGTCGTCGTGCTCGAGGAACGGGATCATCGCCGTCGCGACCGAGGTCATCTGCCGCGGCGAGACGTCCATGTAGTCGACCTGCTCGGGCGAGAGGTAGTCGACCTCGCCGCCCTTGGTGCGGACCAGGACGCGCTCCTCGGCGAGGCGGCCCTGCGCGTCGAGCGGGCTGTTGGCCTGCGCGACGACGAAGCGGTCCTCCTCGTCGGCGGTCAGGTAGTCGATCTGGGTGGTGACCTGACCGTTCTCGACCTTGCGGTACGGCGTCTCGATGAAGCCGAACGCGTTGACCCGGCCGAACGAGGACAGCGAGCCGATCAGGCCGATGTTCGGGCCTTCCGGCGTCTCGATCGGGCACATGCGGCCGTAGTGGCTCGGGTGGACGTCGCGGACCTCCATGCCGGCCCGCTCACGGGACAGACCACCGGGGCCCAGCGCCGACAGGCGGCGCTTGTGGGTCAGGCCCGCGAGCGGGTTGGTCTGGTCCATGAACTGGGACAGCTGGCTGGTGCCGAAGAACTCCTTGATGGAGGCGACGACCGGCCGGATGTTGATCAGCGTCTGCGGCGTGATCGCCTCGACGTCCTGCGTGGTCATGCGCTCGCGGACCACGCGCTCCATGCGGGAGAGGCCGACCCGGATCTGGTTCTGGATCAGCTCGCCGACGGTGCGCAGGCGGCGGTTGCCGAAGTGGTCGATGTCGTCGACGCCGTGGTCGGGCTCGCCGGCGTGCAGGCGCACCACGTACTCGATGGTGGCGACGATGTCGTCCTCGGTCAGCGTGCTGGTGCTCTGCGGCACGTCGACGCCCAGCTTCTTGTTGACCTTGTAGCGGCCCACCTTGGCCAGGTCGTAGCGCTTCGGGTTGAAGAACAGGTTCTCCAGCAGCGCCTGCGCCGACTCGCGCGTCGGCGGCTCGCCCGGCCGCAGCTTGCGGTAGATGTCGAGGAGGGCCTCGTCCTGCCCGGCGATGTGGTCCTTCTCCAGGGTGGCGAGGACGGTCGGCGACCACTGGAAGTGCTCGCGGATGCGGTCCTCGGTCCAGCCCAGCGCCTTCAGCAGCACGGTGACCGGCTGGCGGCGCTTGCGGTCGATGCGGACGCCGACGGTGTCGCGCTTGTCGACGTCGAACTCCAGCCACGCACCGCGGCTGGGGATGACCTTGGCGCTGAAGACGTCCTTGTCCGACGTCTTGTCCAGGGTCTTGTCGAAGTAGACGCCCGGGCTGCGGACCAGCTGCGAGACGACGACGCGCTCGGTCCCGTTGATGACGAAGGTGCCCTTGTTCGTCATGATCGGGAAGTCGCCCATGAACACCGTCTGCGACTTGATCTCGCCGGTGGTGTTGTTCATGAACTCGGCGGTGACGAACAGCGGCGCCGCGTAGGTCATGTCCTTGTCCTTGCACTCCTCGAGGGACGCCTTGACGTCCTCGAAGCGCGGGTTGGAGAAGGACAGCGACATCGAGCCGCTGAAGTCCTCGATCGGGGAGATCTCCTCGAGGATCTCGGCCAGCCCGCCGACGGCCTCGGCCTGCTCCTCGGGCGAGAGCGTGGCCCGCCACTCGGGGCTGCCCACGAGCCAGTCGAAGGAAGCCGTCTGGAGCGCGAGGAGGTCGGGGACCTCGAGAGGCTCGGAGATCTTGGCGAACGAGACGCGCAGCGGCGCGCCGGGGATCTTCTGCTGGTCGGCCTCGCCGGTGCGGGGACCGTCCTGCGTGGCCGGGGTCGTCTGGGTGGTGCCGGACTCGGTGGTGCCGGGGGTGATGCTGGTGGGGCGAGAGCCTGCCAAGATGCGTCCTTCCAAGGACCTCACGACGTGCGGGCGGTGGGCTGCGGGGTCGTCCTGGGTCGTCGTCGGTGATGGCGAGGCTGTCCGCGACGGCCGCGATCGCTCGCCGGACAGGTCAGCGCGGGCGTGGCCCGGGTGATTCCCGGGCACCCGTCGTGACCCGTCTCGGCGGGCAGGCAGTCAGAGGGCAGCGCAACAGGAGACCCTACCCCTACCGGAGCGCGGTGTCCACGTCGGGTCGAAGGACCCCGTCCTCCTCACCGCTCGCGAGCTCGCGGCGAGCCTCGGGACGGGGCCGGGCGCCGCACCCATGATGACAGCGGCGCCGCCTCCGTGGGACCGCCACGCCCAGGAGGACCCCCACCCTTCTCACGCCTCGCACGCTCGGCGCGGGCCGCTGGGCGGGGCCGTCAGCTGGTGGTGAGCAGCGTCAGCTCGCTGATCTTCCAGTCGTCGTCCACCTGGACCAGGCGGACCTGCACCGTCTGGACGCAGGACTGCGCACCCTCGGGCGTCACCTGGCACTCCGACCCCTCCGGGGCCGGCTGGGTGCCGCTGTTGACCGACTCGACGACGTACTGGCCGAAGACGACGAGCGTCGCGGTGTCCTGGGCGTCGTTGACCTGCTGGAGCCCGACGTCGAGAACCTCGTAGCGGGTCGTCGCCGACACCTGCTCGTAGGTGTCGATGATGCCGCCCTGGGAGAGGTCGCGTTCGTACTGCTCGCGCAGATCGCCGGTCAGGGCGTCCAGCTTGCGCTGGACGCTGCCCTCGGAGTCCTCGTGGTCGTAGGCGTAGACGGCCTCGATGCCGCTGCGCGCGGCGGCGAAGATCGACGGATCGACGTGGGCGGGGTTCGATCGCTGCCACAGGAGCACCCCGATCCCCGCCGCGGCCACGGTTGCCAGCAGCGCGAGAGCCAGGACGGTCGCGGGGATCCGCCGCCGGGCCGGCCGGACGGCCGGGCCCGCGGCCGCGCCGGGTGCGCCCGCTGCCCGTCGCGACCGGGGCCGCGCCGTGGACGGGGAACGGCCGGGGTCCGCCGCGGGCGCCGCCACGCCCCCTGTCGTCGGCGTCGCGGCCTCCGCCACCGGCTCGCCCCCGCTGCGCTCGCGCCGGCTCCCCGCGACGCGGGGCCGCGGGGAGGGGCGGGCGCCGGCCACCGACCGGGTCCTCGGCGAGGGGCTGGGCCGGTCGCCCACGGCGCGGTCGTCCCGGGCGTCACTCATCGCCGGCGCTCCCCGTCCCCGCGATCCCGGACAGGAGCCAGCGCCCGTCCACCTTGGCCAGGTCCACCTTGATGCGGTACCGCGTGACCTGGGCCTGCGGGTTCGCGGTGCTCTCCTGCGTCGACTGGATGACCATCAGCACCGTCGCCTCGTCGTCGTCGGCCCGGGTGACCCCGGCCCCGACGACCTCGGTGTTCACCACGGCCTGCAGGTCCGTGAGCTCCTCCCGCCGGCCGTCGAGCTCGGCCACCGACTCCTCGCGGAGGTCCCCGGTGGTGATCTGCCTGAGCTGCTCGATGTCGTCGTCGAGCGTCAGGTGGTCGAACGAGGTCAGGTCGACGACCCCCGAGCGCGCCGCCTGCAGCGCCTCGGCGTAGTCGTCGGTGCTGACGGCCGACTCCCCGGGGCGGGTGGACCAGAGCACGGCGATCGCGGCGAGGAGCGCCAGGAGCAGCACCGCCAGCGTCGGGACCAGCGGGAGGGACGGCCGGGTGCGGCGGTCGCCTTCGCCGTCGCGCCCGCTGCGCGGTGCGCCGGTGGGCCCGTCACCGGGAGCCGGGGAGGTCAGGTCCTCCCGTGCGGCTACCTGCGCTTCGCTCATCACGCGGGCGATTCTCCTTGTCCTGGCTCCGTGTGGGACGGCGGCATGCCGGGTCTCAACCGGCAATCGTGGCGATCGGGCTGGCGTGGAGGAGCCCGCTGAGCACCTCGCTGAGCGCACCCGCCGGCGGCGCACCGCCGTTCCCGATCTCCTCCTGGGGGGTCGTCAGCCCGCGCCCACCGTCCCGGCCGATGTTCTGCGCGCCGCGGATGGTGCTGCCGTTCTCGTCGTAGCCGTCAGCCGGCCGGGGGTCGACACCGTCCACCACCTGGCAGTGGATCGCGTCGGTGTCCACGTTCTCGACCGCACCGCGGGTGGGCGTGCTCGCGCTGGCGACGTAGCCCGACGTGCAGGCGTGCGGTTCCCCGGCGTTCAGCACGAAGCCGAAGTGGGAGCGCAGCACGCCGTCCTCGTCGCGGCGGACGACGGTGAAGCCACCGGTGACCGCGTCGGGATAGGTGACCAGCATCTGCCGGATCCCGTCCAGCCGGGGGATCTGCACCCCGTTGAGGATGTCCAGGTTGCGCACGAGGGAGCCGAGCCCCGGACCGGCGTCCTCCACCAGGCCCTGCAGCGCCTCCCCCGCGTCGGGCGCGTTGGTCAGGATGCTGCGCAGGTCCGGGTCCATCTCGACCAGCGTGTCGGTGAACAACCGCAGGTCCGCCGCCCACTGGCGGATCGCCGTGCGACTCGCCCGCTGGGTGTCGAGGACGGTCTGACCGTCCCGGATGAGCTGCAGGGTCTGCGGCAGCGACTCCTGAGCCCGGGCCAGGAGCAGGTCGCCGTTGTCGATCAGGCGCCCCAGGTCCTCCCCGGCCCCTTCGAAGGCGCGTCCGAGCTCCTCGACCACGATCCGCAGGTTCTCCTGGTCGATCGAGCCCACGAACTCGTCGAGGTTGAGGAGCATCTGCTCCACCGGCACGGGGGTGCTGGTGCGCTCCTGCGGGATGACCGCCCCGTCGTCCAGGTACGGCTCGCCCGCGCCGGTGGGTCGCAGGATGACGTACTGCTCCCCCACCGCGCTGCGGGTGGCGACCGCGGCGTCGGTGTCGGCCGGGATGGGTTCGGCGTCGGGGTCGATGCGGAGCACCACCCGGACGCCGTCGTCGATGACCTGCATGTCCGTCACCCGGCCGACCGCGACGCCGCGGTAGGTGACCTCGGCGTTGACGAAGATCCCGCCGGAGTCCCGGAAGTCCGCCGCCACCTCGTAGCCACCGCCCAGGAGCGCGCGGTCCAGCCCGACGTACTTGAACCCCAGGTAGGCCATCCCGACGACGGCCAGGGTGGCGAAGGCCAGCAGCTTGAGCTTGGTGCTGCGGGTGATCACGGCCCCACCTCCGGCACGGGGGGCAGGCCGAGGAGGCCCGCCGGCTGGTCGGTCCCGGTGGCCTGGTCCAGGACTCGTCCCGGGATGCCGCCGAGCCCCGACGGGCGGTCGGCGGCGGACGTCGTGACGGGCGTTCCGCCGGCGGAACCGCTGGCCTGCCCCGTCGCTCCCTCGGTGCCGCACCTGCCCTGGGTGAGGGCCTCCTCCAACGGCAGTTCTCGCAGCGCGCCGCTCTGGTCGACGACGTACCGGCACAGCAGGTGGGTGAGGTCCATGTCCACCGTGGCGGTCATGTTCGTGAACAGCGCCGTGCCGCCGGACTGCGCCTGCCGGTAGTTCAGCGCCGAGAGCGAGCTGTCGGGGAACGGGTAGGTGAGCAGCAGCTCCAGCGAGTTCGCGAGGTCCGGGCCGGCGGCGGCCAGCTGGCTCAGGATCGGCTGCAGCAGCTCCAGGTCCTCCACCGTGCTGGCCGCCGACCGGTCGATGATCCGCGTGCCGACGCGGCCCAGGCGGTCGAGGCCCTCGAGCATCGAGACCAGCAGGCCGCGCTGCTCGTCGATGACGTCGAGGCCCGGACCGATGGCGTCCAGGGCGTTCTCGATCGTCGCCGTCCGCTCGGCCAGGGTGGTGGCCAGCTCGTCGGCGCGGTCGAGGGCTCGGTTGATCTCGGCCTTCTGTGCGTCGAGCCCCCCGATGAAGGTGTCGAGCTGCTGCAGGGTGCTCCTGATCTCGGCCTCCCGCCCCTCCAGCGCGTTCCCGAGCTCGCGGTTGATCGTCTGCAGTTGGGCCAGCCCACCGCCGTTGAGCACCAGCGAGAGAGCCCCCAGCAGCTCCTCGACCTCGACGTTGCGGTTGGTGCGGTCGAGCGGGATCCGGGAGTCCTCGCCCAGGCGGCCTTCCGGCGTCTCGTTCCCGGGGGGAGCCAGCTCGACGTACTTCTCGCCGAGCAGCGACGACTGCTGGATCGCCGCGACGGCATTGGCCGGGAGCTCGACGTCGCCGTTCACGGAGACGGTGACGACCGCCGTCCAGTCCTCCGCGTCCAGCGCGATCGACTCGACGCGGCCGACCGGCACGTCGGCGACCCGGACACCGGACTGCGGCACCAGGTCGAGGACGTCGAGGAACTCGATCTCCACCGTGTACGGAGCGTCGCCGAGGTCGGCCCCACCGGGCAGGCTGAAGGAGTAGGCACCGCGGAACCCGCAGCCGCCGAGGAGCAGCGTCGCGGCCGCGAGCGCAGCGGCCCGCTGCACCCGCCGGCTCACCGGTCACCCACGGGGAGGACCGGCACGAGCCCGGGCAGGAGTCCGCCGCCACCGCCACCGCCACCGCCACCGGCGACGCCGCCGCCCAGCAGTGCCCGGCGCAGCTCCTCGTAGTCGGGGATGCCGTTGGCGTTGAGGTCGTCGAGGCTGCCGTCCGCGTTCGCGTCCCCGGAGAGCAGCCGCGCGCAGATCTGCTCCGTGGCGTCGCGCAGCGGCGCGGCCGAGTCGACCGGCAGCGGCAGGTCGACCGCCAGGTCGATCCGGCCCACCTGGGCGAGCACACCGCAGACGACGACCTCCGCGTGCAGCGACCCGAGGCCGTTGTCCCGGGTGTCGAGGGTGCCGAAGTCGGGGTTGTAGGCGCGCGCGAGGTTGCCCAGCGCGGCCGGTGCGACATCGAGCACCTCGGCGAGCCTCGCCCGCTGCTGCACCAGCACCAGGGTCACGTCGGCCAGTCGGTCGACGTTCGTGGTGAGCAGGGTGGTGTTGTCCCGGACGAAGCCGGCGACGTCGCCCAGCGCGTCGGTGAGCAGCGCGACCGCCTCCTGCAGGTCCGCCCGCTCGTCGGCGAGCAGGCCGGCGACGGCGGCCATGTTCGTGTTGAACCGGCCGACCTGGGCATCGATCGTGGCCAGCGCGGTGGTGAAGGTCTGCAGGTTCTCTACCGAGCTGAACAGGTCGTCCCGGTTCTCGGCGAGGGTCTGCACAGCGCGGGAGAAGCCGGTGAGGGTGCGGTTGAGCGCCTGGCCGTTGCCGGCCAGGTTGGCCGCGCCGACGTCGACGAGGTCGGACAGCGCCCCGTCGGCGTTCGCCCCGTCGGGGCCGAGGGCGGCCGACAACTCGTCCAGGGCGCCGTAGACGGCGTCGAGCTCGACCGGGATGGCGGTGCGCTCCAGCGGTATCTCCGCACCGTCCTGCAGGGTCGGGCCGCCGTCGTAGACCGGCGCGAACTGCACGTACCGGTCGGACACCAGCGACGGTGCCAGGACGATCGCGGAGGCGTCGGCGGGCACGTCGTAGTCGTCGTCGATGCTCATCTCCACGCGCACCTTGTCGCCGAGCGGCTGGACGTCGTCGATGGTGCCGATGGCAATGCCGAGCACCCGCACGTCGGAGCCGGGGTAGAGGCCGACGGTCTCGGTGAACCAGGCCGTCACCCGGTACTCGCCGGCCGGGCGCAGGACCGTCCAGCCGAGCGCGGCGAGCAGCACCAGCGCTGCCCCCAGCGCGACACCGCGCTGCAGCGTGCCGCTCATTCCTGTCCTCCCTGGGTGCAACCGGTCACCGGCGTGGTGGCGGCCGTGCAGGCGGCCGCGCCGACGACCGTGGGCAGCAGGTCGTTGACGAAGCTGTCGAACCACCGGCCGCTGCCGAGGGTGTTGGTGAAGACCCGGACGAAGGGAGCCAGCTCCTGCACCGTCTCGGCCAGCGCGGTCCGGTTGCGCGACAGGATGTCGGTGACCCGGGACAGCTGCTGCAGGGCGGGGGTCAGCGTCTCGCGGTTGTCGTCGACCAGGCCGGAGAGCTGCCTGGCCAGCTCCTGGGTGCTCGTCAGGATCGCGTCGATCAGCTCCCGCCGCTCCTGCACCTCGGCGAGGAGCGTGTTCGAGTCGAGGATCAGCCGGGTGAACTCACCGTTGCGGTCGGCGAGCACCTGGGTCACCTGACGGGTCGCTCCCAGCAGCTCCCGGAGCTGGGCGTCCCGCGAGGCGATGGTGTCCGACAGCCGGGCGAGGCCCTGCAGCGACGTCTGCACCTCCTCCGGGGTCTCGGCGAAGGTCTCGGCCAGCACCTCGAAGCTCGACGCGAGCTGCCCGGTGTCGATCTCCTGCACCGTCGAGGACAGGTCGGCGAAGGCCTCCACGACGTCGTAGGGCGAGGCCGTCCGCTCGCGGGGGATGCGCGCGTCGGGGTCCAGCGGCTCCGATCCCCGCGGGACGAGGGCGACGTACTTGGCGCCCAGCACCGTCTCGATCTTGATGGCCGCCTCCGAGCGGTCGCCGACGAAGGCGTCCTTCACCCGGAAGGCGACCGTCACCGCGCCGTCCTCCAGGCGGAGGCTCTCGACAGTGCCGACCTTGACCCCGGCGATCCGCACCGGGTCGTCCTCCTTGAGCCCCGCCGCCTCGGAGAACTGCGCCTCGTAGACGGTGCCCCCACCGATCAGCGGCAGCGACTGGGCGTTGAAGGCGAGGAGCACCAGCACCGCGATGACCGTCAGGCTCACCGCGCCGATGGTCACCGGGTTGCGGTCGCGGAAGTTCGTGGAGGTGCGGGCCATCAGCTGCACCCCTCCGCACCGCTCTCGAACTCGAACGGGCGGGCGACCGGCCGCCCGCCCGGGTCGAGCTCCGTGGCCGGGAGCGTGACCGTCCCGCCGGCCCGGCACATGAAGAAGTTGAACCAGCTGCCGTTGATGGCGGTGCGGGTGGTGAGGTCCAGCTTGACCGGAGCGGTCTGCAGGAAGCGCTCCACCACGTCACCGGTGTCGGCCAGGTTGCCCGCCAGGGCGTCGAGGGCCTTGATGTCCGCGGCCAGCGGCGCCCGTGCGTCCTCCAGGAAGCCGCTGGTGGCGAGCGCGAGCTGGTCGATCGTGTCCAGGGAGTCGAAGATGACCTCGCGGTCACCGGCGAGCCCGGTGACGAACTGCTGGAGGCTGACGACCAGGCCGGACAGCTGCTGGTCGCGGTCGGCCAGCGTGCCCATCACGGTGGTCAGGTTGTCGATGACGCTGCCGATGACCTGGTCGCGGTCGGCGAGGCTGTTGGTCAGCGAACCGACGTGCGCCAGGAGGCTCTCCACGGTCCCGCCCTCGCCCTGGAAGACCTGGATGATCTCGAAGGACACCCGGTTGACGTCCGCCGGTGAGAGGGCCTGCAGCAGGGGCTGGAACCCGCCGAAGAGCACCGTGAGGTCCAGTGCGTCCGTCGTCCGGGACAGGGGGATGACGGCGCCCTCGTCGAGCGTCCGCCCCTGGGATCCCTCCCCCTCGGTGAGCGCGATGTACCGCTGGCCGACCAGGTTGCGGTAGCGGATCGTCGCCTCCACCGCCTCGGGCAGCGGGACGTCGGCGCTCACTTCGAGCTCCACCTCGGCAGACGGCCGCTCGGTCCCCTCTCCGAGCCCGATGGCGACCACCTGGCCGACGCGCACCCCGGCGATGCGGACCTCGTCACCCTCGACCAGGCCGGCCACGTCGGTGAACTGGGCCCGGTAGGTCACCTGATCCCCGTAGCCGGCGTTGGTGATGGTGCTGACGAGGACATAGGCGGCGAGCACGGTCACGACCCCGAACGCGACCAGCTTGACCAACGGCCCGGTCAGGCCTCTCAGCTGCCCGCTCATCGCAGCATCACCGTCTTGCCGCGCAGGAACGGAGCCAGGGTCGCGGCGCCGAGCTCGGAGACGTCCGCGGCCTGGGCGCCGGTCTGGTAGGCGAGGATGCTGCGGACGAAATCGAGCTCGGCGGTCGAGCCGGCCAGCACGTCGGGCAGCGCGTTCCCGGCCCGCGCACCGGGCACGTTGTCCGGCTTCCCGCCGTCATCCGCTCCTGCGCGGTAGCAGGCCGGCTCGGGGCGCTCCGCGCTCTCCGGGGACTCGATGCCGTCGGCGGGCGGGTAGGGGCAGTAGTACTCCCCCGCCTGCGCCTCGGCGATCTCGCGGTCGATGGCGTCCAGGCCGCGGCAGTCCGGCGGCGCGGTGTCCGCGTACACCGGCTGGTCCCCGGGCGCGTAGGGGCTGCGGGGCGGGAACGTGAACTGGATGTTCAGGTTGAGCGACGGGTCGCCGTCGGCGCCGAACGTCTCACCGATCCTGGGCACCGAGCGGCTGAGGCCCTCCAGGAGGCACGGGTAGACCGGCGAGTACTCGGCGAACAGGCCCAGCACCGGCCGCGACGTCTCCGCCAGGGAGATCAGGTTGCGCTCGTTGCGCTCGAGGAAGTCCGCGGTCACGGCCGCCGAGCCCGCGCCCACCGTGAACGTCCGGCGCAGCATCTCGGCCTGGTCGACCACCGTCGCGTTGGTCAGCGCGAGGTTGTCCAGGACCGCCAGCAGGTCGTCCGCGGCGCCCTCGTAGGTCTCGGCGAAGTCGGCCAGTCCGGAGATGTCGGCCTGGAGCTCCGGGAGCACGGTGTTGAGCCGGCCGAAGTACTCGCCGGTGGCGGCCAGGTTGGCGCCGAGCTCGTCGCCGCGGCCCCGCAGCGCGTCGGCGACGGCGCCGAGGGTGTACGACAGGTCGTCGGGATGCACGGCGCGCAGCAGCGGCAGGGTGTCGTCGATGACGCGCTGCAGCTCGATGGCGTTGCTGGCGCGGTCCTGCCCGATGACGTCGCCGTCGGCCAGTCGTTCCTCGCCCGCCTCCTCGGGGACCTGCAGGGCGACGTAGCGCTCGCCGAAGAGGGTCTTGGGGAGCAGCCGGGCGGTCACGTCGGCCGGGATGTGCTCGAGGTGCTCGGGTGCGATCGCGAGCTCGATGGTCGCGCCGTCGGCGTCGGCCCGGACCTCCCGCACCTCGCCGACGATGACGCCGCGGACCTTGACGTCCGAGGCCTCCTGCAGCTGGTTGCCGGCGGTGTCGGTCTCCAGCGTGACGCGGGCGACCTCGGTGAACGCCTTGTTGTAGGCGGCCACCGACAGCCCCAGCAGGAGCACCAGGACGACGAGGAACGCCAGGCCCTGGAGGCGCCGGCCGATGACCGCGCCCCGGCCCCTCATCGCCTTCCTCCCGGCGCACCCGGCTCCGCGCCGGCCCGGCCGGTGCGCGCCAGGCGCACCCGCGTCCTCGTTCTCGGCACCGCCGTCACCCCGCGATCCGGACAGTCGTGGTCGATCCCCAGATGGCCAGGGACAGGAACAGGTCGATGACGTTGATGGCGACGATCGAGAAGCGGACCGCCCGTCCGACGGCCAGACCGACGCCCGCGGGACCGCCGCTCGCGCGGTACCCGTAGTAGCAGTGGGTCAGGATGATCACCACGGCGAAGACCAGCACCTTGAGGAACGACCACAGCACGTCCTGCGGCGGCAGGAAGAGGTTGAAGTAGTGGTCGTAGGTGCCCTCGGACTGGCCGTACGCCTGGGTCGCGATGGTCCGCGTCGCGAAGTAGCTCGTGAGGAGCCCCAGCACGTACAGCGGGATGACGGCGACGAAGCCGGCGACGATGCGCGTGGTCACGAGGAACGGCAGGGACGGCACCCCCATGACCTCGAGAGCGTCGATCTCCTCGTTGATCCGCATGGCACCGATCTGGGCGGTGAACCCGCAGCCGACCGTGGCCGACAGCGCCAGGCCGGCCACCAGCGGCGCGATCTCCCGGGTGTTGAAGTAGGCCGAGAGGAAGCCCGTGAAGGCCGATGTGCCGAGCTGGTCGAGGGCCGCGTACCCCTGGAGCCCGACCTCCGTGCCGGTGAAGAACGAGAGGAAGGCGATGACGCCGACGGTGCCGCCGATGACCGCCAGGGCGCCGGTCCCGAACGTCACCTCCGCCAGCAACCGGAACGTCTCGCGCTTGTAGCGGCGCAGCGCCCGCGGCACCCAGCCGAGAGCGCGTCCGTAGAAGCTCAGCTGGTCGCCGAGGTCGTCGAGGGCGTCCATCGGCCGGCGGTACACGGTCTGGCCCAGCCGGCGGGCCCCGACCCGGATCCGGTCGGTCGGAGAGAGCAGCGCCATCACTGCCCCTTCGGTGGCACGAGCTGGAAGTAGATCGCGGTGATCACGAAGTTCACGGCGAACAGCAGCAGGAAGGTGATGACGACGGCCTGGTTCACCGCGTCCCCGACCCCCTTGGGCCCACCACCGGCGCGTAGCCCCTTGTACGAGGCCACGATCCCGGCGATGAGCCCGAAGACCAGCGCCTTGATCTCCCCGGACCAGAAGTCCTCGACCTGCGCCAGCGCGCTGAACGACGCGAGGTAGGCGCCGGGCGTGCCGCCCTGCAGGACGACGTTGAAGAAGTAGCCACCCGCCACGCCCACCACGCTGACCAGCCCGTTGAGCAGAACGGCGACCAGCATGGACGCCAGCACGCGGGGCACCACCAGCCGCTGGATCGGGCTGATGCCGAGGACCTCCATCGCGTCGATCTCGTCGCGGATCTTGCGCGCACCGAGATCGGCGCAGATGGCCGATCCGCCGGCGCCCGCGATCAGCAGAGCCGTCACGATGGGGCTCGCCTCGCGGAGGACCGCCAGGACCGACGCCGACCCGGTGAAGGACTGGGCGCCCAGCTGCCGGGTGAGGGAGCCCAGCTGCAGGGCGATGACCGCGCCGAACGGGATGGCCACCAGCGCCGTCGGCAGGATGGTGACGCTCGCGACGAACCACGTCTGCTGGATGAACTCGCGCAGCTGGAACGGCCGCTTGGGGAGCGCCCGGAGCACGTCGAGCGCGAAGGCGAACAGGTTGCCGCTGGCGGCGAGCGGACGGGTGGGTGAGAACTTCCCGTCGAGCAGACCCGGCGCTTTCGGTCGTCCGGTGGCGGTCACGGTTCACCCGCCGACCGGGGGAGGACGGCGGTGGCCGCGGAGCCGGCCGGGACCGCGTCCGGCCCGGGCGCCCAGTGCCGGCCACCGGCAGCCGCGGTCGGCGTGAAGGCGCCGGCATCGGCCTGGGCGAGCAGGTCGTGCGGCAGCGACGCGCGGATGGCCTCAGCGGTGGCCGGGTCGAACTCGTGCAGCATCCGGGCGACCCGCTCCTGCCGACGGCGCACCGCCTGGCGCTCCGGCAGGCCCGGGGAGGGGTCGAGCTGCGGCGGTACGGCGTCGCCACCGCTGGCGCCCTTGGGCCCGATGCCGTTGTGCTGGTCCCCGCCGCGGGCCTCCAGGGCCGCCATCTCGGCCTCGACCTGGGCGACGTCCTTCTCCTCGCTCATGCCGATGGGGCCCTCGCGCCGGCCGTTGAGGAACTGGCGGACCACCGGCTCCTGGGAGGTCAGCAGCTGCTCGCGCGGGCCGAACATCGCCAGGTGGCGGCGGAAGAGCAGGCCGAGGTTGTCGGGCACGGTCCGCGCGGTGCCGATGTCGTGCGTGACGATCAGGAACGTCGCGTCGATCTGGGCGTTGAGGTCGACGATGAGCTGGTTGAGGTAGGCCACGCGGACGGGGTCGAGGCCCGAGTCGGGCTCGTCGAACAGGATGATCTCGGGGTCGAGCACCAGGGCGCGGGCCAGGCCGGCGCGCTTGCGCATCCCGCCGGAGATCTCCCCCGGCAGCTTCCCCTCGGCGCCCTGCAGGCCGACCATGTCCATCTTCTCGAGGACGATCCGCCGGATCTCCGACTCGCTCTTCTTCGTGTGCTCGCGCAGCGGGAAGGCGATGTTGTCGAACAGGTTCATCGACCCGAACAGGGCGCCGTCCTGGAAGAGGACGCCGAACAGCTTCCGGACCTCGTAGAGCCGGTGCTCCCGGCAGGTGACGATGTCGGTGTCGGAGATGACGATCGAGCCGCGCTCGGGCTTGAGCAGGCCGACCAGCGACTTGAGGAAGACGGACTTGCCGGTGCCGGACGGACCCAGCAGCACCGAGATCTCCCCGGGCGGGAGGGTGAGCGTGACGTCGCTCCAGATGTTCTGGCTGCCGAACGACTTGGTCAGCCCCGAGACCTCGACTGCGACGCCCACGTGTCCCTGCCTCCCGTCCCGGTTGCCCACCGGTTCCCCACCCCGCCGCGTCGGCGGGCCCCGGCAGTGCGCTGCTCCTCGAACCCTCCGGCTAGGGAGGGATCGCACCGCGTCACTACCGGTCAGTAACGATCACGCGGGGCGAAGGTTACGTGTGTCACGGAGTTCCGGTGACCCGGGTCTCCCTGTGACGGTCGAAACCACCCGGACATGCGACAGGGGCCGTCCCCCCGAAGGAGGACGGCCCCTGCTGCGGCGTAGCCGCGAGGTGACGCGATGGAACGGCCCCGGCGCAGGGACCCGGCCCGAGCGGAGCGAGGGCTGGGGGGCGCCGGGGTCCTTCTACTTGACGGTGACGGTGGCGCCGGCGCCCTCGAGAGCGGCCTTGGCCTTCTCGGCGGCGTCCTTGGCGACCTTCTCCAGGACCGGCTTGGGCGCGTTGTCGACCAGGTCCTTGGCCTCCTTGAGGCCGAGCGAGGTCAGGCCGCGCACCTCCTTGATGACCTGGATCTTCTTGTCGCCGGCAGCCTCGAGGATGACGTCGAACTCGTCCTGCTCAACGGCCTCCTCTGCGGCACCGCCGCCGCCGGCGGCCGGGGCGGCCGCCATGGCGACCGGCGCGGCAGCGGTGACCTCGAAGGTCTCCTCGAACTGCTTCACGAAGTCGGACAGCTCGAGGAGGGTCATCTCCTTGAACGCGTCGAGCAGCTCCGCGGTGGACAGCTTGGCCATGGTGTCTCCTTCTGGGGTCAGTCGGTGCTGGCCGCGGCGTCCGCGGCGTCAGCGTCGGGGGTGGTGTCAGCAGCAGCGGCTTCGGGAGCGCCCGCCTCGGCGGGCTTCTTCTCCTTGAGCGCCTCGGCGAGCCGGGCGACCTGCGACAGCGGGGCCTGGAACAGCCCGGCAGCCTTGGTCAGGTTGCCCTTCATGGCGCCGGCCAGCTTGGCCAGCAGCACCTCGCGCGGCTCGACGTCGGCCAGGGCGGTGACCTCGGCGGGGCCGACGGTTCGGCCCTCGACGACGCCGCCCTTGACGACGAGCAGCGGGTTGGCGCGCGCGAAGTCGCGGATGGCCTTGGCGGCCTCGACGACGTCGCCCTCGATGAAGGCGATCGCGGTCGGGCCGTTGAGCAGCGGGGCCAGGTCGGAGTGCCCGACCGAGTCCGCCGCCCGCTTCGTCAGGGTGTTCTTGACGACGGCGTAGCTGCTGCCCTCACCGAGGGAACGGCGCAGCTGGGTCAGCTGCGCCACGGTCAGCCCGCGGTACTCGGTGAGCACCGCCGCGCTGGACGACTGGAACCGCTCGGTGATCTCGTCGATCACCGCGGCCTTCGCCTGCGTGGGCATGGGCCTCCTCTCGTCTGTCGGGCGACTGCTGGACGCTGCACGACTGCGTGCGACGGAGGGCCCGGAGACGAGGAACGCCCCGGCGCAGGGCGCACGGGGCGAGGGGCGGGCGCGTGCGCCTGCCGATCGAACCGTCCTCCTGCGCGGGTCGCCCGGAGCTCCGGGACCTTCGATCGCACGCGGACGTGCGACGACCAGCGGTCTTGGGGGGAACGGGGACGAGCATACATGCCGCCCCTCGCGCGCCGGCCGTCGTCCCGGTCACACCCTGCGCCGTCGAGCGCTGCACTGCCCCTGGGACGCCGGCGGCCCCGCCGCGCGGGTGCGCAGCGGGGCCGTCCTGGCTCACCCGGCGGGGTCCTGGCTCACTGTCGACGGTGAGCCAGGACCCGGAACGACCAGGATGCTCCTATGGATCGTCAAGCGGCCGAGGCGATGTTTTCGGGCGACTGGGTGGGGCGTAGGACGTAGTAGAGCTCGCGGGCGATCATGCGCTTGAGGCAGCGGATGATGTCCTTCTTCGACAGTCCCTCTTGAGTGCGGCGTTCGACGTAGGCACGGATGCGTGGGTCCCAGCGCATCCGGCAGAGCGCGACGCGGTAGAGGGCGGCGTTGGCTTGGCGATCGCCGCCGCGGTTGAGCCGGTGGCGGTGGGTTCTGCCCGAGGACGCCGGGATGGGGGCGGCGCCGCAGAGCATGGCGAAGGCCGGTTCGGAGT
>NZ_FOAO01000009.1 GCF_900109665.1 Blastococcus sp. DSM 46786
GGCTGCCTGACCCGAGTGCAGAAGTACCGGAGGACGGGCTTCGCCCGCCCCGCGCTGACGCGCGCCTGCAACTCACCTATTCACGGGTCTGTGTCACCTCGTGTTTGGTTGGTGGCAAGCACCGTGTAGTCCTAGCGTGGGGACTTGTGGTGACGGTGGAGCACGCGCAGCGCAGGACCCCCAAGGTTGCGAAGACCAACTCGGTCTTCAAGAAGGCCGTCATGGCCATCAGCGGCATCATCATGGTGCTGTACCTGATCGCGCACGTGATCGGGAACCTGAAGGCCTTCTCGGGCGCCGAGGCGTTCAACTCGTACTCGGGCTGGATCCGGACGGTCGGCAACCCCGCGCTGCCGGGCCAGACGACGCTCTGGGTCATCCGGATCGTGCTGCTGGTGGCGGTGGTGGCGCACTTCTGGGCCGCCGTCTCGCTGTGGCGCCAGGCCAAGCGGGCCCGCCCGCAGGGCTACGTCACCAAGAAGGCCACCGCGCAGAGCTACGCCTCGCGCACCATGCGCTGGGGCGGCGTGATCATCGGCGCCTTCATCATCTACCACATCCTCGACCTCACCACGGGCACGGTGAACGCCGAGGGCTTCGACAGCACGCCGTACGAGCGGCTCGTCGCGAGCTTCCAGAACCCCTTCGTCACGATCTTCTACGCCATCTCGGTGATCCTGCTGGGCATGCACCTGCGGCACGGCATCTGGAGCGCCACGCAGACCCTGGGCCAGAGCAACCGCCGCCGCGAGAAGACCGTCAGCCTCTTCGCGGTGGCATTCGCGACCGTGCTCACTCTCGGCTTCCTGCTCGTGCCCTTCTCCGTCCTCTTCAACATCATCGACTGAGGAGCTCCCCAGATGCCTCTCGAGCTGTTCACCGTCGGCGAGCCGATCGCCGACACCAAGGCCCCCACCGACGTCCCGATCGGCGAGCGCTGGAGCGAGCGCAAGTTCCGCGGCCGCCTGGTCAACCCGGCCAACCGCCGCAAGCTGACGGTCATCGTCGTCGGCACCGGCCTGGCCGGCGGCTCGGCCGCCGCCACGCTGGGCGAGGCCGGCTACAACGTGAAGTCGTTCTGGTACCAGGACAGCCCGCGCCGCGCGCACAGCGTCGCCGCGCAGGGCGGGATCAACGCCGCCAAGAACTACCGCAACGACGGCGACAGCGTGCACCGGCTGTTCTACGACACGGTCAAGGGCGGCGACTTCCGGTCCCGCGAGAACAACGTGCACCGCCTCGCCGAGGTCAGCGTCAACATCATCGACCAGTGCGTGGCCCAGGGCGTGCCCTTCGCCCGCGAGTACGGCGGCCTGCTCGACAACCGCTCGTTCGGCGGCACGCAGGTCTCGCGCACCTTCTACGCCCGCGGCCAGACGGGCCAGCAGCTGCTCTACGGCGCCTACCAGGCCCTCGAGCGGCAGATCGCGGCCAGCAGCGTCGAGCAGCACGCGCGCACCGAGATGCTCGACCTGATCGTGGTCGACGGCCGCGCCCGCGGCATCGTCGCCCGCGACCTGGTCAGCGGCGAGATCAGCACCCACTTCGCGGACGCCGTCGTCATCGCCAGCGGCGGCTACGGCAACGTCTTCTACCTGTCCACCAACGCCAAGGGCTCGAACACCACGGCGATCTGGCGGGCGCACAAGCGGGGCGCGTACTTCGCCAACCCCTGCTACACGCAGATCCACCCGACCTGCATCCCGGTCAAGGGCGACTACCAGTCGAAGCTGACCCTGATGTCGGAGTCGCTCCGCAACGACGGCCGCGTGTGGGTGCCCAAGGAGCGCGGCGACGACCGCGACCCGCGGGACATCCCCGAGTCCGACCGCGACTACTACCTCGAGCGGCTCTACCCCTCGTTCGGCAACCTGGTGCCCCGCGACATCGCCTCGCGCCAGGCCAAGAACGTGTGCGACGAGGGCCGCGGCGTCGGCCCCGGCGGCCTGGGCGTCTACCTGGACTTCGCCGAGGCGATCGAGCGGCTGGGCCGCCCGGCGGTCGAGGCGAAGTACGGCAACCTCTTCGACATGTACGCCCAGATCACGGGCGAGGACCCCTACGCGGTGCCCATGCGGATCTACCCCGCCGTGCACTACACGATGGGCGGTCTGTGGGTGGACTACGACCTGCAGTCGACGATCCCGGGCATGTTCGTGATCGGTGAGGCGAACTTCTCCGACCACGGCGCCAACCGGCTGGGCGCGAGCGCGCTCATGCAGGGCCTGGCCGACGGCTACTTCGTGCTCCCGTCGACGATCAGCAGCTACCTGGCCGACGGGCCGTTCGAGAAGGTCGACGAGAGCCACCCGGCCGCCGTCGAGGCGCTCACCGGCGTGCAGGAGCAGGTGCAGAAGCTGCTCAGCATCAACGGCAACCGCACCCCGGCGTCCTTCCACCGGGAGGTCGGCCAGCTGATGTGGGACCTCTGCGGCATGGAGCGCACGGACGAGGGCCTGCGCAAGGCCATCGACCGCATCCAGGAGATCCGCCAGGAGTTCTGGAGCAACCTGAAGGTGACCGGCGACTGGCACTCGTTCAACCAGACGCTGGAGCACGCCGGCCGGGTCGCCGACTTCATCGAGCTCGCCGAACTGATGTGCATCGACGCCCTGCACCGCCGCGAGAGCTGCGGTGGCCACTTCCGCGCGGAGAGCCAGACCCCCGAGGGCGAGGCGCTCCGCGACGACGAGAACTTCGCCTACGTGGCGGCCTGGGAGTGGACGCCTGCGGGCCAGCCCCCGGTCCTGCACCGGGAAGACCTCGAGTACGAGTACGTCCACCTCGCCCAGCGGAGCTACAAGTGACAGCCACACACGAAGGCGCGATGCGCTCCAGCGTCGGCAACCCCGCGGCCGAGAAGCGCGGGATGAACCTGACGCTGCGCATCTGGCGCCAGCAGGGGCCGACGACCAAGGGCAAGATGGTGACCTACAAGATCACCGACATCTCCCCCGACATGTCGTTCCTCGAGATGCTCGACGTGCTCAACGAGCAGCTGATCATGCAGGGCGACGACCCGGTCGCCTTCGACCACGACTGCCGCGAGGGCATCTGCGGCATGTGCGGCGTCATGATCAACGGCCAGGCGCACGGCCCGCAGCAGACCACGACCTGCCAGCTGCACATGCGGTCCTTCGCCGACGGCGACACGATCGACATCGAGCCGTGGCGGGCCACCGCGTTCCCGATCATCAAGGACCTCGCGGTCGACCGGCGGGCCTTCGACCGGATCATCCAGGCCGGCGGCTACATCAGCGTCCCGACCGGGACCGCGCCGGAGGCGCACGCGACGCCGGTGCCCAAGGCCGACTCGGACGCGGCGTTCGACGCCGCGACCTGCATCGGCTGCGGCGCCTGCGTGGCGGCCTGCCCGAACGCCTCCTCGATGCTGTTCACCGCCGCCAAGGTGACGCACCTCGGGCTGCTCCCCCAGGGCCAGCCCGAGCGCAACGACCGCGTGGTCAACATGGTGGCGCAGCAGGACCGCGAGGGCTTCGGCGGCTGCACCAACATCGGCGAGTGCTCGGCCTCCTGCCCCAAGGGCATCTCGATGGAGACCATCTCCCGGCTCAACCACGACCTGCTCGGCGCCCTGCGCGCGGGGGCCCGCCCGAAGAGCTAGAGAAGGAACCCCTCAACGGGTGGGCACCCACCTGGGTGCCCGCCCGTCGTGCGCTGAGTCCCGAGGAGCGGGGGGCCGGAGGCCTCCCCGACGAGGGCTCTCGGGGCTCAGCGCGCGTGGGGGACGGCTCCTGGTCGCGGTGTCATCCGGAGGATGACGGTGTCATGGCCCGTTCCTGCAGCCAAGCCTCGAGCTGCTCCGGCGGGAGCGGCCGGCTCAGGTGGTACCCCTGGACGACGTCGCACCCCAGTTCGGCCAGCGCCGCGACCGTCGCCGCGTCCTCCGCTCCCTCGGCCACCAGCACCAGGCCCAGCGCGTGGGCGAGCTGGAGGGTGGAGGTGACGATCGACGCCGCCCGTGCGCTGCCGGTCATGGCGGCGATGAACGTGCGGTCCAGCTTCAGCTCGGTGACCGGGAGCGCCGCGAGGTAGGCCAGGCTGGAGTGCCCGGTGCCGTAGTCGTCGATCGCCACGCCGACCCCGGCGTCCCGGAGCCGGGTGAGCACCCGGACAGCGCGCTCCCGGTCCTCCATCAGGAGGCTCTCGGTGACCTCGAGCACCAGGCTGCCGGCGGGGAGGCCGTGGACGGCCAGCAGGCGGGCGACGTCGTCCGGGAAGCCCTGGTCGACCAGGTTCGAGGGGCTGACGTTGACCGCCATGGTCAGCGACCGGCCCTGGTCGGCCCAGCGGCGGCACTGGCCCAGAGCCATGTCGATCACCCGGGTGGTCAGCTGCGCCATCAGCCCGGCCGACTCGGCGAGGTCGATGAACGCGTCGGGGTAGAGCAGGCCCCGCGTCGGGTGCTGCCAGCGCGCGAGCGCCTCGACGCCCGCCACGGTGCCCGTCGGGAGGTCCAGCTTCGGCTGGTAGTGCAGCACCAGCTCGCCGGTCTCCAGGGCCCGGCGCAGCGCCGCGATGTCCTCGAGCCGGTGCCGGCCGTGGCCGTCGCGGTCCTCGTCGTAGACGGCGGCGCCCAGCCGGCCGGACTTGGCCGAGTACATGGCCAGGTCGGCGAGCTGCAGCAGCTCGGCGGCGTTGCGGGAGTGCTCAGGCCCCACGGCGATGCCGGCGGCGGCGTCGACGGCGAGCTCCATGCCGCCCAGCCGGAACGGGCGCTGCAGATGGGTGCGCAGCCGCTCGGCCAGGGCCCGGGCGCCCTCGGCGTCGAGGTCCCGGGCAAGGACGACGAACTCGTCCCCACCCAGCCGGGCCAGCAGGTCGCCCTCGCGCACCTGGGCCCGCAGCCGGGTGCCGACCTCGCGCAGCAGCGCGTCGCCGACCCCGTGGCCCAGCGAGTCGTTGATCTCCTTGAACCGGTCGAGGTCGAGCACGAGGACGGCCACCTCCTCGCCGGCGAGCAGCCGCTCGTCGCCGGCGTCGAGGGCCTCGAAGACCGAGCGGCGGTTGGGCAGCCCGGTCAGCTCGTCGGTGCGCGCCTGCCGGCGGCTGTCGGCCAGCGCCCGGACGGCGCGGAAGGTGAGCGCGGTGCGGGCCAGGGCGGCCAGGACGGCGCCGAGGGCGAGCGCCCCGGCGACCGGGTCGCCCCCGTGGAAGTAGCCGTGCGCCAGCAGGCCGACCGCGCTCAGTGTGCAGACCGCCGGCACGAGCAGCGGTGCACGCCCCGCCGAGGCGTCGGTGCGCCCGCTCTTCGGGATGTGGCACGCCGAGAGCCCGAAGCAGAGGAACGCCAGGCCCCACACCACGTCCAGCGGGCTGCCCACGACGTAGGTGCCGTGCGCGACCTGGTAGGCGTACGCGGTGTCACCGGTGACGAAGAGGAGGAGGCCGGTGACGATCCACCACCACCCGCCCCCGCCGTGCCGGCCGATGACGACCAGCCCGCCGGCCAGCAGGCTCAGCAGCAGCAGGTCACCCACCGGGTAGGCGATGCCGACGAACGCGGCACCGTCGCCACCGGGGGCGCTGCGCAGCAGGTCGCCGAGAACCAGGGACGCGGCCACGGCACCGGCGGTGAGCCCGGTGACCAGGCAGTCGAGCCAGAGGTTCGCCGTCAGGCGCCGCACCCGGCCCCGGATCATCAGCAGGAGCGCCAGGAAGGCCAGCGGGTAGAAGCCCAGCTGGAACGCATCGGCCCACGACGGCCGGGGGACGGCGTCCAGGGACCGGTAGTGCATCTCGTAGACCGCACCGCCCACCAGGTAGGCGCCGACCGCGCCGGCGAAGCAGTGCCACGCCCGGCGGGTGGCCGGCGACACCCGCGCCCGCACGACGAGCATGCCGGTGAGCGCCGCGAGGAATACGAGCTTCCCCCCGGCGGCCAGGTACTCCCCGACGTACGGCGTCCCGAGGGCGGCCAGCGCCAGGCTGAGCACCCACACGGCCGTCGCGACGGTGGCGGTGATGCGGACGGTGCGCAGCGCGCGGTCCGCGCCCCGCTCCCGTGCGATCCCGGTGCGCCGCTGTCCCATGGCCGAGGGATCGGCGCGATACGGGATCGTCTGAAACGCAGATCACGTCCGCTCCCCCCGCCGGGGGGAGACCGGGCGCGGCGCACGGGGTCAGCTCGGCGGCACCGGCGGGATGATGCGGTCGACCACGTCGGCCGGCATGAGCCCGGCCTTGCCGAAGCGGCTGGCGGCCTCGATGAACTGCGGCGCGGAGGCGGCGAGGTCCACGAGCATCGCGCGGGCGTCGTCCTCGCGCCCGGCGAGCGCCGCCACGACGGCCCGCCACATCAGCTGGTCGGGCTCGCTGACCGGGTCCATCGGCCGCAGCAGCTCCAGCTCCCGGTCGGCGGTGACCGGGTCGCCGTCGATGGCCTGCTGGAACGCGCGGACGACGTCCTGGTAGCGGGCGCGGGTGACGGTGAGGTCGGCCAGGACGCCCAGCGGGTCCGGGGAGTCGTCGACGCGCAGGTCGACCACCATGTCGTGCCAGGGCCGCCCGGTGGTGGTGGCGCGGACGACCATGATCGCGGCCGAGCGGCGTCCCCGGAAGTCACCGCCGGCCTCCTCCCCCGCCACCAGCGAGCCGAGCAGCCGTTGCGCGAGCGGGCCGGCGGAGCCCTCGAACCGCTCCACCATCGCCTCCCACACCGCCGGGGAGCTGGCCATGTTGGCCAGCGCGACGCAGGTGTCGCCGATCAGGTGACCGGCGGCGTCCACGCAGCTCGTGCCGGTGTACGCGGACAGGTCTCCGTTCACCCCGAGGACCGCGACCTGGCGGCGCTCGGGCTGCGGGTCGACGCTGCTGAGCGCCGTCAGCACCTCCTGGGCGGTGAACCCGCCACGGAGCAGGTCGAGCCCGACGGCGCCGTACATGGGCTCGGCCATCGACTGCGTGGCGATGACACCGTGCCCGGGGAGGGCGAAGGGCACGCTGTTGCCGACCGCGAAGGCCTGGGACTGGGTGGCCACGCCCATCTCCCCGGTCTCGGGATCGCGGGCCACGATCGAGTACGTCACCGGCGCCGCCTACCCGTGGCTCCCCGGGGGCCGAAACACGGGTACGTCACAGCGCGCGGGATCCCATCGCCTCGGCCACGAGCTCCACCGACCGCAGCCGGCCCTCGAGGGACCCCGACTGGTGGGCGACGATCAGCTCGTCGGCGTCGGCGAGCTTGGCGAAGCCCTCGAGGTGCTCGCGCACCTCGACCGGGGTGCCGACGGCGGTGTGGGTGAGCATCGTGCCGACGTGGTGCCCGGCCCCCTGGGCGAGCAGCTGGTCGGCCTGCTCGTCGGTGACCGCCCGGCCGCGGCCGAACAGGCCGACGGCCAGGTTCCGGCGGACGGCGTGCAGCTGCTCCTGGGCGGCCGCGGTGCTGTCGGCGGCGACCACGTTGACGCCGGCGATGACGTAGGGCTCCGCGAGCTGCTCCGAGGGCTTGAACTCCTGCCGGTACGCGGCGACGGCGGGCTCGAGCATGGCGGGCGCGAAGTGCGAGGCGAAGGCGTAGGGCAGCCCCAGCGCGGCGGCCAGCGTGGCGCCGAACATCGACGAGCCCAGCACGTACAGCGGCACCCGCGAGCCCTTGCCGGGGATCGCGTCGACGCCGGGCACCCGGCTCTCGCCGGCCAGGTAGGCCTGCAGCTCGAGCACGTCCTGCGGGAAGGTGTCGGCGGAGCGCGGGTCGCGGCGCAGCGCGTACATGGTGTTCTGGTCGCTGCCCGGCGCACGCCCCAACCCCAGGTCGATGCGGCCCGGGTACATCGCGTCGAGCGTGCCGAACTGCTCGGCGATCGTCAGCGGCGAGTGGTTGGGCAGCATGATGCCGCCGGCGCCCAGCCGGATGCTGCGGGTCTGCGCGCCGACGTGGGCGATCAGCACGCTGGTGGCCGACGACGCGATCGAGGGCATGTTGTGGTGCTCGGCGTACCAGACCCGCGCGTAGCCGTGCTCCTCCGCGCGCTGGGCGAGGGCCACGCTCGCGGCGATGGCGCTCGTCGGGGTCTCCCCGCGCGGGATGGGTGCCAGGTCGAGGACGGACAGGGTGGTGCTCATGCGGTGCGGCCTTTCGCGTCGGTTGCCCAGCGCAACGCCCGACGTGGCCGGCTCCTTCCCCCGGGTGTGGGCGCGTACACCCGGTTCCAGCGCCAGGAACCGGGCGTACGCGCACTCCGTCGTCAGACGGTCAGCGGCTCTGCAGCGCGTCCAGGGCCACCGCCATCGACGCCGCCACCCGGAAGTCCAGGCGCGGATCGGGGACGGTCACCGTGTAGTGGTCGCGCAGCGCGATCCGCTTCTCGCTGCTCATCACGACCGTCCCGGTCCGGCTGTCGGTGAAGTCGAAGTGGAAGAGGAAGGGCACCGGGATGTTGTTCAGGAACGGGATGAAGTTCCACACCCGGCGCAGCACCGCGATGAACTGGTTGCGCTCCTGGCCGACCGCCTCGACGCCGGGTGCGGAGACGTGCCAGGTGGAGCGCAGGAGGCTGGCCCCGAAGTCCTTGCGGAAGTAGCCGATGGGCTGCCCGTGCTCGTCGACGATGTCGTGCTCGGCGCCGACGTCGAGGCGCTGCCGGGCCTTGAAGGAGAACACCCGCCGGGTCTTGCCCGCGTCGGCGAAGAAGACGACCTCCTCGCGGAGCTTCATCCGCTTCTGCTCGGCGAGGGCGAGGAGGTGCCCCTCGCTGCCGTCGGGGTTCGCCGCCAGCACCTCGTAGCGGTTGACCATCATCGTGACCCGCTGCCGGACGAAGAACTGCGGGACGACCATGGGGGCCGGCTGGTGTCCGGAGGGAACGGTCACGTCGGTGCTCCGTCGCTGATCGGGGCTGGGGCACGCCCATCCTGGCGGACCGGCGCCGGTCGTGGGCCGGCGCCGATCCGCGTGTCGCCCGTCGGGAGGACCGCCGCCGGGTTCACCGCGGCGAGGCCGCACGGCGCCCGGTGAGGGCGTCGTGCAGGCGCTGGACCAGCCGCTCCAGGGGGCTGGGGGTCTCGTCGCTGCGGGCCGGCCCGGCGGGCATCAGCACCCAGAGCAGCAGGTAGACCAGGACGCCGGCGCCACCGGCGACGGTGAGCCCGACGAAGCCGACCCGCCAGAGGACGGTGTCGATGCCGCTGTAGTCGGCGAGGCCGCCGCAGACGCCGCCGGCCATCCGGTCGGTGGTGCTGCGCCGGAGCTCCGGCCGTCCCGGCGGGGGCTGCTGCTCCGCGCCGGGGGCGTCCGCGGGGGGAGGGAGGGGAACCGAGTTCGTCATGCCACGAGCCTGCGTCCCGCGGCGGCGCCGGAACATCCGGTGACACCCGGATCCGCCCCTGGTTCCGCCCTCAGGGTCGGCCCTGGTGAGATGCGGGCATGCCGCAGGCCGACTTCTCCGAGGGACTCCACGAAGAGCGCCACCGTGACGGCTCCGTGCGCGCCCGCGGCCGCGTCGTCGGCGGTGAGCCGGACGGGTACTGGGAGTGGTTCCGGCTGGACGGCACCCTGCTGCGGTCGGGTTCTTTCGACCGGGGGCGCCAGACCGGTGAGTGGACGACGTACGACCGCGGCGGCGCACCGTACAAGGTGACGACCAAGCCCTGAGCCCGCCTCAGCGGAGCGGCAGCGGGCTGGTGTCGCCGTCCTCCCGCGGGCCGAGGATCCACCGCTCCTCGAGGGCGATGGGGACGTCGTTGATGCTGGCCTCCCGCCGGCGCATGAGGCCGTCGGCGGCGAACTCCCAGTTCTCGTTGCCGTAGGAGCGCCAGGTACGGCCCTCCGCGTCGTGCCACTCGTACTGGAAGCGGACCGCGATGCGGTCGTCGGTGAAGGCCCACAGCTCCTTGCGCAGCGCGTAGTCCTGCTCGCGCTGCCACTTGCGGGTCAGGAACTCCACCACCTCGTCGCGGCCCCGCAGGAACTCGGCGCGGTTTCGCCACACGGTGTCCTCGGTGTAGGCCTGCGCCACCCGCACCGGGTCGCGGGAGTTCCAGGCGTCCTCCGCGGCGCGCACCTTCTGGCGGGCGGTCTCCAGGGTGAACGGCGGGAACGGGGGGCGGGGCACGCGGTACCTCCTCGGCGCAGGGTGGCCGCCGGCCGGCCACCGCCGCCAGCCTGCCGGGGATGCGCCGTTGCCGCGCGCCCGGCGGATGAGTTCCCCGCCGCCTGCGCGTCTAGGTTCTCGACGACCGCATCATCGAAGGAGATCCCGTGGGGCGCATCACCGCTGCTCTGTTCACGACCGTCGACGGCTCGGCCGAGCGCCCCGATCTGTGGCACGGCCCGTACTTCGACGAGGCGATGGGCAAGGCCATGGACCGGCACCTGGGGCGCTGCGAGTCCTACCTCATGGGCCGGGTGCTGCACGACCAGTGGGCGGAGTACTGGCCGGGCAACGACAGCGACGAGTTCGCCGAGTTCATCAACCCGATCCCGAAGTTCGTGCTGTCCACGACGCTGGAGCGCTCCGGCTGGGCCGGCACCACGGTGCTGCGCAGCCTGGACGACGTGCGGGCGCTGAAGGAGCGCACCGAGGGCACCATCGGCATGTCGGGCAGCCTCAGCACGGTGCGGTCGCTGCTGGCGGCCGGCCTGCTCGACGAGCTGGTGCTGCTGGTCGACCCGGTCGTGGTCTCCGGCGAGCGGCGCTGGACCGACGAGCTGGACCGCACGCCGCTGGAGCTGGTGTCCTCCGAGGCGCTGCCGACCGGCGTGCTGCACGTGGTCTACCGGCCGGCCGCGCAGGGCTGAGACTGAGGCGCCGCGTCGCCGCCGAGAGTTCGGGGCTGCGTCACCTCCCGGACACCTCGGGTGCCCACGCTGGCGCCATGACGGCGAGCCTCTTCGTGATCGGTATCCGGGTCGGGTGGATCGGACCCGACGTCCGGCCCGGGGACGACGGTTTCGCGCGGGCCGCCGGCGTCGCGCACGCCGTGGCCAAGCCGGTGGTCGACGGGCTGGAGTCCTCGCTGTGCGGCCAGCTGGTGCGCGCCACCGCCGCGCAGGACTGGTCGTCGCAGCGGCAGGTGGCGCGCTGCGAGGAGTGCACCCGCCTCGCCGGCTGACCACCACCGGCGCGCGCGTGGGCCCACCGCTCGGCGCGCCGCTCACCTGACCTCCGCCGCGTGCTCGTCGAACACGCGCGCCTCCGCCGCACCCGCGTCGACCGGTGGCGGCGGCCGGTCCTCGCTCTCGCGGTCCTCGGCCTCGCCTTCTGGGCCGCGTCCTACAGCTGGGTGCTCGGGCTGACCCCGCCCACCCGGTGGCTCAGCGCCACCGCCCCGCCGTGGGGGGTCATGGAGGTCGCCGCCCTCGCCACCGGTGCGGCCGCCCTGGTCGGCGGCGTCCTGCTGGCCCGGCGTGGGGTGGGTCCCGCCCGGCGCACCGGGATCCTGGCGATCTGGGAGGCCGGCTTCACGCTGGTCGCGACGACCGCCGGGATGGTCGTCTCCGTGTGACGCCGAGCGGGCGTGCCGATCGAGCGCAGGTCCGCGGTTCGGAACCCGCGCAAACTGGGCAGGCTGGACACGGTGGCCGAGCTGCGGCGCTGAGGAGAGGTCCGCGGCCTGATCGTGGGGAGCGGACGTGGCGGGAACGAACGTGCTCATCGTCGGTGGCGGCAACGCCGGCATCTCGCTGGCGGCGCGGCTGCTCCGGGACGGGGTCCCCGACGTGACCGTGGTGGCCCCGCAGCCGGTGCACCGGTACAAGCCGCTGCTGAACTACGTCGCCGCCGGCGAGGCGTCGATGTCGGAGCTGGAACGCCCGATGGCCGAGGTCGTGCCGGACGGGTGCGCGTGGATCCGCGACGCCGTCGAGGCGGTCGATCCCACCGCCCGCACGGTGCGCACGCGCGGAGGCCGGACGCTGCACTGGTCGACGCTCGTGCTCTGCCCTGGCCTGGTCGAGGACTGGGGCGCGACGCCGGGGCTGCAGCAGGCCTACGCCGAGGGCTGGGCCGCGTCGTCCTACGTGCCGGGCAGCACCCCGCTGGTGTGGCCGAGCGTGACGTCGCTGCGGTCGGGCTCCGCCGTCTTCACCGTGCCGCCGGAGCCGGCGTCGTGCGGGCCCACCGCGCTGAAGCCCCTGCTCATGGCGTGCGACCACTGGCGGCGCGCCGGGGTGCTCGGCGACCTGCAGGTGCGCCTCCTCCTCCCGGAAGCGACCGGGACGGGCATCCCGGAGGCGGACCGGTTCCTGGAGGACGTGTTCGCGGACTACGGCATCGAGGTGCTCCGCGAGACGCGGATCGAGGAGGTGGACGGCGACCTGCACTCGGTCACGGTCAGCTCGCCGAGCGGCCGCCGGGTGCTGGAGGACGTCGCCTTCGCGCACGCCGTCCCGCACTACCGGGCGCCGCGCTGGATCGCCGACGCCGGGCTCGCCGTCGACCCGGCGCCGGGCCTGGTGGACGTCGACCCCCAGACGATGCGGCACCGCCGCCACGAGTCGGTCTGGGGCCTCGGTGACGCCGCCGCCCTCGCCACCCGGCCGTCGGGTGGCGCGCTGCGGAAGCAGGTCGACGTGCTGAGCAAGAACCTGCAGGCCGCCGAGAAAGGCAAGCCGATGCGGCACTACAACGGCTACACGGTCATGCCGATCACCGTGAGCCGCCGGAAGCTGATGCTCAACGAGGTCGACCGCGACAACCGGTCGCAGCCGTCGGTGCCCTTCCTGGACCCGTTCGTGCCGCGGCGGTGGCAGTGGCTGTTCGACCGCTACGGGCTGCCGCAGGTGTACTGGCACCGCATCCTCCGCGGCCGGGTCTGAGCCTCTTCGGATTCTTTTCGACGGGGTCTGCAGCCCGTGTCGAGAAACCGCGGGCGGTTCCGTCCCAGGGGTGCGAACGGCCACGATGGGCCGTACCTCACCAGGGAGAACACCATGGCCAAGTACCTGCTGCTCAAGCACTACCGCGGCGCGCCGGCGGCGGTCAACGACGTCCCGATGGAGAAGTGGACGCCCGAGGAGATCTCGGCCCACGTGCAGTACATGCAGGACTTCGCGACTCGGCTCGAGGGCACCGGCGAGTTCGTCGACGGGCAGGCGCTGGCGCCCGAGGGGACGTGGGTCCGCTCGGACGGCGAGGGCCGGCCGCCGGTCACCGACGGCCCGTTCGCGGAGACGAAGGACCTGATCGCCGGCTGGATGGTGATCGACGTCGACAGCCACGAGCGGGCGGTCGAGCTGGCCGGTGAGCTGTCCGCGGCTCCCGGCGCGAGTGGGAAGCCGATCCACGAGTGGCTGGAGCTGCGCCCCTTCCTCACGGCGCCGCCCACCATCACGGAGTGACCGCCCCGGTGGACGAGACCCTGCTGCGGGCGATCGTCCCCACCGTGATCGGGGTCCTCGGCCGCCGCGGAGCCGACTTCGCGGCGGCCGAGGACGCCGTCCAGGAGGCCCTGGTCGAAGCCGTGCGGGTGTGGCCGGACGACCCACCGCGTGACCCGCAGAACTGGCTGGTCACGGTGGCCTGGCGCAAGTTCCTCGACGCCACCCGCGCCGAGTCGTCGCGGCGGCAGCGCGAGCTGCGCGTCGAGGCCGAGCCGGAGCCCGGGCCGGCGGAGGCCCGGGACGATTCCCTGCGGCTCTACTTCCTGTGCGCCCACCCCTCGCTGACGCCGGCCTCGGCTGTCGCTCTCACGCTACGCGCGATCGGCGGGCTGACCACCCGGCAGATCGCCCAGGCCTACCTCGTGCCCGAGGCGACGATGGCGCAGCGGATCAGCCGGGCCAAGCGGACGGTGTCGGGCGTCCGCTTCGACCGGCCCGGCGACATCGGCACCGTGCTGCGGGTGCTCTACCTGGTGTTCAACGAGGGATACTCGGGCGACGTCGACCTCGCCGCGGAGGCGATCCGCCTCACCCGGCAGCTCGCGGCCGTCAGCGACCACCCCGAGGTGTCGGGGTTGCTCGCGCTCATGCTGCTGCACCACGCCCGGCGCCCGGCACGCACCGGCCCCGACGGCGCCCTGGTACCGCTGGCCGAGCAGGACCGCGGCGCGTGGGACATCCGGTTGATCGCCGAGGGGGTCGACGTGCTGCAGGCGGCGCTGGCGCGCGACCGGCTGGGCGAGTTCCAGGCCCAGGCCGCGATCGCCGCGCTGCACGCGGACGCACGGACGGCGGACGAGACCGACTGGGTGCAGATCGTCGAGTGGTACGACGAGCTGGTGCGGCTGACCGGCAGCCCGATCGCGCGGCTCAACCGGGCCGTCGCGGTCGGCGAGGCCGACGGCGCGCGAGCCGGCCTGGCGGCGCTGGCCGAGCTCGACCCGTCGCTCCCCCGCTTCACCGCCGTGGCGGCGTACCTGCACGAGAAGGACGGCGACGCCGCGACCGCGGCCCGGCTCTACGCCGACGCCGCCCGGGCTGCACCCGACCTGCGTGAGCGCGACCACCTCACGCGGCAGGCGGCACGGCTCAACGCCCGCCCCGGCGGGTGACTGGCTACCGCTGCTGCCGGCGGGCGATGAGGACGAGGCCGCCGACCAGGATGACGATGGGTGCCCAGCCCGGCAGGCCGAAGGGCCCGACGATCAGCTGGATCACGAAGATGGCGAGCTGGAAGGCGACGATGAAGCCCACCAGGAGCAGGAGCCCGAAGATCAGCGGCCGCTCCGCCTGCAGCTGTCGCAGGTAGTCCATCAGGTCTCCTCGGTCGTAGGCCGCCCCGGCAGCTCCGGGCCACCAGGGACATCGACAGCAGAACGCCGCTCCTGTAGCCCCTGTTCCGCCCGACCCCGACCCGCGCGGTCAGACGTTGAAGCGGAACTCCACGACGTCGCCGTCGGCCATGACGTAGTCCTTGCCCTCCATGCGCACCCAGCCCTTGGACTTGGCCTCGGCCATGGAGCCGGCCTCGACGATCTGGTCGTAGGAGACGATCTCGGCCTTGATGAAGCCGCGCTGGAAGTCGGTGTGGATGACGCCGGCGGCCTGCGGGGCGGTCGCGCCGACCGGGATCGTCCAGGCGCGGGCCTCCTTCGGCCCGGCGGTCAGGTAGGTCTGCAGCCCGAGGGTGCGGAACCCGACCTTGGCGAGCTGGTCGAGCCCGGGCTCGTTCTGCCCGATCGACTCCAGCAGCTCGGCGGCCTCGTCGGCGGGCAGTTCGATCAGCTCCGACTCGGTCTGGGCGTCGAGGAAGATCGCCTCGGCCGGGGCCACCAGCGCGCGCAGCTCGTCGAGCACCTCGGCGCTGCCCAGCTCGTCGGCGTCGACGTTGAAGACGTAGAGGAACGGCTTGGTCGTGAGCAGCGTCAGCTCGCGCAGCGGCTCGGGGTCGACACCGGCGGAGAAGAGCGTCTTACCGCTGTTGAGCACCTCCTGCGCGGCGACGGCGGCGTCGTGCAGGGCCTTGCGGTCCTTGTCCTTGCGCGACTCCTTCTCCAGCCGCGGGACCGCCTTCTCCAGCGTCTGCATGTCGGCCAGCACGAGCTCGGTGTTGATCGTCTCGATGTCGTCGGCCGGGCTGACCTTCCCCTCGACGTGCACGACGTCGGGGTCGGTGAAGACGCGGATGACCTGGCAGATCGCGTCGCTCTCGCGGATGTTCGCCAGGAACTTGTTGCCCAACCCCTGGCCCTCGCTGGCGCCGCGCACGATGCCGGCGATGTCGACGAACGAGACCGTCGCCGGGATGATCTTCTGGCTGCCGAAGATCTCGGCCAGCTTCGCCAGCCGCTCGTCCGGCACGCCCACCACGCCGACGTTCGGCTCGATCGTCGCGAACGGGTAGTTCGCCGCGAGGACGTCGTTCTTGGTCAGGGCGTTGAAGAGCGTCGACTTGCCGACGTTGGGCAGGCCGACGATCCCGATGGTGAGACTCACGGGATACCAGCCTACGGCGCCCGCGGCCGGAGTCCCGTGCCCGCCGCGGCCCGCGCCGGTCAGTCGGTCGTGTCGGGGCTCGCCGGTGCGAGGGGGCCCGTCGGCGGCGCCGCGCCCGTGGGCACGGCTCCGGGGGGACCCTCCGGCGTCCCGGCCTCCACCTCGCAGGCGTCGATGCTCGTCTGCAGCCGCCGCTGCAGGGGCTGCAGCTCGCGGACGATCTCGTCGAGCCGGGTGGCGTTGAAGTCGGCGATCGCCTCGCCCAGCTCGTCGATGAGCTGGGCGATGTCCTGGGCCGCGTTGACGGCGCGCAGGCAGTCGTCGTCGATCGTCACCTGCCCCGTCGCTCCGCTCCCCTCCCCCGCCCCGGGGTCCGGGAACGCCGGCCGCGCGGCGTCCGGGTTCGTCGGCACCGGCGCCGCCACGAGCACGCTGCCCTCGCTCAGCAACCCGACGAGGACGACCCCCACGACCAGGCCGCCCAGGAAGGCGCCGGCCCGTCCCCACCACCGCAGCACCCGCCGCCACCCCTCCTGGGGCATCGGTGACCTCGTGCCGGGTTCGGTCATGGTCGGACCTCCGCTCGCCGGGCAGGCGCGTCCGCCCCCGGTTACCCTCCGCGTGCGGTGCCAACCGGGGATCGGCCAGGGTGGAGGCCAGGTGCACGGTCGGACGACGTCTCCCCCACCGCCGGCATGATGACCGGCGGTCGGCAGCCCACGCGCGCGGCGGGACCGTTCCGCCTGCTCGCGGCCGCCTACCGCAGCACCGTCGTCAAGGCCCGCTGGTTCGTCGTGCTGGCCTGGATCCTGATCACCGTGTGGGTCTCGGCGGCCCTGCCCACGGCGAGCAGCGGCGGCGGCGGCATCGGTTCGCTGGTCCCGTCCGACAGCCCCGTTGTCGAGGCGCAGCAGCGCAGCCTGCAGCTGTTCCGGCTCCCGGTGCTGTCCGACACCTCGGTGGTGGTGCACGACCCGGGCGGCCTGAGCGTGCTGACGCGCGCCGACGTGGCGCTGTGGGCCCTGTCCTTCACCCAGAACTACCTGGGCGGCACCGTGCCCGTCGGCCGCGGCAACATCGCCGCCGCCGTCCCGATCCCGACCGGCACCTCCGACACCGCGGTCACCTACCTCTACGTCACGCCGTTCACGTCCCTGTCCCAGACGACGGCGCTCGCCCGCCAGTACGCCGCGCACTTCGAGAACCAGCCCGGCGTGCAGACGTACGTCACGGGCGTCGTCCCGGCCCAGATCCAGCAGGTGTCCTACCTGCAGTCCCGGATCCACGTGTTCGAGGTGGCCACGCTGGCCCTCATCGCCGTCGTGGTGGGGCTGGTCTTCCGGTCGGTCGTCGCGCCCTTCGTGGTGCTCTTCACGGCCGGGCTCGGCTACCTGGTCGCCATCCGCAGCCTGGGGGTGGCGGCGGCGGCGTTCGGCTTCTCCCTGCCCGACCAGGTGCAGCCGCTGATCGCGGCCCTGCTCATCGGCGTGATCACCGACTACTGCGTGCTGTTCTTCTCCGGGCTGCGCCGGGAGCTCGACCGGGGCCTGCCACGCCTCGAGGCGGCCCGCGCCGCCGTCGCCGTCGAGGGCCCGATCATCGCCGTCGCCGGCATCACGGTCGCGGCGGGGACGGCCGCGCTGCTGGCCGCCGACTACGAGCTGTTCCGCGCCTTCGGGCCCGCGCTGTCCCTCACCGTGGTCATCGGGGTCGTCGTCTCCCTGACCCTCGTGCCGGCACTGCTCGCCATCCTCGGCCGGTGGCTGTTCGTGCCCCACTCCGCGCGCCCCCGGCGGGAGCCCTCGACCCGCGGCGCCGGCCCGCTGGTCCGGATCGTCGTCAGCCGCCGCGGCGCAGCGGTCGCGGCCGTGCTCGGGACCGCCGTCCTCGTCGTGGCCGCGCTCCCCCTGACCTCCCTGCGCCTGGACCTGTCGTTCACCGGCGGCCTGCCCAGCGACGACCCCGTCAGCCGCGGCGCCGCCGTGCTCGAGGAGGCCGGCGTCCGCGGCGTGGTGGCGCCCACGGAGATCATCCTCGAGCGACCGGGGATCGCCGAGGACCGTGCCGCGCTGGAGTCCGTGCAGCGCGCCCTGACCGCCCAGCCGGGCGTGGCCACGGTCCTCGGGCCGGCGCAGAACCCGCTGCCCGACAACTACGGGGTGGTCTTCTCGGCGGACGGCGACGCCGCGCGCTTCGTCGTCGTCCTGGACAGCGACCCGCTGGCCGCGGGAGCCATCGCCGATCTGCGGAGGCTGGAGGACCGGCTGGGCCCCCTGCTGGCCGACGCCGGCCTCGGGGACGCCGACGTGCTGGTCACCGGCCAGACCGCGATCGCCGCCGAGCTCGCCCAGATCACGCGGGACAACCTCCGGTACACGCTGCTGGCAGCGCTCGTCGTGGAGCTGCTCGTGCTCGTCTTCTACCTGCGGGCGCTGGTGGCCCCCATCGCCCTGCTCCTCACCAGCGCCCTGAGCGTCGCCGCGGCCATGGGCCTGACCGTGCTGGTGTTCCAGGGGTGGCTCGACGACCCGGGGCTGACCTTCTACGTGCCCTTCGCCACCGCCGTCCTGCTGCTGGCGCTCGGCTCGGACTACAACGTCTTCGCGGTGGGCTCCATCTGGGAGGCCGCGAACCGGTTGCCGCTGAGCAAGGCGATCGCGCTGGCCATGCCGGCCACCGCGCGCGCGATCAGCGCGGCGGGGGTGATCCTCGCGACGACGTTCGCGATGGTGGCGATCATCCCCCTCGACACCTTCCGGCAGATCGCCTTCACGATGAGCGTCGGCCTGCTGATCGACACCTTCCTCGTCCGGCCGGTGCTCACGCCCGCGCTGCTCACGCTCCTCGGCCGGTGGTCCAGCTGGCCCAGCCACCGCATCCGCACCGAGGTGGTCTCGCGCGAGGAGCTGCGCGACACCGCCGAGACCGCGGCCCGCTCGCCCAGCGGCCGGCGGGTCGGCGAGCAGACCCTGGAGACCGCCGGGCGATGAGCACCGCGATGCAGAGGTGGACGGTGCGACGGCCGCGCCGGTCGACGCTGCTCCTGGCCGCGAGCGTGGCCGTCGGCGTCCTCCTGCTGCTGTGGGGCGCCGACCGGCTGGCCCGCTGGGCGGCGGAGGGCCTGCTGGCGCGCAACGTCCAGCTCGCCACCGGCGTCCTCACCCCGCCGGAGGTGGAGGTGCACGGGGCGTTCTTCCTGCCCCAGCTGATCGCCGGGCGGTACGAGCGCGTGGAGATCGTCGTCGAGGACCTTCGCGCCGGCCCGCTGCGCATCGAGCGCGTGGACGCCGAGCTGACCGGCGTCCACGTCCCGTTCCACGACCTGCTCACCCAGGACGTGGACGTCGTCTACCTCGAGCGGACCCGCGAGGTGGCGACGCTGACCTACGAGGACCTGAACACCTACCTGGAGGCGACGGGGCGTCCGGTGCGCCTGGACGGGCGACCGGACGGGGAGGCGCTGCTGACCGGGTCGGTCGAGATCCTCGGGCGCCGGCTCTCCGCGTCAGCGCGAGCCGTCATCGACGCCGAGGACGGGGACCTCGCGGTGCAGCCCACGCAGGTGGACACCGCCACCTTCCTGGACGACGCGAGCCGGTTGCTGCTGCGGCAGCGCTTCACCGTCGTCATCCCCATGGACCCGCTCCCGTTCGGCCAGGAGCTGACCGACGTCGACATCGGCGAGGAGCGCATCACCGTCGAGGCCGGGGGCACCGGGATCATCCTCAGGCCCTGACGACGATTGAGTGACCCAGGTCACAGTCACGTGACGTTCCGGCCGCTGCGGCGCGGCACGGTAGCGGCCGACCTAGCCTCGAATCATGGCCACCACACACACGCGAAGGCTCACCCGCGGGGCGCTCGCCGCGGGTGCAGTGCTGCTCTTCCCCCTGGCGGGGTGCTCGGGCGACGAGGCGAACACGGGCACGTCCGTCCTGGAGGACACCGGCGCCGCCGCGTCGACGGCGAGCTCGGCCGCGGGCGCCGTCGGCGAGGCCGTCGACTGCTCCGGGACCTCCTGCTCGGCGACCCTCAGCCCCGACACCCAGTCGGTCGAGATCCTCGGCACCAGCGTGTCCTTCGGCGGGGTCCAGGACGGTGAGGCGACCTTCAGCGTGGGCAACCAGGAGGTCTCCTGCACCGAGGGCCAGAGCGTCGGGGCCGGGCCCCTGACGGTGGAGTGCACCACGGTCTCCGACGACAGCGTCACCTTCACCGCCTCGCTCGGCTGAGGTCCGGGCACCTCATCCGGACGAGTGAGGTGCCCGCTCCAGGTTCCCGCCCCACCGGCCGACCACCCAGGAGTGGGCAAGCACCGCACCGACACCGAGCAGCAGATCGCCGACCTCCTGCGAACCGCGAAGAAGTCGCTGCACCTCTCCGTGGCGTTCCTCTCCCGGCTCGACGGCACCACCCAGCACCTGGAGGTGGTGGAGTCCTCCGTGCCGTTCCTCTTCCAGGAGGGCGTCACGCAGGTGCAGGAGACGTCGCTGTGCCAGGCGGTCCTGGACCGGAAGCTGCCCGCGGTCATCCCCGACCTCAGGAAGTTCCCCGAGGCCATGAAGCTGCCGGCCGCGCGCATGCCCCGCATCCGCAGCTACGTCTCGGTGCCGGTCACGCTGTCCGACGGCACCCTGTACGGCACCTTCTGCGCCGCGGGCCTGACCACCGACAAGGACCTCACCAAGCGCGACAAGGCGCTGATGGACGTGCTCGCGTCGGCCGCCTCGGTGATCATCGAGCCGCAGGTCAGGGAGGAACACCGGCGCACCGGCATCGAGGGCCGGCTGGCGCCCCTCATGGCCGCCGGCGGACCGGTCGTCGCGCTGCAGCCCATCGTCGACCTCGCCACCGGCGCCCGGGTGGGCGCCGAGGCGCTGAGCCGGTTCCCCGCCGAGTGGCAGCAGACGCCCGACGTCGTCTTCGAGGAGGCGCACAGCGTCGGCCTGGGCGACCAGCTCGAGCTGCTCGCCCTGCGCCGCGCCGCCGAGCACCTGCGGCAGGCCGACGGCTACGTGGCGATGAACGTCTCGCCGGGCACCCTGCTCACCCCGGAGTGCGCCGCACTCCTCGCCGAGCTGCCCCTGGACCGCATCCTGCTGGAGCTCTCCGAGCACGACGCGGTCGACGACTACGACGCGCTCGCCGCCACCCTGGCGCCGTTCCGGGCGGGCGGCCTGCGGCTGGCCATCGACGACGTGGGCGCCGGCTTCTCCTCGCTCCGCCACATCGTCGTGACTTCCCCCGACGTCATCAAGCTCGACCGCAGCATCGTCAGCGGGCTGGACACCGATCCGGTGCGCACCGTGCTGGTGCGCTCCCTGGTCGACTTCGCCGGCGGGCTGCAGGCTCGCGTCGTCGCCGAGGGCATCGAGACGGCGACGGAGGCCGACGCGCTGCGCTCCCTCGGGGTCGACTACGGCCAGGGCTGGCACTTCGGGCGGCCGGCCGTGCCCGAGTCGCAGCCGCCGGCTGCCGTGCAGCCAGGAGCCGTGCAGCCGGACACCGTGCAGCCGGACGGTGGCGAGCCGGCGCGCGCCGGCGGCGTTCCCCGACCCCGGTCGGAACGCCCGCACGTGGCGGCCGACCGGGCGTGACCGGTCAGCCGGCGCGGGAGTTGGCCGGTTCTGCGGTGATGCGGGGCAGGATGAGGATCTCGGTGCCGTCGGGGCGGTAGGTGCGCCATCGGCCGTCGGGTTGGCGTTCGATCCGGAAGCCGTGGTGGATCTTGGTGTGATGCCGTTCGCACAGGAGCGCGCAGTTGCCCAGGTCGGTCTGGCCGCCGTCGATCCAGTGGACGAGGTGGTGGACGTCGCACCAGTGGGCGGGGGCGTCGCAGCCGGTGAACACGCAGCCGCGGTCGCGGGCGTCCAGGGCGCGGCGCAGCGGGGGTGGGGAGATCCGTTGGCGGCGGCCGTAGTCCAGCACTTCACCGTCGGGGCCGATGACGATGCGGCTGACGCCGCCGTCGCAGGCCAGCCAGCGGGCGCGGGCGGCGGAGATGATCGTGCCGAAGCCGGTCTGGGCGGCGCCGGGGCCGGCCGCGGCGGGGTCGATGAGGTCTTCGAGGTCCACCCGGACCACCACGTGTGGTTTCTGGGTGCGCAGGATCGGCAGACCGCCGACGGCCAGGGCGTTGTCGGCCAGTTGGACGAGGGCGTCTGCCTGCTGCTGGGCGCGGGTCCGGGTGTCCCCGGCGGGCCGGTTGGCCTGCACGATGGATTCCACGGCGGTCTGCAGCTTCTCCCCGCCCACGGCGTCGAGTTCGCCGCGGAAGGTAATTGACCCGTCGGCGTGCTTGACGAAGCTCAGCGACCGGCCCTCGGTGGGGTCGGGCTCAGCACCGTCGGGGTCCAGCCGGCCCAGGTAATGCGCGACGACCTGCCGCAGTTCGGCGTGCGGGCGGGTGGCGGCCACCTGGGCGAGGGCGGCGTCCACGCCGGCGAGGTCGACGTCCTGGGCTGCGGCGGCGGCCAGGTTGGCCGGGGTGGTCACCGGCGCGATCACGGCCAGCGCCTCGGCGGGCACCGCCCCGGTCGCGGCCGCGGCGGCGACCGCCGGGAGGGCCTCGATCGCCCGCCCGGTGGTCACCAGCCGGAAGGCGGCGGCCGGGGAGAAGCGGGCGTGCCCGCGCAGCCAGGAGGCCATGGTCTTGTGCCCGTCGTGCTCGGAGGCGCCGGCGAGTTCGCACTGGTGCGTCGTGCGGGCGATTTCGGCGGACAGGCGGTTCGCGGCCGTCAGCAGCGGGGCCAGCCGCTCGAGCAGCTGCGGGCCGAACGCACCCTCGAGCCGTTCGGCGGCCAGGTCGTCCAACGCGGCGGCCAGCCGGGCCACCGCATCGACCGCACCTGTCGAACACATGTGCGAATACTACCGCCGACCGACGACACCCGCACCACGAATCCCCAGCTCAGTGGGCTGTCCACAGATGCATACGCGGCCTTGACACCGGCCCTGTTAACCCCCAGGAGCGGCAGCGGGCCGCGCCCGACACCGCCTCGTCAGCGCCCCAGGGGCGGCAGCAGGCCGCGCTCGACGGCGACCAGCACCGCCCGCGTCCGGTCGTCCACGCCGAGCTTCGCGAACACCCGCAGCAGGTGGGTCTTCACCGTCGCCTCGCCGATGTACAGCTCCCGCCCGATCTCGGCGTTGGTCAGCCCGCGCGCCACCCCGCGGAGCACCTCCAGCTCGCGCGCGGTGGGCGCCTCGGCCGCCGGCGCCCGCATCCGCGACACCAGCCGCGCCGCGACCGGGGGCGCGAGCACGGTCTCCCCGCGCGCCGCCGCCCGGACGGCGTCCGCGAGCTGGGGCAGCGGGACATCCTTGAGCAGGTAACCGGTCGCTCCGGCCTCGACCGCCCGCACGATGTCGGCGTCGGTGTCGTAGGTGGTCAGCACGAGCACGCGGACGCCGGGGTGCGACGCGGCCAGCTTCTCCGTCGCCGTCGCGCCGTCCATCCGCGGCATGCGCAGGTCCATGAGGACGACGTCCGGCGCCGTCCCCGCCACCACCGCCAGCGCCTCGAGGCCGTCGCCCGCCTCCCCCACCACCGAGAGGTCGTCCTGCGCGTCCAGCCACCCGACCAGCCCCCCGCGGACGACGGGGTGGTCGTCCACCACCACGACGCGGATCACGAGCCGGGCACCCGCACCGTCACGCGCGTGCCGGCACCCGGCGAGGACGCCACGTCCATTTCGCCGCCGACCGAGGCGACCCGGCCGCGCAGCCCGTCCAGCCCGGCCCCCTGCGCCCGGGACGGGTCGAATCCCACGCCGTCGTCCTCGACGTGCACCGACACGTGCCGAGCGTCCCGCTCCCCCACGGCGGAGATGCGGATCGCCACGCTGCTGGCGTCGGCGTGCCGGCGCACGTTGGTCAGCGCCTCCTGGGCGCCGCGGAGCAGCACGACCTCCTCGTCGCGGCGCAGCGCCACGCCACCGTCCAGCGCCGCGGTGTCCACCCGCACCGCCAGCCCGGTCTCCCGGCCGAACCGCTCGGCGAGCCGCTCCAGCGCCTCGACCAGCGTCGAGCCCTCCAGCGCGACCGGCGCGAAAGCGGCCACCACGGCCCGCGCCTCCTGGAGGTTGTCGCGCGCGACCTCCTCGATGAGGGCCAGCCGGTCGCGCGCGGCGTCCGCACCCTCGGGCAGCCGCGCCGCCGCGGTCTGCGCCAGCACGACGATGCTCGTGTAGCCCTGCGCGAGGGTGTCGTGCACCTCGCGGGCCAGGCGCTCCCGCTCGGCCAGCACCCCGCGCTCGCGCTCGGCCGTGGCCAGCTCGGCGCGGGTGCGCTCGAGCGCGCGGATCAGCAGCGCGCGCTGCCGGCTCTGCTCGAGCACCTGGAAGATCCAGAACCCCATCGCGAGGCTGAACGTCAGGCCGACCAGCGTCTGCGCGGGGCCGGACAGCGGCTCGTCGCCGCGCGTCCACGACACGAAGGGCCCGACGGTGCTGGCCGTGGCGAGCGCGAGCGTCCAGAGGACCCCGCGGGTGACGGTCTCGGAGAGGAACCACACCTGCGCGTAGCCGAGGAAGAGCAGGAACAGCAGCGAAGGCTCGAACCAGGCGAGCACGCCGAAGACCAGCACCAGGACCGCGAGGTAGGCGTTGGCGCGCCGCTCGTCGCGGCTGACCAGGGCCGGGGTGCCGAGCAGGGCGTAGGCCACGGCCAGCACGCCGAGCGGGACCAGCAGCACGGCCCGCGGCGCCTCGAACGGCGACAGCGCGATGGTCACCACGGCGATCGTCACCAGCAGCGCGAACACCACGTGCAAGCCCAGGACGGTCATCCGCCAGCCGCGCTCGGACAGCGGCGGGCCGCCGTCGTCCTCCTCGTCGGGAGGGACGACGGCGGCCCGGGTCGGGCAGTCGCTCACCCGTCGGCCCGGCGCCAGCGGAACGTGCGCACGCACACCACGGCACCGATGATCACCCACGCGGCCAGCACCAGGGCGATCCGGCCGTGCTCCCAGCTGCCCGCGGCCTCGGCGACGGCCGCCTGGTCGGGCAGGAACGCCGAGCGCATGCCCTGGGTCATCCACTTCAGCGGGAACAGGGCGGCCACCCGCTGCATCCAGCCCGGCAGCTCCCCGAAGGCGAAGAAGACGCCGGAGAAGAACTGCAGCACGATCGCGACGGCCGAGACGCTCGTGGTCACCGACTGCGCGCTGCCCCGCATCGCGGAGACGGCGATGCCCAGCACGGTGCCGGCCAGGGCACCGAGCACCGCGACCCACGCGAAGGCGAGCCAGTGGGCCAGGTCCACCGGCATCGGCACGTCGTAGCCGTACCGGGCCACCGGCAGCAGCAGCGCCAGCTGCGCGGCCGTGGTGACCAGCACCTGGCCGGCCTTGCCGCCGAAGTAGGCGACCGGCGGCGTGCCCAGCAGCTGCAGCCGTTCCAGCTGACCCGTCTCACGCTCGGCCGCGATGGCGGTGCCGACCGCCTGGAAGCTGGTCAGCATGATCCCGGTGGCCGCGATGCCGGCCAGGAAGTACTGCGGGAACGGCACGTCGCCGGGCAGCACGTCGCCGCCGAGCACCGCCCCGAAGATCACCATCATCACGACCGGGTAGGCGAACGAGAACACCACCTGCTGGCGCTCGCGGAAGAACAGCCGCAGCTCCAGGCCGACGCGGGCCCGGGCGATCGACAGCGCGGACGGCGGGGCGGGGCGGGTGGTCGGCGGGGGCAGGACGGCGGTCATGCCAGGTCTCCTCCGGAGCTCGCGGGGGCGGCGCCGACGAGCTGCAGGTAGACGTCCTCGAGGCCGGGCCGGGTGACGGTGAGACCGGGGACCTCGCCCCGGGTGGCGGTGGCGAGGAGGTCGCGCAGCACACCGGTGGGGTACTCGGTGACCACCTGGCGGCGGCTCCCGCCCTCGATCCAGCTGACGGTGGCACGCCGGCGCAGGTCGGCCCCCAGCTCCGCCGGCGGGGCGACGTCCACGAGCCGCCCCTCGGCGATCACCCCCACGCGGTCGGCGAGCTCGGCCGCCTCGTCGAGGTAGTGCGTGGTCAGCAGCACGGTGGTGCCGTCGGCTCGGAGACCGCGGACCAGCTCCCAGAACTGCCGCCGGGCGACCGGGTCCATGCCGGTCGTCGGCTCGTCGAGGAAGACCAGCTCGGGCCGGCCCTGCACGCCGAGGGCCACGGCGAGCCGCCGCCGCTGGCCGCCGGAGAGCGCCGACACCCGGGTGCCGGCCTTGGCGTCGAGCCCGGTCGCGGCGAGCAGCTCGTCGGTGGGGCGCGGCCGGGCGTGGTACCGGGCGAAGTGGTCCAGCGCCTCGCGCACCGACAGCGCCTGGCCCGCCGGCTCCCCCTGGCTGACGACGCCCATCCGCGCCCGCCACTCCCGGCGGCCGGTGGCGGGGTCCTCGTCCAGCACCCGGACCTCGCCGGCGTCGCGGCGCCGGACCCCCTCGAGGATCTCGATCGTCGTCGTCTTCCCCGCACCGTTGGGCCCGAGGAGCGCGAAGCACTCCCCCCGCCGCACGTCGAGGTCCAGCCCGTCGAGCACCGCCCGGCCGTCATACCGCTTCGCCAGACCGCGCACGGTCACGGCCGCCTCCACGACGCCGGTCCCCAGCGGGAGCGGCGCCACCTCCGTCGTCGTCATGCACGGAGCCTGTCCCCCCGGTGCGTGCGCCGGGACCGCCGATGCGCTGGTGCGGCGTCCACCGACCGGTGGACGCCGGCCACCACGGCCGTGTCCGAAACCCGCCGGGAACGGTCGGCGTGCACTGGCATGCTCGGTGCCGTGAGCGAGCTCCTGGACCACGAACGCTGCTACCGCGCCGTCGCCGGCCGGGACGCGCGCTTCGACGGCTGGTTCGTCACGGCGGTGCGCACCACCGGCATCTACTGCCGTCCCTCGTGCCCGGCCCGAACGCCCCTGGTCCGCAACGTCTCCTTCTTCTCCACAGCGGCCGCCGCGCAGGGCGCCGGCTACCGCGCCTGCCGCCGCTGCCGCCCCGACGCGGTCCCGGGGTCGCCGGAGTGGGACGTGCGGGCCGACGTCGTCGCCCGGGCCATGCGGCTGATCGCCGACGGCGAGGTCGAGCGGTCCGGGGTGCCGGGCCTCGCCAGCCGGCTCGGGTACTCCGAGCGGCAGCTGCACCGGCTGCTCGTGGGGGAGCTCGGCGTCGGGGCGCTCGCCCTTGCCCGCGCCCGTCGCGCCCAGACCGCCCGGGTGCTGCTGGAGACCACCGGCCTGCCGGTGACCGACATCGCCTTCGCCGCCGGGTTCGCCAGCGTGCGGCAGTTCAACGACACGGTGCGCGAGGTCTTCGCCACCACGCCCACCGAGCTGCGCCGTGCCCGCCGCGGCACCCCCGCCGGGCAGCCCGGCTGGCTGACGCTGCGGCTCGCCGCGCGGGCGCCGTACGCCGCCGACGAGGTGCTGCTCTTCCTGGGCGCGCACGCCGTCCCCGGGCTCGAGGAGTGGGACGGGACCACGTTCTCCCGCGTGCTCGACCTGCCGCACGGCCCGGCGGTGGTGCGGCTCTCCCCGTCGGCCGACGGCGCCGCCGCGGTGACCGCGCACCTGCGGCTGACCGAACTGCGTGACCTCGGCGCCGCGGTCACCCGGTGCCGCCGGATGCTCGACCTGGACGCCGACCCGGCCGCGGTCGACGACGTCCTGGGCACCGACGCCGCGCTGACCCCCCTCGTCGCCGCCGCCCCCGGGCGCCGGGTGCCGGCCTCACCCGACGCGGCGGAGCTGGCGGTCCGCGCCGTGCTGGGGCAGCAGGTGTCGGTGGCGGGTGCGCGCACGCTCACCGCACGGCTGCTGGCCGCCGGCACGCCGCTGGCCGAACCGGTCGGCTCGCTCACCCACGCCTTCCCCGGCCCGGCCGCGCTCGCCGACGGCGACCTCAGCGCCGTGGGGCTCACCGGGGCGCGCCGCCGCACGGTGACCGCCCTCGCCGCGGCGCTCGACCGGGGCGACATCGCGCTCGACCCGGGCGCCGACCGGGAGGAGGCCGGCCGCGCGCTGCTCGCCGTCCCCGGCATCGGCCCCTGGACGGCGGCCCTGGTCGCGCTGCGCGGCATGGGCGACCCCGACGTCTGGCTCCCCGGCGACCTGGCGCTGCGCCGGTCGCTGGCCTCGCTCGGCAGCTCCGACGCCGAGGCCGCCACCCGCTGGCGGCCGTGGCGGTCCTACGCCGTGATGCACCTGTGGGCGCTCGCCGCGCCGTCGCTGTTCACCCGCACCCCCGCCCTCCCGAGGAGCGCCTGATGACCGCCCCAGCCCGCCACGCCACCGTCAGCACCCCGCCCGGCCCGTTCACCGTCGTCGTCGAGACCGACCCCGACGGCCGGGACGTCGTGCTCGCCAGCGGGTGGACCGCCGACGTGGCCGACCTGCTCGCCGTCGTGCACCCCGCCCTGCGCCCCGTGCGCAGCGAGGTCTCCCCCGGCCTCCCGGTGCTCGACGTGGTCGAGGAGTTCCACGCCGGCCGGGTGGGCGCGATCGACGGCGTCGCCGTCCGGCAGCGCTCCGGCCCCTTCCTGCAGGAGGCCTGGGACGTCCTGCGCAGCGTGCCGGCCGGGCGGCCGGACACCTACGCGGCCTTCGCCGCCCGCTGCGGCCGCCCCGCCGCGGTGCGCGCGGCGGCCAACGCCTGCGCCCGCAACGCGGCGGCCCTGTTCGTGCCCTGCCACCGGGTCCTGGGTTCCGACGGCGGCCTGGGCGGGTTCCGCTGGGGGACGCCCGTCAAGCGCTGGCTGCTCGACCACGAGGCGGCGCACTCCGGCCTGCCCGTCGGCTGAGGAAGGACCGCCCTTCCCCCCGCCTCGCAGGCTCGGCCCGAGCCCCTGGAGGGCGGCCGTTCCACCACCTCCCCGAATCTGTCGGACCCCTCCGGCAGGGTCTCGCCCATGGACGCCGCTTCCCTCTTCCTCGGGCTCCTCCTCGGCGCGCTGCTCGGCGCCGCCATCGCACTGGGCGTCGTCACCCTGCTCGCCTGGCGCCGCCCGGAGGAGGCGGGGCTCGAGCCGGTGCACGAATCGCTGGACCACCTGCACCGGCTGCTGGCCGGCATGGAGCGGGCCCGCGCCACCGCCCACGGGGAGCTGCGGGAGCAGATGGGCACCGTGGGCCAGGCTTCGACGCAGCTGAAGCACGAGACGGCCGCGCTGGTCACCGCGCTGCGCACGCCGCACGTCCGCGGGCGCTGGGGCGAGGTGCAGCTGCGGCGCGTGGTGGAGGTCGCCGGCCTGCTCGAGCACTGCGACTTCGTCGAGCAACCCGCCGGCACCAACGACGAGGGCGCCGGCGTCCGTCCCGACCTCGTGGTCACCCTCGCCGACGGCCGGCAGGTGGTGGTCGACGCCAAGGTGCCGTTCACCGGGTACATCGAGGCGGTGCAGGCCGAGGACCGCGACGTGCGCGCTCAGCGGGTCGCCGCCCACGCCCGCCAGCTGCGCACCCACGTCGACCAGCTGGCCGCCCGCCGGTACCCGACCGCGTTCCGCCCGGCCGCCCCGTTCACCGTCCTCTTCGTGCCCTCCGACGGGTTCCTGACGACGGCGCTGGAGGCCGAGCCCGGGCTGCTGGAGTACGGCTTCGCGCGGGACGTCGTGCTCGCGACGCCGAGCACCCTGCTGGCGCTGCTGCGCACGGTCGCCTACTCGTGGCGGCAGGAGCGGCTGGCCCGCGACGCCGACCAGGTGCTCGAGGTCGGCCGGCGGCTGCACGCCCGCCTCAGCACGCTCTCCGGGCACCTGACCCGCCTGGGCTCGGCGCTCTCCACCACGCTGACCCGCTACAACGAGACGGTCGGCTCGTACGAGCGCTCGGTGCTGACCGCCGCGCGGCGGTTCGACGACCTGGGGGTCGCCGAGTCACCCGTGCCGGAGCCCGCGCCGGTCGAGGCGACGATCCGGGCGCTGCGGCCCTCCGGCGATCTCGGACACCTCGGCCCGGCACCTGCGGAGGAGCGCGACGGCACCTCCGGCTGACGCCGCGCACGCCCGGCCGGACGGACTCGTCCACCCCGCGCGTCACAGCGATCACCCTGCGTTGCTGGGTCCCCACCGGTTGCCTGCGACGCGACGACGTCCTCCCACGAACTGCCAGCTCGGGTCGCTACCGTGGCTGCGTCGGTCGGCCAGTCGGGTCGTCCAGCGGAGCGGGACGGAGGTGCGCCATGGCCACGGCGAGCACGGCGGGCGCATGGCAGGGCGGCGGACGCCCCGAGCGGCCGTACCCCGCACGCGCACCCCGCCCGCCGGCCGGCAGCGAACGCCCGGGCCGCCCGGCCCGCCCCGCGCGCGCCGCACGACCCCCGGTACCCGGTCGCGCCGGTGAGCGCCTGCGCGCCGCCGAGCGCGAGTACGCCGACGACCGGTTCGACCGGCCCGAGCCGTCCGGCCCCCGCCGGCGCGAGCCCGGCCCGCCGCGGCCGACCGCCGGCCGGCCCGCGCAGGATCGCGCCCGGTCGCGCATCGCGTCGCCGGCGTCGACGCAGGGCAGCCGGCTGCGCGGCTCCCTCGCCGTCCTGGGCGTCTTCCTGCTGACCCTCGCCGGCGGTGCCGTCGACTCCTTCTTCGGCATCGGCCTCGGCATGATCACGCTGGTGGCCCTGGCGGCGGGCACCTCGGCGGCCACCCTGCTGGTGCGGCGCCGGGACCTGCTCACCGTCGTCGTCGCCCCGCCGCTGGTGTTCACGCTGGTCGCGGTGGTGAACATCGCCCTCGCGCCGTCGGCGACGCTCAACCTGCCCACGATGGCAACCCTGCTGGTCCGCGGGTTCCCGACCATGGCCGTCGCGACCGCCATCGCAGCCGTGCTCGCCGTCGTGCGGCTCGTCAGCCGGCGCTGAGCTCCCGCGCCACGAAGAAGCCCCGCGCCACGACGAAGCCCCGGTCCGCGCAGCTGCGCGGGCCGGGGCTTCGTCGTGCGGGAGTCAGTCGCCGGTGTTCTGCTTCGCCTTCTCGGCGCGGCGCAGCTCGTGCGGCAGCGCGAAGACCAGCCGCTCCTCGGCGGCCTTCACCGTCTCCACATCGGGGTAGCCGCGGGCGGCGAGGAAGTCCAGCACCTCGCTGACCAGGATCTCCGGCACCGACGCACCACTGGTGACGCCGACGGTGCCGACGCCCTCCAGCCAGGCCTCGTCGATCTCGGAGGCGAAGTCGACCAGGTGCGAGGCGCGGGCCCCGGCCTCCAGCGCCACCTCGACCAGCCGGACGGAGTTCGACGAGTTGGTGGAGCCCACGACCAGCACCAGGTCGCACTCGCCCGCCATCTGCTTGACCGCCTGCTGACGGTTCTGGGTGGCGTAGCAGATGTCGTCGCTCGGCGGTGACTGCAGGCCCGGGAACCGGTTCTTCAGCTGGTCGACCGTCGCGAGCGTCTCGTCCACCGACAGCGTGGTCTGGGAGAGCCACACGACCTTCTCCGGGTCGCGCACCTGCACGTTCGCGACGTCGTCGGGCCCGTCGACGAGCTGGATGCGGTCGGGGGCCTCACCGGAGGTGCCCTCGACCTCCTCGTGGCCGCGGTGGCCGATCAGCAGGATGTCGTAGTCGTCGCGGGCGAAGCGCTTGGCCTCCTGGTGCACCTTCGTGACCAGCGGGCAGGTGGCGTCGATGGTGCGCAGCTGCCGGGCAGCCGCCTCCTCGTGCACCACCGGGCTCACCCCGTGCGCGCTGAACACGACGACCGAGCCCTCGGGCACCTCGTCGGTCTCGTCCACGAAGATTGCCCCGCGCCGCTCCAGCGTGGCGACGACGTGCTTGTTGTGGACGATCTGCTTGCGGACGTACACCGGGGCACCGTGGATCTCCAGCGCCCGCTCGACGGCGACCACCGCCCGGTCCACGCCGGCGCAGTACCCCCGGGGATCGGCCAGCAGGACACGTCCGCGCTGTTCAGCCATGGGCTCCATGGTAGGCGGGTGCCGGCAGCCGGGCGGGCGCGCGCGGGGGTCGCACCGCGTGGATGTGACCAGGCACATCCCTCCCCCGGGCGCATCGCCCCTGGTCGGGGGTGTCGGGCGGGACGTTCTGGGGCACGCTGTGCGGCATGGCCCGTGAGATCCCCGAGGTTGTCCGCGCCGCTGCCGGTCTGGCGGCGACCGTGCTCGACGAGGCGCGCAAGCTGCCCGAGACCCTGCCCGGCCTGCCGGTGCGCGCCATCGGTGTGGCGATGCAGCACGCGATGAAGGTGCAGCAGACCTACGCCGGGCTGGTCGCCCGCGGCGACGAGCTGCTCGTCGGGCTGCGCGGTGAGGGGGAACCGGGGCTGGCGACGTTCGACGACGAGGACGTCGAACCGGCCACGGGCTTCCGCGGCTCCGCCTTCGACCGCGCCGGCGGCCTCACCGACGAGGAGGCGGCCGACCTCCCCGACGACCCCGCCGCCGATGCGGTGGTGGCCGCCGTCGACGACCTCAGCCGCGATCTGGTCGAGGACCTGGCCGACGGCGCCGAGGACCTCGCCGACGGCACCGACCGCGCCGAGGAGGTCCTCGCCGACGAGCCGGTGGAGGCGCCGGGCACCGAGGAGGTGCTGGAGGAGCTGGCGATCGACGAGGTCGTCCCCGAGGTGGCCGAGACCGATCCGCTCGACCAGGGCCCCGCCGGGACGACGGCCGCCGACGACGCGGTGGTCACCGAGGACGCCGGCGCCCTGGAGCGGGCGCTCCTGGAGTCCGAGCCCCCGCCGGCGGCCGCGGCCGAGCAGCCCGACGGCGGCGAGAGCGTCGACGTGCTCACCCCGGACGGCGAGGTGGCGACCGTCGAGGCGGCGGTCACCGACGAGGGCATCGCCGCCGTCGAGGAGCCTCAGGGCGGTGCCGGCACCGACGAGACCGTCGCGGCCACCGACGGCACGGCGACCGCCGCGACGGGGACGAACGCCGGCCCGGACGTCGCCGTCGACGAGGGTGGCAGCCCGGTCGCCGCGGCCACTGGCGTGCGCACCGACGTGGGTGGCCCCGACACCGACGAGACCGACGCCGCGATCGCCGAGGGCGCGGCCGTCGACGCCGTCGGGGAGACCTCCGCGGCGCCGACCGACGACCCGCAGGGTGGCAGCGAGGTGTCCGGCGCGCAGGCCGCCGGCGCCGCGCCGGTCGAGGGCTACGACAGCTTCTCCATCGCCCAGCTGCGCGGACGCCTGCGCGGCTACCAGCTCGCGACGGTGTCCGACCTGCTGGCCTACGAGCAGGCCACCCGGGCGCGCGACCCCTACCTCCGGATGCTGCGCAACCGGCTGGAGAAGCTCGAGGAGCAGGCGGTCGAGTCCAGCCCGCTGGCCCCGCGCGGCACCTGACGGGGGACCCGTCCGGTCCGGGGGCGTCGGGGCGGTGTCGGTGCCGTCTGACACCCTCGGGGCATGACCGCGCCGTCGTCCCCCGAGTCGCCGTGGCCGGTCCGCACGGTGGCCCGCAAGGTGGCCGACTGGATCGGCCGGCTGGGTGAGGTCTGGGTCGAGGGCCAGGTTGCCCAGCTGTCGCGGCGCGGCGGCGCGGCCACCGTCTTCCTCACCCTGCGCGATCCTGCGGCCGACCTGTCGGTCCCGGTCACCTGCCACCGCGACGTCGCCGAACGCCCCGGCCTGGAGCTGACCGAGGGCGCCCGGGTGATCGTGCGGGCCCGCCCCGACTACTACGTCGCCCGCGGGTCGTTCTCGCTGCGGGCCACCGAGATCCGCGCCGTCGGGCTCGGGGAGCTGCTCGCCCGCATCGAGCGGATCCGCCGGCTGCTCGCCGCCGAGGGCCTGTTCGACACCGCGCGGAAGCGGCCGCTGCCCTTCGCGCCCGGTGTCGTGGGGCTGATCACCGGCCGGGACAGCGCCGCCGAGCGGGACGTCCTCGTCACCGCGCGCCGGCGCTGGCCTGCCGTGCGCTTCGCGGTGCACCACTGCGTCGTGCAGGGGCCGCAGGCGGCGGGCAACGTCATCGAGGGGCTGCGGAAGCTGGACGCCGACCCCGCGGTGGAGGTCATCGTCGTCGCCCGCGGCGGCGGATCGGTGGAGGACCTGCTGCCCTTCTCCGACGAGGGGCTGGTCCGCGCCGTCGCCGGCTGCCGCACCCCGGTGGTCACCGCCGTCGGGCACGAGACCGACACGACCCTCGTCGACCACGCCGCGGACGTCCGGGCCGCCACCCCGACCGACGCCGCGCACCGGATCGTCCCGGAGATCGGCGAGCAGCGCCGGCTGGTCGACGGGCTGCGCGCCCGCGCCCGGCACCTGGTCGCCACCCGGCTGGAGCAGCAGGTGCGCTGGCTGGAGTCGGTCCGCACCCGCCCGGTGCTCGCCTCCCCCGATCGCCTGCTGCACGGCCGGGAGGACGACGTCCTCGGCCTGCGCACCCGCGCGCGCCGGACGCTCACCCACCGCGTCGAGGGCGCCGAGCGCGACCTCGAGCACGCCCGGGCCCGGGTGGCGGCGCTCTCCCCCGCGGCGACGCTGGAGCGCGGCTACGCCGTCGTGCAGCGGGCGGACGGCGCCCTGGTGCGCGACCCCGCCGAGGTCGCCGACGGCGAGGTCCTGCGCGTGCGGGTCGCCGGCGGCCGGCTGCCCGTCCGCGTCGACCGGAGCGCCGCATCCGATCCGGGCCCCGTCGCCACCACCGTCCAGGAGGACCCCGCATGAGCGCCGACGAGCGCACCCCCGAGCCGACGACGACCTACGAGCAGGCCCGGGAGGAGCTGGCCGACGTCGTGCGGCGACTCGAGGCCGGCGGCCTCACGCTGGAGGAGTCGCTGACGCTCTGGGAGCGCGGCGAGGAGCTGGCCGGGGTGTGCCAGCACTGGCTCGACCGGGCCCGCGAGCGCCTCGCGGCCGCCGCCCCCGCCGACGAGGGCTGAGCCGCCGGGGTGGCCGCTGCCTGCGGGTCAGGCCGGGTGGCTGAGGCGGGTCCCCTGGGTCACCGCGAAGCCGGCGTCGGCCAGGGCCGTCAGCACCCGGTCCACCCGCTGCTCCACCGCCGGCGCACCGGGGGCCACGGTGGCCTCCGCACTGCCGGCTCCCTCGTCGAGGCAGCGCGCCAGCACCGCGCGCACGTCCACCGCCTCGGCGGCCGGGACGCCCACCGGGATCCGGGTCACCATCCCGCAGTCGCACGCGCCTCCGTCGGCCGGGGGCCGGTGGTCGCTGCCGGGGCAGTCCTCGCGTGCAGGCATCCGGGTTCTCCTCGCTGCGGTGGGTTCCACGGGCGTCACCGCCAGACTGCCGCCGGAGGACGGCCACCGCCGCGCGGACGCACCGGGTGTTCCCATGTCGTGACCTCGTCGCCGCTCACCCCGCGAATGGCTCCACGGCCTCGGCCACCTCGCGCAGCTCGTCGTCCCCGGCCGAGCCGGTGACGACCAGGGTGACGCCGTCGGCGACCCGCGTGAGCGCGGTCTCGCCGCGCTGCGTCGTCGACCGGGTCCACTCCTCCCCGTCGATCTCGACCGCGCCCTCCTCCGCGGCGCCGTCGAGGACGTCGAGAGCCTCGGCGTCGGCGTCGTCGGTGACCACGTAGCCGGCGTAGTTGCCCGCCGGTGTGACGTAGCCGAGCTGCACCGTGACCGGTGACCCCTCGGGATTCGTGCCGGCGTCGGTGCGCACGCTGGTGGGGCGGTACCCCTCGTCGAGGGCGGGGATCAGCAGCGGGTAGACCGCCCGCGCCTCGGCGAGCCGCAGCGAGCTCGTCGGCTCGATCTCCCGGACCGGGTCGTCGGGGTTGTTGCGGAAGGCCTGCCATCCCACCACCAGCAGGCAGATGACGACCAGGGGCAGCAGCGAACGGAGCATGTTCGCCGCGCTCAGCCGGTTGGCGCGCTCGGCGGCGGACACCGGGGGCGGCAGGACCTCGGCCCCGGCGGTTGCGTCGTCGGGGTGCGGGGGACGCTGGCTCGACGGGCCGGATCCGGTCATGCCCCTAGGATCGCAGGCGAGCTCTCCCCACCTCGCCGCCCATGGCCCCGTCCCGAGCGCTCCCGGGTGGGCGGGCCGGGGTCCAACTCCCGGAGGTCCTGTGTCGCTGCCCCTTCCCGACGGCCCGCTGCCCACCACGGCCGGGCACCCGTTCAGCGCCGACCGCCCGGCCCCCGACCGCAACCTGGCCCTCGAGCTGGTGCGGGTCACCGAGGCGGCCGCCATGGCCGCCGGGCGCTGGGTGGGCCGCGGTGACAAGAACGGTGGCGACGGCGCGGCGGTCGACGCCATGCGGGCGCTCATCGGCACGGTGAGCATGCAGGGCGTCGTGGTCATCGGCGAGGGCGAGAAGGACGAGGCGCCCATGCTCTACAACGGCGAGCAGGTGGGCGACGGCAACGGCCCGGAGTGCGACGTCGCGGTCGACCCGATCGACGGCACCACCCTGATGGCCAAGGGCATGCCCAACGCCATCGCCGTCATGGCCGTCGCCGAGCGGGGCGCCATGTACGACCCCTCGGCGGTCTTCTACATGGAGAAGCTGGCCACCGGACCGGCGGCGGCCGACGTCGTCGACATCACCGCGCCCGTGGCCGAGAACATCCGCCGGATCGCCAAGGCCAAGAAGAGCTCCGTCGGCGACGTCACCGTCTGCATCCTCGACCGGCCCCGCCACGAGCAGCTGGTCCAGGAGGTCCGCGAGGCCGGCGCCCGGATCAAGTTCATCACCGACGGCGACGTGGCCGGCGCGATCGCCGCCGCCCGCGAAGGCACCGGCGTCGACCTGCTGCTCGGCATCGGTGGCACGCCGGAGGGCATCATCACCGCCTGCGCGCTCAAGTGCATGGGCGGGGCGCTGCAGGGCCGGCTGTGGCCCAAGGACGACGATGAGCGGCAGAAGGCCCTCGACGCCGGGCACGACCTGGACCGGGTGCTGCACATCGACGACCTGGTGCGCGGCGACGTCTTCTTCGTGGCCACCGGCATCACCGACGGCGAGCTGCTGCGTGGCGTGCGCTACAGCGCCGGCGGGTGCACCACGCAGTCGCTGGTCATGCGCTCCCGGTCGGGCACCATCCGCTCGATCGACAGCCTGCACTCGCTGGAGAAGCTGCGCGCCTACTCCGCGGTCCCCTTCGACCGGGACTGAGACATCGCGATCCTCCGCAACACCGCGATCCTCCGGATCGCACCGCGGCCAGGTGCCGTCCCCCCGTCGCGCTGAGCCGCTGCGTCACCCCTGCGCGGAGCCCTCCGGGCCCCACTCGGGGTGACCGTGCGCGTAAGGCTCAGCACCGCGATCCGGAGGACGGCGGTGTCAGGGCAGTTGCCGGCCCTGGGCCAGCCGGTCCATCAGCGCCCGCCAGCGGCTGGGCGACTCCCCGGGGGCCAGGCTGCGCAGCCGCAGGTTCCCGAAGACCGTCCGGCCGTGCACCACGACCAAAGGCGTGCCCGCGAGCCGCGGCACAGGGGCCAGCTCGACCTTGCGGTCGCCGAACACGGTCCGGCCCAGCAGCTCGGCCTGCACGCCCTCGGCGACGATGACGTCGACGTCGCCGAAGACGGTGCTCACGTGCAGGTCGAGCCGCTCCTCGCCGGTGCGCAGGCCGCGCAGGTCGACCCGGACGTCGCCGAACACCGTGCCGGCACGCCGGGGCGGCGTCGCGGCAACGGCCAGGACGACGTCGCCGAAGACGCTGGTGACCTCCTCCGGCGTCCGCTGCCCGACGATCTCGACGGGCGGCGGGGCGTTGCCGGGGAGGTCGGCGACCAGCAGGTCGAGCTCGGCCCGCGAGACGGCCGCGTAGGCCTTCTCGGCCCGCTGGGCGAACTCGTCGAGGTCCAACCGGCCTTCCCCCACGGCCGCCTGCAACCGGGCGACCACAGCCTCGCGTTCGGCGTCCGAGGCGCGCAGGACGGGGACGTCGGGGTCGTCGCTCACGTCCCGGACGCTACCGAGTCGCCACGTCCGGACCCCCTCCCGGACGCGCGCCGGCGTGCTCAGCCGAGCTCGGTGCAGGCCATGACCGCGTAGGCCTTGACCCGGCCCGCGCAGGTGCTGGCGTACTCCTCGTAGGCCGACAGCGGCGGCGACTCGTACATCAGGTCGTCGCAGGCCTGCAGCTCCCCGCCGAAGCAGCTCTCCGCGTAGGCGTCGAGGGTCTCGTCGGGCCCGAGGTCCGCGGGCTCCACCGGCGGGAACTGCTCGACGGCCCCGCCCGGCACCCCGCCGTACCAGCCGGCGCCGCCCTCCTCGCCGTACGCGCCCATGGCGTCCTCCATCTGCGCCTGGGTGCCCTCGACCATCCCCTCGCGGATGCCGTCGGTCAGCGCGGGGCCGAGCTCGGCCGCCACGGCACGGCCGACGTCCTCGGCGCCGCCCACGACGGCGGCCCCCAGCAGCAGCGCGGTGGCCGCGGTGCCCACCACCAGCCCACCCAGGGCGGCGCCGGCGAGCACCCAGCGGCCGCGGGGCACCGGCACCGGAGCAGCGGGCGCGGGCACCGGCGGCGGCGGCGGCGCGGCGGGCTGCCACGAGGTCCCCCCGGCCCAGTCCGGCACCGGCTGGGCGCCCGGCGCCGGCCACCCCGCGGTGGGGGGCGGCCAACCGGGGTCGCCGCCCTGCTGCGGCGGGGCGGACGGTCCGGTCTCCGGCGGCAGGGGCTGGGACATGGGGCCCTCCTCGGGGCTCGTGCCGGCTCGGCACGGTGGCTCGCGCGCACACCTCCGGCGCGCACGCCCCTCCTCGGCGGCCCCGGGAGAGGGCGGGACCGGCGGCCTCCCCCACGGGTGTCTAGGGTCCCGTGCGGAGCACTGTCACCATCCACACCACCGGGAGCACAGCGTGGCCCAGCAGAACGGCGCAGCGCAGGACGGCGGGGACTTCCGCACCGAGCACGACTCCATGGGGGAGGTCCGCGTGCCCTCCTGGGCCAAGTGGCGCGCGCAGACCCAGCGCGCCGTCGAGAACTTCCCCATCTCCGGCACCCCCATCGAGCGGGAGCTGATCGGCGCCCTCGCCGCGATCAAGGGCGCGGCCGCCTCGGTCAACGCCGACCTCGGGGTCCTCGACCGCGGGATCGCCGACGCCGTCGCCACCGCCGCCGGCTCCGTGGCCCGGGGCGACTGGGACGACCACTTCCCGATCGACGTCTTCCAGACCGGCTCGGGCACGTCGAGCAACATGAACACCAACGAGGTCATCGCCACCCTGGCCACCGAGTCCCTCGGCTCGCCGGTGCACCCCAACGACCACGTCAACGCCTCGCAGTCGTCCAACGACGTCTTCCCGTCGGCGATCCACATCGCCGCGACCCGCGCCATCGTGGTCACGCTGATCCCGGCGCTCCGCCACCTCGAGGCCTCGCTGCAGCGCAAGGCCGAGGAGTTCGCGGAGGTCGTGAAGAGCGGCCGCACCCACCTGATGGACGCCACTCCCGTCACCCTGGGGCAGGAGTTCGGCGGGTACGCCGCCGCCGTCCGCTACGGCGTGGAGCGGCTGGAAGCCTCCCTCCCCCGCATCGGCGAGCTGCCCCTGGGCGGCACGGCGGTCGGCACCGGCATCAACACCCCGCCCGGCTTCGCCGCCGCGATCATCGAGAAGCTGGCCGCCGAGCTCGACCTGCCGCTGTCCGAGGCCCGCGACCACTTCGAGGCGCAGAGCTCCCGCGACGCGCTGGTCGAGGGCTCGGGCCAGCTGAAGACCATCGCCGTCGGCCTGGTCAAGATCGCCAACGACCTGCGGTGGATGGGCTCGGGCCCGCGCACCGGCCTGGGCGAGATCCAGCTCCCCGACCTGCAGCCGGGCAGCTCGATCATGCCGGGCAAGGTCAACCCGGTGATCCCGGAGGCGGTGATCCAGGTCGGCGCCCAGGTCATCGGCAATGACGCCGCCGTCACCTACGCGGGCACCACCGGCGTCTTCGAGCTCAACGTGACCCTGCCGCTGATGGCGCGCAACGTGCTGGAGTCGATCCGCCTGCTGGCCAACGTCAGCCGGCTGCTGGCCGACCGCTGCGTCGACGGGATCGTCGCCAACGTCGAGCAGTGCCGGGAGTACGCCGAGTCCTCCCCCTCGATCGTCACGCCGCTGAACAAGTACATCGGCTACGAGGAGGCGGCCAAGGTCGCCAAGCAGTCGCTGGCCGAGCAGAAGACGATCCGCCAGGTCGTGGTGGAGCGGGGCTACGTCGAGCAGGGCAAACTCACCGAGCAGCAGCTCGACGAGGCCCTCGACGTCCTCTCCATGACCCGCCCCTGAGGTCCGGCACCGCGCGGCCCGGGCTCAACCCGGCGGGGTGCCCGCCCCGCCGACCGAGCCCGGGTCGAAGTGGTCGAGGAACTCTGCCACCGGCCGGAGGAACCACCGGTGTGCGCCCTGGACGGCGGCCTCCGGCCAGTCCCACCAGCGGACCCGCATCAGCCGCTCGACGACGTCGTCGTCGAAGCGCTTGCGCAGGACCCGCGCCGGCACCCCGCCGACCACCGAGTACGGGGGGACGTCGCTGACCACGAGGGCCCGGCTGCCGACGATGGAGCCGGTGCCCACGGTGACCTCGCCGAGCACCGTGGCGCCGTAGCCGATCCAGACGTCGTCGCCGATGACCAGCCGCTCGCCGACCGCACCCGACGGCGGCAGGTCGTACGGCTCGTCCGGCACGAGGATGCTGATCGGGAACGTGGACGCCGTCTGCTCGCGGTGGTGGCCCCGCTGCGTCAGGTGCAGCTCGGTGCCGCCCTCGTCGTACAGTCGGCCCCCGGGCAGCACGATGCTGACCTGGTCGGCGATCGAGCAGTACGCCCCCAGCTCCACCCGGTCGAGCGGCGTATAGGTCTGCAGCACGAAGTTCTTCCCGGCGTAGGTGCCCGGCCCGGTGACCGCGCCGGGCTCCTGCAGCGGCCGGCGGACGCGCTCGCGCACCAGCCCGGCGCCGGGCACGGCGTTCACGGGGACCCCACCGGCCCGCGCCCGGCGGACCAGCTCCGGCGCCGGATCGGCGCTCTCCGCGGCACCTGCCCACAGGCGGCGGAGGAGCTTGGCCGGCGCGGCGACGTGGGGGGCGGGGTCGTCGGGCGAGGCCACCACCAGGCCGCCGTCGTGCAACGCGACCTCCACCATGGCGGCGAGCGCGGTGGGGGCCGCGCACGCCTCGGTGCCCCCGAACCACACCACGTCGGCGGTGGTCCCGGATAGCGCGAGGGTCAGCGCGCCCGCGCGGTCCACGCCCTCGGCCGGCACGACCCGGGCGCCGTCCACGGTGCGGAGGAAGGCCGCGACGTCGGCGCGCCCGGAGCTGTCGACGACGAGCACCTCGACCTCGGATCCGAGAGCCGCCTCGGCCTGCTCGACGGCGGGCACCAGCGCGTGCAGCGAGGCCTCCACCGCGCCGGCGCGGGTGTCGGCCACGAGCACGATGGTCAGGCTCATGGGCCGGGACGCTAACCCGGCCGGGCCGCCCGCCCCCGGCACCGGCGCCGTCGGCGTTTCCCCGGCTCAGAGCGCGGCGAGCGCGGCCGAGACGCGCCGGACCTCCTCGTCGGTCATCTCCGGGAAGCACGGCACGGTCAGCACGGTCTCGGCGGCCCGCTCGGCCACCGGCAGCCGGAGCCCCCGCGCGGCCTCGGCCAGCACCGGCTGGCGGTGGTCGGGCACCGGGTAGTGGACGTCGGTCCGGATCCCCGCCGCCGCGAGCGCCCGCCGGTCGGCCTTCCGGTCCGGGCTGACCAGCACGGCGAGGTGGCCGACGTAGGCGGGCGACCCGGCCGCCGCCCCGTGCACCATGCGCCGCTCGCCGTCGCCGAGGGCCTCGTGGTAGCTCGCGACGATCGCCCGGCGGCGCGCGTTCCACCCCGGCAGGCCGGGCAGGCGGGCGAGGAGCACGGCGGCCTGCAACTCGTCCAGCCGGCTGTTGCGCCCGGCCGGCACGGTGCTCGTGTACTTGCTGGTCCAGCCGTACTGCCGGAGCCTGCGCACCCGCTCCGCGACCTCCGGGTCGCCGGTCACGACGGCTCCGCCGTCGCCGAGGGCGCCCAGGTTCTTGGTGGGGAAGAAGCTGAAGGTCGCGACGTCGCCCAGCGACCCGGCCGCCCCCTCGCCACCGCGGGCGCCGGCCGCCTGCGCGCAGTCCTCCACCAGCGCGACCCCCGCGTCAGCGCAGAGCGCCCGCAGCGGGGCCACGTCGGCGAGCATGCCGTAGAGGTGGGTGACGACGACGGCTCTCGTCCGCTCCGTGAGCTGCGCGGCCGCGGTATCGGCGGTCAGCAGCAGGCTCCGCGGATCGACGTCGGCGGGGCGCGGGACGAGACCCGCGGCGAGGGCGGCGGTCGTGGTGTAGCCACCGGCGTCGGCGGCCGTCACGACCTCGTCCCCGGGGCGGCAGCCGACCGCCAGGAGAGCCAGCTGCAGCGCGTCGGTGCCGTTGCCGACGCCGACGCAGTGCGCCACCCCGACGGAGGCGGCGAACTCCGCCTCGAACGCCTCGTTCTCCGGGCCGAGCACGTACCAGCCGCTGCCCAGCACCCGCTCGACGGCCGCCCGCAGGTCCGCCTCCTGCGCCGGCGAGGCGCGTCGCAGGTCGTTGACCGGGATATCGTGGAGCACGGGGCCTCTCTCGGTGCATCGGTCGGGGGCGTTTCGACGGCCGCAGCCTACGGGCGCCCCGGACCCCGGCCCGCGGCGCGCGGGCCCGCGGCACCCCCCGGCGGTGACCGCCCGCCTCGTCCTCACCGGCAGCCCCAGGCGGCCCGGGCGGCGCGTGTCGGTCGCCCGGCTGGTCCGCGCCCGGGTGGTCGAATGCGCGGGAACTGCAGGTCCGGGTGACCCGAACGCGGCGGCCGCTCCGGTGCCGGGGTCGGCGCCGGGCCGACCCGTCACAGAGGAGCCACGGTGTCCTTCTTCGTCCATGACCTGGGCGTGTGCGAATCGACCGACGTGGGCCCCGGCACCCGCATCTGGGCCTTCGCCCACGTGCTGCCCGGCGCCCGCATCGGCGCCGACTGCAACATCTGCGACCACGTCTTCGTCGAGGGCGGCGCCGTGGTCGGCGACCGGGTCACGGTCAAGTGCGGAGTGCAGCTGTGGGACGGCGTGCACCTGGCCGACGACGTCTTCGTGGGGCCGAACGTCACGTTCACCAACGACCCGTTCCCGCGCAGCCGCCAGCACCTCACCAGCTACCCGCGCACCTCGGTCGGCCAGGGGGCCTCGCTCGGCGCCAACAGCACGGTCCTGCCCGGCCGCACGATCGGCCGGAACGCGATGGTCGGCGCCGGCGCGGTCGTCACCAAGGACGTGCCGCCCAACGCCGTCGTGGTCGGCAACCCGGCGCGCATCGTCGGCTACGTGGACGCCACCGGCGACGTCGCGCCGGAACCCACGCACCTGGGCGGCACGCTGCCGGAGAGCCGGGTGCCCGGGGTGTCGCTGCTCCGCATGGACCGCGCGGTCGACCTGCGCGGCAGCCTGGTGGCGGCGGACTTCGAGGACCTGCCGTTCACGCCGCGCCGCTTCTTCACCGTCTACGACGTGCCCTCGACCGACGTCCGGGGCGCCCACGCGCACCGGCGCTGCCACCAGGTGCTGATCTGCGTCCGCGGCAGCGTCCGGGCGGTCGTGGACGACGGCGAGCGACGTCAGGAGTTCGTCCTCGACCGGCCCGACGTCGGCCTGCACATGGCCCCGATGATCTGGGGGACGCAGTACCGCTACACGGCCGACGCCGTGCTGCTGGTCCTGGCCTCCGACCCCTACGACCCCGACGACTACATCCGCGACCACGACGAGTACCTCGCCGAGGTGCGCGCCGGGTCCCCGGCCGGGAACGGCGGCGGTCACGCCCTCCGGCCCACCCGCCGATGACCACCCCGGATCCGGGCGTGCGCCCGGCCGAGTAGCTGGAGGCCCACCGTGCACCGCCCCCCTACCCACACCCACCAGGTCCTCGACGGCAACCGGGGGACCTACGACCGGCTCGTCGACCTGGTGCGCACGCACGCGGCCCGGGGCGACGTCGAGCGGGTCCTCCGCAGCGCGACCATGGCCGCGTCGTACGGGTGGCAGGCCCCGACCGGGCTGCTCAGCGACCCCGGGCTCGAGCGGCTGGTGGTCCACGCCGTGCGCGGGGGCACGCCTCCGACCGTGGACGGCAGACGCGACACCGGCCGGGTGCTGCACGTCCTCACCGAGGCGTACGGGACCGGCGGCCACACCCGGTTGGCGTGGCGCTGGATGGACCGCGACCCGCGGGCCTCCGACGTCGTCCTCACCAACCAGTTCGCGCCGGTACCCGAGGCCCTGGTCGAGGTGGCGCGGTCTCGGGGCGGCCGGCTGCACGACCTCCGCACGGCGACCTCCGACCTGACGTCGCGGGTGACGGCGCTGCGCACCCTGGTGGACCGCGCCGACCTCGTCGTCCTGCACGTGCACCCCAACGACGCGGTCGCCCTGGCCGCCGTCAACCTGCCGGGGCCGCGGCCGCCGGTCATCTATGAGAACCACGCCGATCACGCCTACTGGCTCGGCGTCGGGGCGGCCGACCTGGTCTGCGACCTCCGCCCCGCGGCCAGCCGGCTGACCCTCTCGCGGCGGGGCGTCTCCCCGGAGCGGGTGGGCGTCCTGCCTCTGCCGCTGGAGACCCCGCCGTCGCCGGTGAGCCCGGAGGAGCTGCGCGCCGAACTGGGCGTCCGGCCCGACGCCGTGGTCGCCGTGGCGGTCTCCGCCGAGCACAAGATCGCCGCGACCTGGGGACGCGGCATGGACCAGCTGCTGGACCGGGCGCTGGCCATGTCGCCTCGGCTCGCGGTAGTGCTCGTCGGCCCGCCGGCCACCGGGGTGTGGGAACGCCTGGCGAAGCGGTACCCGGGCCGGGTGTTCCCGACCGGGGAGGTCCCCGATCCGGGGCCCTACTACGCGCTGGCCGACGTGTACCTGGACAGCTACCCGACCCGCGCGGTCACCTCGGTGCTCGAGGCGGCGCTGCTCGGGCTGCCGGTGCTCACCATCGTGGACATGCCCGAGGACTCCCCCGCGCACATCTTCCAGGCGGACTCGCCCGGGATGGCCGGCCTGCCCCGTGTCCGCACCCGCGAGCAGTACGCCGTCGCGCTGCGGCGCCTGGTCGACGACCCGGCGCTGCGTGCCCGGGAGGGAGCGGCGGCCCGGGAGTCCGTGCGCCGAGCGCACGACGGGCCGGAGTGGCTGGCCGCGATGGAGCGGCTCTACGCCCAGGCGAGGGCGCTCCCCGCCTGCGACGTCGACGACACCCCCGCGGTGGTCGAGGACCGGACCTACGGGGCCTTCCTCCTGGGCTACACGCCGACCCAGACGCAGAGCCCGCCGGCCGAGGCGTCGGGCGGGCCGCTGGGCGAGCTCTTCGACGACGGCCTGCTCGCCGACGTGTTCGCCGTCTGCAACCGGGACGCGGGCCCCTCGTTCACCGTCCGGGCGGCCGCCGGCTGGGAGCAGCACTCCGAGTGGACGATGCGGCTGCTCGAGCTCGCCGGGGCCCATCCCCGGCTGGCGGTCAGCCTGCCGTTCGTCACCGCCGACGACGCCCACGGCACCCGCAGCGGCGCCATCGTCGGTGCCCTGCTGGCGGCCATCGGGCAGACGCCGGAGACGTGCGGGGACATCAGCGTGGGCCCGCCCCCGGCGCCGGACGGCGGCCCGCGGCTGGCCGGGGAGCTGCGCCCGGCGCCGGGGGCGCTGGACCGGCTGGCCGGGCTGCTCGCCTCGCCGTGCTGGACCCCTCCCGCACCGCCGGAGCCGATGCCCGCGCGCGCGCCCGTGCCCACCGCTCCAGAACTGAGTAGCGTGCGCAGTCGATGAGCGAGACTGCGAGCACCTCGGACGTATCCCTGCGCTACCCCGGTGGAGAACTGCCCCTTGCCCTCAAGCGGGGAACCGAGGGCGCCGACGGCATCGACACCAGCAAGCTGCTGTCCACGACCGGCAAGGTCGCCCTGGACATCGGCTTCGTGAACACGGCGTCGTGCACCTCCGCGATCACCTACATCGACGGCGACGCCGGGATCCTGCGCTACCGCGGGTACCCGATCGAGCAGTTGGCCGAGGGGTCGAGCTTCCTCGAGGTCACCTACCTGCTGATCTACGGCGAGCTGCCCACCGCCGACCAGCTCGGTGAGTTCGACCAGCGGATCCGGCGGCACACGCTGCTGCACGAGGACCTCAAGCAGTTCTTCAACGGCTTCCCGCGCGACGCGCACCCCATGCCGGTGCTGTCCTCGGCGGTCAGCGCGCTGTCGACCTTCTACCAGGACTCGCTGGACCCGTTCGACGAGGAGCAGGTGGAGATCTCCACGCTGCGCCTCATCGCGAAGCTGCCGACGATCGCGGCCTACGCGTACAAGAAGTCGGTGGGGCAGCCGTTCCTCTACCCGGACAACTCGCTGGGCATCGTCGAGAACTTCCTGCGCATGACGTTCGGGTTCCCCGCGGAGCCCTACGACGTCGACCCGGACCTCGCCAAGGCGCTGGACATGCTCTTCGTCCTGCACGCCGACCACGAGCAGAACTGCTCCACCTCCACGGTGCGGCTGGTCGGGTCCTCGCACGCCAACCTGTTCGCGTCGGTGTCCGCCGGCATCAACGCGCTGTTCGGCCCGTTGCACGGCGGCGCCAACCAGTCGGTGCTGGAGATGCTGGAGTCCATCCGGGCCGACGGAGGCGACATCCCGCGCTTCGTCGAGCGGGTGAAGAGCAAGGAGCCCGGCGTCAAGCTCATGGGCTTCGGGCACCGGGTGTACAAGAACTACGACCCCCGCGCCGCCATCGTGAAGTCGACGGCCGACACCGTGCTGGACAAGCTGGGCGGCAACAACGAGCTGCTCGACCTGGCCCGCCAGCTGGAGGAGATCGCGCTCAACGACGAGTTCTTCGTCCAGCGCAAGCTCTACCCGAACGTCGACTTCTACACCGGGCTGATCTACCAGGCGATGGGCTTCCCGACGCGGATGTTCACCGTGCTGTTCGCCCTGGGCCGGCTGCCCGGCTGGATCGCGCAGTGGCGCGAGATGATCGCCGACCCGTCCACGAAGATCGGGCGCCCCCGGCAGATCTACACCGGTGAGACCGCGCGGGACTACGTCCCGGTCGACGCGCGCTGAGCGACGACCCCGTCCTCGCGACGGGGCGTGGCCGGGCCGGGTGACCCCGCAGGGTCACCCGGCCCGTTGCGTCCCCGGCCGGGATCCCTACGGTGGGTGCGCCACCATCTCGAGAGGACCGCGCATGGCCGAGCTCCCCGACGAGGACCTCCTCGTCCTGCCGCCCATGCCCTTGGCGACCGGCCGGCTGCTGGAGCCCGACGGCGAGGGCCCGCCCGTCCGCATCACGAAGCTGGAGTTCGTCGTCTCCACCGAGGACGGCGGCGAGCTGCGCATCCCCCTGGAACACCGGCACGGCGCCTGGTGGGCGCCCTGATCCACCGGCCCGGCACACCCCCGCCCGGCTCCTCCCCCGAGGTTCACCCCACCCCGTACGGGTGACCTCCTCCCAGCCCGTCCTTCAAGCACCTCCCCCGGCGTGTCGATGGATGTGCGGAGAGCTCCCGGCCCCAGTGGTCCCAGGAGCCCCATCCGTCACGACGAGATCGCCCGGGGGACGCAGTGCCTGCATCGCGGACACCCGGGCGCGCGGCTGCTCCCCGCACCGCCTCCGCCACGTCGGGCACTCCCGGCCGCACGCCGGCCGGACGGACCCCGACCGGCCGCACCCCCGCCGGGCGGACCCCGACCGGCCGCACACCGGCCGGACGCCCGCCCGAGAGCCGCGCCGGCGCAGCCGGTGCGAAGCGCTCACCGGCCCGACCGCCCCTGACCCCGGCGGAGGCCCGAGCACTGCGCGAGGCCCTGGCCCTGCGCCAGGCCGCTGCGGCCCGTCCCGGGATCACCCCCGAGCAGCTCGCCGCCGCCCGGGCGGCCGTCGCCGCCCGCACCGGCGGGTCCGGGAGCCGGCGTCCCTCCGGGTCGGCCTCCACCCGCGGCCGCCCGGCCGCCGGCCGGACCGCCGTCCGGCGGGCCACCGCCCCGTCGCGACGCAGCCGCAGCCGCGCCCCGCGGACCGGATCCCGCTGGTCGACGCGCCTCGGCGTCGTCGCGACCAGCGCCCTGCTCCTCCCCGCCGCGCTCGCGGTGCTGCTGCCCGCGGCGCAGGCTCCCGACGGCGGCGGTTCCGCCCTCGACCCGACCACCCTCGCCCTCACCGCGCGCAGTTCGTTGCTGGAGCAGGCCGACCTGTACCAGCAGCTGGCCGACGAGGCGGATCAGCGCCGCGCCCGGCTCGAGGAGGCGCAGGCCGCCGAGGACGCGGCCCGCGCGGAGCTCGCCGCCCGGCAGCGGACCGTCGGCGCCGGAGCGGCGCAGCTCTACCGGGCCGACGGGACCAGCCGGTACCCGGTGCTCGGTCTCGACCTCGACCAGCCGCGCAGCACCGCGACGTCCCTCACCCGACAGGCGCTGGCCGACCGGGCCGGGCGCGCGCTGGAGGGCGACGTGGTCCGCGCCGAGCGCACCGCCACCCGTCTGCAGGCAGCCGTCACCCGCGTCGCGGACGCCCGCGCCGCCCTGGCCGCGGCCGAGCAGCGCGCCGCCGAGGTCCTCGCCGCCATGCGCGACGAGGCGGGTGGCCTCCCCGCCGAGGTCACCGGCCGGCTCGCCGGCCTGGGCGCCCTCCCCGCGGCCGGCCCGCAGCAGCAGCGCAACGAGGCCGCGACGCGGCGCTGGCAGGAGCACCTCGGCCGGCTCGCCGCGGCCGGCATCGCGCCGCCGCCGGCGGCCGCGCTGGCCGATCCCGCCGCCTTCCCCGCGGGTCTGTCCCCGGCGCTGGACGCCGACGGCCGGCCCGTCCCGGGCGTGGCGTGGGCCGTGATCGGCAGCGAGCCCGTGACGGTGCCGGCGGCGGAGACCGTCGCGGCGGTGAGCAACGCCCTCTCCCAGCTCGGCAAACCCTTCGTGGCCGGGACCGCCGGTCCCGGGACCTATGGCTGCGGCGGCTTCACGGCGGCCTCCTGGTTGCTGGCCGGGTACGCGCTGCCCGGCGACCCCGGGGCCCAGTGGGCCTCCGGTGCGCCGGTCCCGGTGCGCGACGTGCAGATCGGCGACCTGGTCTTCGCCCCCGGTGGGCAGGACGTCGGCATCTACCTCGGCGCGGGGGAGGTCGTCGGCGCGTCCGCCGCCTCCTTCCAGGTGGCCGTCACCTCGACGCCGGCCGGGTCCTCCGCGGTGCGGGTCACCCTGCCGCGCCCGGCCGGGCCGAACCCCGCGCTGCCCGCCGGCGGCGGGACCGGCGCGTGCGGTGCCCCGCTGCCGGAGCCGGGCCCGGTGGACCCGCAGTGGGGCGGCTGGTCCAACGGCCGGATCCCCGCCGAGGCGCTGTGCCGACTGGGCGTGGGCAGGCACGCGCTGCGGTGCGATGCGGCCGCCGCGTACGCGCAGCTGGATGCGGCCTACACGGCGGAGTTCGGCACGCCGCTGCGCATCACCGACTCCTACCGCTCCTTCGGCGCGCAGGTGGCGGTCGCCGTCGCCAAGCCGGCCCTGGCCGCCGTGCCAGGCACCTCCAACCACGGGTGGGCCCTGGCGATCGACCTCGGCGGCGGCGTCCACGTGGCCCGCACCCCCCAGTGGAACTGGATGACGGCCAACGCCGCCCGCTTCGGCTGGGTGCAGCCCGACTGGGCGCGGCCCGGCGGCGAGAAGCCCGAGCCCTGGCACTGGGAGTTCGGCCACATCTCCTGAGCGGCCCGCAGCGAGCCGGCGCTCAGAGCCAGGGCAGGTCGACGACGGAGCGCCAGGGCAGCGTCACGCTTGCCTCGCTCGTCTGACCCGCGAGCCGTCGCGCGACCCCGGGGTCCGCGCACGCCACCGGGCGGTGCGGTGTCACGACCACGTGCATGTCCGGCAGCGCCAGGCCCGTGGTGGCGATCCGCTGGAGCATCAGCTCGGGAGCAACCAGGGCCGCCGAGGCCAGCACCGGGACCGCGCGGTGCGAGAAGAGCGCCAGCGGCCCCTCCACCCGCACCTGCAGCGGCACCTCGTGCGCCCGGCCGGTCGACGCCGAGCGCACCCGGTGCAGCTCGGCCGCGCGCGCCGCCGGCGAGGGCACCCAGGCCACCGCGAGATCACCGCGGACCACGACGACGGTCCAGCCCACCGCGGTCTCCGACCGGTCCACCCAGTCCAGGACGGCGATCCCCGATGCGGCGGCGGCCGCGTCGGTCACCGGGCGTCGCTCGACCCAGCTGCGCAGGGCGGCGGTGATGCCGGCGGCCGTGCCCGGGACTCCCGCCCGGCTCATGTCGTCGGCGAGGTCGGTCAGCGCCACGCGCTGCACCCGCTCGTCCTCCTCGACGTGCAGCACCGTCCCCGCGCCCGGACGCCGGACCAGGCCCAGGTGCAGCCGGGCCGACGCCAGCCGCGGCAGCAACTGCACGGCCACGTCGTGCAGGTCGGCGACGTCCACGGGGGCGGCGCGGAACCGCTGCAGCAGCCCCCGGGGCGCGATGGTGGTGCCGAAGGGGCCAGGGCTCACGAGCGGCCCCCGGTCGCGAGGAGCCCGCGCAGCCGGGCGGGCAGCGCGGGGAGGCCCAGCACCGCGGCGAGCTCGGCCGGGCTGAGCCGGACGGGCAGGACGTCCTCGTCCCAGCCCGTGGCCAGGCGCACCCGGGCGGTGGAGGCCGGCCACACCGCCTCGCGAGCGGCGGCCACGTGCAGCTCGGTGAGCACGTCCTGCAGGTGGATCGTGGCCACCGGGTGCACCGAGCTGCCGGCGAGGGCGGTGCGCACCGAGGCGGCCAGCAGCTCGCGGGCGGTGGCGTCCAGCCAGTGCGGGACGAGCGTCGGCGAGCCGGCGTCGCCGGCGGGCAGCGCGCTCACCGGGCACCGCCCCGGTACCGCGCCCCGGTCCGCGCCCACGGCCGGCAGGCCGGGCGGCAGGTCCTCGGGCGGGGTGTCACGTCGTGGATATCGGCAGGTTCAGGCCTCGTTCGACCCTGTGACAGGCCCTTTTCCGTATCGGATCTCCGGGGGGTCCGTCCCGTCCCGCGCGTCACCGCCGGCGGTCCGGGCGACCTGCCGCAACGCCGAGATCCCGCGCCCGCACGGAGGTGTGCGGGAGCGCGGGATCCACCGGCCTCGTCCAGAGGCTCACCCCGAGCATGGCGACGTGCTGGAACGGCCTCCCTGCAGGTGCCCGCGCCGAGCAGGCGACGTGCTGGAACGGCCCCCTTCAGGGACCGCGCCGAGCAGGCGACGTGCTGGAACGGCTCCCTGCAGGGGCCCGCGCCGAGCGGGTGACGTACTGGAACGGCCCCCTTCAGGGACCCGCTGCGAGCGTGCGAGCGGTGGGCAGAAGGGGGTCCTTCTTCAGTCGGCGAGCTCGGCCAGCCGGTCCTTCAGCGCCTTCTCGACGCGGTCGGCGTAGACGTTCATGTTCCGGACCGAGGTGCCGAGGTCCGTCGAGAGCTGCGTCTTGGTCCGCCCGCCCCACGTCGTCAGGTACCAGGTCGCCCAGCCGAGGACGTTGGGCTGACCGGCCCGCTGGTCGCGACGCGCCTCCGGGTCCGGCGCGCACGCGGCGGTCAAGGCGTGCGAGAGCAGCGTCTGCTCGGCCTCGCCCATGATCTCGTCGGGCGCCTCGGAGGAGTCCGGCAGCAGGATCTCGGTGGCCTCGGGGGCGCCGTCCAGCGACTGGAGGTTGCGCAGCCCGTTGAGCGTGGCCACCGTCTGGGAGTTGCGGCGTAGGGTGGCGACGCTCTGGCCCATGTAGGCGGCCAGCTCCTTCTCGCTGGGCCGCCGCTGGTGCTCGGCCATGAAGGCGGCGATCGCCTTCTGCTGCTTGTGCTCGGTGTCGGCGGCGGTCCGCCCGTGCGCGTTGCGCCCGAGGTCGTGCACCCACTTGGACAGCTGGGTGGCGAGGAAGGCCCCGAAGGGGACCGACTTGGTCTCGTCGTACTGGGCGACGGCCTTGAGGATCCACTCGAAGACCTGCTGCCCCAGGTCGTCGGGGTCGGGCAGGTGCAGGCGGATCGTGCTCATGTTCCGCTGCAGGCGCTTGAGGCTGACCGGCCCGTAGTGGCGGCACAGGTCGTCGAGGAAGGCCGGCGGCAGGTCCCGCGGGGCGCGCCGGCGGACGCCGGTCTCCGCGCGCAGCCCGATGGTCGTGGTCCCCCGGCCGGCGCACCAGGCCTTCACCCAGTCGGCCAGCACGGCGGCCGAGCCGCAGGCCCCGTCCACGCGGTAGAGGCCGTCCCCCTGGTCGTAGGTGACCGTCACGCCGTCGGGCAGGGCCTGGCGGAACTCGTCGAGCGGCAGTTCGTGGTCCACGCGGAAGTGCACCCGGTCGCGCGGGGTGATGGGCGCCAGCGCCCACCCGTCGGCCTCGGGGATGCCCCCGAAGACCAGGGGCTGGCGGGCACGGGCCCGGTCGTCGGCGGAGGTGGAGCTGGGGACGGGGATGCGGTCGGGCATCGGTACTCCTGGGCACTACGGGGAAGAAGGGGTGCCGGGGCGGCAGGCACTCCGCACTGCACGGGAGGCCGTCAGGCCGGGATGCGCTCCCCCGGACCGGGGCGGCGCGGCGAGGGGACGAGCGGGACCGGCACCGAGGCCTCGGGCAGCGCCTCGAGCACCTCCACCGGCAAGCCGTCGGCGCGTGCGGCACCGGCGGCGGCGTGCTCCAGCAGAGCGGTGGCGGCGGCGCGCTCGGCGCTGCTCGGCTCGGCCGTGTAGACCGGCATGTGGTCGTACAGCGAGGTGAAGAGCGCCGACACGAAGGCGTACGCCGCCTGCGCCTGCGGGGAGAACCGGGCCACGGCGGCACGGGGGCCGAGGTCCACGCCGACGGTCACCCGGACGACGCGGTCGTCCTTGCTCAGGCCGGTGACGGCGACGACGACGTCCTCGTGCTCGGCGGCCAGCGCCGCGAGCGCCGCGAGGCACTTGCGGGTGGCGCCCCGGCGAGGTCGCAGCTGCACGTGGACCACCACGGACTCCTGGTCGCCGGTCTGGTCCCCCGCCACCGAAGCGGTGAATGCGTTACGTGCCATCTTGATCGCCCCCTGTCACTTGCGTGAGGAGGAATCTGCCGCATGCACGCTCCGGACGCGGCACACAACTCGCTGTGTCCAGCGCAGTTGTGACGGGGAAGCTTCGGCAATAGTTGCCTGTGTCGGAGTCCGATCAGCCGGTCGCCACGTCAGATTGGCACGGTCTGCCGAGGTCGACCCCCCGGCGACCGTGCACATCTGCCGCTCAGCGGGACGTGCTGCCCTCCACCGCGGTCGCTCCGGCCGGCGCGGCCTCGGTCCCTGCGTCGTCCGGCGCCGCGGTGGGCGCGAACGCCGCCAGGGCGCCGAGCGTGTCGGCGGTGACCTGGGCGGCCAGCAGGTTGGCCTCGGCGATCTGCCGGTAGACCTCCTCGCGGTGGATCGCGATCTCGCGAGGCGCCTTGAAGCCCAGGCGGACGGTGCCGCCCCGGACCTCGACGACGTGGACCTCGATGTCGTCGCCGATGCGGATCGTCTCGCCGACGCTGCGGGTGAGTGTGAGCACGAGTACCCCTCCATGGGTGTGTGTGGTGGCCGTCCGTGGCGTCGCCCGCCGGGGCGGGCGTCGAAGCCGCGTCCCGACGCGGCGCAGTGAGGTTATCGGCGCAGGCGCCGCCGAAGGGGAAGGGAGCCGTCGTCCAGGACGACCTGCCGGGCGCGGGAGGTCGCGGGGGCGACGACCACCGGGGCCCGCAGGTTGGCCGTCGCCTCGGCCACGTCGCCGTCGGGCACGGTGACCAGGCAGAACACCCGCGCCTCGGCCGGATCGGCGAGCCCGAGCTCCACCCGCACGGCGGCGGGCAGGACGGGGGCGTACCCCGGGAAGAACTCCCGCGCCGGCACGGCGAGGAACCGGGGCCCGTCGGGGGCGACCGCCTGGAGCCAGAAGAGCAGCCCGGCGCTGTCCCCGGGGACCAGGACGTAGTCCCGGTGCCGCGGGAAACCCGGCAGCGGCTCGGCGAACGACAGCACCTGGACCGGGGGCGGAGCCGGTGCCGTCGTCGAGGCCGCCGCGGGGTGATCGGCGAGGGCGGTCGTCAACGCAGGTAGTCCATCAGCGTCGGGGAGATGGCCTTCGCTGTCGCCTGCAGCGCGGCCTGGTAACCGACCTGCTGCATCTGCAGCCGCATGATCGTGTTGGGCAGGTCCACGTTCTCGATCTCGCCGAGCTGGGCCTCCAGCGTCAGCGCCAGATCGCTGTTGATCTGCTGCTCGCGCTCGACGCGGGCCGCGCGGGCGCCCACGTCGGCGAGCCCGCCGAGCATCCGCTTCATCGCCGCGTCCAGGTCCACCAGCCCCTGGTCGAGGGCGGCGGGGTCGTTGACGAGGTCGTCGGCGATCCGTGCCACCACGGCGAAGAGGTCGTCCCCGGGGGGTCCGAAGGCCTCCGGTCCGGTGAGGTCCACCCGGACCTCCTCGGTGAAGGCGACCCGGCGCATGACGTCGGCCCCGCCCATGCCGGTGAAGGCGCCGGTGTCGCTGTAGGCGTTGGCGCCCGTGGTTACCCCGCCGAAGACGGGCCGGCCCTGAATCGTCGTGTTCGCCAGGCCCAGGAGGCTCTCCCGCAGCGACTCGACCTCCGTCGCCAGCGCCCGCCGGCTGGCCTCGGACGAGCTGCCGGTGCTGGCACCCTGCACGGTGAGGTCGCGGACCCGCCGGGTGACGTCGAGCATGTTCTGCAGCGTGGAGTCGGTGATCGACAGCCAGCTGTCGGCGTCGGCGATGTTGCGGCCGAACTGCTCGACGGCGGCCTGCTCCGACCGGATCTGCATCGCCTTGTTCGTGCCGGTCGGCGAGTCGGACGGGGCGTTGAGGAGCCTGCCCGAGGTGAGCTGCTGCTGCAGCTTGCCGAACGAGTCGAGGCCACGGTTCAGACCCTGCAGGCTGGTGAGGGCGACGGCTCTCTGCGTGATGCGCACTCAGATCACAGCCCCACGCGGCCGGTGCGGTTGATCAGGACGTCGAGCATCTCGTCGATCGCCGTGACCAGCCGGCCCGCGGCCGAGTACGCGTGCTGGAAGGACAGCATGTTGGTCATCTCCTCGTCGAGGTTGACCCCGGCCACGGACTCCCGGGCAGCGTCCACCTGCCCGGTGATGACCGCCTGGATGCCGAGGTTGCGCTGCGAAACCGCCGACTGCACGCCCAGCTCGACGATCATCTTGCGGTAGGCCGCGTCGGGTGAGCCCACGCCGTTGCCCAGCTGGGCCAGCTTGTCGGCGTTCGCGTGGTCGAGGTTGGGAGTGCCGGGGCCGATGGACGACGCGGCGATCTTCCGCGGGTCGGTGAGGGTCACGGTGATCGACGACGCCGTCACCGGCCCGCCCGAGGAGCCGAGCAGCGCGCCGCCCTGCAACCCGTCGAGGTCGTAGCCGTCTGCGTGCGCGGTGTTCAGCACGGTGACCAGCGACGAGGCGATGCCGTCGAGCTCGGTTCGGTAGGTGGGGAGGATCGCGTTCAGCGCGTGCAGCTGCCCTCCGGCAGCACCCCCGACGGTGACCGGGAGACCGCCGGCGGCGGTGACGACGCGCGGCGGGTCGCCGGCGGTGCCCGCCGGGTCGACCGTGCCGTGCACCGCGAGCTTCGACGCGGTGCCACCGGAGACCAGCGTGACGCTGCCGACGACCACGTCGACGACACCGCCGTCCCGCGGCCGCACCGACACCCCCACCTGGTCGGCGAGCTTCATGACCAGCAGGTCGCGCTGGTCGGTGAGGTCGTTGGCCGGCAGGCCGCTCTGCGAGGCCCGCAGGATCGCGGTGTTCAGCTGGGCGATCGTCTCGGCCGCCGCATTGACGTCGTCGACGAGGACACCGAGGTTCTCGCGGGTCTGCAGCCACTGGCCGTCCAGTTGCGCGCTGCTGAAGTGCAGGCCGCCGACGAGCGTCTCGAGCCGCTTGAGCACCTGCCCCCGGGCGGCCGGGTCCTCCGGCTTGTTGGCCACGTCCTGCCATCCGCGCCACATGTCGGCCATGAGGTTCTGCAGGCCGGTGATCCCGGGCTCGCGGAACGCCTGCTCCACCAGCTCGTACGCATCCGTCTCGGCCGTCAGCTGCGCGCTGTTGGCGTGCTCCGTGTGCCCGCGACCCTCCAGGAAGGCGTCACGGATCCGCGTCATCTCGTCGGCGTTCACGCCGCCACCGATGCCGGTGCCGGTGGAGTAGAACGCCGGGACGGCGCTGCCGCCGATCGCCCGCATGTCGACGCGCTGCCGGGAGTACCCGTCGGTGTTGACGTTCGAGATGTTCTGACCGGTCACATCGAGCGCCCGGCGCTGCGCCCACAACGAGGTGGTCGCCGTGTTGAGGAGGCTGAAGGTGCTCACGTCAGAGTGCTCCGTCCAGGGTGACCGCTCGGTGGGCGCCGTCGGAGTGCCGGCCGCTCGCGCCGTACGTGCCCGTCGAGGACGTCCGCGTCTGCAGGAGCGCGTCCCCGATGGCGGAGAGGCCGCCCTCGATGAGCTCCCGGTTGGCGTCGGACAGGCTGCGCAGGTCGGTGATCAGGGTCAACAGCGCCTCGTGGTGCTGCGCGAGGAGGTCGTTCCACGGCGCGGGCGCCGCATCGGCGACCTGTCGCAGGGACGGGTTGGCGGACAGCCCGAGCCTCCCCGCGATCGCCTCGGTGGCTGCCGACCGCTCCACCTCGAGAGTGCGGAGCTGGTCGAGGATGACCTCGATCTCGTGCGCGATGCGCGCCAGCCAGCGGGTCTTGCCGGTGAGGATCAGGTACTGCTTCTCCTCGGCCTTGAACAGCAGCAGGTCCAGGAGCTCCTGCTCCCGCCACAGCATCGTCGACAGGTGCTGGTAGTCCACGTGTCCACCGCCTTCCGTCGTCTCGCTCGTGCTCGCGGTCGCCCCGGCCGCAGGGCCGGCCACCGCCGTCGGTGCTGCCATCGGCACCCGTTCGGAGGGGGTTGAGCCGAAGCACGCAACTGGCGCTCACGTTCGTGCGGATTTGTGCCGACGGGTGGTGCCGACTCCACCCGGGACAGCCGAGAGATACGGATGTGACCCCAGTCCGTGCCCTCGCGACCGAGCGATCCCTGCGTGAGCGGTCCGCGCATGACCGGCCGTTGCGCGAACGCCCCCCGAACGGCCGGGTGCCCCACCCGGTCAAGGGACGGTCCCCGCAGGAGGTCGACGCCCTGGTGACCGAGCACCTGCCGCTCGCCGCCTTCGCCGTCAACGCCGTCGCCTCACGCATCTCCCTCCCGAGCCACGTGAGCCGTGAGGACCTCCTCTCCTGCGCGCACGTGGCGCTCGTCGAGGTGGCCCGCCGGTTCGACCCCTCGGCCGGCGCCTCGTTCGCGACGTACGCGCTGGCCCGGCTGCAGGGCGCGGTCCTCGACGGGCTGCGCTCCGGGGACTGGGCGAGCCGGTCGGTGCGGGCTGCGGCCCGCCGGACCGACGCCGCCGCCGACGCGCTGACCATCAGCCTGGGCCGGCCGCCTACGCGCGAGGAGCTGGCCACGAGCCTGGGGATCGCTCGCAGCGAGCTCGACCACCTGCAGGTCGACGTCCACCGCGCGGTCATGGTGAGCATCGACGCCGAGGCCGGTCCCGACGGCAGCACGCTGGACCTGCCCGACACCGGGGAGTCACCCGAGCGCGCCGTCCTGCGCGGGGAACGGGCACGGCACCTGCACGAGGCGATCCGCGCCCTGCCCGACCGGCTGGACGAGGTCATCGAGCGCAATTTCTTCGGTGATGAATCACTGACCGATATCGCCGAGGGCCTAGAGGTGACGCTCTCCCGCGTCTCCCAGATGCGCGCCCGAGCCCTGACCCTCTTGCATGCCGCGATGAGCGAGATCTGGGACGGAAGGTCGGTCCCCGCCGACGGCGGCGTGCGCGCACGCAACCAGCAGCGCGCCTACCTCGACCGGGTCACCGGTCGCTGCGGCGCGCCGCTCCCCTCACCCCGAGCCGCCTGGCCGGTCACCCGGGATCACACCGCCCGGACGGCCTGATCCTCTGCGACGGAAAGAATTTGCCCACTCGGCTCAAGAGCCCCCGGGCACCGGCCGAAGACCTTCCATGTACGGCCCGCAGCACGGATGCAGCGGGAAGACCAAGTACGACCCCTTCCAAGGAGGAACATCATGGGTCTGCGCATCAACCAGAACATCGCTGCTCTCAACGCTCACCGCAACCTGTCGATCACCGACAGCCAGATGAGCAAGTCGCTCGAGAAGCTGTCCTCCGGCTTCCGGATCAACCGCGCCGCCGACGACGCGGCCGGTCTGGCGATCTCCGAGGGCCTGCGCTCGCAGGTCGGTGGCCTCAAGGTCGCCGTCCGCAACTCGCAGGACGGCGTCTCCGTGGTGCAGACGGCGGAAGGTGCCCTCACCGAGGTCCACGCCATCCTGCAGCGCGTCCGCGACCTGACGGTCCAGGCGGGCAACAGCGGCGTCGTCGACGAGAAGGCCCGCGGCTACATCGCGAAGGAGGTCACCGAGCTCGCCGGCGCGCTGACCGACATCGCCGGGCGGACCGACTTCAACGGCACCAAGCTCCTGAACGGCAGCGCCTCCAGCCTGTCGTTCCAGACCGGTGCCAACGGCGGCGAGACCATGACCGTGGAGCTCAGCAACGTCACCACGGTCGCCACGGCGGTCAGCGGCGTGGCCACGAACATGTCGGCCTCGGGCACCTACAGCGCCACGGCCGACCTGGCCACGCTGGACACCCAGATCAAGACGGTGTCGGAGTCCCGCGCCAGCCTGGGTGCGAAGCAGAACCGCTTCGAGAGCACCATCAACTCGCTCAACGTCTCGATCGAGAACCTGAGCGCGTCGGAGAGCCGGGTCCGCGACGCCGACATGGCACAGGAGATGGTCGGGTTCACCCGCGCCCAGATCCTGTCCCAGGCCGGCACCGCGATGCTCGCGCAGGCCAACCAGGCCTCGCAGGGCGTCCTCTCGCTGCTCCGCTGATCCTCGATCAGCTGAACAGCTGAGGCCGCAGACCCTCAGCAGCACCCCGGGTGAGGGGGGAGGCCCTCGTGCCTCCCCCCTCATTCGCGTGGGCCCCCGATCGCACCGACCCAGGAGCCAGTGACATGACGATGAGCATCAACACCGGCCTGGTGTCCGGGATCGACACCGGCACGATGATCACCCAGCTCCTGCAGCTCGAGGCCCGGCAGCAGAACTCGCTGAAGACGCGGTTGTCCGCGACGCAGGTCGCCGCCAGCGCCTACCGCACCGTCAACAGCTCGCTCGCGGCCCTGACGACCAGCGCCGAGTCGCTGCTCAAGCCGGAGTCGTTCGCCACCACGAAGGCCAGCAGCACTGCCGCCTCGGTCGCGGTCGCGACCACCTCCTACGCCTCCCCCGGGTCCCTCACCTTCACCGTCGCCAAGGTGGCGACCACCGCCTCCAGCGTGAGCACCGGCCGGTGGTCGAGCACCACCACCGCCGCCGGGATGAGCACCCTGGACATCCGGACCGCCGACGGGACGACCAGCAAGGGCTCGGTCGTCCTGGACGGCACCGAGTCGCTCGAGCAGATCGCGGCGAAGATCAACGGGGACGCAGCCCTGGGCCTGAAGGCCTCCGCGGTGCAGGTCTCCCCCGGGCAGTTCGCCCTGCAGATCAGCGCGAGCACGTCGGGCGAGGCCGCCGGCTTCTCCGTCGCAGGCACGGAGTTCACGACCACCAGCCTCGGGCAGGACGCCGAGCTGAAGGTCGGCGAGGACACCGCCACCACGACGAGCTACACGATCCGTTCGGCCACCAACACGTTCGAGGGCGTCCTGCCGGGCGCGACCCTCACGGTGAGCAAGGTGGAGCCCACCCCGGTCACCGTCACGGTCGCCACGGACCCCGCTGCCGTCGCCGACAAGGTCTCCGCGCTCGTCGACGCTGTGAACAAGGCGCTGTCGACGATCGAGACCTACACGGACAACACGCCGGGGAGCAAAGCGGCGTTGCGCGGTGAGTACGCGGTGACCTCCATCGCCGGCCAGCTCCTGCAGGCCGTCTCCGAGGCGGTCGGCACCGACGGCTCGCCGGCCCAGGTCGGCTTCCAGACCACCCGCGACGGTCAGATCACCTTCGACAAGGCGAAGTTCGCCGCCGCCCTCGCGGCGACGCCGGACCTGGCCCAGCGCATCGTGGTCGGTTCCGGGGTGACCGGCGAGCCCGACGCCGTCGTCGGCCTGGCCGCGCGGGTCCGCGACGTCAGCAAGGCCGCGTCGGACGCGACGACCGGCACGCTCAGTTCCCTGGCCACGGGCCAGGACAGCCTCGCGCGCGACATCCAGGACCGGATCGCCGACTGGGACCTGCGCCTGGCCGCACGCAAGGTGGCCCTCACCCGCCAGTTCACCGCCATGGAGACCGCGCTGAGCTCCCTGACCAACCAATCCAACTGGCTGGCCGGTCAGCTCGGTTCACTGCCGTCTTCCTGACGCCGCCCCGCCCGACCCGCTCGCCTCTTCACCTCAGGAGCCCTTCCCGATGAGTGCTGCTTCGCTCCGCGCCCGCTACCTCGGCGACGCCGTAGCCACCGCCTCGCCGCAGCAGGTGCTGGTCATGCTCTACGACCGGCTGGCCCTCGACCTCGAGCGGGCGCAGCTCGCGGTCGCCGAGGGAGACCGCCCCCGGGTGAACGAGGAGCTCCAGCACGCACAGTCGATCGTGCTGGAACTGCTGTCCAGCCTGCAGGTCGACATGTGGGAGGGCGGGCCCCGCCTGGCCGCCCTCTACAACTGGTTGATGAGCGAGCTCGTGCAGGCCAACCTCAAGTGCGACGCGAACCGCATCGCCGCCTGCCGGGCGGTCGTCGAGCCGCTGCGCGACGCGTGGCGGCAGGCCGCCGCCTCCTTGGCGGGCGTCCCGTCATGACCGTCGGTCCGGTCAGCGGCTCCGCCGCAGCCGGTTTCGGCTCCAGCCCGTACACGCCTGCCGGCCGGCCGAACGCCTCCGGCAGCTCCACCTCCGGCGACCGGCACCCGCCCGCCGACTGGCACGAGGCCCTCGACCAGCTCGAGGGCGACGTCATCGACGCCCAGGAGAGCCTCGCCCGGGGCCGGGCCGAGGAGATCGCCGCGTGGGGCCGGCGCAGCACCGACTGGGTACCCCCGTCCGGGCTCGGCCCCCTGCCCGCCGACCTGCGGGAGCGGGCCGCGCGGCTGCTGCAGCACCAGCTGGCGGTCGCCGAGGCCCTGGTGGAGCGGATCACGCAGTCCCAGAAGCAGCGCGACCTCGCCGCCCGCATGTCCTACGGCGCCGAGCGACCCGTGCCCTCCTTCATCGATCGCGGGCTCTGACGCGGGTCCGCCTCCGCGGCGGAAGAGCGCGCTGACGGAACCGTCGGGGGTCCCGACTGCCGATGACAGAGGAGCGAGCGCCGGCTCCCGGCGCCGGGCACCGCCCCAGCGCACCACTCCCGGCAGCCGTCACAGACAGAAGGGTCCTTCCACATGCGCGTCCTGCTCACCCACGCGATCGCCCAGGGTTCGACGTACTACCGCGTCGAGGAGCCCGCCCGCGCCGTCCAGGCCGCAGGGCTCGGCATCGAGGTCGCCGTCTCCCGCGGGATCCGGACCACCATGCGCTCGGTCACCGAGGGCGCCCCGATGGAGGTCGTCGACGTCGACAGCCAGGGCGCGGACGTCGTCGTCCTGCAGCTGCCGAAGACCGCCGAGATGCTGCAGACGCAGCGCATCCTGCAGGCGCAGGGGGTCGCCGTCGTCGTGGAGATGGACGACCTGCTCTCCGGCGTCCCGTACGGCCACATGGGGCACGACGCCCTGGTGCGTGCCGGCAGCAGCGGGTTCGCGGCCCAGGCCGCCCGGGAGGCGGACCTGGTGACCACCTCGACGCCCGCGCTGCTCACGGAGTACGCCCGCCACGGCCGCGGCACGGTGATCGAGAACGCCGTTCCCCGCCGAACTGCGGAGCTGCCGCCGGCCTACGAGCGCACCCCGGAGACCGTGACCATCGGCTGGGCCGGCAGCGTGCCCAGCCACCCGTACGACCTGCAGGAGATGGGTTCCGGTCTGCAGCAGGCGCTGGACCGGACCCGCGGGCGCAGCCGGCTGGTCATCCTCGGCCAGAAGTGGGACATCAAGGTGCGCCTGGGGCTGCCGGACGAGCCGGAGGAGGTGCCCTGGGTGATGGACGTGGACGGGTACGCGGCGCGGATGGGCGAGCTGTTCGACATCGGGATCGCCCCGTTGCGGATCGACCGCTTCAACACGAGCAAGAGCTGGCTGAAGCCGCTGGAGTACTCCGCGCGGGGCGTGTACTGCGTGCGCGCCCGCACCGAGGAGTACGAGCGGCTCGGGCTGGGGATGCCCGCCCGCGCACCCAAGGACTGGGCCAAGTGGCTCACGCTCGGCGTGAAGGACGCCGACCGCCGGCGGGAGGTCGCCGCGGCGGCCCGGGAGCACGTGCTGGCCCACCACCTGACCGAGCACACCGCCGAGCGCTGGGCAGCCGCCTGGCGGACCGCGCGGGAGAACCGCACCCGCGCCCTCGGGGGTGGGCGGCTCGCCACCGCCGCACGCTGACCTCCTCCCTCCGAACGCCCCGCCGCCGACTTTCGGCAGCGGGGCGTTCGTGCGTTCCTGCGGCGGGGTCACGATCCCGCCCACCCACGGGCGCGACATGTGCCAACTCCCCCGCCCCGGTCGACCCGGGACCAGGCGAGGTCCCCTCTGGTCACATCCGCCCCCGTCACCTCATCCGGTGGCTGGCGTCCCTCGGGTGGCGGAGCGGTGGTCAGCCGGTACCGGCCGGCTGCCGATGAAGCCTGTGCACGGAGAGCACCACCATCGCCACGGATCGGCGGCCCCTCACTCGCTCGCGAGTGCGTTCCGCGTACCCGGAGGTCGATCGTGTCCTGCTCCACCCGCCGGCGAGGCGGCCGATGATCCCCGACGCCACCTCGTCGGTCCTGAAGGCGGCCCTCGCCGGGCTCGCGCAGCGGCAGCGCGTCACCGCCGACAACATCGCGAACGTCAACACCCCCGGCTTCCTCGCCGGGCGGACCGACTTCGAGACGTCGCTGCGCGGGGCCGTCCGCAGCGGCGCCACACCGGTCATCTCCGGCGGCACGACCGGCCGCTCGCTGGAGCCGACCAACACCAACGGCAACAACGTCAACCTCGATGCGGAGACCGTCATCGCCACCGAGACCGGGCTGCGCTACCAGCTGGCGCTCAACGCCCTGGACGGCAGGTACAACTCGCTCCGCACCGCCCTGAGGACCTCGTAGACATGAGCATGTTCCAGGCCCTGAGCATCTCCCAGTCCGGGCTCATGACCCACCGGAAGTGGCTCGACGCCACCGCCGACAACATCGCCAACATCAACACGGTGCGGCGCACCGACGAGGACGCCTTCCAGGCGCGGCTCGTCGTCGCCCAAGCGGTGGACTACGGCAGCGGCGAGGGCGGCGTGCGCGTGGCCCGCGCCGAGTTCGGCGACCCGGAGGGCCGGCTGGTCTACCAGCCCGACCACCCGCTGGCCGACGAGGGCGGTTACGTGAAGTACCCGGACATCGACCTGGGTGACCAGATGACCCACATGATGATGGCCCAGCGCGGCTACCAGGCCAACCTGGCCGTCATCGAGCGGGCCACCAACGCCTACCAGGCGGCGCTGCAGCTCGGGAAGCGTTGATGACGATCCCGCTCGGCGGCATCACCCCGGTCGGGGTCGGCGCGGTCACCGGCGTCGCCGGCAGCACCCGCGGCACGCCCGCGACCGAGGGAGCCGACGGCTTCGCCGCCGTCCTCGCCTCCACCTTCGACGCGCTCCAGGCCAAGCAGTCGGTGACCTCCGAGCTGGCCGTGCAGGCCGCCACCGGCGACCTGAAGGACGTGCACGACTACATGATCGCCAGCGCTGAGTCCGGCGTGGCGACCGAGATGGTCGTGACGATCAAGAACCAGGCCGTCGCGGCCTTCAACGAGATCATGAGGATGCAGATCTGATGAAGTCGGCACTCGCCGGGACGCTGGAGCGTGCCCGCTCCTCGTTCGACACGATCAGCCTCGGGCAGAAGGTCGTCATCGGCCTGCTGCTCGCCGGGCTGACCCTCGGCGGGTTCTTCTTCTACAGCTGGATCACCACGCCGACCCAGGCCCCGCTGTTCTCCAACCTCGCCGCGAGCGACGCCTCGGCCATCGTCGAGGAGCTCAACGCCCAGGGTGTGGCCTACGACCTGGCGGACGGCGGCAGCACGATCATGGTCGCCAAGGACGCCGTGTACGACCTGCGGCTGGCCATGAGCGGCCAGGGCCTGCCGGCGGGCAACGACACCGGCTACGCGCTGCTGGACGAGCAGGGCATCACCACCAGCGAGTTCCAGCAGCAGGTGACCTACCAGCGGGCCCTGGAGGGGGAGCTGGCCAACACCCTCGAGTCGCTGGCCGGCGTCAACTCCGCCGTCGTGCACGTGGCCCTGCCCGAGGACGAGGTCTTCGTCAGCGACAAGGCCGTACCGACGGCCTCGGTGCTGCTCGACCTGGCCCCCGGCACCGCGCTGTCCGGCGAGCAGATCCAGGCGGTCACCAACCTGGTCTCCTCCAGCATCCAGGACATGAACCCCGACCAGGTGACCGTCGCCGACTCGACCGGTCAGGTCCTCTCCGCCGCCGGCACCGGCGTGACCGCGGCCGCCGGCGACGCCCGGTCCCAGGTGGAGCAGGAGTACGAGGACCGCCTCTCGGCCAGCGCCCAGAAGATCCTCGACTCGGTGGTCGGCCCCGGCCGCTCCGTGGTCTCGGTGCGCGCCGACGTCGACCTCTCCGAGCGCAGCACCACCTCGAAGACCTACACCTTCGACGAGGACGTCCCGCCGATCTCGGAGCAGACCACCACCGAGGAGTACGTCGGCACCGGCGCCCCGGTCGGTGGCGTCCTCGGCCCGGAGAACATGCCCGACGCCGCCGGGAACGCCGGCGGCGAGTCGACCTACAACAAGGAGTCCACGACGGCGAACAACGCCGTCGGGGAGACCACCGAGGTCGTGCAGGGCGCGCCCGGGGAGCTGAACCGGCTGACCGTCTCCGTCGTCATGGACGACGCCGTCGCCGGCAACCTGAACCAGCAGCAGATGACCGACCTGATGGTCACCGCCGTCGGCCTGGACGAGGCCCGCGGCGACGACATCACCGTCGCCTCGCTGCCCTTCGACGCCACCGCGGCCGAGAACGCCGCCGCCGCGATGGAGGCCGCGCGCGAGGCGGAGGCCAGCGCGCAGATGTGGTCGATGATCCGCACCGGCGGCATCGCGGCCGGCATCGCGCTGGTCGTCCTGATCGTCTGGCTGCGCGCGCGCCGCGCTGCCGACGAGGACGACGACGACGAGGACTACGAGCCGCTGGAGCTCGACGCCGAGATGCTCGCCGAGCTCGACCGGCTGCGGGTGGCCAGCACCCGCGAGGAGCGTCACGTGACCGACGCGGCGCTGGAGCTCGAGGCCGTCGAGCGGGCGAAGGTGCGGGGGGAGATCTCCACGATGGTCAGCGAACGGCCCGACGAGGTCGCGGCCATGCTCCGCGGCTGGCTCAGCGAGAGCAAGTCGTGAGCGAGCTCGCGAGCTCACGCATGAGCAGAGCACCCGTCGGCATGCGGGCACCGAGCTGGGGGCACCTTCCGCTTGCGGGGGACAGCGAGGTGGACGCATGACGCTCGCCAGCATCCAGCCGGGCACAGTCGCCGCACCCCCGCGTCCGCAGATGCCCGGCCTGCGCAAGGCCGCCGTCTTCCTGGCCCAGATGAGCAAGGAGGAGGCCGGCGTGCTCCTGGCCCAGTTGCGGCCCCGCGAGGTCGAGGCGCTCACCCGGGAGCTGATGAAGCTCGGCTCGGTGGAGCTCCAGGACGTCGACGGCGTCATGAACGAGTTCCACGGCCTCATGACCGCCCAGCAGTTCGTGGGCCGCGGCGGTGTGGAGTTCGCCCGCGAGATCCTCGCCGCGGGGTTGGGTGAGGACAAGGCGGAGAACATCCTGTCCCGGCTCAACGTCGTCTACACCGAGGTGCCGTTCGCCTCGCTGCGCAACGCCGACGTCCGGCAGCTGGTCACCTTCCTCAAGGACGAGCACGCGCAGATCATCGCCCTGGTGCTGGCCCACCTCACGGCCGCGCAGTCGGCCGAGGTGCTCTCCGGGTTCGCGCCCGAGCAGCAGGCCGAGGTCGCCCACCGCATCGCCACGATGGACCGCACCTCGCCGGAGATGGTGCGGCTGGTCGAGGAGGAGCTGGGCCGCCGGATGGGCTCGATCCTGGCGCACCAGGACATGACCACCGTCGGCGGCGTGGAGACCCTCGTCGAGATCATCAACCGCTCCCCGCGGCCGACCGAGCGCTCGATCCTCGAGTGGCTGGACAACACCGATCCGGAGCTGGCCGACCAGGTCCGCTCGCAGATGTTCGTCTTCGAAGACATCGTCACCATCGACGACCGCTCCCTGCAGCTCGTGCTGCGCGAGGTGGAGGCCAACGACCTGGCCACCGCGCTCAAGGGCGTGCGGCCCGACGTGCAGGACAAGATCAAGCGGAACCTCTCCGAGCGCGCGGCCGAGAACCTCAGCGAGGAGATCGAGCTGCTCGGCCCGGTGCGCACTCGCACGGTCGAGGAGGCCCAGGCCAAGGTCGTCGCGGTCATCCGCACCCTCGAGGAGCAGGGTGTGCTGACCATCAACCGCGGTGGGGACGATGACTTCGTCGCGTGACGACGGCCACCGGCCGCCGCGGGAGGGCGCGGTCCTGCGCGGCGGCTCCGCCGCGCTGGCCCGCCCCTACCGGGAGGTCATGGCCGAGCACGGTGCCGGCGTCGCCACCCTCCCGGCCGCGCGGACCGGCGGGGTCCGGCTCCCCGCCGCACCGGCCACGGCGGCGGTCGCCCCCTCCCCCGCCGTGCCCGTCCAGCCCTCGCCGGTCGAGCGGCGGACGACCGTGCGCCGGGCCGAGGACCAGCCGGTCGCCGGGAGCAAGCCGTCCTTCCGCCTCGGCGACGTCTACGCCGAGGAGCTCGCCCGGCTGCGGGCCCAGGCGCGCACCGAGGGCTTCGCCGCCGGTCACGCCGAGGGCCTGCTGGCCGCGGAGTCGGTGGTCGCCGAGGCCGAGCGCGAGGCCCAGGAGCGCCTGGCGGAGGTGCAGGCCCGCTGGGAACGCCGGCTGGTCTCCGCGACCGCCGCCCTCGGCGCCGCCGTCCGGCAGCTGGAGGAGAGCGCCCGCCCGGTCGCCGACGACATCCGCGACTCGATCGTCGGCACCGCGCTGACCCTCGTCGAAGACCTCCTCGGCCGCGAGCTCGCCCTGGCCACCGACCCGGTCATGGACGCCGTGCGCCGGGCGCTCACCTTCTGCCCCGCCGACGCCCCCGCCGTCGTGCGGCTGCACCCCGACGACCTCGCCGAGGTGCCCGAGGAGGCGCTCGCCGACCTGCCCGACAGCGTGCGCGTGGTCGGCGACCCGTCGGTGGAGCGGGCCGGCGCCGTCGCCGAGTCCGGCCCCCGGCGGATCGACGCGCAGCTCGGCACGGCGCTGCAGCGCGTGCAGGCGGTGCTGGGGGCATGACCGTCCCGCCGACCGTCCTCGCGCGCGCCCGCGCCGCCGCCCGCCCGCAGGTGACCGGCGTCGTCACCGGCGCCATGGGGCTGACGCTCAGCGTCGACGGCGTGACGGCGGCCGTGGGCGACCTGGTCGAGGTCGACCCCACCGGCCGTCCGCTGCTCGCCGAGGTGGTCGCGGTCGGCCGCGACCGGCTCACCTGCATGCCGCTGGGCGGCCTGTCCGGCGTGCACGCCGGCGCCCCCGTACGGGCCACCGGCCGGCCGCTGCAGGTGCCGGTCGGCGAGGCGCTGCTCGGCCGCGTCCTCGACGGCCTCGGCCGCCCGGTCGACGGCGGCCCGGCGCTCGACGGCCGCGTGTCGTGGGTCGACCTGGCGACGACGACGCCGCACGCCCTCTCCCGCGCCCGCGTCGCCGAGCCGCTCACCTTCGGCGTCCGCGCGCTGGACACCCTCGTCCCCTGCGGCAAGGGCCAGCGCCTGGGCATCTTCGCCGGCTCCGGCGTCGGCAAGTCCAGCCTGCTGGCCCAGATCACCCGCGGCACCGACGCCGACGTCCGCGTCATCGGCCTGATCGGCGAGCGCGGCCGCGAGGTGCGCGAGTTCATCGAGGAGAACCTCGGCCCCGAGGGCCTGGCCCGCACGGTCGTCGTGGTCGCCACCTCCGACGAGCCGCCGCTCGTCCGCCTGAAGGCCGCCTTCGTCGCCACCCGCATCGCGGAGGCCTTCCGCGACGAGGGCCGCGACGTCCTGCTGCTGATGGACTCGATCACCCGCACCGCCATGGCGCAGCGCGAGGTCGGCCTCTCCGCGGGCGAACCGCCGGCCACCCGCGGCTACCCGCCGAGCGTCTTCGCGATGATGCCGCAACTGCTCGAGAAGGCCGGCACCGGCGCCGTCGGCTCGATCACCGGCCTCTACACGGTGCTCGTCGAGGGCGACGACCACAACGAGCCGATCGCCGACACCGCCCGCTCGATCCTCGACGGGCATGTCGTGCTCACTCGCAAGCTGGCCACCACCGGGCACTTCCCCGCCATCGACGTGCTGGAGTCGATCTCCCGCGTCGCCGGCGCGGTGGTCCCCCCGGCGCAGATGGCCGACGCGCGCGAGGTCCGCCGGCTCATGGGCGCGCTCCGCGACGTCCGGGAGCTGATCGAGATCGGCGCCTACCAGGCCGGCAGCGACCCGCTGGTGGACCGCGCCCGTCAGCTGGCGCCGCAGATCGACGCGTTCCTGCAGCAGCCGCTCGGTGAGTCGACGTCGGCCCCCGAGGCGTGGGCCTGGCTGCAGCGCATCGTGAGGGCTGCGTGAAGCGCGCCGCCTTCCGGCTGCAGCCGGTCCTGGAGCTGCGCCGGAGCGAGGAACGGGCCGCCGCGGCCGCGGCCGCGGTCGCCGCGAACGCCGCCGGTGAGGCCGCCCGGCGGGCCACCGAGCAGGAGGCGGCGCTGGCCGGCGCGGTGCTCCCGCCGTCGCTGCCGGCCGGCTCCTTCGTGGCGGCCATGGTGCTGCTCCGGACGGCGGCCACCGACGCCGCCGACGCCCGCGCGCTGGCCACGGCGCAGGCCGAGCAGGCCGAGGCCGTGCGCGCGGAGTGGACCGCCGCCGCGCGCCGGACCAAGGGCCTCGAACGGCTGGCCGAGCGGCACCGGCTGGCCCAGCAGCACGCCGCCGACGCCGCCGAGGAGCGGGCCACCGACGACCTGGTCACCGGCCGCGCCTCCCGCGGCAGGGGCACCGACGACACGGGGACGGGGACGGCATGGACGGGCTGAGCGCGGTGCAGTCCCGGATCGCCGAGATCCAGGCCCGGTTCCAGCCGTCCGTCGCGACGGCCTCGTCCTCCTCGGCGTGGGCCGCCGCCGCCGGTGCCGCCGGGCTCACCGGCGGCTCCGCGGTCGGCACCGTGGCCACCGGGGCCGCCACCGCGTCCGAGGGCGCGGTGGTGACCGAGGCGCAGAAGTACCTCGGTGTCCCCTACCTGTGGGGCGGCACCGACCCCCGCAAGGGCCTGGACTGCTCCGGCTTCACCAAGCTCGTGTTCGGCAACCTGGGCATCGAGCTGCCGCGCACGTCGTCCCGGCAGGCGACCGCCGGCAAGGCGGTGCCCTCGCTCGCCTCCGCGCGCCCCGGCGACCTGGTCTTCTTCGACAACTCCTCGTCCCGCGCGGGCATCGACCACGTCGGCATCTACCTCGGCAACGGCCAGATGGTCGCCGCGCCGCAGGCCGGCGAGACGGTGAAGGTCCAGTCGGTCGGCAACCCGACGGTGATCCGCCGGGTGCTGCCCGAGGCCGCCGTCCCCGCTGCCGCCCCGGCGGCCGCGGGGACGCTGGCCGGGGTGCCGTACGCGGACCTGTTCCAGCGCGCGGCCGGCCGGCACGGCGTCGACGCCTCCCTGCTGGCCGCGGTCGCCCAGCAGGAGTCCGGCTTCGACACCGCGGCCGTCTCCCCGGCGGGCGCCCAGGGCCTCATGCAGTTCATGCCGGCGACGGCGAAGGGGCTCGGCGTCGACGCGTTCGACCCGTCCTCGGCGGTCGACGGCGCGGCCCGCTACCTCGGCTCCCTGACCCGGCAGTTCGGCTCGACCGAGCTGGCGCTGGCGGCCTACAACGCCGGGCCCGGGACGGTGAGCCGCTACGGCGGCATCCCGCCCTACCCGGAGACCCAGAACTACGTCCGGTCCGTGATGAGCAAGGCGGAGGCCTACAGATGACCGAGCTCGCGAGGTCGGCGGGAGACACAGCCCCGTCGGTGACGGGACCGGCGCGCGCCGGCGAGGAGGCATCGTGACCGCTCCCGTGACCACCGCCGTCCCGGCCGCCCGTGCCGCGTCCGCCGCCCCTGCCGCGGGCGCGTCCGGCGAGAGCGCGGCTCCCTTCGCCTCGGCCCTGGACGGCGCGCTGAGCGGCGGGGTGCGCGACGCCGGCGGCCGGCAGACCTCCGGCGAGGCCCCGGGCGAGGAGACCGCCGCTCCCGAGGAGCCGGTCGCCGCACCGGCCGTGGACACCACCGCGGCGGGCGTGGCCGCCACCCTGTGGGCACTGCTGCGTGGTGGCGCCGCCGCGCAGCCGGCCGGCGACGCGGCCGGCTCGACCGCCCCCGCGGTCGCCGTGGGCCCCGCGGGCACCGCGTCCGCCACCGTCCCGAGGACGGCCGTGGCCGCCGCCGCGCAGGCCCTGACGGTGCCCGGCACCCCGGCCGCCGGCGCCGCACCCGTGGCCGGCGCCGCTCCCGTGGCCGGCGCCGTCGTCCCGGTCGTGGGGGGTGCACCGGTGCCCGGTACCCCGGCCACCGGCCGGCCCGGCCCCGACCTGCCGGCCACCGCGTCGGCCCGGGCCGTGGAGGCCACCGCCGTCGTCGGCGACGGCGCGGGGCGCGGGCGGGCCGCCGAGCACGCCGGGGCACCGGGGCTCGCCGTCGTCGCCGGCACTCCCGCGGCGTTGCGACCGGCCGGGGAGCGCCCGACCCAGGCGCCGTCCGCCGGCGCTGCCGCCACCGCGACCACCACGGCCGTCACCCCCGGGCTGCCGGGCGCCGGAGCCCCCGCACCGGCGGCCGGGCAGCAACCCGGTGCGGGTGACCCCGGCGCCGGAGGCGAGCCGACCTCCGCCGTGGTCCCCACCCCGGCCGCGGATGCCGAGGGCCTCCCCACGGTTCCCGGAGCCACCGCCCCCGCACCCGTCGCGGCCGCCGCCCCCGCACCCGTCGCGGCCGCCGCACCGGTGACCGCCCCCGCCACCGGCGACGGCGCGGCGCTGCCGGTCTCCGGCCAGGTCTTCCGCCAGGTGGCCGCCCTCAATGGCGCCGGCGACGGCGCGCACACCATGACGCTCGTCCTCACGCCCGAGAACCTCGGCCCGGTGCAGGTGCAGGTCACCGTCGGCGAGGGCGTCCTGGACCTGACGCTGCGCGGTGCGCACGAACTCGGCCGCGCCGCCCTGCTGGACGCCCTCCCCGAGCTGCGCCGCGACCTGGAGGCCGCCGGCCTCAGCCCGTCGCGGGTCGAGGTGGACGCGGATGCAGGTGGCTCCTGGCTGTCCCGGCACGCCGCCGAGCAGCAGGCCCAGCAGGACACCGGGAACCGCGGCGGGTCGCAGGACCCGGCCGGCGAGTGGTCACGACCGGGTGGTCGCCCTGCCGATAGCGGAGAGGGGCGCACTGCCCCCCGGAATCGATCCACGTCGTCCGGCGTGGACGTGCGCGTCTGAGAGCGAGGAGCCCACATGCCGGACGCAGTGAGCGGTGCCACCGGTACGACCGCGACGTACTCCGCGACGAGCTCCGTCGACCGCGGCGACCAGATGGGGAAGGACACCTTCCTCAAGCTGCTGGTCGCCCAGATGAAGTACCAGGACCCCGGCAACCCGGCCGACACCAACCAGCTGATGGCGCAGACCGCCACCTTCAGCCAGGTCGAGAAGCTCGAGGAGATCGCCAAGCAGAACGCCTCGATGCTGGCCCTGCAGCGCTCGAGCAGTGCGGGGGCGATGGTCGGCCAGACCGTCATCTACACCGATCCGACCGGCGCCTCGAAGACCGGCGTCGTCACCTCGGTCCGCCTGGGCACCGACAAGGTCGAGGCCGTGGCGACGGTCGGCGGCGTCGAGGTGCCGCTCGGCCGCATCACCGACGTCGGCACCCGCTGACCGACGCCCGCCCTCATCCACCCGCGCCCCACCCCGAGCTCCCACCCGGAGGAGACCCCGATGCTCCGCTCCATGTTCTCCGCCATCTCCGGTCTGCGTGCCCACCAGACCAAGATGGACGTCACCGGCAACAACATCGCGAACGTCAACACCGTCGGCTTCAAGAGCAGCTCCACCGTCTTCCAGGACACGCTCTCGCAGATCGTGCGGGCCGGCGGAGCGCCCGCCGAGGACCGCGGTGGCACGAATCCCGCCCAGATCGGTCTCGGTGTGAAGCTGGCGGCCATCACCACGAACTGGACGAACGGTGCGACGCAGTCCACCGGGCGCTCGACGGACTTCATGATCGAAGGTGACGGCTTCTTCGTCACCCGCGGCGCCGGTGGTGAGCAGCTGTTCACCCGGGCGGGCTCGTTCGACTTCGACGCCAGTGGCCGGCTGGTCACGCCCGACGGCAGCATCCTGCAGGGCTGGGTGGCGGACGCCGACGGCACCATCAACCCCAACGGCCCGATCCAGGACCTCTCCGTGCCCTACGGCCAGATCGTGAACCCGTCGGCCACGACGTCGGGGTCGCTCGAGGGCAACCTGAACGCAGCCGCGCCGGTCGGCGCGTTCGTGCAGACCCCCACCAAGATGTTCGACGCCCAGGGCGTCGAGCAGCGGGTCACCTACACCTTCACCAAGACCGCCGCCAACACCTGGAGCCTGACCGTCCAGAACAACGGCGGTGCGGCCCTCGCGCTGACCAACGCCGACGGGACCGCGTTCGACGGCACCGTCAGCTTCAACACTGCCGGCAACATGACCGCCCCGGCCGCCGGCATCGCCTTCGACCCCGCCGCCGCCGGCTGGCCCGGCCCGGTGGCCATCGAGCTCGGGACGATCAGCCAGTTCGCGGGCTCCAGCGAGGTGACCGCCCCAGAGCAGGACGGCTACGCGCTCGGCTCGCTGCAGTCATTTCAGCTCTCGAACGACGGCACGATCATGGGCGTCTACTCCAACGGGCTGCGGCAGCCGTTGGGCCAGCTCGCGATGGCCGCCTTCAACAACCCCAGCGGGCTCGAGAAGGCCGGCAATTCCTCGTTCCGCGTGGGCGACAACTCCGGCGTCGCGATGATCGGCACCGCCGGCGCGGGCGGTCGGGGCGTGCTGTCCTCCGGTGCGCTGGAGATGTCCAACGTCGACCTCTCCGAGGAGTTCACCAGCCTGATCGTCGCCCAGCGCGGCTTCCAGGCCAACAGCCGGGTGATCACGGCATCCGACGAGATCCTCCAGGACCTGGTGAACCTCAAGCGCTGATGAGTAGTGCGGCGTGGGGGACTCCCGGGGCGTGGCATCCCCTCGTCATGCGGCCTCCTGACACCCGGGTCGAGCCGGGCCGGTGAGGGTCGAGCCGCGCTCGCACGCGGCGCCACCCTCCCTGGCCCGGCCGGACATGTCGGTGCGAGCTCCGCGCAGGGCACTGCAGAGGGACCGATCCAGCACGTCACCGGCGACGGCCCGGTCACCCCGAGGGGTGACCGGGCCGTCCGTCACACGTCCCCCGCCAGCACCTTCGGCTCAAGGAGACCCCGTCCGGGGCCGATGACAGAACTGCCGTGCCCGCCCGGACCGTGTTCACGCCCCACCGACCCCCACCGAGCAAGAGGACCGCCCCGTGATCCGAGTGACGCGCCTGAACGGCGACGAGTTCGCGCTCAACCCCGACCTGATCGAGAAGGTCGAGGGCCACCCCGACACGGTCGCCTTCCTGGTGGACGGCACGAAGTACGTGGTACGCGAGAGCGTGGCCGAGGTGCTGCAGGAGATCCGCGAGTACCGCGCCGGGATCCTCGCCCTCTCCTACGAGATGGACCGGGGCGCCTACCGCCCGCACGTCCCTGAGCAGCAGGTCGGCGACTCGTCGGTCGTGCCCTTCCCGACCCGAGAGGAACGCTGACCCGTGGATCCGGCCACCCTCATCGGGTTCGTCATCTCGATGGCCGCCCTCCTGATCTTCATGATCATGGAGGGCGCCGACCCGGCGTCCCTGATCTTCATCCCGGCGATCATCCTGGTCATCGTCGCCACCTTCGGCGCGGCGATGTCCGGCCAGACGATGGACGACCTCAAGAAGATGCCGGCCTGGTTCAAGATGGCCGTGATGCCGGCCAAGGTGCCGCCGCCGACCCAGCAGATCCAGACGCTGGTCAGCCTCGCCGAGAAAGCCCGCAAGGAGGGCCTGCTCGCCTTGGAGGCGCAGGTCAAGGCGATCGAGGACCCGTTCCTCAAGCGCGGCCTGCAGATGGGCATCGACGGCACCGACCCCGAGGAGCTCCGCGCCGTCCTCGAGAGCGAGATCTCGGCGAAGAAGGCCGAGGACAAGACCGCCGCCAAGTTCATGACGACGATGGGCGGCTACGCGCCGACCATCGGCATCGTCGGCTGCATCGTCGGCCTGATGAACGTGATGGGGAATCTCAGCAACCCCGAGGCCCTGGGACCGATGATAGCCGCGGCCTTCGTCGCCACCCTGTGGGGCGTCATGGCCGCGAACTTCTGGTTCCTCCCCATGGGCGCGAAGATCATGCGGGTCAGCGAGCTGCAGGCCGCGCAGATGGAGCTGCTGGTCGAGGGCATCGCCGAGATCCAGGCCGGCACCAGCCCGCGGGCGGTCCGGCTGAAGCTCAACTCGCTGATCCCGCCCAGTGAGGTCGCCAAGGAGGCCGCGTGAGCGCCTCCGGCCACGGCGGCCGCCGCCGGGCCAAGAAGCACGAGGAGGAGGAGCACGAGAACCACGAGCGGTGGCTGGTGTCCTACGCGGACATGATGACGCTGCTCCTGGTCCTGTTCGTGGTGCTCTACGCGATGAGCCAGGTCGACCAGGCCAAGTTCGCCGCGCTGGCCAAGGGCCTCTCCCAGACCCTCGGCACGCCGATCAACGTGCAGCCGGCCTCCACGCCGGAGAGTTCGGTCCTCGACGGTCTCCCGGGCGCGGTGGACATCGCCTCGGCGATCCCCTCGGACCCGACCGTCCAGCAGGCCGAGGTCGACAAGGCGGCCGCGCAGGCCGCGGCCGACCGGGCCGAGCGCCTCGCCGCCGAGGCGAAGGCCGCCTACGACGAGCTGGCCGCCGCCCGCGACGCGATCGAGGCGGCGCTGGCCGCCGCCGGGTACGCCGGTGCGGCCCGGTACGAGATCGACGAGCGGGGCCTGGTGGTGCACATCGTGGCCGACCAGGTGCTCTTCGACGCCGAGCAGGCCGTCCTCCGGCCGGAGGGGCGGGCGATCCTCAGCGCGATCGCCCCCACCCTCGGCCGGCTGCCCAACCAGCTCGGGGTCGAGGGGCACGCCAACCACCTCCCCGTCACCGTCGGCGGCCCGTGGCCGTCGAACTGGGAGCTCTCGGCCACCCGCGCGACCACGGTCGTCCGGTACCTGGCCGCGGAGGGTGTCCCGCAGCCGCGGCTGTCGGCCACCGGCTACTCGTCGACCCGGCCGCTGGTGCCCGAGTCCGATCCCACCGCCCTCACCGTCAACCGACGGGTCGACGTCGTCGTCCTGTCCACCGCGTCGGCGGAGGCCAACGCCTTCCTGCCCGGCCTCGACGCCGCCCACCGAGGAGTGACCGAATGAGCAAGAAGGACAAGAACGCCCCCGCCGACGGCGACGAGACCGAGGGCAAGAGCGGGAAGAAGAAGCTCCTCCTGATGCTGGCCGTCGTGCTGCTCGCCGGGGCCGGCGCCGCCTACTTCTTCCTCTTCGCCGGAACGGGGGAAGCGGAGGCTGCGGCGCCCGAGCACGGCGGCTACACCGCGCTGGAGCCCATCGCGGTGAACCTCGCCGGTGGCGGCTACCTGAAGATCGGCATCACCCTGGAGTACACGGTCGAGGCGTCCGGCGGTGGCCACGGCGGTGGCGGCGTCGACGGCGCCAAGGCCTACGACGCGATCATCTCCACGTTCTCGCAGGCGAACCCGGCCGACGTGACCAACGCCCGGGACGCGCTGAAGGAGTCCCTGGAGCAGAAGATCATCGAGGCCTACACCGACCACGACATCCCGATGGTCATGGGCATCTACTACACGGAGTACGTGACCCAGTAGCGGCGCACGAGTCAGGCCAGACGCTCCGACCACGCGGGGGTGCCCTCCGATCACGGAGGGCACCCCCGCTGTGCTCCACCCGTACCACCAGTCACACGCCCCCCGGCCGGCACGGGGGGCCCCCGCCGCCCGGTCAGGGTGCTCCCGGTCCCCGCCGATGAGGGGTTGCGTGACCACCCCCGAGACCGGACCGGCCCCGGCCGCCGCGCCGGCCCCGGCTCCGGCCCCCGCCGCCACGGCCCCCGCCGCCCCGGCGCCCGCCGCCACGGCCACGAGCAGCCGCAGCCGCCGCGGGGCGCCGCGCACCTACGACTTCCGCCGGCCGACGAAGCTCTCCCGCGAGCACGTGCGGGTCATGCAGATCGCCCAGGAGGGCTTCGCCCGGCAGGCGACGACGATCCTCACGACCTTTCTCCGCGCCGGCGCCCGGCTAGAGCTCGATGGCATCGAGCAGTTCTCCTACGACGACTACGTCGGGACGCTGCCCAACCCCAGCTTCATCTCCACCTTCACCCTGGAGCCGCTGGCCGGGAAGGGGCTGCTCGCCTTTCCGCTCGACATCGCCATGGCGATGGTCGACCACATGCTCGGTGGCTCGGGTGCCGCTGCCCAGCCCAACCGGCCGATGACGGCGATGGAGACCACCATCACCAACCACCTGCTGGACCGGCTGCTCGACGAGTTCGCGGTGTCGCTGGTCTCCGTGGCCGAGATCCAGCCGGTGCTCGTCGGTCGGGAGTACAACCCCCAGCTCGCCCAGGCCGCCGCCGGCTCGGACACCGTGATGGTCGCCAGCTTCACGATGTCCGTCGGCGACCGCGAGGGCGAGGCCACGGTCGTGCTGCCGTTCTCCTCGTTCGCGCAGGCCCTGAACAACGCCGCCTCCCCGCAGCTCTCGGAGTCCGCGCTGCGCAAGCGCCAGCGCGCCCGCGAGGCGCTGATCGACCGGCTGAACCTGGTGCCGGTGGACGTGAGCGTCCGGTTCGCCCCGCTCACCGTCTCCTCCTCCGACCTGCTCTCCCTCGCCGTCGACGACGTGCTGCTGCTCCGCCACCCACGGGACAGCCCGCTGGAGGTCACGACCAACGACGTGACGTTCGCCTACGCGATCGCCAGCAACCACCGGCGCCGACTGGCCGCCTCGATCGTCCCCACCCCGCACGCCCCGCACGCCGCGAAGGACTCCGCATGACCGCGCCCCGCACCGACTCGCAGGACTCCCAGACCGTCACGGCGGTCGTCGCCGCGGCCGCCCGAGCGGCCGCCGCCCTGGTCCCCTCGACCTCGGCGCTGAGCGCCGGCGCGCCGGTCAGCGACCCGGACACCGTCCCCCTGCCCCCGGCGGCCGCGCTCGCGGTCACCGCCGGGCTGTCCGGCGAGGTGTCCGGCGACGTCGTGCTGATCGTCTCCGGCGACGTCGTCGACGCGCTGCAGAACTCCCCCGTCGGGCAGATGGACGTCTCCGCCGCGCTGCGGCCGGCGCTGGAGGCGGCCGCGGCCGCGCTCGGCCGGGTGCGGGTCGCCTCCGAGCGCACCGAGGAGCCGGTCGCCGCCCTCGACGGGCTGCGCGACAAGGGGATGTTCGTCGCCGTCCCGCTCATGGGCGACGGCGAGCACCAGGCCACGCTCGCGCTGCAGGTGACCCTGCCGGCGGCTCGCGAGCAGCGGGGCAGCCTCGAGCTCCTGCGGCACGTGGCCATGGAGGTCACCGTCGAGATCGGGCGCACCCGCATGACGGTGCAGGAGCTGCTGTCGCTGCACCCGGGCGAGGTCGTCGAGCTCGACCGCGCCGCCAGCGCCCCCGCCGACCTGCTGGTCAACGGCACGCTCATCGCCCGCGGCGAGGTCGTCGTCGTCGACGAGGACTTCGGCCTGCGGATCAGCGAGATCGTCACCGACGCCGCCGAGCTGGGAGCCGCGGCCTCATGACGTGGATGATCATCCGGCTCTTCCTGTCCCTCGCCCTCATCGGCGGCGTGCTGTGGTTCGCCGCCCGGCTGGCGAAGAAGAAGGGCCTGGGTCAGGGCAACGGCCTCATCCAGGTCGTCGCCCGCCAGCGCCTGGGCCGCACCAGCACGGTCAACGTCGTCCGCATCGCCGACGTCGTCCTGGTCATCGGCTCCACCGAGGAGCAGGTCACCCTGCTCGCGGAGGTCGACGGCGAGGCGGTCGACGCCGCGCTCGCCGAGCGCGGCGCCCCCGCCCGGCTGCGACCCGCCGGTGTGCCGGCCGACGACGCCCCCGCGGCGGCGGTGCCGGCCGCCCGGCCCGCGTCCGACGGCGTGCTCGCCGGCTCGGTCCTGGACCGGAACGGCTGGGGCACGCTGGTCGACGAGCTCCGCGAGCGCACGGTCCGCCGGTCATGACCGCCGCAGTGCGCCCGCTCGCCCACCGGACGCGGGGCCGCGCACTCGTCGTCCTGCTGGCGCTGCTGGTCGCCGCCGTGGCGGCGGTCGTCCTCGCCGGCCCGGCCACGGCCGCCCCGACAGCCCCCACCGCACCGACGGCTCCCACGGCCCCCGAGGTCGGCGGGGCCGTGGACATCTCCATCGGGAACGGCTCCCCCAGCAGCTCGATCACGCTGATCCTCGCGATCACGGTGCTCTCGGTCGCGCCGTCGGTGCTCCTGCTGGCCACCTCGTTCACCAAGATCATCGTGGTGCTCGGCCTGACCCGGAACGCGCTCGGAATGGCGACGTCGCCGCCGAACCAGGTGCTCACCGGGATCGCCCTGTTCCTCACGCTCTTCGTGATGGGGCCCGTCTTCTCCGACATCAACGAGCTCGCCGTCCAGCCCTACATGGACGGCGCGATGAGCGTCTCGCAGGCCTACGACGCCGGCGTGGTGCCGCTGCGCGAGTTCCTCCTCGCCAACACCCGCGAGGACGAGCTGAAGCTGATGGTGGGCCTCTCCGGCGAGGAGGCTCCCGCCGACGCCGCCTCGGTGAGCATGACGACGCTGATCCCGGCGTTCGTCCTGTCGGAGCTGAAGAGCGCGTTCATCATCGGGATGGTCATCTTCATCCCATTCCTCGTGCTGGACATGCTCGTCAGCGCGGCGCTCATGTCGCTCGGCATGATGATGGTCCCGCCGACCATCGTGTCGCTGCCCTTCAAGCTGCTGCTCTTCGTCGTCGTCGATGGCTGGGCGCTGATCACCACCGCGCTGGTGGGTTCCTACGGGGGGGCGGGGTAGCGATGAGCGACGCGAAGACGACGCCCGAGCGAGCATCGCAGCGAGGAACGAGCGAGGAGCGGAACGAGGACGGAGTCGAGCCATGAGCGACGCCGACGTCACCGAGATCGCCGCGCAGACCATGCTGGTCGCCGCGAAGGTCGCCGCTCCCATCCTGCTGACCGCGCTGCTGGTCGGCTTCCTGATCTCGCTGTTCCAGGCGGCCACCCAGATCCAGGAGCCGACGCTCTCCTTCGTCCCGAAGATGATCGCCGTCTCCATCGCCCTGCTGGTGACCGGGAACTGGGTGCTCTCCGAACTGGTCAGCTTCACCCACACCCTCTTCGACCAGCTGCCGGCACTGCTCGACCGGACGTAGCCGGCATGGACCTCTCGGTCCCGGCGGTCACGCTCGCGGCCCTGCTCCTCGGCACGGCGCGGGCCGCCGGCTTCGTCCTGCTCGCCCCGCCGTTCAACTCGCGGGTGATCCCCGCCCCGGTGAAGGGCGCGCTCGCCCTGGCCCTCGCGGTGCTGCTGTCCACCCAGATCGCGCCCACCCTGCCCGAGCCGACGGCGGGCTTCCTGCTGGTCACCGCCGTCACCGAGGTCGTCATCGGTGCGGCACTGGGCTTCGTCGTCCAGGTGCTGTTCACGGCGGTGCAGATGGCCGGGGACATCCTCGACGTCGCCGGCGGCTTCTCGCTGCAGCCGGGCTACGACCCGATGGCGATGACCCAGAACAGCTCCCTGGGCAAGCTGCACTACTTGCTGGCGACGACCCTGCTGTTCACCAGCGGCGGGCACCTGCTGATGGTGAAGGGCTTCGCGACCTCTTACGAGGGGCTGCCGGTCGGTGGCGACGTGCCCACCGACCAGATCGCGGCGGTGCTGATCACCGCCTTCTCCATGATGTTCCTGGCCGCGCTGCAGATCGCCGGGCCGATGGTGGCGGTGCTGCTGCTCGCCGACGTGGCGCTGGCCCTGCTGAGCCGGGCCGCCCCCGCGCTCAACGTCTTCTCGCTGGGCTTCCCGGTGAAGATCATGCTCACGCTGGCGATGCTGGGGCTGACCTTCCCCCTGCTGCCCTCCGCCCTCGACCAGCTGCTCGAGCACGGCGCCCGCGCCATGACCTCGCTGCGCGGCGGCTGAGGGGGTGACGCATGGCCAAGGACGGACCGGGTGGTGAGAAGACCGAGAAGCCCACTCCCCAGCGCCTCAAGAAGGCGCGCAAGGAGGGGCAGATCCCCCGGACCCAGGAGCTGGGGACCTGGCTGGGGGTGGCGGCGGCGAGCTTCCTGCTGCCGGTGCTCGCGGGCAAGGCGTTCGACGTGGTGCGGCAGCTGTTCGTGCACGTCGGGACGGTGGTCAGCAACCCCGAGGTCACCACGGTCACCGCGCTGCTCGGCACGGCGCTGATCGCTTTCCTGACGACGCTGCTGCCGACCGCGATCGCGCTCATGCTCGTCGGCGTGGCCTCGTCCGCGTCCCAGGGCGGGGTGCACGTGACGACCAAGCCGATGCAGCCCAAGCTGAAGAAGTTCAACCCGTTGCCCGGTATGAAGCGCATGTTCGGCACCCAGGGCATCTGGGAGACGTCCAAGGCGCTGATCAAGACCGCGGCGCTGGGCACGGTCGTCATCGTCACCAGCGAGCGGGCGCAGACGCTCGTGTCCGCCGCCGGCGCTCTGCCGCTCTCGGCCGTCGCGGCCATCTTCACCGACTCGGCCATCCTGATGTTCCGGGTCGTCGCGGTCACCGGTCTGGGCCTCGCCGTCGCCGACTACGTCGTCGTCCGGGCGAAGATGATGAAGCAGCTCAAGATGAGCAAGTACGAGATCCAGCAGGAGCACAAGCAGGCCGAGGGCGACCCGTACATGAAGGCGCACCGCCGCGGCGTGCAGATGGCGATGTCGCGGAACCGGATGATGGCCGAGGTGGCCGACGCCGACGTCCTGCTGGTGAACCCGACCCACGTCGCCGTCGCGCTGAAGTACGACGCCGCCAAGGGGGCGCCGCGCGTGGTGGCGAAGGGCGCCGGCGAGGTCGCGACGAAGCTGCGCCAGCGGGCCACCGAGGCGCGGGTCCCGCTGGTGCAGGACATCCCGCTCGCCCGCGCGCTGCACACCTCCTGCGAGCTCGGTCAGGAGGTGCCGCCGCAGCTGTTCACGGCGGTCGCCCGCGTGCTGGCCTTCGTCATGCACCTGGGGGCGCGGGGCGTGCGGGGCGGCTTCCACCGGCCCGGGTTCGAGGCGCCCGACGTCACGGACCTGCCCAAGGCCGGCCGGCGGCGTCCCGCCGTCGCCGCCTGAGCGCGTTGATGATCAGGTCACCTGATCGTTCCGGGTCCTGGCTCACCGTCGACCGTGAGCCAGGACCCGCCACGGTGAGCCAGGACAGGCGTTCCCGGCGCGGTACCGGGTGTCCGTCGGCCTGCCGATGAGGGAGGGGTGAGCCAGCGTCCCTCGTGCGAGCCCGGAGCGGGCGAGTGAAAGGCCTGGGCAAGGCCGCCGTCCCGATCGGCGTCGTCGCCATCGTGCTCATGCTGGTGGTGCCGCTGCCCGCCGGGATGATGGACATGCTCATCGGGCTGAACCTGGCGATCTCCCTGCTGGTGCTGCTGGTCGCGATGCAGATCAGGAAGCCGCTGGACTTCGCGGTCTTCCCCTCGCTCCTGCTCATCGCGACGCTCTTCCGCCTCGCCCTCAACGTCTCCTCGACGCGGCTGGTGCTCACCGACGGCTACGCCGGCAAGGTGATCGAGGCCTTCGGCCACATCGTCATCGGCGGCTCGCTGATCGTCGGCCTGGTCATCTTCCTGATCCTCACCATCGTGCAGTTCGTGGTGATCACCAACGGTGCCGGCCGCGTGGCCGAGGTCGGCGCCCGCTTCACCCTCGACGCCATGCCCGGCAAGCAGATGGCGATCGACGCCGACCTCAACGCCGGGCTGATCAACGAGGCGCAGGCCCGCAAGCGGCGGCACGAGGTCACCGCCGAGGCCGACTTCTACGGCTCGATGGACGGCGCCTCGAAGTTCGTGAAGGGCGACGCCATCGCCGGCATCGTCGTCACCCTGGTGAACCTCATCGGTGGCTTCGCCATCGGCATGATGCAGCGCGGGATGGCGCCGGCCGAGGCGGTGAGCACCTACTCGCTGCTCACCGTCGGCGACGGGCTCGTCTCGATGATCCCGGCGCTGCTGATGTCCACCGCGACCGGCATCATCGTGACCCGCTCGGCCACCGAGGGCGACATGGGCACCGACCTGATCGCCCAGCTCGGTCGCTTCCGCCAGCCGGTCCGCATCGCCGGCGGCGCGGCGCTGGCGCTGTGCCTCATCCCCGGCCTGCCCAAGCTGCCCTTCCTGCTCGTCGGCGTCGCCTTCCTCGTCATGGCCAGCCGGATGACGGAGCCGGAGGAGGTCGACGAGGAGGCCGAGGCCGCCGCGGCCGCCGCCGAGCTCGAACCGGCCCCCGACTCGCCCGAGGCGATCGCGGAGAAGATGCGCGTCGACCCGCTCGAGCTCGAGGTGGCGTTCGACCTGGTCGACCTGGTCGACACCGCCCGCGGCGGCGACCTGCTGGACCGGGTCAAGGCCCTGCGGCGGAAGGTCGCCATGGAGACCGGGTTGGTCATCCCGCTGGTGCGCACCCGCGACAACCTCGACCTGCCCTCCTCGCAGTACGTCATCTGGCTCAACGGCGTGCCGGTCGCCAAGGGCAGCTCACCCGCCGGCACCGTCCTGGCCATCGGCGACGCGCTCGACGGCCTGCCCGGCAAGCCCACCCGCGAGCCGGTGTTCGGGCTGGCCGCCAAGTGGGTGCCCGCGGAGCTGCAGCGGGCCGCCGAGATGGCGGGGGCCACCGTGGTCGACCGCTCGTCGGTCATCACCACGCACCTGGCCGAGGTCGTCCGGCAGAACGCCGCGGACCTGCTCGGGCGCGAGGACGTCCGCCTGCTCGTGGAGATGGTGCGCCGCTCCCACCCCGTCGTCGTCGAGGAGCTGACGCCCGCACTGCTCACGCTGGGAGAGGTGCAACGCGTGTTGCACGCGTTGCTCGCCGAGGGTGTGTCGATCCGGGACCTGGTCCGCATCTTCGAGGCACTCTCTGTGCGTGCCAAGCACTCGTCCGAACTCGACGGACTCGTCGAGGCGGCCCGGACGGCGCTGGGCTCGGCGATCAGCCAGCCCTACGTCACGCCGGACGAGCGCCTGCACGTGTTCACGCTGGAGCCGGGGTTCGAGCAGCGCCTGCTCGAGTCGGTCCGCCAGACCGAGATGGGTGCCGTCCTGGCCCTCGACGCCGGCGCCGTGGACGCTCTCGTGCACGGCTGCAGCGGCATGCTCGAGGACGCCGAGCGGCAGGGCCTGTCCCCCGTCCTCGTCTGCTCGCCTCAGGTCCGTGCGGCGCTCGCGCGGCTGATGCGCCAGATCCTGCCCCGGCTGCCGGTCATCTCCTACGCGGAGGTGTCCCGGACGGCCCAGATCGAGTCGCTGGGAGTGGTGAGCGGTGCCGTTGCGATCCGTTGAGGCCGCCTCGCGCGACGACGCGATCGCGGCCGCGCGCGAGCAGTTCGGGCCGCACGCCCGGGTCGTCGGGGTGCGCCGGGTCCGCTCGGGCGGCGTGCTGGGCTTCTTCGCCACCGAGCGCTACATCGCCGAGGTGGCGCCCGACCAGTTCGCGCGCCCCGGGGTCCCGTCGCCGTCGACCGGCCCCGCCCAGGCCACCCCCGTCGCCGCGTACGACTCCCCGCTGGCCGCGGCCGCCCCGGCGCGCGCCCGCGCGAGCGCACCCGCCCGCAACGGCGCTGCCGCCTGGGCCGCGGAGGCCGCTCGTCCGGCCCCGGCCGAACCGGCTGCCCGGCCGGCCACCCCGCGGACCGGCGCGACCGCGGCATCCTGGTCGCCCGCGCCGGTGGCGCGCCTGGCCCGGGACGACGAGCGGATCGACGAGTTGGCCGGCCTGCTGGGCGGCGGCGCCCCCACCGCGACCGGCGGCTCCCCCGCCACGGCCGCGCCCGCGCCCGGCTACGGACGGTCCTCGGCTGCCCGCGCCACGTTCCCGAAGGCGACCCGGGAGCCCACGGCCACCCCGCGCCGCCAGCCCGCCGCTGCCCCGGCCCCGCCGGCGGAGCAGCCGGACGCCGGCGCCGCACCCTCGCCCTTCACCGCGGCGCTGGCGCGCATGGTCTCCGGGGACCGTGACGTGCGCCAGGCCGTCGACCACGCGCTGGCCCAGCCGGCGGAGCCCGTGCCGGCCGCACCGGCTCGCGACCCCTTCGCGGTCGCGCCCGCGCCGGCAGCCCGGCCGTCCCTGGCCGCGGCCATCCGTTCAGCAGATCCGTCGATGCGGTCGCAGGCCGTGCAGGAGGAGACCACGGTGAGAGAACAGGCCACCGCGCCGCCCTCCACGTCCACGTCCACGACCGGCGCCGAGGAGCTGCCCAGGTGGGCGGCTGCCCCGCAGGAGCCCGCCGCCCCGGCACCGTCCGCGCGGCAGGAGGAGATCGCCGAGGCACTGCGTGACGCCCTGGCCCAGGGGCACTCCGACGAGGCGCTCGCCGGCATCCTGCGCAAGATGCTGGCCGGGGACTCACCGCGCGCGGCGCTGGCCGAGCCGGTCCTCCCTCTCGCGGTGATCGACGAGCCGGCCCTGCCCGTCCCGGTCCTGGACGAGCCGGGCCTGCCCGTCGGTGTGCTCGACGAGCCGGGCCTGCCCGTCGGTGTGCTCGACGAGCCGGGCCTGCCCGTCGGTGTGCTCGACGAGCCGGGCCTGCCCGTCGCGGTGCTCGACGAGCCGGCCCCCCGTACCGAGGTGCTGCCCGACGAGCCAGCACCCCCTGTCCCGGCGTTCGACGACGCCGCCCTGCCCGCCGCTGTGCTCGACGAGCCGGTCCGCGAGGAGGCCCGCCCGGCCGACGTGGCCGCCGACCCGAGCCTGCTCTTCGCTCCCACCGGTGCGCACGCCCCGGTGCTCGCGCCGGTACCGGTGACGCCGGAGCCGGTCGTCGAACCGGTCGTCGGCACGTCGTTCTCGCTGTTCGACGCCCCGGCCGCGCCCGCGCCGGTCCCCGCCGACCTCGGGTGGGGCGGCTCCGCCGGGGGCACCACGCTGTGGGGCGAGCCGGTGCCCGCTTTCCCGGCCGCCGACGACGCCCCCATCTGGGCCGATGTGCTGCTCGCGGCTCCGGCGCCGGTCGCCGACATCGCGGGCCCGGCCGAGGAGCTCCTGGCCGCGCCGCCGGTCGCCGACATCGCGGCCCCGGCCGAGCCCCTGGCCGCGGCACCCGCGGCGGACGAGCCCGTGGCGGAGGAGCCCCCGGCCGGAGCGCCCGTCGCCGAGGAGTCCGTGGTCGAGGACGCCGTGGTCGAGGACGCCGTGGCCGCGGAGACCGTCGTCCCGCAGCCGGTCGTCTTGCAGACCGCCCTCGAGCAGTCCGTGGCCGTGGAGGCCGAGGAGGCCGTGGCCGCGGAGACCGTCGCTCCGCAGCCGGTCGTCGCGGACGCCCCGATCGCGGACGCCCCGATCGCAGACGCCCCGATCGAGCAGGCCGACGTCGAGCAGGCGGACGTCGAGCAGGCGGGCGTGGAGCAGGCCGCCGTCGAGCAGACCGCCGCCGCCGACCTGGTCGAGGCCGCTCCGCTGCTGGCCCGGACCGCGAGCGACCCCGCGCCGCTCAGCATGTCGCTGGACGCCACCACCGTCATGCCGCGGATCTCCCTGCTGCCGCCGCTGTCCGGTGCGCGGGGTCGAGGGCTGCCGCCCGTGCCCCCGTCGTCGGGGCGCCCGGCGGTCCCGCCGTCGCGGTCGGCCGCCGCCGGCCCGCGTGCTGACGCCGCCCCCGAGACCCCGCAGGAGGAGAGCGCCCCGGCCGCGCCGGTCGCGCCCGTCGCCGGGCCGGTGACCCCTGCCGCCGCACCGGCGACCCGCACCCTGGCGACCGTCACGCGCCTGCCGGTGGCCCCCCTCATGGCCGGTGACGACCACCCCGACATGCCCGAGCTCGAGGACGACGCCGCCGAGCCCGCCACCGACGTCCCGTCGGCACCGCGGACCGGCGCGGCTCCCGCCACCCCGCGGGAGGTCGTCGCCCGGCTGACCGAGCTCGGTGTGCCCCGTGAGCTGCTCGGCGAGGACGTCGTCGACCGGATCGAGGCCGACGGCACCTACGCGGCGCTCACCCGGGCGCTGACCGAGCGGCTGCCCGAGGCGCCACGGCTGCCCACCGGCGCCGGCGAGGTGCTGTTCGTGGTGGGTCCGGGTGTCGAGACGCTCCGCGCCGCTCGGGCGCTGGCCGCCTCGCTGCGGCTGGACCCCGACCGCGTGCAGTGGGCGACGCGCGGCGATCTCGCCGGCCTCGCCCCCAAGGGCAGCCGGATGACCACGATCGACGCCGCCATCGACCGCCGCCAGGAGGCCGCCGACGCGGGCACGCTGACCATCGTCGCCGTCGACGCCCCGCTGCGCAGCGACGTCTACTGGATGTCGCAGATGCTGGCGATCTGGTCGCCGGTCGCGGTGTGGGCCGTCGTGGAGGCGACCCGCAAGCCCGAGGACCTCGAGCTCTGGCTCGACGGCCTCGCCCGCGTCGACGCCCTCGTCGTCCAGGACACCGACCTGAGCGCCGACCCGGCCGCGGTGCTGCAGCGGCTGACCGTGCCCGTGGCCCTCCTCGACGGCGTCCGCGCGACCCCGCACCGCTGGGCCTCGCTGCTCTGCGAGCGCCTGGACAGCCCGCAGGCATGAGCCCGTTCCGCTGGGACGTCCTCCTCGTCGGGTTCGTGCTGGCCGTGCCCGTGCTCGCGCTCGGGCTGCGCGGTGACTTCTCGACGGAGGAGATGGTGAGCCGGCTGCCGTGGTGCCTGCTCGCCGGCTGGGTCGTGGTCGCGCTGGTGCGTGCCGTCGCGGCCCCGCCGAAGCCCGCACCCAAGCGCCGGCGCCGGCCCGCGGCCCGGCCCACGCCCGCGGAGGGGCCCGAACCCGGCTGACCCGCTCCCGAGCGTCCTCCCGCTGTGCCGGCCCTGAGCGACCGGGACAGCGGGAGGAGCACCGCCGGAGCGGCGCACGGCTCAGGTCAGAGCGGCAGGTCCTCGAGCATCTCGGTGACCAGCGCGGCGATCGGCGAGCGCTCGGACCGGGTGAGCGTCACGTGCGCGAACAGCACGTGCCCCTTGAGCTTCTCGATGACCGCGGTGACGCCGTCGTGCCGGCCGACCCGCAGGTTGTCGCGCTGGGCGACGTCGTGGGTGAGCACCACGCGGGAGTTGCTGCCCAGCCGGGAGAGCACGGTGAGCAGCACGCCGCGCTCCAGCGACTGCGCCTCGTCGACGATCACGAACGAGTCGTGCAGCGAGCGCCCGCGGATGTGGGTCAGCGGGAGCACCTCGATGAGGTCGCGGGCGGCGATCTCCTCGAGCACCTCCTTGGACACCAGCGCGCCGAGGGTGTCGTAGACCGCCTGCGCCCAGGGCGACATCTTCTCGCCCTCGCTGCCCGGCAGGTACCCGAGCTCCTGCCCGCCGACGGCGTACAGCGGCCGGAAGATGACCACCTTCTTGTGCGCCCGCCGCTCCATCACCGACTCGAGCCCCGCGCACAGCGCCAGCGCCGACTTGCCGGTGCCCGCCCGCCCGCCGAGCGAGACGATGCCGATCTCCGGGTCCAGCAGCAGGTCCAGCGCGACCCGCTGCTCGGCCGAGCGCCCGTGCAGCCCGAAGGCCTCCCGGTCGCCGCGGACCAGGCGCACCGACTTGTCGGGCAGCACCCGGCCCAGTGCCGACCCGCGCGAGGACAGCAGCACCAGCCCGGTGTGGGTGGGCAGGTCGGCCGCCGCCGGCAGGAGGGCCTCGCCCGTCTCGTACAGCTCGTCGATCTCGGCGTCCTCGAGGGAGAGCTCGGTCATGCCGGTCCAGCCCGCGTCCACGGCGTCCAGCACCCGGTACTCGTCGGTCTCCAGCCCGACGGCCGCGGCCTTGACCCGCAGCGGGACGTCCTTGGTCACCAGGCAGACGTCCCGCCCCTCGGCGCGCAGGTTCAGCGCGACCACCATGATCCGGCTGTCGTTGCTGTCGTTGCGGAATCCGGCCGGCAGCACGGAGGGGTCGCTGTGGTTGAGCTCGACGTGCAGCGTGCCGCCGCCCTCCCCGACCGGGACCGGCGCGTCGAGCCGGCCGTGGGTGACCCGGAGGTCGTCGAGGATGCGCAGCGTCTGACGGGCGAACCATCCCAGCTCGGGGTGGTTCCGCTTGTCCTCCAGCTCCCCGATGACGACGAGCGGCAGCACCACGTCGGCGTCGCCGAAGCGCAGCAGCGCTCCCGGGTCGGAGAGCAGGACCGAGGTGTCGAGGACGAACGTGCGGCGAGTGTTCACGAGTCGGCTCCCGTGGGGCACCACGCTGCGGACAGCGCGCGCCCCGGCTCGAAGGTGACCGGGCCCCGGCACAGGAGCCGGGTACCGGCCCCCCTGGACGACGAGCGCTGTCGCACCAACCGGGCCTCCCGTGGACGTCGAGGGCAGCTCGCCGTCCACTGCCGACGCTAGGCCGGGAGGGTGACATCCGCGTGACGTACACCCCACGAGGAGGGGGCGGTGTCACCCGGATGGCTCAACCGCACCAACCGCACCACCGGCGCGGCCCCGTGCAGGGAGCCGGCGCGAGCGTGCGGGTGCCGGGGGACACGGGGCCCTCGCTCAGCTGGACTCGCGGCGGAACCGGCGCACGCCGAAGAGCCAGCCGAGCACCGCCAGCAGCACGGTGAGGGCGACGCCCCACCAGGCGGTCGCGGTGCCGTAGCCGCCGACGAAGAACTCGCGCGCCGCCTCGACGATGTGCTTGAAGGGGTTCACGTCGCTGACGGTCTGCAGCCAGCCCGGGGCCAGCGTCATCGGCAGCAGGATGCCCGAGAGCAGCACGACGGGGAACACCACCGCGTTCAGCAGCGGCGCGAACGCGTCCTCGCTCTTCAGCGTCAGCGCCAGCGCGTAGGACACCGCGGCGAGCGCTGCCCCGAGCAGCGCCACGACGACCAGGGTCAGGGCGACGCCGGCCACCGGTGCCCGCAGCCCGAGCGGGATCGCGACCAGCACGAGCAGGACCCCCTGCGTGATCAGCACGACGACGTCACGGAGCACCCGGCCCAGCAGCAGCGCCGTGCGGCTGGCCGGGGTGACCCGCTGGCTCTCGATGACCCCGGCCCGCCACTCGGCGATGAGCCCGAAGCCGACGAACAGCGCGCCGAACATGCCCAGCTGCACCAAGATGCCGGGCACGAAGATCTGGTAGGCGTCACCCGGACCGAGCTGCTGCGCCAGCGGCTCGAGCAGCGGCCCGAACAGCACGATGTAGAGGATCGGCTGCATCAGGCTGATCACCAGCCAGGCGGGGTTGCGCAGCGACATGCGCATCGCCCGGGCGAAGACGGTGCCGGTGTCGCGCAGCAGGGTCCTCATCGGGCCGCCACCGCCTCGGCCTCCGCCGGCGCGGCCCCGGACTCGCGCAGCGACCGGCCGGTCAGGCCGAGGAAGACGTCGTCCAGGCTGGGCCGGCGGCTCTCGATGCCGCTGACGGCGACGTCGGCTGCGTCCAGCGCGCGCACCAGCTCCACCAGCGCGCGGCCGCCGTGCGGCACCCGGCCCACGACCCGGTCGGCGAGCAGCTGCGGCGGCTCGGCACCCGGCAGCGCCCCGACCAGGCGGGCCACCTCGCCGAGCTGGTCCGGCCGCTCCGCCGTCACGGTGAGCACGTCACCGCCCACCTGTGACTTCAGCTGGTCGGGGGTGCCCTCGGCGACGATCGCGCCGTGGTCGATGACCATGATCCGGTCGCAGAGGGCGTCGGCCTCGTCGAGGTAGTGGGTGGTGAGGAAGACCGTCGTCCCGCGGCCCTCGCGCAGCCCGCGGATGTGCTCCCACAGGTTCGCCCGCGCCTGCGGGTCCAGGCCGGTCGTGGGTTCGTCGAGGAAGACCAGCTCCGGCACGTGGATGAGGCCCACCGCGATGTCCAGCCGGCGGCGCTGGCCCCCGGACATCGCCTTGGGCTGGCGCTCCCAGAGCCCGTCCAGGTCGAGCTCGGCGAACAGCTGCCGGCCGCGCCCGGTGGCCTCGGCGGTGCTCATCCCGTAGAGCCGGGCGTGGTCGACCACCTCCTCGCCCGCCCGCGCCTCCGGGGCCGTGGAGCCGCTCTGCGAGACGTACCCGATGCGGCGGCGCACGCCCACCGGGTCGGTCCGCAGGTCGCAGCCGGCGACGGTGGCCGTCCCGGCGGTGGGCTCGAGCAGGGTCGTGAGCATGCGCAGGGTCGTCGTCTTCCCGGCTCCGTTCGGGCCGAGGAAGCCGACGATCTCACCGGGGGCGACGTCGAGGTCGACCCCGACGACGGCGTGGACCTCCTGCTTCCGCTTCCGGAAGGTGCGGGCGAGGCCGCGGGCGTGGATCACGCGCGACAGCATCCACCCGTCCACCGACAGGTTCCACCGGTTTCACCGACGGCGTCAGCGCCCGCCGGTCACCAGCGGCCGTCGCTCCCGTCGGAACGCCGGCGCACCGCCGGGCGCTCGACGGTGTCGGTCCGCTCCCCCGGCGGCGGCCACCGGTGCGGCTCCTCCTCCCAGCGGCCGTCGTCGGTGGACCACCCGTCGTCCCACCGGTCGTCGTCGGCCCACCGGTCCTCCGCCCAGCCCTGGTCCGCCCGCTCCTCGTCCGGCCACGCGTCGTCCGCCACCCGGCGCCGCTCTCCCCGGCCGGCCCGCGCCGCACGGCGGGGGCGCAGCGCGACCAGCGCCCACAGGACCGGGACCAGCAGGACCGGCCACTGCACCGCGGGGTCGCCGAACCGGACCACAGCGAGCCCGAGGAGCAGGGCGAGCCAGCCCGCGGTCCACAGTCCGAGGAACCGGGCCCGGGCCGGGGAACGGGCGGCCACGGGTCAGGCGGCCGGGATCTCGGCGGCGATCCGCTGCGGGGTCAGCGGCTCGTCGAGCAGGCGGGCGAAACGGTCGGCGACCGGCTGCTCCGCCGGCCGCGCGTCGAGCCAGCGGGTGAGGAGGTCGTACCCCTCGACGTAGGTGGAGATGTAGGCCCGCCACAGCGGATCGGTGAGGAAACGGATCTGCTGCCGCGCGCGCTCCGGGCTCACCAGCGCCCACCGCTGCAGGTACGCCGCCAACTCGTCGGCGTCGGCGCCCCGGTCGTGCAGCAGCACCGCGGCGTCCTGCCGGACCCGGTTGAGCGGCGCGGCAGCGACGGCGATGCGCTCGGCCAGCACACCGTCGAACCGCAGTCCCAGGTCGCCGAGGATCTCCTCCGACCAGGCCCCCCAACCCTCGCCGATCGCCGCCGGGACGCCGAGGTCGGCCAGCCCCTCGGCCATGAGGCACTCGGGCGTGTTCACCAGGAACACGGTGTGCTCGACCCGGCCCGACCGCTCGACGAGCCCCTGCTCCTTGCGGCAGTGCTCGGTGTGGTGCCCGGGGTAGGACTCGTGGGCCACCAGGTGCGCGAGCTGGGAGAGCCGGTGCGGCAGGTCGGCGTTGATCGCCACCCGGGACCGGTAGCCGCCCTCGTAGTAGTTGAAGCCCGACCACGGCTTGTCGGTGACGACCTCGTAGCGGACGGTCTCGACGTCGGGGAGCCCGTACTGCCCGCGCACCCGGTCGCGCAGCGCGCTCGACAGGGCCTGCACCGCGGGCTCGAGCCGGTCCGGCGGGCACTCCTCGCGGCGCCGGTGGGCGGCGTACCGGTCAGCCAGGGTGCCGTCGCCGGGCAGCAGGCGGTCCAGCTCCGCGTGCGCGGCGGCGTAGGCGGCCTCGTCGCCCAGCTCGACGTCGACCTGGAAGTAGGCCCGCACCTCCTCGACGAAGCCGACCGGCTCGCCGCTCATCTTCCGCGCGCTGCACTCCAGGCCGGTGAGCTGGCCGCGCAGGAAGGCGGCGCGGTCGTCGGGCAGCCCGGCGGCGTCCAGCTCACGCAGCAGCTCCCGGGCGCGGTCCCGCAGCTGCCGGGGGGTCGGCGCGGGCTCGTCCAGGACCTGCGCCCGGGTGCGCGGGTTCCCGGTGTAGGCGTCGACGAAGCCGGACTCCACGCGGTCGAAGCGCAGCCCGAGCCGCACGTACTCCAGGGCGACGTCGAGGGCTCCCGCGGTCATGGCGGCCAGTCTCGCAGCCGCCGTCACCCACCGAAGCGGCGGTGCCGGGCCGAGTAGTCGCGCAGCGCGCGCAGGAAGTCGACGCGGCGGAAGTCCGGCCAGTAGACGTCGGTGAAATGGAACTCGGCGTTCGCCGTCTGCCACAGCAGGAAGCCCGACATGCGCTGCTCCCCGCTGGTGCGGATGACCAGGTCCGGATCGGGCTGGCCGCGCGTGTAGAGGTGCTCGGCGATGTGCTCGACGTCCAGCACCTCCACCAGCTCCTCCAGCGACGTGCCACGGGTCGCGTGCTCGCTGAGCAGCGAGCGGACGGCGTCGGCGATCTCCCGCCGCCCGCCGTAGCCGACCGCCAGGTTGACAGTCGCCCCCGGCCGGTCGCAGGTGTCGCGCTCGGCCTGCTCGAGGACGGCGACGGTGCGCGCCGGCAGCACCTCCCGGGCCCCCATGCTGCGGATGTGCCAGCGCCGATCCGGCCGCGACAGGTCGACGGCGACGTCCTCGATGATCGCGAGCAGGGCGTCGAGCTCGGACGCGGGCCGGCGCAGGTTGTCGGTCGAGAGCATGAACAGGGTGACCACCTGCACCCCGGCGTCGTCGCACCAGCCGAGCAGGTCGGCGATCTTGGCCGCGCCCCGGCGGTGCCCGTGCGCGACGTCCTCCAGCCCGATGGCGCGCGCCCACCGCCGGTTGCCGTCCATGATCACGCCCACGTGCCGCGGCACGTCCGCGCCGACCAGCGCCCGCGCCAGCCGCCGCTCGTACACCTGGATGAGCGCGTCACGGACCCGCCGACGCACCCCCACGCCGGTCACCCTAGGCCCCCGGCCACCCGCCGGCCGGGAGCGCGGCGGCCCGTGGCGCCGGCGCGCTGGCAGCAAGCTCACAGCCCGCACCGGATGACGGCACAGCGGGCCCTCCGTAACCTCGGGGCATGAGCGTCCCCCCCGCCGATCGCGCGGCAGTCCGGGTGGAGGCCGACGGCTCGGAGCTCGAGGCTCCCGCCGCGCAGGCGGTGGCGACCGTCGTCGCCGAGGGCGAACGGGTCGAGCACACGTGGGACGCCGGCCACTTCGACGACGACGACTGGGAGCACCCTGACACCCGCCCGCGGGCGCGGGGCTGGATCCACCTGTTCTCCTTCTTCGGCGCGATCGTGGCCGGCGCGGTGCTCGTCCCGCTGGCCTCCGTCCAGGGCGCCCGCGCCGGGTGGTCGGTCGCGGTCTACTGCCTCACCATCTGCGGGCTCTTCGGCATCAGCGCGCTCTACCACCGGCGGCGCTGGTCACCGCGCGGCTGGAAGATCATGAAGCGGCTCGACCACTCGATGATCTTCCTGTTCATCGCCGGCACCTACACGCCGTTCGCGCTGCTCGCCGTCGACCAGCCCCTCGGCTTCTGGGTGCTCGGCGGGGTGTGGGCCGGGGCGCTGGCCGGCGTGACGCTGAAGATGACCTGGCCGACGGCGCCCCGCTGGGTGGGTGTACCGCTGTACATCGGGCTGGGCTGGGTCGCGGTCTTCGTGCTCACCGACATCCTGCACATCGCCGGCGTCGCCTCGCTGGTGCTGCTGGCCGTCGGCGGCGTGCTCTACACCCTGGGCGGTATCGCCTACGGCATCAAGAAGCCCAACCCGTGGCCGGGCACCTTCGGCTACCACGAGGTCTTCCACGCGATGACCGTCGTCGCGGCGATCTGCCACTACATCGCGGTGTACTTCGCGGTGTACAGCTCTCCTTTTGTCTGACTCCGTCAGACACCGCCACCAGGAGCCGTCCCGTGACATCGCGGTCCTCCGGACCGCACCGCGACCACGTGCCGTTCCCCCGTTGAGCTGAGCGCATCACGTCGCCACTCGGGGGAGCCTCCGGCCCCCCACTCCTGACGACCGACAAGCCTCACCCGCCCTCGGGAGCCCTCCGGGCCCCGCTCGGCCGGGCGATCAGGAGAAGGGCTTGCGGTCGTCCAGGCGCACCGACAGCCGTCCCGCCGTCCGCCAGGCACGGGCGACGAGGTCGCGGTCCTCGTCGGAGACGAGGTTGCCCATGACCCGCAGCGCCACCGTCATCAGCGGACGCGAGCGCATGCCGATCGGGCCGGCCCGCGGCAGGAACCGGGGCACGGTGAGCAGCCCGGCCAGGCGCCGCGCGATGGAGAACGCCTCGCCGTAGTGCCGCCCCAGGGTCGCCGGCCACGCCGCCGTCCAGTCGTCCTCGGCGAGCAGCCCGGCGAGCATCCGGCCGGTCTCCAGGCCGTAGTCGATCCCCTCGCCGTTGAGCGGGTTCACGCAGCCGGCCGCGTCGCCGACGAGCGCCCAGTTGCGGCCGGCCACGCCGGACACCGCCCCGCCCATGGGCAGCAGCGCCGAGGTCACGTCCCGGACCGGACCCTCCAGCTGCCACTCCGCGCGCCGGGTCTCGGCGTAGAACTCCAGCAGCGCCTTGAGCTGCACCCCGGCGGGCCGGCGCGCCGTCGCCAGCGTGCCCACGCCCAGGTTGACCTCGCCCGCCTCCCGGCCCAGGGGGAACACCCAGCCGTAGCCCGACAGCAGCTCCCCCTCGGTGCCGCGCAGCTCCAGGTGCGAGCTGATCCACTCGTCGTCGCTGCGCGCCGAGCGCACGTAGCTGCGCGCCGCCACCCCGTACGCGGTGTCGCGGTGCCACTCCCGGCCCAGCAGCCGGCCCAGCGGCGAGCGGACGCCGTCGGCCACGACCAGCCGCCGGCAGCCGATCGTCGTCGTCGCGCCGTCGGCGTCCTCGAACACCACCGCCCGCACGCGGTCGCCGTCGCGCTCGACGTCCACGGCCCGGGCGCCGTCGACCGGGGTCGCCCCCGCATCGACCGCGGCCTGCCGGATGCGGGCGTCCAGCTCGGTCCGCGGCACGGCGCTGCCGTGGTCGGGGAACGCCCCACCGGGCCACGGCAGCTCCCACTCCCGACCGAAACCGGCGGCCCGCAGGCCGCGGTTGCGGGCCTTCGACCGCGCCCACTCCCCGAGGCCCAGGTGGTCCAGCTCGGCGACGGCCCGCGGGGTCAGCCCGTCACCGCAGGTCTTGTCCCGCGGGAAGACGGCGGCGTCGGCGAGCACGACGTCGCGACCGGCCCGGGCCGCCCACGCGGCGGCCGCGGACCCGGCCGGGCCCGCGCCCACCACGAGGACGTCGGTGGCTGCAGGGCGGGCGGCGGCGGGCACGCCGCCCAGTGTCCCCGAGCCGGCGACCCACCGGTACGGCCGCCCTTCAGGGGCCCGGGCCGAGCGTGCGAGGCGTGGGGGGAAGGGTGGTCCTTCTACTACTGCGGCCCCCTGCCGCGGACCTTCTCGACCGAGGCCATGGCCTCGCGCAGCTCGGTGAGCCAGTCGTCGGCGTGCCGGCCCACCAGGCGCACCGCCCAGACCAGCGCCTCCGACCGCGACCGGGCGACCCCGGCGTCGACCAGCGTGTCGAGCACCAGCCGCTCGGGCTGCCGCAGGCGGGTCATGACCGGCACGGACGCGTGGGTGAACAGCTGACGGGTGTCCCCGCAGGCCGCACCCCACGCCACCGAACGGCCGTAGCGCTCCTGCGCGGCGTCGGCGATCGCCATCCGGCGGCCCCGGGTCTCCTCCCGGAACCGCTCGATCCGGCCGGCGCGGGCGGCGGCGGCGTCGCCCTCACCCGCCGCCGGCTCCGCCAGGGTGCCGACGACGGTGATCTCGTCGCGGTCGACGGTGAGCTCGACGGGGCCGGTGAACCAGTCGTCGGGCAGCCGCCCGGCGAACCAGCCGGCGAGCTCCGTGCGGTCCACCGGCGGTGGGACGTCCTGACCCCGCCCCCGTGGCCCGCGGCCACGGCCCCGGCCGAAGCCCGGACCCAGGGGTGCGTCGGCGAAACGGTGTCCGTGCATGGCGACCTCCCGGTGCGCAGTGATTACACCGTTGCAGCGTAATCCCGCTCGCGTTCCTCGGCGAGGGTCGCCACTGCGCCCAGAGCGGACGAGGGGCGCGCGCCGGATGTGCTGCTCGGCACGACTTTCGGGAAAGACTGGATCTGATCCAGAAAAGCCGTCAGGATGACCCCGTGCCCGACTCCGTGGAACTCGGCCGCGAGCTGCGCGCCGTGGGCCTGCGCGTCACCCGCCCGCGGCTGGCGGTGCTGGACGCCGTCCACGCGCACCCGCACCTCGACACCGACGCCCTGATCGCCGCCGCCCGCGACCGGCTGGGCGCGGTCTCGCACCAGGCGGTCTACGACGTCCTGCGCGTCCTCACCGACAGCGGCCTCGTGCGGCGGATCCAGCCGCAGGGATCGGTGGCCCGGTACGAGGCCCGCGTGGGCGACAACCACCACCACCTGGTCTGCCGCGACTGCGGCGCGATCGTCGACGTCGACTGCTCGGTCGGCGCCGCTCCGTGCCTCACCCCGTCCCACGACGCCGGCTTCGTCGTCGACGAGGCCGAGGTCGTCTTCTGGGGCCGCTGCCCCGCCTGCGCCACCGCCTGAACCGACCCCGTTCCGCCCACCTCCAGGAAGGCACATCCCGTGAAGGACGAGACCAACAAGGTCGTCACCGACAGCACGAGCGAGAGCGAGAACCCGGCGATCCCGTCGCCGACACAGGTCACGAACCGCCGTCCCCAGAGCAACCGGGACTGGTGGCCCAACCAGGTCGACCTGTCGGTGCTCAACAAGCCCTCGAAGGACTCCGACCCGCTGGGTGCGGACTTCGACTACCAGGCCGAGTTCGCGACGCTCGACGTCGAGGCGGTCAAGCGCGACGTCGCCGAGGTGATGCGCACCTCGCAGGACTGGTGGCCGGCCGACTGGGGCCACTACGGCCCGCTGTTCATCCGGATGTCGTGGCACGCCGCCGGCACGTACCGCATCGCCGACGGTCGCGGCGGCGGCGGCGAGGGCGCCCAGCGCTTCGCCCCGCTCAACAGCTGGCCGGACAACGCCAACCTGGACAAGGCCCGCCGCCTGCTGCTGCCGATCAAGCAGAAGTACGGCCGCAAGCTCTCCTGGGCCGACCTGCTCGTGCTCGCCGGCAACGTCGCGCACGACGACATGGGCCTGAAGACCTTCGGTTTCGCCTTCGGCCGTGAGGACACCTGGCAGCCCCAGGAGGTCTTCTGGGGCCCGGAGGACACCTGGCTCGGCGACGAGCGCTACGCCGACAACGCACCGCTCGACCTCGACGAGGGCCACCTCGCGGCCGTCACCATGGGCCTGATCTACGTCAACCCGGAAGGCCCCAAGGGCCAGCCCGACCCGGTCGCCTCCGCCCACGACATCCGCGTCACCTTCAGCCGCATGGGCATGACCGACGAGGAGACCGTCGCCCTCATCGCCGGCGGCCACACCTTCGGCAAGACCCACGGCGCCGGCAACCCCGAGCTCGTCGGCCCGGAGCCCGAGGGCTGCCCGGTGCACGGCAACGGCCTGGGCTGGATCAGCCAGCACGGCACCGGCAAGGGCGCCGACACCATCACCAGCGGTCTCGAGGGCGCCTGGACGCCGACGCCGACCACCTGGGACAACACCTACTTCGAGATGCTGTTCAGCTACGAGTGGGAGCTCACCGAGAGCCCCGCCGGCGCCAAGCAGTGGAAGCCCTCGAACCCCGAGGCGCAGGAGCTCGTGCCCGACGCCCACATCGAGGGCAAGAAGAACCCGCCGATGATGGCGACCACCGACCTCGCCCTCATCAAGGACCCGGGCTTCCGCGAGATCTCCCAGCGGTTCTACGACGACCCCGAGTACTTCGCCGACGCGTACGCCCGCGCCTGGTTCAAGCTGCTGCACCGCGACATGGGCCCGAAGAGCCGCTACCTGGGCCCGGACGTCCCCGCCGAGGACCTGATCTGGCAGGACCCGGTGCCCGCGGTCGACCACGAGCTGGTCGGCGAGGCCGAGGTCGCCGACCTCAAGCAGCGCCTGCTCGCCTCCGGCCTGACCGTGTCCCAGCTGGTGCACACCGCCTGGTCCGCGGCCGCCTCCTACCGCGGCACCGACAAGCGCGGCGGTGCCAACGGCGCCCGGCTGCGCCTCGAGCCGCAGATCGGGTGGGCGGTCAACGCGGGTGTCCAGGACGTGCTGCCGGTCCTGGAGCAGGTCAAGCAGTCGTTCGAGTCCGAGACGGGCAAGCGGGTCTCGCTGGCCGACCTCATCGTGCTCGGCGGCAGCGCGGCCGTGGAGAAGGCGGCGGCGGACGCCGGCGTGCAGGTCACCGTCCCGTTCCACCCGGGCCGCACCGACGCCTCGCAGGAGCAGACCGACGTCGACAACTTCCGCTGGCTCGAGCCGCGGGCCGACAGCTTCCGCAACTGGGTCTCCCCGGGCAGCAAGCTCGAGCCGGAGACCCTGCTGGTCGACCGGGCCTACATGCTCGAGCTCACGGCCAAGGAGATGACGCTGCTGGTCAGCGGTCTGCGGGTGCTCGGCGCCACCACCGGCGGCGTGCAGCACGGCGTCTTCACCGACCGCCCGGGCGTCCTCACGCAGGACTTCTTCCGCAACCTGCTCGACCTGGGCATCCAGTGGCGCACCTCGGTCGACACCGAGGGCGTCTACGAGGGCCTGGACGCCGGCGGGAACGTCGTCCGCACGGCCACCGCCGCCGACCTGGTGTTCAACTCGAACGCCATCCTGCGCGGCATCGTCGAGGTCTACTCGGCCGACGACGCCCAGGAGCTGTTCGTGCGCGACTTCGTCGCCGCCTGGGTCAAGGTCATGGAGCTGGACCGCTTCGACCTGCGGTAAGCAGCACCCGCGCCACGACGCCCCGGTCCGCCACGCGCGGGCCGGGGCGTCCGCGCGTCCGGGCTCAGGAAACCTCGTAGACCTCGATCTCGGCCGCACCGGTGTTGCCACCGGTGGTGGTCTCCGCGTCGAACCGCAGCACGCGCCCGGTGAAGTCGGCCTCGTCGACGACGACGGCCGCGCCCGCCTCGAAGGGCCCGTAGGTCTGCCCGTCGTCGACGGTGACGGTGAACGTCTCGACGACCGACGTGCCGTCGCTCATCGAGCGGCTGCGCAGGGTCAGCCCCACCACGTCGACGGCCCGCCCGAGGTCCAGGGTGATCGACGCGTCGTCGCCGTCGCCGTCGCTGGACCACTCGGTGCCCAGGTCGCCGTCCACGGCGTTGCCCGCGGCGAAGGCGTCGGAGAACTCGGAGCTGACGTCGACGACCTCCGCGCCGAGCGCGGCGTTCTCCCGCGGCACCTCGGCGACCTCCGCGTCCGGCGTCCGGAAGGTCATCAGCTCGCTGCGGTAGAGGCGGCCGTCGGCGCCGGAGCCCTGGACCCGGTAGAAGTACTCGGTGCCGGGCTCGAGCCCGCGCATGACCGCCTGGTGCTCCGCGTGCGCGCCACCGCCCATGTCGGCATCCGTTGCGATCCCGTCGCCGAGGGACTCCTCGCGCCCGAACACCACCGCGCAGGCCATGTCGACCTCCGTGGTGACCTGCAGCGTCGCCGACGTCCCCGACGGATCGGGCACCACGACCGGCGCCTCGGCGAACACCTGCTCGGCGGGGAGCACCGCGGACCCGGTGGAGGCCGGCTCGGCACCACCGCACCCGGCCAGGACGACGACGGCGAGGGGCACGGGCAGGAGCCTGCGGACGACGGAGATCACGCCCGGGTCAACGGCGCGACCGGGGCGGACGTTCCGCCGCCCCGGCCCGCAGGCTCAGCGCCGGTCGCCGTCGTCGCGCCGGGGGGGCTCGATGGCCAGCGGCGCCCGGCGCAGCGTGTCGAGGAGCTCCTGACCGGGCTCGTCGCGGTCCTCGTCCAGCCCCGCGGGCGAGTCGGGGACGACGACCCGGTCGGCCTCGTCGAAGCTGCGCGGCAGCCGCTTCAGGTGGCCGCTCATCGACTTCACCAGCAGGGCGGTGGCGAGGAGCAGCAGCACGAGCAGCAGCAGCCCGAACGGGCCGGACTTGCCGACGTCCTGGGGGGCCTGCTGCTGGGCGACGGAGAGCACCATCAGGGTCGTGGTGGTCATCGGGCGGTCACCTCGCTGCGGATGCCGGTGAACAGGTCGTCCTCCGGGGTGGGCGTGTCGACCAGCGAGCGGGCCAGCTCGTAGTCCTCGGTGGGCCACACCTGCTGCTGGGTCTCCACCGGGCAGGCGAACCAGCGGCCCAGCGGATCGATCTGGGTGGCGTGCGCGATCAGCGCAGCATCGCGCACCGGGAAGTACTCGCCGCACGGGACGCGGGTGGTGACCCGGTGGGAGATGTCGTGCGCCGGGTCCCATTTGGCCAGCCACTCGGCGTACGGGGACTCCGAGCCGGTGGCCAGGATGGCCTCGTGCAGCGCCTTCGTGCGCGGCAGCGTGAAGCTCATGTGGTAGTAGAGCTTGCTCACCTGCCACGGCTCGCCGAGCTCGGGGTACCGGTCGGGATCGCCGGCCGCCTCGAAGGCGTGCACCGAGATCCCGTGGGTCTTGATGTGGTCCGGGTGCGGGTAGCCGCCGCGCTCGTCGTAGGTGGTCATCACCTGCGGCCTGAACCGCCGGATGAGCGCGACCAGCGGCGCCGCGGCCTCCTCGACCGGCAGCAGGGCGAAGCAGCCCTCGGGCAGCGGGGGCAGCGGGTCGCCTTCGGGCAGGCCGGAGTCGACGAAGCCCAGGAACTCCTGCTCGACCCCGAGGATCTCGCGGGCCCGCGCCATCTCCTCGACCCGGATCTGCGGGAGCCGATCCCACACCTCGGGCCGGTCCATCGCCGGGTTGAGCACCGAGCCGCGCTCGCCCCCGGTGGCGGTGGCCACCAGGACGCGGACACCCTCGGCGACGTACTTCGCCATCGTGGCGGCGCCCTTGCTCGACTCGTCGTCCGGATGAGCGTGCACGGCGAGCAGGCGCAACTGGTCGGGATCGGTCACGCGCACAGTGTCCCTCGCCGGGCGGCGGTGGTGGCGGACCCCCACCCGGGTGTGGGCGACGACTCGCAGGTCAGCCACCCGTACGGGCGGAACGTGTCCTCCGTCACCCAGCGGTGCGCTACGGTTCCGCAACCAGCGACGACCGCCGCAGCGGTGCACCCGCCCGCGCCGCGGTGTTAGCTTGGCCGTTCGACCAGCGGCCGCTCCCACACGGGGGCGGCCTCCCGAGTTTTCAGGAGTACCCACGTGTCCACCCCCACTGACGAGCAGGAACAGGGCATCTGGCTGACCCAGGAGGCCCACGACCGGCTGAAGGCCGAGCTCGACCAGCTGGTGGCGAACCGCCCGGCCATGTCCGCCGAGATCAACGCCCGCCGCGAGGAGGGCGACCTCAAGGAGAACGGCGGCTACCACGCCGCCAAGGAGGAGCAGGGCAAGCAGGAGGGCCGGATCCGCCAGCTCACCGACCTGCTCCGCAAGGCCCGCGTGGGTGACGCCCCGAAGACCGCCACGGACGCCGCCCTGGGCACGGTCATCACGATCAGGTTCGCCGGCGACGACGACACCGAGAAGTTCCTGCTCGGGTCGCGGGAGATCGCGGGCACCACGGAGCTCACCGTCTACTCCCCCGAGTCGGCGCTCGGCTCGGCGATCATGGGCGCCGCCCCCGGCACCTCGGTGACCTACCAGGCCCCGAACGGCAAGGACATGACCGTCGAGGTGGTCGCGGTCGAGCCGTTCGTCCCCTGAGCGTCCCGGTGAGCGCGCCACGCGCCCGCTCCCGGCGGGCGGAGAACACCGGCTTCGCGTGCGTGCACTGCACCGCGCCGGTGCCGGCCAACACCGACGGGCACTACCGCAACCACTGCCCGTACTGCCTGTGGTCGCTGCACGTCGACGACCTGCCCGGTGACCGGGCCAGCGGGTGCCGGCAGCCCATGGAGCCGGTCGGGCTGGTGGAGAAGTCGGGCAAGGGCTGGCAGGTGGTCCACCGCTGCACGGCGTGCGGCCACCGCCAGCCCAACCGGCTGGTGCGCGACGGCGAGGCCCCCGACGACCTGGACCTGGTCCTCTCGCTGCCCTGGCTGTGACACTGCGATCCTCCGGATCGCACCGCGGCCAGGAGCCGTCCACCCTCACCGCAGCGCGTCGTCCCTCACCGCCCACCATGAGGGAGGACGCGCCACGATCAGGTCACCTGATCCCGGAGCCGGTCACGACTGCGCGAGGCCACGCCTCCGGAGCAGCGGCCCCGGGTCGGCGTCCCGGCCGCGGACGGCGCGGAAGGCGTCCAGCGGGTCGACCGAACCGCCGACGGCGAGCAGCCGCTGCCGGAAGGCGTCCCCGTTCTCCCGGCGCAGGCCGCCGTTCTCCTTGAACCACTCCACGGTGTCGGCGTCGAGCACCTCCGACCAGATGTAGGAGTAGTAGCCGGCCGAGTAGCCGCCGGCGAAGACGTGCTGGAAGTAGGTCGTCCGGTAGCGCGGCGGCACCAGGTCCGAGGCGACACCGGCCCCGGCGAGGGCCGCCCGCTCGAACTCCACCGGGTCGCCCACCTCGGTGTCGGGGGTGAGGCGGTGCCAGGCCTGGTCGAGCAGCGTGGCGGCCAGGTACTCCAGGGTCGCGAAACCCTCGCCCCACAGCCGGGCGGCGTCGATCGAGCCCACCACCGAGGCCGGCAGCGGCTCCCCGGTGTCGACGTGGCGGGCGTAGTGCGCGAGCACCTCAGGCCAGAGCGCCCACATCTCGTTCACCTGGCTGGGGAATTCCACGAAGTCCCGCGGCACGGCGGTGCCCGCGAAGCGCGGGTAGGTGACCGCCGAGCTCAGCCCGTGCAGCGCATGGCCGAACTCGTGGAAGAGCGTGTTCACCTCGTCCAGGGTCAGCAGCGTGGGCCGGCCGGCCGGCGCCCGGGTCACGTTGAGGTTGTTGACGACGACCGGGCGGGTGCCCAGCAGCCGGGACTGGCGCACGAACGAGCTCATCCACGCCCCGCCGCGCTTGCCCTCCCGGGCGAAGAAGTCACCCAGGTACAGCCCGATCTCGGCGCCGTCGGCGTCGGTGACCTCCCAGACCCGGACGTCGGGGTGGTAGCCGGCGAGGTCGGCCCGCGGGGTGAACCGGAACCCGTACAGCAGCTCGGCCGCCCGGAAGACACCGTCGACCAGCACCCGGTCCAGCTCGAACCACGACCGCAGCGCGGTGGTGTCGACGGCGTACCGCTCCGCGCGCACGCGTTCGCTGTAGTACGCCCAGTCCCACGCCGCCAGCTCGACGCCGTCGCGGGCGGCCAGCTCGCGCAACACGTCGGCCTCCGCCTCGGCGTTGGCCACCGAGGCCGGCACCATCGAGCGGAGCATCTCGTCGACCGCGGCGGTGGTGCGCGCGGTCGAGTCGGCGAGCACGAGGTCGGCGTGGGTGTCGAAGCCCAGCAGCCGGGCCCGTTCGGCCCGCAGCCGGGCGATGCGCTCGGCGACCGGCCGGTTGTCGCGCTCCCCCGCCGACGCCCGGCCCACCGACGCCTCGAACACCCGGCGCCGCAGCTCCCGGTCGCGCAGCCTGGTCAGCACGGGCTGGCCGGTGGGCAGCACGAGCGTGAGCAGGTATCCCTCGAGGCCGCGGTCGGCGGCGGCACGCGCCGCGGCGGCGACCTCCTCGTCGCCCAGCCCGTCGAGCTCCGCGGCGTCGGCCACCCGCACTGCCGCGGCCTCGGTGGCCAGCTGCAGGTTCTGCCCGAACGTCGTCGACAGCTCGGAGAGCTGCTGGTTGAGCTCGCCGAGCCGGGTGCGCCCGGCGTCGTCGAGCCGGGCACCGGCGAGCACGAAGTCGAGGTGGTACCGCTCCACCAGCCGGACCGACTCCGCGTCCAGCCCGGCGGACTCCCGCGCGGCGTGCACGACGTCGATGCGTGCGAACAGCGCCGGGTCGAGCCGGAGGGCGTCATCGTGGGCCGCGGCGAGCGGGGCGATCTCCCGCTCGATCTCCCGCAGCCGGGGCGTGGCGACCGACGACGACAGATTGCCGAACACCGACCAGGCGCGGTCGAGCAGCGCGCCCGACCGCTCCAGAGCCACGAGCGTGTTCTCGAAGGTCGGCTCCTCGTCCGAGGCCAGCAGCGCCGCGACCTCCCGGCGCTGCTCGGCCATCCCCGCCAGCAGCGCCTCCCGGCAGTGCTCGAGCGTGATGCCGGCGAACGGGGGCAGCCGGAACGGCAGCTCGGACGGGGTGGCCAGCGGGTTGTCGGCGGAGAGTTGCTCGGGGGTGCTCATCGCCGCCCATTACATCGCGATCCTCCGGATCGCACCGTCGTCACACCGCGACCCTCCGGATCGCACCGTCGTCACACCGCGATCCTCCGGATCGCACCGCGGCCACCTGCCGTCCCCGACCTGCGCGGAGCTGATCCGTCGCGCCTGCGCGAAGCCCTCCGGGCCCCACTCGGCGCGACCGGGCAGCTGCACGTCGGGGCGGCCGGCGTCTCTCAGCGGCCGGCGGCGCGCCGGTAGGCGCGCACCGACAGCGGCACGAAGACCGCGAGGATCAGCACCACCCAGATCAGCGTGTACAGCACCGGGTTCTGCAGCGACCAGGCGTCCGGCGTCGGTGCGAGCGGCGAGGTGTTGCCGAACAGGTTGCGCGCGGACTGGACGACCGCCGACACCGGGTTCCACTCCGCGAAGGTGCGCAGCACCGAGGGGAAGGTCTCCAGCGGGACGAAGGTGTTGGCCACGAACGTCAGCGGGAAGATCACGATGAAGCTGGCGTTGTTGACCACCTCCGGGGTGCGGACGAGGAGTCCGACCATCGCCATCAACCAGGAGATCGCGTAGGCGAACAGCAGCAGCACGACGAAGCCGAGCACCGCCTCGCCCACCGACGAGTTGATCCGCCAGCCGACCACCAGCCCGGTCAGCGCCATCACCGTGATCGAGATGATGTTCAGCCCGGCATCGGCGACCGTGCGGCCGATCAGCACGGCGGACCGGGACATCGGCAGCGACCGGAACCGGTCGATGAGCCCCTTCTGCAGGTCCTCGGCCAGGCTCGCCCCGGTGGTCGTGCTCCCGAGCACGATCGTCTGGGCGAAGATCCCGGGGAGCAGGAACTCCCCGTAGCTCGTGCCCGGCGGCAGCTGGATGGCGCCGCCGAAGACGTAGCGGAACAGCAGCACGAACATGATCGGCGACAGGGTCGCGAAGACGATCAGGTCGGGCACCCGCTTGACCTTGATCAGATTGCGCTTGGTGATGACGACGCTGTCGGACAGCGTCGCAGCCATGCTGCTCATCGGGCACCTCCGGTGATGGCCGGCTCGGCCGTCGGGTCGTCTTCGGTGGCGACCTCCTCGGCCACGCGGCCGGTGAGCGCGAGGAAGACGTCGTCCAGATCGGGGCGGCGCAGCCCGACGTCGAAGATCTCCGCCGTCGCGCCGTCCAGCCGGCGCAGCGCCTCGGCGAGGACCTCCGCACCGCCACTCACCGGCAGCGACAGCCGCCGGGCCTGCACGTCGACGACCGGGTCCTCCACCGCGAGGGGGCGCAGCCGTTCGACCATGCCGGGCAGCACGGCGGCGTCGGTGACGGTGAACTCCAGCCGCTGACCGCCGACCTGCGCCTTGAGCTCGTCGGCGGTACCCCGGGCGATGACCCGGCCCCGGTCGATGACCACCATCCGGTCGGCGAGCCGGTCGGCCTCCTCCAGGTACTGGGTGGTGAGCAGGATCGTCGTGCCGCCGTCGGCGAGGTCGGCGATGAACTCCCACATCGACAGCCGGCTGCGCGGGTCCAGCCCCGTCGTCGGCTCGTCGAGGAAGAGCACCCGCGGCCGGGCGATCAGCGAGGCCGCGATGTCCAGCCGGCGGCGCATCCCGCCGGAGTAGGTCTTCGCCGGCCGGTCGGCCGCCCCGGAGAGGTCGAAGCGCTCGAGCAGCTCACCGGCCCGGCGGCGCGCCTCGGCCCGGCCCAGCCGGTACAGCCGGCCGACCATCTCCAGGTTCTCGAACCCGGTGAGGTACTCGTCGACAGCGGCGTACTGGCCGGTGAGCCCGATCGCCGCCCGCACCCGGTCGGCCTCGCGCGACACGTCGAGGCCCACCACCTCCACCCGGCCCGCGTCTGCCTCGAGCAGCGTGGTCAGGATGCGCACCACCGTCGTCTTGCCCGCGCCGTTCGGGCCGAGCAGCCCGAGCACCGAGCCCTCGGCCACCGTCAGGTCCACACCGTCGAGCGCGGTGGTGGCGCCGAAGCGCTTGACCAGCCCCTCGACCACGATCGCGTCGGTCATGCCCCCGACGCTAGGCCCGCCCCCCGACAGTTCCCCGCCGCTCTTCTCCGTCGCGTACACGCGCGCGTCCTCCGTCCCGGCCCCGCGAGGTGCGGGACAGGACCTAGGACCGCCGGGCGGGGCCCGACTCATCGGTCGGTCCGGGAGCTACTCCGGGGTGGCCGCGTAGCCGGCGTCGCGCATCGCCCCGATCACCTCGCCGGCGTGCGTCGGTCCCCGCGTCTCGAGGACGACGAAGACCTCCACCTCGCCGATGCCCAGCCGGGTCGACGTCCGCTCGTGCTCGACCTCCAGCACGTTCGCGCCGACCCCTGCCAGCTCGGCGAGCAGGGCGGCCAGCGAGCCCGGGCGGTCGGGGATGCGCAGCCGCAGCGAGAGGTACCGGCCGGCCGCGGCCATGCCGTGCTGCACCACCTTGAGCAGCAGCACCGGGTCGATGTTGCCGCCGGAGACGACGGCGACCAGGGGTGGCTCGAACGCACGCGGGTCGGCCAGGACGGCGGCGACCGCGGCCACCCCCGCCGGCTCGACGACAAGCTTGGCGCGCTCCAGGCAGAACAGCAGAGCCCGGGAGAGGTCCTCCTCGCTCACCGTGCGGATCTCGTCGACCAGCCCCTGCACGTGGGCGAGGGTCAGGTCGGTGGGACGGGGGACGGCGATCCCGTCGGCCATCGTCGACATGCTCTCGAGCGCGACCGGCCGGCCGGCGGCCAGCGACCCGGGGAGGGCGGCGGCCTGCTCGGCCTGCACGGCGACCACCCGGACGTCGGGACGGCGTTCCCTGACCGCGGCGGCGACGCCGGAGACCAGGCCCCCGCCCCCGGCGCAAACCAGCACCGTCGCGACGTCCGGGCACTGTTCGAGCACCTCCAGCCCGACGGTGCCCTGCCCGGCGATCACGTCGGGGTGGTCGAACGGGTGGATGAACACCGCCCCGGTGCGCTCGGCGTGCTCGGCCGCGGCGAGCAACGGCTCGGCCAGCGACTCCCCGAACATCTCGACGCGCGCCCCGTAGGCCTGGGTCGCCGCCACCTTGGGCAGCGGCGCGCTCTCGGGCATGTAGACCGTCGCCTCGGCACCGAGCAGCCGGGCGGCCAGCGCGACGCCCTGGGCGTGGTTGCCGGCGCTGGCGGCGACGACGCCGCGGGCCCGCTCCTCGTCGGTCAGCCGCGCGATCCGGGTGTAGGCGCCACGGATCTTGAACGAGCCGGTGCGCTGGAGGTTCTCGCACTTGAGCCAGACCGGCCCGCCGACCCGGTCGGCCAGCCCCCGGGAGTGCTCCAGCGGGGTGCGGCGGACGACGCCGGCGAGCAGCTCCGCCGCCGCGGCGACGTCGGTACCGGTGACCAGGGGAACCGACATGCGTGGATCATGGCAGGAGGAGGACTCGGCAGGGTCACGGCGAGGGGGCCCCGGAGGGGTCCGCGCAGGCGCGATGGAACGGCTCCGCGCGGCGGGGGACGGAAACTGGCCGCGGTGTCGAACGGAGGACGACAGACAGCAGAGTCGTCGTACCGTGGCTGAGGTGACGGACACGCCCGTACCGGCAACCCCCGCCCCCGCACCCACGACCCTCGGCGAGCTCCGCGCGACCGGCGCCACCGCCCGCCCGGTCAAGGCCGAGATCCGCGCCAACCTGCTCGCCCGCCTGGCCGCCGGCGAGCCCACCCTGCCCGGCATGGTCGGCTTCGAGGACACCGTCCTGCCCGAGGTCGAGCGCGCCCTCATCGCCGGCCACGACCTGGTCCTGCTCGGCGAGCGCGGCCAGGGCAAGACCCGGCTGATCCGCACGCTGGTCGGCCTGCTCGACGAGTGGACCCCGGTGCTCGTCGGCAGCGAGCTGAACGAGCACCCCCTGGCCCCGATCAGCGTCTGGGCCCACCGGCAGATCGCCGAGCACGGCGACGCCACCCCGGTCGGCTGGCTGCACCGCAGCGAGCGGTTCGGCGAGAAGCTCGCGACGCCGGACACCAGCGTCGGAGACCTCATCGGCGACGTCGACCCGATCAAGGTGGCCGAGGGCCGCACCCTGGGCGACCCCGAGACCGTGCACTACGGCCTCGTGCCGCGCACCAACCGGGGCATCTTCAGCGTCAACGAGCTGCCCGACCTCGCCGAGCGCATCCAGGTCGCGCTGCTGAACGTGCTCGAGGAGCGCGACATCCAGATCCGCGGCTACCGCGTCCGGCTGCCGCTGGACCTGCTGCTGGTCGCCAGCGCGAACCCCGAGGACTACACCAACCGCGGCCGCATCATCACCCCGCTGAAGGACCGCTTCGGCGCCGAGGTGCGCACCCACTACCCGATCGAGCTCGCCGACGAGATCCGGCTGCTGGAGCAGGAGGCGCGCACCAGCGGTCTGGGCGCGCCGGGTGGGCAGGAGGCCCTGGACGCCCCCGTCGTCCCCCAGCACCTGGTCGAGATCGTCGCCCGGTTCACCCGGCTGGTGCGCGAGTCCAGCCACGTCGACCAGCGCTCCGGCGTCAGCGCGCGGTTCGCCATCGCCGGGCTGGAGACCGTCGCCGCCTCCGCCGTCCGCCGCGCCGCGGTGGCCGGGGAGACCCGCCCGGTCGCACGGGTGGTGGACCTGCCGAGCGTCGTCCCGGCCAGCCGCGGGAAGGTCGAGTTCGCCGACGCGGGCTCCGACCCCGACGACGACCGGGAGCTGGAGATCCTCGAGCACCTGCTGCGCCAGGCCACCGCGCAGACCTTCCGCGCTCGGTGCGCTGGCCTGGACCTCACCGGGCTGCAGGAGCACTTCACCGGCGGGGAGACCGTCGAGTCCGGCGATCTCGTCCCTGCCCCGGCGCTGCTGGGGCAGCTGGGCACCGTGCCCCGGCTCGCCGAGCTGCTGGGCCGGCTCGGCGTGCCCGAGGGCGACCAGTCCGCCGAGCAGGCGGCGGCCGCGGTGGAGTTCGCCCTGGAGGGCCTGCACCTGACCCGCCGGCTGGCGAAGGACACCGACGGCGGCCGCACCGTGTACGGGGCCTGAGGTGAGCACGCGCCGCCCGCGCGGCTACCGGTACGGCGCCTGGCGGGGCGGCCCCGACCCGCTGGCCCCGCCCTACGACCTCGGCGACGCCGTGGACGAGATCGGCGATTCGGTGCTCGACGGCAGCGGGGTCCGGGAGGCGCTGCGCGAGCTGCTGCGGCGGGGCACCCAGGGCCGCCGCGGCCTGGACGAGCTGCGCCGGCAGGTGCGCGACCGGCTGCGTCAGGCGCGCACGGCCGGTCGGATGGACGGCACGCTGCAGGAGGTGCGCGAGCTCCTCGACCGCGCCGTGCAGGCCGAGCGGCGGGAGCTGTTCCCCGACCCGGACGACATGGCCCGGCTCAAGGAGGCCGAGCTCGACGCCCTGCCCGAGGACGCCGCCGGCGCCGTCCGGGCGCTCAAGGACTACGACTGGCGCTCGGAGGAGGGCCGGCAGGCCTACGAGCAGATCCAGGACCTGCTGCGCCGCGAGGTGCTCGACAGCTCCTTCGCGTCGATGAAGCAGGCGCTGGAGAACGCCTCCCCCGAGGACATGCAGGCGGTCAAGGACATGGTCGCCGACCTCTCCCGGCTGGTCGACGCGCACAACCGCGGGGAGGACACCGACCAGCAGTTCGCCGACTTCATGGACAAGCACGGCCAGTTCTTCCCCGAGAACCCGGAGTCGATCGAGGAGCTCATCGACTCGCTGGCCCGCCGGGCCGCGGCGCAGCAGCGGATGATGGCCGGCCTCTCCCCCGAGCAGCGGGCCGAGCTGGCCGGCCTCATGGCCCAGACGATGGAGGACATGGGGTTGGCCAGCGAGATGGCCCACCTCTCCGACGCGCTGCGGCAGGCCCGTCCCGACCTGCCGTGGGGCCAGCGCGGCCAGGTGCCCGACGGCGAGCCGTCCCTCGGCATGGGGGATGCCACCACCGCCGTCGCCGAGCTGGCCGACCTCGAGGCGCTGTCCAACCAGCTGTCGCAGGGGTACGCCGGGGCGTCGCTGGCCGACGTCGACGAGGAACTGCTGGAGCGGGCGCTGGGCCGCTCGGCCGCCGACGACCTGGCCGCGCTGCGGCAGCTGGAGCGTGAGCTGGAGCGGCAGGGCTACCTCAACCGCTCCGGCGGCACGCTGGAGCTCTCCCCCAAGGCGGTCCGCCGGCTGGGCGCCACCGCGCTGCGCCGGGTGTTCGCGAAGCTCGACGCCACCGGCCGCGGCGAGCACGACGTCGCCGACGCCGGTGCGGCCGGGGAGCTCACCGGCGGCTCCCGGGAGTGGCGGTTCGGCGACGAGCAGCCGCTCGACGTCGTCCGGACGGTGAAGAACGCCGTCCTGCGGACGGCCGGCGAGCCGCGGGAGGGGTCGGACCGCCGGGTGCGGATCGCCGTCGAGGACTTCGAGGTGGTGGAGACCGAGCGGCGCACCGGCGCCGCGGTCGCCCTGCTGGTCGACCTCTCCTACTCGATGGCGCTGCGCGGCACGTGGGGCGCGGCGAAGTCGACGGCGATGGCGCTGCACTCGCTGGTGACCACCCGGTTCCCCCAGGACGCCATCGAGATCATCGGCTTCTCCTCCACCGCGCAGGTGCTGCGGCCCGAGACCCTCGCCGAGCTCTCCGTGGACACCCTGCAGGGCACCAACCTGCAGCACGGGCTGATGCTGGCGCGGCGGTTCCTCGCCCGGCACCGGGACGCCGAGCCGGTGGTCCTGGTGGTCACCGACGGCGAGCCGACCGCCCACCTGGAGGACGACGGGACGCCGTTCTTCTGCTGGCCGCCGATGCCGGAGACCATCGCCCGCACCGTCGCCGAGGTGGAGCGCGTCGCCCGGTCCGGGGCCACGGTGAACGTCTTCGCGCTCGACCCCGACCCGGGGCTGGTGCACTTCGTGCACGACCTCACCCAGCGGGCCGGTGGCCGGGTGTTCGAACCCGACGCCGACCGGCTGGGCGAGTACGTCGTCGCCGATTACCTGCGCACCCGCCGGGGCCGGCGCGCCCGCTGAGCCCTGCTCCCGGGGCCCGGCTCGCGCAGGCATAGGAAGCTATCCATGCGTCTCCGGGCCCGCAGGCGCATGGATAGCTTCCTATGCCCCCGTCGCCGGGAGCGGGGGTCAGCCGCTCGAGCTGATCCCCGGGATGCGCCCCGCCCGGAAGGCGTTGACGAAGAGCCGGTGGTCCTCCTGCGTCCGGTGCGCGTAGTCGTGCGCGAACGCGACCAGGTCGGCGACGAACTCCTCGTCGCGGCCGGAGAGCAGCGCGGTGATCGCATCCTCGGTCTGGAACGGGACGAGGGTGTGGTCGCTGTCGGCGTCGCCCACGCAGTGCAGCTTCGCCGTCGCCCGCCCGAGCTGCTCCAGCACCGGCCGGATGTCGGCGGGCTCGGTGAGGTCCTCCCACTCGAGGTCGAGCTCGTAGGGCGAGAGCTCGGCGACGACGAAGCCGGTGCCGCGGATCTCGGTGTGACCCAGGAACTGGGAGGCGTGCGACTGCAGCGCGCGCCGGCTCACCGCCGTCCGGTGACCCTCGTGCTCGAAGTACGCGCGGATCCCCGGATCGGTGACGACGCGGCTCGGGGCCGGCACGTTGCCCTGCTTCACCGACAGGACGACGTCATTCTCCAGGGCCTGGTCGTAGCCCTCGAGCAGCACGTTGTAGGCCGGCAGCCCGGCGCTGCCGATGCCGAAGCCACCCGTGCCGATGAGGTCCTTGACGTCGTAGGCGACCTCCCGCCGCCACGGCCGGGGCGGCAGCGTCGACTTGTACCGCTCCAGCGCCGCGAGCACCTCCGCGTGCTCGGCGTCGTCCAGCCGGCGGTTGCGCGGGGACTCGGCGAAGCGGCGCTCGTCGTCCTCCACCACGGTCATCCGCTGCAGCAGGCCCAGCCGGGTGCGGCCGGCCGTCCGGCGGATGAGGTCGTGCACCGCGCCGTGGGTGTTGCCGGCCAGCAGCGCGTACTCGCGGTCGGCGTCCGAGCGGGTGAAGGCCGCCACCTGGTCGAGCCAGGCGTGCAGGTAGACGGCGAGCAGCTCGCTGATCACCTCGTCGGAGAGGGCCTTGCGCCAGGCCATGAGGGCGAAGCTGGCGACGAAGCGGCGCAGGTCCCAGCTGACGTGCCCGAGGTAGGCCTCGTCGAAGTCGTTGACGTCGAAGACGATGCGGCCGTTGGCGTCCATGTAGGTGCCGAAGTTCTCGGCGTGCAGATCACCGTGGATCCACACCCGGGACGTCTGCTCGTCGCACCAGCGGTCCTCGGTCGTCGCCATGTCCGCGTAGAACAGGGGGGCACTGCCCCGGTAGAAGGCGAACGGGTCGGCGGCCATCTTGCGGAACTTCGTGCGGAAGGCCAGGGCGTCGGCGTCCATGAGGTCGCCGAAGGCCTCGACCAGGACGTCGACGATCTGCCGCGTCCGCTCGTCGGGGTCCGGGAACGGGGTCACACCAGGGAGGGATGGGGGCACAGGTTGCACCGTAGGGGGCCGATAACGTCGGTGGTGCCCCGACGACGCAGGCACCGACCAGGGACGGAGGGACCATGATCCGCACGGACACGGCCCGACGACTGGCCACCGGTGCCGCCTACGGCGGCGGCGGGGTCGGTCTCGCCGGAGCCGCCCTGGTCGCCCTCCTCCGCGAGGAGGCGCGGTCGGCCCGCCGCAGGGTGGAGGCCCGCTCGACCAAGCAGGACCCGCCGTCGGGCGACGGCGTCTACGGCCGGGGCGGCGGCACGCCCATCGTGCTGACCGTCCTGGGCGACTCGAGCGCCGTCGGGCTGGGCGCGCACCGCGCCGCCGAGACCCCGGGCGTGCTCGTCGCCGCCGGGCTGGCCGAGCTCGCCGAGCGCCCGGTCCGGCTGGTGCGCCTGGCCCGGTCCGGCGCCCGCGCCGCCGACCTCGAGGAGCAGGTCGACCGCGCGCTGGCCGAGCGGCCCACGGTCGCGGTCATCATGATCGGCGCCAACGACGTCACCGCCCGCACGGCGACGTCGGTCTCGGTCGGCCACCTCACCGACGCCGTCCGCCGGCTCACCGCGGCCGGCTGCGAGGTCGTCGTCGGCACCTGCCCGGACCTCGGCACCATCCGCCCGATCGCCCAGCCGCTGCGCACGCTGGCCCGGCGCTGGAGCCGGCAGATGGCCGCGGCGCAGACGATCGCCGTCGTCGAGGCCGGGGGGCGCACGGTCTCCCTCGGCTCGCTGCTCGGCCCGGCCTTCGCCTCCGACTCCAGCATGTTCAGCGTCGACGAGTTCCACCCGAGCGCCGCCGGCTACGCGGCGGCGGCGGCGGCGCTGCTCCCCTCCGTCGCCGACGCCCTGGGCGTCTGGCCGGCCGCGGCCGACCGCGGCCTGCGCACGCTCCGGCGCGACACCGCCCGTCCCGTCGCGCGCGCGGCGGCCCGCGCCGTCAACCGTCCCGGCACCGAGGTCCAGCCCGCGGAGGTGGCCGGCTCCGAGACCGGCCCGTGGGGCCCGTGGGCGCTGCTGCGCCGGCGCCGGCCGACGGAGATGCCCACGCCCGAGGAGGCCGAGCACGCCGGCGAGACCGGGGGCAGCACGCTCGCCGGGCGCTCGGGGTGACCCCGGCCACACCGGCGTCCTCCTGACCTGCGGCCGGCCACCCGGTCGCGGCGCGGGGGTAGTTTCCGAGGTGACCGACGTCCGGCGAGCTGCGCCCGGACCCACCTCACCGTGGAGGAACCATGCCAGAAGCCGTCATCGTCTCGACCGCGCGCTCGCCGATCGGGCGCGCGTTCAAGGGGTCGCTCAAGGACATGCGGCCCGACGACCTCGCCGCCGCGGTCATCCGGGCCGCGCTCGACAAGGTGCCCGCCCTCGACCCGCGCAACATCGACGACCTGATGCTCGGCTGCGGGCTCCCCGGCGGCGAGCAGGGCCACAACATGGGCCGCGTCGTCAGCGTGCTGCTGGGCATGGACCACCTGCCCGGCACGACCATCACCCGCTACTGCTCATCCTCGCTGCAGACCACCCGCATGGCCCTGCACGCCATCAAGGCCGGCGAGGGCGACGTCTTCATCTCCGCCGGCGTGGAGACCGTCTCCCGGTTCGTGAAGGGCAACAGCGACTCGCTGCCCGACTCGCACAACCCGGTGTTCGCCGACGCCGAGGCCCGCGTCGCCAAGACCGCCGAGAGCGGCGCCGACTCCTGGACCGACCCGCGCGAGAACGGCGACGTCCCCGACGTCTACATCGCCATGGGTCAGACGGCGGAGAACCTGGCGCTGCTCAAGGGCGTCACCCGCCAGGAGATGGACGAGTTCGCCGTCCGCAGCCAGAACCTCGCCGAGGAGTCCATCAACAACGGCTTCTGGGACCGGGAGATCACCCCGATCACCCTCCCCGACGGCACCGTGGTCTCCACGGACGACGGCCCGCGGCCGGGCACCACGCTCGAGGGCATCTCCGGCCTCAAGCCGGTGTTCCGCCCCGACGGCCGGGTCACCGCCGGCAACGCCTGCCCGCTGAACGACGGCGCCTCGGCCGTGGTGGTCATGAGCGACACCAAGGCCCGGAACCTTGGCCTCACCCCGCTGGCGCGCGTGGTCTCCACCGCGGTCACCGGTCTCTCGCCGGAGATCATGGGCTACGGCCCGGTCGACGCCTCGCGGCTCGCTCTGCAGCGGGCCGGCATGACCATCGACGACATCGACCTGGTCGAGATCAACGAGGCCTTCGCCGCGCAGGTCATCCCGAGCTACCGGGACCTCAACATCCCGATCGAGAAGCTGAACGTGCACGGTGGCGCCATCGCCGTCGGACACCCCTTCGGCAGCACCGGCGCCCGCATCACCGGCACGCTGATCAACGGGCTCCAGACCAAGGACAAGACCTTCGGCCTGGAGACCATGTGCGTCGGTGGCGGCATGGGCATGGCGATGGTCCTGGAGCGCCTCTCCTGACGTAGCCCTCCGGACGCCACGACGGCCCGGCCCCCTCACAGGGCCGGGCCGTCGTCGTCCCTGGTGCCACCACCGGCGCGCACGGCAGCGGCCCGGCCCCCTCACGGGGAACCGGGCCACTGTCATGCGGTACCGGTGTGGCTTACTCGTCCTGGAAGTAGGAGAGCAGCCGCAGGATCTCGATGTACAGCCAGACGACCGTGACGAGCAGGCCGAAGGCGACGTACCAGGCGAACTTCGCCGGGGCGCCGCGACGGATGGCCTCGTCGGCCATGTCGAAGTCGAGCAGCAGCATGAACGCCGCGATTCCGATCATCAGCAGGCTGAAGCCGATCGCGACTGCACCGCCCGACCGAAGGCCCAGCGGGTCACCGGTGGTGAAGATGCCGACGATCCAGTTGGTGACCAGCAGCACCAACGCACCGATGAGCGCACCGACCACCCAGCGGGTGAGCTTGGGGGTGACCCGGATGGCACCGGTCTTGTAGATCACGAGCATGCCGGCGAAGACACCGAAGGTGCCGATCACCGCCTGCATCACGATGCCGGGGTAGAGGTCGTTGAACGCCTCGCTGATCGCACCCAGCGCGACGCCGTAGAGGCCGCCGTAGGCGAGGGTCGCGACCGGGTTGGCGATCTGCTTGAACGCGATCACCAGGCCGAGCACGAAGGCGACCAGGACCGACGGCAGGGCCAGGCCCCACGCCAGCTCCTGAGGCAGGAGTGCCCAGGTGACCGCCGCGGAGGCGACGGTGACCAGGAAGGACAGACCCGTCTTCTGGACGACGTCGTCCATCGTCATGTAGCGCGTGGCCTCGCTCGTCCCGTACGGGGACGGCGCGGCGTACGGGTCCTGCTGGGGCGCGGGGGCCCCGTACTGGGGGGCGCCGTACTGGGACTGGTTGCCCCAACCGGCGTACTGCTGGCCGGGGCCCGCGTTGCCGAACCCACGGCTGAACGCCGGGTTCCTACTGGCCATCGTCATCTCCTCGAGGTGACTCGTCGGTCGTGGAGCCTGATCGCGCACTCCACTCGGTCAGGTCAACGCCCGACACGCCCACAGCGTTCCACAGCCGGCCGCAATCCGGCTCACCCCCGTGGGTGCGGGTCGGATCCGTTGTCGCCGGGGAGCCACCCGCGCCGTCTCCCGCGCCGGCGATGAGCGCTCGCCGAGCGGACCGCGCGGGGCCTGCCCGATGCTGTCCTGGCCGCGGCCGACCGCTTCCCAGCAGCACCGGCCGGCCGACCGCCCCGATCGGAGCCTCCCCATGACCGCCGACGCGCCAGGCCCCGCCGTCGAGGGGCGGCCGCCCAACCCCTTCCTGCAGGTGACCCTGGACGAGCTGCGCCGCAGGACGAGCACCAAGTGGCGCACCTACCCGCCCGACGTGCTGCCGCTGTGGGTAGCGGAGATGGACGTCCTGCTGGCACCCGCCGTCCGGGAGGCGCTGCACCGCGCGGTCGAGACGGGCGACACCGGCTACCCCGCGGGTCAGGAGTACCCGGAGGCGGTGGCCGCCTTCGCGGCCGACCGGTGGGGCTGGACCGGCGTCGACCCGGCCCGCACGGCGCTCGTGCCCGACGTGATGACCGGCATCGTGGAGGTGCTCCGCCTCCTCACCGGCCCCGGCGACGTCGTGGTGGTGACCCCGCCGGTGTACGCGCCCTTCTACGCCTTCCTCGAGCACGCGGACCGCGCGGTGGCGGAAGCGCCGCTGGACGCGTCCGGCCGCCTGGACCTGCAGGCGCTGGAAGCCGCCTTCGCCGGGGCCCGCGCCCGTTGTGCCCATCCGGCCTTCCTGCTCTGCAACCCGCACAACCCCACCGGCGCCGTGCACACCCGCGCGGAGCTGGAGGCCGTCGCCGCGCTCGCCCGGCGGCACGGCGTGCGGGTCGTCTCCGACGAGATCCACGCACCGCTCGTCCTCCCCGGCGTCCGCTTCGTGCCCTACCTGAGCGTCGCCGACGACGGCTTCGCGCTGGTGTCGGCGTCGAAGGCGTGGAACCTCGCCGGCCTCAAGGCGGCCGTTGTGGTCGCCGGGCCGGAGGCGGCCGGGGACCTGGCCCGCCTGCCCGAGGAGGTCGGCCACGGGCCCAGCCACCTCGGCGTCCTCGCGCACACCGCGGCCTTCCGCGACGGGGGCGGCTGGCTGGACGCCCTGCTCGCCGCCCTGGACGAGAACCGGCGGCTGCTGCAGCAACTCGTGGCCGAGCACCTGCCGACGGCGGCGCTGCGCGCACCGGAGGGGACCTACCTGGGCTGGCTGGACTGCCGCCCGCTGGGCCTCCCGCCGGAAGCGCCCAGCAGCGGCCTCGCCGTCGTGAGCGACCTCGACGGGCCGGCCCGGTTCTTCCTCGACCACGCGCGGGTGGCCCTGAGCTCGGGCCACGTCTTCGGCACCGGGGGCGCCGGGCACGTGCGCATCAACCTCGCCACCTCGCCCGCCGTGCTGACCGAGGCGCTGACGCGCATGGGCCGGGCGGCCACGGCCCGGACCGGGTAGGCCGGCGTCGTGCCCCCGGTCGGGTTCGAACCGACACTGGGACCCTTTTAAGGGGCCTGCCTCTGCCAGTTGGGCTACGGGGGCGCGGGAGGCACGGTAGCGGGCCGGGTACCTCACGGCCCGCTGATCAGCTCGACGCCAGCTCGGTCGCCCGGGCCAGGACGGCGTCCAGCATCGGCTCGGTGAGCTTGCCGGTGAAGGTGTTCTGCTGGCTGACGTGGTAGCTGCCCAGCAGGGCCAGCGGGCCGCGGGGGCCGGTCAGCGGCACCTCGACGCCGTGCCCGAACACCGGCCGCGGGCGGGGCAGCGCGTATCCCGCGGCGGCGAGCACCGGCCACAGCGCCGTCCAGCCGAAGCCGCCCAGCACCACGACCACCCGCAGCCGCGGCAGCAGCTCCAGCTCGCGGGCCAGCCAGGGCGAGCAGGTGTCCCGCTCCTCGGGCGTGGGGGCGTTGGCCGGCGGGGCGCAGCGCACCGCGGCGGCCACCCGCACGTCGGTGAGTTCCAGCCCGTCGCCGACGTGCGTGGACGTCGGCTGGCTGGCCAGGCCCGCGCGCCACAGCGCGGCGAAGATCCAGTCGCCGCTGCGGTCGCCGGTGAACACCCGGCCGGTGCGGTTGCCCCCGTGCGCGGCGGGGGCGAGGCCGACGACGGCGATCCGCGCGTCGGCCGGGCCGAGCCCCGGTACCGGCCGGCCCCAGTACTCCTCGTCGCGGAACGAGGCGCGCTTGACGCGGGCCACCTCCTCCCGCCACGCCACCAGCCGCGGGCAGGCGTAGCAGCCGGAGATGCGCTCGTCGAGCACGGGCAGCTCGCGGGCTCCCCGGGCGCTGCGCACCACGCCCGGGGGCGTGCGGGTGACGGGGAACCCGCCGGCATCTAGGGGCATAGGAAGCTATACAGGCGTCCTGGGCGCGAAAACCACACGTAAAGCTTCCTATGCCCCTAAGGGCGCGCCAGGCGCAGGGCGATGCCGTCGAGGATGTCGTGCTCGCTGACGGTGACCTCGGCCAGCCCGAACTCGTCCATGAGCACCCGCAGGATCAGCGCCCCGGCGCCGATCACGTCGACCCGGCCCGGGTGCATGACCGGCTCGGCCGCCCGGCGCTCCCGCGTCGCGGCGAGGAGGTCCGCCGACACCCGGCGGACGTCGGCCACCGGGATGCGCGAGCCGTGGATCGCCACCGAGTCGTAGGCGGGCAACCCCAGCGCGAGCGCCGCCACGGTGGTCACCGACCCGGCCAGCCCGACCAGGCTCGCCGCCTTGCCCACCGGCACGTCGGCGGTCACCTGGGCCAGCGCGGCGCGGATGTCGCGCTCGGTGCGCGCGACCTGCTCGGCGGTGGGCGGGTCGTCGTGCAGGTGCCGCTCGGTGAGCCGCACGCAGCCGATGTCGACCGAGCGGGCCGCGGTCACGCCGTCGCCGTCCCCGAGCACGAACTCGGTGGAGCCGCCGCCGATGTCGACGACCAGCCAGGGGGCGGGCGCCGGCTCCAGCCCGTGGGCGGCGGCCGCGTCCGCGACCGAACCGGTCGCGCCCAGGAAGGAGAGCTCCGCCTCCTCCCGGCCGGTCACGACGTCGGCCGTGCGGCCGAGCGTGCTGCGCACCATGTCCTCGAAGTCGGCGCGGTTGGCCGCGTCCCGGGTGGCGCTGGTGGCGACCATCCGGACGTCGGTGGCACCCAGCTCGCGAGCCTGCGCGGCGTACTCGGCGAGCACCACGCGGGTGCGCTCGATCGCCTCCGGCGCCAGCCGTCCGGTGGCGTCGACCCCCTGGCCGAGCCGCACGACCTCCATCCGCCGCAGCAGGTCGGTGTGCCCGCCCTGCGGCGGGACGTCGGCCACGAGCAGCCGGATGGAGTTCGTGCCGCAGTCGATGGCGGCCACCCGCGTCACGCGTCGTCCCCGGGTAGGGCGCAGGGCCCCTTCGCCCACCACTCCCCCATCCCGGCGACGGCACGGTCGCCGATCGGGTTGACGCCGGGGCCGGCGGCCAGCGCGTGACCCGCGAGCGCGTGCAGGCACTTGACCCGGTCGGGCATGCCGCCGGCGGTCGCGCGCGTGGGCAGCACGTCCTTCGCGTCGCGCGCGGCGAGGTAGGCCTCGTGCGCGGCCCGGTAGCCGGCCGCGAGCTCGGGGTCGGTGCCGAGCTCCTCCTGCCAGTCCCGCATCCGGCCCGTGGACTCCAGCCGGCTCGCGGCGGCCGAGGCCCGCGGGCAGGTCAGGTAGTACAGGGTCGGGAACGGGGTGCCGTCCTCCAGCCGCGGCGAGGTCTCGACGACGTCCGGCTGGCCGCAGGGGCACCGGTGCGCGACGCCGACCAGCGCCCGTGGCGGGCGGCCGAGCTGCCGGGCGACGACCTCCCGGTCCTCCTCGCTGACGGGGCTGGAGCGGCCCGGCTGCGGGGGCCCGGGGCGAGCGTGCGAGGTCTGGGGGGCAGCGGGGTCCTTCATCTCACTCCGCCGTCCCCTCGTCGTCCTGCGCGCCGTCCCCGCCGTCGGCCTCGGCCACCGACCGCATCAGCCCCTCGTACCAGGGCAGCGGCCCCGGGTCCGCGGCCGCTGCCGCCGCCGCGAACGTGCCGGCGTCGCCCTCGACGGCCTCGCCGTCGACGACGAGGACCAGCCGGTCACCGGGCAGCACGTAGGACAGCCGCTCCCGCGCCTGCCGCTGGGCGTAGACGGGGTCGGACTGCAGCTCCAGCTGCCCCTGCAGCGCGGTGACCCGTTCGTCGAGCTGCCGGCCCTCGGCGGCGAGCCGGGCGAGCTCGGCCTGGCCGGCCAGGTACTGCCGGATCGGCCCGGCCAGGGTGAGCGCGAGCAGCAGCACGAGGCCGACGAGCACCACGGCGCGGCCGGTGAACAACGGGCGGCGCCGCGGCGCGGCCGCGGTGGACGGACGGCGTTCCGGGCGGCGGTTGGGCCGCCGCTGCGCGGGCCGGCTGGGCGCCCCCGAGCGCAACCCGGTGCGGACCGGCCGCGAGTGGTGCACGCGCGGCACCCGGCCGGTCGCGCGCCGCCCCTCGTTCCCGCCCCGCCGGCCGCGGACGCTGCTCATCGCCCCCCGCTCAGCCGTTCAGCCGCGGGAAGGCCGAGGCGCCGGCGTAGCGGGCGGCGTCGTCGAGCTCCTCCTCGATGCGCAGCAGCTGGTTGTACTTGGCCACCCGCTCGCTGCGCGCCGGGGCACCGGTCTTGATCTGCCCGCAGTCGGTGGCGACGGCGAGGTCGGCGATCGTGGTGTCCTCGGTCTCGCCCGAGCGGTGGCTCATCATGCAGCGGTAACCGCTGCGGTGTGCCAGGTTGACCGCGTCGAGGGTCTCGGTGAGCGTGCCGATCTGGTTCACCTTGACCAGCAGGGCGTTGGCGGCCCCGCGCGCGATGCCGTCGGCCAGGCGGGTGGGGTTGGTGACGAACAGGTCGTCGCCGACGAGCTGCACGCGGTCGCCGAGCGCGGCGGTCAGCGCGATCCAGCCGTCCCAGTCCTCCTCGTCGAGCGGGTCCTCGATGGAGACGACCGGGTAGGCGTCGACCAGGCCCCGGTAGTAGTCGATCAGGTACTCCGCCGAGCGGCTCTGACCTTCGAAGTCGTAGCCCCCGTCGGTGTGGAACTCGGTGGCGGCGACGTCGAGCGCGAAGGCGATGTCGGTGCCGACGGTGTAGCCGGCCTTGTCGACGGCCTCGGCGATGAGGTCCAGCGCGTCGCGGTTGCTCGGCAGATCGGGCGCGAAGCCGCCCTCGTCGCCCAGGCCGGTGGAGAGGCCGCGGCCCTTCAGCACCGCCTTGAGCGCGTGGTAGGTCTCGGTGCCCATGGCCAGCGCCTCGGCGAAGGTGGCCGCCCCGATGGGGGCGATCATGAACTCCTGCACGTCGACGTTGCTGTCGGCGTGGGCGCCGCCGTTGAGGATGTTCATCATCGGCACGGGCAGCAGGTGCGCCGAGGGGCCGCCGACGTAGCGGAACAGCGGCAGGCCGGTGGAGTCCGCGGCGGCCCGCGCGACGGCGAGGCTCACGCCGAGGATCGCGTTGGCGCCCAGGCGTGACTTGTCCGGGGTGCCGTCGAGGTCGAGCAGGCGCTGGTCGACCAGCCGCTGCTCGCTGGCCTCGTAGCCGACCAGCTCGGGGCCGATGACGTCGAGGACGCCGTCGACGGCCTTGGTCACGCCCTTCCCGCCGTAACGGTCACCGCCGTCCCGCAGCTCGACCGCCTCGAAGGCTCCCGTGGAGGCGCCGCTGGGCACCGCGGCCCGGGCGATCGTCCCGTCGTCGAGGGCGACCTCGACCTCCACGGTGGGGTTTCCGCGCGAGTCCAGGATCTCCCGCGCGCCTACGGCATCGATGCTCGGCACGGGGGCAGCCTAACCAGCCGGAAGGGCCGGTGCGGCGCTCACCCGGCCGCGCCCCGCCCGGATCAGGGCGCGGGCGGGGCCGGCCTCTGCTCCGCGGTCCCCCCGTCGGCGGCCGCCCGGTCGTTGCGGGCGCGCTCGGCCTGGTCCTCCTCGCTCGGCCCGGTGAACGCCTGCGAGCGCCGGCGCGCCTCGAGGCTGCCGGTGAACAGCCCCTCGTTGGAGGCCGGCCCCCGGTCGGCCGGCCGGGCCGGGCGGGGTGCGGTGCGCGGGTCGGGAGCGGGGCGCGGTCCGCGCCGACCGGCGGTCTCGTAGCCGGGCGCCCCCTCGTTGCGGACGCGGGGCAGGGCGTGCGGCGCCTCCCGTTGCAGCCAGCCGACCAGCCCCTCGCGGACGGCGCAGCGCAGGTCCCACAGCGTCCCCGCGTCCTGGGCGCTGACCAGCACCCGCACCCGCACGAGCGAGCCGACGGCGTCGGTGACCTGCAGGACCTTGACCCGCTCGTCCCAGTTCTCGTCCCCGGCGACGAGGCGGTCGAGCTCCTCGCGCATCCGGTCGAACGGCGTCGTCCAGTCGACGTCGAGCTCGACCGCGCCGAGGACGGCGGACTCCTTGCGGGTCCAGTTCTCGAACGGCGTGGTGGTGAAGTAGGTCGAGGGGAGCACCAGGCGCCGGTCGTCCCAGAGGTGCACGACGACGTAGGTGAGGGTGATCTCCTCGATCCGCCCCCACTCCTCCTCCACGACGACCACGTCGTCGACGCGGATGGCGTCGGTGAACGCCAGCTGCAGGCCGGCGAAGACGTTGGCCAGCGAGGTCTGCGCGGCCAGGCCGGCGACGATGGAGATGACGCCCGCGCTGGCCAGGATGCTGGCGCCGGCGGCGCGGGCACCGGGGAAGGTCAGCAGCATCGCGGCGAGGGTGAGCACGGCGACGAGGACGACGGCCAGCCGGCGCAGCAGCGAGATCTGGGTGCGCACCCGCCGGGCGTGCCGGTTGTCCGCGACGTCGACGTCGTACCGGGCCAGCCAGGCGTCGGCCGCGACGAAGACGGCCACCGCGACCAGCCAGCCGATGGTCGCGATCACCGCCAGGGCCAGCACGTGGACGACGACCTCCGTCCAGTCCCCCAGGTCGTCGGCGGCCTCCAGCACGACGGTCAGCGCCACCAGCACCAGCAGCGCGCGCAGCGGGGTGCGGCCCCGGCGGGAGAGGTCGGCGGTCACGGGCGAGCCACGGCCCACCCGGCGGACCACGACGCCGATGAGGACGCCGAGCAGCCAGGCCGCCAGGGCCGCGCCGGCGAGGACGAGGGCGACCTGCCAGGGCTCCGACGGGATCAGCCCGGAGACGCCTTCGACGGCCTCGTCGGGCCCGACCGGGTCGGTCGCGGGGGCGGACAGCGTGGCGGGCAGCGGACCGGCTCCTCTCGGGGATCAGCGCAGGTGGAGCGGGACTGCCCACGCTAGCCAGCCGGGGCGCCGCCCGTCAGGCGGAGGTCCCCCGGTCGGGGCGGTCCGCCGCGGCGGCGTCCAGCTCCCCGGCGTAGCGGCGCACCGCCTCGCGCAGCGCGTCCTCCACGTCCCACCCGCGCGCCTCGGCGGCGGCGACGACGGCCAGCAACCGCTCGCCGAGCGCCTCGGGGCTCGCGTCGGCCAGCTCGGCCGGCTCGGGGCTGGGGAACCCCGCCCGCCCGGCCCGGCGCACCAGGGCCGCGCCCCACGAGGCAGCCGGCTGCGAGCGGGAGACCCCCTCGGTGGGCGAGCGGCGCTGCTTCTCGGCCTTCTTGATCTCCTCCCAGCCCGCCTCGACCTGCGCGACGTCACGCGGCCCCGCGTTCCCGAACACGTGCGGGTGGCGGCGGACCAGCTTGTCCACCAGGTCGCCGGCGACGTCGTCGACGTCGAAGCGCCGCCCGTCCCCCGCCTCGGCGGCGACGCGGGCGTGGAACACCACCTGCAGCAGGACGTCGCCCAGCTCCTCGCGCATCGCGACCGGGTCGTCGTCGACGATCGCGTCGTAGGCCTCGTGCGCCTCCTCCAGCAGGTAGCCGCGCAGCGAGGCGTGGGTCTGCTCGGCGTCCCAGGGGCACCCGCCGGGCGAGCGCAGCCGGTCCATGACCGCGACGACGTCGAGCAGCCGCGCACCGGGCGGCGCCGGCGCTCCGACCACCGCCGGCACCCCGGGGAAGGCGGCCGCCTCGTCCGGCGACGCCAGGCAGACGACGTCGTCCGCGCGGGCGGTCGCGGCCGCGGCGCCGGGCAGCTCCTCGACCGCGACGCCGGCGGCCCGCAGCATCGCCGCCTCCGCCCCGGCACCCGGCAGCGCGACGACCACCCGGGGTCCGGTCACCGCCGTCCAGCCGTCCGCGCCCAGGAGCGCGGGGAGCCGGGGGTCGACGGTGACGACGAGGGCGACGGGCACTCGCCCAGTCTCCGGGAGCCGGCGCCGGCGGCTACTCGGCGGGGGTGGTCTCGTCCCCGAGGATGTCGACGACGCCGACGCGGGCCGGCAGCAGCCGCCCGTCCTCGTACACGCCGTAACGCGGGTTGACCGTGACGTCGAGGCCGGCCCGCACCTCCTCGAGCAACGGCTGGGCCGCCGCCTCCACCTGCTCGCCGGCCTCCTCGACCAGCCGCGGCCGGAGCTCCTCGAACGAGGGGTAGGCCGTCCCGGCGCGGAAGGCGACGACGATCCCGCCGGCCTGGGGCACCGGCACCGCGACCGCCGTCCCCGGCGCCGCGGCGGCGAGCGGACCGGCCAGCGCGCTCGGCAGCTCCCCGGGTGCCCGCCGGTCGAGCTCGGGCAGCGTGAACTGGCCGGGGAACCGCGCGGCCACCGCGGGGTAGCTCGCGGGGTCGGCCGCGAGCTCCGCGATCACCGCGTCGGCGGTGGCCTGGTCGGGCACCGTGACGTAGCCGTACTCGACCTGGCCCAGCTCCTCGCGGACCTCCTCGTACCGGGCCCGCAGCGCGGCCTCGTCCACCGGCTCCGCCCCGCCCTCGGCGGTGGCGATCTCCTGGCGCACCAGCTGCTGGCGCACGCTCTCGCGGATGTCGGCCGGGGCGATGCCCTGCTGGGCGAGCCGGTCGTACACCGCCTCGGGGTCGTCCGCGCCCAGCAGCTCCTCGATCCGGCGGGTCACCTCGGCGTCGGTGACCTGCACGTCGTAGCGCTGCGCAGCCGCCTCGTGCACCTCGGCCTCGACGAGCAAGCCGAGCACCTGGGCGGTGAGGTCCTCCTCGCGCCCCTCGACGGCGGCGGCGATCTCGGCGTCCGCGAGCCGGTCGTCGACCTGCGCCTGCAGTTCGTCGACGGTGATCCGCTCGTCACCCACGTAGGCGGCGACGTCCGGCGCGGACCGGCACCCGGCCAGGGCGAGGACGGCCAGGAGCGCGGCGGTGCTGGCACGAGCGGTCCGGTGCTGCATCACGCGGCGAGACTGCCACACCGGATGTGCAGAAGGACCCCGCTGCCCCCACGCCTCGCACGCTCGGCGCGGGCCCCCTGCAGCGGGGCCGGCAGCAGGCCGCCCCGGTCGGGCTACGCGGCGACGGGCTGCTCCAGGACGGCGCGCAGCACCGCGTGCAGGTTCTCCAGCAGGGCGACGTCCCGCAGCGGGGTGCGCCGGTCGGGGCCGACCGGCACCTTGAGCGAGATGGTCCGCACCGCCGCCTTGTAGGAGGCGCCGTCGGCCAGCCGGGCGAGCCGCATCTGCTTGGACTCCGGCAGGTCGACCGGGCCGACCCGGATGGTGCGGCCCTGCAGGGACACCTCGGTGACGCCCAGCGCCCGCATCGCCACCCGGAACCGGGCGACGGCGAGCAGGTTGAGCACCGGCGCGGGCGCGGCCCCGTAGCGGTCGGTGAGCTCGTCGAGCACGGCCTGCGCCTGCTCCTCGTCCTGGATGGAGGCGACCTTGCGGTAGGCCTCCATGCGCAGCCGCTCGCCGGGCACGTAGTCGTGCGGCAGGTGCGCGTCCACCGGCAGGTCCACCCGCACCTCCACCGGCTCGGCGGGCGCCTCCTCGCCGGTGACCTGCGCCCGGTAGTCGGCCACGGCCTCGCCGACCAGCCGCACGTACAGGTCGAAGCCGACGCCGGCGATGTGCCCGGACTGCTCGCCGCCCAGCAGGTTGCCCGAGCCGCGGATCTCCAGATCCTTCATCGCCACCGCCATGCCGGCGCCGAGGTCGGTGTTGTTGGCGATGGTGGTCAACCGGTCGACCGAGGTCTCGGTGAGCGTGCGCGTCGGGTCGTAGGTGAAGTACGCGTAGGCCCGCTCCCGCCCACGGCCGACCCGGCCCCGGATCTGGTGCAGCTGCGAGAGGCCGAAGGTGTCGGCGCGGTCGACGATGAGGGTGTTGGCGTTCGGGATGTCCAGGCCGGACTCGACGATCGTCGTCGCGACCAGGACGTCGTACTCCTTCTCCCAGAAGCCGACCATGATCCGCTCGAGCTCGTGCTCCTTCATCTGGCCGTGCCCGACGGCGATCCGTGCCTCGGGCACCAGGTGGCGGATCTTCGCCGCGGCCTTGTCGATCGACTGCACCCGGTTGTGGATGACGAACACCTGGCCGTCGCGCAGCAGCTCCCGGCGGATCGCCGCGGCCATCTGCTTGTCGTTCCATGCGCCCACGTAGGTCAGGACCGGGTGCCGCTCCTCGGGCGGGGTGAGGATCGTCGACATCTCGCGGATGCCGGTGAGGCTCATCTCCAGGGTGCGCGGGATCGGGGTGGCCGACATCGAGAGGACGTCGACCGCCGTCCGCATCGTCTTCAGGTACTCCTTGTGCTCGACGCCGAAGCGCTGCTCCTCGTCGACGATGACCAGGCCCAGGTCCTTCCACCGCGTCGTCGGCTGCAGCAGCCGGTGGGTGCCGACCAGCACGTCGATCTTCCCGTCGGCCAGCTCGGCCAGGATCTGCCGGCTCTCGGCGTCGGACTGGAACCGCGAGAGCACCCGCACCGTCACCGGGAACTGCGCGACCCGCTCGGAGAAGGTCTTGACGTGCTGGTTGGCCAGCAGCGTCGTCGGCACCAGGACGGCGACCTGCTTGCCGTCCTGCACCGCCTTGAACGCGGCCCGGATCGCGATCTCGGTCTTCCCGTAGCCGACGTCGCCGCAGATGATCCGGTCCATCGGCACCGTCTGCTGCATGTCGGCCTTGACCTCGTCGATCGCGGCGAGCTGGTCGGGGGTCTCCTGGAACGGGAAGGCGTCCTCCAGCTCGCGCTGCCAGACGGTGTCGGGCCCGAAGGCGTGGCCCTGGGTGGCCATCCGCGCCGAGTACAGCCGGATCAGCTCACCGGCGATCTGCTTGACCGCCTTGCGGGCCTGGCTCTTGGTCTTCTGCCAGTCGGCACCGCCCAGCTTCGACAGCGCCGGCGACTCCCCGCCGACGTACCGGGTGAGCTGGTCGAGGGCGTCGGTGGGCACGAACAGCCGGTCCGGCGGCTGGTTCCGCCGCGACGGCGCGTACTCGACGATCAGGTAGTCGCGCTGCCCGCCGTTGACGGTGCGGCTGATCATCTCGATGTAGCGCCCCACACCGTGCTGCTCGTGCACCACCAGGTCGCCCGGCTGCAGCTGCACCAGGTCGACGGCGTTGCGCCGGCGGGCGGGCATCTTCACCGCGTCGCGCATCGTCGTCCCGCGCTGGCCGGTCAGGTCGTGCTCGGTGACCAGCGCCAGCCCGACGCCCGGGAAGGCGAACCCCGCCTCGAGGTTGCCCTGGGTGACGTGGGTCAGCCCGGCGTCGGGGGCGGTGGCGACGTCGGGCACCAGCCGGACGCCGAGCTCGGCCTCGGTGAGCTGGTCGGCGGCCCGCTGGGCGGGGCCGGGGCCGGCGAACGTGACGACGACCCGCCACCCGTCGCGGTGCCATCCCCGCATCCGCTCGACGGCGGCGCCCTGGTCGCCGTGGAACCGTTCGACCGGAGTCGCGTCGAGGGTCACCTGCCCCTCGTCGTCCTCCGCCTGGAGCGTGAACGCCCCGGTGGTCCACCAGGGCAGGCCGCGGTCGCGGGTCGCGGCCTCGACGTCGGCGAGGTCGCGGAACGACGACGCCCCGAGGTCGAGCGGGGCCTCCCCCGCCTCCGCGGCGGTCGCCCACGAGGCGGCGAGGAACTCCGCCGCGGTGCGCACCAGGTCCGCGGCGCGGCTGCGCACCCGCTCGGGATCGCAGACCAGCACGTGCGTGCCGGCCGGCAGCAGCTCGGTGAGCAGCTGCAGCTGCCCGGGCACCAGCACCGGGGTCAGCGACTCCATGCCCTCGACGGCGATGCCCTCGGCCAGCTTGCCGAGGATCTCCAGCAGGCCCGGGTGCTCCACGGCGAGCGCCGCGGCGCGGGCCCGCACCTCCTCGGTGAGCAGCAGCTCGCGGCAGGGCGGGGCCCACAGCCGCTCGGGCCGCTCGTCCAGCGAGCGCTGGTCGGCGGCGGAGAAGTAGCGGAGCTCGTCGACCTCGTCGCCCCAGAACTCCACGCGCACCGGGTGCGGCTCGGTCGGCGGGAAGACGTCGAGCAGCCCGCCGCGGACGGCGAACTCACCCCGCTTCTCGACCAGCTCCACACGGGTGTAGGCGGCGTCGGAGAGCGCCTGGGCGATGTCGTCCAGCTCGGCGGAGTCCCCGGGCTTCAGCTCCACGGGCACCAGGTCACCCAGCCCCGGCGCCAGCGGCTGCAGGACGCTCCGGACCGGCGCGACCAGCACGTCGATCGCGCCGTTGGCGCCCGGGTGGGTGAGGTCGCGCAGGATCGCGAGCCGCCGGCCGACGGTGTCCGCCCGGGGGCTGAGCCGCTCGTGCGGCAGCGTCTCCCAGGCGGGGAAGGTCTCCACCCGGCGGTCGGGCAGGAAGCAGCGGAGCAGGTCCGCCGCCGCGTCGGCGTCGCGCTCCCCCGCCGTCACCAGGAGGACGGGCACTCCTGCGCCGCCACGCGCGGCGAGCGCCGCAGCCACCAGCGGCTGCGCCGGCGGCGGTGCGGTGACGGCCAGTTCGGCGTTCCCGGCGGCGGCCACGACGCGGGCCATGCCGGGGTCGGTGAGGACGACGTCGAGCACGCCGCGCAGAGTCACGCTGTTCTCTCTCCTGGGATGCGGGGCCGCACCGCTGCCGCCGAGTGCGGCACGGGGCCCGGACCCAGTGTAAGGACCCTGGTGCCCCCCACGACTCGCTTCGCTCGCCGCGGGCCCCTGCACCGGGGCCACGGTCAGGCGACCGCGAACGACCTCCTCAGGAGGTGCGGGCGCGGGCCACGCGGCCCACCGGCTGCTGCGCGTCGATGGCGGCCAGCGCCTTGCGCAGCAGCGTGCTCGAGGTGTGCATGGTGTACGGGAAGTAGTGCACCCGGACGCCGACCTCGGCGAAGTCGCGCTCGAGCTTCTCGCCCCTGGGGGTGCCCCGCCAGTCGTCGCCCTTGAACAGGACGTCGAACCCGACCTCGCGCCAGGTGTCGATCTTCTCGGGGACGACCTCGGCGTGCACCGCGTCGACGAACCGCAGGTTGCGCACGATCTCCATCCGCTCGGCCAGCGGGATCACCGGCGCGCGCCCCTTGCCCAGCACCAGCATCTCGTCGGACACCACGCCCGCGATCAGCCGGTCGCAGTGCTGCGCCGCGTGCTTGAGGATGTTGAGGTGCCCGACGTGGAACAGGTCGTAGGCCCCCGGCGCATAGCCGATCACCGTCATGCGATCCCCCCGTGGATGTCGTGTCGTGAGCGACGCTAACGGAGATCGGTGACTCTCAGTGACAACGGCGGCGGACGTCACCCGAAGGGGCGAGGCGCCGCGCAGGGCACCGTGCCCCGAACAGCGACTTCTCCGTCACCCACGGTGAACAGCCGGTGTGTCGAGTGCCAGGCCGGCGATGCCGGCCACCGCCCGTCGCACATCCCCCGCCGTCCGCGCGTAGGCCATCGCGCCGTGGCCGTGGGCATCATCGATGTCGTCGTGGACGCCGGCTGCCCGACGGGCTCGGAACCGGGGCGCGGCCGCGGCCAGCGCGTCCAGCCGCCACCCCGGGGACCGGGCCTCGGCCGGACCGGGCTCCCCGGCGGCCAGGGCCGCGAGTTCGGCGAACTCCCGCAGCGTGAAGGTCCGCCGCACGCAGGCCGGAGCGAGGTTCACCGCAGCGGCCCGCTGGGCCCGCGTCATGGTCAGGACGAGATCCGCGCGCCGGAGGAGCTCGGGCCCGACCTGCCGGACCGTGGAGTCCGGGACCGGGACGCCTGCCACCGCGGCCATCGTCGTGCAGGCCCGGTCGCCTGCTCGCACCCGGAGACCCGCGCTGGTGACGTGCACGTCGGCGCCAGGGCCCAGCTCCGCTCGGAGGAGACCCTCGGCGAGCGGTGACCGGCAGACGTTGGCCGCGCAGAGGATGAGGATGCGGAAGTCCCGACCGGCCCCGGCTCCGCCCGTCACCTCCGCGACGCGGGGCGGTCGGCGGCCTCGGCGGACCGAGCGGCCGGCAGCGGGGCGGGCGCGGTCGGTACCGGTCGATCAGTCCCCGCCACGACGTCGGCCGCGTAGCCGTAGACCTCGGCCTCGCGACGGACCTGGTTGAGCACCACGCCCAGGACCGTGGCCTGCACCTGCGCCAGCGAGTGCAGCGACTGGGACAGCTGCGCCCGGCGGACCCGGGTGACGTCGGCCAGGACGACGAGGCCGTCAACCGAGCGGGACAGCACGGCAGCGTCCGACACCGGCAGCACGGGCGCGGTGTCCAGGACGACGTGGTCGTAGTCGTCCCGCAGCCGCTCGAGCAACCGGCGCATGACCGGCGATCCCAGCAACCCGCTGGGATTGGGGGGAACGGGCCCCGAGGGGAGCACGTGCAGCCCGGCCGTCCCCCACTCCTGCACCAGGTCGGCCACGGATGCCCGGCCGAGCAGGGCCGTCGTCAGACCGGCGGCCGCCTCCAGGCCGAGCCTGTCCGCGATGGTCGGACGACGCAGGTCGGCGTCGACCAGGAGCACCCGGGTACCGGTCTCGGCGAGCGCAGCGGCCAGTTCCACCGCGACGGTGGACTTGCCCTCACCCGATCGCGACGAGGTGACCGCCACGATCCGTGCACCCGCGCGCTCCTCGTCCTGCATACCGAGGAACTGCAAGTTCGTCCGGAACTGCCGGACCGCCTCGGCTACCACCCCGTGCGGGTCAGCGTCCACGGCAGGGTGCGCCGTCGACCCGGACGGCCGCGTGGGGATGCTGCCGACGACCGGGAGCCCGGTCAGCTGCGCGACCACCGCGGCGTCGCGCACGCGGGTGTCGAGGCGGTCGCGGGCGAGGGCCAGGCCGCAGCCGAGGAGCAGTCCGGCCAGCACACCGACGGCCAGGTTCAACGAGGTCCGCGGCGACACGGGTGCGCCCGGCACGCCGGCCGGCGCGACCGTCGTGGCGCGGACGGCGGGGGAACCGTCCTCGCCCGCCGGGGAGAGACCCTCGACGGCCAGCTCCAGCTCGGCGGCCACGGCATTGGCGATGGCGGCGGCGCGGGCGGGCGAGGGGTCGGTCGCCGAGATCTGGACCACGACCGTCTCCGGCACCACCGACGCGGACACCTGAGCGGCCAGGGACCGTGAACCGGCGGCCACGTCGGGGGCCTCGCCGGCCGGGCCCAGCACCGTGGGCGTCTCGGCCAGGAGCGCGAACGACGCGACCTGGCTCTGCAGGTAGTTGGACCCCTGGGCCAGGTCACCGGCCGAATCCCCGTACTCGAGGGTGAAGAAGAGCCTGGCCTCGGCCGTGTAGAGGCGGGTGGCGGTCAAGGAGCCGACCCCGGCGACGGCCACCGCGAGGACGACCCCGGCGACGAGCCAGGACGATCTCCGTCGGATCAGCCCGAGGAAGACGGACAGGCTCAATGGTTCTCCTCTGGGCGCGGAACTGTGACGGGGGCCGTCCCGGAGGACGCTACCCAGTGACGAGCCGCTCGCCGACCGTGATCACCCCGTGGGGGTAGCCCCGTGCCCGTCCCCCGTCCCCAGCTCCGGCAGACCCCAGACTGGTCGGGTGACCACGCCGGGCGCCCTCCTGCCGGACCGGTCCGGCACCCGGCCGGATCCGGCTCCCTCCGGGCTGCTCGCACGGCCCGGCGCCGTCCTCGGCGCCGTCCTGGTCCTGGTCACCTTCGTCCCGACCTCGCGGGTCTCCGGGAACGTCGCCTGGGGCATGCTGGCGACGGCGATCGTCGCCGTCCTGTGGTGCGCCTGGCTGCACGCTACCCGGCTGCGGTGGTCCGCCCCGGCCGTGCTGCTCCTGCTGTCGGGAGCGTGCGCCGCGTTGTCGACCCAGCACCACGGGTCCCTCCGGGATCTCGTGCAGGGCCTGCTCACGACCACGTTGCTCGCCGGGTGCTGCCTGCTCGCCGCGTACTGCGGGCCGTCCGACCGGGACGTCGTGGTCACCGTCGTCCTCACCCTCGCGCTGGCCCAGCTGGCGTGCGCCGCCGCGAGCGCCTTCCTCGGGGCGCCCGCCCCCTGGGGGCTGCTCGGCGAGGCCGGCTCGTTGTTCGGCACCAACCCGCTGTTGCCCGCGGTGGGGGGCCGGACCACCGGGACGATGGCCCACCCCATCCCCTTCGGGACGCTGATGGCGGCGGCCGCGGCGCTCGCCGCGACGGCGCGGAGACCCGGGCCGGCCGCCCGCGTGGCCTTGACGTCGGCCTTCGGCTCCGGCGTGCTCCTCTCGGGGAGCCGCAGCGCCGCCATCGTGCTCCTCGTCGGCGTGGTCGCGGGACTGCTGTGGCCGGGCGCCACCAGGGCCGGGGCGGCCGGTCGCGTCCTCGTGGCCCTGGGCGCGGGGCTCGCGCTGCTGGTCAGCGACGTCTCCGAGCACGCCGCCCTCACCTCCCTCGAGGGGACCGGCTCCCTGACCCACCGGCTCGGCGCACTGGAAGCGGTGGGCCGCCTCCTCGGCCGCCCGCTGCCCGAGACGCTGTTCGGCAGCGGTGAAGGATCCCTGCGCACCCTCTACGCCGACGGCCTCCTCCAGCAGGACGGCTTCTTCGCGGTGGACAACCAGCTCGTCACCACCTTCGCGCTCGCCGGCCTGGTCGGCACCCTCTGCCTCGTGCTCGCCGTGATGATCGGGTTGCTCCGCGGCGACCGCAGCACCCGCGCCGGGGCGATGGTGGTCGTCCTCATGTTCGCGTCCTTCGACACGCTCGCGTGGACCTCGACCGCCGTGCTGTTCGCGGTGCTGCTGGCTCTCGGGGCGGCACGCCCGGTGCCGGCCGACGCCGGCTGACCCGGGCGCAGCCGTCCCGGGTCAGCCGGAGGCGGACAGCCAGGCGTCGGCGTCGAGCCGCCCGTCCGTCCGCGGCAGGTCGGCCAGCACGGACTCCGGCGGACGACGCCGGTCGAGCGCCGCGACGACGACGGCGGCCACCTCGCTCGCCGGTGCGTCCGGTGCCAGGACGTCGTGGCCGTGGTCGGTCAACCAGCGCGCCATCCCTGTCTCGGTGGTCGTGACGACCGGGCAGCCGTGGGCGAGCGCCTCCACGATCGGCAGCCCGACCTGCTCCCGCCAGGTCGGCGTCCGCTGCGACAGCAGGACCAGGAGCGACGACGCCCGCAGCAGCGCGTGCACCTGCGCCCGCGGGGGCCCCACCAGCAGCTGCACGCTGGGCTCGCGGGACGCGAGATCGACGACCGCCGGCTGCAGCGGTCCCGACCCGACCACGGTGAGCCGGGCGTCCGGCCGGCGCGCGACGACCTCGGGCCAGGCTTCCAGGAGGAGCGGTACGCCCTTGCGGTCGGTCAGCGCCCCCAGGAACAGCACCCGTCCTTCTCCGGGGCCGCCGTCGGCAACGCAGCCGCACGGTGCCGACAGCGCCGGGACGACCGTCCGGCGTGCCCGCGACAGCTCCTCCCCCAGCACGGAGTCGTAGAGCCTCTCCGCCGCCGCGGTCCCGAAGGCGACCCGGTCCAGCCGCCGGGCGACGTAGCGGCCGGCTGCTCGGTCCAGCACCGCCCTCGCCCGGGCCCGCACGGCCGCGCGACCGACCTGGCCGAAGGGGTCCCGGTTCTCGATGGCGTACGCGGTCAGCCTCAGCTCGCGGCCGCGCAGCCGTGCCGCGCCTCGCGCGACGGCGACCAGGGCCGCCGTCCGGGCGACGCTCTGGCGCATCAGCGGCTCGTTGACCTCCACCATCGACAGGTCGGACCGCAGGATGGTGATCGCCGAGACGATCAGGCCCCCCTGGTGCAGGTCGAGGCCCTCGGCCAGCGACGGGTCGAAGTCGTAGCGCTGCCGTCGGTACAGGATGCTCGCCGGTGCCAGCTGGTGGGCGCGCTCGAGGTGCGCGCTGCGCACGTTGTCGTACACACGCGCACGCCTGTGCAGCGTAGGACGCACAGCGTGTGAGCATAGGCGGGTCCGTCACCCGCGGGCCGCAACCGCGGACGACCCGGCCCGGAGACTGCAACCCGGAGCGGGGGCTCGCCGAGAGGAGGCGCGACCGTGGAACGGCCGGTGCGCGTGCTGCAGTCCTTCCCCAAACCCCGGCCGACGACCAACCCGTACCTGGTGATGCTGCGGGAAGCGCTCGACGACCTGCCGGGGGTGCAGGTCGAGACCTTCTCGTGGCGCCGGGCCCTGATCGGCCGGTACGACGTGTTCCACGTGCACTGGCCGGAGATCCTGGTGAGCGGCCGCGGCTCGCTGCGCACGAGCGTGCGCCAGGTCCTCTTCGCCGGCCTGCTGCTGCGCCTGCGCCTAGGCAGGACGCCGATCGTCCAGACCGTGCACAACCTGCGTCCGCACCAGGAGCGGTCCGGGATCGCAGCACGGCTGCTGCGGCGCCTCGAACGGCGGACCACCGCACACGTGCGGCTCAACGACCGGACACCCGCGACCGACGGGGTCTGGGGCGTGACGATCGCGCACGGCCACTACCGGGGCTGGTTCGATCGCCACCCGCGACGGGACCCGCGCCCAGGGCACCTGGTGTCCGTGGGGCTGATCCGGCCGTACAAGAACCTGCCGGGCCTGATCGCGGCTTTCTCGGATGCCGGAGCAGCCGACCCGACGCTGACCCTGCACGTCGCGGGCGCCCCCGACTCGGCGGCGACCGAGCAGGAGGTGCGCTCGGCCGTCCGCGACGGCGACGACGTCCGTCTGACGCTGCGCCACCTCGACGACGCGGAGCTGGTCGCCGCCGTGACGGGGGCCGAGCTCGTCGTCCTGCCGTACAAGGAGATGCACAACTCCGGCGCCGCCCTGCTCGCCCTGTCCCTGGACCGTCCCGTCCTGGTCCCCGACAACGAGGTCACCGCCGACCTGTCGGCAGAGGTCGGGCCGGGATGGGTGCACCGCTATGCCGGTGAGCTGAGCGCACGGACGCTCCTGGACGTGCTCGCAGCCCTGCGCACGGGGACCCGGGCGCCGCGGCCGGACCTGTCCCGGCGGGAATGGGACAGGGCCGCCGCCGTGCACGCGGAGGTCTACCGGCGGGCGGCCCCCGGCGGCGCGGGATCCCGTCGGTACTCGCGGTAGACCATCCCCGCGACGGCGGCGAGCATCCCCGCTCCCCGGGCTGCGGTCCGCAGACCCCGGGCCGCCGAGTGGTCGGCCCGCGCCAGGGACGACATCGCCCAGCGCACCCCTCCCCCGGCCAGCCGGGCGGAGCCGCGGGCCGCCGCCCGGGCGCGCGCCACCGTGCGTGCACCCGGCCCTGCGGCCAGGACGACGTCCACCCGTACCGCCGTGTTGCCCGACCGGAAGGCCCGGCGGAGCACCCACTCGCGCGTGAGCCGGTCGGCGGGCACCTGGTCGGTCACGACCGCTTCGTCGCACCAGACGAGCAGCCCGCCTTCGGCGACGAGCCGGCGCGTGAACAGGGTGTCGCTGCCGCCGCTGAGCCCGAACCGCTCGTCGAAGAGCAGCCCGTGCCGTCGCACGAAGGACAGGTCGAGCAACAGGTTGTTGGTGGCGGCGACGTCGATCGGCGTACCCGTCCTCAGCCGCCGGCGGCGGAGGAAGTCCCCTGCGCCGGCCCAGGCGTCCATCTCCCCGGGCAGCTCGGAGACCACGGCGCCGGCCACCGCCTGCGCACCGGTGCTGCGCCAGGTGTCGAGCAGGAGCCCCAGCCAGCCGTCGTGCGGTCGCTCGTCGTCGTCGATGAAGACGAGCAGGTCGGCTCCGTGTGCCTCGGCGAGTGCCCGGTTGCGTGCAGCGGCGATCCCCGGGACCGGCTCCACCACGTAACGGACGCCGTCCGACGCCCACGGTCGCACGGTCTGCCGGGCGCTGCCGCCGGCGTCGTTGTCCACGACGAGGACCTCGACGGCGCACTCTCGCGAGCGCAGCTCCCCTGCCTGCCGGACGAGGTGCGGGAGGACGGCCTCCAGATCCCCGGGCCGCCGGAAGGTCAGCACGGCCACGGCCACCGCCAGGCCGCGGATGGGTGTGTACGTCGTCATCACGTCGTCCCCCCCTGGGTCACGATGTCGGCGATCTCCGACCGGTAGCGAGCGACGTCGTACCGGCCGCGGGCCGCGGCGGCGTCGGCGAGCGCGGTGCGCGCGTAGCTCGCCCACGAGCCGGCGACGCGCTGGACCGCGTCGGCCAGGGCCCCGGGGTCCAGCGGCGGCACGGCCTGCGCCGAACCGAAGCCGCGCACGGCCTCCTGCAGGCCGCTGGTGGCGCTGACCACCACCGGCCGGGCGGCCAGCACGGCCTCGACGGCGGTGTTCCCGAACGGCTCGTCCTGGACGGAGGGGATCAGCACCACGTCCGAGGCCGCGAGCACCGCCGGCACGTCGTCCACGAACCCCGAGAACCGGACGGCGTCGTCGAGTCCCAGAGCCGTGGTCTTCTCGCGGAGCTCGGCCTCGTACCACTCGTAGCCCGGGAAGACCGAACCGGCGAGCTCGAGTTCCGCGTCGACACCCCGGCCCCGCAGGTCCGCCAGCGCAGCGAGCGCGACGTGCGGTCCCTTGCGCGGGGAGAGCCGGCCGACGTAGAGCAGGCGCAAGCGGTCGGTGATCTCGGCACGGGCCGCGGTGCCGCGCGGCGGACCGGCCACTCCGTTGTAGACGACCCTCGAACGCCGCTGGGCCCGCCGGGCGAGGACTCCGGGCAGCGCACCGAGGAGGACGTCGCGGCTGTAGCTGCTGTTGAGCACGATCCGGTCCGCCAGCAGGACCGGCAGGGCCAGCAGGAACCGCAGCACCCACGGCGCGCTGCCCTCGGCCTCGTGGACGTGCGTGGTGACGCGACGTCCCAGGAGCCGCGCCAGCGGGGCCCAGAGCGGGATGACCTGCGTGCTGACGTAGACGCCCGCCGTGCCGCACAGGTGCACGAGCCGCAGGGCCGGGAGGGCCCCGCGGACGACGTCGCGCAGCAGGACGGCCGCGCCGCGCGGTGACAGCGCCGACTTGCGCACCACGGGCATCGGGCAGTGCACGACCTCCGCGCCGAGGTCCCGGAGCACGCGCACGAGCGGCCCCGGTCCGGGCAGCGCGACGGTCACCCGGCGCCCCCGGCCCACGAGGCCGGCCACGGACTCGGCCAGCATCCGGTCCGACCCGTAGAGCTCAGCGCCCGGGTGGACGACGAGGACCCGGCCGGCGCGCCCGGAGGCGGGTGCCCGGCGGGCCGGCGCGGCCAGCGCGTACCGGAGGCCCTCGGCACTGCCACGGACGGCGGCGAGAGCGAGACCCGGCCGGTGCAGCAGCTGGCGCCGTCCTCCGCGCAGCAGGACGTCCCAGGTCGCCCGCGGCGTCCGCCACACCCAGGCGAGCATCCGGGCGCGGGACAGGTGCCGGGCAGCGAAGAGCAGGCGGTTGCGGCAGTTGTAGCGGTAGTAGAGGGCTGACTTCGCCCGCCCCGCACCGCGCTCCTGCGTCCCGCCCACGTCGTGGTGGGCCACCAGGTCCTCGCGCAGCACCAGCGCTCCGCCGGCCGCCAGGCAGCGGGCACTGAGGTCGACGTCCTCCCAGTAGAGGAAGTACGACTCGTCGAACCCGCCCAGCCGGTCCCACAGCTCCCGGTGGAGGGCCAGGCAGGCACCCGTGATCCACGGCTGCGTGCCGGCGGGCGGGGAGCGCAGGGCGGCCGCGCCGCCCCCACGGGTGGCACCGTCGGCCAGGTCGAGCAGCGCGCCGTCGAACCACACCGAGCCGTCCGGCCGGAGCACGCGCGGGGAGACGAGCGCGTCGGGCCGGCGCAGGCACTCCAGCCGGAGCTCGTCGAGCACGGTCGGATCGGCGGTGGCATCGGGGTTGAGCATCAGGAACACGGCGCACCCGGCCTGCCGCGCCGCGGCCACCCCGGCGTTGACACCACCGCCGAAGCCTCGGTTGTCCGGGAGCAGCACCGCCTGCCACCCGCGGGCGGCGGCCAGGGCTCGCACGGCGTCGGCCTCGGCCTCGGTGGTGCGGTTGTCGACGAGGACGACGTGAACCGATAGCCCGGTGAGGTCGACCTGCCCGAGGTTCTGCTCGACGAGGCGCACCGAGCCGTAGTTGACGACGACCAGGCCGAGCCGGCCGGATTCCCGCACGGGTGCGGCGACGGGCCGGCTCACGCGGCGACCCGGCCGGGGCCGTGCCGGCGGACGTACCAGGCGTTGGCGAGGCACTGGAACGCGGCGACGCCGACGATCGAACCGACGACCGGCCCCACCGCCCCCAGGTGACCGGCCAGCCACCACGACAGGCCGACGTTCACCGGCAGCATCAGCACGATCATGACGGCCTGGTAGCGGAGGCCCGCCGCATCGGTCATCGCCATGCCGAGGGGGTACTTGAGCCCCTGCAGCGTCATCAGGACCACGAAGGCCAGGACGAGCGGCACCCCCAGCGTGATCCTCCCCCCGGAGGCGAAGCCCGCGAGGACGGGCGACAGGAGGGCGACCGCCCCGGCCATGACCGCGGCCGCGGCCCCGAAGGCCAGGGCCGTCGACGAAGGCGAGACCGACTCGCCCCGGGCCCGCGCGCGGGCGAACGTCGACCACAGCGTGATGCCCCCGGCGCTCACGACCGCCCAGACCGGGGTGAACATCTGCGCGGCGAGGTTGTACTCGGCCAGCACGGTGCTGCCGGTCCGGTGGCTGAGGACGATGCGATCGCTCTGCATGGCCAGCGGTAGCGCCAGCATCTGGACCAGCATCGGCCACGCGACGTCCAACACCCTGGCACCGCGCACCGTGCGGAGGCGCATCGCGTCCCGCAGGGCCAGGCCGACGACGGGGTGCAGACGCCGTGCCGCGATCACCGTGAGGACCGCCGACAGGATCAGCGTGACCGCGTAGGCGACCACGGCCAGGCCGGCGCCCGCGGGCACCTCCCACCAGACGAGCAGGGCGACGGCCGCCAGCACCAGCGGGGTCTGCGCGCCGAGCACGACGACGGACAGGTGATTGCTGCCGAGACCGGCGAGGATCCGCTGACCGAGACCCACGGGCAGCGCCGCCGCGATCAGCAGGAGGCACAGCGTCGCGACCGCCGGCCCCTGTCCGGGCAGCAGCCCCTCGCCCAGCAGGATCGGCCAGAGATCCAGCACCCAGAGGCCGAGCGCCGCCGCGATCAGGACCGCGGCCGACCCGAGGAGGGCGCGCGTGGCCGTGACGAGCACCCGCCGGACGTGCGGGTCCGACCCCGGGTCCGGGCTCGCGGCCACCGCGTTCATCACCGCCGCGGCCATGCCCAGGTCGGCGAAGGGCAGCAGCGCGCCGAGCGCGACCAGCAGCCCGTACTGCGCGAAGGCCGCAACGCCGAACGCGTCGATGACCAGGCGGGTGAGGACGACGCCGAGCAGGGCCGACACCGGCAGCACCACGAGCTTGGCGCCGGCGCTGCGGCGCACGGCGGCCCAGAGACCCGGCCCGGCGGAGTCCGTCGCCGTGCGCACGACGAGGGACGCGCTCATCGTCGGGTCCTTCCACTGGGCGGGGCGCCGGGTGCACCTGCTGGACAGCCCCGTCCCGGACCCTCCACGGAGGAGGCGGGACGGGGCTGCACCACCTTGTCAGCGCCCCCGGTGGTCGTGACCGGTCCGGACAGGCGCCGTCACCCCGCGGGGTGAGCTCCCGGGGCGGTGCCGGGAGCGCCGGCCCACAGGTCGTCGACGCGCACCTGGACCGGGGCGGTCGCGGTGCCGGACAGGAACGCCGCCACACCCACCCCACCGGGCTTCTGCAGCGCCGGGGTGCTGTCGCCGGCCGTGGCCTGCCAGCCGGTCGGCTCGGCCGTGCCGGCCAGCCACGCCTTGGCGTTGAGCGCCGTCGTCCCGGTGCCGGTGACCTCCAGGCGGACCAGCAGCACCGCACCCGGCGTGTACCGGACCCCGGTGAGCTCCACCGCGGTCAGCTTGGTCTCCCGCCCTGCCTCCAGGCGCGACAGACCCAGCACCACCTTGCCCGTCGCCGTCACCTTCACCGACGCCCGGTAGTCCGCCGCCTCCACCCGCCGGCCGGCGAGGTAGACGTAGGCCCCGCCACCGGTCGGCAGCGCGTCCATCGACACCGCCACCTGCGTCGCCACATCGGCCACCGCGACCCCGGTCAGGTACCCGGAGGAGGCGGACCCTGGCGCCAGGTCCAGCGAACCGGCCCCACCCGAGACCGAGCCGGGACCGGCCATCGTCCAGGGACCACCCACATCGGCCAGCCCGAAGCCCGAGGCCACCGACCGCTCGAAGCCATCGGCCACCAGCGGCGCGCCCTCCTCCGGCGCGGTCACCGGACCGGTGACGCTCACCTGCCGGGTCACCGTCCCGGTCGCACCGCGGTCGTCGGTCACCGCCAGCACCACCGAGTAGGTGCCCGCCTCGGCATAGGCGTGCGACACCGTCGCCCCGGATCCGGTCGACCCGTCACCGAAGTCCCACGCGTACCCGGTCACCGAACCATCGGCGTCCACCGAGGCCGACCCGTCCACCGACACCGTCAGCCCGGCCACTGCCGACTCGAACGTCGCCGTCGGCGCCGCGTTAGCCGGCGGGGGCGGCGGCGTGGTGCTCGTCGGCGTCGTGCCGGCCGGACCCGCCCACAGGTCGTCGACCGAGACCCTCAACGGCGTGGTGGCCGAGCCGGAGAGGAATGCGGCCACACCCACCCCACCGGGGCCCTGCAGCGCCGCAGTGCTGTCACTGGCCGTGACCTGCCAGGCCGCGGGCTCAGCCGTGCCTGCCAGCCACGCCTTGGCGTTGAGCACCGTCGTCCCGCTACCGGCGAGATCCAGCCGGACCCGCAGCACCGCACCCGGGGTGTAGGTCACCCCGGCCACCTCCACGGCGGCCAGCTTGGTCTCCCGCGCGGCCTCGAGCCGCGACAGACCCAGCACCACCTTGCCCGCGGCCGTCACCTTCACCGACGCCCGGTAGTCCGCGGCCTCCAGGCGCCGGCCGGCCAGGTACACGTACCCGCCACCACCGGTCGGCAGCGCATCCATCGACACCGCCACCTGCGTGGCCACGTCGGTGACCGCCACCTCGGCGAGGTACGCCGACGAGGACCGGCCGGCGCCCAGCTGCAGCTGCCCGGCCCCGTCCGAGACCGACGTCCCCGTGGTCGTGGACCATGCACCTCCGGTGTCGGCCGAACCCCAGCCGACCCCGACCGTCCGACCGAAGGAGTCGTCAGCCGCCGCCGGAGGAGCGGAAGAGGAGCTGACCGCGACCGCCTGCGTCACCGTCCCGGTGGCACCGTCGTCGTCGGTCACCGTGAGGCGGACCTCGTAGGTACCCGCCGCCGCGTAGGTGTGCGTCGCCGTCACACCGCTGCCGGTCGCGCCGTCACCGAAGTCCCAGGAGTACCCGGTGATCGAGCCGTCGGGATCCGCCGAGGCAGAACCGTCGAACTCCGCTGCCAGTCCCTTCCCCGCCGTGCCGAACGCCGCGGCCGGCGGAACGTTCGCCGGCGGGGGCGGCGGGGTCTCGGTCGCCGGCGTCGTGCCGGCGAGGCCGGCCCACAGGTCGTCGACGCGCACCTGGACCGGAGCGGTCGCCGAGCCGGACAGGAACGCCGCCACACCCACCCCACCGGGCTTCTGCAGCGCCGGGGTGCTGTCACCGGCCGCGGTCTGCCAGCCGGTCGGCTCGGCCGTGCCGGCCAGCCACGCCTTGGCGTTGAGCGCCGTCGTCCCGGTGCCGGTGACCTCCAGGCGGATCAACAGCACCGCACCCGGCGTGTACCGCACCCCGGCCACCTCGACCGCGGTCAGCTTGGTCTCCCGGCCGGCCTCCAGGCGCGACAGACCCAGCACCACCTTGCCCGTGGAGGTCACCTTCACCGACGCCCGGTAGTCCGCCGCCTCCAACCGCCGGCCGGCGAGGTAGACGTAGGCCCCGCCACCGGTGGGCAGCGCATCCATCGACACCGCGACCTGCGTCGCCACGTCGGCCACCGCGCCCCCCGGCAGGTACGCCGACGCCGACCTGCCGACACCCAGCTGCAGGCGCCCGGCCCCGCTCGACACCGACGTCTCACCCACCGTCGCCCAGGCACCGCCCCGGTCGGCCTCCCCGAATCCCGAGGCCACCGACCGCTCGAAGCCGTCGGCCACCAACGGCGCGCCGGCCTCCGCAGCGGTCACGGTGACCTCCCGTGTCGCCGTCGCGGTCGCACCGTCGTCATCGGTCACCGTCAGCACGACCGAGTAGGTGCCCGCCTCGGCATAGGCGTGCGACGCCGTCGCCCCGGTACCGGTCGAACCGTCCCCGAAGTCCCACACGTACCCGGCGACCGAACCATCCGGATCGGTCGAACCCGACCCGTCCAGCGACACCCACAGTTCGGTCACCGCCGACTCCAGCACCGCCGTCGGCGCCTGGTTCGGCAGCTCTCCGGTGCTGCCCAGCAGGTGATGCCTGGCGACCTGCTCGGCCGAGAGCGCGGTCGGGTAGATCGCGACCTCGTCGATCTGGCCGGCGAAGAACGGCGCTCCGGCCCACGTGGTGTCACCACCGATCCGCCAGTACCCGCTGAACTGCTCCGCGCTCACCGTGTCCGTGCGGGCAGCGACGCGCGCCCCGTCGACGTAGAGCACCATCCCTTGGCGGCTCAACGTGGCCACGACGTGGTGCCACTTGCCGTCGTTGTACGACGCCGGGCCCGTGACCGTGCGCTGCGTGCCCGGGTAGACCCCGAACGACAGCCGGCCGAGCCTGTCCATGTAGACGTTCCGGTCGTGCTGCGTGCTCGTGCCGGTGCGCGCGTTGCCGAAGCCGAGGATCTTGCCGCCCGAGCTCGTGGTCGTCCGGATCCAGGTCTCCAGACTGAACACCTGCGGTCCGGTGACGGCGGTACGGGTGGCGGCGAAGCCCGACGTCCAACCGTTGAAACGGGTGGCGGTGTCACGATCGCCCTGGATCGCGCCCTGCACGGCGCGCGTCACACCGGAGTTGACCGTCAGGTCCATCTGTCCGGCGTAGTCCCAGCCGGTGGAGCCCGAGGGCTCGCCCAGCGACCAGACGTCGATCGCCCCGTCCGCGGAGACGGCCTGCAGGTAGGGCCGCTGCGTGCCCGCGCTGGCCGCCGGCACCGTGGCCGTCGTCCAGGCCGACGACCGCTGGTTGCCGAAGGGGTCGGTCACCGTCACCAGCCAGCGGTGCGCTCCGGCGGTCGAACCCGTGTCGGCACAGCCGTAGATCGGCAGCCGCCACCACAGGGAGGCCTGCGTGACCTCGCACACCGGTGCGGAGTCCGCGCTGTCGCGGTGCACGCGGTAGGTCAGGTGCTCGTTGTCGGCGTCGGCGACCGCCGTCCAGCCGACGCGGACCGCCCCGTGCACCATCGTGGCCGTCGGCGTGAACGTGGCGTCGGTCTTCGGGCCCACCTTGTTCGGCGCGATGGAGGGGACGGCGAAACGGACGAGCCCCTGCTGCTTGAACCCGTTCACCGACGGGAACTCGCCGCCGTAGACGACGTAGTCGCCGTTGCCGGTGACCGTCCAGCCGGCCTGGCCCTGGCCGGTGTAGGTGCCCGGCACGAAGGCCGGTGCCCAGGCCTGGTGGGCAGGGGCCGGCTGACCGCGCAGCGGGTTGCCGATGGACCCGGAGTTGGTGCCGACCGCCGCCTTGCTGAAGGCGTTGGCGAACATGTGGATCCGCTTGGGGCTCTGCTCCGGGAAGCTGCCGATGTTGGCGCAGTCGTGGGCGTGCGAGGCCGAGTACACGACGTCACCGGTCGCGTAGGTCGAGTAGCTGTCCCCGTAGCAGTCGACGAACCACCGCACCGCGCCGCCGTCGGCGGCCGCGGCGAAGAGACCCTCGAGGTTGCCCGGTCCGTAGAAGTTGTAGCCGGTCCCGTAGACGTCGGTGCCGTCGGTGCTCAGGTTCCAGATCGCCGAGTTCACGCCCTGGTTGGTGATGTACCGGTTGACCGCGAAGGGGAGGGTCGCACCGGTCTGCGCGTCCAGCGCGCCCACGCCCGTGGCCTTGGTGCCGTTGAGGCTGTCGAACCGGCCGGCCGCGACGACCTGGGCACCACCGGAGGTCACCACGAGGCTGAGCACCGCGTTGCTGGTGGCCTTGTTCCCGTCCTTGTTGCCGGCGGTCGAGCCGACCCCCGGCTGGGGAGCCCACGGCAGCAGGGCACCCGTGGTGGCGGAGACGGCGGCGAGCTTGTTGCGGCCGGTCGAGCCGACCGCCGTGAAGTCGCCACCGAGGTACACAGTGCTGCCGGTCGCGGCGATCGTGCGGACCTTGGCGTTGACGGCCGGGCGGAAGTCCTCGACGAGCTGTCCCGTGGCGGTGCTGAAGGCAGCGACGCGGGGGCGGGGCAGCCGGTCGACCTCGGTGAAGTCGCCGCCCACGTAGACGCGCGAGCCGTCCGGGGACGCGGTGACGGTGACCGCCTGCCCGTTGAGCCGTGGCGCGAAGGACGCGTCGAGGACCCCGGTGCGGATGTCGTAGGCGAGAAGGTTGGTGCGGGGGGTCTCGGAGGTGCCCGCCGGGGCTCCGGCCGGGCGCGCACTGGTGAACTTCCCGGCCGCGTACACGGTCGTGCCGACGACGACCTGCGACCACACGACGCCATCGATCTGCACGGTGGGGAGCGGGTCCGCCGTCACCGTCGTGGGTGTGGCCGGGTCGGCCGGGTCGCGTGGCAGGGAGTCGGCCTGCGCCTTCCCCGGCCCTGCGCCCAGCGCTCCGACGAGCGTGACGAGCGCGACGAGCGCCGCGAGCAGCGCTCTGGGCGCCGCAGTGGTCCGTGCAGACATCAGGTGCATCCCCCGGTTCGGCCGTGCTGGCACACCGGTTCCTCTCGGACCGGCTGGCGAACACTAAGCGTGAGGACGAGCCCCGAGTCATCCCCCGATCCGGTGACGGAGCGTGGTGGTGGGTCCACATTCACCCTGACGAGGTGACCGTGCGTCACCTGTTCAGCCCCCTGGGAACGCCGACGGGGCCCTGGCTGTCGCCAGGGCCCCGTGGGCCGGGTGGAGCGGTCGCAGCTCAGGCCGCCGCTCCGCTGAACACCAGGTAAGGGGCGCCGGGCCGGTAGCCGACGGAGACGGTCACGGTCTCCCGGGTGTCCTCGGGGACGCCGAAGACGTAGACGCCCTCCGCCGCGCCGCCCGGCTCCAGGACGCCGGCGAACGGAGCAGCGGACGGGTCGTCGATCGGCGAGGCCGGGGTCTGCTCGGCCCCGTAGGCCATGGTGACCACGGCACCGTCGAGGGGCGCCGGCGCCGCGGTGCCGTTCACCAGTCGGACGGTGACCCGGAGCGCCGGGCCCGCGACGTTGCCCGGGCCGGTCGCCGTCGCCTCCACCGCCTGCAGGGACAGCAACGCCCCCGTCATGCCGTCGCCGATCCGGGCCGTGGCGTCCAGCCCGACCGCTGCCAGGCTCGGAGGCAACTCAGCGGGATCACCTGTGGGCGCAGCCTGGCCGTCGGCAGGAGCCGACGGCGCCGGCGCGTCGTCTGCGGGACCGGTGTCCGACCCGGTCTCCTGCGCACCGGTCGACGTAGCGGTGGCGACTGCCGCGGGCGAGTTCGCCGGCGCCCCGGCCCCGGCCCCGGCCCAGAGCGCGACGGCGAGCAGGAGCGCGGCCATGAGCGTGACGGCGCCTGCGGCGACCGCGCTGCGTCGCCGCGACCACCACGGTGGGGTAGGACGCGAGGTGCCGGTGGTCATGGAGCGAGCCTTCCGATCTCGTGGAACCACGTGACGCACGCCAGGGCCAGGTAGCCGGCCGTGGCGAGGAACAGGGCGCCGTACGCGGCGAGGAACACCGTCGGGGCCCCGAGGAGCAGGAAGACGAGGCAGAGCACCCCGTAGTCGGTGGGGAGCGCGGCCAGGGAGCGCACCATGCCGGGCCGCTCCCCGGTCGGTGTCGCCCGCGTGCGGGCGCCGTGCTGCGCGCGCAGCGCCTCGTTGAGGAGCGTGGCGAAGAAGAGGACGACCGAGACGACGGAGAAGCCCAGCGGCACGAGCAGGAGGGCGTCGACGTCGAACACCCCGGAACGGTGGAGCCCGATCAGCAGTGCCAGGTGCAGACTCGCGATCTTGACGGCGTCCACCATGTGGTCCAGCCACTCACCCGCAGGGGATCCCCCGCCGCGGAGTCGGGCGAGCTGACCGTCGGCGGCGTCGAAGGCGTAACCCACGGCCAGGCAGACGGTCACCGCCGCACCCAGCGCCCACGACGGCGGGACGAGGGCCAGCAGCGCGATGCCCGTGAAGGTGAACAGGGCGCTGATGCCGGTGACGGCGTTGGGGGTCAGACGGGCGTGGAAGGCCAGCGCCGCGAGCACCCGGCCGGCCTTCCGGTTCACGAACCGGGAGTACGCGGGCGCACCCTGGGCGCCCTTCTGCGCGGCCGACAGGCGGCGGATGGTGTCGCGGACGCTCTCGGCCGGTGCGGCGGCTGCCCGCACCGTGCCGGTGACGGTCACTGCTGGGCCCCCGGGAAGGAGATGACATCGTGCCGGGGCGCGACGCGTCCACCCCCGACCCTCTCCTCACCGGCCGCGCGGCGCGGGAAGGGCACCGGAGCCGGGACCGAGATGGGCGCGGGGAGGCGCCGACCCGACGGCCGCCGGCTCGGCACGCGCCGTCCGGCCAGCCGCAGCGCGAGCTGCTCGTAGCCGACGGCGACCTCGTCCCAGTCGTAGCCCTGCGCCAGCCGGCGGGCGCGCCGCCCGGCCCGGCGCACCCGCTCGGGAGAGGCCTCGGCGGCGTCGACGAGTGCGGCGACGTCGGCCGGGCTGGCGAAGAACCGGCCGGAGTCCTCGACCACCTCGCGGTTGAAGTCCACGTCGTAGGCGAGGACCGCGGTCCCGGCGCCGATGGCGCGCAGCAGCGACGGGTTCGTCCCGCCCACCGAGTGGCCGTGCAGGTAGGTGTAGGCGTGCGCGTAGAGCTGGTCGAGCTGCTCCTGGTCCCAGACGCCGCCGAGGAAGCGCACCCGCTCGTCGGCCAGCCCGTGCACGCGGGCGGTGTACCCGTCGGAGTACGGGGCGGACCCGACGACGACCAGGGGCTTGCGCGCCCCGCTGCGCCGGTAGCCGTCGACGATGACGTCGACGTGGTTCTCCGGCTCGAAGCGGGCGACGGCGAGGTGGTAGCCGCCCGGGGTGAGGCCCAGCTCCGCCAGCTTGCCGGTGCCCGGCTCGATGATCGGGGCGCCGTAGGTGAGCAGGGTGGTGGGCACCCCGAACTCCGACCGGTAGTAGTCGGCGATCCCCTGGGCGTCGGCGATGAGCGCGTCGGACCAGCGCACCGCCAGCGCCTCGGCCAGCCGGTAGTAGCGCTGCCCGATCGGACCCCACTTGGCCCGCTTCCACTCGAGCCCGTCGACGTGCGTGGCGACCGGGATGCGGGCGGTGCGCAGCGCCGGGAGCAGCGGCGCGTTGGCCGCGTTGAAGACGAAGGCGGCGTCCGTGCGGTGCGCCACCAGGTGGGCCACGGAGAGCGCCGAGTGGCTGAGTGTCTCCAGTGATCGCTTGCGGGCCGCGGGCAGGTGCACCAGCTCCATGCCCAGGTGCTCGCCGGGGCGCTCGGTCCGCCCCGGGACGGTGCGGCAGTACACGACCACCCGGTGCCCCCGGTCGGCGAGCCGGCGGCCGACCTCCTCGACGGCGGTCTCGAACCCGCCGTACCGAGCGGGCACCCCGCGCGTGCCGACCATGGCGATCCGCATGGCCCCTCCGTCCGTCTCCGAGGGCGCGGGCCGGTCACCTGCTCGGTGCCGTCCCGGCGTCCGTCTTCCAGGAGCTTCGCCGAGCGGACGGCCGCGGTGGACCGTTCCGGGGGGTCGCGTGACCCCTGCGGGTGACGCTCGCGAGGGGGAGGTCAGTACGCGCCGGAGCGGGAAAGCACCGCCCGCCCGGTCTTCCAGAGGATCACGGCATCCAGCGCCAGCGACCAGTTCTCCACGTAGCGCAGGTCCAGGCGCACCGACTCCTCCCAGGAGAGGTCGCTGCGGCCGGAGATCTGCCACAGGCCGGTGAGCCCGGGCTTCACCAGCAGCCGCCGGCTCACCGAGGAGTCGTAGCGCGCGACCTCCGCGGGCAGCGGCGGGCGCGGACCGACCAGCGACATGCCGCCACCCAGCACGTTGAGCAGCTGGGGCAGCTCGTCGAGGGAGAGCCGGCGGAGCAGCCGCCCGACGGGGGTGACCCGCGGGTCGGCCCGGATCTTGAACAGCGGGCCGTCGGAGATGTTCTCCGCGCGCAGCTGCTCGAGCTGCCGGTCGGCGTCGATCACCATGCTGCGGAACTTCAGCATCGTGAAGGTGCGCCCGCCGAGACCCACGCGCTCCTGGCGGTAGAGCACCGGCCCGGCGCTGGTGCACCGGACGGCGACGGCGATGACCAGCAGCAGGGGCGAGAGGACGAGCAGCGCCAGCGCCGCGACCGCACGGTCCATGCCACCCTTGACGACGCGCCGCCAGCCCTCGAAGCAGGGCTCCTCCACGGCCAGCAGCGGCAGCCCCTCGAAGGGGCGGATGTGCAGCCGCGGGCCGGCCACCTCGATCAGGCCCGGCGCCACGAGCAGCTCGATGCCGGTGCCCTCGAGCTGCCAGGACAGCCGCCGGAGGTACTGCGCCGCCGTCTCGCTGGCGGAGGTGACGGCGATCGTGTCCGCGTCGTAGGTCCCGGCCAGGAGCAGGACGTCGTCGAGGCCGCCGACGGGCACGCCGGCCCGCTCGGCGACCCGCACGCGGTCGTCCGGGGTGACGGCGGCGGCGACCACCTCCAGGCCGCCGAAGCGCTCGCGCTGCAGCCGCGTGACCAGCTCCAGCACCGCCCCGCCGCGCCCCACGACGACGACCTTCTTGGTGCAGAGCCCCTGCGCCCGCAACCCGCGGAGGCGGGTGCGCGCGGCGTACCGGCCGAGCAGCGTGGCGAGCACCAGGACGGGCAGGGCGGCGACGACGAGCGCGCGGCTCAGCTCGAGCGCGGCGGCGTAGGACAGGAAGCTGGTGGTGCCCAGGAGGAGCAGCCCGGCGCGGCCGACGCGGCGGTACTCGTCGCTCCCGGTGCCGTACACCCGCTCGGAGTAGGCGCCGGTGCACGCGAGCAGGACCGGCCAGGCCGCCACGAGGGCGAGCGCGGCCCAGAAGAGAACCGTGCCCGGCCCGGCCGGGTCGGCGCGGGCGACCAGCACGGTGGCGCCCGCGGCGGCGGCCAGCGCGGTCTCCACCGCGACCAGCGTCCGGCTGTAGGTCCGCACCCAGGCCGGGGCGGCGCGCCGGGCCAGCAGCCGGGCGCGCGGGACCGGGGCAGCGGCGGATCCGCCGGAAGCCCCCGGCAGGATCACCGCTCCCGAGCTCGCCTGGTGGCGGTCCAGCAGCATGCGTTCCCCCGAACGTTACGCACCGTATCCGTCTCGACATGCCGCCGGCCCGGGCGACGGCGGCCGGGCAGCGGCTCCACCGGGGCACGGCGGTGCTGATCGCCAGCAACCCTCACAGCGGGCCGACCGGGCCGTCAACACGGAGCGTCACGCTGTCACCCGATAGGGCCGTGCGGTGTGCCCGTCCGAGGGCGTCAGGTGCGGGGGTGGACCTGGTTCTGCGCGGCCTCCAGGCCGGACGTGAGCAGCAGCTCGGCGGCGTCCGCGGCCTCGACCAGCAGCAGGTCGAGCTCCTTGCGCTCGGTCGCCGAGAAGTCCTTGAGCACGAAGTCGGCGGGGTCCTGCCGGCCGGGGGGCCGGCCGATCCCCACGCGGACCCGCAGGTAGTCCTTGCTGCCGGTCGAGCGGGTGATCGAGCGCAGGCCGTTGTGGCCGCCCTCGCCACCGCCGCGCTTGAGCCGCACGACGCCGAAGTCGATGTCCAGCTCGTCGTGCACGACGACCAGCTGCTCGGCCGGCAGCTTGTGGTAGTCGAGCAGCCCGCGCACCGGGCCGCCGGATTCGTTCATGTAGGTCAGCGGCTGGGCGAGCACGACCCGGCGGCCCGCCAGCCGGCCCTCACCGGAGAGAGCGCGGGCCCGGGCGCCCTTGCCTGGGGCGAGCCGGATCCCGGCCCGCCGCGCCAGCTCCTCGAGGACCATCGCGCCCACGTTGTGCCGGTTGCCGGCGTACGCCGGTCCGGGGTTGCCCAGGCCGGCGACCAGGTAGGGCCCCTCGGGCGGCGGGGACGCCGCAGGGGCGCCGGCGGTGCCGGCGCCCCTGCGGTCCGTGCTCTCGGTCAGCGGATGCCTCAGTCGTCCGTGCTGTTCCCGGCGGCGTCCATCGACTCGCCGCTGCCCTGGTCGAGCGGCTCGGGAACGACATCCCCCTCGCCGGCGCCCTCGGCCGCCTCGTCGGACTCCTCGCGCTCGATGCCGGCCTCGGCCTCGGCCTCGGCGAGCTCGGCCTCCAGGGCCTCGGCCGTGGGCGCGCCCAGGAAGCCGATGACCAGGGCCTCGGGGTCGGTGATCAGCGTGGAGCCCGTGGGCAGCACGAGGTCACCGGCGGTGATGCCCTGCCCGGCCTGGCGGCCGGTGACGTCGACCTCGATGCTCTCGGGCAGCTTGGTCGCGTCCGCCTCGATCGAGACGGTGTTCAGCTGGTGGTTCGGGATCGAGTCCGGCGCGGGCTGCCCGACGATCACGATCGGCACGTCGACGGTGGTCTTCTCGCCGCGGCGGACGACCAGCAGGTCGACGTGCTCGTGCACGCGGGTCAGCGGGTCGCGCTGCACGGCCTTGGTCAGCGCCAGCTGCTCCTTGCCCTCCAGCACGACGGTCAGCAGGACGTTGCTGCCGCCGTTGCGCAGCGCCGCGGCGAACTCGCGGGCCGGCAGGGACAGGTGGACGACGTCCTGGCCGTGCCCGTACAGGACGGCGGGGACGCGGCCGGCGCGCCGGGTGCGGCGGGCGCTGCCCTTGCCGAACTCGGTACGGGTCTCGGCCTCGAGACGGAAGTCAGCCACGGTGGTGTGCTCCTCGGAAGGTGGATCGGTCTGCGGGCCGGCGACCGGGCGCAGCACACCCCACGGGGCACACGCACGTCGATCACGGAGTACGGGTGGACCGTCTCCCTCGCCGGGCAACGGGGAACAGGCTACCCCAGCCCGGTCAGCCGCCGAGCACCGCGTCGAGCACCTGCCGGGCGCACTCGTCCACCGTCCGCCCCGCGGTCTCCACGGTGACCTCCGCGTCCACCGGGACCTCGTAGGGGTCGCTGATGCCGGTGAAGGCGGGGATCTCCCCGCGCCGGGCTCGCGCGTAGAGCCCCTTGCGGTCGCGCGCCTCGCACTCGGCCAGCGACGTGGCCACGTGCACCAGCACGAAGCTGCCCGGCCCGGCCTGCCGCTCGACCTCCCGGCGCACCTCGCTGCGCACCTCGGCGTAGGGGGCGATGGGCGCGCACACCGCGGTGCCGCCGTGCTTGGCGATCTGCGCGGCGACCCAGCCGATCCGCAGCACGTTGGTGTCGCGGTCGGCCCGGGAGAAGCCCAGCCCGGCCGACAGGTGGTGGCGCACCTCGTCGCCGTCGAGCAGGGTGACCGTCCGGCCGGCCTCCACGAGCAGCTCGACCACCCGGGCGGCGATCGTCGACTTCCCGGCGCCGGACAGCCCCGTGCAGAGGACGACGCGCCCCCCGGTCCGGAACCGCCCGTCGCCGGGGTCGTTCCCGAGCAGCTCCGCGCCGTAGGCGGCGGCGAGGTCGGTGGCGGGCACCTCGGGGGCCCCCGGCGTCACCGGCACCGGGAGGACGACGACCTCACGCCCGCCGCTCCGCACGGAACCCCATCCGGCGGCGCGCTGCGCCAGCGCGGCCGAGTCCGGCGGCAACCCGGCCGCGGGCAGCAGCACCAGCACCCGCGACGGCAGGCCGGAGACGTCGGCCGGCGGCGCCCCGACCCAGGCGGCCGGGGACTCCCAGCCCCGATCGTGCAGCCGGGCCGCCACCTCGGCCGGGGCCTCCCAGCGCGGCACCTCGGCGATGGTCAGGTCCTCGCCGTCGGAGGTCGCCACGAGCACGCCCTGGGCGTCCTCGTACTCCTCGGCCGGGGGCAGCTCCGGCGCGGCGTCGACGAGGCCGTAGTGGAAACGGGCGACGGCGGCGACCTGCGCGTCACCGAGTCTGAGGCGGGCCGGCACGCCGGTCATCCTCGCAGGAGGACGGCCCGGCAGCGCGGGCCGGTGCGTCAGCTGGCGCCGTCGAAGAGGCTGGTGACCGAGCCGTCCTCGAAGACCTCCTTGATCGCCCGCGCGAGCAGCGGGGCGATCGAGAGGACGGTGAGCTTGTCGAACTGGCGGGCCGGCTCGATGGGCAGCGTGTTGGTCACGATGACCTCGCTGACCTTGCTGTTGGAGAGCCGCTCGACGGCCGGGCCCGAGAGCACGCCGTGCGTGGCGGTGACGATGACGTCGGCCGCGCCGGCGTCGAAGAGCGTCTCCGCGGCCTTCACGATCGTGCCGCCGGTGTCGATCATGTCGTCGACCAGGATGCAGACCCGGCCCTCGACCTCGCCGACGACGCGGTTGGCGACGACCTCGTTGGCCACCAGCGGGTCGCGGGTCTTGTGGATGAAGGCCAGCGGGGTGCCGCCGAGCTTGTCGCTCCACCGCTCGGAGACGCGGACCCGGCCGGAGTCGGGCGAGACGACGGTGATGTCGCGGTCGCCCCAGCGCTCGCAGACGTGCTTGACGAGCAGGTCGAGGGCGAAGAGGTGGTCGACCGGGCCGTCGAAGAAGCCCTGGATCTGGGCGGTGTGCAGGTCGACGGTCATCAGCCGGTCGGCGCCCGCGGTCTTGAACATGTCGGCGACCAGGCGGGCCGAGATCGGCTCGCGGCCGCGGTGCTTCTTGTCCTGCCGGGCGTAGGGGAAGAACGGCGCGACGACGGTGATCCGCTTGGCCGAGGCGCGCTTGAGCGCATCGACCATGATCAGCTGCTCCATGAGCCAGGTGTTGATCGGCGCGGTGTGGCTCTGCACCACGAAGGCGTCGCAGCCGCGTACCGACTCCTCGAAGCGCACGAACAGCTCGCCGTTGGCGAACTCGTAGGCGGCGGTCGGGGTGGGCGTCACGCCCAGGTGACCGGCGATCTCGTCGGCCAGCGCGGGGTAGGCCCGGCCGGAGAAGAGCATCATGCTCTTGTTCGTCGTCTGCCGGATCGCACTCATCGGCTCGCTGTCCCTAGCTGTCGTGGGCCGCACGGGAGGACTCGGACGGGTCCGCCCCGGGTGCCTCGGTCCGGCCCTCGGCCGCTGCCGCGGCCTCCGCAGCGGGCGTTCCGGACCGTCGGCGACGCACCCAGCCTGCCACATTCCGCTGGGGTGCCCGCGCGACGGCCATGGCCCCGGGGGGCACGTCGGAGGTGATCACCGACCCCGCCGCGGTGTAGGCGCCGTCCCCCACGGTGACCGGCGCCACGAACATGTTGTCGGCCCCGGTGCGCGCGTGCTCCCCGATGGTGGTGCGGTGCTTGGCCACGCCGTCGTAGTTCACGAACACCGTGGCCGCCCCGATGTTGGTGCCGCGGCCGATCGTCGCGTCGCCCACGTAGGACAGGTGCGGGATCTTCGCTCCCTCTCCGACCTGCGCGTTCTTGGTCTCCACGAAGGTGCCGACCTTCGCCCCGGCGCCGAGGTCGGTGCCCGGGCGCAGGTAGGCGAACGGGCCGACGGAGACCTGCGCCCCGATCCGCGCGCCCACCGCGTGCGCCCGCACCACGGTGGCCCCCTCCCCCACCTCGGTGTCCTCCAGCGTGGTGTCCGGGCCCACGTGGGCAGCGTCACCCACCGAGGTTCCCCCGCGGAGGTGGGTGCCGGGCTCCAGGACGGCGTCCCGCCCCACCGTCGCGGTGACGTCGACCCACGTGGTGAGGGGGTCGACGACGGTGACGCCGCTGCGCATGAGCCCGTCGAGCACGCGATCGTTGAGGGTGCGGCGGCGGGCGGCGAGCTCCACGCGGTCGTTGCAGCCGAGGACGTCGTCGGGGTCCTCGGCGCGGACCGCGGCCGTCGGCGCCCCGCCGTCGACCAGCGGCGCGAGCGCGTCGGTCAGGTACTGCTCGCCCTGCGCGTTCGACCTCCCGAGACCGGCCAGGACCCGGCGCAGGGTGCCGGCGTCCGCGACGTAGACGCCGGCGTTGACCTCGCGGAGGGCGCGCTGCTCGTCGGTCGCGTCCCGCTCCTCGACGATGGCCTGCGGGGCGCCGCGGTCGTCGCGGACGATCCGGCCCAGGCCCGTGGGGTCCTCGACCTCGGCGGTGAGGACGGTGAAGACGCTGCCGGCGGCGTCGTGGGCGGCCACGAGCCCGGTCAGCGTCCGGCTGGTCAGCAGCGGCGAGTCCCCGTTGACGACGAGCACCGAGCCTTCGAGATCCGGCACGGCGGCCAGGGCGACCTCGGCCGCGTGGCCGGAACCGAGCTGCTCCTCCTGCACGACCGCCAGGGTCTCGGGCGCGACCTGCGCCAGGTGGGCCGCCACCTGGTCGCGGCCGGAGCCGACGACGACGACGGTCCGGCCCGCCGCCAGCGGCGCGGCCGCGGCGAGGACGTGCCCGAGCATGCTGCGCCCGCCCAGCGGGTGCAGCACCTTGGGGGTCGACGAGCGCATCCGGGTGCCCTGCCCGGCGGCCAGGACCACGACGGCCGCCACCGTCGGCGCGTCGGGGGCGGGGACCGGCTGCGGGTGGGTCACGGAACTCCTCGGGCGGCGTCGGCGGGTTGCGCTGGGGGACTCGGACTCGAACCGAGACTTCCCGGCTCCAAAGGCCGGCGGGCTGCCGATTACCCCATCCCCCATCCCCGGGCCGGTGCGGGCCCGGGAGGCGCCGGGTGGAGCGGCGCCCGTCGCGAGCCTAGGGCCCCGCCGGTGCCGCGGGCACGCGCGCGGGCGCCGATGTCGCCGCGGCCCGCTCGCCGCCTCCCCCGCGGTGGCGTACGTTACGGCCACGCAGCCGGGCCCAGCGCGCACCGGCCGAACCCCCCACCGGTCGCCTCGGAGGCCCCTTGTCCGCTCCTGCCCGCACCCGGCCCATGGCTCCCCCGCGCCCCGCGGACCCGCACGCCGGGCTCCCGGCCCACGCGATCGGCCGGCGCAAGAGCGTCCTGGAGATCGTCACCCTCTACGTCTTCGTGGTGGTGCCCTTCCTCGCCCTGGCCGCGGTCGTCCCGGCCGTGTGGGGCTGGGGTCTCTCCTGGCTCGACGTGGGCCTGGCGGTCGGCTTCTACTTCGCCACCCTCCTCGGCGTGACGGTGGGCTACCACCGCTACTTCACGCACGGCTCGTTCAAGGCGAAGCGGCCGCTGCGGCTCGCGCTCGCCGTGGCCGGCTCCATGGCCATCCAGGGGCCGGTGGTGCAGTGGGTGGCCGACCACCGGCGCCACCACGCCTTCTCCGACCGCGAGGGCGACCCGCACTCGCCGTGGCGCTACGGCACCGGCGCCGGCGCCCTGCTCAAGGGCATGTTCCACGCGCACCTGGGCTGGCTGTTCGAGCGCCGCAAGACCAACGCCGAGCGCTACGCGCCCGACCTGCTCAAGGACCCCGCGCTGGTCATGACCGGCCGGCTGTTCATCGTCTGGGCGGCGGTCAGCGTGTTCCTGCCCGCGCTCATCGGCGGCGTGGTCACCGGCACCTGGGCCGGGGCCTGGTCGGCCTTCTTCTGGGCGGGTCTGGTGCGCATCGCGCTGCTGCACCACGTCACCTGGTCGATCAACTCGGTCTGCCACGTGGTCGGCGACCGCCCGTTCGTCTCCCCCGGCCGCGACCGCGCCACGAACTTCTGGCCCCTGGCGATCCTCAGCGCGGGCGAGTCGTGGCACAACCTGCACCACGCCGACCCGACCTGCGCCCGCCACGGCGTGCTGCGCGGCCAGATCGACATCAGCGCCCGGGTGATCTGGGCGTTCGAGAAGCTCGGCTGGGCCTGGAACGTGAAGTGGCCCGACCCGGTTCGGCTGGCGGCCAAGCGCCGCGTGCCCGCGGCGACCGGCAGCTGACCCCCCGCCCCTGCCCGTGCAGGACCACGCGGGCAGGGATGTGGGACAGCCGGGAGCGAGCCGACGCTCGGACCTGCGCGCCCTTTCAGCACGCCGGGCGCCCGGATGGTGTGCGCTGGCGCCCCCTTTCACGGGAGAAAGCGGGCGCCCGCGCACACCATCGGACGAGTGCGGGCTCGGGCACCGTCAGCTGACGGGCCGGGCCCCCGGGACGGGGCCGCTGACCGCTCGCACGGTGCGGAAGACCCCGACGCCGGCCAGCTCCGCGGCGAGCCGGACGGCGGAGTCCTCGTCGGCCGCGAGCGCTGCCACGGTGGGACCCGAGCCGCTCACCAGGGCGGCGCGGGCACCGGCGTCCTCGGCCGCGCGCAGCGCCCGGCGCAGATCGGGCCGGAGGGCCAGCGCAGCCGGCTGCAGGTCGTTGGCGAGGGCGGCGGCGAGCTCCGTGGTGGAGCCGGTGCGCAGGGCGGCCAGCACCGGCTCGGCCGGGGTCGGCCCGGTCACGTCCGGCACCCGGCCGTCGGCCCGCATCCGGTCCAGCTCCCCGTAGACGGCGGGCGTGGAGAGCCCCTCGCCGGCGATGCCGAGCACCCAGTGCCACCGCCCGGCCGCCAGCACCGGGGAGACCTGCTCGCCCCGGCCGGTGCCGAGGGCGACCCCGCCGACGAGGCCGAACGGGACGTCGCTGCCGAGGTCGGCGGCCAACCGCAGCAGGTCCTCCCGCCCGGCGCGGGTGCCCCACAGCGTGTCCAGCGCGACGAGGGTCGCCGCGGCGTCGGCGCTGCCCCCGGCCAGCCCGGCGGCGACCGGGATGCTCTTGGCCACCTCGAGGTCGGCGTCGGCGCGGACGCCCGCGTGCCGGGCGAGCAGTTCCGCGGCCCGCCAGACCAGGTTGGTGCGGTCGGCGGGCACCAGGCCGGGGCCGTCAGCACCCTCGCCGCTCATCCGCAGCGACAGGCCCTCCCCCGGCCGCGCCGTGACGGTGTCGTGCAGCGACACCGCGAGGTAGACGGTGTGCAGCGCGTGGAAGCCGTCCGCTCGCAGCGGGCCGACGCCCAGGTGCACGTTGATCTTCGCCGGCGCCCGGACCACCACGTCGCTCACGGCTGCACCGCCTCGGTGGCGGCCAGGCGGGCGAAGTCGGTGACCGAGAGCTGCTCCCCGCGGGCGGTGGGCTCGATGCCGGCGGCGCGCAGGCGTCCCTCGGCGGCGGCGGGGCTGCCCGCCCACCGCGCCAGCGCGGCGCGCAAGCCCTTGCGGCGCATGCCGAAGGCGGCGTCCACGGCGGCGAAGGTCGCGAGCCGGTCCCCCGGTGGCGGCGGCCGGCGGACGAGGGCGACCAGGCCGGAGTCGACGTTGGGCTCCGGCCAGAAGACCCGGCGCCCGACGTTGCCGGCCCGGCGCACCTCGCCGTACCAGGCCGCCTTGACCGAGGGCACCCCGTAGGCGGGCGTCCCCGGCGCGGCGGCCAGCCGCTCGGCCACCTCGGCCTGCACGAGCACCAGCGCCCGGTCCAGCGTGGGCAGCAGCTCGAGCAGGTGCAGCAGCACCGGGACGGCGACGTTGTAGGGCAGGTTGGCCACCAGCGCGGTGGGTGGCGGCCCCGGCAGCTCGCGGATCCGCAGCGCGTCGTCCCGCACCACGGTGAGCCGGTCGGCGAGGTCGGGCCGGCGGGCGGCGACGGTGGCGGGCAGCAGCTCGGCCAGCCGCGGGTCGATCTCCACCGCCGTCACGTGGGCGACGGCCGGCAGCAGCCCGAGGGTGAGCGAGCCCAGCCCGGGCCCCACCTCGAGCACGACGTCGTCCGGCCGCAGGTCGGCGGTGCGCACGATCCGCCGGATGGTGTTCGCGTCGTGCAGGAAGTTCTGCCCGAGCGTCTTGGTGGGACGCAGGTCCAGCTGCTGGGCCAGCTCGCGGATCGCGGCCGGGCCCAGCAGCCCGTCGGCCTGTTCGGGTTCGGTGCTCAGCGGATCAGTTGAACAGGCGCGGGCCGCAGTGCGGCCACTGGCCGGCACCGGAGCGCTGGTACAGCAGCTGGGCGCGGTAGGTCTGCTCGTCGGCCGAGGCGGCAGCGGGGTCACCGGTGCCGCCGACGGAGTTCCAGGTGGCCTGCGAGAACTGGTACATGCCGCGGTACTTACCGGTCCCGCTGACCGCGTTCGGGCGGCCGCCGGACTCGCACGCCGCCAGGGCGGCCCAGTTGAGGCCGTCGGCGGACGGGCTGTTCGTCGGGCGCGCCTTGGTGCCCACCACGACCTGCTCGTCGACCGGCTCGCGGGTGACCGAACTGGACAGCGTCTCGCGGCTGGTCTCGGCCCCGTCGACGACGGTCACGCGGTAGGTGGTGGTCTGCTCGCCGTCGACACCGGGCACGGTGACCGTCTCGTCGCCCTGGAACGCCTCGGCGTCCTGGGTCTCGACCCGCCCGTGCGGCACCGGGGTGGTCTCGGTGACGTCGGAGACCTGCACGCGGTACACCTGCAGGCGCATCCGGTTCAGCAGCGCCTGCTCCAGCCGCAGGCTCGTGCGGTCGGTCTCGCTGAGCGCGATGCCCTGCTCGGCGAGCAGGTCGCCGGCCGTGGCGGCGGTCGTCGTGACCACGCGCTCCTGGCCGTCGGCGACGAGCACGACGTCCTTGGGCGTGGTGATGCTCAGCCGCATGCCCTCCAGCGGCAGGCGCTCGCTGCGGCTGGCCGAGACGACCAGGCCGTCGGTGCGGAAGCCGAGCTGCTCCAGCGCCTCCTCGACCGACAGCGCCGTCACCTGCACCTCGCGGGAGACCCCGTCGACGGTGAGCTCCAGCGGCCGCGCCCGGGTGAGGACGACGGCGTCGCCGTCGGCCACCGCCTGGTCGGGCGCCGGCAGGACGACGTCGTGCGCGGTGACGGTGAGCCCCTCCTCCTCGAGCACCTCGGCCACCGTGCCGGCGTAGGTGCCGACGTCCCGGGTCTGACCGTCCACGGTCAGCGAGACGGACTTCTGGGCGAGGAAGAAGGCCAGCGTCCCGCCCACCAGTCCGAGCAGGACGAGGGCGAAGAGGCTGAGCTGCAGGGAGCGGCGCACGACACTTCCAGGGGTCACAGAACCCGGGCAGGAGAGCGGCGGGACCGCCGGAGCGGCCCGGTCGCGTCGGCGGCTCGGGCGGCTGCGGCCGGGTTCCCCCGGCGCGGCCTCACCCGGGTCGTCACTCCACCCCGGCTGTCGGTCACGACACGATAACGAACACTCTGCGCGTGCAATGGTGCACGAACGAGTGAAGCAGAGCCCGCCCGCTGCGCAGTGTCGACTCGCCGACACGTGGAGTCATGGCCACGCCGAGGTCGGCCGCCTGCGGCGACGCCGGCCCACCCGGACGGTCGTGACCAAGGGCACGGCGTGACCGAGGCCCGGACGGGCTGCGGCCGTGGGTTCAGCCGGCCAGCGCGGGGGTGCTGGAGGGCACCGGCCGCAGCCAGCTCAGCAGGAACGCGGCGACCGCGACGCCGGCGGCCAGCGCCGAGAACCCCCCGGCCACGAAGGCGACCGGCAGCACGTCGAAGCCCTCGCCGACCCGTTCGCCGAGGTCGAGCCCCACCCGCAGCAGCAGCGAGCCGAGCGGGAGGAGGGCGCTCACGCTCGCGGCCGCGACGACGAGGTGCGCCGACCACGTGCGCAGCGCCTCGTCGACGGGCACGTCCGCGCCGTCGGCGGGCAGCGGGCGGAGCAGGGCGCGCAGCAGCGCCGCCTCGGCCAGCAGCCACGCCGCCAGCGGCACGGCCACCAGCGCCCAGGCCACCGGACCGTCGAGGTCGCCCGAGGACCACGACCACCCGGCCAGCACGAGCTCGGCGGCGACCACCGCGCGCATGGTCCACACCAGCCAGCCGGAGATCTGCTCGCCCTGGCGCGGGCGGCGCGCCGGCGCACTCAGCTGCCAGCGCGGCCGCTGCCGGGTGACCTCGGCGAGCAGGACGCCCGCCAGCGATCCCAGCACGAGCAGCGGTACCCAGAGGAACACCGACGCCTCGGCGAACGCCACCACGCTGGCCACGACCCCGGCGATGCCCAGCAGCAGGCCCAGCCGCCGCCAGCGCCGGCCGTGCAGCGCCTGCCGCTGCAGCGTCGCCGTCCCCTCGGGGGTCGGGGTGGCCAGCTCCACCGCCGCCCCGGCGACCGCGCGCCGCCCCGCTGCGAGCCCCCAGGCGCGGGCCAGCAGCACGCCCGGCACCAGCAGAGCGACGAAGAGCACGACGGCGATGAGACGACCCACGAGAACATTGTCCTCCTCCGGAGGACACCGCGGCCATCACATCGCGATCCTCCGGATCGCACCGCGGCCAGGAGCCGTCCCGACCTCGGCGGAGCCGCTGCCCGTATCCCCGTCGGGGAGCCTCCGGCCCCCGCGACGGGTCCACCCGCTGCGCGGGGGTGACTCTTGTCGTCGCTCGGGAGCCCTCCGGGCCCCCGCTCGTCACGACACCGCTACCCGAGTGTGGTCCGCCCGGAGCGGGGGCCGGAGGCTGCCCGACGGACGGACGGACACGCTCAGCGCAACAGAGGGCGGCTCCTGGGCGCGGTGTCGTCCGGAGGACGACAGATCACGGAGCCCAGGGGCCGAAGACGCGCTCGGCGGTGGTGGTGAGCGCGCCGCAGAGCTGCGCGAGGTCAGTCCCGGTCACCTCGGCGAGGGCGCGCACGGTGTGCGGTACCAACCGCGAGGCGTTCGGCCGGCCCCGCAGCGGGGCCGGGGTGAGGAAGGGCGCGTCGGTCTCCACGAGCAGCTGCTCCAGCGGGGTCAGCGCCGCGGCCTCCCGCAGGTAGCCGGCATTGCCGAACGTCACCGTGCCGGCGAACGAGAGCACGAACCCCCGCTCCACGCAGGCCCGCGCGAACGCCGCGTCACCGGAGAAGCAGTGCATGACGACGTGCTCGGGCGCTCCCTCGTCGTCGACGACCCGCAGCACGTCGGCGTGCGCATCCCGGTCGTGGATGACCAGCGCCACCCCGTGCCGCTTCGCGATGCGGATGTGCTCGCGGAACGAGGCCTCCTGCGCCGCCCAGCCCTCAGGCCCGGTGCGGTACCGGTCCAGCCCCGTCTCCCCCACCGCCCGCACCCGCGGCAGCGCCGCCAGCCGGTCGATCTCGGCCAGGGCGTCGTCGTCGGCCTCCCCGGCGCCGGCCTCGTTCGGGTGCACGGCCACCGCGGCGAGGACGTTCGGGTGCCGGGCGGCCAGCTCCGCGGACCACCGGGAGGAGACGACGTCGACACCGACCTGCACCAGCCGCGGCACGTTCACGGCCACCGCGACGGCGATCTCGGCGTCGACGTCCTCCGCCGACGACGTCGGGCCGCCGTCGGGCCGGAAGCCGTCGAGCACGATGTCGAGGTGGGTGTGGCTGTCGACCGCCGGCGCCGGCAGCGGCTCCGGGGACGGCGGCGGATCGCCCCGCCGGTTCGCGCGGGATGCGGCGCTCCGGCTCATTCCCCTTCTTCCAGCCGCCGGAGTTCCTCCTCGACCACCGAGTCGTCGAGCTTCTTGAAGATCGGCGTCGGCGGGGCCAGCGGCGTGCCCGACGGCGGGAGCGGCGTCGAGCCCCAGCCGGCCTGCCCCTGGTCGTAGTCGCCGGTGATGATCGGGTACGGCGAGCCGTCGTCGAGGTCGGTGACCTCCTCGATCCGCGGGGCCACCGACCACACGCCCTCACCGCCGAGCAGCTCGTGCACCTGCTGCGCCGAGTGCGGGAGGAACGGGGTGAGCAGCGCGTTGCAGTCCTTGATCGCCTGCAGGGCGGTGTGCAGCACGGTGTCCCGGCGGGCCGGGTCCTCCTTGAGCTTCCACGGCGCCTGGTCCGACAGGTACTTGTTCGCCTCGGCGACGACCCGCATCGCCTCGCCGATGGCCGCCTTCTGCCGGTTGCGCGAGAGCAGCTCCCCGACCGGTGTGAAGGCGCCGGCCGTCGTGGCCAGCAGCGCGCGGTCGGCGTCGGTGAGCTCGCCGGCGGTCGGGACGGCGCCCACGTTCTTCGCCGCCATGGAGATGGTCCGGTTGACCAGGTTGCCCCAGCCGGCGACCAGCTCGTCGTTGTTGCGGCGCAGGAACTCCGCCCAGGTGAAGTCGGTGTCCTGGTTCTCCGGCCCGGCGACGGCGATGAAGTAGCGCAGCGCGTCGGCGTCGTAGCGGGCGAGGAAGTCCCGCACGTAGATGACCACGTTGCGCGAGGAGGAGAACTTCCGCCCCTCCATCGTCAGGAACTCGCTGGAGACCACCTCGGTCGGCAGGTTGAGCCGGCCGAGGGAGCCGGGCGTCCCGCCCTTGTCGCCCTCGCCGTCGTAGCCGAGCAGCTGGGCCGGCCAGATCTCGGAGTGGAAGACGATGTTGTCCTTGCCCATGAAGTAGTAGGCGTCGGCGTCCGGCGTCTGCCACCACTGCCGCCACGCGTCCGGGTCCCCGGAGCGGCGGGCCCACTCGATCGAGGCCGACAGGTACCCCACGACGGCGTCGAACCAGACGTAGATGCGCTTGTCGGGCCGGTCCCGCCAGCCGTCGAGCGGCACCGGCACACCCCAGTCGATGTCGCGGGTGTAGCTGCGCGGCTTGAGGTCCTCGAGCAGGTTGACGCTGAAGTTCAGGACGTTGGGCCGCCAGCTCTTGCGGGTGGCCAGCCAGTCGCCCAGGGCGCGGGTGAAGGCGGGCAGGTCGAGGAAGTAGTGCTCCTCCTCGACGAACTTCGGCGTCTCACCGTTGATCTTGCTGACCGGGTTGATCAGGTCGACCGGGTCCAGCTGGTTGCCGCAGTTGTCGCACTGGTCGCCGCGGGCGCCGTCGTAGCCGCAGATCGGGCAGGTGCCCTCGATGTAGCGGTCGGGCAGGGTACGACCGGTCGACGGGCTGATCGCGCCGAGCGTCGTCTTCGGGAAGACATACCCGTTCTTGAGCAGCCCGAGGAAGATCTCCTGGCTGATCTGCGCGTGGTTCGCCGTCGTCGTCCTGGTGAACAGGTCGTAGGAGAGCCCCAGGGACTGCAGGTCGCCCACGATGATCCGGTTGTTCCGGTCGGCGATCTGCCGGGGCGTGATCCCCTCGGCGTCGGCCGCGACCGTGATCGGGGTGCCGTGCTCGTCCGTGCCGCTCACCATGAGCACCCGGTCACCGGCCATCCGGTGGTAACGGCTGAAGACGTCGGAGGGGACGCCGAAGCCGGAGACGTGGCCGATGTGCCGCGGGCCGTTGGCGTAGGGCCACGCGACGGCGGTCAGGATGTGCCGATCACTCACGTGGAGAGACTAGGCCGACGGTCCGGACCGGTCCTCCGGCAACCCGCCTACGGCTGGGAGACGACGCCGGCGACCGGGCCGACCGGATCGCCCCCGACCGGGTTCAGCACGGCGAAGCCGCCCAGGAGGAGGGCGATGCACCCGAGGGTGAGGGCGCACAGCGAGCGGTGCACGACCACCGGGTCGGGGCGGTGCTCGCGGACCCGCGGTCCCTGCAGCACCCAGGCGCGGGCGGACGGCGCGTCCACGAGCAGCAGCTTGCCGATCGGTAGGGCGAAGGCGGCCGCGAACAGCAGCGGCAGCGGCAGCCCGCCGGTGAGCGCGGTCGGCAGGGGCAGCAGGACGGCGGAGCCACCCAGCACCGACACGGCGGCCAGCTCGACGACCGAGGTGAGCACGAGGAGGGTCCGGGTGGAGCCGTCGAGCAGCGCCGCACCGGCACCCGCGGTGAGCACGATCCAGCCGGCCAGCAGGAGCAGCGAGACGGCGACGACCCAGCCGGGCGGGCGCACCGGGGACGCCAGTACGACGTCGGCCCGGGCCAGCCCGAGGGCGAGCAGGCCGACGGCCTCCAGCACGGAGAGCACACCGGCGGCCAGGGCGGGTGCCGGGATGCGGCGCAGCGCGCCGGAGGCCGGCACCTCGGGAGCGACCCGCTCCGGGCGGAGGGAGGACGACCCGACGGTGCCGCGGACGTCGAGGACGGTGCTCGCCACGAAGGATCTCTCCCTGACCGGTCGGGGGTGTCTCCTGTCCCGACGGCCGGTCCGGGCGGCGGCTGGAGCACCGTCCCGGCCGCCTCACCCCATGGGGTGGGACGGCCGCGGCGGACCCGGGGGCGCCTACGCTGCTGGTCCCGGACGACGACCCGCGAGGAAGGCGGCACCCGCGATGACCACCCGGGAGGAGCCCCCGGCCGCGCCCCTCGGCCCGCGCATCCCGCCGACGCTGCGCCCGCAGCCGGCCGGCCCGCAGCAGCGCCGCGCCACGCGCCGCCCCGCCGAGGGCGCCGTCGTCGACTGCGCGGTCTACGTCGGCGGGGAGCGGCAGGAGGCCGTGGCCCCCGACGACGCGCTGCGCGTTGCCGAGGAGCGCGACGGCTTCGTGTGGCTGGGGCTCTACTCGCCGAGCGAGGAGGAGCTGGGCGCGATCGCCGCGCGCTACGACCTGCACCCGCTCGCGGTGGAGGACGCCGTCTTCGCCCACCAGCGCCCCAAGCTCGAGCCCTACGACGACGCGCTGTTCATGGTCCTGAAGACGGCGACGTACGTGGAGCACGAGGAGCTCACCGCCACCAGCGAGGTCGTGGACACCGGCGAGGTGATGATCTTCCTCGGTCCCCGGTACGTGATCACGGTGCGGCACGGCGAGCACGGCGGGCTCACCGGGCTCCGGCAGCGGCTGGAGGAGCAGCGCGACCTGCTGTGCCTGGGCCCGTCGGCGGTGCTCTACGCGGTCGCCGACCTCGTCGTCGACACGTTCGTGGAAGTGGCCGCGGCCGTCGAGGAGGACGTCGAGGAGCTCGAGGCGTCGGTGTTCAGCCCGGAGCGCACCGACGACATCGGGCGGCTCTACCAGCTCAAGCGGGAGCTGATGGCGCTGCGGCGGGCGGTCTCCCCGCTGGAGGTCCCGCTGCAGAAGCTCGCCGAGCGGCCGGTCGACGTCGTCCCGGATGCGATGCGCTCCTACTTCCGCGACGTGCTCGACCACGCCATCCGCGTGCGGGACCAGGTCGGCGGGCTGGACGAGCTGCTGACCTCGATCCTGCAGGCATCGCTGGCGCGCACGACGATGGCCGACAACGAGGACATGCGGAAGATCTCGGCCTACGCCGGCATCATCGCCGTCCCCACCGCCATCGCCGGCATCTACGGGATGAACTTCGAGCACATGCCCGAGCTGGAGTGGCGGTACGGCTACCCGCTGGTGCTGCTGGTGATCCTCGGCGCCATCGTGCTGCTGTACCGCGGCTTCAAGCGCAACGGCTGGCTCTAGATCCGCGCTCGGCCACGCCGGGCCAGGGTCACCCCGAGGCATAGGAAGCTTTACCTGCGTCTCGAGGGCCCAATGCGCCGGTAAAGCTTCCTATGCCTCCAAGGGGTCGAGCTCCTGGGCCGCTGGTTGTCCACAGGCCCCCGCATCGCCACCGCCGACCACGGCACCCTTCCCGCGTGGACTGGCGACAGGTGATCCGCGTGGCGATGCAGCTCAACCACGGTCTGGCGACCAGGAGGCAGCTGCTCGAGCACGTGCCGAGCGTCGTCCTGGACGGGCACATCGGTCGGCGCAACCTCGTCCGCGTCTTCCCCCACGTGTACCGCCTACGCGAGGCGGCGGAGGACGACGTGACGCTCCTCCGGGCAGCCCTGCTGCACGTCGGACCGCCGGCTGCACTCAGCCACACCACCGCCCTGGCCGTGTGGGGCGTCCGCCGGCTCGAGCGCCCGCTGCACGCCACGGTCGACCAGGGCATCAGGCGAGCAGGGGCACCTGACCTCCGCGTCCACCGCAGACTCCGCTTCGACCCCGATTCCGACCAGTGCGTGGAACGGCTCGGCGTGAGGGTGACCGCCCTCGCGCGCAGCCTGGTCGACTCGTGGCCCCTGCTCCCTCCGGCCGAACGTCGTCCGCTGGCACTGGACGTCGCCCGCCGGCGGTTGGTCACGGCCGGTCAGCTGGGCGAGGCCCTGTCCGAGCGCCCCAACGTCGCGGGACGCCGCAGCCTCCGCCAGACCATCGACCTCATTGCGGACGGTTGCCAGAGCGAACTCGAGGCCATGGGGGTCCTGCACGTCTTCCGGCACCGGTCCATGCCCCCGAGCGTCGGCCAGTACCGCATCGAGCTGCCGACCGGCGGCATCCGGCTCGACCGCGCCTGGCCGGAGGTCAAGCTCGCCGTGGAACTCGACGGAGCCCAGCACCACACCTCCCCCGAGGACCGGCGCCGGGATCTGGCTCGCGACAGCGCGCTCGCCGCACTGGGCTGGGTGGTCCTCCGGTTCACCTACGCCGACGTGCTGCGCGACCCGGACGAGGTGAGGGCGCGCGTGCTCGCGGCCTACCGGACCCGGATGGCGCAGCTACGAGTCGGCTGACCCGTGGGCATTGGAGGCTTTACGTGCGTTTTCCGGCTCCAGACGCACGTAAAGCTTCCTATGCCGCGAAGGCGTCAGGCGTTCTTGGCAGCGACGACGGCGTCGAACACGGTGCGCTTGGGCAGCCCGGTGCGCTCCACGACCGCCCGGATGGCGTCCTTGCGGGTGGCGCCGGCGGCCTCCTCCTCGGCGACCGCGGCGGCGAGCTCCGGCCCGGTGAGCTCCACGGTCCGCTGCGGCGCACCGGCCACGACCAGCGTGATCTCGCCCTTCACGCCGCCGGCCGCCCACGCGGCCAGCTCGCCCAGCCCGCCGCGCCGGACCTCCTCGTAGGTCTTGGTCAGCTCCCGGCACACAGCGGCCGGCCGGTCGTCGCCCAGCACCGCGGCGGCGTCGGCCAGCGCGTCGGCCAGCCGGTGCGGCGACTCGAAGAAGACCATCGTCCGCCGCTCGTCGGCCAGCGCGGTGAAGGTCGAGCGCCGCTCCCCCGCCTTGCGCGGGAGGAAGCCCTCGAAGCAGAAGCGGTCCACCGGCAGTCCGGAGACCGCCAGCGCCGTCGTCACCGCCGAGGGCCCGGGCACCGACGTGACGTCGATCCCCGCGTCGATCGCCGCCCGCACCAGCGTGTACCCGGGATCGGAGACCGAGGGCATGCCGGCGTCGGTGAGCAGCAGCACCGTGGCACCCGAGGTGAGCGCGTCGAGCAGCCCGGGCAGCCGCGCCCGCTCCACCGACTCGTGGAAGGTGACCACCCGGCCGGTCAGCGTGACCTCCAGGTCGGCGGCCAGGCGGTGCAGGCGGCGGGTGTCCTCGCACGCCAGGACGTCGGCGCCGGCCATCGCCGCGCGCAGCCGCGGGCCGACGTCCCCGGGTTGCCCGAGGGGCGCCCCACCCAGCACCAGCCGTCCGCTCACCCGCCGAGCCTGTCACGACCGGAGCGGCGGGCTCGCCCGCAGGGTCCCGGCGCGAGTACCGGGGACGGGCGGGTCCGTTCACTACCCTGGCCGCATGGCGGTGCTGGCACCCGGGCGGGCGGAGCACGACCCGCAGGGGCCCCCGCGGCGACCGGTCCCCCGGCTGCGCCGCCCGCCGTTCCCCGAACGGCGCCGCGACGTCGTCCCGCCGCTGCCCGACGACCGGCGGACGGCCTGGACGATCGCCGCCGTGCTGGGGGCCCTGGCGCTCACCCTCCGGCTCTGGGGCATCGGCTACCCGCGGGAGCTGGTCTTCGACGAGGCGTACTACCCGCCCGAGGCCCGCGAGCTGCTCACCTGGGGTTTCGAGTACAACCGCGGCTACTCGTTCATCGTGCACCCGCCGCTGGGCAAGTGGCTCATCGCGCTCGGGGAGCAGGTGTTCGGCTACGACTCCTTCGGCTGGCGCTTCCCCTCGGCCCTGGCGGGGTCCCTCGCCGTCGTCCTGCTGTTCCGGCTGGCCCGGCGGCTCACCGGCTCCACGCTGGTCGGCCTGTTCGCCGGGGTGCTGCTGCTCGTCGACGGCCTCCAGTTCACGCTGTCGCGGATCGGCCTGCTCGACATCTTCCTGCAGGTCTTCGTGCTGGCCGCCGTCTCCTGCCTCGTCGTCGACCGGGACGTGGTGCGCGCCCGGGTGCGGGCGGCCGCGGGGGTCGGCGCGACCGGCTTCCGGCTCGGCCCGCGCGGCTGGCGGATCGCCGCGGGCGTGCTGTTCGGCTGCGCCTGCGCGGTGAAGTGGAGCGGGGTCTGGTTCCTCGCGTTCTTCGCCGTCCTCTCGCTGTTCTGGGACCGGGCGGCCTGGCGCGCGGCCGGCGTCCCCCGGCCGACGCGGACCGCCGCCCGCCGAGGGCTGCCCGGCGCGCTGTGGGCGCTGGCCGCCGTCCCGGTGCTCACCTACCTGGCCAGCTTCACCGGCTGGTTCCTCGGCGAGACGTCGCAGGGCCGGGCGTGGGCCCAGCGGAACCCGGAGACGGCGTTCCCGTGGGTGCCGGACGCGCTGCGGTCGCTGTGGCACGAGCACGCGGAGTGGCTGCGCTTCCACAACGGCCTGTCCAGCCCGCACCCGTGGGAGTCCGGGCCCTGGTCGTGGCTGGTCACCGGCCGGCCGATCCTGCTCTGGAACCCCCAGGGCCTCGTCGACGCCGACGGCGAGCAGGTCATCCGCTACATCCTGATGGTCGGCACGCCGACGCTCTGGTTCCTCTTCGCCCCCGCCGCGATCTGGCTGGTCTGGCGGATCGTCGCCCGGCGGGACCCGGCCGCGGTGCCGGTGGCCGTGGGCATCGCGGCGGGCTGGCTCACCTGGTTCCTCAACCTCGAGCGCACGATGTTCCTCTTCTACATGGCGCCGGTCATGCCGTTCTTCGTGCTGGCGGTCGCCCTGCTGCTGCAGGACGTCGTCGGCCGGCCGGGTGCCGGCGAGTGGCGCCGCCGCGTGGGGCTGGCCGCGGCCTGCGGCTACGTGGCGATCGTGGCGGCCACGTTCGCCTTCTTCTGGCCCGTGCTCACCGGCCAGCCCCTCTCCTACGCCGAGTGGGCGCAGCGGATGTGGTTCCCCTCCTGGTTCTGAACCCCGCCGGCCGGCCGGGAGCTCAGCTGAGGGATACGGGGCGCAGTTGCGGGAGGACCAGCGCCCAGAAGGAGTCCAGCCGCCCCTCCAGGTCGCGCCGCGCGCTGAGCTCCTGCGACACCTGCTGCATGCCGAAGAAGCTCGCGACGATGACCTGGGCGGTACCCACCGGGTCGGCGCCGGGGTTGATCTGCCCCCGCTCCTGGCCCTGGGTGATCAGCTGCGTGAGCGCGTGCTGCCAGCCGACGTAGGGCTGCGGCAGCTTCGCCAGCGCCTCGGGGGGCAGCTCGGCCATGAGCCGCTTGGAGGCGCGGGTGACCGGATCGGTCGCGAACTGCCGCCCCGCGACGTAGGTGGCCGCGACCAGCGCGTCGAGCGCGTCGTCGTGGGAGTCCATGACGCCGCGCAGCAGGACCGGCCACGTCTCGAACATCTGGTGCACGACGGCGACGGCGACGCTCTCCTTGGACTCGAAGTGCCAGTAGAGCGCGCCCTTGGTCATGCCGGTGCCCGCGACGATGTCGCTCAGCGAGGTGGCCGCGTAGCCGCGCTCCCCGAACTCCCGGGCGGCGACGTCGATGATCAGCTGCCGGGTGGCGGCGCTGTCGCCGGCCCGCCCGCGCGCACGCCGCGGCGCCGGGGAGGCCCCGACCGGTGACCGAACCATCGAACCGCCTCCCGTGGGGACGCCGTGCCCCGTGTCGCCGGGCAGCTTAGCCAGCGGGACGGGGCGATCGGGACGGGGCGATCGACCCGCCGACGCAACGACGACGGCGCCGTCGGGGAACGGTCCCCCGACGGCGCCGGTGCGTCGTGTGGTGGAGCTGAGGGGATTTGAACCCCTGACCCCCTCGATGCGAACGAGGTGCGCTACCGGTCTGCGCCACAGCCCCTTGTGCGGATGGAAGACTACCGCCCGCACGCGCCGGCCCCGCCACCGGGGCGGGCCGGCGCGCCTCTCAGCCGTTGACCACCCGGGCGGCCGGGTACTCGTCGATGTCGGCGAAACCGATGTCGTCGTCGTCCAGCCCGACGACCGCGCTGTTCTGCCACCCGGCCGGCGCCGGGGTGCGCGCGGCGACCACGCGGCCGGGGCGCAGGGCGTGCACCGGGGCCAGCGGGACGCTCGGGTGGGCCAGGGCCGGCAGCGCCTCCTGGGCGACGGTCTCGTGCACCTCCGACGACGTGCGCTGCACCGGCGCCGGTGCAGGCCGGGCGGCCGGGCGGGCCGGCGCACGGAGCGACTGGCGCGCCGCAGCACGGGCGGCGCGGCGCGCGGCCAGCCGCTCGCGGCGGGCGACCTTGCGGAGCACGAGCACGTAGCCCGCGGTCGCGAGGGTGGCGACGGCCTGGAGGGGCCACAGCCACGGCGTGAGCAGCAGGGCGCCGGCCAGCGAGGCGAGGGTGAGCAGCACCAGGCCGCCCAGCACCCGGCGGCGCACCGCGTGCACGTCCACCGTGAGCTCGCCCGACGTGCGCAGCACCGCGCGGTCGATCGACACCCGCTCGGTCTCCGCGTGCCGCACGGGGTCCACCGCGCGACGCCGCTGCAGGGTCCGTCCCGAGTCGGCAGCCTCGACCCGGCCGTCCTGCCCGTCGCCGCGGGTCACCACCATGGGCACCAGCACGACGAACCACAGCACGACCAGAGCGGCCAGCAGCACACCCGATCCCATACGACACCACCCGTCACATCAGTCACTCGCCCGGCGAGGTTAAGCACCCCGGACGGCGGGACGAGGGAGGCGCGCGGGCGTGTCGACGATGTGTTGTGGGACCGGTGTGACAGGAGACGGCGTGTCCCCCGCGACCACCTCGGCACCGGCCCCCGCGCGTGCTATGCCGACGAGCCGATCAGTCGACGGGTCGACCCGGCGCCGACCGCTCCCAGCGGTCCAGCACCCCGCGCGGCAGGTCCTCGGCGAGCAGCGCGTAGCTCAGGTGGTCGCGCCAGTCGCCGTCGATGTCGAGGTAGCGGCGCAGCAGCCCCTCGCGCTGGAACCCGAGCCGCTCCACCAGCCGCTGGCTGGGCCCGTTCTCCGGGCGGATGTCGGCCTGGAGCCGGTGCAGCCCGGCCGGGCCGAAGGCGTGGTCGCACACCAGGGCCACGGCCAGGGAGGCGATCCCGCGGCCGGCCACCGATCGGTCGATCCAGTAGCCCAGGTACCCGGCGCGGAGCGCTCCCCGGACGATGTTGTCCACGGTGACCTGACCGGCCAGCCGGCCGTCGACGCGGATCGCGAAGGGCAGCGTGGTGCCCGTGCGGGCGCGCCGGGCCATGACCCGGCGCATCGCCCGGTAGCCCGCGGGGCCGTGCCGGGCCTGCCAGGACACGGGGGCCGTGGGCTCCCAGGGGCGCAGCCAGTCCTCGTTGGCCAGCCGCACCCGACTCCACTCGGCGGCGTCCCGGCGGTGCAGCGGGTGCAGCTCCACCGGTCCCCGGGCGAGCCGGGCCGGCCAGCCGGGGTGCAGCAGCGGATCGGTCACGGCACGCGCGGTCAGCCGCCGAGCAGCAGCGGCATGACGGTGACCAGCCCGCCGGCGGCCACCTCGGTGACGTCCTCGTCGATGACGATCAGGCAGTTCGCGCGTGCCATCCGCGCCAGCAGGGCGTCGGTGGCCTCCCCCACGGGCTCGACCACGTAGCCGCCGTCGGGATGGCGCATCACGGTGCCGTGCAGGTACTGGCGGTACCCCAGCGGTGAGAGCAGGTGCTGACCGGAGATCGCCTGCACCGTGCGCCGGAACAGCTGCCGCTTGCCGAGCATCAGGCGGATGGCGGGCCGGACGAACACCTCGAAGGAGACCAGGGCCGCGACCGGCTCCCCCGGGACGCAGATGACCGGCACCTCGTCGCGCCCCAGCCGGCCGAAGCCCTGGGCCGGGCCGGGGTGCATGGCCACCTGGCTGACGCGCATGCCCCCGAGCCCGGCCAGCGCCTCCTGCACCATGTCGAACGCGGGGCCGGTGAAGGTGCCGGAGACCAGCACCAGGTCGCTGCGCAGCAGCTGGCTCTCGAGCACCTCGGCCAGCCGCCGCTGGTCGCCGGGCAGGATCCCCCAGCGGTAGGCGTCGGCCCCCGCGTCGCGGGCGGCCGCGGCCAGCGCGTAGCTGTTGACGTCCACCACCTGCCCCGGCGCGAGGGGTGAGGTGATCTCCACCAGCTCCGTGCCGGCGCTGAGCACCGCCACGCGCGGGCGGGGCCGGACGAGGACGCGGTCGCGCCCGACGGCGGCCAGCAGGCTGATCTGCGCGGGCCCGATCGGGGTGCCGACGTGCACGGCCGGGTCACCCGGGGTGACGTCGTCACCGGTCCGGCGCACGTAGCTGCCCACGGGTGGCCCGGCCTGGACGGCGACCCGCGCCGCACCGTTGTCGGTCCACACGGCCGGGACGACGACGTCGGCCCCGGACGGGAGCATCGCCCCCGCGGCGACCCGCATCGCCAACCCCGGGCCGATGGACGACGGCTCGCTGGCCCCCGCGACGCTCTCCCCCACGACCGGCAGCTCCACCGGCCGGGCGACGGTCGCGTCCGCGACGTCCTCGGCCCGCACGGCGTAACCGTCGAGGGCGGCCTGGTCGAACGCCGGCAGCGCCCGCTGGCTGACGACGTCCTCCGCGCAGAGCAGTCCCTGGGCGTCGAGGACGGCGAGCTCGATGGGATCCGGCTGCGGCACGGCGGCCAGGATCTCGTCGAGGTGCCGCTCGACGGTGCGCACGAGGGGTGAGGCGTCGGAGCGCCCGTCGGCGGGCAGCGGCACCGGGCCGGTGAGCGCGCGCTGCGGCGCCACCGGGCCGGACGGGGCGCCGACCGGGCCGGTCCGCCGGGGCGGGGCCATGGGCATGTCGACCTGCGCGGTGTCCCGGTGGCCCCGGAACTCCCCGCCGTTGCTGCCGTCCTCGCTCTGCCCGGGCATCCTCACCACCGTCGTCCCGCCGTGCCGTCCGCCGGCACCGCCCCGTGCGGCAGCGCCGCCCCTGGCCGGGGCCGGCGTCGTGCCACGGGTCCGATCGTGCCCTCGCGGGCGCCGGTCAGGACGGCGACGCGCCCTCGGGGGGCAGCTCGGTGACGAAGTCGCGCAGCCACCCGCGCAGGGCGGGGCCCAGGTCGTCGCGCTCGGCGGCCAGCCGGATGACCGCCTTCAGGTAGTCGAGCTTGTCGCCGGTGTCGTAGCGGCGGCCGCCGAAGACGACGCCGTGGACCGGCTCGCCGCGCTCGACGAGCGTGGCGAGGGCGTCGGTCAGCTGGATCTCCCCGCCACGCCCGGGTGCGGTCTCCCGCAGGACGTCGAAGACCTCCGGCGCGAGCACGTACCGCCCGATGATGGCCAGGCTGCTGGGGGCCTCGTCGACGGGAGGCTTCTCCACCAGGCCGGTGACCGCCACGACGTCGCCGCCGTCGTCGGTGGGCTCGACCGCCACGGCGCCGTACTTGTCGATGTTCTCCCGCCCGACGTCGAGCAGTGCGATCACCGAGCCGCCGTGCTCGGCCTGGACGGCCAGCATCTGCTCCAGCAGGTGGTCGCGGGCGTCGATCAGGTCGTCGCCCAGCAGCACGGCGAACGGCTCGTCGCCGACGAAGGCGGCCGCCTGCAGCACCGCGTGGCCCAGCCCGCGGGCCTCGCCCTGACGCACGAAGTGCACCTGCGCCACCTCGGTGGACTCGTGCACGGCGGCGAGCCGCCCGTCGTCGCCCTTCTTCTCGAGGGCGGTCTCGAGCTCGGGGGCGCGGTCGAAGAAGTCCTCGATGGCCGCCTTGCCGCGGCCGGTCACCATGAGCACCTCGGGCAGCCCGGCGCGGGCGGCCTCCTCGACGATGTACTGGAGGGCCGGCCGGTCCACCACCGGCAGCAGCTCTTTGGGCACGGCCTTGGTCGCGGGCAGGAACCGGGTGCCCATGCCTGCGACGGGGATGACCGCCTTCCGGGCCGGACGGGTGCTGGGGTTCGGCATGGCGGCAGCCTAGCCAGCGCCCACCGGCGGTCCCGGGTCCCGGCGCCGTGCATCACCCGTCCCGGGCGGTGGCCGGGTCTCAGCCGTCGTCGTCGGCCAGCAGCGGGACGTCGGAGACCAGGTCGATGTGCGCGGTCATCGCGGCGGCGGCCGCCGGCGCGTCGCCGGCGCGGATGGCCTCCGCGATCGCCCGGTGCCCCTCGAGGCTCCGCTGCGGTCGCCCCGCCTGGGACAGCGACTCGATCCGGCTTTCCCGGATGAGGTCGGCGATCTCGGCCATCAGCCGGCCCAGCAGCGGGGAGTGCCCCGCCGCCGTCACGGCCGCGTGGAAGCGCTCGTCCCCGCCGACCCCGCGCCCGCCGCGCCGGACGTCGTCGCCCATCGCCGCGAGAGCGGCGTCGATCTCGGCCAGATCGACCTCGGTGCGGCGCCGCGCGGCCAGCGCCGCCAGCCGGACCTCCAGCGCCTGCCGGGCCTCGATGACGTCGCCCAGGTCGTCCCGCCGGGCGCGCAGCGCCGCCAGCACCGTCTCGGTTCGCGGCGCGGCGAGCAGGACGGTGCCGTCACCGTGGCGGACCGATACCACGCCGGTGACCTCGAGGGCGACCAGCGCCTGGGCGAGAGTGGCCCGGCTGACGCCCAGGCTGGCCGCCAGGTCGCGCTCCGGGGGGAGCCGGTCACCGGGCCCCAGACCGCTCGTGCGGGCCCAGGAGATCAGCTGCTGGACCACTCGCTCGTAGAGGCGCGGCGAGCGGCGCAGCGGCTCGGGTTGGGCGATCGGCAGCTCCTCGCGCGCGCTCACGGGACCTCCCCTGCATGCTGGCCGATGTGCTCCTTGACACAGTGTGCCCCCCGGCTAGAGGCTAGGCCACTGAGCCAGTGATCCAGCGCGCACCGACCCATCCCCCGCCGCCGTAGGAGACCCCCTTGTCCCCCGAGATCGTCACCATCCTGGCGCTCGTCGTGATCTTCGCGATCGCGACCGTCCTGCCGATCAACATGGGTGCGCTGGCCTTCGTCGCCGCCTTCGTGGTGGGCACCCTCTCGGTCGGGCTCGCGACCGACGACATCATCGCCGGATTCCCCGCCGGGCTGGTGCTGACCCTGATCGGGGTCACCTACCTGTTCGCGATCGCCCAGAACAACGGCACCGTCGACCTGCTGGTCCGGGGCGCGGTGAAGTTGGTCGGCGGCCACGTGGCGGCCATCCCCTGGATCATGTTCTTCGTCACGGCCGTGCTCACCGCCATCGGGGCACTGTCCCCGGCCGCGGTGGCGATCATCGCGCCGATCGCGCTCACCTTCGCCGCCCGGCACGACATCAGCCCGCTGCTGATGGGGATGATGGTCATCCACGGCGCGCAGGGCGGCGGCTTCTCGCCCATCAGCGTCTACGGCGTGACGGTCAACGGGATCGTGGAGAACGAGGGGCTGCCCGGCAGCCCGCTGGCGGTCTTCCTCGGCGCGCTGTTCTTCAACATCGCCATCGCGATCGTGCTGTTCTTCGTCCTCGGCGGCCGGAAGCTCCTCGGTCGCAAGGTGGCCGCGGAGCCGGTCCCCCACGCCGAGCACGCCCACGGCACGGTGGTGCGCGGCCACGGCGCGGCGCCCGGCCCCGGCGTCGGCGGGGACGACGACGAGCGCGCCCACCCCGACCGACCGGCGCCCGTGCGCTTCGAGCAGGTCCTCACGCTCGTCGGGCTGGTCGTCGTCGCCGTGCTCGCGCTCGCCTTCGACCTGGACATCGGCTTCGTCGCGATCACCGTCGCCGTCGTCCTCGCGCTCTTCTCCGCCGCGCAGCACAAGGGCGCGGTGAGCCAGATCAGCTGGTCGACCGTCCTGCTCATCGCCGGCGTGCTGACCTTCGTGTCCGTCCTCGAGGAGGCCGGCACGATCGACTACGTCGGCGACGCCGTCATCGGCCTGGGGGTGCCGCTGCTCATCGCGCTGCTGCTGGCCTACATCGGCGGCGTGGTGTCGGCGTTCGCGTCCTCGACGGCGATCATCGGGGTCGCCATCCTGCTCGCGGTGCCGTTCCTGGAAGAGGGGTCGATCAGCGCCGTGGGCGTGGTGGTCGCCCTGTCGGTGGCCTCGACGATCGTCGACGTCAGCCCGTTCTCGACCAACGGCGCGCTGGTGCTGGCCAACGCCCAGGACGTGGACAAGGACCGCTTCTACAAGCAGATCCTGGCCTACGCGGCGATCGTGGTGGCCGTCGGACCGCTGCTGTCGTGGCTGGTGTTCGTCGTCCCCGGCTGGCTGTGACCCGGCTGGCCAGAGATACTTCACCGCTGAGACACTTCCGGAGCGCAGCCACCGGAGCCGCGCCCCCCGAGCGAGGGAGCACACCATGCCCGGACCGCTGGACGGCGTCCTCGTCGTCGACCTGACCCGCGCCCTCGCCGGGCCGCACGCCGCGATGATGCTCGGCGACCTCGGCGCCCGGGTGATCAAGGTGGAGACGCCGGGCACCGGCGATGACACCCGCAGCTGGGGGCCGCCGTTCGTGCAGCCGTCCACCCGGGGCGGTGGGGCGGGTGGAGACACTGCCGACCGCGAGTCGACGTACTTCCTGTCCACCAACCGGAACAAGGAGTCGATCACCCTCGACCTCAAGGACGAGGCCGACAAGACGGTGCTCACCGGCCTGCTCCAGCGCGCTGACGTGCTGCTGGAGAACTTCCGGCCCGGCACGCTGGCCCGGCTGGGCTTCGGCACCGACGTGCTCGCCGAGCTGAACCCGCGGCTGGTGACCCTCGCGATCAGCGGCTTCGGCCACGACGGCCCCGAGGGCGGCCGCGCGGGCTACGACCAGATCGCCCAGGGCGAGGGTGGCCTGATGTCGCTCACCGGGTCCGGGCCGGAGGACCCCCAGCGGGTCGGCGTCCCGATCGGCGACCTGCTGGCCGGCATGTACGGCGCCTACGGCGTGCTCGCCGCGCTGATCGAGCGGGGCCGGACCGGCCGCGGCCAGGTGGTGCGCACCTCGCTGCTCGCGGCGATCGTCGGGGTGCACGCGTTCCAGGGGACGGCGTGGACGGTGGCGGGGAAGGTCGGCGCGGCGCAGGGCAACCACCACCCCTCGATCGCCCCCTACGGGCTGTTCCACTGCCAGGGCGGCAGCGTCCAGGTGGCCTGCGCCAACGACTCGCTCTGGCGGAAGCTGTGCGCCGAGTTCGGCTTCGACCCCGAGGCACCCGGGATGGCGACCAACGGCGACCGCGTGGAGCACCGCGCGGAGGTGATCGCGCTGCTGGAAGGGGCGTTCGCCGACATCCCCGCCGAGGACCTGCTGGCCCGGCTGGCGAAGGTGGGCATCCCGTCGGGCAAGGTCCGGTCGATCGACGAGGTGTACGGCTGGGACCAGGTGCTGTCCCAGGGTCTGCTGGTCGACGTCGACCACGCCACCCTCGGCCGGCTGCAGCTGCCCGGGCCGCCGCTCCGGTTCTTCTCCGCCGGGCCGGAGGGCGAGACCGAGACCACCCGCCGCGAGCACACCGCTCCCCCGGTGCTGGGTGCCGACGGCGACGCCATCCGCGCCTGGCTGAACGGGCCGGCCGCGTGACCGCTCGCCCGGACGCCCGCAGCCTGCGCGATCTCGTCCTCGACGCCGGGTCGTGGCAGTCCTGGGACTCCCCCGTCCCGACCCGCGACGTCCCGGCCGACTACGCCGCCGAGCTCGATCGCGCCGCGGAGAAGTCGCGGCAGGACGAGTCGGTGATCACCGGCGAGGGCCGGTTGCGCGGGCGCCGGGTCGCCGTCGTCGCCGGGGAGTTCGGCTTCCTCGCCGGGTCGATCGGGGTGGCCGCCGCGGAACGGCTGATCGCGGCGGTGGAGCGGGCCACCGACGAGGGCCTGCCGCTGCTGGCCGCGCCGGTGTCGGGCGGCACCCGGATGCAGGAGGGGACCGTCGCCTTCCTGCAGATGATCGGCATCACCGCGGCCATCGCGCGGCACAAGGAGGCGGGCCTCCCCTACCTGGTCTACCTGCGCCACCCCACCTTCGGCGGCGTGCTCGCCTCGTGGGGGTCGCTCGGGCACGTGACCATCGCCGAGCCCGGCGCCTCGATCGGTTTCCTCGGCCCGCGGGTGTTCGAGGCGCTGTACGGCGAGCCGTTCCCGGCCGACGTGCAGACCGCCGAGAACCTGGCCGAGCACGGCCTGATCGACGCCGTCGTCCCGCCCGAGCAGATCGCGGAGGTCGCCGACCGCGCGCTGCGCGTGCTCTCGGCGCGGCAGACCTGGCACCTCGACGTGCGGGACGCCGAGCGCCCCACCGCCGAGGACGGCACCGACGCCGACGATCCGGAGGACGGGCGCACCGCGTGGGACGTCGTGACGGCGTCGCGGCGCAAGGACCGCCCCGGGGTCCGCCGGCTGCTGCGGACCGCGGCGACCGACGTCGTCGGGCTCTCCGGCACCGGCGCCGGCGAGAAGGACCCCGGGCTGCTGCTGGCGCTGGCCCGCTTCGGCGGGGCGCCGTGCGTCGTGCTGGGGCAGGACCGGCGCGGGCAGTCGATGTCGGCGCCGCTGGGGCCGGCGGCGCTGCGCGAGGCGCGGCGCGGCATGCACCTGGCCGAGCAGCTGCGGCTGCCGCTGGTGACGCTGATCGACACCCCCGGCGCGGCGCTCTCCCGCGAGGCCGAGGAGGGCGGCCTGGCCGGGGAGATCGCCCGCTGCCTGCACGACCTCGTCGTGCTCAGGGCGCCCACCCTCGCGGTGCTGCTGGGTCAGGGCACCGGCGGTGGCGCGCTCGCGCTGGTGCCGGCCGACCGGGTGCTGGCGGCGGCCAACGGCTGGCTGGGCCCGCTGCCGCCGGAGGGGGCCAGCGCGATCGTGCACCGCACCGTCGACCGGGCCGACGAGATGGCCGCGCACCAGGGCGTGCGGGCCACCGACCTGTGGCGGGCGGGGATCGTCGACCGGGTGGTGCCCGAGCGGCCCGACGCGGCCGACGAGCCGGCCGAGTTCTGCCTGCGGCTGGGCCGGGTGCTGGGCGAGGAGCTGGCCGGGCTGCTCAGCCGCGACGACACCGAGCGCTTCCGCACCCGGCTGCACCGCTACCGCCACCTCGGCCGCTGACCTGCTTGTTGATCAGGTGACAGTGAGGATGTAGGCGGGCCCCGCAGCAACCGTTCCTGACCCTTCAGGTGACTGACCTCGGGTCTTTATCCGGATCTGTC
>NZ_FOAO01000041.1 GCF_900109665.1 Blastococcus sp. DSM 46786
GACCGGCAAGGGCCAGGTCGGCCTGGACCAGTACCAGGTCCGCCGCTACGACGCCTGGTACCGACACATCACCCTCGCCTGTTGGGCGCACGCCTTCCTCACCGTCACCCGCGCCGCCACCAGCGGCGAAAAAGGGGGGCCCCGGACCTGCGCGGCGAGCTGAGCGAGCTGTCACTGCCCGAGATCCGGCACCTGATCACCTGCCTGGTCTGGCCCCCGGAGCACGATCCACAACGGATCCTCCACTGGTCACACTGGCGCCGCAGACACCAAGCCCGGGCCCGCCGCTGCCACTACATCACCCGCGGCGCTGCCACTGAAGTGCGGCTGTAGTACTAGCCGAGAACGTCCTCCCGCTGGCCGAAGCAGGGCAACTTCTTCGGGACCTCTCCCCACTCCCGCTGAGCCCGCCGCCGGCCGTTGACCAGGTCATTTCCTACCAGCTCGACCCGCACGACCCGATCTTCGAATCACTGCGGGACGACTACCCCGACTTCGACAACTGGTTCGCCGGTGCCCGTAGGGAGCACCGGCCGGCATGGATCATCCGTGACGACGACGGCAACTACGCCGGGGTGATGCTCGTCAAGGACGAGCTCGACCGGCCATACGGGTTGCACGGGAAGGTACTGAAGCTCTCCACGTTCAAGGTGACCGACGAAGCCCACGGACGCCGATACGGCGAACTGCTCCTCAAGACGCTGTTCAACCACGCGCATCACCACGGCCACGACGGCATCTACGTCACCGTGTTCGACAAACACGTCACCCTCATCGAGCTGCTGAGCGCGTTCGGCTTCCGCGACCGCGCCCGCAGTCCCCGCGAGGAACGGGTGATGGCCAAGCAGCTGCGGCCGACGGGCGAGGACTCGGCGGCCGATCCGCTGGCCTTCCACATCACCTACGGACCACCGGCCGTCGACGCGCAAGCACCGTTCTTCGTGGTGCCCGTCGAGCCCAAGTGGCACGACCTGCTGTTCCCTGAGTTCATGCCGCAGCTGAGCCTGTGGACTGGTGAACATCCGTACGGCAACGCTCTGCGCAAGGCATACCTGTGCAACGCCGCCGCCCGGCAGATCGGCCCGGGCGCGACGCTACTGTTCTACCGCTCACACAACCTTTCCGCCGTCACCGCGGTCGGCGTCGTCGAGGACGTGTTGATCAGCCGGAGTCCCGAGGAGATCGCTCGTCTGGTCGGCCGGCGCACCGTCTACACACTCGACGACATCGCCGAGCGCTGCGGTGCGGCGCGTCCCGTGCTCGCTGTTCTGTTCCGTCAGGACCGGCTGTTAGAACCACCGTGGTCACGGCGAGTGCTGGACAACGCCGGTGTGCTCAACGGTCCACCGCAGAGCATCACCGGCGTTCGCGACGAGGAGGGACGACGCTGGCTGCAGGAACGGCTCAAAGAGTTGCGCTGATGTCGATCCACCCGCAGTACGCCGACGCGATCCTCGCAGGCACCAAGCGGGTGGAGTTCCGAAAGCGACGCCTCGCCCCGGACGTTTCCACGGTGGTCATCTACGCCACTCAGCCGGTGGGTCGCATCGTCGGCACATTCGAGGTCCTCGGACATGACGTCGCCGCACCCGACGAGCTGTGGGACCGCCACAGCCGCCACGCCGGCATCAGCGCCGCCGGCTTCTGCGCGTACTACGCGCAGAAGCCGGCGGCCGTCGGGATCCTCATCGGGAGAGTGCAGCCGTTGACGGAGCCCCGTCTTCTCACCGACTTGCCCGGCGTGATCAGGCCACCCCAGAGCTTCAGCTACCTGTCCCCACTCCAAGCCACCAGCGTCCGTGCCTGGTCGCACCGCGCCCCACACCACACAGAGACCGGCCTCGCCTCGCAGTCGTCCGCGATCGCCTCCCTCGTCGAGAGAACCCTGGAGGTCGCCCGAGCGGCAGCCGACCGGCTACTGCGCGCGGTCTAGCGACAGGCTCGAGAACCGTTGAGGCCTAGCCTCCGGCTGAGCACCGCCCGGACCAGCGGGGAGGCATCGGTCATTCGGGACGCAACTGGGCACGTGCCTCGGCAACCAGCTCGTCGTAGCGTCGCCGACGCTCGGCCGGGCCGCGGGGATCGACCGGGAGGCCCAGCGCCCGCGCATGCTGATACGTCACCTGCTGGTCACCTTCCGCTGCGGCGAATGGGTCCAGCGTGTTATCTGCTCGCAGCACCGCCGTGCCTTCCACCCCAAAGAACTCCAGCAACGCTCCGGCAAGATGTCGCGCTGCTTGGACTACTGCCCGTGGGGAGTCGGCAGCTGGCAGCCTGACCAGGTTCGGGGCCGAGCAGGGCGGCTGACCGTCCAGGGGCAGGTCGAAGCCGCCGGGGACCGGCCGGTCACCGTCATGGTGCCCGTCCTCGTCCCGAACCTCCTCGACGATCCGCACACCCAATCGCCGCGGGTCGTGCACGCCGGGCATGGCGAGGTCGATCGGCAGTATGAGACGTGCCTGCAGGACCAACTCGCCGCCGGACTCGGCGTCACGCAGGGCCTGGTAAACAGCCAACTCGACGGCCGTGAGCGTCCAGATCTCGAGCAGGTCGCGACGGACCGGCAGGTAGATCGCTGCGTCGCGCAACGTCTGCCCCGCTTGCCCAGGCCAGGCCACGCTTCCCATGCCATCGGCCAAAGGCGTCTCCGCCACGGCAGCGCCTACGACTGCGCTGCCGTCGTCCAGCAGCTCGACGCGCCAGCGAGTCGAAAACCCTGGGCCGCGCGCCAACTCACCGGTGAAGGTCACGCGCCCAGGGCGCCGTACCGCTTCGGTGCTCCAGTCGAGCGAGACGACCGGTGCCCTCGTCTCGCGCCAGCGCGTCAGCTGCTCGCGACGTTGCTCAACTGTCGCCCGGTCCGCGCCGCGAACGGCGGCCTGCTGGGCCGCCGGTGCCGCCGCCAACAGCAGCCAACAGCGGTTGCTGCGCTCGACCTCGGCGCCAACACCGTCCAACAGGGACGCCAGGCGCAGCTCGTCCTGAGAGGACGGCGCGGAACTTGACGCCGGCGCCCGCGCCTCAAGGGCGGCCAGCTGGCGCTGGAGCCCGTCGAGCTGGATCTGCAGCTGCTCCCAGGTCCTGAACCAGGGGATGTGGGGCCCCTCACCGGGCCCCGGTTGCGGCACCTGCCGCAGTGCGCTGCGGAGCAGTGCGATCTCATCGCGCAGCTCCGCCTCCGCCTCCGCCTCTTTCTCGGCGCCGCCGCGCACGAGCTCCACAGTGACCGAGTCGGTGATGCCGACGTGGTCATGGGCCCCCACGCGCCCTTCAACAGCGGCGGGATGGTCGAGCCGTCGCTGGATCACGGCGCTGGCGGCGGCCGGGAGCAGCGGGATCGCACCGAGAGGCGGCAGCGGGTACTCAGGCTGGTCGGTCAGGATCCGAAGGAGTGGGGTGAGGCCGTCGTCGTCGAACGCCCGCACGCGGACACGCTGAAGTCGACCGAGGCCATACGGCACGTCCGAGTCGTCGCTGCCCGGAAGGAGAACCAGCAGCACCTTCTCCTGGAAGACGTCTCGATCTTCGTTGAAGATGCTCAGGAGGACATCCACTTCGGCGGCGGCGCCGCGCCCGGTGAAGCCGTCTCCCGATTCTTCCCAGGCTCGACGCCAGCCCGCGTTGACGACTGCGATGACGTCACGCTCGCGGACCATCGTCGGCCCCCACCGCGTCCAGTCGACTCCACGCTCGCTGAAGTGAGCGAGGTCGATCTCGGCATCGATCCCTGACCGACGCAGCGCAACGAAGAACTCGAGGACCTCATCACGCCAAGCCTCATCAGCCGCGCGCTTCGCCGCCGGGTCCTTGAAACCCCGTCCCGCGTTCGAGGCGTGAGACCAGCTGATGATGACCTGGGGCGCCGCCGGACTCGAGTCGCCGCCGGAGATGTCCCCCACCCATGGCACGGTACTGCCACCCACCGACGGGCCCGGAAAGGGCGACGACCGTGCACAGCACAACGCGGTTGTGCAAGCCCAGCGACTGCAACAGCCATGCCATTCGGAGGTTCGTCACCCGTTCCAGCGCAGGCCGACGGCGTCCCACCGCGGCGCTTCGGACGTCCCAGGCTGCAACGACTGGACCGTCCGGTATTCGGAGGAACGCGCAGGCAGAAGGGGCTTTCTGGATCCACCGTGGATCAGCCGGCAGGCCACTCCACGAGCGCGACGCCCCACGGCGCTGAGCCCCCGTTCGCGAACGGCCCCGTGAACTTGACCCTGCCGCGCACGAACCGGACGCGGGCACCGGCGTCGGTGATGTGGGTGGTGAACCAGCGGGTGGTCACGCTGGCGGGCACCAGGCCGATCACTGGGCTGCCTGCGGCCGCGCTGGCGGCCGCCTTGGCGAGCATGCCGGACAGCAGCGGGATGGGCAGGTAGGGCGGATTGAGGTACGTCCATCCGGAGGGGCCGGCCAGTTGGCCCCAATCCACGTCGGGGGCGAGCGAGTCCCGGTAGCGGGCGTCCTCGTGGTCGAGTCCTAGGTACTGCGGCACCAGACGCGACTGCACGCACGCGGCGGCGTCGAGGGTCACGTTGTACTCGGTGAGGATCTGCGACCGAAGTGGCTCGGGAGTCCACCAGGCCTGGCGTTCGGCTGCCATGGGGCGTCGCCGGTTGCGCTTCCACGCCCGCTGCCGGCAAGGGCTCGAGCAGAACTGCCGGGGCCGACCAGTGGTGGGCTGCGTGATGGGCGTTCGGCAGACAGCGCATGTACGGCGGGGCACGGGTCGCATCATCGAGGGTTTCGTCTCTCACGGAGGGAGACGAAACGCATGCGGTGCGTCACTCCCGCGGTGGAACTGACTCTGCCCGACAACCACGCCACCGGTGCGTCGAGCATTTCGGCCAGTCGGCCCACTGTCCCCGTAGCAGCGAAGCACTGCTCCTTGACGCAAGGCTCACTCCAGCCAGGTCGCAGTCCGATGCAAGACGGCGGCCATGACGGTCTCACCCAGCCACCGCTCCCCCAACACACTGCGGCTCCAGGTCGACGGGGAGACGCCGAAGGCACGGGCGTCCTGACTGCCGGAACCGGCAGGCCGGGCGGACCGCCACGCCAGCACGAGCGCGTGTTGCACTCTGGCAATCTCCGCGGAGATGCCGTCGCCACCGGGGGGCACGAGAAACTGCGCTCGGGCATCTCGCCCGAAACCGTGCGGGTTCACCAGGTACTCGCGCGGGGTGAGCTTCCGCCGACGGTCGACGTGGTTGCCTCCGGGTCTGATCACGGCACTGGAAGTGCCGGTTCGTCGACGCCCGGCATTCGACCATCCCTGTCACTCGGTCAGGTCGAGTGCTGTCGTCGTTGCCCAGCAAAGGGGCTCTTCACGATCGAGGGTGTAGTCGGGGCCTGAACCCGCCGGTCTCGAGCAGGCTTCTGGCGATGTAGTTGGTGAGGTTGCGGAACCCGAGTG
>NZ_FOAO01000024.1 GCF_900109665.1 Blastococcus sp. DSM 46786
CACCAGACCATGCGGTCAGCGGTCATATCCGGTATTAGCCCCAATTTCTTGGAGTTATCCCAGAGCCAGGGGCAGGTTGCCCACGTGTTACTCACCCGTTCGCCACTGATCCCCACCGAAGCGGTTCACCGTTCGACTTGCATGTGTTAAGCACGCCGCCAGCGTTCGTCCTGAGCCAGGATCAAACTCTCCGTAGATGATTTGATACCGGCTGAGAACCGAGAGCTGACACTCTCGATATCAATCAACCAAAGGAATCCCAGCCGATCCGAAGACCGGCACGGGGTATTACTTGGCACTGACTTTCGGCACGCTGTTGAGTTCTCAAGGAGCGGATGCGCACGAATCCCGGCCAATTTCTTGGCCTTCGTCCGAGGCGATTTCTCCACTCTACACCGCGCTCCGCAGCAGCTCGGCCTCAGGGGCTCTGCCGGCGGTTTCCCGGGCCTCGCGGCCCGGTCCGTTCTCGCTCGGTGCAGGCAGAACAGTACACGCCCTCGGAAGGGCTCTGCAGGGGGGTGGTGAGGCGCTGGAACGGCCACCCTTCAGGGACCCGCGCCGAGCCTGCGAGGCGTGGGGGGAAGGGTGGTCCTTCTTCAGGCGACGCCGCGCGGGCGGAACTGGACGCTGACCCGCGGGCCCACCGGCCTCGCCGTCTTGGGGATGCAGTGCTCCCACGTCCGCTGGCACGAGCCACCCATCACGACGAGGTCGCCGTGCCCGAGGGGGAACCGCAGCGACTCCCCCCCACCGGCCGGCCGCAGCAGCAGCGGCCGCGGGGACCCGAAGGAGACGATGGCCACCATGGTGTCCGCCGATCGCCCGCAGCCGATCCGGTCGCCGTGCCAGGCCACGCTGTCGCGCCCGTCCCGGTAGAGGCACATGCCTGCGGTGACGAAGAGTTCGCCGAGCTCCGGCAGGTAGTGGCGGTTCAGCTGCTCGCGCGCGTCGGTCAGCAGCCGGTGCGGGAGCTCCTCCTGGCCGGAGTACCAGCGGAGCAGCCGTGGCACGGCGACCTCGCGTTCGTACATCTGGCGGCGGTCCTCCCGCCAGCCGATGTCGCCGAGCAGCACGTCCAGCACCTCGTCGGAGCCGGTCACCCAGCCCGGCAGGTGGTCGACCCACGCGCCGGCGGAGAGCTCGTGCCGCGCGACGCGGCCGGCGAGGGGCGTGAGCGCGGCCTCCTCGGCCAGGTCCCAGATGGAGGGCTGGTGCGCGAGCTGCATGCCGGCACGCTACTCCGACTTTTCGCACATGTGTGCGAAAAGCTGTGGACAGCGGTCCCACCCAAGGACCACCTGGCGGGCCAGGTGAGCGCGCGAGGCGCGGGCGCTGTGGGCGGACCCGGTAGGCCTCACCCGTCGCCGGCTCACGGACAGGCCGTCAGGCGGTGAGCGCCAGGGCGAACGGCAGGACCGGCGCCGCCCCGGCCCGGCGCAGCTCCCGGCCGGCGACGGTCATGGTCCACCGCGAGTCGGCCAGGTCGTCGACGAGCAGCACCGGCCCCGAGACCTCCGCCAGCCGCGCGCGGAGGTCCGGTCCCACGACGATCCGGTCCCACACCGCGGCCAGCCGGAAGGCGCTGTTCCCCCCGGGCTGCCCGGTCGGCCCACCGTGGGCGAGGGAGAGCTCGCCGAGGTAGGGCAGCCGCCCCATGCGGGCCAGGCCCTGCGCGACGCCGCTCACCAGCTGCGGGCGGCGTCGCGACGGCATCGCCACCACCGCGGCCGGGCGCTCTGCCCAGTCCCAGGCGGCGAGCACCCGGCCGCAGGCCCGCAGCAGCTCCTCGTCGGGCGGCACGTCGGAGACCGAGCGCCGCACCGGGACCTCGAAGGCCGCGTCCGGGTCCTCCTCGATGCCCGGCGCCTCGAGGTCGAGCTCGACCACCCCGCCGACGCCGTCGTCCCCGAGCAGGCTGCGCAACCGCTGGCCCCAGCCCAGGTCGGTGAGCCGGGCGACCGCCCGGCCCGTCTGCAGCTGCTCCCCCGGCGGGATCTTCCCCTTCACGTCGACGCCGAGCCGGTCGGCGCCGGTCGGCCACATGGCGCGGGGCGCCAGCTCCACGCCGGGCCGGTCGAGCGCGGCGGAGGCCGCCTCGGACGCCGCCTCCGGGACGTCGGTCGCGTACCAGGGGCCGGCGCAGACGTCGCACCGGCCGCACGGGGCGGCCGTCGGGTCGTCGAGCGCGGATTGCAGGAACGCCATGCGGCACTCGGCCTCGCCGACCGGCTTGGCGTAGGTCAGCATCGCGCGCTGCTCGGCCTCGCGGGTGCGGGTGACGCGGGCGTAGCGGTCCGCGTCGTAGACCCACGGCTGCCCGGTCGAGCGCCAGCCGCCCTGCACCCGCTCCACCGCACCGTCGACGGCGAGCACTTTCAGCAGCAGCTCCAGCCGGGAGCGGCGGACGTCGGCCACCGTCTCCAGCCGGGCCACCGACCACGCCATTCCGTCGGCCATCGCCGTCAGCACCGCGGCGGCGTGGTCCTCCCGCGGCATCGAGGAGGTGGCGAACCACTGCCAGATGGCGATGTCCTCGAGCCCGGGGAGCAGCAGGACGTCGGCGTGCTCGACGGCGCGCCCGGCGCGGCCGACCTGCTGGTAGTAGCTGACCGGGGAGGACGGCGCGCCCAAGTGGACGACGAAACCCAGGTCGGGCTTGTCGAAGCCCATGCCGAGGGCCGAGGTGGCGACCAGCGCCTTCACCTCGTTGCCCCGCAACGCCTCCTCGGCGTCCTTGCGGTCGGCGTCGTCGAGCCGGCCGGTGTAGGCGCGTACCTCGTGGCCGGCGTCGCGCAGCAGGTTCGCCGTCTCCTCCGCCGCCGCGACGGTGAGCGTGTAGACGATGCCGCTGCCCGGCAGGTCGCCGAGGTGGGCGGCCAGCCAGGCCAGCCGCGCCCGGTCCGACGGCAGGCGCAGCACGCCGAGCCGCAGCGAGTCGCGGGAGAGCGGGCCGCGGACCGTCGTCACCTCGACGCCACCGGCGCCCAGTTGCTCCGCGACGTCGGCGACCACGCGCTCGTTCGCCGTCGCCGTCGTCGCCAGCACGGGGGTGCCGTCGGGAAGGGTGCCCAGCAGGTCGCGGATGCGGCGGTAGTCGGGGCGGAAGTCGTGCCCCCAGTCGGAGACGCAGTGCGCCTCGTCGACGACGACCAACCCGCAGCGGGCGACCAGCCCGGGCAGCTGCTCCTCGCGGAACCGCGGGTTGGTGAGCCGCTCGGGCGAGACGAGCAGGACGTCGACGTCGTCGGCGGCCAGGCGTGCCGCGATGTCGTCCCACTCGGTCATGTTGGCGCTGGAGATCTCGACCGCGCGGATGCCGGCGCGGGCCGCGGCGGCCACCTGATCGCGCATCAGCGCCAGCAGCGGCGACACGAGCAGCGTCGGGCCCGCGCCGCGGCGGCGGAGCAGGGCGGTGGAGACGAAGTAGACGGCGGACTTGCCCCAGCCGGTGCGCTGGACGACCAGCGCCCGCTGGGAGCGCTCGACCAGCGCGGCGACGGCGGCGTCCTGCCCCTCGCGGAAGACGGCGTCGGGGCGGCCGGTCAGCTCCCGGAGGATCTCCAGGGCCTCGTCGGCGATCGAGGACGGCGGTGCGGCGGTGCTCATGCCGACGACAGTAGGCACGGGCAGGGACGGAACGGGTGGCCGCGCGGCAGAGGTGGCGCGGAGCGCTCCGGCTCCCCAGCGGAGCTGTGACGGGGACGGCGGGGGAGAATCCACAGGCGATGGCACTCGAGAGGGCACACCAGGGGCAGCTGCCGCCCGACAACCACGTGCACACCCACTGGTCGTGGGACACACCCGACTCCTCGACGATGCGCAAGGCCTGCGAGCGGGCGATCGCCCAGGGGCTGCCGGCGATCGCGTTCACCGAGCACCTGGACTTCACCGTGTGGCACGACGAGGACCGGGCCACCGAGGAGGGGCTGGTCGACCGCTACCCGGCCCACCAGCTGCCCATCGACGTCGAGGGCTACGTCGCTGAGCTGGCCGAGGTCCGCGACCGGTTCCCGGAGCTGCGCATCTGGTCGGGGATCGAGACCGGCGAGCCGCACCTGTTCGCCGCGAGCATCGCCAGGCACCTCGAGGACTCCCCGGTCGACCGGATCCTGGGCTCGCTGCACTCGCTCTCCGACGAGGGCCGGCTGGTCGGGGTGGGGCGGCTGCTGCACGTCGACGCCGACGCGACGATGCGCCGCTACCTCGGCGAGATGGTCGGGATGATCGAGAGCAGCGACGTCTTCCAGGTCCTGGCCCACGTGGACTTCCCGCGCCGGTACTGGCCCGGCGGCTCGCACCGGTACGTGGAGAAGGACTACGAGGAGGAGTACCGGGCGGTGTTCCGGGCGCTCGCCGGCAGCGGCCGGGCGCTGGAGATCAACACCAGCAGCCCGCTCGCCTCCGCCGACCAGGTGCGCTGGTTCCGCGAGGAGGGCGGCGAGGCGGTCAGCTTCGGCAGCGACGCGCACGCGCCCACGGCCGTCGGGCAGAAGTTCGACCTGGCCGCCGCCGTCGCCGAGGCCGCCGGATTCCGGCCCGGGCGCGACCGCTTCGACTTCTGGCGCCGCTGACCGTCAAGCCGGGGCGACGGCGGGCTGCGGCCGGTACCAGGCCCAGAACGCCAGGCCGACGACGAGCGACCAGAACGCCGACCCGATGCCGCCCACGGTGACGCCGCTGATCGCCACGAGGAAGGTGGCGACGACGGGGATCCGGTCCTCCGGCCGCGCCAGCGCGCCGCTCAGGGAGGCCGCCAGCACCGGCCACAGCGCCAGGCCGGCGGCCGCGGCGACGAACCCGGCCGGGGCGGTGACCACCAGCGCGGCGACGGCGGCCGAGACGAGCGCGAACGCCACGTAGGCCAGCCCGGCGGTGCGGGCGGCGAGGTAGCGGCGCGACGGGTCGGGGTCCGCCTCGGGGCCGGCGGCGAGCGCCGCGCTGATGGCGGCCAGGTTGATCGCGTGCCCGCCGAACGGGGCGCCGAGCAGCGTGCCGGCGCCGGTGACGGCCATGGCCGACCGCCAGGGCGCCCGGTAGCCGTAGGCCGCCAGCACCGCCATGCCGGGCACGTTCTGCGAGGCCATGGTGACCAGGAACAGCGGCAGCGCGAGCCCGATCACGGCGGTCGAGCCCACGTCCGGCGTCGTCCACTCGAGTGCGGGGACCAGGGCGGCGGCGTCCACCCCGCCGTCGCGCCAGGCCAGCCAGCCGATGATGCCGAGGGTGACGGCGAACGCGGCCGGCACGGCCCAGCGGGGGGAGAAGCGCAGCAGGACCACCCAGACCAGCACGACCGGGACCACCAGCCAGGGCATCTCCAGCGCGGACCGGACCGGCTGCAGGCAGAGCGGGACCAGGACGCCGGCCAGCATCGCCTGGGCCAGCACCGGCGGGATCCCCGCGATCGCGCCGCCCAACCGGGGCCACGCCGCCGTGAGCAGCACGAGCGCACCGACCAGCACGAAGGCGCCGACGGCGACCTCCCAGGACGGCGCGGAGGCCGTCGCGAGGAGGGCCGCACCGGGCGTGGACCAGGCGACGGTGATCGGCATCCGCGTCCGCTGGGCCAGCAGCACGGTGGCCACCCCCATCGCCACCGACAGCACGACCAGGCCCGAGGCCGCCTGCCCCGGTGTGGCGCCGACCGCCCGCAGCCCGGTGAGCACGACGGCGAAGGAGCTCAGGAAGCCGACGAGCGCCGTCACCAGCCCCGCGACGGTCGTCGACGAGGGGGCGGCGGGCACGGCGGGGGACGCTAGCGGAGCGGACCGGGGGCGCTTCGTCGACGCCGGGCCGAGGTGGCCGACCTCACGCCCGGACCCGGCCCACCCGGCCTACGTTGCCGATCATGGCTGCCTCCGCTCCGACGACCCGGGACGCCACCGTGGCCGACGCCGCCGCCTGCGCGGCGATCTACGCGCCCTACGTCACCGGCACCGCGATCACCTTCGAGACCGAGCCGCCGACGGCCGAGCAGATGGCCGACCGGATCGCCGCGGCCCTGCGCAGGCACGCCTGGCTGGTGCTGGAGGACGACGGCGTCGTCGTCGGGTACGCCTACGCCGGGCCGTACAAGGAGCGCGCGGCGTACCGGTGGTCGTGCGAGGTGAGCGTCTACCTGGCCCAGGGGTACGGGCGGCACGGTGGCGGGCGGGCGCTGTACACCGCCCTGTTCGACCGGCTGGCCGCGCGCGGCTACCGGACCGCGATCGCCGGCATGACGCTGCCCAACGAGCCGAGCGAGGGGCTGCACGCGGCGATGGGCTTCGAACCGATCGGCACCTACCGGCGCATCGGCTGGAAGCACGGCCGGTGGCGGGACGTGCTGTGGGCGCAACGGCCGCTGGGCAGCTACGACGACGAGCCGGTCGAGCCGAGCTGACCCGGCCCGGGGCAACTACTTCACCGCTAAGGGAAATGCGGCTAGGGTCCCCGGGGTGACGTCGAACCGCGTGGTGATCGCCCTCGGCGGCAACGCCATGACCGGCGCCGACGGCTCCGCGACGCCCGAGGCGCAGCGCGACGCGATCCGGGAGGCCGCCGGGCACGTCGCCGAGGTGGTCGCCGCCGGTGTCCAGGTGGTGCTCACCCACGGCAACGGCCCGCAGGTGGGCAACCTGCTGGTGAAGAACGAGCTCGCGGCGCACGAGGTGCCGCCGGTGCCGCTGGACTGGAACGTCGCGCAGACCCAGGCCACGATCGGCTTCACCGTGGCCGACGAGCTCGACGCCGCTCTCGCCGCGCGCGGCCTGCCCCAGCGCACCGCCGCGCTGGTCACCCGGACGCTCGTCGACGGCGACGACCCACACTTCGCCGAACCGTCCAAGCCGGTCGGCCGCTTCCTCCCCCGCGAGCGGGCGGAACGGTTCGTCTCGCTCGGCCAGACCTGGGAGGACCGCGGCGAGAAGGGCTGGCGGCGCGTCGTCGCCTCCCCGGAGCCGCTGTCCGTCGTCGACTCCCCCGCCATCCACGCCCTGGCCGCGGCGGGGTTCGTCGTCGTCTGCGCCGGCGGCGGCGGCATCCCCGTCGTCGACGACCACGTGGACGGGCACGCCCTGCGCGGCGTCGAGGCGGTCATCGACAAGGACCTGACCGCCGCGATCCTCGCCCGCGACGTCGAGGCCGACACCCTCGTGATCGCCACCGACGTCCCGAACGTCATGGTCGATTTCGGGACGCCGGCGCAGCGCCCGCTGGGCCGGGTGACCGTCGCCGAGGTCCGCGAGCTCGCCGCCGCGGGCCAGTTCGCCCGCGGCTCGATGGGCCCCAAGGTCGAGGCCGCCCTACGTTTCGTGGAGGGCTCCACCCCCGGCCACGCCCCGCCCCCGCGCGCCGTCATCACCTCGCTCGACCACATCGCCGACGCCGTCCGCGGCGACGACGCCGGCACCGTCCTCACCTCCTCCTGAAGGGAATCCGCATGCCCGCACCGATCGAGGTCCGCAAGGTCCCGCTGCACAACGTCAGCGACGCCTCCGAGCTCGCCAAGCTCATCGACGACGGCGTGATGGAGGCCGACCGCGTCGTCGCCGTCATCGGCAAGACCGAGGGCAACGGCGGGATCAACGACTACACGCGGATCATCGCCGACCGCGCCTTCCGTGAGGTGCTCCTCGAGAAGGGCAGCCGCTCCAAGGAGGAGGTCGGTGACATCCCGATCGTGTGGTCCGGCGGCACCGACGGCGTCATCAGCCCACACGCGACGATCTTCGCCACGCTTCCCGAGGACGCCGTCGAGAAGACCGACGAGCCGCGGCTGACCGTGGGCTACGCGATGAGCGACGTCCTGCTGCCCGAGGACATCGGCCGGGTGGCGATGGTCGAGAAGGTCGCCGAGGGCGTGAAGAAGGCGATGGCGGCCGCGGGCATCACCGACCCGGCCGACGTGCACTACGTGCAGACCAAGACGCCGCTGCTGACGATCGACACCATTCGCGACGCCCACCAGCGCGGGGAGACGACGATCCTGGAGGAGCCGCACGGCTCGATGGACATCTCCAACGGCACGACGGCGCTGGGCATCGCGGTGGCGCTCGGCGAGATCGAGATGCCGACGCAGGAGCAGGTCATGCGCGACCTGTCCCTGTACTCGTCGGTCGCGTCCTGCTCGTCCGGCGTGGAGCTGGACCGGGCGCAGATCGTCGTCGTCGGCAACGCCCGCGGGCACGGCGGCAGCTACCGCGTCGGCCACTCGGTGATGAAGGACGCGCTGGACCAGGACGGCATCTGGGCCGCGATCCGCGACGCCGGCCTGGAGCTGCCCGAGCGCCCGCACCACACCGACCTGGGCGACCGGCTGGTCAACGTCTTCCTCAAGTGCGAGGCCTCGCCCGACGGCAAGGTGCGCGGGCGGCGCAACGCCATGCTGGACGACTCCGACGTCTCCTGGCACCGCCAGATCAAGGCGACCGTCGGCGGCGTCACCGCGTCGGTGACCGGCGATCCGGCGGTGTTCGTCTCGGTGGCCGCGGTGCACCAGGGCCCGTCCGGCGGCGGTCCGGTCGCCGCGATCGTCCGCGCGTGACGACAGCCGTTCCTCGAGGGGCATCGCAGCGAGGGACGAGCGAGGAGCGGACCGGGGCGCGGAGTCGCGCCATGAGCAAGGCGTAGCTCCCAGAACACGACTTCGGGGAAGCAGGGGTCCGGACGGCGGTCCGGAGCCCTGCTTCCCCGAAGTCGTCCCCGGGAACGGTCAGGCCAGGAGGCCGCGGAGGCCGACCGTCGTCACCGGCACGGACGTCGGGGTCAGCGTCGTCAGCACGGTCTCGGGGTCGCCGGCCAGGCGCAGGGCCGGCGGATCGAGGGCGAAGTCCAACCCGGCCGGGGAGCCCGCCTCGGCACGGCCCCGCGCATTCTCGACGCCTGTCCCAGAAGAAAGTCGAGTCGCTGAGTCGACATTTCCGGGACGGTCACCGAATGGCACCGGAATGGTCTCCGCCGGGCCGGATCTGCCACCGACCGGCGCGCCTTCCCCGGCCTCGTGCCGTCCGCCCTACGGTTCCGGGACGGCCCGCTCACGGGCCCGTCCGCCGAGGAGTTGCAGGAGGGAACGGGTCGTGCGTCCGTCCACGTCGTCAGGTCCCGCTCCGCTCCCCCCCGCGACGCCGGCGGTCGTCCCGGCGCCCCCCGCACCCCGCCGCGCCGTCGAGCGGGACACCAGCATGGAGGACGCCGCCCGGCAGGCCGGCGTCCTCGCCCAGGCCTCGCGCGAGGTCTCCGACACCTCCGCGGAGGCCGCCGCCTCCCTCGCCGAGCTGCGCGCCGCGATCGGCGACATCTCCGCGAGCACCGGCCGGGCCTCGGCCGTCGCCGAGGAGGCGGTGCAGGACGCGCGGGCGGTCGACGAGCGGATCGCCGCGCTGCAGACCGCGAGCGAGTCGATCACCCAGTTCGTGCGGCTGATCAGCGCGATCAGCCAGCAGAGCCGCTTTCTCGCGCTGAACGCCTCCGTCGAGGCCGCCCGGGCCGGTGACCTCGGCCGCGGGTTCGCCGTCGTCGCCGACGAGGTCAAGGAGCTCGCCGACCGGACGGCGCAGGCCGCCCGCGACATCGATGCCCAGATCACGGCGGTGCAGCGGGAGACCCAGCACGCCGTCGAGGCGGTCCAGCGGATCACCGGCACGCTCGGCTCGATCGCCGAGGCGCAGGACACCATCACCGCCGCGGTCGAGCAGCAGCGGGCGGCCACCGACCGCATCGTGGAGAACGTCGAGCGCGCTGCCGGCGGCTCCGCCCGGATCAGCGAGGCCGTCGGGCAGCTGGCCGAGAGCCAGCGGGTGGTCTACGTCCGCCGGGCCCTGGCGGTGGCCGAGCAGCAGCTGGCCGACCTGGGCGGCGCGCGGCTCGGCGCGGGCCGGACCAGGCTGACCGTGCGCGACCAGACCACCGGGGCCACGCACACGGCGGAGCTCCCCGACCTGCTGGTCGGCGGCCGGCCGCTGGAGCGCAGCGACGACCCCCGGCGCCCGGCCGTGCTGGTCGATGACGTGGTGCGCGAGGTCGGGGGCAGCTGCACGGTGTTCCAGCGCCTGGACGGCGACGGCGGCATGGTGCGCGTGGCGACGACGGTGCTGAACCCGGCCGGCCGGCGCAACGTCGGCACCGCCATCGGCCGCACGAACGCCGACGGCCGCCCGAACCCGGTGCTCGTGGCGGTCCTCGCCGGCGAGACCTACACCGGCGCCGCCACGGTGGCCGACCGGCCCTACTTCACCGCCTACACCGGGCTGCGGGACGACGCGGGGGCCCTGATCGGCATGCTCTACGTCGGGCTGCCGCTGGACGCGATGCACGGAACGGGCGGCTGACCGCTCCCGGCCTGACCCGGTCCACGGCCGCCGTCCTCTAGGTTGGGCCCGGACGCGCCGCGTCACTGGGCGGGCACGAGGGGGATGCGGTGAAGCGGTCACGGCGCGTGAACGCCGCGCTGCCGGCCCTCGTGCTGCTCCTCGTCGTGATCGCCGAGGTCGTCAGCGGCCGCGGCCAGGTAGTGCTCGGGCTCAGCGTCATCGCACCGCTCGCCTCGGCCACCTTCCTGGGCCGGCGGACCACGGTCGCCTACGCCGCGGCCGCGTTCGTCGTCGCCACCCTGCTGGGCCTCTACAGCCAGCAGTACACCGCCGAGACGGCGGTGGCGCAGACCATCCGCCTGATCGCCGTCGCCCTCGGCGGCGCACTGGCCGTGGTCACCTGCCAGCTGCGGCTGCGCCGGGAGGCCCACGTCGCCCGGCTCGGCGCCGAGGCCGCGGCGACGCGGGCCGCCGTCCGGACCGGGGAGACGCTGCAGCGGGCCCTGCTGGGCGACATCCCCACCGTCCCGGGGCTGGAGACCACCGCGCGCTACCTCCCCGGCGCCCGGGAGGCCCAGGTGGGCGGCGACTGGTACGACGCCTTCCCGCTGTCCGACGGGCGGACGATGCTGGTCATCGGCGACGTCGCCGGCCACGACGCCCCGGCGGCGGCCACCATGGCGCAGACCCGGGGCATGCTGCGCGCCCTGGCCCGGGTGGGGCACGGCTCCCCCGCCGCCGCGCTGACCGTGCTGGACGACGTCCTGGCAGGGCTGGGCCTGGAGACGCTGGTGACGGTCGCCGTGGCCACCATCGACCCGCGGGGTGCGGTGGACGGCGCGGTGCCGCTGCAGTGGTCCAACGCGGGGCACCCCCCGCCGGTGGTCGTGCGGGCCGACGGCCGGGTCGAGGTGCTGGAGCGGATGCCCGACCGGCTGCTGGGCGCCGGCCCCGGCGACGGGCCGGCGCGCACCGACCACGACCTGCTGCTGCACCGGGGCGACACGCTGCTGCTCTACACCGACGGGCTGGTCGAGCGCCGCGGCATGACCCTCGACGACGGCACGACCTGGCTGGTGCGGACGCTGCGGGAGCTCGGCCGGGAGCCCCTGGACCGCATGTGCGACGGGCTGCTCAGCGCCCTGGGCAGCCGGGGCGACGACGACATCGCGCTGCTGGTGGTGCGGCTCCCCGCCTGACGGTCAGCGCGGATGCCGGGCCGGCCGGGATGCCGCACGATGAGCACACCGCCGGACACGGGCGGTGACCCGGTGCGACGGCGACGCCGCCGTCCCCCACATCAGGAGCTCCCATGCGATCTGCCCGCGTGCTCGTCGCCCTGCTCGCCGCCACCGCGCTGACCGCCTGCGGCGGCGACGACCCCGGCCCGGGCGCCGGCGGCTTCCCGTCGGAGAGCGTCCGGCTGCTGGTCCCGTACACCGCGGGCGGCCCGACCGACATCGCGGCGCGCGCCCTGGCCGCGCACATGGAGGAGGAGCTGGGGGAGTCCGTCGTCGTCGAGAACCTCCCCGGGGCCTCGGGCGCCACCGCGTACCAGCAGCTGATCCAGGAGGAGGCCGACGGGCACACGCTCTCCATGACCGCGCTGCCGACCGCGGTGCTCAACTACCTGAGCAACGACGTCGGCTACACCCGCGAGGACTTCACCCCGATCGGCGTCGTCACGCGCGTGCCGTCGGGCATCGTGGTGCCGGCCGACTCGCCGCACCAGGACCTGGCGTCGCTGTTCGGCGCCGCGCAGGACGAACCCGGCTCGGTCACCGTGGGCACGCCGGGCGCCACCAACACCCACGCCGCCGAGGCGCGGCGGATCACCCAGCTCTACGACGTCCCGCTGACCGTCGTCCCGTTCGACGGCAACTCGGAGGTCCAGACGGCACTGCTGGGCGGCAACGTGACCGCCGGCTTCCTCAACCTCTCGCAGGACGTGCTGCCGGCCGTCGAGTCCGGCGACCTGCGCGTCCTCGCCGTCGGCAGCGAGGAGCCGCTGCCCTACGTGGACGCCCCCACCTTCGTCGACGAGGGGTACCCCGAGCTCGTCCAGAGCACGACGACCTTCGGGGTCATCGCGCCCGCCGGGCTCCCCGACGACGTGCGGCAGACGCTCGAGGACACGCTGCGCAGCGCGGCGGAGGAGGCGAGCGTGGTGGAGACGCTGGACGAGCGGTACGTACCCGAGGAGTTCATCGACGGCGAGGGCCTGGCCGAGCTGTTCACCGAGACCGAGGAGACCTTCCGCGGCGTCCTGGACGGGTGAGCGCGGGCGCGGTGCGTCAGCTGCGGCGGACGAGCACGAAGGCGACGTCGTCGTCCGGGGCGTCGCCGAGCAGCCGCTCGGTGAGCTGCGCCTTCAGCTCCGCCGGACCGAGGTGCCGGCCCTCGGCCAGCGCCGCCGCGGCCCGGCCGATGCCCTCGTCCATGGCCTCGTCCCGCCGTTCGACCAGGCCGTCGGTGTAGAGCAGCAGCGTGGAACCGGCCGGGAGCACGACCTCGGCCTCGGGCCGGTCGAGCCCCTCGACCACCGCCAGGGGCAGGGAGGCGGCGTCCTCCAGCAGGCGGGTCCGGCCGTCCGCCTCGGCGAGGACCGCCGGCGGGTGACCCGCGCTGCTGTAGCGCAGCGACCCGGTGCGCGGATCGAGGACCGCGCAGAACACCGTGCTGACCGCGGCGCCGGGCACCATGGCGGCGAACCGGTCGAGCGCCTCGAGGGCGTGGGAGGGGGACCGGCTCTCCAGCAGCAGGGCGCGTCCGGCGCTGCGCAGCTGCCCCATCACCGCGGCGGCGGGCAGCCCGCGACCGACCACGTCGCCCACGACCACGCCGTATCCGCCGCCGGGCAGGTCCACCACGTCGTACCAGTCGCCGCCCACCTCCAGCGTCCCGGCCGCCGGCTCGTAGTGGACGGCGAACCCCTCGGGCAGCACGGTGGGGCCGAGGACCGCGCGCTGCAGGGTGACGGCGACGTCGGTGAAGAACTGCGCCCGCGCCCGCTCGGACCGCGCCCGCTCCTGGGCCCGGCGGCGCTCGGCCGCGACCGCCTGCGCATCGGCGACGGTCGCGGCGACCTGCCCCGCGACCAGCGCCATGAAGACGCGGTAGTCGTCGTCCAGGGGGAGGTGGGGGCTCGCGCCCAGGACCAGGGCGCCGATCGGCCGCTCGGCGCCCGCGGCGGTGAGGGGCAGGACGACGGCGGTGTCGACGTCGACCTGTGCGACGGGGCTCGCGCCGGCGATCGAGAACCCCGAAAGGAGCTCCGCCAGGCCGGTGACCGTCTGCGCCTCGCCCGTGGCCATCGCCCGGAACACCTGCTCGGGGACGTCGCCGGTGGCCGGCCCCCCGCGCACGGCGAGGCCCTGCCCGGCGACGAAGCGCGGCCCCCCTGCGTCGTCGGCCAGGTAGACCAGACCGAACGGGCAGTCGGGCCGGGCGTCGGCGAGCAGCTCGAGCGCGGTGACGACCGCCTCGGTCGTGTCCCCGTGCGCGGCCCGCGGCAGGCTGCCCAGCCGCTGCAGGACGCCGAGCCGGCGGGCGGTGAGCACCCGGGACGTGGTCTCGACGACCGTGTCGAGCAGCCCGACCACCGCGCCGCCGGGCTCGACGACCGGGCTGTAGGCGAAGCTGAAGTAGGTCTCCTCGTCGTACCCGTGCCGGGTCATCACGAGCGGGAGGTCCTCGTCGTAGGTGGCACCGCCGGCGTAGACCTCGGCGATCATGGGCTCGATGTCGGCCCACACGTCGGGCCAGACGTCGGCCACCCGCTCGCCGAGGGCCGCGGGGTGCCGCTCACCCAGGATCGGCGCGTAGCCGTCGTTGTAGACCATGACCAGCTCGGGCCCCCACATGAGCAGCATGGGGAACCGGGAGTTCAGGCAGATGCTGACCGCGCTGCGCAGCGTCGGCGACCAGTCCTGCTGCGGCCCCAGCGGGGTGTCCGCCCAGTCGTGCTCGAGGACCATCCGCTGGAGCTCCGACCGGGGGTCACCGGGGATCAGCTCCGCCAGTTGCCTGTCCAGCGCTTCGCTCCCCACCGGCCGGGCACGCCTCGCGCCGCCGATCCGGTGACCGTCCGCTCGTGCCGCGCGCATCCTCGCACCCGCACCCGCGGCAGGTGCATCGGGCACGACCGGGAGGCACCCCGCCGGGTCGCCCCTGCCGCGGATCGCCGGCCCCGGGGGCCCGGACTCGTGGCCGCCGGCGCCGACGGCCACGAGTACGCGGGGTCCGCGCGCTGCTCAGCGGGAGTAGTACTCCACGACCAGCTGCTCCTCGCAGACCACCGGTACCTCGTCGCGGCCCGGTGTCCGCTCGTAGCGGCAGACCAGGTCGGCCAGCCGCACCTCGAGGTAGGCCGGTGCCTCGGCGTGCGCCCCGGAGGCGGCGACGACGAACGGCTCCTTGGCCCGCGACTTCTCGGCGACCTGCACGAAGTCACCGGGCTGGAGCCGGTAGGAGGGGCGGTCGACGCGCTTGCCGTTGACCAGCACGTGCTGGTGGGTGACGAACTGGCGGGCCTGGTAGATCGTGCGGGCGAAGCCGGCCCGCAGCACGGTGGCGTCCAGTCGCGACTCGAGGTCCTGGATCAGCGCCTCACCGGTCTTCCCGCCGGTGCGCTTGGCGCGGTCGAAGGCGGCGCGCAGCTGGGTCTCGCTGATGCCGTACTGCGCGCGCAGCCGCTGCTTCTCCTTGAGGCGGGTGGAGTAGTCGCTGTCCTTGCGACGCTTCCGCCCGTGCTCGCCCGGCGGGTAGGGGCGGCGCTCGAAGTACTGGACGCACTTCGGCGTGAGCGGGATGCCCAGCGCGCGGCTGAGCCGGACCTTGGGACGGGGCGTGTTCACTCGGGACCTCCGGTTTGGTTAGGCTCACCTTACTAGTCGCCCACGAGCACACCGAGGTGGTCCATGACGGCCGGTCCCACGCACTCGTCCGCGGCCGTCGACCGGCAGCCGCCGGCGGCCGAGCGCGCCCGCACGGTGGCGGTGTGCTGCGCCGCCACCCTCCACGTGGCCGGGACCGGGTCCTGCTCGGTGCTCGCCGCGACGACGACGGCGGACGGCGACGTCCTGCTCGTCGTCCCCACCGGCGGCGGCGTGATGACGGCGCTGCGCGGCTCCCCGCTGGGCGACGTCCCCGCACGGCTGACCGTCGCCGACCGCGCCCCCTTCCCGCTGCGCCACCCGGTGCGGGGCCTGGTGCAGCTGACCGGCTGGCTGGTGCCCGTGGAAGAGCCGGACGTGCCGCAGCTGGTGCTCGACTTCGCCGACAGCTCGCCGGCGGACGTGCTCTTCGAGGTGGGGCTGGGCGCGGCGCTGGTGCGGCTGGACCTGGCCGAGGTCGAGCTCGAGGAGTCCGGCACCCGCGCCGAGGTGGACCCCGACGACTTCCGCGCCGCCCGGCCCGACGCCGTCAGCGCGGCGGAGACCGAGCTGGTGTCCGCCCACCGGGTGCCGCTGGGCCGGCTGTGCACGCGGGTGCAGCACTGGGCGGGGCGACACGACGACGTCCGGCTGCTGGGGCTGGACCGCTTCGGCGTCCGTTTCCGGGTGCAGGGCCGCGACGGCTGCTACGACCTGCGGGTGCCGTTCGCCGAGGCGCTGGACGGCGTCGACGGGTTCGCCACCGCCGTCGACCACCTGGTCAGCTGCGGCCCCGCCTGAGCGCGGAGAAGCCCCCGCGTCCCCGGTGACGACACGCCGGTCGGGGTCTTGCCGGTAACGCGGCCCGCGTACACCTCGCCCCGCTAGCCTGCGCGCGATCGAGGACGCACCCGTTCTGGATGGAGGAGGGGTCGGGATGCCGGAGAACGCGGGGGTGGACTACCCGGAAGCCCGCACCGTGGTGGACCTGCTCGCCACGAGCCGGGGTGACGTGCTGATCAGCCTGGTCGAGTCGGCGGACCCCACCGAGATCGTGGTGTCGATCGGCGAGGACCGCTCGAGGCGGCGCGTCCGGCTCGACGCCGGCGAGCACGTCGAGGTCATCTGGCGCGGACCCGAGGAGCTCCGCTCCCTCCCGACCGAGCTGATCGCCGCGGAGCTCCACCCGCCGCAGTGGCGGCTGCGCCCCGTCGGCCCGTCGACCCGGGGGCAGCGCCGGTCCGCGGTGCGCGCGCCGCTAAGCCTGCAGGTGCGGATGACCGTCGGGCCGGACGTGCTGCACGGCCTGACGGTCGACATCAGCGAGGGCGGGATCCGGGCCCTGTTCGCGCCGCGGGACCCGGCCCGCGCTGCCGCGCCGGCTCCCGCCGAGCAGCCCTCGCCGGCAGCGCTGACGGAGCAGCCCGCGCCGGCAGTGCCCGTCGAGGCGTCCGCGCCGGGTTCCCCGGCCGAGCAGGCCGTGACGGACGATCGATCCCGCGGGGAGGCCGAGAACCCCCTGCGCGCCGGTGCGGTCCTCCCGCTGGTCGTCCGCCTGGAGGAGGGGCAGGAGCTGGCCTGCCGCGGCAAGGTGATCCGGCGGATCCCGCGCCAGGACGGCGGCATCGAGCTGAGCCTGCGGTTCGTCGACATGCCGGAGAGGACGCAGGACCTGGTCCGCCGGCACGTGTTCGCCGAACTGCGGTCGCTGCGTTCCCGCGGCCTGCTCTGATCCGGTCCCGGTGCGGCGGCACCGGTTGCCCTGAGCCGACGCCCACCGAGTGCGACGAATTCGTGGTCATCAGCCGCTGATGGCCCCGAGTTCGTCGCACTCGCACAGGGTTCAGGGGCTCCCGGTGCGGCCACTCGCCCACCCGGGCTCACGTTCCCGGCCGCTCCTGCCGATGACAGGGCAGACGCCCATGCCGGTCGGAGGTGAGCCGTGGCGATCGGAACCCCTTTCCCGGAGGTCCTCTCCGCGGCGCAGGCCGGCGCGGCCTGGGCCTTCGAGGCGCTGTACCGCGACCTCGCCCCCTCCGTGACCGGGTACCTGCGGCTGCACGGCGCGCTCGAGCCCGACGACCTCGCGAGCGAGACCTTCATCGGCCTGTTCACCGGGTTGTCCTCGTTCGAGGGCGACGAGGGGGCCCTGCGGGCCTGGGTGTTCACCATCGCGCACCGCCGGCTCGTCGACGACTGGCGACGCCGCAGCCGCCGTCCGCAGACCTCCGGATCCGACGAGGACCTGCTCGGCAGCACCGTGGGCGGGAACGTCGAGGAGGACGCCCTCGTGCTCCTGGGCTCGACCGCCGTCGAGCAGCTGTGCGCCTCCCTGCCGGACGACCAGCGCTCGGTCCTCCTCATGCGCATCGTCGCCGACCTCAGCCTGGAGCAGGTCGCTGCGGCCATGGGCCGGTCGGTGGCGGCGGTCAAGGCGCTCCAGCGCCGCGGCCTGCTCACCCTCCGGAGTGAGCTCGAACGCACCGGCGCGCCCCTGTGAAGCGCGCCGGCGATGACGGGGATGAGATGACCACCAGCCAGCTCGACGAGGCCTTCGAGGCCTACCTCGCGGGACGCCCCGTCCCGGCCGAGGCAGCCTCGCTCATGGCGTTCGCCGACTCGGTCCGCGAGATGTCCTCCCGGCCCGCGCGGCCGAACGCGGCCCTCGCGGAGCTGCTGACCACCGGTCTCCTCACCGTCCCCGCCCCGGCGGAGACGGTCCCCACTGCCCGGGGAGCGGCGTCCACCGCGCTCCCGGGGCGACCGAGAAGGAGAAACCGCATGTTCACCGTCCTCGCCGCCGCCGTCGCCAAGTTCGCCTCCGCCGGGGCCGTGGCCCAGGCCTCCGCCGGCCTGGGTGCCGCCCTGGTCGGTGTCAGCACCGCCGGCGTCGCCGGCGTCCTGCCCGCCCCGGTCCAGGACGGCGTGGCCACCACCATCGAGGCCGTGACGCCGTTCGACCTGCCCGACTCGACCGACGCCGAGGAGACCACCGAACCGACCTCCGAGGGGACCACCACGGAGGAGGCGCCGGAGGCCGGCACCGGCCCGGCCGACATCCCCGCCATCCCCGACTTCGGCACCTCGGTCAGCGAGGACGCCCGGGACGGCGGGGTGGACGGCGGCCAGATCAGCGAGGACGCCCGCAGCACCCACCAGCCCGAGCAGGCCGGTGAGCAGGCCGACCGGGCGACCACGGAGCGCCCGGCCACCTCGTCGGCGCCCGCGGCGCGGCCGACGCAGGCCCCGGCCCCGGCCCCGGCCCCGGCTCCGGCTCCGGCTCCGGCCCCGGTCGAGCGCCCCGCTGCGGGCGGCGACGCCGCTCCGGCGGCCCCGGGTGGCCCGGCGCAGGCGGGCACCGGTCGCCCCTGACCCGAGGCTCCCCCGAGTGCGACGAACGCGTGGCCATCAGCTGCTGATGGCCACGCGTTCGTCGCATTCGCGGTGGGGCTCAGGCGGTGCGGGCCTCCTCGGCCAGCGCGGCCAGCGCCTGCTCGAAGCACGCCTGCGGCGGCTGCACGAGACCCGCGCCGACCTGCCCGGTGCCGGCCACCCGCCCGGCCATGCCGGTGTTGATCTGCGGCAGCCAACCGGTGCGGGCCACCTTCAGCACGTCGATGCCGGTCGGTGAGCCGCGGAAGCCCATGATCGGGATCGCCATCGCCGGGTTCTCGGCCAGGGTCAGCTGGTACATGCGCTCGGTCGTCGCCAGCGCGTCGGGCACGGTGCCGCCGACGAAGCGCACGATCGCCGGGGCCGCGGCCATGGCGAACCCGCCGATGCCGTAGGTCTCCATGATCGCGGAGTCACCGATGTCGGGGTTGGCGTCGTCCGGGCCGTAGTCACCGAGGAACAGGCCGACCGGGGTGTTGGCCGGGCCGGTGAACCAGCGGTCACCGGTGCCGGCGGTCTGGATGCCGAACTCGGTGCCGTTGCGCGACATCACGGTGAGCATCGTCGAGCCGGGGATGCCCCGGGCGGCGTCGAGCGCGAGCTTCGCCGTCGGCATGCCGAGGTTGAGGAAGAAGTGCTCGTTGCCGCCGATGAAGCGCAGCACGTCGGCGATGTCGGACGACGGGGCGCCGCTGGCCACGATGGACGGCGAGAGCTCGCGCAGCGCCATGAGCGAGCCGGCGCGGTTGCGGTTGTGTCCCTCGTCGCCCATCTGCAGCATCTGGGCCAGCACGGCCTTGACGTCGAGGGGGTCGTTGCCGGCGTCGATCGAGCCGCGCACCGCCTGCGACAGCACCGGACCGAGGACGTCGCGCATCCACCGCAGCCGGGTCTGCACCTCCTCGTTGAAGGCGCCCATGCGCAGCACCTTGCCGAGGCCCTCGTTCAGGTTGCAGAACGCCTGCCCGCCGGTGACCGGGTCCTCCAGGCACCACATCCACATCGACGGGCTGGTCACGCCCGCCATCGGCCCCACGGTGCGGTGGTGGTGGCAGGGCTCGAGGGTGACCGCTCCGGTGGAGAGGAGGATCTCGGCCTCCTCGACGTCGGCCGCCCACCCCTCGAACAGGCAGGCGCCCACCAGGGCGCCGCGCATCGGCCCGGAGGCGTTCTCCCACTCCAGCGGCGGGCCGGAGTGCAGCAGCGTGCGGTCGGTGAGGCCGATGACCTCGCGGGCGGGCCGGACGTCGACGAGCACGGAACCGGCCGCCATGAGCCGCTCGACGGCGGTGCGGTTGGCCGATGCGCGGCGGGCGTCGAGCGCGAGCGCGGCGAGGTCGGCCGGATCGCCGAAGCCCGGCGGACGCCAGTCGACGTCGTGCACGTCGGCGCCCTGGGCGCGCAGCGCCTCGGAGAAGACGTCGACGCCGGCGGCGACGATCACCGGCGGGCCGGAGAGCAGATTCCCGAGCGTCATGCCGAAGCTCCCAGCAGGTCGAGGGCGTACCGCGTGGCCGCGGCGTTGGAGGAGAAGACGGCGCAGCCGGCGGCGGCGAGCGCGTCGGCCTGCCCGGACCAGCCCTGCGGATCGCCCTCGGTGCCGATCAGCGCGACGACGACCGGCAGCGATCGGCGCGCGCGGGCGGCGGTCAGCGCCGGCGCCAGCGCGGCGGCGGGATCGGGGTCCGCGCCGTACCCGAGGACGACGTCGAGCAGCAGGACGGCGGGCTCGTCGGAGGCGGCCAGCGCCTCGATCGCCTCCAGCCGCAGCGTCGGGTCGATCATCGGGTGCGCGCGGCCCACGGTCAGGGCGTCGTCGCCGAAGTCGATGACGAGGTGGCCGGAGGCGGACAGGTCCGTACCGAGATCGAGCTCCGGCCGCAGCGGGATGTTGGAGCGGATGCCGCCGAGCGCCGGGCCGGCGACGAGCATCGCCTCGTCGGCCAGCGTGCCGCCGGAGTAGAGGCCCTTGAGCACCGCACCGGGGACGGCGGCCTCGGCGGGCCCGGGGCGGGACGGCCACACCGGCACGTCGAGCCCCATGTCGGCGAGCAGCGCCTCGACGGCGGCGGTCAGGTCGGGGCTCTCGGGCGAGAGGACGGCGGAGCGCACCGGCACCGAGAGCTGCGCCGCGGCGTCGGTGACCGCGGCGGCCACCGAGGGCGCGGGCGGCTTGGACACCAGCAGCACCCGCTCGGTGGCGGGGTCGGCGTCCAGGGCGGCCAGCGCGTCGAGGGTGGCGAGCCCGCCGACCTCCTCCTTGAGGTCCCGCCCGCCCACGCCGAGCACGTGCGAGACGCCGACGCCGGCCATGTCGAGCAGGCAGGAGACCTGCTGCGCGCCGGTGCCGCTGGCGGCGACCAGGCCCACCGGCCCGGGGCGGACGACGTTGGCGAAGCCCAGGGCGACACCCGAGACGATCGCCGTCCCGCAGTCGGGGCCCATGACGAGCACGCCGGCGTTCCGGGCGGCGCGCTTGAGCGCGACCTCGTGCTCGACCGGGACACCGTCGGAGAACACCAGCACGCTGCGCCCGGCGGCGATCGCGTCGGCGGCCTCGGCGACGGCGTGCTGGCCGGGCACGCTCACGATCGCCAGCGCCGGCGCCTCCGGGGAGAGCTCGTCGAGCCCCGCGCCGATGGTGCGGTGCGGGATCGCGGCGGCGGTGCCCGTCGAGCGCTCGCGCTCGACCAGGGCGGCGTCGACGTCGGCGAGCGCGTCGGCGAGCGTCTCGTCGTCGACGGCGCGGACGGCGATGAGGAGCTGCTCGGGGCTGGTCTGCTCCTCGGGCGCCAGGCCCATGCCGGCCGCGAGCTCGAGGTTCAGCGGCGTGGCCATGGCGACGAGGACGGCGGAGACGCCCTCGCGGGCGCCGATCCGGCGGCTCACCTGCATCAGCTTCACCGAGTCGGCGTAGACGCCGGATCGCAGCTGCACCGAGACCGCGGCGTCTCCACCGGAGGGGGCTGAGGGGCTCATCCTCGGCACCGTACCGACAGATCTCTCAGCGGTGAAGTATCGGCATCTGCCCGCAATAACGATTTAGCACTGAGGTACTTCCGTCGGACGTGTGTGCGGTGACACAGTGACGCCTTCTGGTGCGCCGACACCCCCGTCGACCAGCACCGCATCGAGTTCGAAGTGCACGTCGAGGAGGCACTCATGGCGTTCGGGTGGAAGCTCTACGGGGACGGCAAGACGCCCCCACTCGGGGAGGCCGTCGCCCCCGACGAACGCCTCTCCTGGCCGCGCACGGTCGGGATCGGCGCGCAGCACGTCGTCGCCATGTTCGGGGCGACCTTCGTCTTCCCGCTCATCATGGGCCTGGACGCCAACCTGGCGATCATGATGAGCGGCATCGCGACGATCATCTTCCTGCTGATCGTCAAGGGGCAGGTCCCCAGCTACCTGGGCACCAGCGCCGCCTTCGTCGGCGGCGTGCTGGCGGTACGGGCGCAGACCGACAGCGACGCCGCCGTCCTGGGCGCGATCCTGGTGTCCGGCGTCGTGCTGGCCCTGGCCGGCCTCGCGATCCACTTCATGGGCGCCCGGGCGATCAATGCGGCGCTCCCGCCGGCGGTCACCGGCGCGGTCGTCCTGCTGATCGGCTTCAACCTCGCGCCGGTGGTGGCCAACGTGTACTGGCCGCAGGACCAGTGGGTCGGCCTGGCGACCATGACGTTCGTGATCGTCGCCTCGCTGCTGCTGCGCGGCTTCTGGTCGCGGATCTCGATCCTGCTCGGCCTGATCTTCGGCTACCTGCTCTCGGTCCTGCTCGACGCGGCCGCCGGTCCGATCACCTCGCCGGACGGCACGGGAGCGGTCGTCACCCGTGACCGGATCAACTTCGACGCGGTCGCCCAGGCTGACTGGATCGGGCTGCCGGAGTTCACCGCCCCGAGCTTCTCGGTGAACTTCACGCTGCTGGTGCTGCCCGCGGTGATCGCGCTGATCGCCGAGAACGCCGGGCACGTCAAGGCCGTCGCGGCGATGACCAAGCGCGACCTGGACCCGGTCATGGGCCGGGCGGTCTTCGCCGACGGCGTCGCCACCGTCGTCGCCACCTCGGTCGGCGGCTCCCCGACGACGACGTACGCGGAGAACATCGGGGTCATGGCCGCCACTCGCGTGTACTCGACGGCGGCCTACTACGTGGCCGCGATCGTCGCGATCCTGCTGGGCCTGGTGCCGAAGTTCGGCGCGCTGATCAACATCATCCCGGGCGGGGTGCTCGGCGGGATCACCGTCGTCCTCTACGGGATGATCGGCCTCCTCGGCGCCAAGATCTGGAAGGAGAACCGGGTCGACTTCGCCAACCCGATCAACCTGGTGCCGCTGGCGGCCGGGATCATCATCGCCATCGGCAACGTGACCCTGAACGTCACGGACACGTTCCCGCTCAGCGGCATCGCCCTGGGCACGATCGTCGTCGTCGTCGGCTGGCACCTGGCCCGGGCCGTTGCGCCCCCGGAGATGAAGGCCGCACTCCTCGAGGAGGACGGGTTCGTGCAGGGCACCGGGCCGGCCCTGGGGCACGCCGGTAGGCACGAGGTCCGGCCGGATCCGTCGTCGGTCGACCAGCTGGGCCGCCCCGGCGTGCTGGGTGGCAACACCCCCGGGACGGACACGCGCAAGCGCTGACCCGCTCTCCCCGCCGCCCCCGGCACCCGGACCTCACCGTCCGGGCGCCGGGGGCGGCGTGCGTCCGCGGGCCGGTGGGGCTCGGCGCCGTCGTCCCCGTCCGCTGACGGAACTCGCAACGAAGTTTTAGCGCTGAGGTACTTTCGCCCACCCTCCCGCCGGTGACAGAGTGACGTCTCGCAGCGAGCACGGAGGTGACCGGAGCCGGTGAAGCCCGCCCCCTTCCGCTACGCCGATCCCAGCAGCCTGGGAGAGGCCCTGGCGGTCCTGTCCGACGAGGGCGCCAAGGTGCTCGCGGGTGGCCAGTCGCTGCTGCCCCTGCTGTCCATGCGCCTGGCGGCGCCGGCCACGCTGGTCGACATCAACCGGATCCCCGGCCTGGACGCCGTCGAGGTGACCGCCGACGGCGTGACGGTCGGGGCTCTGGTGCGGCACGACGCGCTGCTCCGCCACGAGGGAGCCTCCGCGGTGCAGCCGCTGCTGGCCCGGGCGACCGCGAACGTCGCCCACCCGGCGATCCGCAACCGCGGCACCACCGTGGGCTCGATCGCGCACGCCGACCCCTCGGGCGAGATGACCTCGGTGTTCGCGCTCACCGACGGCTCGGTCACCGTGGCGACGACGGCCGGCAGCGAGGTCGTCGGTTGGCGCGACTTCTTCGTCGGCCCGCTGGAGACCTCGATCCCCGCCGGCGCCGTCGTCACCGCCGCCACCTTCCCGGCCCTGCCCCCGCGCTCGGGCACCGCGTTCGCCGAGGTCGCCCGCCGCAAGGGCGACTACGCGGTCTGCGGCGCCGGCGTCGTCGTCACCCTGTCCGAGGACCGGCGGGTCGAGCGGGTGCTGGCCTCCTACGTCTCGGTGGGGCTGACCCCCGAGGTGCACGACCTGACCGAGGCCGTCGCCGGCTCGCCGGTGGAGAAGGCCGACTGGGCCGCCGCCGGGGCGCTCGCGCGCACGCTGGTCGACCCGGACACCGACATCCACGCCAGCGCCGACTACCGGCGCCTGCTGGTGGGGGTGCTGACCGAGCGGACGCTGGCGGACGCCGCCGCAGAGGCCGCTGGGAGGGCCGCATGACCAGCATCGACACCGAACGGACCATCACCGTCACCGTGAACGGTGTTCCACGTGAAGCCACGGTGCCGGTGCGCCGGCTGCTCTCCGACGCGCTGCGCCACGACCTGGGGCTGACCGGCACGCACGTCGGCTGCGAGCACGGCGTCTGCGGTGCCTGCACGGTGGTCGTGGACGGCGCCCCGGTGCGCTCGTGCCTGATGCTCGCCGTGCAGGTGGACGGCGCGGAGGTGCGCACCGTCGAGGGGCTGGCGCGCGAGGACCACCAGGGCGGGCAGGTGCTGCACCCGGTGCAGGAGGCCTTCCGCGAGTGCCACGCGCTGCAGTGCGGGTTCTGCACGCCGGGCTTCCTCATGACGATCGCGGCCGGGCTCGAGGCGCGGGACAACGCCGAGGAGCTCACCGAGGACGAGGTCGAGGACATGGTCGGCGGCAACCTCTGCCGGTGCACCGGCTACGCCAACATCAAGAAGGCCGTGCACCACGCGGCCGCCGCGATGAAGGACGCCGACGCATGACCACCAAGCTCTTCGGCGAACCGGTCCGCCGGCGCGAGGACCAGCGGCTGATCACCGGTAAGGGCCGCTACCTCGACGACATCGGGCACACCGCCCTGGCCGCCGCCTTCGTGCGCTCCCCGCACGCGCACGCCCGGATCGTCTCGATCGACGTGGACGAGGCGCTGGACGTCGAGGGCCTCGTCGCGATCTACACCTACGAGGACCTCACCGGCCCGATGGCCGAGCCGCTGCCGGTGCTCATCCCGCACCCGCAGCTGCACTCGCCGCGCACCGGGTTCCCGCTGGCCAACGGCGAGGTCAACCACGTCGGGGAGCCGGTGGTCATGGTGGTCGCCACCGACCGGTACGTCGCCGAGGACGTCTGCGACCGCATCGTCGTCACCTACGAGGAGCTCCCGGTCGTCGTCGGGGTGGACGCCGCACGCGCGGCGCAGCACGCGGTGCACGAGGAGATCCCGGACAACATCGCGGCCCGGCACCACCAGGAGACCGGCGACGTCGAGCCCGTGCTGGCCGCCTCCCCGCGGGCCCTGAGCTTTACCCAGTACATCGAGCGCAGCGCCTGCATGCCGATGGAGGGCAAGGGCGTGCACGCGAAGTGGGACGCCGACGACTCGTCGCTGCGGGTGTACACGAGCACCCAGGCGTCGACGTCGGTCCGCGCGGCGATCGCGGCGAAGCTGGACCTGAGCCTGGACAAGGTCGAGGTGATCGCGCCGGACGTCGGCGGCGGCTTCGGCGTGAAGATCGTGCACCCGTGGCCCGAGGAGCTGCTGGTGCCGATGGCGGCGATCGCGCTGGGCCGGGAGGTGAAGTGGGCCGAGGACCGGCGGGAGCACTTCATCGGCTCCGCGCACGAGCGCCAGCAGCGGCAGGAGATCACCGTCGGGTACGACGACGACGGCCGGATCACCGCCCTCGACGTGCACATCTGGCACGACAACGGCGCCTACACGCCCTACGGGATCATCGTGCCGATCGTGACGGCGACCCAGCTGGTGGGGCCGTACGCGATCCCGGTGTACCGCGTCATCGTCGAGTCGGTGTTCACCAACACCGTCATCGTGACCCCTTATCGCGGCGCCGGGCGGCCGCAGGGCTGCTACGCGATGGAGCGGACGATGGACCGCATCGCCGACGAGCTGGGCCTGGACCGGGCGCTGGTGCGCGAGCGGAACCTCATCCAGCCCGACCAGTTCCCCTACGACCACCACCTGACGTTCCAGGACGGCCGGCCGGTCATCTACGACTCGGGCGACTACCCGGGGCTGCTGGTCAAGCTCAAGGACCTCGTGGGCTGGGACGAGGCCTCGCGGCTGCGGTCCGACGCCGAGGCGCGCGGCAAGCTGCTCGGCGTCGGGATGGCGCTGTACGTGGAGGGCACCGGACCCGGGCCGTACGAGGGCGGGCACGTGCAGGTGCTCGGCAGCGGCAAGGTGCTGGTCTCGACCGGGCTGACCTCGCAGGGGCAGGGGCACGAGACGGCGTTCGCCCAGATCGTCGCCAGCGAGCTCGGGGTGCCGATCGAGGACGTCGAGGTGACCACCGGCGACACCCGCCGCTTCGGGTACGCCGTCGGCACGTTCGCCTCGCGGGCCGCGGTGATGAGCGGCAACGCGATCGCGCTGGCCGCCCGCGGGGTGCGCGAGAAGGCCCTGCGGATCGCCGCCGACGTCCTGGAGGCCGAGCCTGCGGACCTCGAGATCGACGAGGGCCTGGTGCAGGTGAAGGGCGTGCCGGGGACGTCGATCCCGCTGCGCACCGTGGCCGTGCTCTCGAACCCGCTGCGGTACGCCTTCGACGAGGCGGCGCGGCAGGCCACGCAGTTCGCCAAGCCCGGCGACGACGACAAGCCGCCGATCGCCGAGGGCGACGCGCCCGGGCTCGAGCACCGCGACTACTACTCGCCGATCCGGTCGACGTTCGCGTCGGGCGCGCACGCGGCGATCGTGGAGATCGACCCGGCCACGTGGGAGATCGACGTCGTCAAGTACGCGGTGGTGCACGACTGCGGCAACGTGGTGAACCCGATGATCGTCGAGGGCCAGGTGCACGGCGGCGTCGCGCAGGGCGTGGGCGGGGCGCTGTACGAGCGGATGGCCTACGACGCCGACGGGCAGCTGCAGAACGCCTCGTTCATGGACTTCCTGATGCCGTACGCCTCCGAGGTGCCCGACATCGACATCGACCACCAGCAGACCCCCTCGCCGCTGAACCCGCTGGGCATCAAGGGCGCCGGCGAGGCCGGCGTGATCCCGGGGACGGCGGCGCTGGCCTCGGCGATCGAGGACGCGGTGGGGCGGCGGATCGCGTCGATGCCGATCTCGCCGACCGAGCTGTACGACCTGGTGCGTTCCCCTGATTCGGAGATGACCGCGACGGCCGGGCGCCGGGCGGGGACTGGAGTGATGGCGTGAAGCTCGACGGCTCTGCGGTGCTGCACGGCGACCCCGAGAAGGTGTGGGCCGTGATCACCGACCCGACCGTGCTGGCGCGGACGATCCCCGGCTGCGAGTCGCTGGAGCAGGTCGGCGACGACGAGTACAAGATGAACGTCTCGGTCGGCGTCGGCGCGATCAAGGGGACCTACGCCGGCGAGGTGCGGCTGTCGGACCAGCAGCGGCCCTCCTCCTACGTGATGCACGCGTCGGGCGCCGGTGCGCCGGGCAATGCGCGGGCGACGGTGACGATCACCCTGGCCCCGTCCGAGGACGGCGCCACGAACCTCACCTACTCGGCGGACGCCGTCATCGGCGGGCCGGTCGCGGGTGTGGGCCAGCGGATGATCACCGGCGTGGCCAAGCGGATGGCCGGCCAGTTCTTCAAGGCCATCGACGCCGAGCTGACCGGCGCCGCGGTGCCGGCGGCCGTCGCGCCGTCCGCGGCCGCGGTGAGCTCGACGGCGGAGGCGGAGGCGGCCGGCAAGCACGCCGCCCCCGCTCCCGAGGGCGCGCCGCAGGTGTTCACCGGCCGCGCGGGCGTTTCCGCGGGAACGCCCGGCGATGCGCAGACCCTGGCGCTCGGCGCCGTGGGCGGCGCTTTGCTGACGCTGATCGGCATCCTGGTCGGCTACCGCATGGGCCGCCGCCGCGACTGAACGCGCCGGTATGCGCGGGTCGGTCGCCACCCGGTTCTGCCCGACCCGCGCGTGACCCACCGTAAGGAGTCCGGTCCGGGTGGTGACCCTCCGGTGGCGCGGCCTCCGGCGACCCGGCCGGGTCCGCCCGGCGCCCGTTCCCGCTCACGACGACCGGCTACCCCCCCCCCCCCCCCCCCCCCCCCCCCCCCCCCCCCCCCCCCCCCCCCCCCCCCCAGGGTGACACCGTCGAGCTTCCCGAGTTGATGACCAGCTCCGACGGATCGGTCCGTCCCGGCGCCGATCCGGTGCGGATCACGCTGCGCCCGCTCGGAAGCGCCGTGCCGCTGGGTTTCTTCGTCTTCGGCACCGGGATGGCCGTGCTCGGCGGCATCGGGCTCGGCTGGATCCCGATCCCGCAGGTGCCGCAGGCCGGCGTCCTCCTGCTGACCTTCGTGGCCCCGCTCGAGCTGATCGCCGCGGTCTTCGCGTTCCTCTCGCGCGACGGGCTCGCCGGCACCGGCCTCGGCGTCTTCGCCGGCTCGTGGGCCACCGTCGGCGTCCAGTACCTCGTCGGTCGGCCGGGCTCCACGAGCGTCGTCCTCGGCCTGTACCTGCTGACCTTCGCCGCTGTGGTCCTCCTGCTGGGGGTGATCGCGACCAACGGCCAGCTGCTGCTCGCCGTGATCCTCTTCGTCGCCGCGGTCCGGACGCTGCTCGCCGGCCTGTACGAACTGCCGGCTGCCACCGGGCTGCAGACAGCGGCGGGAACCCTCTCCCTCGCCATCACCGTGCTGGCGTTCTACGGCGCCGCCGCGCTGCTGCTCGAGGACACCGCGCACCGGACGGTCCTGCCGCTCGGCCGGCGGAACCAGGCCCGGACGGCGCTGGACCAGCCACTGGCCCAGCAGACCGAGCAGCTCGAGCAGGAGGCCGGCGTCCGCCGCAACCTGTGAGCCCGGACGCCGCCGGGGTCAGGACGCGGACACCACGAACGGCACCTCGACCACGCGGTTGTCCGGCCCCAGCGCCGTCATCGCCTCCGGCTCGCCGTCCGCCCCGAGCGCCGCGTACGGCGTGACGGTGAGCGTGTCGCCGCCCACGGCGGCCAGGAGCAGGTGCGACTGCGCGGCCCACGCCACCGTGTGCGCCGCCTCGAAATCCCGCGGCGCCTCCTCGCGCAGCTGCCCGCCCGCGCCGGAGAGGAAGTAGTCGATCCCGTCGGCGCGGGAGACCTGGAAGTTGTGCTCGTGCCCGGCGAACACCGCCCGCACCCCGGAGCGGCGGAACAACGGCACGAGCTTGTCGACCATCGACGCGGTGTTGGGGTGGTGGGGTCCGGCGCAGTAGGTCGGGTGGTGGGAGAACGGGAACCGCCAGGTCGGGCCCCCGGCATCGTCGGCCGGGAACGCACGGTCGAGGAAGCCCTGGTGCTCCGGGCTCTCGAAGAAGTGCCGGTTGGGCAGCGAGTCGGCCAGCGACGTGTCCAGGCACACGAATTCGACGTCGGCGCCGAACCGGAAGCGGTAGAACATCCCCGGCTCCACCGAGGCCCGTTCCCCCGCCGCGGCCGGGGTGAAGCGAAGGTCGGTGAAGAAGTTGTCGCGCACCTCCTCGCGGTCGTCTGCGGTCTCGCTGTCGCTGGTGTCGTGATTGCCGACCGCCGGGTAGAAGGGCACCCGCGCCAGGGCGTAGCGGTAGGGCTGGTAGAAGCTCGAGTACCAGTCGTCGTCGTGCCCGCCGCTCTCACCGTCCACCCGGTCGACCTGCCCCTGGTAGACGTTGTCGCCGGTGCCCACCACCAGCCGGACGCCGGACCGGTCCACGAGCCGCTCGAGCACCCGGGCGACCCGCCGCTGCCGGCGGGCGCTCTCGGAGTCGACGACGATCCCGACGCCGTAGTCGCCCAGGACCACGAAATCCAGGGATACCCGCGCATCCGGTGCCGGGTGGGTGCGGAAGCGCAGGTCGTAGGACCGTCCGCCCGGCCGCAGGTCCAGCCCGCCGCGCGGCACCGGTCCCCAGTCCCACCGCTCGCCGGCGGCCCACGGCCGGCCGTCCACGGTGATCCGGTAGCGGTAGCCGGTGTCCGGCCGCAGCCCCTCGACCCAGGTGTGGTTGGCCGTGTCCGTCCGCGCCGCGGCGACGACGTCGCCGGAGTCGTCGAGCACCTCGACCAGCGCCGCACCGTAGGGGGCCGAGCGCGCACCGATGCTGTCGATCCGGCCTGGATCGACCTCGTCGAGCAGCTCGTCCTCCACCACCCGCCAGCGCCCCGCAGGCGCGTCGCGTCGGAACCAGAAGCCACCCCAGGCGACGAGAGCTCGCTCGGGGCCGACGTCGACGAGGTGGACGAAGGACTCGAATCGGGTCTCCGGCATGGACGGGCGCCTACCCGCAACCGCCGCTGGTCCACCACGGTCCGTCGTGCGGCCGAGCCGAGCCGGGCGCGCTCGTTGCGGGAACAGGACGGGGAACGCACGCGCTGACGAGCCCGGACGCCCGACGAAGGAGACCCCAGCATGGCCAAGACCTGGTTCATCACCGGCGCATCCCGCGGCTTCGGCCGCGAGTGGTCGATCGCCGCCCTCGAGCGCGGTGACACCGTCGCCGCCACCGCCCGGGACACCGCGAGCCTCGACGACCTGGTGCAGCGGTTCGGCGACCGGGTGCTGCCGATCCGGCTCGACGTCGACGACCGCGAGGCCGTGTTCGCCGCGGTCGCGCAGACGCACGACCGGTTCGGCGGGCTCGACGTCGTCGTCAACAACGCCGGCTACGGCCAGTTCGGCATGGTCGAGGAGATCAGCGAGGCCGAGGCCCGCGCCCAGTTCGACACCAACGTCTTCGGCGCCCTGTTCGTCACCCAGGCCGCGCTGCCCTACCTGCGCGCCCAGGGTTCGGGCCACATCCTGCAGGTGAGCAGCATCGGCGGGATCAGCGCGTTCCCGAACATCGGCATCTACAACGCCTCGAAGTGGGCGCTGGAGGGGTTCAGCCAGTCCCTGGCCGCGGAGGTGGCCGACTTCGGCATCAAGGTGACGATCATCGAGCCCGGCGCCTACTCCACCGACTGGGGCGGCACCTCGGCGAAGCACGCCACCCCCGACCCGGCCTACGACGCCTTCCGCGAGAAGGCCGCCGAGCAGCGCAAGGCCCGCGCCGGCAACCCCGGCGACCCGCTCGCCACCCGCGAGGCGGTGCTGCAACTGATCGATGCGAAGAACCCGCCGCTGCGGGTCTTCTTCGGCGACGGGCCGCTGGCTATCGCCACCCGCGACTACGAGTCCCGGCTGGCCGAGTGGCGTGCCTGGGAGCCGCTCTCCGTCGCCGCCCACGGCAACAAGCCCTGACGCAGCAGGGTCCCTCCCGCACAAGCGAGGGCGAGCGGGGCGGCGACGGGCCGAAGGCGCACGAGACGTCCTCGATGGGAACGGACCACTGGGGCCGGGTCTGCGATCAGCTGCGGGCGAGCAGTGGTCCGCAGGGGGCGAGGTCAGCGCGGTGGCAGCCAGCCGAGCCAGGCCCAGGCGACGACGGGCAGGATCACCCGCGTGCTCCGCAGCAGCGCCGCCGCTGCGGTAGGGAGATGAGCGGTCAGGCTCCCGGTTGCGACACGTCCAGTCCGGCCGCGGCGGCCGCCTCCAGGAGGCGGGCGTCGTAGGCGACGAAGGTCTCCAGGTCGGGATCGAGCGCCAGCGCGCTGGCCAGGTGCAGCGCATCGAGGCTGCGTAGCGACGGCTCCGGGAGCTCGGCCGCCGCGGTCAGGACGTGGTCATCCAGAGGCACGAGATCCAGCACCGCCAGGACGGCACGCCCCTGCTCCCCCAGCCGCGGGTCGATGCGCCGGCACGAGCGGAGCACCTCGACCGGCGCCAGCGCGCTGCTCACGAGTGGCACGTCAGGGCGATCGGTCAGCCAGGCGGCCAGCGCGGCGCTGTGCTCTTCGGCACGGACCAGCTTCAGGATGGCCGACGAATCGAGGTAGATCACCCGCGGTCCGCGCGGAGCTCGTCCAGCACATCGGTGGCGGACGGCCCCTCGACGACGAGCGGCGCCGGCAACCGACGCGGAGCGGCGGCCGGCCGCAGCTTCCCCGCGGCGATCAGCCGGTCGCGCGCCGCATCCCCCTGGTGCGGAGGCACCAGCCGGGCGACGAGCGCGCCCCGCTCGGTGATCTCGACGGTCTCTCCTGCCTTGACCCGCGCCAGATACTTGCTCGCGTTCTGCCGGAGCTCGCGCACGCCGATCCGCAGCATGCCGAGCAGAGTAGCACTGGACGTGCTACTAGCCGGTCTGCTGGACGGCGGCTGACCGCGGGCACCATGCTGGCCGGGTGCCGGAGGACGAGCTCGACCGCCTGCGGGCCGACGTCGTCGAGCCGGTGGCCCGCAGCGTCCTGCGCGACGACGAGTTCGAGTCCGCCGAGCTGTGGCGGGAGGACGGCGTGGCCCCGGACGAGATCTGGGTGCGCGTCGTCGCCCGCGGCGAGATGTTCCGCGACCTGCTGAGCAGCCCGTCGTGGGAGGGGTTCGAGCGGGCCGGACCGGGGGCCCTGGCCGCGCGCCTCGCCGACCACCTCGAGGACTGGGTCTGCGAGACCCGCTTCGCCTGGGGAGAGCGCCGCAGGGCCGATCCGACCGCCCGCCGCTGATCCGGGCGGCTGTGCGGAAACCGGGGTCACGGGGCGGTGGGTGACCCCGGCGAGCGCACACCCGTGACTCAGCCGGCCGGGAGCCGCCGGGTCTGCCGGCCGCGGGCGACCAGCGAGCCGTCCTCCGCCCGCAGCTCGACGTCGTCGATCGCGACGTCGTCGTCGCACCAGACGGTCCGCTGGTCCACCCGCACCCACGCCCCGGTCGCCGGCACCGGCCCGGTCAGGTGGGCGGTCAGCTCCACCGTCGGCATCGCCGCCGGGGCGGTGCGGACGGCGAACAGCGACGGCGGCAGCGCGTCCAGCAGCACGCCGAGCTGCACGAGCGGCGCCAGCTCCCCGCCGCGGATGCGCACCCAGGCGTGCAGCCGCGGCTCGCTGCCCCCGGCCAGCGGGCGTGACGCGCCGAGCGCCCGGATCTCGGTGTGCTCGGCGACCGGCACGTACTCGCGCGGCAGCTCGAAGGGGATGCCGTCGGCCACCCGCGGCTGCTCCGCCGGCGCCCCGTGCTCGATCCCCGCGGACGCCGGACGGGCGAGCGTGAGCACCTGGGCCACCGCGCGCAGCTCGCCGCCCTGCCGCAGCTCGCTGCGCACGCTGCCGGTGCGGCCGGTCCGGTCGGCGGCGGCCGTCACCTCCGCCTCGACGTCGGCGGCCACCCCGCCGAGCAGGTGCGCGGTCACGGCGCGCGGCGGCGCCCCGGCCAGCGCGGCGGCGGCGTCGAGCAGGTGGCCGACGACCAGCCCGCCCTGCGTCGCGGTGAACGAGCGCCAGGTCGGGTCGAACGAGAGCCGGCGTCCGGCGGTGGTCGTGGCGGTCACGGGGCTTCCTCTCGGGGGGCGGGGCGGAGATCGGGGTGCTGGGCGCGGCCGATGGCCAGCGCGAGCGCACTGGCCCCGGCGGCGAGGACGACGACGAGCAGCCAGCCCCGGTCGGCCCCGGGCAGCTCCCCGCCGCTGCGGGCGACGGCGGCCAGCAGCAGCGCGACGCCGAGGGTCGCGCCGAGCTGCCGGGACGCCCCGAACGTGGCGGTCCCGGTGGCCAGCGCACCCGGGGGCAGCGCGGAGGACGCCGCCGCCGACAGGTTGGTGAGCGTGAGCCCCACGCCGAGACCGGTGAGCAGCTGGCCGGGCAGGAAGGCGGTGAGGTAGTCGGCGTCCGCGCCGACCTGGGTGAGCCACCACAGCCCGCCCAGCGCGAACAGCGCCGTCCCGGCCGCGGCCACCACCCCGCAGCCGACCCGCGCGCCGAGCCGGCCGGCCGGCACGGCGGCGAGCGCGGCCAGCAGCGGCCCGGGCACCAGCGCGAAGCCGGCCTCGACCGCCGTGTAGCCCCAGCCGCCGGTCAGCCACAGCACGTTTCCCAGCAGCATCGCGGCGAACGCGGCCATGAACGCGGCGATGGACGGGCAGGCCAGCGCGAACGCCCGGGCGCGGAACAGCGGCAGGGGCAGCACCGGCACGAGCCCTGCCGGCGCCCGCGCCGCCCGGACGACGACGAGCACGCCCGCGACCACGGCCGCGGCGAAGGAGGCGACGACGACCGCGTCGCCCCAGCCCCGCTCGGGCGCGTCGACCAGCGCGTAGGCCAGCGCGCCGACGGCCAGCACGAGGAGGGCGGTGCCGACGACGTCGGGGCGGCGGGTCTCGGTCTCGTCCCACGACTCGGGCAGCACCCGCAGGCCCACCACCAGCGCCGCGACGACGACCGGCAGGTTGACCAGGAACACCCACCGCCACGACGCCTCGACCAGCAGCCCGCCGATCGGCGGCCCCAGCGCGGCGGCGACCCCGCCCACCGCCGACCAGACCGCGATCGCCTGCGCCCGCCGGGCCGGCGGGAAGGTGTGCAGCAGCAGCGCCAGCGACGTCGCCGTCACCAGGGCGGCACCCACGGACTGCACGACGCGGAAGGCGACCAGGCTGCCGACGTCCCAGGCCAGCGCGCAGCCCAGCGACCCGGCGCCGAAGGCCGCGAGCCCGGTGAGGAAGACCCGCCGCCGGCCGATGCGGTCGGCGACCCGGCCGGCCGGCGCGAGCAGCGCGGCGAAGCCGATCGTGTAGCCGTTGAGGACCCAGGACAGCGCCGTCGTCGAGGCGTCGAGCGACCGGCTCAGCGCCGGGAACGCCACGTTGACGATGAACAGGTCGAGGCTGGCCAGGAACACCGCCGCCGACACCACGAGGAGCACCAGCCCCGGCCGGGTCGCCCTCGCCGCCTGCGGTTCCGCCGTCGTGCTCATGGGCACCCCTGCACCGTCGATGGTTCGGTTTCCGAACCAGATGGGTCGGGACGTTACACGAGTCGGTTCGATATGCGAACCTGTAGGCATGACGACGCGACTGGACGCGCTCCCGGGCCGGCGCTGCTCGATCGCGGGCGCGCTCGACGTCGTCGGCGACCGGTGGGCGCTGCTGATCGTCCGCGAGGTGTCGCTGGGCGCGCACCGGTTCAGCGAGATCCTCCGCGGCACCGGTGCTCCCCGGGAACGGCTGGCCGCCCGGCTCGCCGCACTCGTCGACGCCGGCGTGCTGGAGCGGCGCGAGTACAGCCGCACCCCGCCGCGCGCCGACTACCACCTGACGCGGGCCGGCACCGACCTGCTGCCGGTGCTGCAGGCGCTCATGCAGTGGGGCGACCGCCACGTCGCCGACTCACCGCCGGTGGAGCTGCACCACCACGGGCACCGCATCGCCGCCTCCTGGGTGTGCGACGTCTGCGGGGAACGGGTCGGGCGGGGCACCGAGCGGCACGTGCCCGGCGGCAGCGAGCCCGGGCACGGCCCGCTCCCCCGCTGAGCCCGGGCGACCCGACTTCCGGGAAACCGGGCCCCGTCGGCCCCACCGGGCCCCTACTTCCCGGAAGTCGGGGCGCGGGCACGCGGGTCAGGCGGGCACGCGGGTCAGGCGGGCGGCACCTCCAGCGGGACGCCGGTCTCCCGCGCCGACACCTCCCACAGGACGTCGATCTGCTCCTGCAGGGCCCACCGGCGCAGGATCGGCCGGCGCACCGCTGGTCCGTTGGAGCCGAACCGGGGCGCGTAGAGCTCCCCACCCCCGGCCCGCGGGTCGGTCGCCGCCCGCAGCTGCGGCCGGGCGCCCTCGAACGGCGTCATCCCCGACCGCGCCGTCAGCGCCTCGAAGAACGCCCCCACCCACCCGGCGCCGCCCTCCCGCACCGACCGCGCCTGCAGGTCGGTGTTCGACAGCCCGGGGTGCGCGACCAGCGAGGCCGCGGACACCCCGGCCCGCGCGAACCGCTGCTGCAGCCCCAGGGCGAAGTGGAGGTTGGCCATCTTGGCCCGGGCGTAGGAGGCCCACGCCCCGTAGCCGCGCCGCAGGTGCGGGTCGGCCGGGTCCAGCCGCCGGGCGCGGTGGCGCGCCGTGCTCGTCACCGTCACCACCCGGGCCGACGGCGCATGGAGGAGGGCGGGGAGCAGGTGCGCGGTGAGCGCCCAGTGCCCGAGGTGGTTCACCCCGAGCTGCAGCTCGAAGCCGTCGACGGTGGTGCACTGCGGCATCGCCATCACCCCGGCGTTGTTCACCAGCAGGTCGACCCGCTCGTGCCCGGCCAGCACCGCGCCCGCCGCGGCCCGCACTGCCGCGAGATCGCCCAGGTCGAGCGGCACGACCTCCAGCGACGCCGCCGGGTACCGCTCGGCGATCCGGGCGACCGCGGCCGTCGTCTTCTGCGGGTCCCGCGCGGCCAGGACGACGTGCGCACCCGCACCGGCCAGCGCGAGCGACGTCTGCAGGCCGAGGCCGCCGTTGGCACCGGTCACCACCGCGGTGCGCCCGGCGAGGTCGGGGATGTCCTTCTCGGCCAAGCCATGGGCGGATCGTGCCGGGCGGATGCGCCACGCGTCACGGCCGCCCCCCACCGACGATGTGCGCCGGCCGCCGGGTGCTGGACGCCGGGCCCTCACTGTCAGCGCGCATGCTCGAAGGGGGTGACGGGTCAGGGCAGGCGGCCGGTGGCCTTGAGCTCCACCGCCGTCAGCACCTCCCAGCGGACCGCCGAGCTGCCCGGCCGGATCAGCCGCCAGTAGCGGTCGAACCGGCGGCGGGTGACCTCGTCGGTCGACGTGATGCGGGTCTCCGAGCTCAGGTCCGTGCCGCCGCCGCGCGCGGTCAACCGGAAGTCGATCGCCGCCTTGACCCAGCCGCGCTGGGTGAACCGGCGGAAGGCCGGCGCATCCAACGCCGGGCCGTCGTCGCCGCCGTCCAGGCGCCAGGCCTGCAGCGGACCGCCGAAGACCACCGACGACGGCCCCTCGGCGCCCAGCAGCGGCACCGGCAGCGCGTCCAGGAACGGCCGGTCGTGCAGCTGCCCGAGGCCGCGGCCGGAGAGCACCACCGGCAGGAACCGGGCCGCGCCCAGCACCAGCGTCACCGGCAGCTGGGAGAGACGGACCGCGTGCAGCGCGTCCCAGACGGCCTCGGGCCCGGCCGCGATCCAGCGCGTCTGCCGGGTGACGTGCTCCGGCCGCGGCAGGACGTCGTCGAGGTCCATCAGGCCAGCGCGTCGTACACGGCCCGCACGTAGGCCTCGCTGCGCGGCGAGCCGATCAGCCCGCCGCCCATCCGGTTCATCATGTAGGTGATCGTCAGCCGCCGGTCGAGGTCCACCACCGCCAGCGAGCCGCCCCAGCCGCCCCAGAAGAAGGTCCGGCCCTCGGGCACGTAGGGCACCGTCGGGGAGCCGAGGCAGAAGCCCGTCCCCCAGCGGAACGGCGCGCCCAGCACCAGGTCCACGCCGTCGGCCTGCACGTCGAGCACCTTCTCCACGGTGGCGGGCTGCAGCAGCCGCACCCCGCCGGCCTCGCCGCCCAGCGACAGCGTGCGCAGCACCCGCATGACGCCGCGGGCGTTGGAGTGGCCGTTGAGCGCACCGAGGTCGGCGGCCCGCCACTCCGGGCTGTTGGCGGCCTTCGCCGAGGCCAGCGGGCCGGTGAAGGTCTTCACCGCCACCGATTCCGGGTCGAGCGTGCGCGGGTCGACGTCCGGGCGCGGCGGGGGCACCACCGGCGCGATCCGCGACACCTCCGACTCCCGCGCCCCGATCTGGAAGTCCGCGCCCAGCGGGTCGGCGATCCGGTCGGCCACGAACTTCTTGAACGTCGTGTTGGTGATCCGCCGGATCACCTCGCCGACCAGGTGCCCCTGGTTGTTGGCGTGGTAGCCCGACGCCGTCCCCGGCTCCCACCAGGGGCGCTGCTGGGCGAGCCGCTCGGTGGCCAAGTGCCAGTCGTACATGTCGCGGATGGAGAAGGGCTGCTCCCAGCCCGAGACGCCGGAGGTGTGTGACAGCAGCTGCCGCACCCGCACGTCCTTCTTGCCCTTCGCGCAGAACTCCGGCCAGTAGTCGCCCACCGGGGCGTCGAGGTCCAGCTCGCCGCGGTCGACGAGCATGAGGGCGGCCAGCGCCAGCACGCACTTCGTCGTCGACCAGACGTTGACGATCGTGTGCTCCGACCACGGGAGGGTGCGCGCCTCGTCGCGGTGACCGCCCCAGAGGTCGACGACGGTCTCGCCGTCGAGGTCCACGGCGACCGATGCGCCGAGCTCCTCGCCGTCCAGCTGCTGCGCCAGCGCCTCGCGCACCCCCGCGAACCGCTCGTCGCACCTGCCGTGGACCTCCGCCATGGGACCTCCTCGCTCGCCCGCGACCTCGTCGTCGCGTCCGGAACCGATCATGGACACACTCCCCGGCCCGGCCGTGCTGCGCCACCGAAGACCTCGCGACGGCGGCGCCGGGGCCGGGGATCCCCTCGGGAGGTTCTGCCCCTGGTCCGCACGGGGAGCAGAGGCGGAGCGTCGTCCGGGGCGCCCCGCCGGGAGCGCCGTGCCGCACGTGACGCTCCGGGGAGCAGGCCTGGTCCCCGCCGGGCCCGTCGGCAGGGCGCTTCCTCGACGACCGGGACGACTGGTGGGATGCGCCGGACCTGGGAGCGTGCTCCGCGCAACTGCTGCGCCGGCTCGACGCGGAGCTGATCGAGCTGCGCGACGATGCCCGGGACGAGGCAGGCAACTCGCCGGTGCCGGGGCCGGCCCTGCTGTCGCACGACACAGCGCGTGCCCTGCTGGCCGACCCAGAGCGGTGGTACGAGGAGCGGACGGGCGGCTGCACCCTCGTCCACGCCACCGAGCTCGGGCGGAGCACCCGGCGGTCCGCTGGCCCTGAGGTGGGCGGCGGCGGGTTCCACGTGGAACCCGCTGCCGGCTCACCCCGGGAGCGTCAGGTCCCCGGTCTCCAGCTCGCCCACCCGCCGGTAGGCCGCCATCACGGCTCCGGTCGACGTCACCTCCGACGAGGTCAGCCGCCACGAGCGCGGCGCCGCGTCGTCGGCGAACAGGCGCTTGCCCGCGCCGACCACGACCGGGAAGGTGATCAGCCGCAGCTCGTCGACCAGGTCCTCGCGCAGCAGCGTGTGCACCAGCCCGGCCGAGCCGTGCACCTGCAGCTCGCCGCCGTCCCGCTGCGTCAGCTCCCGCACCGCCGAGGGCACGTCACCCTCGAGCAGCCGCGCGGTATCCCACTCCAGCGGCGCGGTGAGCGTCCGCGACGCCACGTGCTTGGTCAACGTGTTCAGCGCCGTGCCGACCGGGTCGCCCTCCGTCGGGGCCTTCGGCCAGTGCGCGGCGAAGATCTCGTAGGTGCCGCGGCCCAGGAGGAAGTCCTCGGCGGGGGCGAACCACCGCTCCATCTGGGCGCCCATGGCCTCGTCGAAGAACGGCACCAGCCAGCCGCCGTGGCGGAAGCCGCCCGAGGTGTCCTCCTGCGGGCCGCCGGGGGCCTGCACGACCCCGTCGAGGGTCAGGAACGTGGTGACGACGATCGGGCGCACGGTGTCCTCCTTGCGTGGGGCGGGACGGTCTCCGGGTAGACGACCGCCGGCCCCGGAACTCATCGCCGCCGGGTCAGGGCAGCCGCCGCGCCCGCCGCCGCTCCGTGCTCTTCGCCCCGTACATGGCGCGGTCCGCGCGGGCGATGACGTCGTCCGACGGCTCCCCGGGGCGCCCGATGGTCGCCCCGACGCTCACCCCGATCGACAGCGGCGCGTCGGGCCCCGGGAAGGGCATGCCCAGCCGGGCGACGACGCGCTGCGACAGGTCGGCCAGCGCCGCCTCGCTGGCCACGGAGCAGAGGATCACGAACTCGTCGCCACCGAAGCGCGCCACGAGGTGCTCGGGGCCGGCGACCTCCACCAGCCGGGTGGCCGCCTCGGCGAGCAGGCGGTCGCCCACGCCGTGCCCGTACTGGTCGTTGACCCGCTTGAACTCGTCGAGGTCGCAGAAGAGCAGCCCGCAACCGGTCGTGCTCAACCGCAGCCCCAGCTCGTCGAACAGGGCCCCGCGGTTGGCCACGCCCGTGAGCGGATCGGTGCGGGTCTTCTCGTGCAGCCGTGCCTCCCGGGCCCGCTCCTCCGTCACGTCGAGGCCCACGCAGGCGATCGCCCAGGGCTGCCCGTCGTCGTCCCGCAGGACGGTGTTGCGCATGGTGATCCGCCGGAAGCCACCGTGCGCGTCGACCCAGTCGGCCTCCAACGGGTAGGCCTTGCCGCTCCGGATCGCCAGCTGCACGGCCTCCTCGGCGTAGGGCACGTCGCCGGGGATCACCCACACCTCGACGAACCGCCGGCCGAGCAGCGCGTCGCGGTCGAGCCCGGTGAAGCGCTGCAGGGCGAGGTTGGCGAGCACGATCCGGCCCTCGGCGTCGATGATGCACAGCAGCGCGTCCACCGCCTGCACGAAGGCGCACGCCAGGTGGGTGTCCGGCAGGCCGGGGCCCGCGACCCTCCACGGCACGGCGCCCTCCTGCGCAGGCATCCCGCGCTCACCCCCGCTGCTCGTCGGACGGACCGGTTCCGCGCCCGGGGCGGTGACCATACGGCGCGAGGTGACCTCCCGGGACCGTTCCGGACCTGCCCCGGCACCCCGTGTTGCCTAACGTGGCCCTGGTACGGGGAACCGAGGGGGAAGGAGTTCCGCATGTTGTCCGACAGGTCCGCACCCGTCATCCAGGCCACGCTGCCGGTCGTCGCGGAGAACATCCAGGAGATCGCGCGGCGGTTCTACGCGCACCTGTTCGGGGAGCACCCCGAGCTGTTCGACGGCACGTTCAACCGCGGCAACCAGGCCGAGGGCACCCAGCAGGTCGCGCTCGCCGGTTCCGTGGCGGTGTTCGCCAGCGCGCTGGTGAACCACCCCGACCGGCTGCCCGAGCACCTGATGAGCCGCATCGCCCACAAGCACACCTCGCTGGGCATCACGCCCGAGCAGTACCAGGTGGTGCACGACAACCTGTTCTGGGCGATCGTCGAGGTCCTCGGCGACGCCGTCACGCCCGAGGTCGCCGCCGCCTGGGACGAGGTCTACTGGCTGATGGCCAACGCGCTCATCAACCAGGAGCGCGGCCTGTACAGCGCCCGGGGCGTCCGCCCGGACACCGTCTGGCGGCAGTGGGAGGTCACCGAGAAGACCCCCGAGACCGACGACGTCGTCACCTTCAAGGTCAAGCGGGTCGACGACCGGCTGGTGAAGACCTCGCTGCCCGGCCAGTACGTGACGGTGCGCCCTGTCATGCCCGACGGCGTCCGCCAGCCGCGGCAGTACAGCCTCACCCGCGCCGACGACGGCGAGCACCGCCAGTTCTCCGTCAAGCGGGTGCACGGCGGCGGCACGCCCGACGGCGAGGTGTCGAACCTGCTGCACGACTCGGTCGGTGTCGGCGACCGGCTCGAGCTGTCGGTGCCGTTCGGCGACGTCGTCCTCGACGACTCCGGGCGCCCGGTGGTCTTCGCCAGCGCCGGCATCGGCATCACGCCGATGGCCGGGATGCTCTCGCACCTGGCGCACGCCGGTTCCGGCCTGGACGTACGGCTGTGGCACGCCGACGTCGACGAGGCCTCCTGGGCGCTGCGGGAGCAGGTGGTCGGCGACGTCCACAAGCTGCCCAACGCCTCGGTGCACGTCTGGTTCGAGCAGGGCGACGGGTGCTCGATGCCGGTCGCCGGGGCGCACGCCGGCCAGATGGACCTCTCGCAGGTCGACCTGCCCTGGGGTGCCGTGTATTACCTCTGCGGCCCGCTGCCCTTCATGCAGGCGGTGCGCAGCACGCTCATCGACCGGGGCGTCCCGGCCAGGGACATCCAGTACGAGGTCTTCGGGCCCGACCTCTGGCAGGCCGATCTGGACTGAACCGCGGGGCCGGGGCGGCGCGGCGCGGCGTGGACGACGGCGCGAGCCTCAGCCGGCGAGGGCGGCGTCCCGCTGGGCGAGGCCGGCCAGCCGGGCGTACCGGCCGCCGAGCGCCAGGAGCTCCTCGTGGGCGCCCTGCTCGGCGACCCGGCCGGCGTCCAGGACGACGATGCGGTCGGCGTCGCGCACGGTGGAGAGCCGGTGGGCGATGGTGATGGTCGTGCGGCCGCGGGCGGCCTCGTCCAGCGCGGCCTGCACCGCCCGCTCGGTCTCGTTGTCCAGCGCACTGGTCGCCTCGTCGAGCACCAGCACCCGCGGGTCGCGCAGCAGCGTGCGGGCGATCGCCAGGCGCTGCTTCTCCCCGCCCGAGAAGCGGTGCCCGCGCGCCCCGACCACCGTGTCGTAGCCGTCGGGCAGCGCCGCGATGACGTGGTGCACCTGGGCGCGGCGGGCGGCGTCGACCAGCTCGGCGTCGGTGGCGTCGGGCTTCGCGTGCAGCAGGTTCTCCCGCACCGTGCCGTGCAGCAGGTACGTCTCCTGGGAGACGACGCCGACGACGCGCGCGAGGTCGGCGAGCCGCATGTCGCGCACGTCCACGCCGTCGACCAGCACCCGCCCGGTGGTGGGGTCGTTCAGCCGGGCCACCAGGGAGGCGAGCGTGCTCTTGCCCGAGCCCGTCTCGCCCACCAGCGCCAGGGTGGAGCCGGCGGGCACGGTGACGTCGACGTCGTCGAGCGCGGGCCGCACGCCGTCGGGGTAGCGGAAGCCGACGTGCTCGAAGCGCACCTCCCCGCGCACCCGCGCCGGGTCGACCGGCACGGGGTGGGCCGGGTCGTCGATGTCGACCGGCAGGTCGAGGTACTCGAACACCCGGCTGAAGAGCGCCATCGAGGCGGTGAGCGAGACGCCGATGTCCAGCAGCTGCATGAGCGGGCGGAAGAGCGCGCCCTGCAGCGTGGTGAAGGCGACCAGCGTGCCGATCGTCATGCCGCCCGACGTCGCCGGCAGGCCCGCGGCCAGGTAGATCAGCGCCGGGATGCCGGCGAAGACGACGCTCATCGTGGCCATCCGCCAGCGCCCGGCCAGCTGCGAGCGGACCTCGAGGTCCACGAGGAACTCCGACGTGCCGGCGAAGCGCTGCGACTGCACCGGCCCCGCGCCGAGGGTCTTGCCCAGCAGCACGCCGCTGACGCTGAGCCCCTCCTCGACCTGGGAGTGCAGGTCGGAGAGGTGCCGCTGCCGCTGGGCGGTGATCGTGCGGCGCATGCGGGCCACGCGGCGGGTCAGCCAGATCGCCGGCGGCAGGACGATCAGCGAGAGCAGTGACAGCCGCCAGCTCAGCACCACCATGGCGACGGCCGTGCCGATGACCGTGGTCGCGCTGGAGGCGAACGAGGTGGCGGTCGAGGTGACGACCGACTGCATGCTGCCGATGTCGTTCATCAGCCGCGACTGCACCTCGCCGCCCTTGGTGCGGGTGAAGAAGCCGAGGGACTGGCGCTGCAGGTGGGTGAAGACCGCCGTCCGCAGGCCGTGCATGACCCGCTGGCCGACGGTCGTGCTCATCCACGTCTGCACGACGCCGAAGACGGCCGTGACCACGGTGACGGCGAGCATCCCGCCGACCGCCCACAGCAGCAGCGGCACGTCCTGCTCGGGGATCGCCTCGTCGATGACCAGGCGGATGAGGAAGGGCGTGGCCAGCGCCACGGCCGATGACGCCACGATGAGCGCGACCACGACGGCGAGCTGCCCGCGAAACGGGCGGAACAGCGCCGCGACCCGGCCCCAGCGCACCGGGGACCGCTCCAGCTGGGCGAGGTCGGCCGGGTCGGGCCTGCGGCCGGAATTGCCCCCGCCGCCACCACCGCGGCCTCCGCCGCCGGTCATCGTCTCGCTGATGTCGCCACCTCCAGGTTGCTGAGGTTACCTCACTGTCCGGTAACCGGAGCACCGCCGCTACCATTCCCCCGTGGCGGAGGACCGGACCGGCGAGCTGGGCGACCTGCTGATGCGGGTGGCCCGCACCCAGCGCCGCCGGTGGCGCGACGCGCTGGCCCCCTGGGACCTCTCCCCCCACCAGGCCCGGGCCCTCCGGGTGGTCTGCGAGCGCGAGGGCGTCCGGCTCTCCGACCTGGCGGAGGCGCTGCACATCGCGCCCCGGTCGGCGACCGAGGTGGCCGACGGGCTGCAGGAGCGCGGGCTGGTCGAGCGGTCGCCCGACCCCGCCGACCGCCGGGCGGTGCTGCTGCGGCCGACCGACGAGGGGCGGCGGCTCCGGGGCGAGATCGGCCGCGCGCGGGCCGCCGACTCCGCCGAGCTCTTCGCCCGCCTGGGCCCCGAGGACCGCGCCGCGCTCGCCCGGATCCTGCGCACGCTCGCCGACTGACCGCGCCGGGCGCCTGGCCTGCCGAGCTGTTGCCCCCGGGAGGCGCGCAGCCGCGGCGGCGGACGCCCCCGAGAATGGGGCTGACCCACACCGCCGTCCGGGGAGGCCCGATGAGGGACCAGCTGGGGATCGACTGGCAGACGGCCGGCCTCGTCGTCCTGACCACCGTGTCCATGTACCTGGTGCTGATCCTCTGCGTCCGGCTGGTCGGCCAGCGCAGCCTCGCCACCATGTCCAGCTTCGACCTCGGCTGCGCCATCGCGCTCGGCGCGGTGATCGGCCGGACCGCGCTGCTGCTCGACCCGACCCTGCTCACCGGGGTCGTCGCGATCGTCACCCTCTTCACCACGCAGATCGCGCTGGTGCGGGTCCGGCGCAGCCGCTGGGTGGACCGGCTGCTGAACCGCCCCCCGGTGCTGCTCATGGCCGGGGACGTGCCGCTGCGGGAGAACCTGCGGGCGGCCCACGTCGGCGAGGACGAGCTGCGGCAGAAGCTCCGGCTGGCCGGCATCCGCGACCTCGCCGAGGTGGGCTGCGTCGTGCTCGAGCGCACCGGGGCGGTGAGCGTGGTGCGCAGGTCCGAGCGGCTGGACCCGTGGCTGTTCTCCGACGTGCCCGGCGCCGAGCGCCTCCCCGCGACGGCGGAGGAGCCCGGCGCGCGGCGGGCGCCGGGCTGACTACTGGCGCTCCGGCGGGTGCTCGGCCCGCCAGCGGTCGAACGACTCCAGGAAGGAGGCGGCCATCCGGTTCTCGGTGCGGACCTCCTCGCGGTCCCGGTCGTCGCGCATCCGGTCGGCCAGCGCCATGGTGTTGAACTTGATGGCGCGGAAGTACGGGATGAAGGAGCCGGGCGTGAACGCCCGCTTCGACGGCCGGGGCTCGACGCCCTCCGGGGCCCACGGCCCGGGCTCGGGGAGCGGGGGCAGGCCCAGCCCCTCCAGCGCGGTGAGGAAGGGCTCGTCGTCCGTCCGGTCGGTGAAGTCGCGGGAAAGTTCCCGGAACACCTCCCGGCCGTCGGGGGCGACCGCGATGACGACCGGCCGGAAGATCGAGGCGTCCTCGTCCCAGGCGTCCAGCGGCTTCGCCAGCCGGGAGCCGTCGGGATCGCTCACCCAGCGGTAGGGCACGTGCCAGGTGCGGTCGAACGCGAGCTGCACCTCGGGCGGGTCGACCGAGGCGAGCACGACCTCGGTGCCGGCGGCGGCGAGACGGGGCAGAGACGGGGCCAGGCGGACCGCCTGGGCGCAGCAGTAGGGCTACCAGTCGCCCCGCAGGCCGATCAGGAGCAGGGCCGCGCGGTCGTCGGACCGCAGCGCGAGCAGGTCGGCGGTGTCCATCGGCCCACGGTAGGCATGGGTCCGCGCGGGGCGCACCCGCGGCGGCGGGAGTCTTCCGATCCGGTTATCTCACCGCTAAGGTTTCTTCCCATGAGCGAGCGCCGGGTCCGCATCGGCATCGACACCGGCGGGACGTTCACCGACGTCGTCGCGGTGGACGAGGAGACCGGGCGGACGACCACCACCAAGACGCCGTCCACGCCCGCCGATCCGGCCGAGGGTTTCCTCACCGGCGTCCGCAAGGTGCTGGACCTGATGGGCCTGACCGGCGAGGCGGTGACCGCCGTCAGCCACGGGACGACGGTGGCCACCAACCAGCTGCTCGAGGGCAAGCTGGACCGCCTGGGCTTCATCACCACCGAGGGCTACGAGTCGGTGCTCGAGATCGCCCGCCAGTCGGTGCCCGACGGCTACGGCAACAGCTACTTCTGGGTCAAGCCGCCGCGGATCGTCCCGGCCGACCTGGTCCACACCGTGCGCGGGCGGCTGGACCACACCGGCGCGGAGGTGCGCCCCTTCGACGAGGACGACGCCCGCGCCGCCGCCCGCTTCTTCCGCGACGCCGGCATCACCACCGTCGGCGTCTGCTTCCTGCACGCCTACGCCGACGACGCGCACGAGCGCCGGATGCTCGAGGTGATCCGCGAGGAGCACCCCGACGCCGTGGTGAGCATCAGCTCCGAGGTGCTGCGCGAGTACCGGGAGTACGAGCGCTCGGTGACGACGCTGGTCGACGCCGCCGTGAAGCCGAAGGTCGGCGCGTACGTCACCAACATCCGCACCCGCCTCGACGAGATCGCGCCCGGCGTGCCGTTCTACGTCATGAAGAGCAACGGCGGCGTGCTCTCGGCCGCCGAGGTGGTGCACCAGCCGATCACCACGATGCTCTCCGGCCCGGCCGCCGGGGCGCTGGGCGCGGCGCTGATCGCGGGCACCGCCGGGTTCGACCGGGTGCTCACCTGCGACGGCGGCGGCACCTCCACCGACGTCACGGTGGTCATCGACGGGGAGCCCGCGCTCACCACCGAGGGTTCGGTGGGCGACTACCCGTCCAAGATCCCGATGATCGACGTCGTCACCGTGGGCGCGGGCGGCGGCTCCATCGCCTGGCTCTCGCCGGAGGGCACGCTCAAGGTGGGCCCGAAGTCGGCCGGTGCCGACCCCGGCCCGATGTGCTACCGGAACGGCGGCGACCAGCCGACCGTCACCGACGCCCACGTCGTCCTCGGCCGGATCCCCCCGCACCTGCTGGGCGGCGAGATCCCGCTGTCGGTCGATGCCGCGCGGGACGGGCTGCAGCAGCTCGGCGCGAAGCTGGACATGGACCTCGAGCGGGCGGCCACCGGGATCCTGGAGATCTCCGCGTGGAACCAGGCCAACGCGCTGCGCCAGGTGACCGTGGCCAAGGGCCTGGACGTCCGGGACTTCACGCTGACCACCTTCGGCGGCTCGGGCTCGCTGCTGGCCTGCCGGCTCATGGACATCCTCGGCCTGCCCCGCACCCTGGTGCCGCCGAACCCGGGCAACGTCAGCGCCTTCGGCCTGCTCACCGTCGACGTCCGCAACGACTACGTGCAGACCGTGATCAGCCGGCACGCCGACCTGGACCTGGCCCGGGTGCGCGCCGTCTACGCCGACCTCGAGGCCCAGGCGCAGGTCGCCCTGGACGGCGAGGGCTTCGGCCGCGACCAGCAGCGCATGCAGCGGACGGCGGACCTGCGCTACGTCGGCCAGGCGTTCGAGGTGCGGGTGCCGGTCGCCGACGGCGAGCTCGACGCCGAGGCCACCGAGGCGGTGGCGCGGGAGTTCCACGCCGCGCACCGCCAGCTGTACGGCTACGACTTCGCCGACGACCCGCGCCAGGCCGTGGAGTGGGTGAACCTGCGGGTCAGCGGGATCGGCCCGATCCGGCGTCCCGACCTCGTCGAGCTGGCGCCGGCCGACGGCGGGACGGACCGGGCCGTCACGGGCTCCCGTCCCGTCTTCTTCGACGCTGTGCAGCCGTCGTCGTCCTCCGGAGGCGACTGGGTGGAGACGCCGACCTACGACCGCCTGCGCCTGGCCCCCGGCGACGTCGTCAGCGGCCCGGCGATCGTCGAGGAGTTCGGCTCCACCGTCCCGGTGCACCCCGGCTTCGCCGCCACCGTGGACGCCTACGGAAACCTGCTGCTCACGAAGGAGACCGGCCGATGAGCCTCACCGACGCCACGACCGCCGACCCGGTGCTCGTCGAGATCGTCGCCGGCACGCTGGCCGCGATCGAGAAGGAGGTCGAGACCTCCATCGGCCGCACCTCCCGCTCCCCGATGATCCGCGACGCGCACGACTTCCGGGCCGGCATCCACGACCGGCTGCTGCGCAAGCTCACCGGCCGCTCGTACTCCGCGCTGGTGCAGCCGGTCGTGCGGGACTACCCGCTGGACTCGATGAACCCCGGCGACGTCTACTTCCACAACGACGTCTACCTCTCCGAGGGCGGGATCGGCCACCTGCCCGACCTCTGCGTCACCGTGCCGGTCTTCGCGCACGTGAACGGCGCCGAGAGGGTGGTCGCCTTCATCCAGGCGTTCGGCCACCACGACGACATCGGCGGCGCCGTGCCGGGCTCGATGCCGTCGGCGGCGACCAGCGTGTACGAGGAGGGCCTGATGGTCCCCCCGATCAAGCTGTGGGACCGCGGCGTGCCCAACGAGAGCGCGCTGAAGATCATGACCCGCAACTCGCGGATGCCCGACTCGCTCGCGGCCGACCTCGATGCGGAGTGCTCGGCCTGCCTGGCGGGCGCCCGCCGGCTCGGGGAGCTGTTCGAGCGGTACGGCGTGCAGGCCGTGGAGGCCGCCTTCGACGCGATCCTCGACAGCTCCACCGAGGTGTACCGGCGGGAGATCCTGTCGCAGATCCCCGACGGCACCTACGTCTGGGAGGACTACGCCGAGCACGACGGCGTCGAGGAGCCGCAGCTGCACCGGCAGCGGATCACGCTGACCATGGACTCCTCGGAGGAGACGCCGCTGGTCATCGACTTCACCGGCACCGGCCCGCAGGCCAAGGGACCGATCAACCACTGCGGCGACTACGCCGACGGCAACTTCCTCAAGAAGTGGCTGGCGCCGATCCTGCGCAACCTGGCCGAGACGCCGGAGCGCATGGCGCAGCTCGACGTCAACGAGGGCGTCGTCCCGCTGATCGAGATGCGCTTCCCGGAGAAGGGCACGCTGCTCACCCCGATCTTCCCGGCGCCGACCAACGCCCGGACGTTCGTCATCCTGCGGCTGCTCGGCGTGCTCGCCGGGGTGCTGGCGAAGGCCACCGGCGGCCGCATGCCCGCCGACCAGGAGACGATCCGATACACCGGCGTCTACGGCACGGACTTCGACGGCGAGCCGTACCTGATGCGCGAGGTGCTGGGCGGCGGCTCGGGCGGGCGCTACTACGCCGACGGCGAGGACACCATCCACGTCGTCCCCGACTCGCGGAACCTGCCGACGGAGTTCACCGAGGGCCGCTTCCCGCTGCGGGTCGAGCGGCTGGGGCTGGCGATGGACTCCGGCGGGCCGGGGCGCTACCGCGGCGGCTGCGGCTACGAGAAGCACATCCGCGTGCTGCGCGACGCCCACTTCATGTCGATCGCCGACCGCTCGATCCTCGCCTGCTGGGGCGTCAAGGGCGGCAAGGCCGGGCGGCCGTTCCAGATCACCGTCGACCCGGGCGGCCCGGACGAGCACGACGTCGACGCGCTCGCCGACGCCGAGCCGCTGAAGGCCGGCACCGTGGTGCGCATTCGGACGACGGGCGGCGGCGGCTGGGGCGACCCGCTGGACCGGCCGGTCGACGAGGTGCTGCGCGACATCTCCTGGCGGAAGGTGTCGGTCGCCGGCGCCCGGGAGGACTACGGCGTCGTCGTCCTCGAGTCGGGTGAGGCCGACCTGGCCGCCACCGAGGAGCTGCGGGCCTCCCTGCGGGGCGCCCGCACCGGCGACGAGCCGTTCTTCGACCGCGGGCCCGGCTACGCCACCCTCTCCGGCGGTGCGGCGTTCAACGAGTTCGACGTCCTGCCGGGGTAGCCGGCGGAGCCGTGCAGGGGTCCCGAGGACAGTCGCTCTCTGCCCCGTCGAGCGGGGCAGAGAGCGACTGCGCCCGGCACGGGACACCGTCCGGCCCAGGTCGCGGCGCGGGACGGGTTCCCGCCCGGCTCACGTCACGGGATCGGCGGTCCCGGCGTCCGGCTTGGCCTGGTTCCCGTCCTGGCCCTCGTCACCCCCGGTGGACGTGTCCTGCTCGACGCCCTCCGGGGTGATCGGGGTCTCCTCGAGCACGTTCTCCCGGGCCTCGTCACGGTCGGTCCCTGGTACCTCGGTCATGTCGGCCTCCTCCTCGGCGGATCCGGCCCCTACCCCGGCCCCACGCCGCCGACGCGGGTTCCGCCACGAGCGGACGCCGCGGCACCCGCTCCACCGGCCCGGCCGCGCAGCGCCTCCGCCGCACCCAGACGGTGTCGACGCCGGCCTGCGCCGGCGCTGAGGCCGCGGGCCCGGCGGCGCTCAGCCGCGCCGGCGCCACCAGCGCCGGCGCACGGGGGGCGCGGGCGGGGCGGGAGCCGGCTCCTCGGCGGGTCGGTCGCGCCGCCAGCCCTCGACCAGCGCCTCGACGTCGGCCAGCCCCGGCACCGGCGACCACCGGCTGGGCTGCGGGGTGCGCCAGAAGGCCTCGACCCGCGCGTTGTAGTCCTCGGCCAGCGCCCGGACCGCCTCCTCCGTGCCCAGCCGGGCCGCGCGCTGCGGGAGCACGTCGCGCTCCCGGCGCAGGGCGAGGCCGGGGGGCAGCATCTCCGCGGTCTCGATGCCCTCGCGCCGGGCCTTGGCCACGACCCAGTCGTAGGCGGTGGTGTCGCGCTCCAGGCCCGCGATCGGCTTGCCGGCGCCGTCCAGGCCGTCGAAGTCACCGCGCTCCCGGGCACGCGCGATCTGGGTGTCCACCCAGGTCTCGAAGGAGACCCCCGGCGGCTTGCGCTCGGTCATCGCCGTCCATGGTCCACGTCTCTGGCACGCTCGCCACCGTGCGGACGACGAGCAGCCGGGAGGTGTACCGCAACCCGTGGATCCGGGTGCGGGAGGACAGCGTCGAGCGGGCCGACGGGTCCCGCGGCGTCTACGGCGTGGTGGAGAAACCCCACTTCGCCCTGGTGCTGCCCGCCGAGCGGGACGGTTTCTGGCTGGTGCAGCAGCACCGCCACCCGCTCGGCCGCCGCGCCTGGGAGTTCCCGCAGGGCACCTGGACCCAGGGCGCGGAGGGCTCGGCCGAGGAGCTCGCCCGGGCGGAGCTCGCCGAGGAGACGGGGCTGCGCGCCGGCACGCTGACCCACCTCGGCCACCTCGACCTGGCGCCGGGGCTCTCCACGCAGGAGTTCGACGTCTGGCTGGCGACAGGGCTCGTGCCCGGCCCTCCCGCGCGGGAGGCGACCGAGGCCGACATGGTGACCGCGTTCGTCCCCGAGCAGGAGCTGCGGGCGATGATCCGCGACGGCCGCTTCACCGACGGGCCCTCGCTGGCGGCCTACGCGCTGCTGCTTCTCGGCTGAGAGGCCGCCCCGCGCCCGGGTGGCGACGGAGCGTGGTGACCGGCCCCCGAACGGGTGTGCCGACCCGCCGCCGGCGTGCGCGGCGCCCGGGCTCCCCGCAGGCTGTCCCGGTGCCCCTGTCCGCCCCGGGTCTGCCCGCGCTGCCGCCCGAGCTCGCCGGGCCCGTCGCCGTGGAGCTGGCCAAGCCGGTCCGCCAGATCCCGTCGCCCGCCGCGCTGAGCGGGGGGTGCCGGTACGAGCCCAAGTGGGACGGCTACCGGCTGGTGGTCGTGCGCGACCGCAGCGCCACCCGGCTGTGGTCCAAGCAGGGGCGCGACCTCACCGACCGCTTCCCCGACGTCGCCGCCGCCGCGCTCGCCCAGGTTCCTCCCGGCACCGTGGTCGACGGCGAGGTCGTCATCTGGCACGACGACCGGCTCGATTTCGGCCTGCTGCAGCAGCGCATGGTGACCTCGGCCGGGCGCATCGCGGCGCAGGTCTCCACCGCGCCCGCCTCCTACGTGGCCTTCGACCTGCTGGCCGCCGGTGGGGAGGACCTGCGCGGCCGGACGTTCACCCGGCGCCGCGCCGCCCTCGAGCAGCTGGCCGCCCGCTGGGCCCCGCCGATGCAGCTCTCCCCGGTGACCGCCGACCCCGCCGAGGCGCGGAGGTGGTTCGACGACTTCCGCCCGGCCGGCGTCGAGGGGCTGGTCGTGAAGGGGGCGGCGACCCGCTACGCCCCCGGGCGCCGGGAGTGGCTGAAGGTCAAGAGCTGGGAGACGACCGAGGTGCTGGCCGGCGGCGTCATCGGTGACCTGGACCGGCCGAGCCAGCTGGTGGCCGGCCGCTACCGCGACGGCGAGCTCGTCGTCGTCGGCCGGAGCAGCCCGCTCTCGCCCGCCCAGTCCGCCGAGCTGGCCGCCGTGCTCCGCCCCGCCGGCCCGGACCACCCCTGGCCCGAGCGGATCGGCACCGGCCGGTTCGGCGGCGGCCGCCTGGCCGTGCCCCTCACGCGCGTGGAGCCGAGCGCCGTCGTCGAGGTGAGCGCCGACGCCGCTCTGCAGGCCGGGGTGTTCCGCCACCCCCTGCGCTTCGTCCGGGTGCGCCCCGACCTCCGCCGCGAGGACCTCCCCGCGATCTGAGGGGGGGCCCTCCCCCCTGCGGGTGAACCGGATCACCCACCCGCGGTCGGCGGCCGATGGGATCGGGTGACCACCTCTCCCTCCCGGGCCCCGGCCACCGCGCGCGCCGCGTGGTGCCACGCCGGGCTGGCCGCGGTCGTGGCGCTCCTCGTGTCCACGGTCGTGCCGATCGGTCCCTGGCGACCGGCGGCCGAGGTGCCGCTCTTCCTGCTCGGCGTGGCGGCCGGCGCCACCGCGCTGCGCGACCACCGGTCACCGCTGACCACCGCCTGGCGCGCGCTCTGCGTGGGGCTGGCCTGCTTCGCCGCCAGCAGTGCGGTGGAGACGCCGGCCCTCGCCGGCGTGCTCCCGGGGCCGCTCGGCACCGTGGAGTCCGGTCTCGACGTCGCTGCCTACCTGGCGGTCGTGGTGGGCGCGATCGCGGTCGTGCGCGGCCCCCGGCGGCGCGACTGGGCCGCCACCGGCGACACCGCGACCTTGCTGCTGGCCGCCGGGCTCGCCGTCCTCGCCATCGTCGGCGGCCGGCACGACGTGCCGGCCGACCTGCTCGAGACCGGCATCGGCACGCCGCTGATCACCGTGGTGCTCCTCATCGTCTGCGTCCCGCTGGCCATGGCCCGCGGCCGTCGGTCGGTGAGCTCCCTGGCCCTGCTCGCCGCGGGGGTCCTCACCGTCGCCGGCTACGCCGGACGCCTGGTGGCCGGACCGCTCCGCGAGAACCCCTGGCTGGACCCGCTGCCGCTGCTGGCGATCGCCGCCCTCGTGCTCGCCATGCGGCACCCGTCGGTCCGCGCCCTGGGCGCACGCCCCGAAACCGAGCAGGAGGCCGCGTCGAGCCGGGTCCTCGGCCTGGGCGCCGCCCTGCTGATCAGCCCGGCGCTGCTGCTCCTGTGGAGCATCGGCCACGGCGGCGTCGGCTACCTCCTGGGCCTGGGCAGCACGCTGCTCACCGGGCTGGCGCTGTGGCGGCTGGCAGCGCTGACCCGCGAACGCGAACGGGCCCGGGCCGCCCTGGCCGCCGGCGAGGCACGCCTCCAGATCCTGCTCGAGAACGCCGCCGACGTCATCGCCATCGTCGACGCCGCGGGATCGGTCGCGTACATGAGCCCGGCGGTCCAGTCGCTCCTCGGCCGCCCCCCGGCGGACTACGTCGGGCGCGACGCCATCTCGCTGGCCGATCCCCGCGACCAGCCGCGCCTGCAGGCTGCTGTCGCCGCGGCCGGCCGCTCGCCGGGCGGCGGCTCCGGCGTCGTGGACACCGACATCCGCGTCCAGCACAGCTCGGGCGGCACCCGGTGGGTGGAGATGCGGATCAGCGGTCGCGTGGACGCCGTCGGCATCGAGGGCTGGGTCGTGAACTTCCGCGAGGTCACCGACCGGAAGCTGTTCGAGGACGAGTTGCGGCGCCAGGCGCGCACCGACCCCCTGACCGGGCTGCTCAACCGGACCGCCTTCAACGAGCGGCTCGCCTCCGCGACCGCCGACGCCGGACCGGGCACCTCGCCGGCGGTGCTCTTCGTCGACGTCGACGATTTCAAGGACGTGAACGACACCCTGGGGCACGCGGCCGGGGACGAGCTGCTGCTGGCCGTCGCCGCCCGGCTCTCCGCCGGCGTGCGCGGGGAGGACGTGGTCGCGCGGCTGGGCGGTGACGAGTTCGCCCTCCTGCTGGCCGACGCCGATGCCGTGCGGCTGCGCGAGGTCGCCGACCGGCTGCTGACCGCGCTGCGCGCGCCGGTCCGGGTCGGCACCCGCACCATCACCGTGACCGTGACCGCCAGCATCGGCGGCGCGCTCGGGACGGCCGGCTGCACCGCCGAGGAGCTGCTGCACCGCGCCGACACCGCCATGTACGCCGCCAAGCGGACCGGCAAGGACTCGCATGTCCTGCTGGGGGCGGCGGAGGACGCGCTGCCCTGACGGAACGGGCGGCTCAGGGCTGCTGCGGCACCCGCCCCAGGCCCACGAGAAGGCGGCGCAGCAGCGCCGCCAGCTGCTCCCGGTCCTCCGACGGCAGCGCCTCCAGCAGCCGCCGCTCGGTCTCCAGGTGATCGGGCAGCGCCGCGTCCAGCGCCGCGCGCCCCGCGTCGGTGAGCGTGACGACGACGGCCCGGCCGTCGGCCTCGCTGCGCTCGCGGGTGATCAGGCCCCGCTCCTCCAGCCGGTCCAGCCGCTGCGTGATCGCGCCGGAGGTGACCAGCGCCGTGCGCATGAGGGCGGTCGGCGTGAGCTGGTAGGGCGCGCCCGCCCGCCGCAGGGCCGCCAGCACGTCGAAGGACGGCGCGTCGAGGCCATACCGGGCGAACGTGGCCCGCTGGGCGAGGTGGACCTCGCGCTGGAGCTGGGTGATGCGCCCGACGATCCCCATCGGCGAGCAGTCGAGGTCCGGACGCTCCCGGGCCCACTGCTCGAGGATCAGGTCGACGGCGTCCTCCACGTCGCTCACCGTAACGGCCCCGGCGGCGCAGACGGATCGGCGCGCATCAGCGCAGGCGGGAGCTGAGCCGGACGGTGAAGCCGGCCGGCCCCGGGACCAGGTCGACGTGGTCCCAGAGCTTGCGGGTCAGCCACAGGCCCATGCCGCCCTTCGCGAGGTCCACGCCGTGCGCCGGGTGGAAGCCGGGGAAGGGGACGTCGGTGCCGTGCCCCTGGTCGGTGATGGCGCACACCAGCCGCTCGCCGTCGCCCCACACGCGGGCCGACACGGGGCGGGCCCCGTGCCGGAAGGCGTTGCTGGCGATCTCGCTGGCGGCGAAGTGCAGGTCGGCGGCCTGGTCGGGATCGGGCACCCGGGCCTGGATCACCGTCCGCAGGAGCCGGCGCAGCTCGGAGAGCGACGGGGCGTCGTCCACCGCCAGCGCCGGGGCCTGCCCCTCCAGCGGCTCACGGGGCACCGGCAGCCGGCGCGCGTAGCCGGCAGGGTCCTCGAAGGCCCCGCTCGGGACCACCCGGCCGCCGGTGAGCACCCAGGGGTGCGTGGCGGCCACGCCGGCGAGCACCTCGGCGGAGAGCTCGCGGCGGTCGAGCAGGCACAGGCCCGACACCGGCCGGGCGGCCAGCAGCAGGTTCGCGGCGGCCTCGTAGCGCAGCCCCTCGCACCAGTCGCGCGGTGTCGGCCCGAACCGGACCTGACCCGCGACCCGCAACCGGCCCGATCCGGTGCCCCGCGCCCGCCGCACCAGGTCGCGGCCGGCGGCGACGGCGTCGGGCACCGTCGTGCCGAGGAGGCACAGCCGGGTGTCCTCCTCGACCGTTCCGGCACGCTCGCCCAGCGCACCGGTGACCAGCGCCGCCGTCTCCGGGGGGCAGGAGAGGACGACCAGGTCGTCCGCCCGCAGCCCCTCGTCGATGTAGGGCAGGACGGCGGCCAGCAGCTCCTCGTCGGAGCCGACCGGCGCGGCGAGGTGCGCGACGCCCGGGAGGGTGTCCACCGGGCGGGCACGGGAACGGTCGGGCGCAACCGTCGCCGCGCCCTCGCCGGTTCCCTGCTCCATCCGGTCTCCTGCACCCTCGGACCGGAACCTTCCCGGCCGACTGGTTGAGCATTCTGCGACATCGTCGGTCAGGTCCCGCACCGGGGCGCGGCGAACGACCGGTCCTCACCCCTCGGGGCGACCGCAGAGGCCCGGACGCGACCGGTGGCGGTGGGGTCGGACCCCACCGCCACCGGCCGGTCGCGCCGCGCCGCGCCGCGCCCACGGCTACCGGCGGGTCAGCTCTGGAACGCCCCGGCCACCTTCCGCAGCTCACCGGACATGCGCACGAGATCGTCCGCCGCGGTCTGCATCGCGGCCACCCCTGCGGAGGTCTCCTGAGCACCCTGGGCCACCTCGCCGACGGTGCCGGCGATCGACCGGCCGCTCTCCGCGGCGTCCCCGATCGCCCGGCTCATCTCGTTCGTCGTCGCGGTCTGCTCCTCGACGGCGGAGGCGATCGTCGTCTGGTAGTCGTTGATCTCCGCGATGATCGCGGTGACGCTGCCGATCGCCTGGACGGCGCTGCCCGTGTCGGTCTGGATGGCCTCGACCCGCCTGGCGATGTCCTCGGTGGCCTTCGCCGTCTCCTGCGCCAGCTCCTTGACCTCGTTGGCGACGACGGCGAAGCCCTTGCCGGCCTCACCGGCCCGCGCGGCCTCGATCGTGGCGTTCAGCGCCAGCAGGTTCGTCTGCTCGGCGATGCTCGTGATGACCTTCACCACGTTGCCGATCTCCGCCGAGGACTCCCCCAGCTTGCCGATCGTGGCCGAGGTCGACTCCGCCGCGGACACCGCGCTGCCGGCGATGCGCGCGGCCTCGGCGGCGTTGTGCGCGATCTCGCGGATGGATGCGCCCATCTCCTCCGCGCCCGCGGCGACCGCCTCGATGCCGTTGCTCACCTCGCGGGTGGCCTCGGTGACGTCCCGGGCCTGGCCCTGCGAACGATCGGCCGTGCCGGCGATCGACTCGCTGGTGGACGACAGGGTGCGGGCGGCCTCCTCGAGCAGCTGCGATGCCTGGCCGACCTCGCGCACGACGCCGGAGACCCGCCCCAGCGTGGTGTTCACCGCGCCGGCGAGCTGGTCCAGCTCGGTCCTCCCGGCCCCCTCGTCGAGCCGGCGCTGCAGGTCACCGGTGCTCAGCACCTCGGTCATGGTGCGCAGCGGCCGGCTGATGCTGCGGGAGATGACCAGCGACAGGGCCACGATGAGCAGGCACACCGGTGCGACCCAGAGCGCCATGACGAGCAGCTCCGCGCGGAAGGCGCCGTCGAGGTCGGCGACGTAGATGCCGGACCCGACCACCCAGCCCCACGGCTCGTAGCCGGTCACGTAGGAGACCTTGGGCTGCGGCTCCTCCTCGCCAGGCTTCGGCCACAGGTAGTCGACGAAGCCGCTGCCCTCGGCCTCGACGACCTCCACGAACTCCACGAAGAGCTTCTTGCCGTCGGGGTCCTCGTTGGCCGAGAGGTCCTGCCCGTCGAGCTCCGGCTTGATGGGGTGCATGACCATGCGGGGGGTCATGTCGTTGATCCAGAAGTACTCCTCGCCGGAGTACCGCAGGCCACGGACCGCGGCGACGGCCGCCGCCTGCGCCTCCTCCCGGGTCAGCTCGCCCGCCGCCTCCCGCTCGCCGAAGTGGGCGATCACACCCAGCGCGGCCTCGACGGCCACCCGGGCCTGGCTGCGCTGCTCCTCCTCGATCGTCGAGCGCACCTGCAGTGCCCCGATCACGGCGATCGTCGCCATCCCGATCACCGCGACGAGCACCAGCGTCATCAGACGGGTGCTCACCTTCACGCGGCGCAGTCGCCCGGTCATGGATGCTCCTTCGGTCGGATCCTCTCCTCCCGTGGTCGGGCCGCGCGGCGCAGGCTCAACTCGAACGGACCCACCGATGCCGGATGGTGACCTGGATCGCCATGCGGGATCCACCGACCCTCAGCGCCGCCGCGACACCGTCACCGTGAACTTCGGGTCCCGGTGGGCCACCCGGGTCGGCCCGACCACCCGGTTCAGCGCCGGGCGGTAGCGCAGCGCCGAGTTGTAGACCGTCCACAGCTCGCCGCCGGGGCGCAGCAACCGCGCCGCCGCCGCGAACAGCCGGTCGGCGGCCGTCGTCACCACCGCCGCACCCACGTGGAACGGCGGGTTGCAGACCACCAGGTCCACCGAGCGGTCCGGCACGGTCGCGGCGGCGTCGTCACGGCGGACCTCCACCCGGTCGGCGACGCCGTTGGCGGCCGCCGTCGCCGCGGCGGAGGCGACGGCCGCGGCGGACTGGTCCACGGCAAGGACGCGCAGCTCCGGGCGGTCGCGGGCCAGCAGCGCGGCCAGGACGCCGGTGCCGCAACCGAGGTCCACGGCGGTCCGCGCACCGGGCGCCATCTCCGGGAGCGCCCGCAGCAGCGCCCGGGTGCCGATGTCGATCCGCGTGCCGGCGAAGGCTGCCCCGTGGGCGCACACCGTCAGGCCGAGGTCCGGGTGCTCCTGGCGCCGGGGGAACGACGACGGGCGCGGCTTCGGCCCGCGGGCCACCAGCACCCGGGACTTCTGCCGCGCCAGCGTCGCCTGCACCTCGCCGAAGGAGGCGCCGAGGACGTCGTTCATCGCGTGCGTCATGTGCTTGACCCGGCCGCCCACCAGGACGGTGACGTCGGGGGCCGCAGCCCCGGCGACCACCTCGGCGATCTCGCGCAGCGCGTCCAGCCCCTTGGGCGCCTTGACGAGCACCACCCGCGCCCCGGCCGCCAGCTCGGGGCCCAGCGGCAGGGACCGGGACGAGCCGGCCAGGCCGACGCGCTCGGCGTTCGCGGCCAGCGCCCGCTCCCCCACCAGCAGGTCCTGGCCCACCCGCACGCCGGTCCGCCCGTGCCGGGCGACGAGCCCCAGCGCGAGCGCGCCGTAGGAGTCGTCGACGACGGCGACCTCGCCCGGCCCGCAGCCGGGGACCAGCTCGGCCGCGAGGTCCAGCAGCAGCCGGTCGGTCGCGTCGACGGCGACCAGGTCGGGCGCCTCGACGTCCGGGGTGCGCCGGAGCGCGCCCAGGACCTCGTCGGGGGTCAGCGCCACGCCGGCCTCAGGTGCGCGGTGTCGCGGCGACGAGGTCGGCGACGACGCGGGCGAGCTCGGGGCCGACGTCCTCCTGCAGGAAGTGGCCGCCGCCGGGCAGCGTCGTGTGCGCCATCCCCCGGGCGCCGGGCACCAGCTTCTGGAACACCCGGTCGCCCCCGCCGGTGATCGGGTCGCCGTCGGAGAAGGCCGTGAGGAACGGCTTCTCCCAGCTCATCAGCACCTCCCAGGCGGCCCGGTTGGCCGCGGCCGCCGGGTCGTCGGGCGACGTCGGGACCAGCGCGGGGAACTGGCGGGCGCCGGCGGTGTACCGGTCGTCGGGGAAGGGCGCGTCGTAGGCGGCCAGCACCTCCGGGGCGAGCCCGCCGACGGTGCCGTTGCCGACGATGCGGCCGATGTGGAACTCGGGGCTCTCCTGGGAGAACCGCTGCCAGGCCAGGAACGCCTCGCTCATCCGCTGGTCGCCGGTGGGGAGCCCGGTGTTGGCGACGACGACGCGGGCGAAGCGGTCGGGGTTCTCGGCGACCAGCCGCAGCCCGATGAGGCCGCCCCAGTCCTGGCAGACCAGCGTGGCGTCGCGCAGGTCCAGCTCGTCGAGCAACGCCTGGCGCATCCACCCGACGTGCCGGGCGTAGGTGTAGGCGGACCGCTCGACCGGCTTGTCGGAGCGGCCGAACCCGACCAGGTCGGGCGCCACGACGCGCAGGCCGGCCTCGACCAGCACCGGGATCATCCGGCGGTAGAGGAAGGACCAGGACGGCTCGCCGTGGAGCAGCAGCACCGTCTCGCCGTCGGCCGGGCCCTCGTCGACGTAGGCGACCCGCAGCCGGCCGCCGTCGCCGTCGTCGACCTCGACGTAGCGGGGCTCGTACGGGAAGCCGGGCAGATCGGCGAAGCGCTCGTCAGGGGTGCGGAGAGTGTCCACGGTCCGGCCTCCACGTCCTGGGCATAGGAAGCTATGCATGCGGTTTCGGGGCCTGAACCGTATGCATAGCTTCCTATGCCCGGGGAGGGCGGGCCTGGTTCAGACGCCGGGGAGGCCCACCGGGCAGGAGACGCCGGTCGAGTGCACCGGGCAGTAGCCGTTCGGCACCTTGTACAGGTACTGCTGGTGGTAGTCCTCGGCGTAGAAGAACTCGCCCAGCGGCGCGATCTCGGTGGTGACCTCGCCGTATCCGGCCGCCGTCAGCCGCTCCTGGTACGCCTCGCGGGTGGCCCGCGCCGCGGCCTCCTGCTCCGGTGAGGCGTGGTAGATCGCCGAGCGGTACTGGGTGCCGACGTCGTTGCCCTGCCGCATGCCCTGGGTGGGGTCGTGGTCCTCCCAGAACGCCTTCAGCAGCTGCTCGTAGGAGGTCTGCGCCGGGTCGAAGACCACGAGGACGACCTCGGTGTGACCGGTGCGCGCCGAGCAGACCTCGTCGTAGGTCGGGTTCGGCGTGTGGCCACCGGCGTAACCGGCCGCGGTCGAGTAGACGCCGGGCAGCTGCCAGAACACCTTCTCGACGCCCCAGAAGCACCCGGCGCCGAAGACGGCGGTCTGCAGGCCCTCGGGGAAGGGCGGCTGGATGCGGTTGCCGTTCACCGCGTGCACCTCGGGCACGTGCGGCAGCGGGTCGGGACGGCCCGGGAGGGCGTCCTCGGCCGAGACGGGCTGCGTCTTGTACCGGGAGAAGAGCATGCCCCCACTCTAGGTCGGTCGTGCAACACCGATCCGGGCGTGGAACACCTCCCCCGACGGCACCGGGGGCTTGCCCCCGGCGGCAACCACCGCTACCGTCGTTCTATAAGTTGTTGCTTATGGATAGGAGGACGACATGACCACCACCGATCCGGTCTCCACGGCCGGCCTGGTCACGCGCGAGGTGCGCACCGGCTCCCGCGACGGGGCGCCGACGCGCATCGCCGTCGCCCGGCGCACCTACCGCGCCGACCGGGCGCAGGTCTGGGGGGCGCTCACCGACGCGGAGCGGCTCCCCCGCTGGTTCCTGCCGGTGAGCGGCGACCTGCATCTCGGCGGCCGGTACCAGCTCGAGGGCAACGCCGGCGGCGTGGTCGAGCGGTGCGAGGAGCCCGAGTCCTTCGCCGTCACGTGGGAGTTCGGCGGGATGGTCTCCTGGCTCCAGGTGCACCTCTCGCCGGCGGACGGCGGGACCGCCATGGAACTGGTGCACGAGGCGCCCGTGGACCCCGGGTTCTGGGCGCAGTTCGGGCCGGGCGCGGTGGGCGTGGGCTGGGACCTGGCGCTCATGGGCCTGGGGCTGCACCTGGACACCGGCGCCCCGGTCGACCCGGAGCTCGCGGCGACGTTCACCCTGACGCCCGAGGGGGCCGAGTTCGTCCGCCGCGCGGCCGCCGGGTGGGGCGAGGCGGCGGCCGCCGACGGGGACGACCCCGCCGCCGCGCGCGAGGCGGCCGATCGTACGGTGGCGTTCTACACGACCCCGCCGTCCGAGGATGCCGCCGGGAGCTGAGTGAACGGGACCTTCGAGGCGCTGGGGGATCGCACCCGCCGGCAGATCCTGGAGCTGCTCTCCGGCGGCGAGCAGCCGGCGGGGGCCCTCGTCCAGGCGCTGCAGGGCGCGGCACCGATCTCGCAGCCCGCGGTGTCCCAGCACCTGCGGGTGCTGCGGGAGGCCGGGCTGGTCACGGTGCGCGCCGAGGGCACCCGCCGGCTGTACGCCCTGGACCCGTCCGGGCTCGCCGCGGCCCAGGCCTGGCTCGTCGCCCTCGCCGACCCGCTGGCCGCGTTCGCCCAGCCCCTCGACGCGCTGGCCACCGAGGTGGCACGGGGGCAACGGGCCCGGCGCGCGGCGCCGGGGCACCCGGGAGCGGGGGAACGCGACGGCCGCTCGGCCTGACCTCCGCCCGCCGCTCGGCCCGAGCCCCGGCCGCTCGCCCGCCCCTCTGGCGACGAGTGCGACGACGTCGTGGCCATCGCACGCTGATCACCACGAGTTCGTCGCACTCGACGCGGGCACCCGCCGGCCGGGGAGAGCGATGGCCGCTCGGCCCGAGCCCGCCGGGCCGGACGGCGCCGGCGCCCCCTCGCCCGGCAGGATGTCGGCATGCCGATCACGACCCGCGAATGGCAGCTGGCGGCCCGTCCGCACGGCGAGCCCACCCCCGACGACTTCCGGCTCGTGGAGCTCGAGCGCCCGGACCCGGCCGAGGGGCAGGTCGTCGTGCGGATGCTGGTCATGTCGGTCGACCCCTACATGCGCGGCCGGATGAACCCGGGGAAGTCCTACGCGGCCCGCTGGGAGATCGGCGAGACGATGAAGGGTGGTGCGGTCGGCCGGGTCGTGGCCTCCCGCTCCCCCGACGTCTCCGAGGGCGCGCTGGTGCTCGCCGACGCCGCGTGGCGGGACGTCGCCGTCCTGGACGCCGCGCACGTGCGGGTGCTGCCCGAGCTCCCGGGCATCCCGGCCAGCTACCACCTCGGCGTGCTCGGCATGCCGGGGCTCACCGCCTGGGCCGGGCTCTTCCGGCTCGCGGAGTTCCGGGAGGGCGACACCGTGTTCGTCTCCGGCGCCGCGGGTGCGGTCGGCAGCCTGGTCGGCCAGTTCGCGAAGCTCAACGGGGCCGCCGCCGTCGTCGGCAGCGCCGGGACGCCGGAGAAGGTGCGCTGGCTGACCGAGGAGGCCGGCTTCACGCGGGCCTTCGACTACCACGACGGCCCGGTGGCCGAGCTGCTCGCGGGCGCCGCGCCCGAGGGCATCGACGTCTTCTTCGACAACGTCGGCGGCGAGCACCTCGAGGCCGCCATCGGCGCCTTCAAGGAGTTCGGCCGGGGCGCCCTGTGCGGCGCCATCTCCGGCTACAACGCCACCGAGCCGGCGCCGGGGCCTCGCAACATGTTCATGATGGTGACCAAGAAGCTCAGCCTGCGCGGCTTCATCGTCGGCGACCACGCCGACCTGCGCGACGAGTTCACCACCAAGGTCACCCGCATGGTCACCTCCGGGGACCTCGTCGTCCGGGAGACCGTTCGCGAGGGCCTGGAGAACGCCGTCGACACGTTCCTCGACCTCCTGCGCGGCGGGAACACCGGGAAGATGGTGGTGAAGCTCGCGGACTGACGCCGGTTCCCGCCGGGCGGGACGGGGCAGAGTCCTGGGCATGTGGCTCTTCCTCACCCGCCGGCTGCGCATGTGGCTGGTCCTGACCGTCCTCGTCCCGCTGGCCACCGGCGTCCTGCGCCGGCTCGGACGTGGCCTCGAGCGGCGCCGCGGACCGTCCACGGTCAGCAACGCCCTGCTCAAGGCCGGCGATCTGGGGGATCGGGCCCGCGCGAGCCTCCGCGGCGGACGCCGGTCCCGCCGGGCGTGACCGAGCCGGTCCTGGAGACCCGTCCCGCGACCGGATCGCCGCGGGCGGTCGCGCTGTTCTGCCACGGCGGGACGGTGGCCAGCGTGGAGCCGCCCAAGGAGCGGGCGCTCTCGCTGGTGCGCATGCGCGCGATCGAGCAGTTCGTCTCCGGTGCCGCCGCCGGGCAGGGGCTCACGACCTGCCTGCTGCGCTACCGGGTGGCCGGCTGGAACGGGGCCGCGGCCGACGCCTACGCCGATGTGCACCGGGCGCTGGACCGCATCCGCGCCGAGCACGGGGAGCTGCCCGTCGTCCTGGTCGGGCACTCGATGGGCGGGCGGGCCGTGCTGCGCGCGGGTGGGCACGACGGCGTCGCGGCGATCTGCGCGCTGGCGCCCTGGACGCCGCCCGGCGAGCCCGTCGACCACCTGCGCGACCGCACCGTCGCGATCCTGCACGGCCGGCGCGACCGATGGGTGCCCGCGCAGCTCTCGGCCGACTTCGCCGTCCGGGCGCAGCGCGCGGGCGCGCGGGTCGCCCGGTTCACCATCACCGGCGGCCACAGCATGCTGCGCTCGGCGCACCGCTGGCACGCGTTCACGCGCGACGTCGTCCTCGCCGGCGCGGGGCTGGCCCCGCTGCGACCCGACCTCGCCGGGGCGCTGGCCCGGCCGGCGCCGGAGGGCCTCGCCGTCCCGCTGTGAGGTCGGCAGCTCCGCTGCGCCGATCGGCAGCCGGGAGCCTCGCCGGCGGGGGCAGGGCGCCGCTATCGTCGGCCCCGGCCCCGGGCGTCAGCTGCGGGTGCTGATCTCGGGCGCCGGGTCGTCCGCGAGGCGGGCCCACAGGAGCTCGTCGTGCTTCACGCCGTCGCCGTAGCGGTAGGAGCGGCGCAGCCGGCCCTCGCGGGTGAAGCCCGCCTTCTCGGCGACCCGGCCGGAGGCGGGGTTGTCCACCGCGTGGCACAGCTCGACCCGGTCGACGGGCAGCGCGCCGAAGGCCCAGCGGCAGGCGGCGTCCACCGCGGCCGGGGCCAGGCCGCGCCCCCGCGCCGCCGGCACGGTCCAGTACCCGATCTGCACGTTCCCGTGCAGCCGGTCGAGGGAGTGCAGGGAGACCGAGGCGAGCAGGTCGTCCACCGCCGGGTCGACGAGCGCCCAGGACGCGTGGTCCCCGGACGTCCAGTCCATCCGGCGGCCCAGGAGCACCAGGGCGTCGGTGCGGGAGGTCACGCCCCCGCCGTTCCAGCGCCGGAGCTCGGGGTCCTGGAACGCGGCCCAGATGCCCTCGATGTCGGTCTCCCGCCACGGCCGCAGCAGGAGGTCGCCGACCGGGAGGTCGATGGGCTGGAGCGGCTCGGGCACGCCCCGATCGTGCCGGACCCGCTACTGCTCGGCCGAGCCCGGGGCGATCATGGGCTTCTGGACCTTGCCGGCGACCGAGTCGGGCACGACCGCCGAGAGGCGGCCCATCAGCTTGCTGGTCACCGACCCGGCGAACACCGAGGTCTCGCCCTTCATCAGCCCCTCGAATCCCTGCCGGGCCACCAGCGCCGGGTCGTCCTTGCTGTCGCTGGCGCCCAGCTTGGTGTCGGTGAGTTCGCCGCGGTCGAAGAACTCGGTGTCGGTAGGGCCGGGCAGCAGCGCGGTGACGGTGACGCCGGTGCCGTCCAGCTCCTCGCGGATGCCCAGGGCGAGGAACTGCACGAACGCCTTGGTCGCGGAGTAGACCGCCTGGAACGGCGCGGGCGCCTGCGAGACCACCGAGGAGGTGAACAGGATCCGCCCCTCCCCCCGGCCCACCATGTCCTGCGCCACGCGCTTGGCCAGGTGCATCGTCGAGACGCAGTTCAGCTCGACCATGCCGATCTCCGCCTCGAGATCAGTCTCGACGAAGCGGCCGCCGACGCCGACGCCGGCGTTGAGGGCCGCCGCGTCCAGCGGCCGGCCGGACCCGCGCACGGCCGCGACGACCTTCTCGACCTCCTCGCGCCGGGTGAGGTCGGCCCGGACCGGCGATACGGCGGCGCCGCGCTGGCGCAGCTGCTGGGCCGCCGCGTCGAGCTCGGCGTCCTCGGCGACCACCACGAGGTCGAACCCGTGCTCGGCGAACTGCTTGGCGAGCTCCAGCCCGATGCCGCTGGACGCACCGGTGACGAGGGCGAGGGGACGGGGCGTTGCGTCGGGCACGGGACCTCCAGGGTGGGACGGCGGACGGCCACCCCTCCGTGCCCAGGAAGGCCCCGGCGCACGCCTGGCGCGTCCCTGGCGCGCGTGTCGGCGGCCGTCCGGGCGGGGTAGCGCGCGTGTCGGCGGCCGTCCGGACGGGGTAGCCCGGCGCCGTGGAGGTGCACGTGCGGCCGGCGCCGGACCTGCGGTGGCTGCTGTCCCCGCGGTACCGGGGAGCGGGCGAGCGCCCGCTGCCCTTCGACCCGGACGCGACGGCCGGGCACCTCGTGCAGGCCGCCGGGATCCCGCTGACCGAGGTCGGGGCCATCCGGGCGGACGGCGCGCCGGTGACGACCGCCGCGCGCGTCCGCCCCGGCACCGTGCTCGAGGTGGACCCGGTGACGCGGCCCGTGGCCGTCCCCCCGGGCGGGTTCCTGCTCGACGTCGGGCTGGGCGCCCTCGCGCGGCGGCTGCGGTTGCTCGGGACCGACGCCGCGTGGTCGAACGACGCCGACGACCCGGCGCTGGTCGCCCGGGCGGCGGAGGAGGAGCGGGTGCTGCTGACGCAGGACCGCGGCCTGCTCATGCGCCGGGCGCTGCCGCACGGCGCGCTCGTGCGGGGCGGCCGGCCCGACGAGCAGCTGGACGACGTGCTCGACCGGTTCGCCGTCCCGCTGGCGCCGCTCACCCGCTGCACCGCCTGCGGCGCCGCCCTCCACCCGGTGCCGAAGGAGGAGGTCGCCGACCTGCTGGAGCCGGGCACCCGCCGCAGCGTCGACGAGTTCTCCCGGTGCCCCGGCTGCGGGCGGGTGTACTGGCGCGGCGCGCACGGCGCGCGCATCGACGCGCTGGTCGAGCGGGCCCGGCGCGGCGGCCGGGGCAGGCAAGCCTGACCTTGGCCCCGGAGGGCCACGGGTCGGCCCCGGCGTGACACGCGGGGCGGGCAGAGGAGGGGCGACCGCCCACCCCGGAACCGCCTGCGAGGCCGCCGTGTACCTGTCGAAGACCGAGGCCGCCGTCCTGCCGACGACGCTGCGCGCCCCCGCGCACCGCACCCCGCGGGCCGAACCGGGACGCCGGCGGCTGTGGTCGATGCTCGGCCCGGCCTTCGTCGCCGCCGTCGCCTACGTCGACCCCGGCAACTTCGCGACCAACTTCTCCGGCGGCGCCGCGTTCGGCTACACGCTGCTGTGGGTCATCGTCGCGGCGAACCTGATGGCGATGCTGATCCAGTCGCTGACGGCGAAGCTCGGGCTGGCCACCGGCCGCGACCTGGCCACGCTCTGCCGCGAGAACCTGCCCACGCCGGTCACCCGGGGGCTGTGGCTGCAGGCCGAGGCGGTCGCCATCGCCACAGACCTGGCCGAGATCGTCGGTGGCGCTGTGGCGCTGTACCTGCTGTTCGGGGTCCCGCTGCCGATCGGCGGGGTCATCACCGCCGTCGTCGCCTTCATCCTGCTGGCCGCGCAGTCGCGCGGGTACCGGCCGTTCGAGCGGGTCATCGCCGGCCTGCTGCTGGTCATCGGGATCGGGTTCGGCTACACCCTGCTGGGCTCGGGCGTCGACCCGGGCGGGCTCGCCGGGGGCATGGTGCCCTCCTTCGACGGCGCCGAGAGCGTCGTGCTGGCCACCGGGATCCTGGGTGCCACGGTGATGCCGCACGTGATCTACGTGCACTCCGCGCTCACCCCCGGCCGCTACGGCGACGCCGTCACCGCCGGCCGCACCCGGGAGGGCCGGGGCCGGCTCCTGCGGGCGCAGCGCATCGACATCGTCGTGGCCATGGGCCTGGCCGGGCTGGTCAACGCCGCGATGCTGGTCATCGCCGCGCAGCTGTTCACCGGCGACAGCGGCGTGGACAGCCTCGAGGGCGTGCACGCCGGGCTCGGCGACCAGCTCGGCACCGGCGCCGCGCTCGCGTTCGCCCTCGCGCTGCTGGCCTCCGGCTTCGCCTCCTCGTCGGTGGGCACGCACGCCGGGCAGGTCGTGATGGCCGGGTTCCTCAAGCGGCACATCCCGGTGCTGACCCGCCGGCTGATCACCCTGGCCCCGGCCCTCGCCGTGCTCGTGCTGGGCGGGGACCCGACGACCGCGCTGGTGTGGTCGCAGGTCGTGCTCTCCTTCGGCATCCCGTTCGCCCTCGTGCCGCTGCTGTGGCTGACCAGCCGCCGCGACCTGATGGGCGGGTGGGTGAACCGCCGGACCACCACCGTGGCCGGGACCGTCATCGCGGCCCTGATCATCGGGCTGAACGCCCACCTGCTGCTCGGCCTGCTCGGTTGACCGGGCCGCGCGGAACCGTCCGCTAGGGCGTGCGCCAGGCCGCATCGAAGAAGTCGAGCTCCAGCCGCATGGCCCGGCGGTAGGCGGTGCGCACGGCCGGGCCGTCGCCGACCACTGCGTCCAGCAGCCGCTCCAGGGTGGCCGCCAGCTCCTCGAAACCCGGATCGGCGTACGTGGTGACCCACTCCGCGTAGGGGCCCGACGCCCGATCGGCCAGCGAGCCGCCGAGGTGGGCGTAGAGCCGCATGCACGGCGTCATCGCCGCGCAGGTGACACCCACGCCGCCCAGCGACGCCGCCGCCAGCAGGAAATCGGTGTAGGCCGACGTGGCCGGCGCCGGCTCGACCTCCGCCAGGTCGATGCCCCACCGGGCGGCGTACCCGGCGTGCAGCCGCAGCTCCTCGCGCACCCCGGCGAGCAGGTCGGCGAAGGCGTCCAGCGTGGCCCGGTCGGGGCTGTGCGCCACCCCGAGCGCGTAGGCCCGGGCGAAGGACTCCAGGAAGTACGCGTCCTGCGCCACGTAACCGGCGAACCGGTCGCGGGGCAGGCTGCCGTCGGCGATCCCGGTGACGAAGGGGTGGACGAGCGCCTCGGCGGCGAGGTCGGCGTTGGCCGCCCACAGCTGCGCGGACAGGCTCACGACGCCGCCACCGCCATGTCCCAGAAGGCGGTCTCGGCGGCGACCACCTCGAGGAACACCTCGTCGGGGAGCGGTCCGCCCACCGCGTCGGCCGCCGCCTCGAGCCCGGCGACGTAGCCGGCGAACTCGGGCACCGTCCAGTGCGCCACGAACTCCCGGTACGCGGGCGCGCCGGGGCGGGCCGCGGACCAGGCGTCCAGGTACGTGCGCTCGATCGTCCACAACGCCGTCAGCGCGGTCGGGACGTCGGCGCCGTCGAGCCGGTCCAGCAGCCCGGCGTAGGCCACGGTGGCCGGCAGCAGCGCGGCGGAGAGGTCCAGGCCCCGGGACGCCGCCTGCCGATCGAACCAGGCCAGCTCGTCGACGAGCGCGACCGCCCCACCGGCGAGCACCGCCTGCGCCGGCCGGGGCGCGCGGGCCAGCAGCCGGGCCTGGAACGCGAGCAGGTCGGCCACGAAGCGGGCGTCCTGCACCAGCCAGGTGTCGAACGCCGGCTCGGCGAGGGTGCCGTCGCGGACGGCGGCGAGGAAGGGATGGGCGGTGGCGCCCCGCCAGGGCACGGCGTGGCGCTGCAGCAGCTCGGCGACCGGCACGGCGGGGACTCTACGGAAGTGGTTATGGTGGCCGCGTCGTGGCGCAGGCCACGTGCGGGAGCTCGGAGGACCGGGCTGAGAGGGCGGCTGGATGCGCCGCCGACCGCTGGAACCTGACCGGGTAATGCCGGCGTAGGGAGCGCATCTCGTGAGCACATCCGCCACCCCCCGATCCGCCGAAACCTCCGGGGACGCACCTCTCACCCTGGCCGGACCGCCGCCGCAGAGCCTCGGCATGCGCGATGCCGCGGGGCTGTGGGGCAATCTCGGCATCAGCCTGCTGCTGCCGGTGGCCGCGGTCTTCGTCGTGCTGCCGGGCCGGCCGCTGGCCGTCACGATCGGCGCGATCGTGGTCGGTGCGGTCGTCGGGGCCCTGCTGCTCGGGGCGGCGTCCGCCGTCGGCGCCCGGGAGCGGGTGCCGGGCATGGTGCTGCTGCGCGGCCTGCTCGGCCGGCGCACCTCCTACCTGCCGACGGCGTTCAACCTCGTGCAGTGCATCGGCTGGGCGACCTTCGAGATCGTGATCATCGCCGAGGCGGCCTCCCGTGTCCTGGACGCCCCCCGCTGGCCCTTCGTGGTCGCCGCCGGTGTCCTGGCCACCGCGATGGCGCTCCGGCCGCTCGGCGTGGTCCGCGTGCTCGCCCGCTACGCGGTCTGGGCGGCCCTGGCCGCGATCGTCTACCTGTACGTGCAGGTGCTGGCCGAACCGCTGCCCCCGCTGGAGGGCGGCGGGGCGACCTCGTTCTGGACGGCGGCGGACATCGTCATCGCCCTGCCGGTCTCCTGGTTCCCGCTCGCGGCCGACTACACCCGGCACGTGCGCAGCGGACGCGCCGCCTTCGCGGGGGCCTCGGTCGGCTACGGGCTGGCCACCGTGGCCATGTTCACCCTGGGCGTGCTGGCGCTGGCCGCCTACGGGAGCGCGGGCCTCGACGTGATCGACGCGCTCCTCCTCGTCCCGCTGGGTGCGGTGGCCGTGCTGGTGCTGGTGACCGTCGAGCTCGACGAGGCGTTCGCCAACGTCTACTCGACCGCGGTCTCCGCGCAGAACGTGGTCGCCCGTCTGGACCGTCGGGTGCTCGCCGTCGCCGTCGGCACGGTGGCCACGCTGCTGGCCCTCACGTTCGACATCGCCGCGTACGAGCCGTTCCTCTTCCTGATCGGAGCCGTGTTCGTGCCGCTCGTCGGGGTCCTCCTGGTCGCCTACTGGCTGCACCCCCGCGGCAGCTGGGACACCTCCGACCGCGCGCCCGCACGACCGCTGCTCCTGCTGCCGTGGGCCGCGGGCTTCGTGGCCTACCAGCTGACCCTGCCCACCTTCTTCGGCGGGCCGGGTGCGGGCTGGACGGCGTGGTGGGCGCAGCGGCAGGTCGACCTGGGCATCGACCCGGCCAACGGCTGGTCGGCCTCGCTGGTGAGCCTGGCCGTGGCCGCCGTCCTCACGCTGCTCGTCGTCGGACCGGGCCTCGTCCGGCGCCGCCGGGGAGCGCGCGCGTGAGCCGGCAGCTGGGCGGCCTGCACGTCCTCACCGACGCCCGCGGTGGACCGTCCGCCCTCGACGCGGTGGCCGCCGCGGTGGCGGCGGGCGCGCCGGTCGTGCAGGTGCGGGCGAAGGACTGCACCGACCGGGTGCTCTACGAGTTCGCCGGCCAGGTGCGGGAGATCTGCGCGCCGGCCGGCGCGACCTGCCTGGTCAACGACCGGGTGGACGTCGCCCTCGCCGTCGGTGCCGACGGCACCCACCTGGGCGCCACCGACCTGCCGGTCGCCGCGGTCCGGCGGGTCGCCGGACCGGGGCACCTGATCGGCGGCACGGCCCGGGATCCCGAGCGGGCCCGGCTGCTGGTGGCCGAGGGCGCGGACTACCTGGGCGTGGGCCCCGCCTGGCCGACGACGACCAAGACCGGGCTGCCCGACGCCCTGGGTCCCGCGGGGATCCGGGCCGTCGCCGAGGCCGTCGCCGTCCCGGTCGTCGCCATCGGCGGGGTCACCGCGGGGCGCATCGCCGAGCTCGTGGCCGCGGGTGCCGCCGGGGTGGCGGTGGTCGGGGCGGTCTCCGCCGCAGCCGACCCGGGTGCCGCCACCACGGAGCTGCTCCGTGCGCTGGCCGCGGCCCGTGCTCGGCCCGGGTCCCGGGGCGCCGCACCGTGACGGACGTGGCGATCGCGGGGGGCGGGCTGATCGGGCTGTCGGTGGCCTGGCGGGCGGCGCAGCGCGGGCTGCGGGTCACCGTCGTCGACGATGCCCCGGGCACCGGCGCCTCCCACGCCGCCGCCGGGATGCTCGCGCCGGTCACCGAGGCCGGGTACGGGGAGGAGGCGCTGCTGCGGCTGAACCTGGCCTCGCTGCAGCGCTGGCCCGCGTTCGCGTCCGACCTGGAGCGCGCCGGGGGGATCCCGGTGGGGTTCCGCACCGCCGGGACGCTGGTGGTCGGCTTCGACGACGACGACATGCGCGCCCTCGACGACCTGCACGCCTTCCAGCGCGAGCTGGGCCTGGCCGCGGAACGCCTGCCGCCCCGGGCCACCCGCCGCCGGGAACCGTCGCTCACGCCACGCGTGCGCGGCGGGCTGCTGATGTCCGGGGACCACTCGGTCGACGGCCGCTCGCTGCACGCCGGGCTGCTGGCCGCGGCACGGGCCGCGGGGGTCCGGCTGGTGGCCGAGCGCATCGACGCCGTGCACGTGGTCGGCGGGCGGGCGGCCGGTCTGCGGCTGACGGGCGGGGAGCGCCTGGACGCGGACGTGGTCGTGCTCGCGCTGGGGGCCCGCAGCGCCGGGCTGCCCGGCGTGCCCCCGCTGCCGGTGCGCCCGGTGAAGGGCCAGATCCTTCGCCTGGCCGGTGCGGCCGGCCTGCTCGAGGGCACCGTCCGCGCCCTCGTGCGCGGGCGGCAGGTCTACCTCGTCCCCTACGCCGGCGACCGGCTGGTCGTCGGGGCGACCGTCGAGGACCGCGGGTTCGACGCCACGGTCACCGCCGGTGGGGTGCACGAGCTGCTGCACGACGCCATCGAGGTCGTTCCCGGCGTGAGCGAGCTCGAGCTGGTCGAGACCCTCGCCCGCTGGCGGCCCGGGACCGCCGACAACGCACCGCTGCTCGGCCCCTCGGCACTGCCCGGGCTGGTGCTGGCGACGGGGCACCACCGCAACGGGGTGCTGCTCGCACCGGTGACCGGGGAGATCGTGGCCGAGTACCTGGCCGGCGGCGAGCTCCCGGAGCCGGCCGCCCCGTTCACCGCCGACCGATTCCCGACCGACCGTCCCAGCACCGATCCGTCCAGGAGTGGGTGAACCATGCAGGTGACCGTCAACGGCACCGTCGCCGACGTGACCGACGAGGTGACCGTGGCCGAGCTCGTGGCCGAGCGCAGCGGCGGGCACGACCGCGTCGCGGTGGCGCTCAACGGCGACGTCGTCCCGCGCAGCAGCTGGGCGGGCACCCGGCTCGCGGCCGGCGACGCCCTGGAAGTGCTCGCCCCGACCGCAGGAGGATGACCATGGCGACGACCGATCCGGCCGCCCCGTCCCCGGACACCGCCGACCTGGCACCCGCGCTGGGCCGCGAGGAGGCGACCGATCCCTTCGAGCTGGCCGGTGAGACGTTCACCTCGCGGCTCCTCCTCGGCACCGGTGGCGCGCCCAGCCTGGAGAGCCTGGAGCGGGCGATCCGCGCATCGGGCACCCAGCTGGTCACCGTGGCGCTGCGCCGGGTGGAGGCATCCTCGAGCGGGGCGATGCTCGACGTGCTGGACCGCTGCGGCGTGCGGTTGCTGCCCAACACCGCTGGTTGCCGGACGGCCCGGGAGGCGGTGCTGACGGCGCGGCTCGCCCGAGAGGCCTTCGGCACGCCGTGGGTCAAGCTCGAGGTGATCGGGGACGAGCACACCCTGCTGCCCGACGGCGTGGAGCTGTTGGACGCCGCCGAGGAGCTGGTCGCCGAAGGGTTCCGGGTGCTGGCCTACACCACCGACGACCCGATCCTGGGCCGGCGGTTGGCCGACGCCGGTTGCGCCGCCGTCATGCCGCTGGGCTCACCCATCGGCAGCGGGCTCGGCATCCGCAACCCCCACAACATCGCCCTGCTGCGCGACTCGGTGGCCGTGCCCGTCGTCCTCGACGCAGGCATCGGCACCGCGTCGGATGCGGCGCTGGCCATGGAGCTGGGGTGCGACGCGGTGCTGCTGGCCTCGGCGGTGACCCGGGCCCGCGATCCCGAACGGATGGCGCTGGCCATGCGGCAGGCCGTCGAGGCCGGGCGTCTGGCCGCCGGTGCCGGTCGCATCCCCCGGCGCTGGCACGCGGAGGCGTCGACCCCGATGCAGGGCCTGCCCGACCTGTGACCGGCCGGGGACCGGAGCCGCTGCCGCGGTTGCTGGTGCTGACCGACCGCACGCAGTGCCGCGGCAGCCTCAGCGCGACGGTCCGGGCGGCGGTGGCGGCCGGGGCACGGGCCGTGGTGCTGCGCGAGAAGGACCTGTCCCTGCGCGAGCGGTCCGCGCTCGCCGCCGAGCTGCGGAGAGTGCTGGCACCGGTGGGTGGGGTCCTGGTGTGGGCGGGCGCCGCCGGCAGCGCGGGAACACCCGCGGTGCACCTGTCGGCGGACGACGCCTTCCCCACCGTGCGCCCGGGAGTGGTCGGGCGCTCGTGCCACTCGGCAGCCGAGGTCGCACGGGCAGCGGCGGAAGGCTGCGACCACGTGTTCGTCTCGCCGGTCTTCCTGACCGCCTCCAAGCCCGGCTACGGCCCGGCGCTGGAGCTGGAGGGGCTCGCCGCTCTCGTCCCGGGCGCACCTCCGGTGTACGCCCTCGGCGGCATCGGACCGGACGACGTCGCGGGTTGCCTGACCGCCGGCGCACGCGGCGTGGCGGTGATGGGCCCGGTCATGCGCGAGCCCGGTGTGGTCCGCGCCTACCTGGCTGCCCTCCTCCGCGCGACGGGGGCCGGCGGACGCCCGACCGGGGACGGCCCCCGCCCGCTGGACGCGCCGACCGGGCCCTAGGCTGACGGCGTACAACTGAACACATCCATCAACAGCAGGGGAGCGCTTCGGCGCTGAGAGTGCGGGACACCGCAGACCCTCGAACCTGATCCGGGTCATGCCGGCGCAGGGAGTCTGGAGGAAAGACAATGGCCGAACCGGCCGTCCGCCCGTCGTCCGCCGCGACCGCCGGGGCGCAGCCCCGCACCGCCCGCTGGCGCACCGTCGACATCGTCGTCACCGCCGTCCTGGGCGTCGCCTTCGGCGTCGTCTTCTGGGCCTGGAACCTCGTCTTCGGCGTGCTGGCCGAACCGCTGGACTTCTTCCCGCCGCTGTCGGCGGTCCTCAACGGCGTCTACCTGATGCCGGGCGTGGTGGCCGGGTTGCTGGTGCGCAAGCCGGGGGCGGCGACGTTCGCCTCCACGCTGGCCGCGGCGGTGAGCCTGCTGATGGGCTCCCCCTACGGCGGCATCATCGTCGTGTACGGCCTGGTCCAGGGCCTGGGCGCCGAGCTCGGCTTCCTGCTCACCCGCTACCGCAGCTTCGGGTGGGGCACGGCCCTGCTGGCCGGCGTCACCGCCGGGCTGTCGACGGCGATCCTCGACAACTCGCTCTACTACAGCGAGCTGGGCTTCCTGACCTACCAGGTGCCCTACACCGTCTTCACCGTGCTCTCCAGCGTGCTGCTCGCCGGGGTCGTCGGCCTGCTGCTGGTGCGCGCGCTGGCCCGCACGGGGGCGCTCGGTGCCTTCGCCGCGGGTCGCGAGCGGGTCTGACCTCGCGGGTGCCCAGGCGCGGTACCCGCGACGCTCTGCCTCTGGTGCCTCCTGGGAGCAGCGGCAGAGCGTCCGGGGCACCCGGTCCTGCCCGGGTCGTCGCGCGCGGGCTGGGGGTCCGGCACGCCTCGCGGCGGGCCTGGGCGCTCACCGGCGTCGACCTCGTCGTCGAGCCCGGGGAGCGGGTGCTGCTCACCGGCGCGTCGGGAGCGGGCAAGTCCACGCTGCTGGCCGCGCTCGCCGGGATCCTGGACGACGAGGGCACCGAGGTCGCCGGTGAGCTGACCGTCGGCGGCGCGCACCCGCGGGCCGCCCGCGACCGGCTCGGCCTGCTGGCGCAGGACCCCGACAGCCAGCTGGTCATGACCCGCGCCGGCGACGACGTCGCCTTCGGGCTGGAGAACGCCGGCCTGCCACCGGCGGAGATCTGGCCGCGGGTCGACGCGGCGCTGGCCGCCGTCGGTTTCCGGTACGGCCGCGACCGGGCGACGCAGGCGCTGTCCGGCGGGGAGAAGCAGCGGCTGGTGCTCGCCGGCGCGCTGGCCCGGCGGCCCGGGCTGCTGCTCCTCGACGAGCCCACCGCCCAGCTGGACCCCGACGGGGCGGCGCTCGTCCGCGATGCGGTCGCCCGCGCCACCGCCGACCGCTCGGCCACCGTGCTCGTCGTCGACCACGACGCCGCCCCCTGGCTGCCGCTGGTCGACCGGGTGGTGCAGCTGGTCCCCGGTGGCCTGGTCGCCCACGACCCGGGCTGGCGGCCGGTCCCGCGGACGGCGGGGCTGCGGCTCCCGCCCGCGGTGGACGGACCGGTCCTCCTGGCCGCCGAGGCGGCCGGCTACACCTACCGGGGCACCGCGCAGCCGGCGCTGGCGCCCACGGACCTGCAGCTGCACGCCGGCCGTGTCACCGCCGTCACCGGGCCCAACGGCACCGGGAAGTCCACGCTCGCGCTGCTGCTGGCCGGGTTGCGGGCACCCACCACCGGGCGGGTGGCCGCCGCGGCCGAGCTGGCCGGCGACGTGCGCAAGGGGTTCCGGGAGCCGCACCGGTGGCGGGCCGGGGAGCTGGTGAGCCGGATCGGCACGGTGTTCCAGCACCCGGAGCAGCAGTTCCTGACCGGCCGGCTGCGCGACGAGCTGGCCCTGGGACCGCTGCGCTCGGGCGAGCACGCCGAGGCGGCCCGGCGCACCGCCGAGGACCTGCTCGAGCGGCTCGGGCTGACCGCCTTCGCCGACGCCAACCCCTACACCCTCTCCGGCGGGCAGCAGCGCCGGCTGTCCGTGGCCACCGCCCTGGCGACCGCCCCACGGGTGCTGGTGCTCGACGAGCCCACGTTCGGCCAGGACGCCGGCACGTGGCGCGAGGTGGTGGCGCTCCTCGCCGAGCAGCGGGCCCGGGGGTGCGCGATCGCGGCGGTCACCCACGACGCCGACCTCGTGGCCGCGCTCGCCGACGCGCGGGTGGCGCTGGGATGACCGCCTCGCTCGCGCTCGGGCCCGCCCCCGACACCGCGCTGTCCCGCATCAACCCGGTGGCCCAGCTGACCGCGATGGCCGTCGTCACCCTCGTCCTGCTCACCAGCCTGGACGTGGTCACCCCGGCGGTCGTCGTGCTGTTCGAGCTCGCGCTGTTCCCCGCGGCCGGGCTCACCTCCCCCCGTGCCGTGTGGGTGCGCACCTGGCCGATGCTGTTCGGCGCCGTCAGCGTGGGCCTGGTCAACGTCTGGCTGGCCGAGGATGCCTCGCTGGTCACCGGCACGGGCCTCGCGCTGCGCGTGGTGGGCCTGGCCCTGCCGGGCGTGCTGCTGGTCGCCAGTACCGACCCGGTGCGCCTGGCCGACGCGCTCACCGTGCACTGGCGGCTCTCGCCGCGGTTCGCCTTCGGCGCGCTCGCCGCGCTCCGGTTGGCGCCGCTGCTCGTCGCCGAGTTCGAGGCGCTGCGCCTGGCCCGGCGCACGCGGGGGGTCGAGGCCGGGCGCAACCCGGTGGCACGGGTCAGGCTGCTGGCCGGCATCGGCTTCGCGCTGCTCGTGGGTGCGGTCCGCCGCGGCTCCCGCCTGGCGACGGCGATGGACGCCCGCGGCTTCGACTCCGGGGTCCCCCGCAGCAACGCGCGCGGCTCCGTGCTGCACCGGCGCGACGTCTGGTTCGTCGTCGCCGCGGTCGCGGTGTGCGCGCTCGCGGTGACGGCGAGCGTGCAGACCGGCTACTGGTCCCCGGTGTTCGTCGGCTGATCAGGTGTGACCTGCGCGACATCAGGTTTAGCAGCCCCCGCTGCGGCCGATAGCGAACGGTCAGGCCCTCGTGCTCCGGGGCCGGGAACCGAGGAGAGCAGAGGCGTGACGAGGCAGGCGGCCGGCACGATCTGGCCGTCGGCGTACCCGCCCGCGGCCGAGCCGCTCGTCGTCTGGCACCTGCACGACGTCGCCGAGCTGCCCGGGGTGCGGGCGCAGGTCCGTGCCCGGATCGGTGGGGCCGGCCTCGACGACCTCCTCGACCAGCTGGTCCTGGCCCTGGACGAGATGGCGTCCAACGCGCTGCGCCACGGCGGCGGGCAGGTGCGGGCGGCGCTGCACACGACCGGTGACGGTTACCTGCTCGAGGTGACCGACCAGGCCGCCCGGACCCCGCCGACGCCGGCCGTCGGCCGCGACCCGAGCCTCGGCGGGCTGGGGCTGTACCTGATCGCCGAGCTCGCCGCCGAGCACGGCTGGTACGCCGAGGCCGGCGCGAAGCACGTCTGGGCGCTGCTCCGCCGCTGAGCGCAGCCGGCCGGCGTCAGCCCTGCGGGTGCAGGCGGACCGCCACGAGGGCGACGTCGTCCTGCAGCCCCTCGGGCCGCAACCGCTCCAGCAGGGCGTCGCACAGCTCGGGCAGCGGCCGGTCGGCCAGCTCGGCCAGCGCCGATCGCAGCCGGGAGGTGCCCTCGTCGAGCGAGAGGTCGCGCCCCTCCACCAGGCCGTCGGTGTACAGCAGCAGCGTCGTGCCCCGCGGCACCGCCACGACCGTCTCGGTGCGCCGCGTGGCCGGCTCCACCCCGAGCATCAGCTCGGCCCGCTCCCCCGCGAGCTCCTCGATCCGGCCGTCCGGCCGCAGCACCAGCGGCGGCGGGTGGCCGGCGTTGGACCAGCGCAGCCGGGTCACTCCCGCGGTGCACTCCTCGTCGCTCTGCTCGACCCGCACGACCGCGGCGGTGGCCAGCGTCCCCACGCCCAGACCCCGGATGGCGAGGTCGAGGTCGGTGAGCACCCCGGCCGGGCCGATGTCGCGGTAGGCGATGCCGCGCAGCATCCCGCGCAGCTGCCCCATGGCCGCCGCCGCCTCGGTGTCGTGCCCGACCACGTCACCGATGACCAGCACCGTCGCGCCCGAGGGCTGCTGGAAGGCGTCGTACCAGTCACCGCCGACCTCCGCGACCGCCACCGCCGGGTGGTAGCGCGCCACGATCTCGGAGTGGCCCGGCTGGGGCGGTGCCGTGAGCAGGCTGCGCTGCAGCCCCTCGGCCAGCCGGCGCTGCTGCTCGTAGAGCCGGGCGTTGTCCAGCGCCAGCGCCACCCGCCCGGCGACGTCCCGCGCCGTCGCGACGTCCTCCTGGTCCGGCACCGGCCGATCGGCGGACCGGTAGACGCTCAGCGCCCCGAGCGTGCGGCCCCGTACGGCCAGCGCCAGCGCCAGCGCCGACCGCGGCGCCAGCTCCCGGAACGCGTCACTGACCTCGCCCTCGGGCAGGGTGCGGCCCACGGTCGCGCCCACGTCGGGCACCACCATCACATGCCCGGTGGCCAGCGCCCTGAATACCGGGGCGTCGGGCGAGATCGAGGCCAGCCGCAACGCCGCGTAGCGGCGGGCGGTGGCCCTGAGCGCCGGGTCGCGGTGCCAGCTGGCGACGTCGCGCATCCGGCCGTCCTCGTCGGTGAGGCTCAGGATCGACCAGTCGCCGAGCTCGGGCACGAGCAGCTCGGCGACCCGCTGCAGCGCCTCCTCCTCGCGCGGCCGGGTGTCCAGCGACGCCCCCATGGCCGTCGTGGTGTGCGCGACCAGCGCGATGCGGGCGGCGCTGCGGCGGGCCTGCTCCTCCGCCCTCCGCCGCTCGGTGACGTCGAGGAAGGAGACCGACAGCCCGTCGGGAGTGGGCCAGCTGCGCACCTCGAACCAAGCGCCCAGCGGCGCGGGGTAGTACGCCTCGAAGAACTGCTCCTCACCGGTGTCCACCGCGGCCCGGTAGTACCGCTCGAAGTCGCTGCCCACGGCGGCCGGGAAGAGGTCCCACACCACCCCGCCGATCAGGTCGTCGCGGGAGGCACCCAGCACCCGCTCGGCCTCGGCGTTGACGTAGGTGAAGCGCCACTCCCGGTCCAGCGAGAAGAATGAGGCCTTCATCGCGTCCAGCAGGCGGGCGATCCGGACATCCTCCCGGCGCTGCGGCGTCGTGTCGAAGGCAGCACCGAGCAGCCGCACCGCGGTCCCGCCGTCGTCGGAGACCACCCGGCCGCGGCCCCGCACCCAGCGCGTCTCCCCCGAGGGGAGGACGACCCGGAACTCGGCGTCGTAGTCACCGCGCCCCTCGATGGCCGCCTGGAATGCCTCGGTCGTCCGCTCCTGGTCGTCGGGGTGCACGCGGGAGACGAAAGCGTCGATCGTCTCGTCGAAGTCGGCCCGCTCGTAGCCGAACAGGGCCAGCAGCCGGTCGTCCCAGAGCAGCCGGCCCGTCTCCAGGTTCCAGTCGAAGCTGCCGATGCCGGCGGCGTCGATGGCCAGCTCGAAGCGCACCCGGTGCGCCTCGTACTCCGCCGTGAGCGCCATCAGCTGGAGCTCGGTGCTGACCGAGTCGGCGAGCTGCCGCAGCAGGGCGACGTCCCGGTCGGTCCACTCCCGCACCCGCGGCTCGAAGGCGCACAGCGCGCCGATCGGCTCACCGCCCGTGGCGCGGACCGGGATGCCGAGGTAGGCGGCGACCTCCCCGGACCGGACGGGATCGCGGCCGGCCAGCCGCGCGTCGCGGGCGGTGTCCGGCACGACCAGCGGCGCATCCTCGCTCACCGCGACGGCGCACAGGGAGCGGTCGAGCGGCACCCGGGCCCCGATCCCGCCCGGCGGCAGCCCCGTGCCGGCCACCGCGGTCTGCACCTCCCCGACGAGCGAGACCTGGACGGAGGCGCAGTCCAGCAACCGGGTGGCGAGGTCGGTGAGGCGCTGGAGGCTACGGGAGCCGAGGGCCTCGCCGGCGAGCGCGCGGACCAGGTCGACGCGGCGCTCCGCGCCGGGCGCCGTCCCGTGGGGCGCCGTCCCGTGGGGGGCCGGGCCGTCGGGGCGCTCGGCGGCGGTCACGTGGGTTCCCCTCCACAGACGGTCCGCAGGTGGCCGGCGGCACGGTTGTTCCGGCCACGGCCAGGGGGAGAGCCTGTCACACCGGTGGAGCGCCGGGTGCACCACCGTCCGCGGGGCCCGGGGCGGGCGCCCGGGCGGGGCCGGATCGACCACGGGTCCGGCCCGCTCCGGCGGGCGCCCGCCGTCCGGCGGGAGGGAGCGGACGGGGTACCCGTCCACCGGCGCGTGCCCACGGACTCCGCGGCGCCGTCCGTCGCGTCGTCCCGGAGCACCGGCCGGGGATCGCGGACCCGGTCCCGGGCGACGTCCGCATCCCTGCCGGCCGGGGGGACCGGTGGCCCGCCACACCGCAGCCGGCCAGGCACCGGCCGGTCAGAGACCCGGGTGGTCGCGAGAGGGGTCGCGCCGCCGGGTACCGGCAGGGGCCTGTCGTCCACCACGCCGGACGGTTCGCCGGACCCGCGGTCGCCCGCCGTCCGCGATCCGCGCCTCCCTGGAGGGTCCGCGCGCTGCGTGCGGGAGCAGCAGCCGGCGGGAGGTCGAGGCCGGATCGGTGGAGCGGCGAGGCGTGCGGGTGCCGGGAGGGGCACCGTCGGGGGTGGGCCAGGTGCGGCCGAGGTCGGCCGGGGGAGGACGTGCTCAGGGGCCGGGTCGACGGTCCGCGACCACCCGGGGAAGGGGGTGGCCGGTTCCGGCGTGCTCGACGGGAGAGCGGTGGGACGGCGTGCCGCGGCTGGGTGCCGTGGTCGCGCTGCAGGATCAGCCTGACGCCGACGGCGCCGGGCGGGGGTGCGACGAGGGTGCCCGCACGGTGGACGGCGCCGGGTCGGTGCCGTCCGCGGGCCAGGTTCGTCGCGGGGAGCCGCGGACGGGGGGCGGATCACCCCGCGCCCCGGCTCCACCGGATCCCTGCGGGGATCTCGGTACCGGCACCCGGGGTGCCCGGTGCATCGGTGCGAGGGCGCGGACCGGGATGGACGGCGGCGTGGACCGCGCCCCGTACCGACCCGGGGACGGCCAGTCCCGCGGTGCACGCCCGCCGATGCGTGGCCGGCTCCGTGCCGCGGGGTCCGTGGGACCCGGGTGGGGGGTGGGACGGGCGGTCGCGTCAGGTGCGGCCGTACCGGTTCGCGACCCCGGCGACGACGCCGGTCCCGCGGGAAGGAGCGCCGCGGCGGGGGAAGACGCCACGGGCTGGATCGAGGGGGTGCTGGGCAGCTCGCGCAGCACCACGGGGGGATCGAGGTCGCGCAGCACCGGCGAGGCGGGCCGGCCCCACGCCAGGTGCCGGCCCTGCTCGCCGGCACCCCACAGCGCCATCCGGCGGGTGAAGGCCCGCAGCGCGGCGCGACGCCGGCCGGGGGCCGGGATGGGCGGGGCCGGGGTGCGCCAGGCCAGGTTCTGGCCCTGGTCACCGGCGCCCCACAGCGCCATCCGCCGGCTGATGCCGCGCAGCCCGCCCAGGGGCTCGCGGACGCGCTCGGGCACCACGGTGACCCGCGGGGTGGGCGTCGGGGGCACGGCGACCCGGGGCGCCGGTGCCGGCTGGACCGACCGCAGCGGGGCGGGCCGGGCCGACCGGTGCGCGGCCGGGCGGGGGCGGGAGCGGGGACGCGCCTCGTCCGCCCGGTCCAGGACGTCGATGAGGCCCAGCAGCGTGCTGGCCGGCTCGTGCAGCGAGCGGTCGGCGCGCACGGCTGCGGATGCCGGCCCGAAGGCCTGCCGGCTGCTGCTCATGTCGCCTCCCGAAGTCGTGTCCGCAGCAGGGGAAGGTGCCGCGGACAAGGAGAAAAGTAGGGACCGGCGGGCCCGCGGACCGGTTCCTCCGACACCCCTCCGGAGCCGCGTGACCGAACCGTTGCCCAGGCCCTCCGCGCCGGTCGGTCACCCCCCGCCCGGCGCATGTCCTTGTCGATTCGACGGCGCTCCGCGAGCGTGGAACGGCGGTTCCGGGCCGTCGGTCACCTCGGGACGACGCGGTGCGACCGGCGTGTCGGGGCCCGGGACGGCTCGGGCGATGCGGCTGCGAGGATGCGCCGGTGACCGACCGCACCCCGCTGGTGATCGACACCGACCCGGGCATCGACGACGCCCTCGCCATCCTGCTGGCCCTGGCCAGCCCGGAGGTCGAGCTGCAGCTGGTCACGACCGTGCACGGCAACGTGGAGCTGGCGCAGGTCACCGAGAACGCCCTGCGGGTGCTGCACCTCGCGGGGCGCTCCGACGTGCCGGTCGCCGCCGGCGCGCGGGCCTCGCTGGTCCACCCCCAGCCCGAGCGGGCCGGGCACGTGCACGGCGCCGCGGGCCTGGGCGGCGTGCAGCTGCCCCCCTCGCCGTCGGCGGTGGACCCCCGCCCCGCGGTCGTCGCGCTCGCCGAGCTGCTGACGGCCTCCCCCACCCCCGTCACCGTGGCCGCCATCGGACCGCTGACCAACATCGCGCTGCTGCTGGCCGCGCACCCGGAGGCCGCGGCACGCATCGGCCGGCTCGTGGTGATGGGCGGCTCGGCCGGGCGCGGCGGCAACGTCACCGCCGCCGCCGAGTTCAACATCTGGTCAGATCCCGAGGCGGCCCAGGTCGTGCTCTCCTCCTCGGTGCCGACGGTGCTCGTCGGCCTGGACGTCACCCTGCCCACCGTGCTCACCGAGGAGGGCATCGCCCGCTTCGCCGGGGCGGGGCCGGTCGGTCGCAGCGCGGCGGCGATCCTCCAGCAGTACCTGGACCACTCGCGGGACGCGTACGGCGCCGCGGGGGTCGTGGTGCACGACGCCCTCGCCCTCACCGAGGCGATCGCGCCGGGCACCCTGGGCACGGTGCGGCGCGACGTCGTCGTCGACACCACGCCGGGCCCGGGCCGCGGCCAGACCTTGGTCGACCGGCGGGCGGTCTCGCGCTCGGCGAGCGCGGTCGAGGTGGCCGAGACGGTCGACAGCGGCGCCGCCGTGGAGTTCCTGGTCTCCCGGCTGGCGCGGCTGGACGCCTGATCAGCGGTGCGTCTGGGTGCCCGCGACGATGCCGGCGGCGATGTCGCGCAGCTTGCGGTTGTAGCGCTGGGAGGCCTGCCGCAGGATCTCGAACGCCTGCTCGGCGTCGACGTGCCGCTCGGCCATGAGCACGCCCTTGGCCTGCTCGATGACGGCACGCGACTCCATGGCGATCCGCATGTTGCGGGCCTGGTCGGCGAGCTGGGCGTGCGCGTCGGCGTTGGCGACGGCCACCGCGATGGTCTCCGCCACCGCGAGACCCGCGGCCAGCGAGTCCGGCGACGCGAACGCCGCCGGCTCCGAGGAGTAGACGTTGAGCGCCCCGATGCTCGACCCCTGGTAGGGCAGCGGCACCGACAGCGAACTGCGAGCATTCGTCTCCCGGACGACCCTGGCGACGTAGTCGGGCCAGCGCTGCTCGGTGTGCATGTCGTCGATGCGCAGCACCACGCCGCCGCGACCGGCGTCGACGCAAGGCCCGTAACCCTGCTCGTACTGCAGCTCGTCGGCGGCCAGGGCCATCTCGCTCGAGAAGGCGGCCGTGAACGGCTTGTCGCCGCGGATCAGCGTGGTGGAGACGGACTCGGCGCCGGGGATCGCCCGGGCCGCGATGGCGGTGATCTCCCCGAGCACGTCGGCGAGCTCCCGCCCGCCCAGGCTGACCCTGGTGAGTTCCCGCAGCACGTCGTCCACCGGCACAGTGTGCCTGGTCAGCGGCGCACGGCCCGCCCCCCTTCGCGCGCGGCGTCCGCATCGGTCAGGATGGTGCGGCCGGGGCCCGGTCCCGGCGGTGCGTTCGGAGCAGACGCGAGAGGACGAGATGGCCGACGAGCTGGGCCACGACGCGTGGCCGTGCGCGCCCGTCCCGTCCGTCCCGGGTGATGTCTGGCACTGGCAGCTCGAGGCGATGCAGGTGGTGTCCCGGGTGCGCACCGACCTCCGCGCGCGGATCGCCCACCCGTCGGTCTCCGCCGCTTCGACCGAGGACGCGCGGGACGGGCTGCTCCTGGTGTTCGAGGAGCTGGCGTCCAACGCGCTGCGGCACGGCGGGGGCGACGTGCGCGCACTGGTGGTGGCCGGGCCCGCGGGCTGGCTGCTCGACCTCAGCGACGAGGCCCCCGACCGGCCGCCGGTGCCGGCGGTCGACCGGGATCCCGCGCTCGGCGGCATGGGCCTGCACCTCGTCGCCCAGCTCTCCACCGACTACGGCTGGGAGCGGCGGCCCGGCCGCAAGCACGTCTGGGCGCTGCTGCCCTCCGGGAAGGAGCCCGCCGAGCCGCTGCGGGAACGGCTCCCCGAGCAGCGCTCCCCCGGGATCACCCGGGACTGAAGCACTGGCGGTCACCCGGCGTCGTCATCGGCGGTAGGCAGGTCCCGCACACCGGGGCAACACCCGATCCGGTGGCGCGGGCGGGCTGTCCACAGTTACGGAACCGGATGCCGCCGAACTCTGCGTAGTCTCCCGCTGTGCGTGATCTCCGTGGGGGCCTGATCCGGACGACGCTCGGCTGCGTGCTGGCCGGCACCGTGCTGTTGACGGGGTGCTCGGAGAGGCAGGAGGCCAGCACCACCCTGCCGACGACGGCCGCCGCCCCGACCACCGAGGCGCTCCCGCCCCTGGGGCCGGCGGACATGCCGATGCCCGACGAGGCCCGGGAGCAGACGGCGCAAGGTGCCCAGGCGTTTACCGAGTACTACGTCGAGATCTACAACCGCGCTCTGCGGACGCTCAACACCACTTCCATGCGTGAACTGAGTCAGGGCTGTGAAGCTTGCGACCAACTGGCGGAGCAGCTGGAGCTCACCGCCTCGCGTGGCGAGGCCATCGCGGGCGGAGAAATGCGCATCGTCGCCAGTACCGCGCCGCATCTGCGCGGGCTGGAAGCGGATGTCGTTTTCGACGTCGCACAGGAATCCATCACTGCGACGGTCGGCGGCGAGCCAATCGAGGGTCGTACCTATCCGGGCAGCCAGTCCACCGGCGGAGGAGGGGTCCTCCGGTGGGACGATGACCGGTCAACGTGGGTGTTGATCCAGTGGAACGTCTAGTGACCGGCCCGTGCCGAGTAGTCGGGTTGTTGGGCCTCTCCTTGATTCTGCTCATCAGCCAAGCTTTTCCGGCCCTGGCGAACCACGACCCCAACTGCCTGGGCAGAGCTTGTGTACACACCGAGTTCGATGACGCCGGCATCGCGGTTGAGGCGCAGTACCTGTCACCCCCGGATGACACAAGCGTGAGGCGGGCAACCAACACGCCGCCGTCCGACCCGCCACCCTTCAGGTGGCGCCTTCAACTTCCCTGTACAGCCGAGGACGCTGCCACCGTTTCCTGCGACTCTCGCTCTCAGCGCGTGTGCCCGCGAGTCGAGGGGCGGCTCATCGAGTTCCGAGTCGTCCAGCGCCAGCGGCTCGCTCAGGGGGACGGAGTAGCAGTCGAGGGCTCCGTGCCTGTGCCTGGCACCCCGGTAGGCACGCCGTTCGCCGGCTGGATTCCCGATGGCAGCGCCTGTGTTGACATTACGGATCTGAATCCGCCGCCATCAGGCGCCGAGGTGTTCCGCTACTTTCAGCGTCTGCCGCTGCCGCAGCTGATGACCCGGCACCAGCCGCCCGGGAACGGCCTCACGGGGCTGCCGGTGATCTTCTACACCGATTCCCCGACCACCCAGACCTTCACCGTCGACATCCGCGGTTTCACCGTGGTCATCGACGCCACCGCCGAACAGTTCACCTGGCACACCGGCGACGCCGGCGGCCCGATCACCACCACCGACCCCGGCGCCCCCTATCCCGCCCACAGCATCGAGCACAGCTACCGGTCGGGCACCTACACCGCCTCCCTCACCGTCACCTGGGGCGCCACCTTCACCGTCGACGGGAGCGCCGAGACCGACGTCCCCGGCACCACCACCACCGAGGGCCCACCGGTCACCTTCGCAGTCCTGCAGGCCCGCACCGTGCTCA
>NZ_FOAO01000023.1 GCF_900109665.1 Blastococcus sp. DSM 46786
CTCGTCGGGCACGAACTCACTCGCCCCCGCCGGGCCGCGGTCCCCGGCCCGCTCACCCCCAGGTGGCGGATCGGAAGGCGCCGGCCGGGCGGCCGCGAGGTCCATCACCAGCTCCACCCGCAACGCGGCCAGCTTCGCCTCGGCAACCACGATCTGGCCGAGCAGGTCGGCGGCCTCCACCGCGCCGCGCCGGGCCGGCAGCCACGCGGACAACGGCTCGTCCCACCGCTGCGGATCCGGGTCGGCCAGCTCCCACGGCGAGGGCAACGGGTCGACCGGGGACACCGTCACCCCGACCGCGAACCCGACCACCACCGACATGACCGCAGGCTAGACAGGGCCTACGACAATTCCCGCAGGTCGACGCCGCGCGAGAGTCAGCCGGTCAGCCCCGCGACCAGACCGGCCAGCAGACCGATCACCAGCACGGCTGTCATCGCGAGCAGTGCCGTGCGGGGCCGGGTGGACCAGCGCTCGGCGAGACCGGGCGGCGACACCTCGCGGGGCGGCCCGGGCGGGGCGGCGAGCCACCGCCGGGCCTCCTCGACCCGGCGCCGCCACCACACGAGGAAGCCCACGGCCCCGCCGGCGACGAGGAGCGCAGCGGGCACGGTGGAGCCGGGCCGGTCCCAGCGGGCACCCAGCAGCAGGCCGGCCGGTCCCAGCGGGACGATCCAGACCAGCCAGCCGACGCCCATCTGGTAACGCGCTCGGACGTCGGCGCGCTCGCGCAATCCCGGGCCGGGGTCCAGCCGGTGACGGAGGGCGTGGCCGATCCGGTGCGCCTCGGCCGACCGGGCACGCAACCGTGGGTTCAGCAGCACCACCAGTTGGCCGATCAGGACGATCGCCGTCAGGACGCCGATGGCGACCCAGGCCGCGGCGCCTTCCCACACCGCCCACCGTCCCTGGAGGGTGACAAGGCAGGTGAAGAGCAGTGCCACCCCGGGCAGGGCCAGCCAGTCATCACGGCGCCCGCGGCGTTCGACAGAGGACCAGTCGACGTCCGGACCGGTGCTCACGACGGATCCTCCGGGCGCGGTGGCGGGTGGTCGGCGAGCCACTGCTCGGTCCGGCCCCGCTTCGCCCGCAGGCCCACCAGCAACCCGGCCGCGAACGTGACGCAGAGCGCGGCTGCGAGCACCGGTCGGACGTCGTCGCGGAGCCCCGCGGTGACCGCGCACGCCAGTGCCAGGATCCCGAAGACCGCACCGACGGCCCCGCCGGCGACCGGCAGCTCCCGGAGTTCCCGTCGGGCCACCCGCAGCGCCGCCGTCCGCAGGCCAGGACGCGGGGAGGTGCCGGTGCGCAGCGCAGCGCTGATCTCGACGGCGGCGAGGTACTGCTCCCGCCGGCGCCACCACCGCCACCGTTCGGCCAGCGCCGAACCGACCAGGCCGCCGAGCAGCGGGTACACGCCGCCAGGTCCGGCCAGCGCCCACAGCGCGGTGGCGATCACGAGCAGGGAGCCGACCAGCAGGGCGTAGTGCTCGCGGGCCTGACGGCGGACGTGCCGGCGGAGCCAGTCCGGCACTTCCACCTCGGGGACCATCGCAGCCAACCTAGGGAACCGGACTGCGCCGTGGCACCGCCATCACCTCATCGTGTGCGCCGCTTCCGGGAGCTCACCTGGGTGAGCCCTCAGAAGGGGTACTGCCGCCGGGTGTGCTGGACGCTGATCCAGTGGTCGGTGGTGAACTCCTCGATCGCCCACTCGCCGCCGAAGCGGCCGAGCCCCGAGTCCTTCTCGCCGCCGAACGCGGTGTTGTTCTCGTCGTTGAGCGGGGAGTCGTTGACGTGCGTCATGCCGGCCTCCACCTGCAGGGCGAAGTTCACGCCGCGCAACGTGTCCCGGGTGAAGACGGCGCTGGAGAGCCCGTACTCGGTGTCGTTGGCGATCGCGAGCGCATCGGCCTCGTCGCGCGCCCGGATGATCGTCGCGACCGGGCCGAACACCTCCTGGCGCGCGGTGGCGACCTCGTTGCCGCCCAGCAGCACGTGCGCCGGCAGCACCGAGCCGATCGGGCCGGTGGGATCGCCGCCCAGCAGCTGCTCGGCGCCGTCCTCCCGGGCCTGGGCGACCTTCTCCTGGATGCCCTCCAGCTGCTTGCTGTTGATGATCGGGCCGATCACGGTGTCGCCCTCGCGCGGGTCGCCGGCCTTGAGCCCGCGCACCCGCTCCACGTACCGGTCGACGAACTCGTCGTGCACCGCGCCGTCCACCACGATCCGGTTGGTGATCATGCAGACCTGGCCCTGGTGGAAGAACTTCCCGAAGACGGCGGCGTCCACGGCGTAGTCCAGGTCGGCATCGTCGAGCACCACCAGCGGGCCGTTCCCGCCCAGCTCCAGCGAGAGCTTCTTGAGCCCCGCCTTCTCGGCGATGCCCTTGCCCACCGGAGTGGAGCCGGTGAAGGACACCACGCGAGGCGTCGGGTGGCTGACGATCGCGTCACCGATGTCGCTGCCGGAGCCGATCACCACCGACAGCAGGCCCGGCGGGAGGCCCGCCTCCTCGTAGACCTTGGCGAGCAGCAGCCCGCCGGTCACCGGGGTGTCGCTCGCCGGCTTGAGGACGACGGCGTTGCCCAGCGCCAGGGCGGGGGCGACCGAGCGGTTGGCCAGGTGCATCGGCACGTTCCACGGGCTGATCACCGCGACCACGCCGACGGGGCGGCGGTAGACGCGGCTCTCCTTGCCCTCGACGTCGGCCGGCAGGATCCGGCCCTCCATGCGGTAGGGGTAGGACGAGGATTCGTGGAAGTCCCGCAGGGTGATGGCGAACTCGAACTCGGCGGCCGGTGCCGCGGCGCCGCTCTCGCGGATGTGCCAGTCGACGATCTCGTCCTTGCGTGCCTCCATGATCCGGGCGGCGCGGCGCATGACGTCGGCGCGGTCGCTGGGCAGCCGGGCGGCCCACTCCCGCTGCGCCTCCTTCGCCGTCGCGTAGGCCTCGTCGAGGTCCTCGGCGTTCGCGAGCGGGATCTCGGTCAGCGTCTCGCCGGTGTAGGGGTCGGTGTCGGTGCCGGTCTTCCCGGCTCGGCCGGCCCGCCAGGTGCCGCCGATGGGCATCCGGTCGAAGCCGTCGTAGCGCGCGGGTGCGGTGGTGTCGGAAGCCATGGGTCCGGCCCTACCCGGTCGTCCGCAACGGACACCCGGTCGGGCGCGGGCGGGAGGCGGCACGGCCGTGATCGCGGCGCCCCTAGACTCGGCGGACGTGTCCCGGGAACCGCTGATCGCGCCCAGCCTGCTGTCCGCGGACTTCGCCCGCCTGGCCGACGAGGTGGCGCGCGTCGCCGACGCCGACTGGCTGCACGTCGACGTCATGGACGCCCACTTCGTCCCGAACCTGACCCTGGGCCTGCCGGTGGTCGAGGCGATCCAGCGGGTCAGCCCCGTGCCCCTGGACTGCCACCTCATGATCGAGGACCCCGAGCGCTGGGCGCCGGGCTACGCCGAGGCAGGAGCGCGCAACGTCACGGTGCACGCCGAGGCCTGCACCGATCCGCGGAAGGTGGCCCGGGACCTGCGCGCCGCCGGTGCCCTGGCCGGGCTGGCGATCAAGCCCGGTACGCCGCTGGAGGACTACCTCGACGTCCTGGGCGACTTCGACACCTTTCTGGTGATGAGCGTCGAGCCCGGGTTCGGCGGCCAGTCGTTCATCGCCGACGTGCTGCCCAAGGTGCGCCGGGCCCGGGAACTGGTGGACGCCGGGGAGCTCCGGCTGCTGGTCGAGATCGACGGCGGCATCAACGCCGGCACGATCGAGCAGGCCGCCGAGGCCGGCGTCGACATGTTCGTCGCGGGCTCGGCCGTCTACGGCGCCGACGACCCCGCGAAGGCGATCGCCGCGCTGCGCGCGCAGGCCGCCGCCGCGATGCGCGGGTGAGCCTCTCCCCGGCGGAGCGTTCCGCGAGCATCCCGGCGCACGAGTCCAGCGCCACGATCCCGGCGCACGAGTCCAGCGCCACGATCCCGGCGCACGAGTCCAGCGCCATGGCCCGGGCGCGGGAGCTCGGCGCCACCGTCCTGGGGACGACGAGCCCCAACCCCGCGGTGGGCGCCGTGGTCCTCGCCGCCGACGGTGACGTGGTCGGCGAGGGGGCCACGCACCCGCCCGGCGGCCCGCACGCCGAGGTCGTCGCCCTGGCGCAGGCCGGGGCGCGGGCCCGGGGCGGCACCGCCGTCGTCACCCTGGAGCCGTGCGCGCACACGGGGCGCACCGGTCCGTGCGCCGACGCGCTGCTGGCCGCCGGCATCGGCCGCGTCGTCGTCGCCGTGCCCGAACCCACCGAGCTGGCGGGCGGGGGAGCGGACCGCCTGCGGGCGGCCGGGGTCGACATCGTCCTGGGCGTGGAGCAGGAGGCCGCCGAGCGCGGCGCGCTGGCCGGCTGGCTCACCGGTGTGCGGGAGCAGCGGCCGTACGTGATCTGGAAGGTCGCCGCGACCCTCGACGGGCGGGTCGCCGCGGCCGACGGCAGCAGCCGCTGGGTCACCGGGCCCGAGGCGCGCGCCGAGGTGCACCGGCTCCGGGCCGGCTGCGACGCCGTCGTGGTCGGTTCGGGCACCGCGCTCACCGACGACCCGCAGCTCACCGTCCGCGACGCCGACGGCCGGGACGCCGACCGGCAGCCGCTGCGCGTCGTCGTCGACCGCCGGGACCGGCTGCCGGCCACCGCCCGGGTGCTGGACGACGCCGCGCCCACGCTGGTCAGCCACGCCGCGACCCCGGCGGAGCTGCTGGCCGAGCTGTTCGACCGTGACGTCCGCCGGGTGCTGCTCGAGGGTGGCCCGACCCTCGCCGGCGCGTTCCTGCGCGCGGGGCTCGTCGACGAGGCCGTCGTCCACCTCGCGCCCAAGCTGCTGGGCGCCGGGCCCTCCCTGGTGGGGGACCTGGGAATTCCCGGGATCGGCTCGGCGCTGACCTTCTCGGTCGCCGACGTCCTCCCGTTGGGTGGGGACGTGCAGATCCGGCTGCACCCCACCCGGCACACTGGTGGGGTCACCCGCACCGGCGGGGACGGCACGGACGGAGGGAGCTGAGTGTTCACCGGCATCGTCGAAGAGGTGGGCACCCTGGCCGCCCGGGAGGACCACGGGCGAGCCGGGGACGAAGCAGCCGTCCTGAGCATCCGCGCCCGCACCGTCCTGACCGACGTCTCCCTCGGTGACTCGATCGCGGTCAACGGCGTCTGCCTCACCGTCACCGGCGTGCAGCCCGGCGACGACGGCAGTGGCGTCTGGACCACCGACGTCATGGCCGAGACGCTGCGCCGCAGCAGCCTCGGTGCGGTCGCCGAGGGCCAGCCGGTCAACCTCGAGCGCGCGGTCGCCCCGCACACCCGCCTGGGCGGGCACATCGTCCAGGGCCACGTCGACGGCGTCGGCCGCATCCTCTCGCGCACCCCCGGCGAGCACTGGGAGGTCGTGCGGATCGCGCTCCCGGCCGACCTGTCCCGCTACGTCGTCGAGAAGGGCTCCATCGCCGTCGACGGCGTCTCGCTGACCGTGAGCGCAGTCAGCGCCGCGGCCGACCCCGACCCCTGGTTCGAGGTCAGCCTCATCCCCACCACCCTCCGCGAGACCACGCTCGGCGCGCGCGCCCCGGGGGAGCCCGTCAACCTGGAGGTCGACGTGATCGCCAAGTACGTGGAACGTCTGCTGGGAGCACGAGCATGAGCGAGCCACGCACCCGGCTGGACTCCATCGAGAGCGCCATCGCCGCGATCAAGGACGGTCGCCCGGTCGTCGTCGTCGACGACGAGGACCGCGAGAACGAGGGCGACCTCATCTTCGCCGCCGAGCTCGCCACCCCGGAGCTCGTCGCGTTCATGGTCCGGTACACCTCCGGCTACGTCTGCGTGGCCGTCACCGAGGCCGACGCCGACCGGCTGGACCTGCCGCCCATGCACCGGGTGAACCAGGACCGCCTCGGCACCGCCTACACGGTCACCGTCGACGCCCGCGAGGGCGTCACCACGGGCATCTCCGCCGCGGACCGCGCGCACACCATCCGCACCCTGGCCGCCGCCGACACCACCTCGGCGGACCTCGCCCGGCCCGGCCACGTCGTGCCGCTGCGCGCCCGCGACGGTGGTGTGCTCCGCCGCCCGGGCCACACCGAGGCCGCCGTCGACCTCGCGCTGCTCGCGGGCCTGCGCCCGTCGGGGGTGCTCTGCGAGATCGTCAGCGAGAAGGACCCCGTCGGCATGGCGCGCGGCGAGGAGCTGCGGGTCTTCGCCGACGAGCACGACCTGGTGATGATCTCGATCGCCGACCTGATCGCCTACCGCAAGCGGTTCGACAAGCTGGTCGAGCGGGTGGCCGAGGCGATCGTCCCCCTGGCCCCCGGCACCTTCACCGCCGTCGGTTACCGCAGCTCCTACGACGAGCGCGAGCACGTCGCCTTCGTCTACGGCGAGATCGGCGACGGCGAGGACGTGCTCGTCCGCGTGCACTCCGAGTGCCTCACCGGCGACGTGTTCGGCTCGCTGCGCTGCGATTGCGGCCCGCAGCTGCAGGCGGCGCTGGCCGCCGTCGCCCGGGAGGGCCGCGGCGTCGTGCTCTACGTCCGCGGGCACGAGGGCCGGGGCATCGGCCTGCTGCACAAGCTGCAGGCCTACCAGCTGCAGGACATGGGCGCCGACACCGTCGACGCCAACCTCGACCTAGGCCTCCCCGCGGACGCCCGCGACTACGGCACGGGCGCGCAGATCCTCGTGGACCTGGGTATCCGCACCATGCGGCTGCTCACCAACAACCCGGCCAAGCGCGCCGGCCTGGAGGGCTACGGGCTGCGGGTGCTGGGCCGGGTCTCGCTGCCCAGCCACGTCACCGCGGAGAATCTTGGCTACCTGCGCACCAAGCGCGACCGCATGGGCCACCTGCTCGACATCATCGAGCCGGAGACGGAGTCCGGTCCGGCCGACGCCCCGGGCGCCACGACGGTGCCGGGCACCGGCGTGCCCCTCGGCCAGGACGAGCAGCCGGCATGAGCGGGACCGGAGCACCGCAGGCGGTGCCGGTCGACGCCACCGGGCTGACCCTCGGCATCGTCGCCACCACCTGGCACGGGGAGATCTCCGGGGCGCTGCTGGACCGCGCGGTCGCGGGCGCGCGCGCGTGCGGGATCGCGGCCCCGACCGTCGTCCGCGTGCCGGGCGCGGTGGAGCTGCCGGTCGTGGCGCAGGCCCTCGCCGAGCGGCACGACGCGGTCGTCGCGCTCGGCGTGGTGGTGCGCGGCGGGACGCCGCACTTCGAGTACGTGTGCGACTCGGTCACCGCGGGGCTGACCCGCGTGGCGCTCGACGCCGGACGGCCGGTCGGCAACGGCGTGCTGACGACGAACGACGAGCAGCAGGCACGCGACCGGGCCGGGCTGCCGGGCTCGGCCGAGGACAAGGGCTGGGAGGCCACCCTCGCCGCGCTGCAGACCGCGCTCGTGCTCCGCGAGCTGCGCAGCCCGCAGCGGCAGACCGGGTTCTCCGCCACCCCCGTCGGCCAGGAGGCCCGTCCGTGAAGACCTTCGACAGCCTGTTCGCCGAGCTCACCGCGAAGGTGGTCGCCGGCGACGCCGACTCGGGCACCGTCGCGGCCGTGCGGGACGGCGTGCACGCGGCCGGCAAGAAGGTCGTGGAGGAGGCCGCCGAGTCGTGGATGGCCGCCGAGCACGAGGGGGAGGAGCGCACCGCCGAGGAGATCAGCCAGCTCCTCTACCGGGTGCAGGTCCTCATGCTGGCCCGGGGTCTCACGCTCGACGACGTCTACTCTCACCTCTGAAAGGACCTCGTCCCTCCCCACGACACGCTTCGCGCGCCGCGGGCCCCTGGGACGAGGCCGTTCCATTCCCTCGCTAGGAGACCTCGAGTGCTGCGCGTCGCTGTGCCGAACAAGGGTGTGCTGAGCGAGCCGGCGGCGGAGATGCTCGCCGAGAGCGGTTACCGCCAGCGGCGCAGCGCCAAGGACCTCGCCGTCTACGACCCGGACAACGACACCGAGTTCTTCTACCTGCGCCCCCGGGACATCGCCGTCTACGTCGCCGCCGGCACACTGGACGTCGGCATCACCGGCCGCGACATGCTGCTGGAGACCGCCCCCGCCGACGGGGAGGGCCCGAGCGCGGTGGAGGTCATGCCGCTGGGCTTCGGCCGCTCCTCGTTCCGGTTCGCCACCCCGGTGGAGTCGGAGATCCAGGAGGTGGAGCAGCTCGCCGGCAGGCGGATCGCCACCGCCTACCCGGTGCTCCTGCGGCGCTACCTGGACGAGCAGGGGCTCAAGGCCGACGTCGTGAAGCTCGACGGCGCGGTGGAGACCGCCTGCCGGCTGGGCGTCGCCGACGCGGTCTGCGACGTGGTGGAGACCGGGACGACGCTGCGCGCCGCCGGGCTGCACATCATCGGGGAGCCGGTGCTCAGCAGCGAGGCGATCCTGGTGCGGCGCCAGGGCTCCGAGGAGATCCCCGCGGTGGCGCAGCTGCGCCGGCGGCTGCGCGGCGTGCTGGTCGCCCGGCAGTACGTGATGCTCGACTACGACTGCCCCAACGAGCTGCTGGAGCGGGCCACCGCGGTCACGCCGGGCATCGAGGGGCCGACGGTCAGCCCCCTGCAGACGCCGGGCTGGTCGGCCGTGCGCGCGATGATCGCCCGCACCGAGACCAACCGGGTGATGGACGAGCTGTGGGAACTCGGCGCCCGGGCGATCCTGGTGACGAGCATCCACGCCTCCCGCATCTGATGAAGGTGGTCGCTGCCGTGCTGCTCCTGGCCGGCGTCCTCCTCGGTGCCTGCGCCGGCGGTGCGGGCACCGGCGGCGACGTCGGGACCGACGGCTCGACGGCGTCGGGCGTCGCGCAGGCCGAGGACGACCTGCGGATCGAGCTGGACCGCGGGGACGGGACGCCGCCGGAGACGTGGACCCTGACCTGCGGCGCCCGCGTCGGCGGCACCCACCCGCAGGCCGAGGCGGCGTGCACGCACCTGGCCGGCATGTCGGAGCCGTTCGCGCCGCTGCCCGAGGATCTGGTGTGCACCGAGCAGTACGGCGGACCGCAGACCGCGCACGTCACCGGTCGCTGGAACGGGGAACCGGTGGACCTGCAGCTGTCCCGCGTCGACGGCTGCCGGATCTCCCAGTGGGACTCGCTCGGCCCGCTCCTGCCCGTGCCGGTGGGGGAGCGGCCGGTTCCGCTCGGCTGAGCGCGCCCACCTCCTCCGCCGGCGCCCGGCTCAGCGGACGCGGGCGGTGCGGTCCACCAGGTCGATGGCCGTGCACAGGCCCAGGGCCATGGCCCGCCCGCTGGTGGCCCCGGTGGCCAGCAGCCGCGCGATCGCCGGGGCCAGCGGGCGCTCGCCGACCAGCCCGCGGAGCACAGCGGCGTACTCGCCGCTGACCTGCCCGGCGGCGGCGTGCCGCAGGAGGGCCCGGGACAGCTCGGTGGTGCGGCCCCCGGCCAGGGAGCACACGCCGGAGGCGAAGCGCTGCGCCGCGGGGTGGCCCAGGAGCACCAGGCCGGCGATCGTGCCGGCCACGACGTCGTCACCGGCCGGCGTGAGCCCCGGGCCCAGGCCGATCAGCCGGGTGGCGGTGCGCAGGGCCGCCTCCAGGTCCGCCCGGCGCACCGCGCCGCGGAGGGCCGCCAGGGGGCCGCCGGGACCGGTGGGCAGGCCGGGCAGCGTGAAGGAGCTGTGCGGGAGGCCCTCGCCGTAGAGGGCGTTGCGCAGCTGGCGGACGCCCTCGGGCAGCAGCGCGGGGCGGCCACCGGGCAGCCGGGGGCGGGGGTCCCACCAGGCGGAGGCGCTGACGGCGAGGTCGCCGACGACGATCCGCCCGCCGCCCACCTCCGCGGGTGCCCCCGCGGGGACCGCGACCAGCGGGCGCCCGTTGCCGGGGCGGAAGAGGACGCAGCCCAGCGGCAGGCGGGCGGCGTCGCTGGTGAGGACTCCGACGACCTCGCCGCCGCCGCGCTCGCCGAGCACCTGCACGTACACCGCGGCCGGCACGCTGAGCAGCACGCGCGCGGGACGGACCGGGCCGCGCAGCACGTCGGCCACGGCGGTGCTCGCGGCGGCGGGGACGGCGGCGGGCGTGGGGGCCACCGGCGCCGGACGGGCGGCGGCGCGCGCCGATTCCCGGGGCAGGGGGATGGTGGGAACCCCGGCCCGCGCGGCGCGGCCGCGCTGGGCGAGGTGCTCGTTCGAGCCGGTCCGGACCTCGGTGTCGTCGATCGCGCGCATGGGACGCCCTCCACCCCGTCGGGACGGCGGAGGCCGGTGGGTCGGCGCTCCACCCTCGCCCACCCGCTCCCGAGGAGGGTGCACGGGCTCCTCACGGAGCGCCTACCATCCAGCGAGCAGGTGGAACGAGGTCGAACCTAAGCGGCGCGTCGCACGCCCTCTTATGGCGGATATCGCCAAGAATGGGGGTCGGCGTCCGGGGACACCTGACAGGCATCTGCCGTGTGGCACCCTGGACGACGACTGGAAGGGGATGCCTCGTGACACAGAGTGATGCGTCGCTCATGTCGTCTACCCACGGTAATGGAACCACCCCGTTCCGTCGCAACTGGGCGGTCGCCGAGTCGCCCCGCTCCGACCGGCGCGGCGAGCGCGCCAGCTGGCAGCAGCGCATGGGTCTGACCGTCGAGGAGGCCCTCGGTCTCCCGGTCCTCGCCGGCAGCACGGTGAGCAGCGGGGCGGCCGGGCTGGGCCGGGTCATCCGCCACATGGTGGTGGACGACCCCGCCGATCCGCTGGCCGCCGCCGGTCCCGACGTCCTCGTCGTCCTGGGCGCCCGGCTGCCGCCCGCCGACCCGGCGAGCTGCCGGGCGCTGGTCGAGCGGCTGGACGCCACGGGTACCGCCGCGCTCGCCTTCCGCCGGGTCGACGGGCCGCCGCCGCTTCCCGCCGAGGTGCTGGCCGAGGCCGAGCGCCGGGGGCTCCCGGTGCTCGCGCTGCCGCCGGCGGCCCGCCTCGACGAGATCGTCTCGGGTGTGCTGGGCGCCGTCGTCGCCAAGCAGGGCCAGGCCCTCGCGCTCTCCTCCCGGATGGACGACGAGTTCACCGAGGTCGCGCTCACCGGCGGTGGCCTGGCCGAGGTGACCCAGCGGCTGGCCGTGATGCTCGAGGGCGCCGCGGTGCTCGGCCTCGGCCCGGATCGCGAGGTCGTCACCAGCGCCGGCCCGGCCGACGACGTCGCCGAGATCAGTGACTGGCTCTGGCTCCTCGACGCCGCCGCAGACGACGAGCTGGCCGCGATGGCGCCGTCGCTGCGGTTGTCGGGGGTCCGCGCCGACCAGACGGTGGTCACGCCCGCCGACCTGGACGCCGACCTCTCGCCCGCCGACGGCATCCTGCTCGTCCCGGGCCACCACGAGCTCCCCGGCGGCATCGGCGAGTACGCGGTGGCGCCGATCATGGCGGGCGAGCAGCGGCACGGCTGGCTGGTCGCCGTCCACCGCACCGGCGCGATGATGCTGGGCGCCGGTGGCGTGCTCGAGCGGGCCGCCGTCATCGCCGCCCTCTCGGTGATCCGCCTGCAGGCCGTGCACTCGGTGGAGCTGCGCTTCCAGGGCGACCTGGTCCGCCGGCTGGTCGGCGGCGCGGTGGGCCACACGGAGCGGACGCTGGCCTACACCCGCTCCTTCGGGTGGCGCCTCGACGGTCCGGTGGCGGTGCTGGTGACGGCGACCGAGACCATGGCCGACGCCGCGGCGGACCCCACCCGTGCCCTCGACGTCCTCGACCGGCTCGCCGACGGCTGGCGCGCCGCCCTGGAGTCGGAGGTCGCGGGCGCGGCGGTCGCCGGGCTGGCCACCGAGATCGTGACGCTGCTGCCCCTGGACGGGCGCACCCTCGAGGAGCTGTCGGCCCTCGTCTCCGCGGTGAGCTCCCGGGTCAACGGGCGGTTGCGCCGGGTCGGCCGCGTCCTGGGCACGGGCATCGGCCGGCCCGCCGGATCGCTGTCCGAGCTCGCCGAGGCCCACCGGCAGGCCCAGCGCGCCCTCGGCGTGGGGCTGGAGATCCACGGGGCTTCGGCGGTCACCCACTTCGACCAGCTCGGCGTCTTCCGGTTGCTGTCGCTGATCCCCGACAGCACCGAGCTGCGCTCCTACGTCGACGAGGTGCTCGGCCCGCTGGCCGACGCCGTCGACGCCGACTCCGCCGATCTCCGGGAGACCCTGCGGGTGCTGCTGGAGACCAACCTCAACGTCGCGGAGTCGGCCCGGCGGCTGCACTTCCACTACAACACGATGCGGTACCGGATCGGGAAGCTCGAACGCATCCTGGGGCCGTTCACCACCGACCCGACGCTGCGGCTGAACCTCCTGCTGGCCCTGCACGCGGCGCGCATGCGGGGCTTGGACCAGCCTGCCCGCCCGCCGCTGGACGGCGGCATCGGCCTGCCGGACGACGGCTTCGACGCACTGCTCTGACCGAGGTGCCGGTCCGCCCCACCGACCAGGAGCGCTGAGGTCACCGTCGCCGGGAGTGCTGATCGCCGCCGGGCGCCGTCCTGGCTCACCTGGCGGGGTCCTGGCTCACGGCCGACGGTGAGCCAGGACCCGGAACGATCGGGTCACCTGATCGTCGCGGGGCTCAGTCGCGGAAGACCTCGATGTCGGCGCCCATCTCCACCAGGCGCTCGTACAGCTGCTCGTACCCCCGGGCGATGATGTCGACGTTGCGCAGCACCGACGTGCCCTTCGCCGCCAGCATGGCCAGCAGGATGCAGACGGCCGGGCGCAGCGCGGGCGGGCAGACCACCTCGGCGGCCCGCCAGCGGGTGGGGCCGGTGGCGAGGACCCGGTGCGGGTCGAGCAGGCGGACGTCGGCGCCGAGCCGGGTGAGGTCGGAGAGGTGGATCGCCCGGTTGTCGTAGACCCAGTCGTGGATGAGCGTCGACCCCTGCGCCTGCGCGGCGATGACCGCGAAGAACGGCAGGTTGTCGATGTTCAGCCCCGGGAAGGGCATCGGGTGCACCTTGTCCAGCGGCGCCTTGAGCTCCGACGGGTGGATGGTGATGTCGGCCAGCCGGGTGTGCCCGTTGTCGGCCAGGTACTCGGCGGAGAGCTCGTAGCGCAGCCCCATCTCGGCCAGCACCGCGAGCTCCACCTCGAGGAAGTCCACCGGCGCCCGGGCCACCGTCAGCTCCGAGCCGGTGACGATCCCGGCGGTGAGCAGGCTCATCGCCTCGACCGGGTCCTCGCTGATCGTGTAGTCGACGTCGGCGTCGAGCACCGGCCGCCCACGGACGACGAGCGTCGTCGAGCCCATGCCCTCGATGCCGACACCCAGCAGCTGCAGGTAGAGGCAGAGGTCCTGGACCATGTAGTTCGAGCTCGCGTTGCGGATGGTCGTGGTGCCGTCGGTCCGGGCCGCGGCCAGCAGCGCGTTCTCGGTGACGGTGTCCCCGCGCTCGGTCAGCACGATGGTGCGGTCGGCGGCCGCCGGGCCGTCCACCCCGACCTGGTACTCGCCGGCGTGCGCCTCGACGGCGAGACCGAACGGACGCAGCGCGATCATGTGCGGCTGCACCGTGCGGGTGCCCAGGTCGCACCCGCCCGCGTACGGCAGCCGGAACGAGCGGGCCCGGTGCAGCAGCGGCCCCAGGAACATGATGATGCTGCGGGTGCGCCGCGCGGCGTCGGCGTCGATGCCGTCGAGGTCGAGCTCCTCGGGGACGACGAGGGTGAGGTCGTGCCCGTGCTCGTCCCACGTGGCGGCGACGCCGATGGAGCGGAGCACGTCGAGGATGCGCTCGACCTCGACGATCCGGGAGACGTTGCGCAGCCTGGTGCGGCCCCGGTTGAGCAACGACGCGCAGAGCAGGGCGACGGCGGCGTTCTTGGACGACTTCACCGCCACCCGGCCGCGCAGCGGGTGCCCGCCGGTGACCCGGAGGTGCGCCGGGCCGGCCGGGCCGAGCCGGATCAGCTCGCTGTCGAGCGCGGCGGAGAGCCGCCCGAGGAACTCCAGCGTGAGGTTCTGGCTGCCCTGCTCGATGCGCGCGACAGCGCTCTGGCTGGTGCCCAGCCGCTCGGCGAGCTGCTGCTGGGTGAGGCCGCGGTGGCGGCGGGCGTCGCGGACGAGTGCCCCGATCCGCCGGACGGCCTCGTCGGCGGGCTGGTCGATGAGCGTCACCGGCACACGTTATCTCGTATCTGAGATGAGAGCGGCACCACGCCGGGACGGTCGGCTGCACCGGCACACTGCACCCGTGGAGGTACTCGTCACCGGCGGCACCGGCCGTCTCGGGCAGGAACTGGTCCCGCAGCTGCGCGACGCCGGGCACCAGGTGCGGTCGATGTCCCGCCGGGGCGCCGGTCCGGGTGGGGTGCGGGGCGACCTCGCCACCGGGCGCGACCTGGCGCAGGCGGTGGCGGGCGCGGAGGTCGTGGTGCACGCGGCCAGCGACCCCCGGGGGGACTCGTGGGAGGTCGACGTCGCCGGCACCCGGCGGCTGGTCGAGGCGGTCGACCGGTCCCGTCCGCCGCACCTGGTGTTCGTCTCGATCGTCGGGGTGGACCGGGTGCCCCTGTCCTACTACCGCGCGAAGTACGCCGCCGAGCAGGTGCTGCTGGCGTCGGGGCTGCCGGTCACGCTGGTGCGGATCACCCAGTTCCACGGGTTCGTCGACGAACTGCTCGGCACGGCGCGCCGCGGGCCCCTGCTGCCGGTGCCCATGGGCTGGCGGGTGCAGCCGGTCGACGTCGCGGACGCCGCCGCCCACCTGGTCGAGGTCGCGGGCGCCGCGCCCTCGGGCGGGGTGGTGGAGCTCGGCGGCCCCGAGGAGCACTCGGTGGCCGACCTCGCACGGGCCTGGGCGGCGGTGCGCGCGCCGGGCGTCCGGGTGATCGCCACCCCCGTGCCGGGCCGGCTCGGCGCCGCGCTGCGCGAGGGAGCGGCTGTTCCCGCGCGCGGGGCGCGCGGCCGCCGCACCTGGGCCGAGCACCTGCACGGCTGAGGTCTGGCGGCCGCGGGACCGCAGCGTTCCTGCCCGCTTCCGCTGCACGGGTGCCAGCCGCGTGCCACGGCCGGAAACCGCCGGAGCCCTGTCGGTGGGCGCCCCTAGGGTCCCGGGCGTGACCACCACCGCGCCCCCGGACGGCCGCACGCTGCTCGCCGTCGTCGTCACCGTGCTCGCGTGGGCATCGGCCTTCGTGGGCATCCGCGCGGTCGGTGAGGACCTCTCACCCGGCGCACTGGCGCTCGGCCGGTTGCTGGTCGGCACGCTGGTGCTGGGGCTGCTCCTCACCCGCCGGGGCTGGGTGCGCCCGACGGCCGGCGAGTGGCGGCTGCTGGCCGTCTGCGGCCTCGGCTGGTTCGCCGTCTACAACCTCGCCCTGAACGCCGCGGAGCAGCACCTCGACGCCGGGACGACGGCGATGCTGGTCAACATCGGGCCGGTCCTCATCGCCGTGCTCGCCGGGTTGCTGCTCGGCGAGGGCTTCCCCCGGTGGCTGGTCGTCGGCCTGGCCGTGGCCTTCGGCGGCGTGCTGCTGATCGGGCTGGCGACCCGCGGCGCGGAGGCCGACGTGGTCGGCGTCGTGTTCTGCGTGGTCGCCGCGGTCACCTACGCGGTGGGCGTGGTGGCCCAGAAGCCGCTGCTGCGGCGGCTGCCGGGGCTGCAGGTCACCTTCACCGCGTGCGCCATCGGCGCGGCGGCCTGCCTGCCCTGGGCCGGGGCGCTGGTGGCAGACCTGGGCACCGCGCCCGCGGGGTCGGTCGCCGGTCTGGTGTACCTGGGCGTGGTCCCCACCGCGCTGGCGTTCAGCACGTGGGCCTACGCCCTCTCGCGCATGGACGCCGGGCGCCTCGGGGTCACGACCTACCTGGTGCCGCCGCTGGTCATCCTGCTCGGCTGGCTGCTGCTCGGCGAGACGCCGCCGATGCTCGCCGTGGTCGGGGGCGTGGTCTGCCTGGCCGGTGTGGCGGTGTCCCGCCGTCGGTCCCGGCCGGCGCTGGTGCCGGCGGCCGGTCTACCCGCCGCCCACGCGGGGACGGTCGGCCGGCGGTAGGCCCGCCGCCGGCGGACCCGGCGGACCCGGCGGACCCGGCGGACCCGGCGGACCCGGCGGACCCGGCGGACCCGGCGGACCCGGCGGACCCGGCGGTCAGCGGCCTGCGTCCGGTGCGCGACGTCCTGCGGTTCGAGCCGACGGGCTGACGGCTCAGCCGCGCGGGCGCGGAGGGGCCCACGGGTCCTCGGGATCGGTGTCCGCGTCGTCGGCGGGCGACCCGTCGGCGTCGGTGCCGGAGCGCCCTGCGGCGGTCGCGCCGGTGCGGCGGTCGCCGCCCGCGGCGGACTCCAGGGCGGCATCGCGCGCCCGGGCCTGCTCGGCCAGCCGCGCCTGCTCGCGCTCGCGCTCGGCGCGGCGGGACGACTCCGCTGTCGCGAGGTCGCCGCCGCGCCCCAGCCACCACAGGGCGGCGCCGCTCAGGGCCAGGGCGATCGGCAACGGGTAGGCGGCGGCGCGCTCCATGCCGCCCTCGCCGAGGTACCGCGTGACGCCGGTCAGGAAGAAGATCGTCCCGGCCGTCGCCACGATGCCCAGCAGCACCACGACGGTGCCCAGGACCTCGGACGGCGGCCGGACGGCGTAGGCGAGGGCGATCAGCCCGAGCGCGCCGCCCGCCAGGTACAGGACGGCGCCGACGGCGTGCGCGGTGCTGTTGCCGTCGGTGGGGAAGACCCCCACCAGCAGCACGCCCAGGGCGGCCGCGCCGAGCAGCGCCGGCACCACCCGCGCCGCACCACCGCGCAGCACGGGCAGCAGCAGCAGCGCCCCGCCCAGGATCAGCGCCGCCTGGACGACGAACGAGGCGTTCATGAGCTGCCGGGCCGGGGAGTCGGCGGCCCCCAGGGCGCTGATCACGTCGTCGGCCCGGGTGTACGGGCCGGTGTACCGGGCCTGGGCCACGGCCTCGACGACGAAGAACTGCAGCGTCAGCACCCACAGGAGCGCGCCCCAGCGGAGGCGGTTGGACGTCACGGCAGCCATCGTCCCAGCCGCCCGCGGTGCGCACGGACGGCGGGCGGCCGGCCGGCGACGTCGGCGGCGCGCGGCCGCCCCGGCGCCGCCGGCCGGGGCACCCGCGGGGTCAGTCGGTGGCCGAGTGCAGGTCTGCACCCGCCGGGTCGGCGTCGTCGGAGCCGACGGCCTGCCGTTCCTGCTCGGTGCGGTGCTCGAGCACCTCGTCGGCGGGGTGCGGGTCCTTGGCGTGCTGGGTGCGGTCGCGGGTGGGGTGCTCCTGCGGATCCATGACGTCGTCGAGGTTCGGGGTGTCCTGGGGGCCGGTCATCGTGGCGTCCTCCGGTCGATCGGTATGCGGTCGGGGAGAGCCATAGCCGCGACCGCACGCCGCTAACCGGGCGCGGTGGTCACCGGGGCTCGAGGCGGGCGGCCGGCAACCACGCCTCGACGAGCGCCGAACCGTGCGGGCCGCTCAACGCATAGGTGACCCGCCCCTGCCAGGCGCCGTCGCGCTGGCGCCACTCCACGAGGAGGCCGGGCCAGGTGCCGGGTGCCTCCGGGGGGTCGTGCACCCAGCAGTGCCGCCCCTCGCCGGGCTCCCCGGGGACCCCTGGGCGGCCCGCGGCGGCGGGGCGGGACGGCGGGCCGGGCAGCGGGGAGGAGAGCTGGGGGACGACCCCCGAGTCCGCCGCCCGCTCACCCAGGGAGCGGCCGCCGCGCCCCCGGTTCATCCCGCCCGCCACGCGAGCAGTCTCGCACGCCGGTCGAACAACCGTTCGACGGCGCACCGGCCACCGGACGCCGAACGGGCGCCCTCCGCGGTGATCGCGGAGAGCGCCCGTCCGGGGTGCTGCGTCAGGAGACGGGCGTGATGCGTCCCTCGCCGCCGAGGGGGTAGTCAGCAGCGCTGACGACGCCGCCGAGGTCCTCGACCAGGTAGGTCTCGAGCGCCTCCTGGTAGGTCACCGGCAGGACGGTGAAGGCGACCCCGTCGAAGGGGTAGCCGTCGCCGCCGCGGAGCAGGAAGTCGATCGTGGCGACCGAGATGGTCGTCAGGGCGCCGGTCGGCTCCCCGCCGTCCACCAGCACGGTCCCGTCGTCCAGGACCAGGTCGACGACCCGCGACCCGACCGGCTGGGTCACGTCGTAGGTCACCCGGTAACCGGCGGCCTGGGCGAACTGACCGGCCGCACCCGGCAGACCAGAGAGGCCGCGCTCGACGCCGGCGATGAAGGTCTCGACCGGCATGGCCGGGGCGACACCGACGAAGTTGGAGAACGGCAGCACCGTGTAGGTGTCCAGCGCGGTGATCTCACCGGCCGGGATCACCGCGGCGTTGCGGATGCCGCCGCCGTTCTGCAGCGCGACGACCGGAGGCGTGACGCCGGCGGCGGCCGCCTCCCGCTGGCCGGCGGCGAGCAGGGAGTCGGTCGCGAGGTTGCCGAGGTTGGTCTCCCGGCTGCGGACGTCGTCGCGGATGCCGTTGAGGTCGACCGCCGAGGTGGCCACCACCTGCTCGGCGAGGTCCGCGACGTACTGCTCCACCGGCCGGACGACCTGGCGGTTCACCGCGTAGTTCGGCGCGACGGCATCCGGGCCCTGGGCCGCGACCGGGATGACGCGCGAGACGTCGTCGTGCACCGTCACGAGCTCGCCGGCCGCGTCGAAGGACACGACGAGGCGGCCCACGTAGCTGTAGAGCGCCGCCGTCGTGACGACGGGGACGACCTCGCCGTCGGCGTCGGTCGGGGTCAGGGGGTAGGAGCCGTAGACGTCCGTGCCGTTGGGCACCAGCGGGTCGCCCTCGTCGGCGAGCAGCTCGTGCCCGCCGCCGCCGATGATGACGTCGACGCCGCTGAGCTCGGCGGCCAGGGTCAGCTCGTTGTCGATGTCCTGCAGGTGGGAGACCAGCACGACCTTGTCGACGCCGGCGGCCGCGAACGCGGCGGCCTGGGTGTTGGCGATCTCGGCGAGCGCGGGGTCGATCGTCACGTCTTCGGAGCTGGTGAGACGGGCGAGGTCGGGCGTGGTGAGCCCGATGAAACCGATCTTCTCCCCGCGCTCCTGGACGACGTGCGAGGTGACGATGGTGCCGTCGGCCACCCGGGCCAGCAGCGCCGGCTCGTCCTGGAAGCCGAGGTTGCTGGAGACGATCGTCGTCTGCGGGCGGATGTCACCGATCCACTCGGCGAAGAAGTCCGGGCCGAGGTCGAAGTCGTGGTTGCCCGGGATGGACACGTCGAAGCGTGCCGCGTTGAACGCGGTGGCGTCGTAGATCGGGCGCCGGGACTCCTCGCTGGCGGCCAGCTGGGGCCCGGGGAGGAAGTTGTCACCGGCCGAGACGGTGACGACGCCCCGCTTCTTCGCCGTCCCCTCGGCCCGCGGGCCGGTCAGAGCCAGGATCTGCTGCTGCCGGATCAGCTCGACGAAGCGGTCGGCCCCGCCGTAGGTGGCGCCGTCCTCGGTGGTGACGGGCAGCAGCGCGGACTCGAGGTCGTTGGCGTGCAGCAGCGTGAGGGTGAAGTCGGGACGGGGTTCCTGGGCGGGCGCGGCGGTGGCGGTCCCCGCCAGGGTGCCGCCGGCCAGGGTGGCCACGGCCACGGTCGCCACGACGGTGCCGCGGCGCAGGTGGGTCAGAGACATGTCGCTCCGGGGTCGGTGGGTTCGGCCAGGGGAGCCTCACATCGAAGGGTGAACGGCGCGTAGCCATCGTGGAAAAGTGTGACAAGAAACACATACTGGGCGTCTGGTCACCGGGATGTCACCTTGCGTGGTTGGCCCCGTCACCCGATCGACCTACGGTCACGGCGTCTCCCCTCCGTCCGGAAGGACTTCTCCGTGCTCGTTCGCACCGGCGGTAGGCGCCTCCTCGCGCGCCGTACCGCCCTCGGCACCCTCGCCGCCTCCGTGGCCGTGGTGGGCCTGCCCGCCGTCGCCTCGGCGGCGCCACCCACCACGCCGTTCCTCTCCGAGATCCACTACGACAACGACGGCACCGACACCGGCGAGTTCGTCGAGGTCCACCTGCCCGCCGGCACCACGTCCGAGGGGCTGTCCGTCGTCCTCTACAACGGCAGCAACGGCGCGGTCTACGCGACGCTGCCCCTCCCGGTGGTCGATGCACCGGCCGGCGGGCCCGCAGTGGTCGTCGTCGAATCGGAGGGCGTCCAGAACGGCGCACCGGACGGCGTCGCGCTGGTGCGCGGCACCGAGGTGCTGGAGTTCCTCTCCTACGAGGGGTCCCTCACCGCCGCGGGCGGCCCGGCGGCCGGCCTGACCAGCACGGACATCGGCGTCTCCGAGGGCGGGTCGACGCCGGTGGGGCAGTCCCTGTCCCGGACCTACGACGCGGCGGCCGACGCCCTCGTGTGGAGCGGGCCGGCGCCCGCCAGCAAGGGCACCGTCAACCCCGCAGGCACCACCGACCCGGAGCCCGAGGAGCCGGTCGACGTCTGCGCGACCACGCCGACGCACGAGATCGGGTCTGTCCAGGGCGCGGGCGCGGAGTCCCCGCTCGCCGGCCAGCAGGTCACCGTCCGCGGCATCGTCGTCGGTGATCTGGAGGGCTTCGGCGGGTTCCACCTGCAGGACGCCGACGGCGACGGCGACGCCGCGACCTCCGACGGCGTCTTCGTGTTCAGCGACGTCGCGGTCGACCTCGGTGACACGGTCGCCGTCACCGGCCAGGCACAGGAGCGCTTCGGCCAGACCCAGATCGCGGCGCGCGAGGACGCCGCGGTCTGCGCCGAGGGCGCGGTCGCGGATCTGCCGGCGGCGACCCCTCTCGACCTGCCGGCCGGTGACGAGGACCGGGAACGGCTCGAGGGCATGCTCGTCGCGCCGGTCGACACGCTGACCGTCAGCGAGGTCTTCGACCTGACCAGGTTCGGCGAGCTGACCCTGTCCGAGGGCGGCCTGCTGGTGCAGCCGACCGAGCTCGCCCGGCCCGGCACCGCCGAGGCCGAGGCGGTCGCGGCGGGGAACACGCTGCGCCGGATCGTGCTGGACGACGGCGTGAGCGAGCGGGTCACCGTCAGGACCGCGCCCTACCTCTCGCCGGAGACGCCCGTCCGGGTCGGTGACGAGCTCGAGCTGATCGAGCCGCTCGTCCTCGGCTACGGCTTCGACCAGTGGCGGCTGCAGCCGGCCGACGGCACCGCCGACGGCGTCTTCGCGCCGCAGAACACCCGCCCGAAGGCCCCCGAGGCGGTGGGCGGCGACATCCAGGTCGCTGCGTTCAACGTGCTGAACTACTTCCTGACCTTCGAGGAGCCCGGTCGCGGTGCGCGCAGCGCCGAGCAGCTCGAGCTGCAGGCGGACAAGATCGTGCCGGCCATCGAGGCCCTCGGTGCCGAGGTCGTCACCCTCATGGAGATCGAGGACACCGACTCGACCGGCTACTCGCCCGGCGACGCCGACCGGGCGCTGGCCGACCTGGTGCGCCGCCTGAACGCGGCCGCAGGCTACGACAAGTGGGACCACGTCCCGCTGCCCGACGAGCTCTACGGCGTCGACCGCGACGTCATCCGCAACGGGATCATCTACCAGGACGACGTCGTCCTCCCGGTCGGCGACCCGGTGGGCCTGGTGGACGAGACGGTGTGGGACAACGCCCGCGAGCCGATCGCCCAGACCTTCGTGAAGGACGGCGACGCGTTCACCGTCGTGGCCAACCACTTCAAGTCCAAGAGCCCCGGTGAGCCGACCGGCGACAACGTGGACTCCGGCGACGGCCAGGGTGCCTGGAACGGCGACCGTGTCCGGCAGGCGGCGTCGCTGGCGCAGTTCGCCGCGGAGCTGCGGGAGTCCACCGGCGACCAGGACGTCGTGCTCATGGGCGACCTCAACGCCTACACCCAGGAGGACCCGATCCAGCTCCTCGAGGACGCCGGGTGGACCGACCTGGGGCTGCGCTTCGACGAGGGCTCGTACAGCTACGTGTTCGACGACATGTCGGGCTCCCTGGACCACGCGCTGGCCACGGCGGAGCTGACGGCGAAGATCACCGACGTCACGCACTGGAACATCAACGCGGTCGAGTCCTTCGCCTACCAGTACTACGGGGACCCGGCGCTGTACGCGGCGGACCCGTACCGGTCCAGCGACCACGACCCGCTGGTGCTCGGCATCGACCTGGAGGAGCGCTGCCAGGGCCTGCTGCCCACCGTCCGGGGCACCGAGGGGAAGGACCTCCTCAGCGGCACGAACGGCCGGGACGTGATCATGGGCCTCGGCGGCGACGACGAGATCCGCGGGCGCAACGGTGACGACGTCGTCTGCGGTGGGGCCGGGAACGACCGCATCGCCGGTGAGAACGGCGCGGACGTGCTGTCCGGCGGCTTCGGCGACGACCGGCTGGACGGCGGGAACGGCAGCGACGTGCTCGTCGGCGGCCCGGGCACCGACCGGCTCGACCAGGGCCGCGGGCAGGGCACCGCGGAGCAGGACGGCGCCGAGTCCTGACCTGACCGGCACCTGAGCGCGCACCGGCGCGGCACCTCCGAGGAGGTGCCGCGCCGCGTGCGTCCCGGGCGGTCAGTCGCTGCCGACGCCCTCGGCGAGGGTGCGGGCCACGGTCTGGAGCAGCGGGTGCCCCGGCAGGTCCTCCACGAGGACGGGCAGCGGCAGCGACCAGTTGGGCCGGTCCCCGGCGCCGGGCATGTTCGGCCGGCGCTGCTCGCCGACCGCGTCGTCCAGCGTCGCCGAGAGCAGCATCGACGGCGCCGTGGCCAGCAGGGCGTGCGCCTGCTCCACCGCCTGCTCGACCGTCGCGTCGTCGGAGAGCCCCGGCAGGTGGGCCAGCAGCGAGCTGCGGCCGCGCTCGAGCTCCTCCTCGGTGCCGGTGCCGTGCTCCCGCTGCTCGTCGACGTCGGCCTCGGTCCAGAGGCCCGCCACGGTCGGCAGGTCGTGCGTGGTGATCGCGGCCATCGCCTCGGCCGGCCACGCCGCGGGCTCGTCGTCCTCGAACCACAGCAGCCGGTAGGAGAGCAGGCCGTGCTCGGCCATCGCCTCCCGGACGCCGTCCTCCACCGTGCCGAGGTCCTCCCCGACGACCAGGGCGCCGGCGCGGTGGCTCTCCAGCGCGACGATGTTCAGCAGGTCCTCCGCCGGATAGCGGACGTAGGCGCCGTCGGCCGCGCTGCCGCCGGCGGGGACCCACCACAGCCGGAACAGCCCCATGACGTGGTCGATCCGCAGCCCCCCGGCACCGGCCATGGTGGCCCGGATGGACTGCACGAAGGGCCCGTAGTCGGCATCGCGCAGCCGCCAGGGGATCAGCGGCGGGGAGCCCCAGTCCTGGCCGGCCGAGTTGAACGCGTCCGGGGGCGCGCCGACGCTCACGCCGTCGGCCAGCACCTCCTGCCAGGTCCAGGCGTCGGCGCCGCCGCCGGCGAAGCCGATCGGCAGGTCCTGGATGACGGTCATCCCGGCGGCCGCGGCGGTGAGCTGCAGCTCCAGCGCCCACTGCAGCCAGGCGTGGAACGCCACCACCGCACCGTGCCGCTCGGCGTAGGCGGCGACGGCCGGCGCGTCGGGGCGGCGCAGCTCCTCGGGCCAGGTGTGCCAGTCGGCGCCGTGCTCCTCGGTGATCGCCGCCCACGTCGCCCACTCCTGCAGCGTGCGGCCCTGCTCCTCCCGCCAGCGGGTGAAGGCCTCCCCGCCGCCGTGGGCGAAGAAGATCCGCATGAGCACCTCGCGCTTGCGGGCCCAGACCGCGTCCCGGTCGATCAGCGCTCCCTCGGACAGCGCCCGCCCGGCGTCGGCCTCGAGGTCGACGGTGTCGGCGCCGGGGACCTCGTCGACCCGCAGGTAGAGCGGGTTGCGGAAGCGCCGGGTGGCCGGCAGGTAGGGGCTCGCCTCCTGGGTGGCCAGGGGCGCGACCGCGTGCAGCGGGTTGATCAGCAGGAACCCGGCGCCCTGGTCGGCGGCCATCTGCCGGAGGGTGCGCAGGTCGCCGAGGTCCCCGATGCCCCAGCTCTCCCGGCTGCGGGTGGCGTACAGCTGCACCGCCCAGCCCCAGGCGCGGTCCTCGGGCAGCCAGCACCGCCCCGGGGAGACGATCAGCCGGCGACGCGGACCCTCGGGCGCCTGCAGCCAGTGGTAGCCGAGCGGGAAGTCCTGCGGCAGCTCGCCGTCGATGTGCCGCACCTCGCCGTCCTCGCAGACGACGTCGGCCTCGTCTACCTCCAGGGCGTCACCGGGGCGGGCGACGATCGGCGCCCGCTCCTCCAGGTCGGCCGGCGGCTCGCCGATGACGGCGCGCAGCTTCTCGATCGTCTCGTGGGCTACCTGGTGCTCCTCGTCCAGCGCGTCCAGCCAGCTGGCATCGATGCCCCATCCGTCGGTCGTCGGCTTCGTCGTCACCCCGCGATCCTCGCCGCGCGGGCCCCGGTGCGCAGCCGGGAGGGACGTGGTCCCGGTCTCGTCGCGGGCCGTCGCCGGTGTCACCCGTCGGGGGCGGGGCGCCGGTGGCGCGGCTTCAGCGGGGCCGCCCGTGCGCCGAGGACGTCCAGGACATCGGGAGGCGGTGGCGATGGGCGACGTGGCCCGGCGGGTCTCCGGCCCACTCGTCCGCTGGGGTGGCGGGCTGGTCGCCGTGGGCGCGCTCGTCCGCGTGCACCTCGGGCTCGAGGGCACGCAGTGGGCCCTGGTCCTGTACCTGGCGGTCGTCCTCCTGGCCGCCGCCGTCGCATGGGCCGGGACCGGCCGGGGGCCCGGCCGTGCGGCCCGGGTGCTCATCGCCCTGGGCATCACGCTGTCGGTGGTGGGCGACCTCCTGTGGGAGGTCCTGCAGCGCAACGGGATGCCCGTCGACGTCTCGGTGGCCGACGTCGCCTACCTGGGCTCCTACGTGGCGCTCGCGGCGGCGCTCACCAGCATGGCCGGCGTCGCCGGGCAGAGCGCCCGCGACCGCTTCGACGGCTGGGTGGACGCGGTGGTGGTGTTCGTCGCCGTCCTCCTCGTCATGTGGGACCTGACGCTGGCCGAGACGCTCACCGACACCTCCCAGCCGATGCTCGCGCGGCTGGTGTGGGGGCTCTACCCCGCGCTGGACGCGGCGCTGATCGGGCTGGTGTTCCGGCTCGTCGCGGGCAACGGCCGGAACCGTGGCGCGCTCGCGGTCGCCGCCGGGGCCGGCTGCTGGCTGGCCGCCGACGTCGGCTACCTGCTCACCGCCGACCACGAGGCGCCACCGGCCCTGCTCAACTCGGGGTGGATGGTGGGTGCGGTGCTGCTCGCCGTGGCGGCCCGGAGCCGCACCGTCCGCCGCCCCGGGGCCGCGGCCTCGGAGCCCGAGCGCGCGGGGCTCGGCCGGCTGGCGGTCTGCCTGGCGGCGCTGCTCGTCCCCGCCGGCATCGAGCTGGTGCACGACCTGCGCGGTACCGAGCACACGCCGAAGTCCGTGTTCGGTGCCTCCCTGGTGCTGGTCGTGCTGGTCTTCGTCCGCACGGCGCGGCTGCTCCGGGCCGAGACCGAGGCGCGCGCGCTCGTCCGGGCGCAGGCCCGGCGCAACGCCGCGCTGGCCGCCCACTCGTCCGACGCCGTGGTCGTCGTCGAGCGGACCGGCCGGTTGCTGACCACCCCGGTGCAGCTGGCCGGCCTGCTCGACGTCGCGCTGCCCCCGGGATCCGCCGTCGCCGACCTCGCCCGCGACGCCGGGATCGACCTCGCCGCCGCGCGGGCGGTGTTCGCCCGGGCCGTGGCCGCCGAGGGCGCGGTCGTCAGCGCCGAGCTGGCCCGCCGGTGCGGGGGAGATGAGCGCTGGCTCGGCGTGCGGCTGGTCGACCTCTCCGCCGATCCCGACGTCGGTGGGGTCGTGGTCCACGCCACCGACATCACCGAGCGCAAGCGCGCCGAGCAGACGATGGCCCACCAGGCCTTCCACGACGCGCTCACCGGGCTGGCGAACCGGACCCTGTTCACCGAGCGGGTCGAGCAGGCACTGCGGCACGACGCACGGCACGGCGGTACCGCGGCGGTGCTCTACCTGGACCTGGACGGGTTCAAGGCGGTCAACGACAGCCTGGGCCACCAGGCGGGCGACGTGCTGCTGCGCCGGGTGGCCGACCGGCTGGCCGCGACGGTGCGGGAGGGCGACACGCTCGCCCGCCTCGGGGGCGACGAGTTCGCCCTCCTGCTGGAGGAGACCGCCGGCCTGGAGGAGGCGCTCGCGGCCGGGCAGCGGGTGCTCGCCGCGCTCGCGCAGCCGGTGCTCGTCGAGCGGCAGCCCGTGTCGGTCTCCGGCAGCATCGGGATCGCCCTGGCCGACGCGGGGGCGACCAGCGACGCGCTCGTGCGGGACGCCGACATCGCCATGTACGCGGCGAAGACGGGCGGCCGTGCCCGCGTGGTCGTGTTCGACCCGGCGATGCGCGCCGCGGTGGTCGAGCAGCGGACGCTGGAGGCGCAGGTGCAGGGAGCCCTGGCGAACGGGAAGCTGTCGCTGGTGCACCAGCCGGTCGTCGACCTGGCCGACGGCCGGGTCGTGGGCTTCGAGGCGCTGCTGCGCTGGCACTCCCCGGTGCTCGGGAGCATCCCGCCCGACCGCTTCGTGCCGGTCGCCGAGGACCTGGGGCTGATCGAGGAGATCGGCGCGTGGGTGCTCGGGGAGGCGTGCGCGGCCGCCGCCGGCTGGCGCCGCCGGCACCCCGGCGCCCGGGACCTGACGATGGCGGTGAACGTCTCGGCGGTGCAGCTGGCCTCGCCCGACCTGGTGGAGCAGATCACCGCGGCGCTCGCCGCCAGCGGGCTCCCGGCCGGGGCGCTCGTGCTCGAGGTGACGGAGACGGCGCTGGTGCGCGATCCCGAGGTCGCCGCCCGGCAGCTCGCCGCGCTGCGCGCCCTGGGCGTGCGTCTGGCGCTCGACGACTTCGGCACCGGGTACTCCTCGCTCAGCTACCTGCGCCAGTTCACCGTCGACGTCCTGAAGATCGACCGCTCGTTCATCGCCACGATCGACGGCGCGTCGCTGCCCCCGATCGTCCGGGGCCTGATCGACCTCGGCCGCACGCTGGACCTGGAGATCGTCGCCGAGGGCGTCGAGCTCGACCTCCAGCGCGAGCAGCTGCGCGCGGCCCGGTGCGACCTGGCCCAGGGGTACCTCTTCGCCGCGCCGCTGTCCGCCGAGGACGCCGAGCTGCTCCTGCTCGCGCCGACCGACCACGCCGCCGTGGCCGACGGGGCCTGACCCGTCCCTTCCGCATGGCCGACCCGCCGGTCCTGCGGTAGGCATCGGCCATGCCGGTGATCGGGTTCCACAACTCCCACGAACAGGTCCACCCCGCCGCGCTGCTGGACGCCGTCCGGCACGCCGAGGAGGCCGGCTTCACCGCCGCCATGTGCTCCGACCACCTCACTCCCTGGAACCCGCGGCAGGGGGAGTCGGGGTTCGCCTGGTCGTGGCTGGGCGCGGCGATGGCGACGACGTCGCTGCCGTTCGGCGCGGTGAACGCGCCCGGCCAGCGGTACCACCCGGTGGTCATCGCCCAGGCCATCGCCACCCTCGGCGCGATGTTCCCCGGGCGGTTCTGGGTGGCGCTCGGCAGCGGCGAGGCCATGAACGAGCACGTCACCGGCGGCACCTGGCCGCGCAAGGAGGTCCGGGACGCGCGGCTGCGGGAGTGCGTCGACGTGATCCGCCGGCTGCTGGCCGGGGAGCTGGTCAGCCACGACGGGCTGGTCACCGTCGACCGGGCGGCCATCTACACGCTGCCCGACCCCCAGCCGGCCCTGGTCTGCCCCGCCGTCAGCGTGGCCACCGCCCGCAACGGCGCCGACTGGGCCGACGGGCTGGTCACGATCAACCAGCCGCACGACAAGCTGCGCGAGATGATCGCCGCCTACCGGGACGCCGGCGGGCAGGGGCCGCTCGCCGTCCAGGTGCACGTGGCCTGGGATCCCGCCCCCGACCGGGCACTGGCGATCGCCCACGACCAGTGGCGCAGCAACGTCTTCCCGCCGCCGCTGTGCTGGGACCTCGACAGCCCGGAGGCGTTCGAGCAGGCCAGCGCGCACGTGGCACCCGAGGACATGCACGGCCCCGTCCGGATCTCCGCCGACCTCGGGCAGCACGCAGCCTGGATCGCCGAGTACCTGGAGCTGGGCTTCGACCAGGTCTACCTGCACCACGTGGGCAAGGAGCAGCGGCCGTTCCTGGACGCGTTCGGCGAGCGGGTGCTGACCCAGTTCGACGTGGAGCGACCCGGCCCGGTCGCCGCCATCGACCCACCGGGGCCGGCGGAGAACCGCCGTCCGCACGTCGAGCCGGTGCCGGCGCCGTGAGGATCAGCGACACCAGCGACCTCTGGTGGAAGACCGCCGTCGTCTACTGCCTCGACGTCGAGACCTACCTGGACTGGAACGGCGACGGCGTCGGCGACTTCGCGGGCCTGGCGCAGCGCGTCGACCACCTGGCCGATCTCGGCGTCACCTGCCTGTGGCTGATGCCCTTCTACCCGACCTGCGAGCGCGACGACGGCTACGACATCACCGACTTCTACGCCGTGGACCCGCGGCTGGGCAGCCTCGGTGACCTGGTGGAGGTGATCCGGACGGCGAACGACCGGGGCATCCGGGTGATCGCCGACCTCGTGGTGAACCACACGTCGGTCCACCACCCGTGGTTCGAGTCGGCGCGCACCGCCACGGACGCCCCGTACCGCGACTTCTACGTCTGGCGCGCGGACGAGCCGCCGGACACCAGCGACCAGGTCGTCTTCCCCGACCAGGAGGACAGCATCTGGACGCGCACCGAGGAGACGGGGGAGTGGTACCTGCACCGCTTCTACAAGGAGCAGCCCGACCTCGACGTCACCAATCCCGCGGTCCGCGACGAGGTCGCCAAGATCATGGGCTTCTGGCTCCAGCTGGGGCTGTCGGGCTTCCGGGTGGACGCGGTGCCCTTCTTCCTCGAGACCCGGCGCGGCGACGACGAGCGGCTGCCCGAGCCACACCAGTACATGCGCTCGCTGCGCCAGTTCCTCACCCGGCGCACGGGGCCGGCGGTCCTGCTGGGCGAGGTGAACCTGCCCTACGAGCAGCAGGTGCAGTTCTTCGGCGGCCCGGACGGCGACGAGCTGACCATGCAGTTCGACTTCGTCGGCATGCAGGCGATGTACCTGTCGCTGGCGCGCTGCGACGCCGGCGCCCTGACCACCGCGCTGCAGGCCCGGCCGCAGGTCAACCCCGACTCGCAGTGGGCGACGTTCGTGCGCAACCACGACGAGCTGACCCTCGACAAGCTCTCCGAGGACGAGCGCCAGGAGGTCTTCGCCGCCTTCGGGCCGGAGGAGCGGATGCAGGTCTACGGCCGGGGGCTGCGCCGGCGCCTGCCGCCGATGCTGGCCGGTGACCCCAGGCGCGTCCGGCTCGTCTACAGCCTCATGTTCTCCCTCCCCGGCACCCCGGTGCTGTTCTACGGGGAGGAGATCGGCATGGGGGAGGAGCTCTCGGCCGACGGGCGGCTGGCGGTGCGGACGCCGATGCAGTGGGACGACTCGGTCAACGGCGGCTTCTCCACCGCGGACCCCGACCGGCTGCCAGGGCCGGTGGTCAGCGGCGGCTTCTCGCCGGAGTTCGTCAACGTCGCCGACCAGCGGCGCGACCCGGACTCGCTGCTGTCCTACGTCAAGCTGCTGGTCCGCCGGTACCGCGAGTCGCCGGAGCTCGGCTGGGGCAGCTTCGAGGTGCTCGAGCAGCCGCACGCGGCCGTGCTGGCGCACCGCTGCACCTGGGACGACGGCGCGCTGGTCGCCCTCCACAACCTCGGGGCCGAACCCTGCACGGTGCCCCTGCAGCTGCCCGACTGCGCCGGGGCCGGGCTGCACGACCTGCTCGAGGAGGGCGCCGCGACGGTTCCCGACGACGGCTCGGTGGAGCTGGCGCTGGACGGCTACGGCCACCGCTGGCTGCGGGTGGTGCGCCCGGGGAGTCGGCGGTTGCTGTAGGCGCGGCGGTGGCCGGCTGCGCGCGGCCGGTTACCCGCTGCCCTGCGATCCGGCATCCCGGGGGCGTGAGGGATGACCCACGTCGGCCGCGCGGGGTGTCCTGCGCCGTGCGGGGGGCGGCTGTGCCTAGCGTGGCCGGTGAGGTGAGTGCGATGAGCGAACGCGACCAGACCATGTCCCTGCCCGCGCCCGGGCCCGACGACGCCGGACCCGCGTCCGGCGGTGCCACGCCGAGCGGCACGTCCGGTGGTGCCACGTCCTCCGGGGCGCCGGGGGCCGCGCCGGCGCCGCCCCTGCCCGAGCCGACCCCGGTGGCGGGGGGGAACGCGCCACCCGCCGGGCACGCCACCGCCCCGGTGGGTGTGCGCCCGGCCCCCCGCAAGCCGCGGCGCGGCCCCATGACGGTGATGGGCCCCTGGGCGCCGGTGGCCGGTGGACTCCTCGGCCTGTTCCTCGGGCTCGTCGCCGTCCTGCTGCTGGCGGGGTCGGCGGAGACCTTCGCCGACCGGTTGTCGCTGACGTTCGCCGTCCTCGGCCTCGGGTTGCTCGGCGCCGCCGGCGTGCTGCTCGCCGACGAGGTGCGCATCGTGCGCCAGCGGTCCCGGGAGGCCGGCGTGCGCCCGCAGTGGGTGGAGGCGACGGCGGGGCTGGTGAACGGGCTGACCCCCGCCCGGCTGCTGCTGCTGACCAGCGCCTTCGTGCTCTTCCTGTCCGCCTACGTCGCCCGCTGAGCGGCCGTGCGCCGGTCGGGGTCGGGACCGGCGCACGGCGGGGCGGCTCAGGAGTAGGCCTGGACGCCCAGGTGGACGGCGAGCCCCAGCCCGGCGACGGCGATGAGCCGGCGCAGCAGCGTCTGCGGGGCGCGGCGCACCACGCGCGGCCCCAGCCGGCCGCCGGCGAAGAGCCCGAGGGCGAGCGGCAGCGCGGCGGACCAGACGACGGGCGCGAGCAGCACGAACGCGACGGCGGCCACCGTGTTGGCCAGGCCGAGCACGACGTTCCGCAGCGCGTTGCTCCGGGCCAGCCCCTCGCCGGTCGTCAGCAGGAACAGCGCGAGCATCATCACGCCGGCGGCCGCGCCGAAGTACCCGCCGTACACGGCGACGGCGAAGGTGCCCAGCGGGAGCCACCGCGGGTCCGGGGCGGCACCTCTCGCCGCCATCCCCTCGGCGGCGAGGGCCCGCGGTGGGCGCTGCAGCAGGAGGACGAGGGAGGCCCCGGCGACGAGCCCGGGGACGATCCGCTCGAACGCCTCGGACGGGGTGGACAGCAGCAGCGCGGCACCGGCGGCGCCGCCCAGGACCGCGCCCGCGGCCAGGCGCACCGTGCGGCGCCCCTGGCCGCGCAGCTCCGGGCGCGACGCGCTCACCGACCCGACCGCGTTGAGCACCAAAGCCACGGTGTTGGTGACGTTGGCGGTGACCGGCGGCAGCCCGGTGGCCAGCAGCGCGGGGTAGCTCACCAGCGAGGCCAGCCCGGCGATGCTGCCGGTGAGCCCGGCGCCCACGCCGGCGGCGACGAGGAAGAGGAACTCGGGCACGCTCACCGGCTGAGGAGCACCGCGATCGCGACCACGCCGAGGACGACGATCGCCGTCCGCAGCAGCGGCTCGGGCAGCCGCCGGCCGTAGCGGGAGCTGACGTACCCGCCGACGAGCGACCCCGCGGCCAGCAGCCCCGCCGCCGACCACGCCACCCGGTCGGTCGCGACGACGACGTAGGCGCCCGCCGCCACGCCGTTCACCGTCAGGGTCAGCACGTTCTTGAGCGCGTTCAGCCGTTGCAGCGGCTCGCGCAACAGGAGCCCGAAGAGCCCGATCTGGATGACGCCCTGGCTGGCCGCGAAGTAGCCGCCGTAGGTGCCGGTCAGGTACGCGGTGCCGAACAGGGCGGCCCGCCGTCCCGGTCCGATGCGCAGCTCGGGAGCGCCTTCAGGGTGCCGCCGGGCGATCCGGCGCTTGACCAGCGGGTGCACCGCGACCAGGACGACGGCCACGGCGATCAGCACCGGCACCACCGCCTCGAAGGCCGCCGCGGGCAGGTGCAGCAGCAGGAAGGCGCCGGTCAGGCCCCCGAGGACGGACGCCGGGATCAAGCCGAGCAGCAGCCGCCCCTGCCCGCGCAGCTCGCGCCGGTAGCCGATCGCGCCGGTCAGGTTCCCGCCGACCAGCCCCAGCGAGTTGCTGATCGTCGCCGGCACCGGTGGGAGGCCGACGGCGAGCAGCACCGGGAAGGAGACCAGCGTGCCCGAGCCGACGACGGCGTTGATCCCGCCGGCGGCGAACCCGGCGGCGGCCACCGCCACCATCTCCACGCCCGTCATGCGTCCATCCCGACGAGATTGGCACGCCGGGGACGGCCCCCGCTCGCGCGCGGGCCGTCGATCCGATCACACCGGAGCCCGGCTCAGGGCTTGACGGCGAGGACCGGGCGGTCGGCGTCGAGCAGGATCCGCTGGGCGCTGCTGCCCATGAGCAGCTTGCCGACCGGGGAACGCTTGCGCAGCCCGATCACGATCACCGAGGCGTCGACCTCCCGCGCCACGCGCAGCACCTCGTCGGCCACCTCGCCCTCGCGCGTGACCTGCCGGACCTCGACCGCGACACCCGCCCGCTCGGCCCGGGCGGTGATGTCGCGGAGGGTGTCCTCGTCGGCGACCTCGACGCTGACCGGGGCGCCCCCGCGCGAGGAGTTGAGCACCAGGACCCCCTCGCCGCGGCGGGCAGCCTCGGCGATGCCGGCGTCGAGGGCCGCGCGGGCCTCCGGGGTGGGGACGAAACCGACGAGGACGGTCATACGGGCTCCTTGGCGGGACGGTCGGAGGTCGCCCGTCGACGGGCGAGCAGCCGGGAGAGCAGGGGACCTAGGACGACGAGGAGGAATACCGCGAGCAGTGTCCCCGAGATCGGCCGGGTGAGGAAACCGGTGGGGTCGCCCTCGAAGATCAGCAGCGACCGGCGCAGGTTGCTCTCCAGCAGCGACCCGAGGACGAAGGCCAGCACCAGCGGCCCCGGGTCGAAGCCCAGCTTCTTCATCAGGTAGCCCAGGGCGCCGAACACGATGACCAGGCCGATGTCGAAGACGCTGTTGCGCACCGTGTAGACGCCGATGAGCGTGATCATCACCGTGATCGGCGCGAGCACCGTCGCGCGGACCCGCAGGATGCGGACGAACAGGCCCACCAGCGGGATGCTCATGATCAGCAGCAGGATGTTGCCGATGTACATCGAGTTGACGACGCCCCAGAACAGCTCGGGGTCGTCCTCGACCAGTCGCGGCCCGGGCGTCACGCCCTGGATCAGCAGCGCGCCGAAGATGACCGCCATCGTCGCGTTCGCCGGGATGCCCAGGGTGAGCAGCGGGATGAACGACGACGTCGCCGCGGCGTTGTTGGCCGACTCCGGGGCGGCGACGCCCTCCACCGCGCCCTTGCCGAAGCGCTCGGGGGTCTTGGAGCGGCGCTTCTCCATCGAGTAGGCGGCCAGGGAGGAGAGCGTCGCCCCACCACCGGGGAGGATGCCCAGGAAGAACCCGAGCACCGAACCGCGGCCGATCGCGCCGGAGGACTGGCGCAGGTCCTTCCGGGAGGGCCACACGTTGGACACGGTGGCGGGCGCCCGCACCGCGTGGTGCCGTTCCTCCAGGGCGTGGAGGATCTCGCCGAGGCCGAACAGGCCCATCGCGATCGGCACGAAGTCCAGCCCGTCGGCGAGGTTCAGGTTGTCGAACGTGAAGCGCTCCGCGCCGGTGAAGCTGTCCCGGCCGACGGTCGCGAGCAGGAGGCCGGCGGCGGCGGCGACCAGCGCCTTGATCCGGTCGCCGCTGCTGATGGTGGAGACGAGCAGGATGCCGAGCAGCGCCAGGGCGGTGTACTCGGGCGGACCGAAGTCCAGGGCGAAACCGGCCACGAGCGGCGCGACGAAGGACAGCGCCACGATCGAGATGGTGCCGCCGACGAACGAGCCGATGGCGGCGATGCCCAGCGCGGTCCCCGCCTTGCCCTGCCGGGCGAGCGCGTACCCGTCGAAGACGGTCACCACCGTCGAGGCCTCGCCGGGCAGGCGCAGGAGCACCGAGGTGATCGTCCCGCCGTACTGCGCTCCGTAGAAGATGCCGGCCAGCATGATGATCGCCGTCACCGTGTCGATGCCGATGGTGAGCGGCAGGAGGATGGCGATCGTCGCCGCGGGCCCGAGCCCGGGGAGGACGCCGACCAGCATGCCGATGACCACGCCGATCAGGCAGTAGAGCAGGTTCGTGGGCTCGAGGACGACGGTGAAGCCGTCCAGCACCGGGGCGAGGTCCACCGGGAACTCCCTAGAACAGGTGCGGGATCGGGACCGAGAGGGCCACGACGAAGATCAGGTAGAAGGCCACGACCACGGCCAGGCTGAGGGCGATCGACAGCCGCCAGCTCTCGCGGCCGAGGAAGCGCAGCCAGACGAACACCAGCGCGGTGGCCGGGATCTCGAAGCCGATCACGCCGATCGTCGCGACGAAGCCGACCATCGTGGCCACGCCGGCCACCACGAGCAGGCTGGCCCGGGTGAACTTCTCGGCGTCTGCCGTCCGGCGGGCCAGCGGCAGCAGGGCCAGGCCCAGGCCGGTCAGCACGACACCGATGAGGAAGGGCCAGGTGCCCCCGGCGGGGGCCGATGCGCTGCCGACGTTCTGGCCGAACGACCCGACGACCGTCGCGACGCCGAGGCAGACCACCACGAGGGCGATGACCACGTTCGCCACCGGGCCGGCCGGCTCCGGTCGCTCCTCGGCGGAGAGCTCCGCAGCGAGGTCGTCGGCGTCGGCGACGGTCGGGTCGTCGTGCAGCCGTTCGACGAGGTCCGCCGGGCCGGTCCCGGCGGCCGGGGGGCCGCCGGGACCGGTGGGGCGCTGCGCCCCGCCGGGGGCAGAGCTCACTGCGCTCCGCCGAGGTCGATGCCGTACTCCTCGACCACGCTGCGGTACTGCTCCAGGTTCTCGGTCCACCGCTGCTGCAGCTCCTCGCCGTCGATCTCGTTCGGCGTCAGCAGGTTGTTCTCGTTGAACTCCTGGTAGGAGTCGGTCTCGAACGCCGCCCGCGCTGCGTCGCGCAGCTGCTCGATGATCTCGTCGGGCGTGCCCTCCGGGGCGACCAGGGCCCGGGACTGCTGCACCGGGACGTCGTAGCCGGCCTCGATCGCGGTCGGGGTGTCCGGCAGGAAGGACGGGCGCTCCTCGGCGAAGGTCACGATCGGGGTCAGCTCGCCGCCCTCGATCCGCTCGATGGCCTCACCGAGCTGGATGGAGCCGACGTCGACCTGCCCGCCCAGGACGGCGGTGAGCGTCGGCGAGCCGCCGTCGAACGGGACGGCGGTGGCCTCGATGCCGGCCTGGTTGAACAGCAGCTCCTGCGACAGCTGGCTGCCGGTGCCGACCCCGGTGGTGCCGAAGGTGACCGGGCGGCCGGCGGCGGCGAGGTCCTCGACGGTGCTGAAGCCGGAGCCCGCCGCGGTGACGAGCACGTAGTCGTCGAGCGAGATGCCCGTGACGACCTCGTAGTCGTTGACGTCGACGGCCTCGTCCTCGGGGACGGCGAGCGGGGTGATGTACCCCAGGCTGCCGTTGAAGATCATCAGCGTCTGGCCGTCGGCGGCCTCCCCGGCGAGCTGCTGGGCGGCGAGCGCGCCGTTGGCGCCGGGGCGGTTCTCCACGGTGACCGCGACGCCGAGCTCGTCGGACATGCCCTCGGCGACGGCGCGCCCGATCAGGTCGGTGCTGCCGCCGGGGTCCTGGCCCACCAGGATCGTGATCGGACCGTCGGGGAAGGACTCCGCGTCGGCGGTGTCGTCGCCGCCGAGGTTGCCGCCGCAGGCGGTCAGGGCGAGGGCTGCAGCCACGCCGAGACCTGCCGCGGTCCCGCGGCGAACCCGGTTCGTCTGGGTCATCTGTGTCTCCTCGTCGAGAGCCCGGTCGGAGGGTTCCGACGCTGTGAGGGCGGTCACTGGTGCGGCGACTGTATGGGCGGCTTTTCATGCCTGTCCAAAACCGATGCTGCATTGATTGATACCTTGCCGGTATGGCGTTCACCCTGGAACAGCTCCGCGGTTTCGTCGCCGTCGCCGACGAACTGCACTTCGGTCGCGCGGCGGCTCGGCTGAAGATGACCCAGCCGCCGCTGAGCCGGCAGATCCAGAAGCTGGAGCGGGCCGTCGGTGCCCAGCTGCTCGAGCGGGACAACCGCCGGGTCACCCTGACGGCCGCGGGCGAGGTGTTCCTGACCGAGGCGCGGCGGCTGCTGGCGCTGGCCGACACGGCGCCCGAGGTCGCCCGCCGCGTCTCGTCGGGGTCCAGTGGCATCGTGCGGATCGGGTTCACCGCCGCCTCCACCTACGGCATCCTCGGCGGGCTGCTCAACGACCTGGCGCGCGAGCTGCCCGACGTCGACGTCGACCTCGCGGAGATGGTGACCCGCGAGCAGGTGGCCGGGCTGCTGGACGAGGAGATCGACCTCGGGCTGGCCCGCCCGCCCTTCGACGCGGAGAGCTTCGGGTCCCGGCTGCTGCACCGGGAGCCGATGCTCGTGGCCGCCCGCACCGGTCACCGGCTGCTGGAGCTGGGGCGCCCGGTGACGGCCGCGGACATCGGCGCGGAGCCGGTGGTCATGCACTCGCCCACGCGGGCCCGGTACTTCTACGACCTCGTGGTCGGCGTCGTGCCGGTGGCCTCGGAGAACGCCGTGCACGTCGTCAGCCAGGTGCTGACGATGCTCTGGCTGGTGGCCGCCGGCCGCGGCATCGCCTTCGTGCCGGCATCGGCGGCGCGGCTGCCGATCGAGGGGGTCGGCTTCGTGCGCCTGGCGACGCCGGTGCCCGAGCCGGTGGAGCTGCACCTGCTGTGGGCGCGGCAGTCGAGGAACCCCGCGCTGCGCCGCGTCCTGGAGGTCCTGGAGCGGCACACCGTCAGCGCGTGACGGTCACAGTCGATGCCCTGGAGGCATCGCGCGATGCGAAACCGCTCTTGGACATGCATCGTCATTCGTTCCTACCGTGACGTCGACCACCGCAGTGTGCGCCACCGAGCGTCGAGATGCGGACCCGTCGGACCCGAGGAACCACCGTGACGCTGCTGCCCCCGGACGCTCTCGCTGACCGGTTGAAGTCCGGCCTGCTCTCCTTCCCGGTGACCCACTTCGACGCCGACCTGCAGTTCGACGAGACGCGGTACCGCGCGCACCTCGCCTGGCAGTCGAGCTTCGACGTGGCCGGGCTGTTCGCCGCCGGCGGCACCGGCGAGGGGTTCTCGCTCACATCCGAGGAGATGGACCGGGTCGTGCGCGCCGCGGTCGACGAGGTCGCCGGTGCGGTCCCGGTCATCGCGCCGGCCACCGGCGGGACCGCCGTGTCGGTGGCCCAGGCCCGCGCGGCGGAGGCCGCCGGCGCCTCGGGCCTGCTGCTCTTCCCCCCGTACCTGACCGAGGCCAGCCAGCGCGGGCTCGTCGAGCACATCAGCGCCGTCTGCCGGGCCACCGAGCTGGGCGTCATCGTGTACAGCCGGGCCAACGCCGTGCTCAGCGACGTCACGGTCGCCGAGGTGGCCGAGCGCAACCCCAACCTGATCGGGCTCAAGGACGGCATCGGCGACATCGAGCAGATGACCCGCACCTACGCCCGCGTCGGCGACCGGCTCATCTACGTCGGCGGCCTGCCCACCGCCGAGACCTTCGCCCTGCCGCTGCTGGAGCTGGGCGTGACCACGTACTCCTCGGCGCTGTACAACTTCCTGCCGGAGTTCGCCCTGAAGTTCTACGCCGCCGTGCGCGCCCAGGACCGGGCCGCCGTGTACGGCATGCTCAACGACTTCGTGCTCCCCTACATCGACATCCGCGACCGCTCGAAGGGGTACGCGGTGTCGATCGTCAAGGCGGGGCTGACCGCCGTCGGCCGCGACGGCGGACGGGTCCGCCCGCCGCTCACCGACCTGTCCGAGACCGAGCTCGCCGAGCTGACGACTCTCGTCTCCAAGGTCTCCTGAGACCACGGACGGAGGAGGAGGACCGATGACCGGTCGCACGCCCACGGTCGCCGCCGTCGAGGTGGTCCCCGTCGCGGGGCACGACAGCATGCTGCTCAACCTCAGCGGCGCGCACGGCCCGTTCTTCACCCGCAACATCGCGATCGTCACCGACAGCGAGGGCCGGACCGGTGTCGGCGAGGTGCCCGGCGGCGAGGCCATCCGGCGGACGATCGAGGACGCAGGCAGGCTCCTCACCGGCCGGCCGGTGGCCCACCACGGCCGGCTGCTGCGCCAGTTGGCGGCCACGTTCGCCGACCGGGACGCCGGCGGCCGGGGGCTGCAGACCTTCGACCTGCGGACGACGATCCACGCCGTGACCGCGCTCGAGTCGGCGCTGCTGGACCTGCTGGGCCAGCACCTCGGGGTGCCCGTCGCCGAGCTGCTGGGGGAGGGGCAGCAGCGCGACGCCGTGCCGATGCTCGGCTACCTCTTCTACGTCGGGGACCGCACGGCGACCGACCTGCCCTACCTGGCCGAGGCCGATCCGGCCGACGACTGGGAGAAGCTGCGCCGGGAGCCGGCCCTGACGCCCGAGGCAGTCGTCGCCCTGGCCGAGGCGGCCCAGGCCCGGTACGGGTTCACCGACTTCAAGCTCAAGGGCGGCGTGCTGGCCGGGAGCGAGGAGGTCGCCGCCGTGCGGGCGCTGGCCGAGCGTTTCCCCGAGGCCCGGGTCACCCTGGACCCGAACGGCGGCTGGCTGCTCGCCGAGGCGATCGAGCTGTGCCGCGACCTGCACGGGGTGCTGGCGTACGCCGAAGACCCGGTCGGCGCCGAGGGCGTCTACTCCGGCCGGGAGACCATGGCCGAGTTCCGCCGCGCCACCGGGCTGCCCACGGCGACCAACATGATCGCCACCGACTGGCGGCAGATGGCCCATGCGATCCGGTCGAACGCCGTCGACATCCCGCTGGCCGACCCGCACTTCTGGACCATGCGCGGCTCGGTCCGGGTCGCCCAGCTGTGCCACGAGTTCGGGCTCACCTGGGGCTCGCACTCGAACAACCACTTCGACGTGTCGCTGGCGATGTTCACCCACGTCGGGGCCGCGGCGCCGGGGGAGATCACCGCGCTGGACACGCACTGGATCTGGCAGGACGGCCAGGCGCTCACCCGGCAGCCGCTGCAGATCCGCGACGGAGCCATCCGGGTGCCCGCGGCCCCGGGCCTCGGCGTCGAGCTCGACCGCGACGCGCTCGCGGCGGCGCACCAGCTCTACCTCGAGCACGGCCTCGGGGCCCGCGATGACGCCGTCGCCATGCAGTACCTCGTCCCCGGCTGGGCGTTCGACCCCAAGCGCCCCTGCCTCGTCCGCTGACCGCTCCGGAGGAACCCGTGACCACCACCGTGCCCGTCCTGCGACCCAGCAGCGCACCGGCGGTCCTCGACCGCATCGAGTCGGTCGCGCTCTCCTCGGTGACGCTGCCGCTGGCCGACCCGATCAGCGACGCGAAGGTCTTCACCGGCCGACAGCGTCCGATGACCGAGGTCGCGTTCCTGTTCGCCGAGATCCGCACCGAGGCCGGGTTCGAGGGGGTGGGCTTCAGCTACTCCAAGCGCGCCGGTGGCCCGGCCCAGTTCGCCCACGCCCGCGAGGTCGCCCCCGACCTGATCGGTGAGGACCCCAGCGACATCGGCCGGCTGTGGACCAAGCTCGTGTGGGCCGGCGCCTCGGTGGGCCGCAGCGGCGCCTCCACCCAGGCGATCGCCGCGATCGACGTCGCCCTGTGGGACCTCAAGGCCAAGCGCGCCGGCCTGCCGCTGGCCAAGCTGCTGGGCGCCCACCGCGACTCGGTCCGCTGCTACAACACCTCCGGCGGCTTCCTGCACGAGTCGGTCGAGCAGGTCAAGGACAACGCCACGCGGACGCTGGAGAGCGGCGTCGGCGGGATCAAGATCAAGGTCGGGCTGCCGGACTCGGCCGAGGACCTGCGTCGGGTGCGTGCCGTGCGCGAGCACCTCGGCGACGGCGTGCCCTTCATGGTGGACGCCAACCAGCAGTGGGATCGGCCGACGGCGATGCGGGTGAGCCGCCGGCTCGAGGAGTTCGACCTCGTCTGGATCGAGGAGCCGCTGGACGCCTACGATGCCGAGGGCCACGCGGAGCTGGCCCGTTCGCTGGACACCGCGATTGCCACCGGGGAGATGCTCACCAGCGTGGCCGAGCACGCCGAGCTGATCCGGGCCGGGGCGGTGGACATCCTCCAGCCCGACGCGCCGCGGATCGGCGGCATCACGCAGTTCCTGAAGCTCGCCACCCTCGCCGACCAGGCGAACCTGCAGCTCGCGCCGCACTTCGCCATGGAGATCCACGCCCACCTGGCCGCCGCCTACCCGCGCGAGCCGTGGGTGGAGCACTTCGACTGGCTGCACCCGCTGTTCAACGAGCGGCTGGAGACCCGCGACGGCCGGATGCACATCTCCGACCGGCCGGGCCTCGGCATCACGCTGACCGAGCAGGCCCGCGCCTGGACCGTCGACCGCGTCGTCGTCGACGCGGCCCGCTGACCCGCACCCCGTGGAGGAACCCATGCCCGTTGACGTCGTCAGCACCGACCCCCGCACCGGCGAGGCCGTCGAGGTGGTCGCGCAGGAGACCACCCCGGCCGAGGTGGACCGCCTCTGCGCGGCGGCGCTGGACGCCGCGCCGGCCCTCGACGAGCTCGGCCGGGTCGGCCGCGCCGCCCTGCTGCGTGAGCTGGCCGACGCGCTGGAGGCCCGGCGGGACGACGTCGTCGCCGTCGCCGACCGGGAGACCGCCCTCGGCACCACCCGGCTGAACGGCGAGCTCACCCGCACTTGCTACCAGCTGCGGCTGTTCGCCGAGGTGCTGGAGGAGGGCAGCTACCTGGAGGCCGCCGTCGACCACGCCGGTGACAGCCCGATGGGCCCGCGGCCGGACCTCCGGCGGATGCTCGTGCCGATCGGCCCGGTCGCCGTCTTCGGTGCCAGCAACTTCCCGCTCGCCTTCTCCGTGCCCGGTGGCGACACGGCGTCGGCGCTGGCCGCGGGCTGTCCCGTCGTCATCAAGGCGCACGGCTCGCACCCGGCGACGTCGCAGCTGGTGTTCGAGGTGCTGGCGGAGGCCGCGGGCACGGCCGGCGCCCCCGACGGCACCCTCGGCATCGTGCACGGCCTGCAGGCCGGCGCCGACCTCGTCGCCCACCCCGCGATCCGCGCCGTCGGCTTCACCGGCTCGGTCAACGGCGGGCGCGCGCTGCTGGAGATCATCGAGCGGCGTCCCGACCCGGTGCCGTTCTTCGGGGAGCTGTCCAGCCTCAACCCGCTGGTCGTCACCCCGCAGGCCGCCGGCGAGCGCGGCGAGACGATCGGCCGCGAGCTGGTCGGCTCCTTCACCCTGGGCGGCGGCCAGTTCTGCACCAAGCCGGGGCTCGCCTTCGTGCCCGCCGGCCCCGAGGGCGACCGCGTGGTCGAGGCGATGGCCGATGCGGTGCGGACCGCGGCGGCGCCGGTGCTGCTCAACGAGGGCATCGCCGGCTCCTACGGCCGCATCTCCGACGGCCTGGCGGCCGCGCCGGGCGTCGAGGAGGTCGCCCGCGGTGAGCAGCCGTCGGGTGCCGGCTTCGCGGCCACCCCGATGCTGCTCACCACGTCGGCGCGCGAGCTGCCGGCCGAGGTCACCGAGGAGTGCTTCGGCCCGGTGAGCGTGGTGGCCCGCTACGACGGCGAGGCGGAGCTGTTCGCCGCCTTCGACGCGCTGCCCTCCTCGCTCACCGCCACGGTCCTGCGCGGCGAGGGGGAGACCGACCTGCCGCTGGCGGTCTCCCAGCAGCTGCGCACCCGGGCCGGCCGCATCATCTACGACGCCTACCCGACCGGCGTCGCCGTCTCCTGGGCCCAGCACCACGGCGGCCCGTGGCCGTCGACGAACTCACAGCACACCTCGGTGGGGACGACGGCCATCCGCCGCTTCCTGCGCCCGGTGACCTGGCAGGGTGCCCCGGCGGAGGTGCTGCCCGAGGAGCTCACCGACGGCTACGACCGCATCCCGCGGCGGGTCGACGGGCAGCTGCAGCTGCCCCGTGGCTGACCGGGTCGCCCTCGTCGCCTCCGGGTGCGCCACGGCCCTGGCCCGCGCGGTGGAGGCGGAACTGCACCGGTGAGCGGGGTGCTGGGCGGTTTCGCGGCCCTGGCCGCGGTGATCGCCGTGGGCTGGGCCGTGGGGCGTTCCGGGATCCTGGGCGGGGACGCGCCGGGCATCCTGTCCCGGCTGTCGTTCTTCGTGGCCACCCCGGCGCTGCTCTTCCTCACCCTGGGCCGCGCCGACACGGGGACGGTCGCCTCGCTGGCGCTCGTCGCCACGGCGGGCGGCGCCGTCGCGACCGCGCTGCTGTACGCCGGCCTGGCCTGGTGGCGGTGGCGGCTGCCCGCCGCCCAGCTCACCGCCGGCGCGTTGTCGTCCTCCTACGTCAACGCCGGCAACCTCGGCGTCCCGGTGGCGGTGTACGTCGTCGGGAATGCCTCCTACGTGGCGCCCGTCCTGCTCTTCCAGGTGCTGGTCATGGCCCCCGTGGGGCTCGCCGTGCTGGCCGCCTCCCGGTCCGACCGGCAGCAGGCCCCGGCCTGGTGGCAGCTGGTCCTCGCCCCGCTGCAGACGCCGGTCGTCATCGGGTGCGCGCTCGGCCTGCTGCTCGCGGTGAGCGGTCTCGACCTGCCCCCGGTGGTGATGCAACCGGTCGAGCTGATCGCGGCGCTGGCGGTGCCCGCCGCGCTGCTGGCCTACGGGATGACGCTGCACGGTGCACCCCGGCCGGCCGTCGGTGCGCTCGCCGGTCAGGTCTGGCTGGCCGTCGCCCTGAAGACCCTGGTCATGCCGGCCGTCGCCTACGCCCTGGGCCGCTGGGTCGCCGGGCTCGAGGGCCTGGCGCTGCTCGCGGTCACGGTGACCTCCGCGCTGCCCACCGCGCAGAACGTCTTCGTCTACGCCGCCGCCTACGACCGCGGCACGCTGCTGGTCCGCGACGTGATCCTGCTCAGCACCGTGCTGTCGGTGCCCGTCCTCGTCGGCATCGCCGTGCTGCTGGCATGAAGGGAGCCACCGTGGAGAGCGAGAAGTTCGACGCCGTGCTCGTCGGCGGGGGCGTCATGAGCGCGACCCTCGCGGCGCTGCTCGGCGAACTGGAGCCGGGGTGGCGGATCGCCGTCGTCGAACGGCTGGCGGAGGCCGGGCTGGAGAGCTCCGGCGCCTGGAACAACGCCGGCACGGGCCATGCCGGGCTCTGCGAGTTCAACTACACGCCGCGCCGGGCCGACGGCTCGGTCGACGTCACGCGCGCCGTGGAGATCGGGGAGCAGTTCACCGCCTCGCTGGTGTTCTGGGCGCACCTGGTCGCCGCCGGCCGGATCGGCCCGCCGCGGGACTTCGTCCGCCCTCTGCCCCACCTCGGGCTCGGCCGCGGGCCGGACGGCGTGGCGCACCTGCGGGCGCGCTGGGAGGCGCTGCGCGGGCACCCGCTGTTCGCCGGCACGGAGTGGAGCGACGACCGCGCGGTGCTCGCGGACTGGCTGCCGCTGGTGTTCGGGGACCGCCCCGACGACGGCCCCGTCGCCGTCACCCGCTCGGCACAGGGCACCGACGTCGATTTCGGCGTCCTCACCCGGCAGCTGCTCGCGGCGCTGCGGGCGCGCGGCGGCGTCGTCGCGCTGGGGCACGAGGTGACCGGCCTGGCACGGGCCGGCGGCGCCTGGTCGGTGGACGTCCGGGAGGTGGCGACGCGAGAGCCGCGCCGGCTGCGAGCCCCCTGGGTCTTCGTCGGGGCGGGCGGTGCGACGCTGCCGCTGCTGCAGCGCGCCCGCGTCCCCGAGGTGCGCCGGTACGGCGCCTTCCCGATCAGCGGGCTGTTCCTGCGGACCGCGCGCCCCGACCTGGTGGCAGCCCACCGCGCCAAGGTCTACGGGCACGCGGCGCCGGGGGCGCCGAGCATCTCGGTCCCGCACCTGGACCACCGCACCGTCGACGGCCGCGAGCACCTGCTGTTCGGTCCCTTCGCGGCCTTCTCCCCGCGGTTCCTCCGCACCGGACGGCGCAGCGACCTCCTCCGCTCGGTCCGGCCGGGCAACCTGCCGGTGCTCGCCGCGTCGGCCCGGGACAACCGGTCGCTCATGGCCTACCTGGTGCGGCAGCTCGCCCAGACGCCCCGCGGCCGGCTCGACGCCCTGCGGGCCTTCGTCCCCTCGGCGGAGGCCGGCGACTGGGAGCTGGTGCCCGCCGGGCAGCGGGTGCAGCTGCTGAAGATGTCCGGCGGACGTGGCGCGATGGTGGGGTTCGGCACCGAGGTCGTCACCTCGGCCGGGGGATCGCTCGCCGCCCTGCTCGGCGCGTCCCCGGGGGCCTCCACCGCGGCCGCGACGATGGTCGACGTGCTCGCGGCGAGCTTTCCCGGGCGCATGGCGCGGTGGGCCCCGCGGCTGCAGGAGGTCGCCGCCGCGGGTCCGGGACGGCCGGACGCGGCCGAGCTGCTGGGGCGGGCCGAGGCGGCCCGCCGGGTGCTGGACCTGGACCCAGCCGCCCACGACCGACGGAAGGACCCCGCATGACCACCTCCGCACTCCTCGAACGGCTCCGCGCGCTGGTCGGGGACGCCGGCCTGGTCACCGATCCGGGGCAGCTGGCCGGCTACCTCAGCGACTGGCGCGGCGCGTACTCGGGCAGCGCCGCGGCCGTCGTCCGACCGGGGACGACCGAGGAGGTGGCCGAGGTCGTGCGCGCCTGCGCCGAGGAGGGGGTCGCCGTCGTCCCGCAGGGCGGTAACACGGGTCTGTGCGGCGGCGCGGTGCCCGACGCGTCCGGCCGGCAGGTGGTCGTCTCGCTGGACCGCATGCGGCGGGTGCGCGCCGTCGACCCGGTCGACCAGACGATCACGGTGGAGGCCGGCGTCGTGCTGCAGGCCGTGCAGGAGGCGGCCGCTGCCGAGGGCTGCCTGTTCCCGCTCTCCCTGGGGTCGGAGGGCAGCTGCACCATCGGCGGCAACCTGTCCACGAACGCCGGAGGCACCGCGGTGCTGCGGTACGGGACCATGCGCGACCTCACGCTCGGACTCGAGGTGGTGCTGCCCGACGGCCGCGTCTGGAACGGCCTGCGCGGGCTGCGCAAGGACAACACCGGCTACGACCTCAAGCAGCTGTTCATCGGCGCCGAGGGCACGCTCGGCCTGGTGACGGCGGCGGTGCTCAAGCTGTTCCCGGCCGTCCGCAGCCGGGCGACGGCGTGGGTGGCCGTGGGCTCGGCGCAGGCGGCCGTGGACCTGTTCGGCATCGTGCGCGGGCTCTGCAGCGACCGGCTGACCGGCTTCGAGATCATGTCCCGCCAGAGCGTGGAGTTCGTGCTGCGGCACGGCTCGGGTGCGCGCGACCTCTTCGGGGCCGTCCACCCCTGGTACGTGCTCGTGGAGCTGAGCGACACGCTGCCCGACGCCGGCCTGGACGGGCTGCTCGAATTCGTCCTCGGCGGGGCGTTCGAGCGGGGGGTGGCGGACGACGCGGTCGTGGCGTCCGGCTCGGCGCAGGTCGCCGCGCTGAGGGCCCTGCGGGAGGGCATCTCGGAGGCCCAGAACTTCGAGGGCCCCAGCCTCAAGCACGACGTGACGGTGCCGGTCAGCAGCATCCCGGCGTTCGTCGAGCGGACCGACGCGGCGTTGCGGGCGGCCGTGCCGGGCATCCGGATCGTCGCCTACGGCCACGTCGGTGACGGCAACCTGCACTACAACCTGAGCAAGCCGGTGCACTCCGACGACGACGCCTTCCGGCAGCGGGCCGACGAGCTCGCCCGCGTCGTCTACGACTCGACGAGCAGCTTCGGGGGCAGCATCAGCGCCGAGCACGGCCTCGGGCAGTCCAAGCGCGACGTCATCGCCGACTACAAGGACGACCTCGAGCTGGAGTTGATGCGCGGCGTCAAGCAGCTGCTCGACCCACGCGGGCTGATGAACCCGGGCAAGGTGCTGCCCGGCTGACGGGGGTTCGGGCAGCACGGGTGCCGAGCCCCCCGGGAGACTGGCTCGGTGGCGTCGGTGCGGCCCCCGGTCCGGTTGCTCGGGGTGCCGTACGACTCCGGGCAGCGCGACCGCCGCATGGGAGCCGGGCCCACCGCCCTGGCCGCCGCCGGCGCGGCCGAACGGCTGCGCCGGCGGCGGCCACGAGGTGACCGAGCAGGTCGTCGAGCCCACCTCGTCGTGGCATGTCGAGCTGCGCACCGCCTTCGAGCTGGACCGGCTGGTGGCCACCGCGGCCGCCGAGGCCCTCGCCGCCGGGCAGGTGCCCCTCTTGCTGGCCGGCAACTGCAACACCACCCTCGGCGTGCTGGCGGCCCTGACCGGCACCTCCCGCCGGATCGGCCTCGTGTGGCTCGACGCGCACGGCGACTTCAACACCTCCGAGACCGACACTTCCGGCTTCCTCGACGGCCAGGGCCTGGCGCTCGCCGTGGGGCGCTGCTGGAGCGCGCTGGCGGCGGGCATCCCGGGCTTCCGCCCGCTCGCGGAGCCCGACGTGCTGCTGATCGGCGACCGGGACCTGACCGAGGCCCAGCAGGCGGTGCTGCGCGACGCCGGGCTCACCTGGCTGCCGCCCGGGCGCGCCCGCGACGCCGGGGCCGTGGCCGACGCCGTGGCCGCGCTGGGCGACCGCGTGGACGCCGTCCACTTCCACGTCGACCTGGACGTGCACGACCCCTCGGTCGCCCCGGCGAACACCTACGCCGCGGACGACGGGCTCAGCGCCGACCAGGTGCACGCGGTGCTGGCCGCCACCGCAGCCCGCGTCCCCGTGGTCTCCGGCGCGCTGGCCTCCTGGGACCCGGGCTGCGACGTCGAGGGCCGGATGCTCGGCACGGCGCTGGACCTGCTCGAGGCGATCGCCGGGGCGGCGGTGCCGTTGCGCTGACGGCCACGAGCGACGCCTGATCAGTCCTTGCGGCCGGCGTCGACCAGGCGGATCACCGCGGCACCTTCCTCGTCCGAGGCCTCGAGGTCGACCTCGACGTCGAAGCCCCAGTCGTGGTCGCCCGCGGGGTCGTCGACGATCTGCCGCACCCGCCAGATCCCCGGCTCGGTCTTGTCCCAGATGAGCAGCGCCGGGCCGCGGGCGTCGCCGCCGGTGCGCACCTCGTCGTGCTCGGCGAAGTAGGCCTGCACCACCTCGCCCCACCGGTCGGCGTCCCAGCCGGAGCCCTGGTCGAGCTCGCCGAGGTCGTACCAGCGGCGGCGGGCCCAGAGCTCGACGCGGCGGAACAGCGCGTTGCGCACCATCGCGGTGAAGGCCCGCTCGTTGCCCGTCAGCGGCCGCGGCCGGGCGGGGACGGCGACCTCGGCCACCGGGCCGTCGTCCGGGTTCGTGAGCTGCTCCCACTCGTCGAGCAGGCTGGAGTCCACCTGGCGCACCAGCTCGCCGAGCCACTCGACCAGGTCGGTGACCTCCTCCGTGCGCGCCGCCGCGGGCACGCCCGAGCGCAGCGCCTTGAAGGCGTCGGAGAGGTAGCGCAGCACCGCGCCCTCGGCCCGGGTGAGGCCGTAGGTGTTGACCAGCTCGCGGAAGGTGAACGCCCGCTCCCACATCTCGCGCACGACCGACTTCGGCGACAGGTGCGCGTCCGCGGCCCACGGGTTGCTCTGCCGGTAGACCTCGTAGGCGTGCCCGAGGAGCTCCTCCAGCGGTTTGGGGTAGCTGATCTCCTCGAGCAGCTCCATCCGCTCGTCGTACTCGATGCCCTCGGCCTTCATCTGGGCGACGGCCTCGCCCTTGGCCTTGTTCAGCTGGGCGGCCAGGATCTGGCGCGGGTCGTCGAGGGTCGCCTCGATGACGCTGACGACGTCCAGGGCGTACGTGTCGGATGCCGGGTCGAGCAGGTCGATGGCGGCCAGCGCGAAGGTGGACAGCGGCTGGTTCAGCGCGAAGTCCGGCGGCAGGTCGAGGGTCAGGTCGTAGCGGCGGCCGTCCGGCTCGGGCTCGGGCAGCCGCTCCAGGACGCCGGCCTGCAGCAGCGAGCGGGCGATGCCGATGGCGTCGCGGATCAGCCGCAGCTGCTTCGTGCGCGGCTCGTGGTTCTCGGTGAGCAGCCTGCGCATGGCCACGAACGGGTCGCCCGGCCGGTCGACGACGTCGAGCACCATCGCCGTCGTCACCCGCATGTGGCTGGTCAGCTTCTCGGGCTCGCCCTCGACCAGCCGGTTCATCGACGACTCGCTCCAGGGCACCATGCCCTCGGGCACCTTCTTGCGCACCAGCTTGCGGCGCTTCTTCGGGTCGTCGGCCACCTTGGCGAACTGCTTGAGGTTCTCCACCTCGTGCTCCGGCGCCTGGATGACGACGGTGCCGGCGGTGTCGTAGCCGGCCCGGCCCGCCCGCCCGGCGATCTGGTGGAACTCGCGCACCTGGAGCAGCCGGGTGCGGGTGCCGTCGTACTTGGAGAGCGCGGAGAAGACGACGGTCCGGATCGGCACGTTGATGCCCACGCCCAGGGTGTCGGTGCCGCAGATGACCTTGAGCAGCCCGGCCTGCGCCAGCTGCTCCACCAGCCGCCGGTACTTGGGCAGCATGCCGGCGTGGTGCACGCCGATGCCGTGGCGGACCAGCCGCGACAGCGTCGTCCCGAAGGCGGACGAGAAGCGGAACCCGCCGATCATGTCCGCGATCGCGGCCTTCTCCTCCTTGCTGCACACGTTCACGCTCATCAGCGCCTGGGCGCGTTCGAGTGCGGAGGCCTGGGTGAAGTGGACGACGTAGACCGGCGCCTGCTTGGTGTCCAGCAGCTCCTGGATGGTCTCGTGCATCGGCGTCGTCGCGTAGTAGTGGTGCAGCGGCACCGGGCGGACGGCGTTGGCGACCAGCGCCGTCGGCCGGCCGGTGCGGCGGGTCAGGTCCTCCCGCAGGGAGGTGACGTCGCCGAGCGTGGCGCTCATCAGCAGGAACTGCGCCCTCGGCAGCTCCAGCAGCGGCACCTGCCAGGCCCAGCCGCGGTCCGGGTCGCCGTAGAAGTGGAACTCGTCCATGACCACGAGCCCGATGTCGGCCTCCGGCCCCTCGCGCAGCGCGATGTTGGCGAGCACCTCGGCGGTGCAGGCGATGATCGGGGCGTCCCGGTTGACCGCGGCGTCGCCGGTCAGCATGCCGACGTTCTGCGCGCCGAACACCCCGCAGAGCGCGAAGAACTTCTCGCTCACCAGGGCCTTGATCGGCGCCGTGTAGTAGCTGCGCCGGCCGGCGGCCAGGGCCGCGTACTGGGCGCCGGTGGCGACCAGCGACTTGCCGGAACCGGTCGGCGTGGCCAGGACGACGTTGGCGCCGCTGACCAGCTCGATCAGCGCCTCCTCCTGGGCCGGGTAGAGCACGGTGCCGCGGGCCTCGGCCCAGGCGGCGAAGGCGGCGAACAGCGCGTCGGGATCGCCACCGGTCGCGCGCAGCGCGGAGAGGTCGGCGGGGTCCTCGAGCAGGGGAGGGGCGGCGGTCGTGGTCATCAGGTGCACCAGCGTGCCCGACGGGCTCCCGCTTCCCCGGACCCAGGGCCGGGGTCCCTTCCGTGTCCGGCGGACGATAACGATCCGGTAACGAGAGCTCCGGATGTGTGTGACATGCGCCGTAACCGGAGAGGAAGGTGAACAACAGGTGAACGGAAGGTGGCTGAGACCATGCGTGAGCGTTTCTGCCCGGAATGCCGGTGGACCGTTGTGACCGACCCCGCGGGCCGTCGCCGGCTCGAGATGCGCTGGGTGCCGCTCGGCGCCGCGGCGGCCCACAGCCCGGTGGCGCGCGCCGCCTGAGAAGGGCCACGGTCTCCCGACCCGGGCGGGAGGAGAGGTGCACACCGACGTGCGCCTCCCCTCCCGCCCGGGTCGTGTGCTGTGCGGGTCCGGCGTCCGGGTCCGTCGCGGTTCCGGGTGTGGGAGGGCGGGTAGGCCGCCCCCGCCGCGAGCCGATCCCGACCAGGAAGGTGGACCCCGTGTCCGAACCCCGTCCCGACTCCCAGCCCGCCCAGCAGCAGAGCACCCCGGGCACGCTCGGCGAGATGACGCCGAAGCCGGACCACGGCGAGGAGAGCTACCAGGGCTCCGGGAAGCTGACCGGCAAGGTCGCCGTGATCACCGGTGGCGACAGCGGGATCGGCCGCGCCGTCGCGATCGCCTTCGCCCGCGAGGGCGCCGACGTCCTCATCTCCTACCTCGACGAGCACGAGGACGCGCAGGACACCGCCAAGTACGTCGAGCGGGCCGGTCGGAGGTGCGTGCTCGTGCCGGGGGACGTCTCCGACCGGGCGCACGCCAAGACGATCATCCCGAAGGCGGTCGAGGAGTTCGGCCGGATCGACGTCCTGGTCAACAACGCCGCGTTCCAGATGAGCCACGACTCGCTCGAGGAGATCAGCGACGAGGAGTGGGACCACACGCTCGCGACGAACCTCTCGGCGATGTTCACCCTCTGCAAGGACGCGATCCCGCACATGCAGTCGGGTGCCTCGATCATCAACTCGTCGTCGGTGAACAGCGACAACCCCAGTCCGCAGCTCATCGCCTACGCCATGACCAAGGCGGCGATCGCCAACTTCACCGCGTCGCTGGCGCAGCTGTACGGAGAGAAGGGCATCCGCGCCAACAGCGTCGCGCCCGGACCGGTCTGGACGCCGCTGATCCCCTCGACGATGCCCGAGGAGAAGGTGGAGAGCTTCGGCGGCAACACCCCGCTCGGGCGGGCGGGGCAGCCGGCCGAACTGGCGCCGGTGTACGTGCTGCTGGCCAGCGACGCGGCGTCCTACGTCTCCGGGGCCCGCGTCGCCGTCACGGGCGGCCGCCCCATCCTGTGACCCCCGGCGACGATCAGCTGACCTGATCCAACTGCGTCCTCCCTCACCGCCCACCGCGAGGGAGGACGCTCCACGATCAGGTGGGGCTGATCGTGGAGCGGTGCGTGGCCGCCGGCTGCACGGGCCCGCATCATCGCGGTCTCGCCGCGGGTCCAGGCGCGGGCGGCTTCGATCGCCGCGCGGGGCCGGTGATCGTCGGGACGCACCGCCTCGAAGAGCGCGAGGACGTGCTCCGCGCACGAGGCCGCCCACCGGGCGAGGAGGTGGTGATCGGCGTCGGTGAGGGTTCCGCCACGGCGGATGGTCACGAATCGAGGGTCCCGGACCGCCGGCAGGATCATGGTGGCAACGTCTACCACCGGCTCCGCGCCGGGGACGTCCCTCCCGCTCCCGCGGTACCGCACGCGTCGATCAGGACAGTGCGCGGGTGAGGCCGGCCAGGTGCTGCGGCCGGACCCGGCAGCAGCCACCGATCAGCCGCGCGCCGTCCGCGATCCACCCGGGGACGGCGTCCGGGGCGATCCCCGGGCTGCCGGTCCACCCCCGCGCGACGGCGTCCCAGCCCTCGCCGCTGTTCGGATAGGCGACGACCGGCTTCCCGGTGCGGGACGCCTGGGTCACCGCGGGGCCGACGGCGGACGGCGCCGTGCAGTTGACGCCGACCGCGATCACGGCGTCGACGTCCGCGGCCATCGCGAACACCTCGGACGCCGGCTCGCCCCGCCGGGTGCGGACCACGCCGTCGTCGTCCACCACCGTGGTCAGCGACAGCCACACCGGCACGCCGAGCGCCTGCGCCTCCAGCAGCAGCGCCTCGGCCTCCGCGGCCGCGGGCACCGTCTCGCAGGCGAGCACGTCGGCCCCGGCCTCGGCGAGCAGCTCCATGCGCGGCCGGTGGAAGGCGCGCAGCGCGGCGACGCCGACCGTGGCCGCGTAGGCCCCGGTGTACTCCGAGCCGTCGGCGAGCATCGCGCCGTAGGGGCCGACCGAGCCGGCGACCCAGCCCTCGCCCTGCCCTTCCCGGGCCAGCGCGACCGACGACGCGATCAGCCGCCGCGCCTCGGCTGCGCCCACGCCCGCGGCGGCGAACCCCTCGACCGTCGCCTGGTAGCTCGCCGCCGTCGCCACCTGGGCGCCGGCCGCGGCGAACGCGGCGTGCGCGGCCACGATCGCCGCCGGGTCGTCGCGCAGCAGCCGGGCGGACCACAGCGCGGAGGAGACGTCGTGCCCTCGCGCCTCGAGCTCGGTGGACAGGCCGCCGTCCAGAACGACCGGTCCGGCAGCGAGCGCAGCGGCGAGATCGGGCATGGCGACCATCCTCCCGCGGTACCTGCGCACCCATGGTCTTCATCTGGAGCAGTGGCTGGGGTCCCCGCCGTCGCAGGCCGCGTTCCGGCGGCTACCGCGGGCACTACGCCGGGCACTACGGGCGCGGCCCCGGCTACGGCCACGGCCGCCGCCGGCGCGACGACTCGTGCCTGCGCGACCTGCTGTTCCTCAACACCGGCTGCTGCCTGGCCAACGCCATCGGCTGCGGGATGGACCTGCTGCTGGTCGCGCCCCGCTCGCTGCCGGCGATCCGTGCGGGGCAGCGGGGAAGCGGCGCCGCGGCGCGGCTCGTCGCGGGCGTCCGCTACTACCAGTGGGAGATCAGCCCGCGGCGCCGGCCGTGCTGCCGGTACACCCCCACCTGCTCGGCGTACGCGATCGAGGCGCTGGAGGCCCACGGCGCCCCGCGCGGCTCCTGGCTGGCGGTCCGCCGGCTCGTGCGCTGCCGGCCCGGCGCCGCCGGTGGTGCCGACCCGGTACCGGCCTGACCCCGCGCTGCCGCGCCCTCGCCTACGGTCGGCCGGTGAACCGCGTCGGCCAGACTGTGCCGGTGCCCGGGACCGACGACGCCTCCGGTGACCTGCCGGTCACCGGGTCCCTCGTCGTGCCCGCGGCCGCCCAGTCCTGGCGGTTCTCCCGCAGCTCGGGGCCGGGCGGGCAGGGCGTCAACACCGCCGACTCGCGGGTCGAGCTCTCGGTGCGCCCGCTCGACCTGCCGGGGCTGACAGACCCGCAGCGGGCGCGGCTGGCGTCCCGGCTCGGCAGCCGGCTGGTCGACGGCGTCCTCACCGTCGCCGCCAGCGAGCACCGCCAGCAGTTGCGCAACCGGCAGGCGGCCCGCGAGCGGCTGGCCGCGGTGCTGCGGGCCGCGCTGGCCCCGCCGGCGCCGGCGCGGCGGCGCACCAAGCCCACGCGGGGCTCCCAGGAGCGCCGGATCTCGGCGAAGAAGCAGCGCGGTCAGCTCAAGAAGCAGCGCCGGAACTGGGACTGACGGGAGCCCCGCCGCGTCAGCCGGCGAGGACCTCGGCCATCACCCGCCGGGCCCGCCGGCCCTCGGGCACCGGCAGCAGCGGGTGCACGTGCACCAGGCCCTCCTCCTCGTGGTGGTCGACCGGCACACCGGCCGCGCGGGCGCGCTCGACCAGCAGCCGGGTGTCCGGGCTGGTGATGTCGCGGGTGCCGCTGAACACGGTCAGCGGGCCGAGCCCGGCCGGCTCCCCGAAGAGCGGGCTGACCAGCGGGTCGGTCAGCGGCAGGTCGCCCCGCCAGAGCTCGATCGCCGCCCGGGTGCCGGGGCGGGCCAGCCAGGGGTCCGTCGGCTCGACGACGTCGATCTCGGGGTTGGCCAGGGTCAGGTCCAGCGCGGGGGAGACGAGCACGGTCCGGTGCAACGGTGGCACCCCCCGCTCGCGGAGCAGCAGCGCGGCGGACAGCGCGATCTGGCCGCCGGCCGAGTCGCCCATCGCGGTGACCCGCCCGGCGCCGTGCCGGTCGACCAGCGCGGCGATCAGGTCGGCCACCTGGGGCACCACCGTCGCCGCCGTCCCCACGGGCGCCAGCGGGTAGACGGGCACGGTGATCGCGGTGCCGCTGCGGGCGGCGAGCCGGGCGACCAGCCGCCAGTGCAGGGGGTGGATCTGGTTCACCCAGGCGCCCCCGTGCACGTAGACGGCGGCGCGGTCCGGCGTCCGGTCCCGGGGCAGGACGTGGTAGACCGGCCAGCCGGTGGCGTGGTGGACGTCCACCTCGACCTCCACCGGGCCGAGCCCGCGGGGTGGCCCGTACGGCACCGGGCGCAGCAGGCGGTCCTGCACTCCCTGCAGCAGCAGCTCCGGGCGCTCGAACTCCCGCCGGAAGCGGAGCAGGCGGAGCAGCGGGGGCAGCAGGCGGCCGGCAGGGCTGGGCACGGGACCTCCGGGATCGGGGGGTCTGGGAAGCGGTCAGCTGAGCGACAGCGGTTCGCGCACGAGCACCCACAGCGGCAGCTCGTCGTCGCTGGTGCGGGTGGTCTCGGTGACCTGGAAGCCGAAGCCGCGGAAGAAGCGCACGTTGGCCCAGCCGAACACCGCCGCTGCGGCCGGCGTCCTCTCCGCGTCGCAGCGCACCACCACCGGCGCGAGCACGGCGGCGGCCAGCCCCCTGCGCCGGGACGACGGCCGCACACCCAGGTGCCGCAGCCGCCAGTGCGGCCGGTCGGGCAGCGCCGCGGTGACCAGCGCCTCGGTCTCGGCGACCACCCGGGCCCGGCCGGCCGACAGGTAGGGCAGCTCGCGGGCCAGGGCGCCCCGCACGTCGTCGGGCAGGGGGCGGGTGCCGGGCGCGCCGGCCGGGGGCTCCCAGACGGCGACGGCGTCGCGGTCCTCGGTCACCCAGGCGGTGCCGGTGGCCACCCCGCGGTGCGCGGCGTCGAGCTCGTGGAGCCGGGTGAGCCGCTGCATGCGGCCGTCGTCCGGCAGCGCCCACCGGGTCCAGCGGGAGTCGGCCAGCGCGACGGTGAGGGTAGCGGCGATCGCCGGGACGTCGCGCTGCTCGGCCACCCGGACGTCGGGGCCGGGTTCGTCGGGGTCGTCGATCCGCCGGACTATCGGGCCTGGGGGAGTCACCCCCGAATCCCACCACGGCCGCCCGTACCGTCGACGGCGGCCGTGGTGGGCCGTGATCGGGACCGTGCCTCCACCCGTGCGCGATCTCCGCAGCCGCACCACACGCGAGGTCATGGCTTCCCACCTCGAGCACCGCCGCACCGGCGACCTCGAGGCCGACCTCGAGGCCGACCTCGCCGAGAACTACCACCCCGAGGTCGTGGTCCTCTCCGCCCGCGAGGTGTTCCGCGGCCATGACGGCGTGCGCGCCTCGGCCCACCGGCTGTGGCGGGCCGCCGCCGAGGGCACCTGTTCCTACGGCTACGTGCTGGCCGACGAGCGCATGGCGATGCTCGAGTGGGCCGGGCGCAACCCGCAGTTCGACATCCGGTGCGGGATCGACTCCTACCTCGTCGAGGACGGCTGGGTCACCGCCCAGACGATCCACTACCGGGTGGAGGACGCCGGGCTGTCGGCCGCCGGTGCGCTCCGCGTCCCGCCGGACCAGGTGGAGGTGCACGCGGTCGACGACCCGGCCCGCATGCCCGGTCTCGCCGACGGCACCTGACCGGAGCGCGCCCGCCCGCCGCCGCACACCGGCCCGGCGGGCGCCGTGAGGTGAACGGAACCAGCGTTGACGCCGGGGTCGACGCGGGGAAACGACGGTGACCCACTCTCGTCCCGTGTCCGCACCCGCCTCGCCTCCCGCCGCCGTCCCGGGTGTGCGGTCCTCACGGACGGCGAGCACCCACTGCCCCTACTGCTCGCCGCAGTGCGGGATGGCCGTGACCGCCCGGCCACCGGCGCGGCACCGATCCGCCTCTCCCCGTGCGCGAGGAGGACGGCGCCCTGGTGGTCGAGGTCTAGGTGCGCTCGGTGGCCAGGCGCACGGAGAACCCGAGCATGGCCAGGCCGGTGGCCGTGTCCAGCGCGCGGCGCACCCGGCGCCGCGCGAGCCACCGCCGTGCCCGGCCGAGGACGAGCACGAGAACGACCAGCCACACCAGCCCCACGACCGCATGGGTGCCGGCGAACAGCACGAGCGGTGCGGTCGCGGCGTCGGGCCCGAGGAACTGGGGGAGCACGGCCAGGTAGAACACCAGCACCTTGGGGTTGGTGATGTTGGACAGGAAGCCCTGCCGCCAGCCGCGCACCGCTGTCCCCGGCGCAGCCCGCCCGCCCTCGACCGCGGGATAGTCACCGCGCAGTGCGGAGCGCAGCGCCTGGACCCCGAGCCAGGCCAGGTAGGCGATCCCGGCCCAGCGGATCGCCTGGAACAGCGGTTCGACCCGCACGATCACCGCGGCCAGCCCCGCGGCGGCGGCTGCGCCCTGGACCAGGTTGGACGTGGTGACGCCCACGGCGGCCCACCAGCCCCGTCGCCGGCCGCCGACCAGTGCGTTCCGCACGACGACGGCGAAGTCCGCGCCGGGCACGAGCACCAGGAGCGTCGCCAGCCCCAGGAAGGAGAGATACGCCGGCCAGTCCACGGGCGCGACTGTAGGAGACCTGGGCGTGCCGATCCCGGCGGCCACGGCGTCCGGGCAGCGGCCGCCTGCGCGCGATCGGCCTCAGCGCTCGCCGTTCCCGGACGGTGTGCGCAGACGCGCAGTTCCAAGAGCGCACTCGCCCTGCGCATCCGCGCACAGCGTTCCGCGGTGCGGCGCCTCAGGCCGGCCGGGCGCGGACGTGCATGCGCTCGCCCTGAGGGCCGACCAGGATGAGGGTCTCCGCCGGCTCGGCGAACGGGTTGGAGAAGGCGTGCGGCACGCGGGTGTCGAACTCGACGACCTCGCCGGGGCCCAGCACGAAGTCGCGCGACCCGAGCAGCAGCCGGATCCGCCCGGACAGCACGTAGAGCCACTCGTAGCCCTCGTGCACCTTCTGGTCGGTGTTGCCGACCTGCCACCGCGGCGGGAACAGCTGCTTGTACGCCTGCAACCCGGTGCCGGGCTGCCGCGTCAGCGGAACCATCGTCATGCCGTCGCGCTCCACGGGGTGCCCGTGCACCCGCGGGTCGGCCGGCGCCTGCGCGTCGACGAGGTCGTCCAGGGCGACGCCGTATGTCCGTGCCAGCGGCAGCAGGAGCTCGAGCGTCGGCCGGCGGCCACCGGACTCCAGCCGCGACAGCGTGCTCACCGAGATGCCGGTGTCCTCGGCGATCTCGGTGAGGGTGCGCCCGCGTTCGGTGCGCAGCGCCCGCAGGCGGGTGCCGACGTTCTGCAGGACGGCGTCGTCGGTCATGTCGAGGAGTTTGCCACTTCGGCAACGCTGTTTGCCAGCGGGTGAGCGCCGGGGCGACAGTGGGCGCCATGGACGAGCGGTACGACGTGGTGGTCATCGGAGGCGGCGCGGCGGGGCTGAGCGGAGCGCTCACCCTGGCCCGCGCCCGGCGCAGCGTGCTGGTGGCGGACGCGGGCGAGCCCCGCAACGCCCGCGCCGGGCACGTGCACAACTACCTCGGCCGGGAGGGCGCGCCTCCCGCCGAGCTGTACGCGATCGGCCGGGGCGAGGTCGAGGGCTACGGCGGCGCGGTCGTGCCCGGCCGGGTCGTGCACCTGCGGCGCGAGGACGACGGGTTCCGGGTCACCCTCGAGGGCGGCGGATCGGTGCGCGCCCGCCGGCTGCTGCTGGCCACCGGGCTCACCGACGAGCTGCCCGCGCTCCCGGGCGTCGACGAGCGGTGGGGGAGCACGGTGCTGCACTGCCCCTATTGCCACGGCTGGGAGGTGCGCGACCGGGCCGTCGGCATCGTGAGCACCGGCCCGATGGGCGCCTACGCGGCGCAGCTCTGGCGGCAGTGGACCGACGACGTGGTCCTCTTCGTGCACACCGGCGCGGAGCCCACCGAGGAGGAGTGCGAGCGGCTGGACGCACGCGGGGTCCGCATCGTCCGCGGCGAGGTGGCGGGGCTGGAGGGCGCCGCCGCCGTCCGGCTGGCCTCCGGCGAGCTGGTCGAGCGGGACGCCGTCGTCGTCGCGCCCCGCTTCGTCGCCAACGCCGAGCTGCTCGCCGACCTCGGCGCCGTGCCGGTGCCGGTGGAGATGCACGGCGCGGTCATGGGCACCCACCTCCCCGCCGACCCGACCGGGCGCACCGACGTGCCGGGCGTGTGGGTGGCCGGGAACGCCGGTGACCTGAGCGCCCAGGTGATCGTCGCCGCGGCCCAGGGGCTCCGGGCCGGGGCCATGATCAACGCGGACCTGATCGAGGAGGACACCCGGGCCGCGGTGTCCCGGCGGCGGGAGGTGGCGGCGTGAGGGCCACCGACCGCGAGACCTACGACGAGCTGTACCGGTCGGCACCGGCGGTGTGGAGCGGGCGGCCCAACCGGCAGCTCGTCGTCGAGGCGGCCGGGTTGCCGGCCGGCACCGCGCTGGACGCCGGCAGCGGCGAGGGCGGTGACGCCCTGTGGCTCGCCGAGCGGGGCTGGCGGGTCACCGCGGTGGACTTCTCGCCCGTGGCCCTGCAGCGCGGCGCCGCGGCGGCGAGGGCACGGGGGCTGGCGGACCGGGTCGAGTGGGTGCACGCCGACCTGGAGGAGTGGACGCCGCCGCAGGGCGGCTTCGACCTGGTCACGGCGCACTACCTGCACGCACGGAGCGCCGGCGAGCGCACGGAGTTGTTCCGGCGGTTGGCCGCGGCGGTGGCGCCCGGCGGGACGCTGCTCGTCGTCGGGCACCTGCTCGACGCGGCCGCCGCGCATCACCACGGAACCGGGCACCTGGACCCCGCGGTCTTCTACCGCGCCGAGGACGTCGCGGCGGTGCTCGACCCGGGGGAGTGGTCCGACGTCGTCACCGGGGTCCGCGAGCGGGACCACGGGGCGGCGGAGCGGACCGGCAACCCGGTGCCAGACACCGTGCTCGTCGCACGCCGGACATCGAGGGCGCGGTAGCGCAGGGGTCGGAGCTCGCCGAGGGCCCGGCGGCGGTGCGCCTCCTCGGCCAGCTGGCGCGCGGCGACGACGGCTGCGCTGTCCGGCCGCTCGTGCTGGCTGACGGGCATGGCGGGCTCCCTCCGGTGTCCTCTACCGGGGAAGACGTGCCGGGGAGGGCGGATCGCACCGGCGCGTAGATCACGAATCGGTCACGATCCGGCGGGTCAGCTGCGCGGGAGGCCGAGGTCGGCGAGCGCGGCGGCCACCGCGTCCTCGCGGAGCACCTCGAGCACGAGCAGCCGGTGCACCAGCACCCCCCGGCGGGTGAGCCGCAGATCGGCCATCCGGAGGCGGGGCAGCGCGGCGCCGCCGGGGCGCGGCTGGGCCGGCGGCGGGTCGAGGAGGCCGGTGCGCTGCAGCTCGGCGACGTCCTCCTGCGCGCCCCACGCCGTCCAGCCGCGGGGGTCGTCGTCCAGCGGCGTCATGGGCAGCGGCACGCGGTCCCGGCGGCCGACGGCGGCCAGCAGCGCGAGCTGCCGCCAGCTGAGCGCGCCGGCCAGCCGCAGCGCGCGGCCGACCAGCCCGGGGTCGATGTCGGGGGAGACGGCCACCTCGGCCAGCAGGTAGCCGAGGTGGCGCACCCGGCGCTCGTCGGTGGAGGTGCGGGCGGCGAGGAGCACCGCCTCGGTGAGCTCGTCGGCGACGGGGCGGTTGCCGGGGCGGTCGTCGAGGAAGCCGTCGCCACGCACCGCCCGGCCGGCGCGGTGCACCGTGACCGCGTGCTCCACCGCGAAGGCGAGCGCGGCGCCGGCCCGCACCCGCTCGCGCCCCTCCGACAGGCCGGCGGCGTCCGCCGCGGCCCGCCGGAGCACCGCCGCGAAGCGGTCGTGCACCTGCACCCGGGCGGCCGCGGGCTCGAACACCACCGTCGCCGCGGCGGCGCTCATCGACCCCGCCACCGGCGCTCCGGCCTCGACGAGGGCGCGCCCGGTGCTGGTCTCCTCGGCTGCGGTCACCCGGCGATCTTCGTCGGTCCGGAGGCCCGGCTGCACCCCGGGACGGGACCGCCTCACCCGCTGGGGCCACGGATCGGGGCACGGGCCCGACCACCGAGGAGGGCCGGGCCCGGTGGCCGGTCGGACGCCGGTGCGCTGCATCAGCGTGCCGCGCCGCAGGTGGCAGGACCAGGGGACCGCCCCGCAGAGGACGTAGGAGCCGCAGAAGGCCAGCAGCGTGAGCAGTCGCGCTCTGCCCAGCGCAGGTGGGCACAGCGTGACTTCTCGCCGGACCCTCAGGCGGTCTACCCGGGTCACCTCCTCGCCGAGGCGACCGCCGCTCGCCGACGGAGGACCACCGACCGAACCAGGTCCCGCCGCGCCACCGGCCGGCCCTGCGCCGAGGCCCGGGAGCGCGGGTCTCCGGGCCGCCGTGCGCGTGTGACCTCCCGGGAACGACTCCCTCGACCGCGATGCGGAGGGACGGTGAGGTCGCCGGTCGGCGGCCCGGCCCATCTGTCGGTGCCCGGTGCCACCATCTGTCCATGGCGATCGAGGTGCGGCCGGCGAGGAGCTTCCCCGACGTGGCGGCGGTGCTCGGCCCCAAGCGGCCGGACGCGAACGTCTGCTGGTGCCTGAGCTACCGGCTGACGACGTCGAGGGAGAACCGGGAGCTGGCCGGGCCGGCGCGGGGCGAACGGGTGCGGGAGCTGCTGGGGGAGGAGCCGCCGCCCGGCGTGCTCGCCTACGACGGCGAGGAGGTCGTCGGCTGGGCGGCGGTGCACCCGCGGGCGGACACGGGCTTCGCCCGCAACCGGAGGATCCCGCACGTGGACGACCTCGACGTCTGGTCGCTGTGGTGCGTCCGCGTCCGCCCCGGTCACCGGGGGAAGGGCATCGCCCACCACCTGGTCGCGGGCGCCGTGGAGTTCGCCCGCGCGCAAGGGGCCCCGGCGGTCGAGGCCTACCCGGTGGACAACGACGGGCGGAAGGTCGACCTGACGATGGCCTACGTCGGCACGCGGGCGCTCTTCGAGCGCGCGGGGTTCGAGAAGGTCGCCGACACCGACTCGGTGCTCAACGGCTTCCCGCGGGTGCTGGTGCGGCGGGACCTGCGGTCTCAGGTCCGGAGGCGGTAGCCGCGCTCGAGGACCGTCTCCACCACCGGTGCACCCAGCGCCGCGCGCAGCCGGGTCACCGCCATCTCCACCGCGTGCCCGTCACCGCCGCCGGGCAGCGCGGCCACCAGGTCGGCCCGGGGGACGACGTGGCCGGGCCGGCGGGCCAGCACCCGCAACACCGCCAGCTGGCCGGGTGGCAGCTCCACCAGCCGGCCGTCGACGACGGCGGCGTGGCCACGCACCTGCAGCGTGTGCGGCCCCACCTCCAGCACCGGGTCCCGCTCGGGCAGCCGGGCGACGACCTCGCGGGCGAGCGCGCCGAGGCGCGCGCGGGCGGGCTGGAAGGAGCTGATCCCGGCGGCGTCCAGCGGACCGGCCGTCACCGGGCCGACTGCGATCGCCTGCACCCGCTCGCCGAAGGCGGCGACGACGGCCTCCCGCCGGCCGGCTTCCTCGGCCACCTGGAGGAGGCTCGCCGCAGCCGGCGCGCTGGTGAAGGTGACCGCGTCGACCGCACCGGCGGCGATGCCGGCCACCAGGCGGTGCACCGGGGCGACGTCCTCGGGGAGCACCCAGCGGTACACCGGCACGGTCAGCACCTCGGCGCCGGTGTCCCGCAGCCCGGCGACGAGGTCGGGCAGCGGGTCACCGTGGAGCTGGACGGCGATCCGGCGGCCGGCCAGCGGCCCCTCGGCGCCCGACAGCAGGTGCTCGAGCACCTCGGCGGAGGACTCCGACTCCGGTGACCAGGCGTCGACCAGCCCCCCGCCGCGGATGGCGCCGCGCGCCTTGGGGCCGCGCGCCAGCACCCGGGAGCCGGACAGGTGGGCGACCAGCGGCAGGTCCCAGGCGTCGGCCGCCTCCAGCCAGCCGCGGAAGCCGACCCCGGTCGTGGCGATCACCAGGTCCACGGGCGCCGCGAGCACCCGCCGCGTGGCCGCGACCAGTTCGGTGTCGTCGGCCAGCGGGACGATGCGGATGGCCGGGGCGTAGACCACGCGGGCGCCGCGACGGTCCAGGAGCGCCCCCAGCTCCTCCTTGCGGCGGGCTGCGGTCACCGCGACGGTGTAGCCGGCCAGCGGGAGGTCGGGCCCGGCCGGCTGCTCGTCCTGCTCAGTCACATGTCTCCCTCGCGACGGTGCCCCCCATGGTGCGGCCTCGGCGTTACGGCGATGTGTCCGGCCGTCCCAGGACCCCGGCGGCGACGAAGGTCACGGCAGCTTCCACCGGGCCAGCAGCACGGAGGCATCGTCCTGCAGCAGGCCGCCCTGGTGCTCGAGCACGGCGGCGGTGAGCCGGCGGACGGTCTCCGCGGGGGGCTGACCGGCGCCGATGGCGCGGGTGAGGAACTCCGCGAGGCGCCGTTCCCCGAACCACGTCCCGCCGGCGTCGCGGGCCTCGGTGATGCCGTCGGTGTGGAGCGCCAGCCAGTCGCCGGGCTGCAGCATCTCCTCACCGATCGTCAGGCCCCGGGCCTCCAGCCCGAAGGGCACGCGCCGGCCCCCGTCGAGCTCCTTGACCACCCGGCCGCCGCGCAGCAGGAGCGGGGACGGGTGCCCGGCGTTGACGTAGCGCAGCCGCCCGGAGTCCACGTCGACCTCCCCGATCACCCCGGTCACGAACTGGCTCCCCGGAAAGCTCGCGGACACGACGTCGTCGATCGCCCGGGCCTGGTCGAACACGCTGCGGCCGTCCCGCCGGGCGCTGCGGTACCCGGCCAGCGCGGCCCCGGCCATGAGCGCCGCGTGGAGGCCGTGGCCCACCGCGTCGAAGATGCCGAGGGACACCACCTGCTCGGACAGGGCGTAGTCGAACGCGTCACCGCCGACGTCGTAGGTCGGTTCCAGCCTGCCGGCGAGCACGAAGGACTCCGTGGCCGCGGTCAGCGGGGGCAGCTGCTGCCAGATGAGCTCGGCCGAGGGCGACATGGGCCGGGTCCGCCGCGGGCGTTCCAGCCCGTCCCCGTAGACCTCCATGGAGGCGAGGACGTGCCCGAGCAGCGAGGCCAGCCACCGGCACTGGTCGCGCAGCGCCGGGTCGTCCAGGTCGGCCCCGTTCTCGACGCGGACCTCCAGCACTCCCAGCCGGTCGGCGCCGTCGACCACCGGCACCCACAGGCGCGGCCGGCCGTCCCGGTCCGAGGAGACCACCTGAACGGTGCGGAACGCCCGCCCGGCCATCGTGCTCTCCACCCCCAGCCGACGCCGGCCGGCGGTGCCGGTGGCGCCGAGCCGCACGAGGCAGCGCTGCTCGTGGTCGATGCGGTGGACGGTGACCTCGACGCCGAGCATCCGGCCGGCGGCCACGACGAGGCCGGGGATCCGCTCCGGCGGCGCGGTGCCCGCCACCTCCAGGAGGGCGAGGACCGCGGCCAGCGGGCCGGTGGCCGGCCGCCCGGCCCGGATGGTCCGCGTGTAGGGCACCCGGTGGCGGGTGAGGAGCTCGTCGAGCCGCTCGTTGACGGCGTGCGCCAGGAGGTCGTGCTGGGCGGACGGGACGGGTGCGAGGCCGTGGAGGTAGGCGTCGACCTCCATGAGATCGGCGGTGCCGCCGAGGGCGAAGTACCGCACCCACAACTGCTCGAGGCTGAGGTCGGCGTGCGCGTAGCCGGCCGCCAGGGCCGGGTGCTGCGCGTCCTGCATCACAGCCGGCGGCGGCGGGCGGCGGAGTCGACCACCGCGCGGGCGGTGTCGGCGAGGACGACGCCCTCGTCCCGGCTACGGGAGAAGAGCATGCGCACGGCGGTGTCCTCGTCCACGGCATGGCGCCCCATGAGCACGCCCTTGGCCATGCCCACCAGATCCCGGTCGCGCACCGCCTGCCGCATGCCCTCGCTGAGCCGCCGGGCCCGGTCGTGGGACTGGACGTTCGCGACGAGGAACGCGGCCTGGGCGGAGAACAGCGAGAGCAACTGCTCGCTGCGCCGGTCGAACACGCCGGGACGGTCGGCGTACACCTTGATGGCGCCCAGCGCGGCGTTCCCGGCGAGGAGGGGAGCGCTCAGCGCGGCTCGCAGACCCAGGGAGTCGGCCGCATCGGTCCACCGCGGCCAGCGGCGTTCCTGCCGCAGGTCGTCGACGCGGACCACCTCGCGGGCAGCCGTCGCGGCCAGGCAGGGACCTTCGTCCAGCTCGTACTGCAGTGCGTCGGCCTCCCGCACCCGGTCGTCCGTCGACCCCGACGAGACGCGGTGCGGGCCCTCGATCACCGAGATGCCGGCCCCGCAGGAGGCCGGCACGGTCTCGTGGGCGAGCGAGCTGAGCAGGCTCAGCGACGTCTCGACGGTCTCCTCCGACAGCAGGAGACCCGACATCCGGGCGAACACCCCGGCGAGTTCTTCGGTGAGGGGCAGGTCCGGACTTGCGGTTCGCTTCACGAGGCGCCTTCCACGGACGGCGCGCGGCCGGATTCTCGACCCGGCGTCGTCCCCGTGGACGCATACGCACAGGAACCGCATCGCAAACGTCGCGGGTCCACCGCGCCCGCGCGGCCTCAGGACCGCAGGACGAACCCGTCGGGTGGACCGTCCGCTGCGCCGTCCACGCGGAGGTCGGCCCGCCGGCGGGTGTCCTCGGTGGCGAACGCCGCCGCCTCGGTGACCAGCCACCGGCGCCACTCCTCGGCCATGCCCTCGCCGTCGCGGGCCAGCCCGCGGGCCAGCCGGACCGGCTCGGGAGCCTCGACCCAGACGCGCGTCGCCGTCCACGGATCGAGGCGCCGCGAGGCGCTGCCGCAGCCCTCCACCAGCAGTGCCGGTCCCGGCGGGACCGGCACCAGGTCGGCGCAGAACCGGCCGGCCGCCCAGTCGTAGCGGTGGTAGGCGCCCGCCCTGCCTTCCGCCAGCGGGCGCAGCACACCCGCTGCCAGCCGGGACACCGCGCCGGTCAGCGTCCAGCCGGCGTAGAGGTCGTCCATGTGCACGACCGGGGTCCCACGACCGAGCGCAGCGGCGAGCCGGGCCGCGAAGGTGGTCTTGCCCGAGCCCGCCGGGCCGTCCACGACCACCAGGCGGGTGCCCCCGAGCCGCGGGGCGAGGGAGAGCGTGCGGTCGGCCATCGCGGCGTAGGTCTGCCCGGTCAGCGGACGGCCAGGGTCCACGTGGGTACCTCGCCGCCGTCGCCGACCACCAGCCCCCGGCTGGCGAGCAGCCGCAGGTGCGCATCGGTCTCGGTGACCGCGAAGATCCGCATCCGCCGCGCGTACTGCTCCCACGGGCGCGACCACGTCAGGTGCGCCGCGAGGTCCCATGGCGTCGAGCCGGGGTGCTCGCGGATCGCGCCGAGCAGTTCGGTCAGCCGACGCTCGTGGTGGGCGGTCAGCGCGTCGGTCCGCTCGGCCAGGCCGCGGAAGCGCCACTCGTGCCCGGGCAGCACCTCGCTCGGGTCGAGGTCGCGCACGGCGGCGAGGGAGTCGAGGTAGTCCCGCAGGGGGTCGGCGGAGCCGCCGGTGGTGCTCGAGACGTTCGGGCTGATGCGCGGCAGCACGTGGTCCCCGGAGAAGAGCAGCCCGGTGCGCTCCTCGGCGAAGCACAGGTGACCGGGCGTGTGCCCGGGCGTGTGAACGGCGCGCAGCGTCCACCCGGGGAAGGCGGCGTGGTCGCCGTCCTCCAGCAGGCGGTCGGGCACGGCCATGCGGTGGAAGCCGGACAGGTTCTCCGCACCACCCACGTCGCCCAGCGCCTCCTCGAGGGGAGCGCCCAGCCGGACGAGAAAGGCCACCTCGGCGTCGACGGCGGCCTGCGCCTCGGTGGCGGTCAGCCGGCGGACGGCGTCGGCGTCGGCCGGGTGCATGGCCACCCACGCGCCGCTGGCCTCGCGCACGCGGGCGGCCAGGCCGAGGTGGTCGAAGTGCAGGTGGGTGACGAGCACGCCGCGGACGTCGGCGATCGAGCCGCCGACGGAGGCCAGCCCCTCGGTCAGCGCCGACCAGCCGGCCTCGCTCTCCCACCCGGTGTCGAGCAGGCCCAGCCCGCCGCCGTCCAGGGCGAAGACGTAGACGTTCACGTAGCGCAGCGGGTTGTGCGGGATCGGGACCGGCACCGACCACAGGTCCTCGCGCAACTGCTCGACCGGGGGAAGGGAGCGCTGCTCCCACGCCGTGCGCTGGGCGGTGCCGGTGGTCTCCACGACACCTCACTCTGCCAGCCGGGTCCGGCGCGCCGGCTGTCACCATGGGGCTCGTGAGCGGTTCCCACGATCCCCTGCCCGCCGTCTCGGCCGTCCCGCACCGGTTGCGGCTTCTGCTGGCCGTCCTCGCCGGCGTCATCGCGGTGGTGGGCCTCCTGGTCGCGCTGAGCCTGCCCTCGACCGAGAACACCGTGGTCGCCTACGGCCCGGTCGACCAGATCGCGATCGCCGGCCTGGGCCTGGTGCTCGCCGCGGGGGTGCTCGCCTTGGGGCGGTCGCGGGTCGACGCCGACGGGCACGGCATCCACGTCCGCAACCTCCTCGTGCACCACCGGTTGCCGTGGACGGCGGTGCGCGCGGTCCGGTTCGAGCGGACGTCGGCCTGGGGGTCGCTCGCCCTGGAGAACGGCGACGAGATCTCGCTGCACGCGCTGCAGGCCGCCGACGGCGAGCGCACCGTGCGTGCCGTCGAGGACCTGCGGGCCCTGCACGCCGCCGCCCGGGCGAACGACCCGGTCAGGCCGCCGCTGCTCTACGACGACTGAAGAAGGACCCTCCTGCCCCCCACCACTCGCAGGCTCGTGGCGGGGCCCTGCAGGAGGGCCGTTCCAGCACGTCACCTGGCCGTTCCTGCACGTCACCGAGGGGCCGTTCCAGCACGCCCGGGTGGGGGGGAATGACCACGGGCGCCGGGACGCTGTAGCATGGGCGTGCCTCCCCGCTACATGAGGCGCGCGAACCACCAGCGGCCCCGCCCCGGGCCGCTATCCAAGAGGAGCCCGCTCCCACCTGACGCCGCCCAGGCGCCCAGGTCCCGGATCGCGAGAACCGGCCACCGGTCGGTGATCGCGTGCGCACGACCCCACGGGTCGTGGGCCACCGGCGAGTGGGCCCCGTGAGCAGCTGCTCCCGGGGCCTTTTCCCGTCGGCGCCCGGGTGGGCCAGCGACTCCTCCCACGCAGCAGCGTAAGGAGAGGCCATCACCGAGCCCCGCATCAACGACCGCATCCGAGTCCCCGAGGTCCGCCTGGTCGGGCCCGAGGGCGAGCAGGTCGGCATCGTGTCGATCGGCGAGGCGCTGCGCCTGGCACAGGACTCCGAGCTCGACCTGGTCGAGGTCGCTCCCATGGCCCGGCCGCCCGTCGCCAAGCTCATGGACTACGGGAAGTTCAAGTACGAGTCCGCCCAGAAGGCCCGCGAGGCCCGGCGGAACCAGGCGCTCACCGTCATCAAGGAGATGCGGCTGCGCCTCAAGATCGACCCGCACGACTACGAGACCAAGAAGGGCCACGTCGAGCGCTTCCTCAAGGGCGGCGACAAGGTCAAGATCACCGTGATGTTCCGAGGCCGCGAGCAGTCGCGCCCGGAGATGGGCTACCGCCTCCTCCAGCGGCTGGCCGCCGACGTCAGCGAGCTGGGCGTCGTCGAGTCCAACCCGAAGCAGGACGGCCGGAACATGGTCATGGTGATCGCCCCGCACAAGGGCGCGCAGACCGCGCAGGAGAAGCGCCGGGCCAAGGTCGACCAGGCCGAGGAGCAGGCGCCCAGCGCCTGACCGGCCCAGCAGGACCAGCACCACCGAAGACGGCCGGTGCGTGCGGCAGCTCGACGCTGCCGCGCGCCCGGCACCAGACGACAGGGACCGAGGACATGCCGAAGCAGAAGACCCACAAGGGCACCGCCAAGCGGGTGCGCATCACGGGCACCGGGAAGCTCATGCGCGAGCAGGCGAACAACCAGCACAAGTTCGAGCACAAGTCCGGGACCCGCAAGCGCCGGCTGGACCGGGACCAGGTCGTCTCCCCGGCCGACGCCAAGAACCTGAAGAAGCTCCTGGGCCTCTGAGCGCCCCTCCCACCGACCTTTAGAAAGACAGGAGCACTCACGTGGCACGCGTGAAGCGGGCGGTCAACGCCCAGAAGAAGCGCCGGACGACCCTCGAGGCCGCCAGCGGCTACCGCGGTCAGCGTTCGCGGCTGTACCGCAAGGCCAAGGAGCAGATCCTCCACTCGGCGACCTACAGCTACCGCGACCGCAAGGCGCGCAAGGGCGACTTCCGCAAGCTGTGGATCACCCGGATCAACGCCGCGGCCCGCCTCAACGACATGACCTACAACCGGTTCATGCAGGGGCTGAAGCTCGCCGAGATCGAGCTGGACCGCCGCGTCCTCGCCGAGCTCGCCGTCAACGAGCCCGCCGCCTTCGCCGCCCTGGTGGAGACCGCCCGGGCCGCGCTCGCCGCCAACCCCGAAGCGACCGGCAAGCAGGCCGCTTGATCGAGGCCCCGCCTGCTCTCTGCAGGCAGGGCGACCGACGCCGTCGGTGACCGACCCCTCGGGGCCTGGCACCGGCGGCGTCGGCGTCTGCACGACCACGGAGGAGACCGCGTGACCGAGCTGCTCACAGAGCGGTCCGCGCGCATCGCCGCCGCGCGCAAGCTCACCCGCCGCGCCGGCCGGGACGCCGCCGGGCTGTTCCTCGCCGAAGGGCGGCAGGCCGTCGCCGAGGCGCTGGCCGACCCGGCCGGCGTGCGGGAGGTCTTCGCCACCGAGGCCGCGGCCACCGCGCACGCCGACCTGCTGGCCTCCGCACAGGTGCCCGTGCGGCTGGTCACCGACAAGGCCGCCGCCGGGCTGTCGGAGACGGTCACGCCGCAGGGGCTGGTGGCGGTCTGCGCGCTGCGCGACGTCCCCGCCGGGACGCTGACCACGGCGCCGCCGAGGCTCGCCGTCGCGCTCGCCGAGCTGGCCGATCCCGGGAACGCGGGCACCGTGCTGCGGACGGCGGACGCCTGCGGGGCGGGTGCGGTGGTGTTCGGCGCGGGCTCGGCCGACCCCTACGGCGGGAAGGCGGTGCGGTCCAGCGCCGGCAGCCTGTTCCACCTGGACGTCGTCCGCGGGACGCCGCTGGGCACGCTGCTGCCGGAGCTGCGCGCGTCTGGGGTGACCGTGCTCGCGGCCGACGGCGGGGGAGAGGTGGAGCTCCCGGCGCTCGTCACCGGCGGGCGGCTGGCCGGGCCGGTGCTCTGGCTGTTCGGCAACGAGGCCCGCGGCGTGCCGCCCGAGCTCGCGGAGCTGGCCGACGCGCGGGTCCGCATCCCCATGCGCGGGCGTGCGGAGAGCCTCAACCTGGCCGCCGCCGCCGCGATCTGCCTCTACACCACCCAGCTCGCCCAGTAGGGGTCTGCCCGCCCCACCCGGAGCGGCAGGAGCCGTGCGGGCAGCGCTTCCCGATCGCCAGGAGCCTTCCTGGTGTCCCACCGCGCTCCGGGCGGGAGGATGGTGGTCACAGGCGGGCTCCCCGGCACGACGCCCAGGGCCGCGAGAGAAGGTAGCTGTTACCGTGAAACACATGCAAGAGGTGGCCGAAGCGCCCGCGACCGCACCGACGGACGGGCGCCGCTCCCGGTGGACCGAGCACCGGCGCGCGCGCCGGGAGGATCTCGTCGGGGCGGCCGTCGAGGCGGTGCGCCTGGCCGGTCCCGACTTCTCCGTCGACGACGTCGCGCGCAGCGCCGGCGTCTCGAAGACGGTCATCTACCGCTACTTCAGCGACAAGGACGAGTTGATCGACGCCGTCCTCGAGCGGATCTCCCAGGCCGTCCTGCTGCCGCGGCTGCTGGGCGAGCTGACCGCCGACCGCGGCGACGACCGGGCGCAGCTGCGGGCGGTGATCGCAGCCTTCGTCTCGCTGATCGAGGACGAGCCCGCGCTCTACCGCTTCGCCTACGCGCAGGCCGGGCGAGCGGGCCGGGCCGACCTGGTCGCCGCCACCGAGCACGCCGTCGCCACCGCGCTCGGCGGTCTGCTGGCCGTGCGGCTGACCGAGGCCGGCCGCCCGGCCGACGGGGCGATGACCTGGGCCTACGGGGTGGTGGGCATGGTGCAGCTGGCGACGCACTGGTGGTCGGGGGACCGGAGGGTCTCCGCCGCCGATCTGGTCGACCAGCTCACCGACCTGGCCGACCGCGGGCTGACCACGCTGCTCCCCCCACGCGGCTGAGGGGGCGAACGGTGCACGAGCGCGAGGAGCCGGAGGGCTACGAGGGGGAGGTGACCGTTGCCGTCGAGGGCGCGGAACCCCGGACGGCGCGCGCCGCGCTGGCTGCCCGCTTCGACCCGCTCGCGGGCTCGGTGATCTGGTCCGGGCGGGTCGCGGTCGCGGTTGGGCCGCGCACCCGGCTGGAGCTCACCACGCCCCACGGCAGCTCGGTCGCCGAGGCCACCGAGAGCGACCCCTGGGGCAACACCCGGTTGCGCGGCGTCGGGCGCCCGCCGTTCCCGGTCGGGCTGCTCGACGTCGGCGCCTGACAGCAGGCCGGGATCAGCTCGGCGAGACGGGCAGCCGCCCGGCCGCGCGCTCGGCCACCGCCAGCAGCCCGGTGACGTCGTCGCCGTCGGCGGGGAAGCACGCGGCACCGGTGCTGATCTCGGTGACCACGGGCGCGCCGGCGAGGAGGACGGGGCCGCAGGCAGCCTCCGCCAGCTCGGCCCGGACCCGAGCCGCCTCCCGGCCGGCGCTGCCGGCCGCGAGCCCCGGCAGCACGACCACGAACGAGTCGCGGGCCCAGCGCGCCACCAGGTCGCCGCGCCGCAGCCGTGCGCGGAGGCGCTGACCCGTGGCGGCGAGCAACTGCTCGGCGGCGGTCGACCCGTAGCGCTCCTCGATCGACGTGAAGCCGTCGACGGCGACCACGACCAGCGCCACGGCGTCGCCGGCGCAGCGCGCGTTCCACAACGCGGTCTCGGTCTGCTCCTCCACGTGCCGGCGGGTGGACAGCCCGGTGAGCGGGTCGGTGACCGACAGCTCCTCGATCCGGGCCAGGTACCCGCGGGTGCGGTCGCGCTCCTGCTCCAGCGCCCGCTGCGCCCTCACCTGCTCGGTGACGTCGACCTGGACGCCGATGTACTGCACGACAGCCCCGGTCGCGTCCGTCACGGGCGCCAGGTGCAGCTCGTTGTACCAGGGCGTGCGGTCGGGCCCGCGGTGGTTCACCAGCACCTCGCGGCACTCCTCGCCGGCGGCGATGGCGGCCCGGATGCGGGCCAAGGCGCCCGGGTCGGTGTCCGGCCCCTGCAGGAACCGGCAGTTGCGGCCCAGCAGCTCCTCGCCCGGCATCCCGGCGAGCCGTTCGAACGCCGGGTTGATGTAGACCAGCGGCTGGTCGGGGAGCCGGACGTCGACGAGGCACACGCCGCTCGGGGTGGCCTCGAGTGCACGGCGCACCAGGGTGGCGTCGCCGAGCCGCTCCGCGCCCATGGTCACCGGAGCGGTGGTCGCCGGGGTCGCGGGCCGCACCGGGGCGGCCGGGGTCGCCCGGTGGGCGCGCGGCGCCACCCGGCCGAGCAGGCTGCGCGCCGCGCGGACGGCGACGTCGCGGTCGTAGGTCAGGGCGTACTCGAACTCCCGGTGCAGGTCCGGACCGGTCGTGCCGAGGTCGCGGGCCAGCAGGGCCACGCTGAAGTGCGGGGCCAGCACGACGACGTCCCACTCGCCGCGCACCGGGTCGTCGACGGCGAGATCAGTGCCGCGCAGGCCGGGCAGCGGCTCGGCGGGGAGCCCCTCGCCGAGGGCGCACACGAAGCCGGTGCGCTCGACCAGGTCGCGGTAGCGCTGCGTCGTCGACGGGGTGAAGTGGCGGGCCTCCTGGAAGGTCGCGGTGACCACGCAGGTCTCGCCGAGGCGCATCGCCTCCCGCTCCAACTGCTTGCTGAGCTCGATGAGCAGCGCCTTCGGGGATCGGCGCAGCACGGTGCCGGCGGGCAGGCAGGCGAAAGGGGAGCCCGGCTCGCAGTCGGTCGCGGCGTCCTCGACCGGCGGCGGCAGCGAGCCGAGGGGGCGGTCGCAGGCGGGCTCCGGCGCGGGGCGGCCGAACAGCCACCCCTGGCCCAGGGTGGCCCCGAGCGCCCGGGCCATGGCCAGGTGGGTGTCGTTCTCGATACCCTCGGCGAGCACGGCGGCGCCGGTCGCCTGCGCGTAGGCGTTGACCGCGTTCATGATCTCGGCGATGGCCGGGCCGGGCCGCTCCTGCACCAGCCGAAGGTCGAGCTTGACCACGTCGGGGCGCAGGATCGGCATGAAGGCCAGCGACATCGCGTCGGCGCCGACGTCGTCCAGGGCGACGCCCCAGCCGAGCTCGCGGACGCGGGCGACGGTGCGGAGCAGCTCGGCCGGCCGGGTGGCCAGCGCCCGTTCGGTGATCTCCAGGACCACGCGCAGCCCGCCGGGGGCTTCGGCGGCGATCGCCAGCAGCTCGTCGAGGGGCGCGGTGTCGAGGACCTCCGGCTCCACGTTCACGAACAGGGCGATCGGCGCGGGCAGCCCGTGCCGCACCGCGCCGGAGAAGGCGGCGACCCGGCAGGCGGCGTCCAGCTCGGCCAGCGCACCGGCTTCGCGGGCGGCGGCGAAGAGCAGGTCGGGGCGCTGCAGCGGACCCTCGGGGCCCCGCGCGAGGGCCTCGTAGGCGACGACCGCGCCGCTGTCGAGCTCGACGATGGGCTGGAAGACGCTGCGCACGCCACCGGGGCGGAGGGCGGCGGCGAGGGCTGCGTCGGTGTCAGGGCGCACAGGGCTCACGGACGGCTCATCGGCCCCGGGGAGTGCGGGCCGGAGCCGGGTCCCGGGAGCCTGCCCCGAAGGGGTGGTCAGCCGGGCAGCGTGATGAGGACGACGGCGGTCGCCGCGGTGGCGAGGCCGGCCACCTGGGCGGGCACCAGGCGCTCGCGCAGCACGAGTTGGGCGAGCACGACCGTGCTCACCGGGTACAGCGAGGCGAGCACCCCGGTGATGGCCAGCTGCCCGCCCTGCTGGGTGGCGAGCAGGAACAGCGCGTTGGCCGTCATGTCGCCGAGGCCGGAGACCAGCACCAGCGGCAGCGCGGCCCGTCCCGGCCGCAGCACCTGGTGGGTGGCCAGCGCGACGCCGACCACGAGCGCCACCGAGGCGACCCGGGCAGCCGCCAGCGGGGTGAGGCCGGCGCCGGCCGAGGTGCGGTCCAGCAGCACGAAGAACAGGCCGAAGGCCGTGCCGGCGACCAGCGCCGGGGCGAGGCTGGGTGCCCGGGCCCCGCGGAGCGCCCGCAGACCGCCCTCGGCCGAGACGAGCACCACCGCGGCGAGGGCCAGCAGGATGCCCGCCGTCGCCCACGGGCCGATGCGCTCGCCGCCGAGGACCCCGACCAGCACCGGGACGGCGGCGGCGGTGAGGGCGGTGACCGGGGCGATCACGCTCATCACGCCGCCGGCGAGCGCACGGAAGAAGACCAGCAGCCCGGCGGAACCGGCGAGCCCCGCGGCGGCGCCCCACGCCAGGTCCGCGGCGGTGACCGGCCCGCCGAGCCAGGGCAGCAGCACGACCAGCGCGAGCAGGCCGGCGGCCTGGGAGACCGCGACGACGCCGAAGACCGACGCCCGGCGGCTGGCGAGCCCGCCCAGGAAGTCGGCGGCCCCGTAGACGACCGCGGACGCCAGCGCGAGCACGACCGCCACCGCCCACCTCCGGCCCGCTCGTCCACGATCAGCCTCACCTGATCATGGCGTGTCCTCCCTCGGCGTCTGCGGTGGGGGAGGACGCCGTGCGGTGAGGGCGGACGCGGTCACCGGCGACGCCGCGTGGTGAGGGTGGACGCGGTCGCCCGGGACGCTGCGCGGTGGGGGAGGACGCCGGTGCCGGTGACGCCGCGTCGTCCTCGCAGCGGAACCCAGGCGCGCGCGGGGGCGGACGCCGGGCAGAATGGCCTCCCGTGTCTGGCGCCAACGATCCCTACGACCCCAAGCAGGTCGCCGCCCTCTCGCCCGAGGCCCTCGACGAGGCGGTGCGCGCCGCGCTCGGAGCGTTCGCGGCGGCCGCGGACCTGGAGGCGCTGGCCGCCGTCCGCCCGGCCCACCTGGGCGACCGCGCCCCGGTGCTGCTCGCCCGGCGGGAGCTGGGTGCGCTGCCCCCGGCCGCGCGCAGCGACGCCGGCAAGCGGGTGAACGCCGCCCGGGTCGCGGTCACCGAGGCCTACGAGGCGCGCCGGGCCGAGCTGGAGGCCGAGCGCGACGCACGGGTGCTGGCCGAGGAGCGGGTCGACGTCACGCTGCCGTGGGACCGCACCCCGCGCGGCGCCCGGCACCCGCTGACCACTCTGATCGACCGGATCGCCGACATCTTCGTCGGCATGGGCTACGAGGTGGCCGACGGCCCGGAGCTCGAGGCGGAGTGGCTGAACTTCGACGCGCTCAACTTCGGCCCCGACCACCCGGCCCGGTGGCTCTCGGACACGTTCTTCGTCGCGGGTGGGCGGGACGGGGACGAGGACTCCGGCCTGGTGCTGCGCACGCACACCAGCCCGGTGCAGGCGCGCACGATGCTCGAGCGGGAGCCGCCCATCTACGTCGTCGCCCCGGGGCGGGTGTACCGCACCGACGAGCTCGACGCGACGCACCTGCCGGTCTTCCACCAGGTCGAGGGCCTGGCCGTGGACCGCGGGCTCACCATGGCCCACCTGCGCGGCACCCTGGACCACCTGGCCCGCCAGCTGTTCGGCCCGGACGCCCGCACCCGGTGGCGGCCGCACTTCTTCCCCTTCACCGAGCCCTCGGCCGAGTTCGACGTCTGGTTCCCCGAGCACCGCGACGGCCCGCAGTGGGTCGAGTGGGGCGGCTGCGGGATGGTCAACCCGCGGGTGCTGCGCGCCTGCGGCGTCGACCCCGACACCTACACCGGCTTCGCCTTCGGCATGGGCATCGAGCGGGCGCTGCAGTTCCGGTCGGCCCTCTCGGACATGCACGACATCGCGGAGGCGGATGTCCGCTTCACCAGCGTCTTCGGAGTTGAGCAGTGAAGGTCCCCGTCAGCTGGCTGTCCGAGCTCGTCGACCTCCCGGCCGGCATCACCGTCGAGGAGCTCGACGCCGCCTTCGTCCGGCTCGGCTTCGAGGTGGAGGACGTCGTCCGCCCGCCGGTGACCGCCGGCCCCCTCGTCGTCGGCCGGGTGCTGGAGATCGAGGAGCTCACCGGCTTCAAGAAGCCGATCCGCTACTGCCAGGTCGAGGTGGGGGAGCCCGAGCCGCGGGGCATCGTCTGCGGCGCCCGGAACTTCGCCGTCGGCGACCTGGTGGTCGCCGCGCTGCCCGGTGCGGTGCTCCCCGGCGACTTCGCCATCGCCGCGCGGAAGACCTACGACCACGTCTCCGACGGAATGATCTGCTCGGTCCGCGAGCTCGGCATCGGCGAGGACCACGCCGGCATCCTGGTGCTCGGGCAGGGCGGTTACGTGCCGGGTACGCCGGCCACTGACGTCCTCGGCCTGGAGGACGTCGTCTTCGACCTCGAGGTGACGCCGGACCGCGGCTACGCCATGTCGATGCGCGGGATCGCCCGCGACCTGGCCGGCGTGCTCGGCGTGACCTGGCGCGACCCGGCCGACCTGCCGCTGCCGGACTGGCCCGGCGCGCCGGCGTGGGAGGTCACCGTCGCCGACCCCGACCGCTGCGACCGGTTCTCCATGCTCGCCGTGGAGGACCTCGACCCGGCCGCGCCCAGCCCCTGGCCGCTGCGCCGCCGGCTGGCCCAGTGCGGCATCCGCAGCATCTCGCTCGCCGTCGACGTCACCAACTACGTGATGCTCGAGCTCGGCCAGCCGATGCACGCCTTCGACCGGACCACCGTCACCGGTCCGATCACGGTCCGCCGGGCGACGGCGGGGGAGCGGCTCACCACCCTGGACGGCGCCGACCGCGCGCTGACCGACGACGACCTGCTCATCACCGACGAGTCGGGCCCCATCGGGCTGGCCGGGGTCATGGGCGGTGCGTCGACCGAGATCGGGGACGCGACCGGCGCGGTGCTGCTGGAGGCCGCGCACTGGGAGCCGAACGGCATCTCCCGCGGCGTGCGGCGGCACCGGCTGCCCAGCGAGGCCGGCAAGCGCTTCGAGCGGGGCACCGACCCCGAGGTCACCGTCGTCGCGCTCGCCCGGGCCGCGGCCCTGCTCGCCGAGCACGGTGGTGCGCGGGTCGTCGGCGCACCGGTCGACGTCGACACCCGCACGCCGCGGGAGTCGATCGCGATCGACGCCGGGCTGCCCGGCCGGATCGCCGGCGTGCCCTACACCCGCGCCGAGGTGCTCGAGGTGCTGACCGCGATCGGCGCCGAGGTGACCGGCGACGGCGACGCCCTGCGCGTGACCCCGCCGTCCTGGCGCGGCGACCTGCTGGAGCCGGCCGACCTGGTCGAGGAGGTCGTGCGCTTTCGCGGGTTCGACGAGATCCCCTCGATCCTGCCCACCGCCCCGCCCGGCGGCGGGCTCACCGAGCGCCAGCGCCGCCGCCGCAGCATCGGCCGGGCGCTGGCCGAGGCCGGCTACGTGGAGGCTCCCGCGTTCCCGTTCACCGGCCCGGCGCAGCTCGACGCGCTCGGGCTCCCCGCGGACGACGACCGGCGCCGGGTGATCACCGTGCGCAACCCGCTGTCGGAGGAGGCCCCGGCACTGCGCACCACGCTGCTGCCCGGCCTGCTCGCCGCGCTCGGCCGCAACCTGGCCCGCGGGCTCCGCGACGTCGCCCTGTTCGAGCACGGCTCGGTGTTCCCCGGTGGGGACGGCGCACCCGCGCCGCTGCCCGGGGCCGACCGCCGTCCGGACGACGCCACGCTCGCGGCGCTCCTGGGTGCGGTGCCGGCGCAACCGTGGCACGTCGCGGTGGCGCTGACCGGGCACCGCGAGCCGCGTGGCTGGTGGGGGCCGGGCCGGCCGGCCGCGTGGGCCGATGCCGTGCAGGCCGCGCGCGTGGTGGCCGCGGCCGCCGGAGCCGAGCTCACCGTCGAGCAGGCCGAGCGGGCCCCGTGGCACCCCGGCCGGTGCGCCGCGCTGCTGGTCGGCGGCCAGGTCATCGGGTACGCGGGCGAGCTGCACCCCAAGGTGTGCGAGGTCCTCGGCCTGCCGGCCCGCACCGCGGTGATGGAGCTGGACGCCGACGCGCTGCCCGAGCCGACCGTGGCCCAGGCGCCGTCGATCTCGACCTTCCCACCGGTGCTCATCGACCTCGCCCTCGTGGTGGCCGACGACATCCCCGCCGCCGACGTCGCCGCGGCGCTGCGGGAGGGCGCCGGTGAGCTGCTGGAGCACCTGCGCCTCTTCGACGTCTACACCGGCGCGCCGGTGCCGGCCGGGTCGCGGTCGCTGGCGTACGCGCTGACGTTGCGGGCGCCGGACCGGACGCTCACCAGCGAGGAGGCCACCGCGGTGCGCGACGCGGCGATGGCGGCCGCCGCCGCGGCGACCGGGGCGCAGCCCCGTGCCTGAGCTGGAGGGGGTTGCGCTCGTCACGGGGGCGTCCACGGGCATCGGCCGGCACCTGGTCGAGGGGCTGGCGCGCCGAGGGATGGCCGTGGCCGGGCTGGCCCGCGGCGACGAGCGGCTGCGCGCGGCCATGGCCGAGGTCGCCGACGCCACCGGGGGCCGCACGCTGGCCGTGGCCGCCGACGTCACCGATCAGGCCTCGGTCGAGGCCGCGGTGGGCGAGGTGCGGGAGCAGCTGGGGCCGGTCGACCTGCTGGTGAACAACGCGGGGCTGATCGACGAGGCCGAGGTGCCGCTGTGGGAGGCCGACCCCGAGCAGTGGTGGGACGTCGTCAGCAGCCACCTGCGGGGCAGTTTCCTGCTCAGCCGCGCCGTCGTCCCGTGGATGCTGCTGCGCAACCGCGGCCGGGTGGTGAGCATCGCCAGCGGGATGAGCACCCGCGCCAACCCCGACTACTCGGCCTACTCGGTCGCCAAGACCGGGCTGATGCGGATCACCGAGTCCCTCGTGCTCGCGCTCGAGGGCTCCGACGTCCGGGCCTTCGACGTGGCACCCGGGGTCGTCGACACCCCGATGACCCGGTCGATGCGCATGTGGCAGGGGTTCGAGGACTGGACGCCGCCGGAGAAGGTCGTCGAGATCGTCGCGGCGATCGCGGCGGGCGACCTCGACCGGTGGTCGGGCCGGTTCGTGCGCGCGGGGAAGGACGACCTCGAGACCCTGCGCTCGGTGACCCCGGAGGGCACCGCCCGGCAGCTGCGGCTGCGTCCCTACGGCGACACCGACCCGCTGGCGTGAGCACCGCCGGCGGTCGCCTCCCACGGGCGTCGTGCGCCACGTAGGGTTCCTGGTGACGAGCTGTCGGTAGGTGCGTCTCGCGCCGGTGGAGGCGTGAGCGCGATGCACGGTCGGGCCGAGGAGCACCCCAGGCGGCCGGCGACCCAGGACCCGCTCCGCGATCTCCACCTCCTGCGGGCCGCCGTCGAGGGTGGTCTGGACGGGATGGTCGTCGTCTCGTCGGACGGCGTCATGATCACCTCCAACCGCAAGTTCCAGGAGATCTGGCCGATCCCGGCCGAGATCGTCGCCTCGGGTGACGACGACGCCGCGCTCGCCTCGGTGCTCGACAAGCTCGTCGACCCCGACGCCTTCCTGGCCCGGGTGCACGATCTCTACGCGCAGGCGGCGGGGGCTGCCCGCGACGAGCTGCTGCTGCTCGACGGCCGCGTCCTGGACCGGTACGGCACGGCACTGCGCGGTCCGGACGGCGATTACATCGGGTGGGCCTGGTACTTCCGCGACGTCACCGCGGAACGTGCCGCGGCCGTGGACGCCGAACGGCTGGGCGCACTGGTCGCGGTGGCCCGCGCCCTGGCCGACGCCGGGTCGGAGGACGACGTGCTCGCCGTCATCAGCGGCCGTGGCGCCTCGGTCCTCGGCGCACAGGGAGCCGCGTTGTGCCTCGTGGAGCCGCGTGGCACGCACGTCCGGATCCTGGGGACGACGTTCTTCGACGATGAGCTGCGAACCGACGTCGCGACCCTGCCGGTCGACGCTCCGCTGCCCATCGTGCACGCCGCTGTGGCCGGGCGACCCCAGTTCCTGGACGATCGGGCTGAGGGGGTGCGGTCGTTCCCCGGGGCCCTGGAGGTGTACGAGCGGGCGCGCACCGAGGCGACCGCCGCCGTGCCGTTGGTTGTGCACGGCCGGGCCATCGGCTCGTTGGCCCTCGCGTTCGAGAACCGCAGGCCGTGGCTGGTCTCGGACAAGGTGCTCGTCACGGCACTGGCCGCGCTGACGGCGCTGGCGCTGGACCGGCTTGCTGCCCAGGCGGCGGAGCGGGAGGCAGTCCGGGAGGTGCGCCGGCTCTCCGAGAGCCTGCAGCGCAGCCTGCTCGCGCCCCTGCCGCGGTCCGACCGGCTGCAGATGGCCGCCCGCTACCAGCCGGCCGCACGCGAAGCGGAGATCGGCGGTGACTGGTACGACGCCTTCTCCACCGTCGACGGGGCGATGACGCTGGTCGTGGGCGACGTCGCCGGCCACGACCGCACCGCGGCCGCCGCGATGGCCCAGGTGCGCAACGTGCTGCGCGGCGTGGCGCAGACGCTCCGGGGATCCCCGGAAGCCGTCCTGTCCGCACTGGACGATGCCCTGGCGCGCCTGCACGTGGCGAACCTGGCCACCGCCGTCCTCTGCCAGCTGTGGCCGAGCGACGAGGACCCGAGCGGCCGCACGTTGCGGCTCCGGTGGTCCAACGCGGGGCACCCGCCGCCGCTGCTGGTGCACACCGACGGCCGCTGCGAGCTGCTCGCCGGCGCCCCGGAGGTCCTGCTGGGCGCGCACGTCGAAGGCCGGCGCACGGACCGCGAGGTCGAGATGCCACCCGGAACGGCACTGGTGCTGTACACCGACGGGCTCGTCGAGCGGCGCGACCAGCTGTTCGACGACGGCATCGAGCAGCTCCGGCAGGCGGTGGAGGAACTGCACGGTCTGCCCATCGAGCAGCTCTGCGACGAGGTGCTGGCGCGACTCACCGGCGGCGACAGCGAGGACGACGTCGTCCTGCTCGTCGCGCGCGTACCCGGTCGGCCGGCAGAGCACCGACCACCGCAGGACTGACGAGGCGGCTGAATCCTCCGGTCCCGTGGCCGGGAACTCCTGGTGAACGGCTATGCATGAGCGTGTATGGTCATGCATCGTGAACACAGGGAAGACGTGGACGGTCGGGGTCACCGGCGCCACCGGGTACGCCGGGGGAGAGGTGTGCCGGCTGCTGGCCGGGCACCCCGACCTCCGGCTGGCCGGGGTGCACGCCAACTCGAGCGCCGGCCGACGCCTGGGTGAGCTGCAGCCCCACCTGCTCCCGTTCGCCGACCTGACCGTCCGGCCCAGCGACGCGGCGAGCCTCGCCGGCTACGACGTCGTCGTCCTGGCGCTGCCGCACGGGGAGTCCGCGGCGATCGCCGACCAGCTGCCCGCCGAGACGCTGGTCATCGACTGCGGCGCCGACCACCGGCTGAACGACCCCGCCGCCTGGGTGCGCTGGTACGGCGGCGTGCACGCCGGCACCTGGCCCTACGGCCTGCCCGAGCTCCCCGGCCAGCGCGAGAAGCTCGCGGGAGCCACGCGTGTCGCCGTCCCCGGCTGCTACCCGACCTCGGTCACCCTCGCGATGGCCCCGGCGCTCGCCAACGGCCTGGTGGAGCCCGACGTCGTCGTGGTGGCCGCCAGCGGCACCAGTGGTGCGGGCAAGTCGCCGAAGGCCCACCTGCTCGGCAGCGAGGTCATGGGCGCGGCCAGCGCCTACGGCGTCGGGGGCGTGCACCGGCACACGCCGGAGATGGTCCAGGGTCTGTCGCAGGCGGGCGGTACGGGGGTCACCGTCAGCTTCACGCCGACCCTGGTGCCCATGAGCCGGGGCATCCTCGCCACCTGCTCGGCGCCGCTGCGGCCCGGGGTCGATGCCGAGGCCGCCCGGGCCGCGTACGCGCAGGCCTACGCCGACGAGCCGTTCGTGCACGTGCTGCCCGAGGGCCAGTGGCCCACGACGGCCCAGGTGCTCGGCGCGAACACCGTCGCGCTGCAACTGGCCGTCGACGCCGACGCCCGCCGGCTCGTCGTCGTCGCCGCCGTCGACAACCTCACCAAGGGCACCGGGGGAGCGGCGGTCCAGTGCGCCAACCTCGCCCTGGGCCTCCCTGAGACCACCGGCCTCCCGGTCGTAGGAGTCGCGCCGTGACCACCACCGCCCCCCAGGGGTTCAGCGCCGCAGGGGTCGCGGCCGGGCTCAAGTCCTCCGGCGACCCCGACGTCGCCGTCGTCCTCAACACCGGCCCCGACGACGCCGGGGCCGCGGTGTTCACCACCAACCGCTTCCCGGCCGCGCCGGTGCAGTGGAGCCGCCAGGTGCTCGCCGGTCAGCGGGCCCGCGCTGTCGTCCTCAACTCCGGGGGCGCCAACGCCTGCACCGGGCCCGAGGGCTTCCAGGACACCCACGCCACCGCCGAGCACGCCGCCGCGGAGCTCGGGATCGGGGCGATCGACGTCGCCGTCGCGAGCACCGGCCTGATCGGCGTGCGGCTCCCCATGGCGAAGCTCATCGCCGGCGTCACCGCCGCGGCCCGCCAGCTCTCCGAGGACGGCGGCGCCGACGCGGCACGGGCGATCATGACCACCGACAGCGTGCCCAAGACGACGGCGCAGCTGCGCGAGGGCTTCACCGTCGGCGGGATGGCCAAGGGCGCCGGCATGCTCGCCCCGAGCCTGGCCACGATGCTCGTCGTCCTCACCACCGACGCCGCCGCCGACCCCGACGTCCTGCAGCGGGCGCTGGAGACGGCCACCGCGGTCAGCTTCGAGCGGGTCGACTCCGACGGGTGCCTCTCGACCAACGACACCGTCATCGTGCTGGCCAACGGCGCGAGCGGCGTCACGCCGAGCGAGGAGGAGCTCACCGAGGCGCTCACCGCGGCGGCGACGGACCTGGCGATGCAGCTGCTCGCCGACGCCGAGGGCTCGACCAAGGACATCGCGATCACCGTCCGGAACGCGGCCACCGTCACCGACGCGCTCACCGCGGGCCGGGCCTGCGCGCGCAACAACCTGCTCAAGACGGCGCTGTTCGGCAACGACCCCAACTGGGGCCGCGTGCTCGCCGCGATCGGCACCACCGACGCCGCCTTCGAGGCCGACCGGGTCGACGTGACGATCAACGGCGTCACCGTCTGCCGGGGCGGCTCGATCGGCGACCCGCGCGAGGGCGTCGACCTCACCGGCCGGGAGATCACCATCGACGTCGACCTCCGGGCCGGCGCCGAGCAGGCCACGATCTGGACCAACGACCTGTCCATCGCCTACGTGCACGAGAACTCGGCCTACTCGACATGAGCCAGCAGGACCCCACCCCGCCCGACGTCCGCATCGACGAGCCGGCGCCGCCGCCCAAGCTGCCCCGCCGGGTCGGCACCAGCCGGGTCATGCGCACCCACGACCCCGAGGGCGACGCCGCCAAGGTCGCCGTCCTCACCGGCGCGCTGCCCTGGCTGAAGGAGTTCCACGGCAAGGTCGTCGTCATCAAGTACGGCGGGCACGCCATGGTCGACGACGAGTGCCGGCGCGCGTTCGCCGACGACATGGTGTTCCTCCGGACCTGCGGCATCCTGCCCGTCGTCGTGCACGGGGGCGGCCCGCAGATCACCGAGATGCTCGGCCGGCTGGGCATCGCCAGCGAGTTCCGCGGCGGCCTGCGCGTGACCACGCCGGAGACGATCGACGTCGTCCGCATGGTGCTCACCGGGCAGGTCGGCCCCGACATCGTCGGGCTGATCAACCAGCACGGCCCCATGGCCGTGCACCTCTCCGGTGAGGACGGCGGGCTGCTCACGGCCCGGCGGACCGCCGCGGTCGTCGACGGCGAGCCGGTGGACGTCGGGCTGGTCGGCGACATCGCCGCCGTCGACACCACCCCGGTCACGGCGCTGCTCGAGGCCGGTCACATCCCGGTCGTGGCGAGCGTGGCCCCGGACGCGGACGGCGTCGTGCACAACGTCAACGCCGACACCGCCGCCGCCGCACTGGCCGCGGCGCTGGGCGCGGTGAAGCTGGTCGTGCTGACCGACGTCGAGGGCCTCTACGCCGACTGGCCCGACCGCGGTTCGCTGGTCCAGCAGATCGACGCCCGCGAGCTGGCGGAGATCCTCACCGACCTCGACGCCGGGATGATCCCGAAGATGGCCGCCTGCCTGCGGGCGGTCGAGGGCGGGGTGAAGCGGGCGACCGTCGTCGACGGCCGCACCCCGCACGCCCTGCTCCTGGAGACGTTCACCACCGAGGGCACCGGGACGATGGTCGTCCCGGCCAGGGACCAGAAGGAGGGCACAGCATGACCACGCGCACGGAGGAGCTGGCCCGCCGCTGGTCGGCCGTGATGATGAACAACTACAAGGCGCCGCCGGTCGCCCTCGACTCCGGCGCCGGGGCGACCGTCACCGACGTCGACGGGCGGGAGTACACCGACCTGCTCGGCGGCATCGCGACCACCATCCTCGGGCACGCGCACCCCCGGGTCGTCGAGGCGATCACCACCCAGGGGGCGAAGCTCGGTCACGTCTCCAACCTGGCGATGCACGAACCGGGCATCCTGCTCGCCGAGCGGCTGCTGGAGCTGGCCGGGCGCCCGGGTCGGGTGTTCTTCTGCAACTCCGGGGCCGAGGCCAACGAGGCGGCGTTCAAGGTCAGCCGCCTCACCGGCCGCACCCGGGTGGTCACCGCCGAGGGCGCCTTTCACGGCCGGACGATGGGCGCGCTGGCGCTCACCGGCCAGCCCTCGAAGGCCACCGCCTTCGCGCCGCTGCCCGGTGGGGTCTCCTACGTGCCCTACGGCGACGCCGACGCCCTGCGCGCGGCGGTGTCTGGCGAGACGGCCATGGTGCTGCTCGAGCCGATGCTGGGCGAGGGCGGCGTGCTGCCCGCACCGGCCGGCTACCTGCCGGCGGCCGCCGCGGCCGCGACCGACGTCGGCGCGCTGTTCGCCGTCGACGAGGTGCAGACCGGGATCGGCCGCACCGGCTCGTGGTTCGCGCACCAGGCCGACGGGCTGCACCCCGACCTCATCACCCTGGCCAAGGCGCTCGGCGGAGGCCTGCCGATCGGCGCGATGCTGGCCTTCGGCGAGGCTGCGGAGCTGCTGACCGCGGGCTCGCACGGCTCCACCTTCGGCGGCAACCCGATCGCCGCCGCCGCCGCGCTCGCCGTGCTCGACACCATCCGCGACGAGGGGCTGCTGGAGCGCGCCAAAGAGCTCGAGCACCGCTTCACCGCCGGCATCGAGGCGCTCGGCCACGCCGGCATCAGCGGCGTCCGGGGGAGGGGCGCGCTGCTCGGCGTCGTCCTCACCGTCGACGTCGCCGCCGCCCTGGAGGTGCAGCTGCGCGCCGCCGGCTTCCTGACCAACGCGGTCGCCCCGGGCGTGCTCCGGCTCGCCCCGCCGCTGGTCCTCACCGACGCGCAGGTGGACGCCTTCGTGGCCGCGCTGCCCGCCGCCCTCGACACCGCGATGGAGGGCGAGCCGTGAACATGACGTGCGAGCGAGCATCGCAGGGAGCGCCAGCGACCGAGGAGCGGAACGAGCACGGAATGGAGCCATCAGCACAGTGACCCGGCACTTCCTCAAGGACGACGACCTCACCCCGGCCGAGCAGGCCGAGGTGCTCACCCTGGCCGCCTCCCTCAAGGCCTCCCGGCACACCGGCGAGGCGCCCACCCCGCTGCGCGCCGCCAACGGGGTGCCGAAGGCGGTCGCCGTGCTGTTCGACAAGCCCTCCACCCGCACCCGGGTCTCGTTCTCCGTGGGCGTCGCCGAGCTCGGTGGCTACCCGCTGGTCATCGACGCCGGCAGCAGCCAGCTCGGGCGCGGGGAGCCGATCGAGGACACCACCCGCGTGCTCGACCGGCAGGCCGCCGCGATCGTGTGGCGGACCTTCGGCCAGGACCGCATCGAGGCGATGGCGGCGGTCAGCCGGGTGCCGGTGGTCAACGCGCTGACCGACGCCTACCACCCCTGCCAGATCCTGGCCGACCTGCAGACGGTCATCGAGCGCAAGGGCTCGCTGGCCGGCCGGTCGATGACGTACCTCGGCGACGGCGCCAACAACATGGCGCACTCCTACCTGCTCGGCGGTGCGACGGCGGGCATGCACGTGCGGATCGGCTCGCCCGAGTCCTTCCGGCCCGACCCCGCCGTGCTGGAGCGGGCGGGTCGGATCGCGGCGGAGACCGGCGGCTCGGTGGCGTGGACGCCGGACGCCGCGGCCGCCGCCGACGGGGCCGACGTCCTGGTCACCGACACCTGGGTGTCGATGGGGCAGGAGGACGAGTACGACACGCGCGTCGCGCCGTTCCTGCCCTACGCGGTGGACGACGCCGCCCTCGCCCGCGCCGCCGCCGACGCCGTCGTCCTGCACTGCCTGCCGGCCTACCGCGGCAAGGAGATCGCCGCCGAGGTGATCGACGGGCCGCAGAGCGCGGTCTGGGACGAGGCGGAGAACCGGCTGCACGCGCAGAAGGCTGTGCTCATCTGGCTCCTGGAGAAGAGTTCGTGACCGTCGCCGACCCGGCTCGCCGCTGCTCCGCAGGGCTCCCGCGACTCCTGGCGCGCGCATGACCTCTGCCCTCAACCGCTCGGCGCGCCAGGCCCGCATCCGCGAGCTCATCGAGGCCCGTTCGATCACCTCGCAGACCCAGCTGGCCGTGCTGCTGGCCGAGTCGGGCATCGAGGTCACCCAGGCCACGCTCTCGCGGGACCTGGAGGAGCTGGGCGCGGTGAAGCTGCGCGGCTCCGACGGCGCGCCGGCCTCCTACGTGCTGCCGCCGGAGAACGCGCCGCTGCGCCCGGCGCAGGCCGCGCCCGCCCGGCTCACCCGCCTGCTGGCCGACCTGCTCACCGCGGCCGAGGGCAGCGCCAACCTGGCGGTGCTGCGCACCCCGCCCGGGGCCGCGCAGTTCCTGGCCTCGGCCCTGGACAAGGTCGGCCTCCCCGACGTGCTGGGAACGATCGCCGGCGACGACACTCTCCTGGTGGTGTCGCGCGATCCCGACGGCGGCCCCGCGCTCGCGGAGCGGCTGCGGGCCATGGCCGCCCGCACCCCCGCCGTCTACCCCGAGCTGCACAGCGACCTGGCCGACGACCCCTCCGGAGGAACGACCCCGTGACCGTCCCGAACGCCCCCGCGACCCACACCCGGCTCTGGGGCGGGCGCTTCGGCGGTGGCCCATCGGACGCCCTGACTGCGTTGTCTAGGTCCACCCACTTCGACTGGAAGCTCGCCCCCTTCGACCTGGCCGGCTCCCGGGCGCACGCCCGGGTGCTGCACCGCGCCGGGCTGCTCGCCGACGACGAGCTGGAGCAGATGCTCGGCGCGCTGCGGGAGCTGTCGGACGAGGTCGCCGCCGGCACCTTCGTCGCGGTCGAGTCCGACGAGGACGTGCACGAGGCGCTCGAGCGCGGGCTCACCGAGAAGCTGGGTGCCCTCGGCGGCAAGCTGCGCGCCGGCCGCAGCCGCAACGACCAGATCGCCACCGACCTGCGGCTCTACCTGCGGCACACCGTGCGGTCGCTGGTCGGGGAGCTGTCGTCGCTGGAGTATGCGCTGGTCGGCCTGGCCGAGCGCTACCAGGACGTCGCCGCACCCGGCATGACGCACCTGCAGCACGCCCAGCCGGTGCTCTTCGCCCACCAGCTGCTCGCCCACGCGCACGCCTTCGCCCGCGACGTCGACCGGCTGCGGGACTGGGACCGGCGGACCGCTGTGAGCCCCTACGGCTCCGGCGCGCTCGCCGGCTCCTCGCTGCCGCTGGACCCGGACGCCGTCGCCGCCGAGCTCGGCTTCGACCGCGCATCGGACAACTCGATCGACGGGGTGAGCGACCGGGACTTCGCCGCGGAGTTCTGCTTCGCGACGGCGCTGATCGGCGTCCACCTCTCCCGGCTGGGGGAGGAGGTCGTGCTCTGGACGTCGACCGAGTTCGGCTGGGCGCGCCTGGACGACGCCTGGGCCACCGGGTCGTCGATCATGCCGCAGAAGAAGAACCCCGACATCGCCGAGCTGGCCCGGGGCAAGTCCGGCCGCTTCGTCGGCAACCTGACGGGCCTGCTGACGATGCTGAAGGGCCTGCCGCTGGCCTACGACCGCGACCTGCAGGAGGACAAGGAGCCGGTCTTCGACTCGATGGAGCAGCTGCTCCTGCTCCTGCCGGCGGTGACCGGGATGGTCGCGACCCTCACCCTGCGCCCCGAGGTGCTGGAGGCGGCCGCGCCGCAGGGCTTCGCCCTGGCCACCGACGTCGCGGAGTGGCTGGTCCGGCAGGGCGTCCCCTTCCGGTCGGCGCACGAGATCTCCGGTGCGATGGTGGCCTTCTGCGAGGAGGCCGGGCTCGAGCTCGACCAGCTGGACGACGAGCAGCTCGCCGGCATCGACGAGCGGCTCACTCCCGACGTCCGCGCCGTGCTGTCGGTGCCGGGCGCGCTGGCCGCGCGGTCGGCCCGGGGCGGGACGGCGCCGGAGCGCGTCGCCGGGCAGCTGACCCAGCTCGCCGAGGCGGCGCGGCAGCACGCCGAGTGGGCGGTGTCCTCGCCCGTGGCGGCGGCCCTCTGAACGTGCCGCCACCCGGACCGGGGTCGCTGGTCCGGGCGGAGGACCTGCTCGGACCGGTCGACGGGGTGGCGCCGTCCCTGCTGGGGTGCTGGGTTGTCACCGACCGGCCGGAGGGCACCGTCGCGCTGCGGCTCACCGAGGTCGAGGCCTACTCCGGGTCGGGCGTCGACCCCGCGGCGCACTCCCACCGGGGCCCCACGCCGCGCGCGGCGATCATGTTCGGGCCGCCGGGACGGCTGTACGTGTACTTCTCCTACGGGGTGCACTGGTGCGCCAACGTCGTCGTGGGGCAGGAGGGCGAGGGCTCGGCGGTCCTGCTGCGGGCCGGGGAGGTAGTGCTGGGGGAGGAGCTGGCGCAGGCCCGACGACCAGCGGCGCGCACCGCGCGTGACCTGGCCGGAGGGCCCGCCCGGCTGACGCAGGCGCTCGCCGTCGGGCGCGCCGACCTGGGCACCGACCTGCTGGACCCGTCCTCCCCGGTGCGGCTGCACCGGGGGGCCCCGCCGGCCGCCGTCTCGGCCGGCCCCCGCGTCGGGATCAGCGTGGCGACCGAACTGCCCTGGCGGTTCTGGGAGACCGGCGCCCCGTCGGTGAGCGCATTCCGGTCGGGTGGCCGACCGCGTCGCCGCCGGGGCGGGCAGGATGGACCCCCGTGACCACGCCTTCCGCTCCCGGAGTCATCGACGAGCTGCACCGCCGCGGGCTGATCGCCCAGAGCACCGACGAGGCCGCCCTGCGCGCCCACCTCGCCGAGGGCCCGGTCACCTACTACGCCGGCTTCGACCCGACGGCGCAGAGCCTCCACGTCGGCCACCTGCTCCAGTTCATGGTCCTGCGGGCGCTGCAGCGGGCCGGTCACGAGCCCGTCGTCCTCGTCGGCGGGGCGACCGGGCTGATCGGTGACCCGCGCCCCTCGGCCGAGCGCCAGCTCAACGACCGCGACACGGTCGGCGCCTGGGTGGAGCGGATCCGGGAGCAGGTCGCGCCGTTCCTGGAGGTGCCCGCTGAGGCGGACGGCACGAAGGCGCCGATTTACGTGGACAACCTGGACTGGACGGCGCCGGTGTCGGCGATCGACTTCCTCCGCGAGCTGGGCAAGCACTTCCGGGTAAGCCAGATGCTGGCCAAGGAGGCGGTGTCCGCCCGGCTGAACTCGGAGGCCGGCATCAGCTACACGGAGTTCAGCTACCAGATCCTGCAGGCCAACGACTACCGGGAGCTGCACCGGCGGCACGGGGTCACGCTCCAGACAGGCGGCTCCGACCAGTGGGGCAACCTGACCGCGGGCATCGACCTGGTCCGCCGGACCGAGGGTGCACGGGTGCACGCGCTCAGCACGCCGCTGGTGACCAAGTCCGACGGCACCAAGTTCGGGAAGTCCGAGGGCGGGGCGGTGTGGCTCGACCCGGCGCTCACATCGCCGTACGCCTTCTTCCAGTTCTGGCTGAACGCCGAGGACGCCGACGCCCGCGCGTGGCTGCCGCTCTACTCCGAGCGCCCCGCCGAGGAGGTGCAGGCGCTGGTGGCCGAGAGCCTCGAGCGGCCGGCCGCCCGGGCGGCGCAGCGGGCGCTGGCCGAGGAGCTCACGCGGCTGGTGCACGGGCCCGAGCAGCTCCGCCAGGCCGAGGCGGCCGGCCGTGCGCTGTTCGGCCGCGAGGACCTGCGCTCCCTGGACGAGGCCATGCTCGGTGCGGCACTCCAGGAGGCGGGCAGCATCACGGTCGACGGCGAGCTGCCGACCGTGGCGCAGCTGCTGCAGCAGACCGGCCTGGTCGGTTCGCTGTCAGAGGCACGGCGCACGGTCAAGGAGGGCGGCGCCTACCTGAACAACGAGCGGGTGACCGACGGCGAGGCGCGGCCGGGAGAGGACGTCTGGCTGCCCGGCGGCTGGCTCGTCCTCCGCCGCGGGCGCCGTTCGATCGCCGGCGTCCGGCGGGCCGGCTGAGGCTGAGGGGCGGGTGAACGCCCGACGACAGCCGTGTGGCGGCAGCGTGTCGGGCGTCACCGGACACGGGTTTGACACCGCCTGCGCAGCCACGTAACTTTCTCTTTGCGCCGCGCGGCCCGGGAGGGCCGCCGGACCAGCCCCCGCTAGACGGGCTGCTGGAAACCGGCGTAGAGTTGGACATCCAGCCAGGGACGAAGCCCGGAAGGGTCGAGTTTCTGCGCGTCCGCTCCTTGAGAACTCAACAGCGTGCCGAAAGTCAGTGCCAAGTAATACCCCGTGCCGGTCTTCGGATCGGCTGGGATTCCTTTGGTTGATTGATATCGAGAGTGTCAGCTCTCGGTTCTCAGCCGGTATCAAATCATCTACGGAGAGTTTGATCCTGGCTCAGGACGAACGCTGGCGGCGTGCTTAACACATGCAAGTCGAACGGTGAACCACTTCGGTGGGGATCAGTGGCGAACGGGTGAGTAACACGTGGGCAACCTGCCCCTGGCTCTGGGATAACTCCAAGAAATTGGGGCTAATACCGGATATGACCGCTGACCGCATGGTCTGGTGGTGGAAAGA